>CAWEFS010000004.1:0-407003 GCA_963808375.1 uncultured Actinomycetota bacterium | reverse complement strand
GGATAACTGAGCCACTCGGCATGCCACATGGTGGCACAGTGCCGAGATGTTGCTTGAGGCGCAAACCCTTTCCCAGCCGGCCCCGCGGTATGCGCTGAACCCGGCGATGCCAGTGCTGCTGCGGCCCGACGGCGCTGTCCAGGTGGGGTGGGATCCGCGCCGAGCGGTCATGGTGCGTCCGCCGCGCGGCCTGACCGCTGCGGGTCTGGCCGGGCTGCTGCGCTCGATGCGGTCCTGGGCCGGGCTGAGCGAGCTGCAGCGCGCCGCCACCGACCAAGGACTGGCTGACGCCGCCGAGTTGGTCGACCTGCTCGCTCAGTTGGTGGACGCCGGTGTCGCCAGCCGCGCCGCGCCACAACGCGCTGGCCGGTCACCGTCGATCCGGGTGCACGGCCGCGGCCCGCTGTCGGAGCTGCTCGTCGACGCACTGCGCTGCTCGGGCGCCCGGGTCAAGCACAGCAGTCAGCCGCACGCCGCGGCGTCGACGGCGACCACCGATCTGGTCGTGCTGTCCGACTACCTGATAGTTGACCCCGGATGTTGCGCGATCTGCGCGCCGAGGGCATCCCGCATCTGCCGGTCCGGGTGCGCGACGGCACCGGCTTGGTAGGACCGCTGGTCATCCCGGGCGTAACGAGCTGCCTGGTGTAGCACTAGCTGGGCTGATTTACCAATACCTTGTGACCTACATCACTCAATGCGAAGATTGGCATAGGGCGGAGGAACCGCGGGGGCGCTGCGCCGACGAAGGGTTCCGATCGATGACGAATGAGATGAGCGCATCAACGCCTCAGCCACCCGCAGGGTGGTACCCAGACCCGAACGGCAAGCCCGGCCAGATGAAGTATTGGGATGGTCAGCGATGGCGGACAGACACCCCTCCGCCCGAGGTCACCCCCGCCCCCGGTACCACGGCTCGATCCGCCTGGGAAAAGCTTCGCAGCTTCTGGTCAGGAATGTCACGCAATGCCAAGATCGTATTCGCCGCAGGGGTCGGGCTGGCCGCTTTGTCGTGGTCGTGATGATCGGCACCGCCGCTAGCGGGCCGTCCGGCCCGGCGCCTTCAGGCGGCCACAGCTCCGCCTACAACCAGGGTTACGAGTGGGGAAATCACCACGTAGGTACCGGGGGGATCAAGAACACATTTTCGAAGGGTTCGCTTGCTCGCAAGACTTTCGACGCCAGTATTTACAAAGCCAGTTCACCAACGACGGGCAGAAGGACTGGATGCAGGGCTGCATGGACGGCCTGAGCGCTGCTCTGGGGACGGAAAAACCGAGCACGCCGTAGGCGACAGGCTACTGTACTAGACCAGCGAACCTTTTCAACCCGAATTGCGTTCAAGTTCTTGACTAATCACGAGAAAGACCCGCGTTGTGGCCGTGGTACGCCAGAGACGCCGCTACCCGACGAAGGCGATTAGCCGGCTCTTCGTAATTCAGAGTGCAGTGACGAGTTGGTTCAAGGCGCCGCTGTGCAGTAGTGAGCGCCCATCGGTAGTGGGTGAGGTTGTCGAATCCGAGGGCGTTGCGGCGCAGGGCTTCCAAGCGGCCGAAGATGGCTTTGGCGAACCGTTGGAAGCGTGGTGATCGAAGAAGGCCACGATGTCGGTCCTGCGGCGCCATAGGGTGCGGCCGAGCTGGCGATCTCTTCGAGTTCGGCGGGCATGCGCGCGGGGATCGACTCGATCAGCGCCGTCATGGCTTTCTTGCCGCGATGGCGGTTTGCATCGGCGTAGATGGCGACGATCTTCTGATAGATCAACCAGGCGACTTTGACGCTGAGGTGTTCGTCGGCGTCGAAAACGCTGTTCCGGCGGTCATTTGGCGGGTGGAGAGCAGTTGCCGGCGAGTTCGGGCGATGCGTCGGATTCCGTGGAGTGGGTCGCGGGTGTGCCCGCGCCGGCCCAGGGTCTGTCGCTGGATGCGTTGGCGGATTAGGTCGAGCTTGATCCCCCGCCAGGGCGACCACTTGGCACTCTCATTTACTAGGAGCCCTTTTGGTGACCTAGGCAAGGCGGAATAATTCATTCCTGTTCTAGCCGTTCACTGCGCCACATGGGGGAGTGGTAAGCGCCGCCACGCCTTGGGATACGAGTAGTCGACTACTCATGCGGTTGCGCTGGTCAGCCGATAAAAGTTGAGCAATCGAAGTTTTTCGAAAAAGAGCAGCAGCGTCAATATTTAGGACGGTCGCCGCCGTTAAAAAATGGCACCGCCTGAATTTAACGAAGCGGTTGTTTACAGCCAAAATCATGTCATGATTTGTTCGAGGTCAACAAACTTCGGGGGCAGCATAGCGAAGGAGGTGTGACCTATGAAGATCGCAGCAGCGGTAGCCAGTGTCGCCACGCTCGCGTCCTTCGGCGAGTGTCGCACTACGCCCTGAACGGCCCTAGTCCTCAAGATCGCGGCCTCTCGCCGCAGTAAATCACCCAGCGCAGTCGGGACAGCCAGCCCCCGCCGTTTCTGCACAGTGCCTTAAATTCCGCCGCCTGATTGCAAAAGGGGCGCGCCTAGGAAACATCTTCAACGGACAAGAGAAAGGATTCAAATGAAGATCATCAAACGGGCGGAGCCGCTAGCTGCGGCAGCCGTCATAGCGTTCGCACCGTTGTCGGTGCTGACATCTGGCGGTGTGGCGCAGGCGGGACCGCTCTGTCCGCCACCGAGTGAGGCCGTTATGAGCGGGCCATATGCAGCAAGTGCGAATGCGGAGTACCAGCATTGTCTGCAGATGGAACAAAACCAGCATCAGTGTGGAATCGCGTCTAGTTGCGGACCAGATACTACAGTTGGAAGCCCGTACCCAGAGTGTCAGGGACTCCACCCGGCCGCAGCCGCAATCTGCGGCGACAGACACAATGGTGCACCATGAGGGCCGCAACGGCGCTGGCCGCCTTCACGGTGACTGCGGTCACGGTCTTTGCGCCGTTAACGCCGCTGACAACAATCGGCATAGCGGTGGCCCGTGCTGGGACACCCTGCGCCGAGATGGACCAAGAAAGTCAAGCGCAATGCAACAAAAAGCCCGCCTTCACACCGTGCACGTACTACAAGTATCTACCCAACGGCTGCAAACCCTGTAATGAGGTCGCCGCACAACCGCCGACCTTTGATGGCATCATTAATGGCACCTCTTGTGACCCCAACGTCTGGCGTGAGGCAGACGGGACGGTCGTACCGAGATGAGAGCCGCATTTATCGCGGCGGTAGGCGCGGCCCTGATGGTTGCGCCTACCCTGACGGTGGGCATCGCCTGTGCCCCGGTGACACAGGCAGACTCACCCCAAACTCTGTACGACCAGTACATGATCAGTCACGGCGAGGTTCAAGGGGCCGGGACCAACTGTGCCCCGGCCAATCCGAACTGCGGGTACACCTCGGAGTGGCTGCTGGCTCAGGGCCGGGCGGTGTGCGCCGGGCAGGCCACTCAGTCGAGCCTTGAGAGCATCGCGGATCGGGCCGCAGCTAGCAACATCGTCTATGCCGCACATACCTTCCTCTGCCCGTGATGCCCTCTGCAGTTCTGAGGAGGTTCAGTGTTCAAAGCAGCAGTGCTGATACCCGCCGTCCTGGCGGCGGGTATCGCCTGCGCTGGTTCGGCGCAGGCAGGGGTCGGCGACCAGTCCGATGCCGAACAGGCAATAACGGCTATCTACAACCAAGTGCAGGCTCGCTGCACACCGCGTACCCCGCCAGCCCTCCAGTCGATTAGCTGGAACGACTTTTACCCAGCCGTCGGCGGGACCGGCACTATCCGTGACGCCAACGCCAGTCTGGGCGGGCCGTTCAAGGTGTCCTTCTGGAATCCGAGAGTCGGGCCCGCGCATGACGGCGCCGCAGGTCGGGCGTATGGACAGTGGTCGGTGGATCTGCAGTTTTGCTAGTAAACGGCAACTAGCGCAGCCAGCAGCTGCCGGTTCCGGCGCTGACGGGCCGGGCGGAGCTGTGGATAGCTGAGTAACCCGGCAGCCGCCAATGGTGGCACAGTGCCCAGATGCTGCATGAGGCCCCAACACTTGCTTCGCCGGCTCCGCGTTATGCCCTCAACCCCGCCATGCCGGTGTTACTGCGCCCCGACGGCGCCGTCCAGGTGGGCTGGGACCCACGACGCGCGGTGGTGGTGCGCCCGCCCCGCGGCCTGACCGCTGCCGGTCTGGCCGGGCTACTCCGCACGATGCGGTCCTGGGCCGGGTTGAGCGAGCTGCAGCGCGCCGCCACCGACCAAGGACTGGCCGACGCCGCCGAGTTGGCCGACCTGCTCGCTCAGTTGGTGGACGCCGGTGTCGCCAGCCGCGCCGCGCCACAACGAACGGGCCGATCACCGTCGATCCGGGTGCACGGCCGCGGCCCGCTGTCGGAGCTGCTCGTCGACGCACTGCGCTGCTCGGGCGCCCGGGTCAAGCACAGCAGTCAGCCGCACGCCGCGGCGTCGACGGCGACCACCGATCTGGTCGTGCTGTCCGACTACCTGGTAGTTGACCCCCGGATGTTGCGCGATCTGCGCGCCGAGGGCATCCCGCATCTGCCGGTCCGGGTGCG
Organism: uncultured Actinomycetota bacterium; assembly: GCA_963808375.1. Taxonomy (GTDB): domain Bacteria; phylum Actinomycetota; class Actinomycetes; order Mycobacteriales; family Mycobacteriaceae; genus Mycobacterium. The sequence continues at coordinate 402,459 of CAWEFS010000004.1, read as the reverse complement.
CGACGGCACCGGCTTGGTAGGACCGCTGGTCATCCCGGGCGTAACGAGCTGCCTGGAATGTGCCGATCTGCACCGCAAGGATCGCGACCCGGCGTGGCCGGCGTTGGCCGCTCAACTGCGCGACACCGTCGGCACCGCCGACCGGGCCACCTTGCTGGCCACCACCGCGCTGGCGCTCAGCCAGGTGCACCGGGTGATCGGAGCGGTGCGCGGCGCAGCAGCTGACCCCCCTGGCCCGCCGACCGCGCTGAACGCCACCCTGGAATTCGACCTGCATGCCGGCTCGATCGTCGCGCGCCAGTGGAGCAAGCATCCGCTATGTTCGTGCTGAAAGCCTTGATGAGACGATCGTCCCAAGTCGCGGCCGAACCGTAATGGATGATGGAGTGGTGGCAGACATCAAACGGGGGCGGGCCGCACGCAATGCGAAGTTGGCCAGCCTGCCCGTCGGCATCGCCGGGAGGGCAGCGCTCGGGCTCGGTAAACGGCTGACCGGCAAATCGAGGGACGAAGTCAACGCCGAGCTGATGGAGAAGGCGGCCAATCAGCTGTTCTCTGTGCTCGGTGAGCTCAAGGGCGGCGCGATGAAGGTGGGCCAGGCGCTGTCAGTGATGGAAGCCGCCATACCCGATGAATTCGGCGAACCCTACCGAGAAGCGCTGACCAAGCTGCAGAAAGATGCACCACCACTACCCGTCCACAAGGTCCACCGGGTGCTCGACGCCCAGCTGGGCACCAAGTGGCGCAGCCGGTTGAGCTCGTTCGACGACACCCCGGTGGCGTCGGCCAGCATCGGACAAGTGCACAAAGCGGTGTGGTCGGACGGCCGCGAAGTCGCGGTCAAGATTCAGTACCCCGGCGCCGACGAGGCGCTGCGCGCGGACCTGAAGACGATGCAGCGCATGGTGAGCGTGCTCAGGCAGCTTGCGCCGGGGGCCGACGTGCAGGGCGTCGTCGACGAACTGGTGCAACGCACCGAGATGGAGCTGGACTACCGGCTGGAGGCCGACAACCAGCGCGCTTTCGCCACGGCCTACCAGGATCATCCGCACTTCGCGGTGCCGCACATCGTTGCCAGCGCACCGAAAGTCGTGATTCAGGAGTGGATCGACGGCTTGTCGATGGCGCAAATCATCCGCAACGGCACCACCGAGCACCGCGACTTGATTGGTACCCGGCTAACCGAACTCACCTTCGATGCACCGCGCCGGGTGCAGATGATGCATGGCGACGCTCACCCCGGGAACTTCATGCTGCTGCCCGATGGCCGGCTGGGTGTCATCGACTTCGGCGCGGTCGCGCCGCTGCCCGGTGGTTTCCCGATCGAACTGGGCTTGACGATGCGCTACGCGCGCGAGAAGAACTACGACATGCTGCTGCCGACGATGGAGAAAGCCGGCTTCATCCAGAAGGGTCAGCAGGTGTCGGTACGCGAGATCGAAGAGATGCTGCGCCAGTACGTGGAACCGGTGGAGGTCGAGGTTTTCCACTACACCCGCAAGTGGCTGCAGAAGATGACGGTGGGTCAGATCGACCGGTCGGTGGCGCAGATCAAGACGGCTCGCCAGCTCGACTTGCCGGTGAAGCTGGCCATACCCATGCGGGTGATCGCCTCAGTCGGCGCGATCCTGTGCCAGTTGGACGCACATGTGCCGATCAAGGCTCTTTCGGAGGAACTGGTCCCCGGCTTCGTCGAACCCGGCGCGGCGGTATCTGAGCCGGTCTGAGCGGCTCGCGGCGATCGCGAGCGCGGCTTCAAAGCCGGGCGAAGCGGGGCGCCCCCATCAGGCTAAGCAGCCACCGACGTCTTGCGCGGACGTCCGCGGGCCCGCTTTTGTCCGATGACCGAGCCTTGGTCGAATATTTCGCCGCCCCACACGCCCCATGGTTCTGCGCGATCGAGCGCCGCGGCCAGGCACTGTGACCGCACGGGGCATTCCGCGCACAGCGCCTTGGCGTATTGCAGTTCGCCCGGGTCGTCGGAGAACCACAGGTCGGGCTCGGCCATGCGACAAGGCAGCATCAGGCTCGGTGATGGCAAGCGCGGCAGCGCCGCGCGCAGTAGGTCGCCGCTAGAAAGGGACATGTCCTTTCCTCACCTGCTTCCTGGTCGATGAACTTTCTTCTTAAGGTCCGGACCAGGTGCTAACAGTGCAGAAAGCAATTGGCCACGGACCTGCTCACTTCGGGTCCGTGGCCGGGGCGGATTACCGGTTCGGGCTCAGCTGAACCCTTGATCCACAGACGCGTCGATCGCGGCGACGATGCGGCAGCGATGAGCTGCCGTCATCGCGGCGGCTGCGGCGGTGGCATGGCAGGTGCCGACCGCGCACCCACAAGGAAAGTGGCCGACCATCATCGCCGACCTCCTCTCGTGGGTAGCAAGACCAACGACGTCACGTCGGACTGAGCGTAGATGGCGGCGACGGGACGCGACAACCGATTTTCTCGTCGGCGATTGAAATCCGTCAGGTGCTGACGCTGCGGTCGCGGACCAGCCGCAGAATGTCCGGCCCGTACTGCTCGAGCTTGCGTGCGCCGATCCCGGGGATGGCGACGAGTTGCGCGTCGTCGGTGGGCAACAATTCGGCGATCGCTATCAGCGTGTTGTCGGTGAACACGACGAAGGCCGGCACGTTGAGTTCCTTGGCCGTGCACAGCCGCCAGTCCTTGAGCTGCAGCAACAACTCGTCGTCGATGTCGGCCGCACAACTTTCGCATCGGCGCAACATCACTGCGGCCGGCGTGGTCAGCAGGTTGTTGCACACCCGGCAGCGCGACCCGGTCCGCTTACGCCGCGCCCGGTCCGGCGTCGGGGCCGCCTGTGTCTGCGGGGCGATACCGTTGAGGAACCGCGACGGCTTGCGGCTCTGCCGTCCGCCGGGGTTGCGAGCCAACGCCCAACTGAGCGCCAACCTCATTCGGGCTCTGGTGATTCCGACGTACAGCAGCCGGCGTTCCTCCTCCACCGGTTCGCTGTCAGCCCCGTGAGCCAGTGCGTGCGAGATCGGCAGCGTCCCGTCGGCCACACCCACCAGGAACACCGCATCCCATTCCAGACCCTTCGCAGCGTGCAAGGACGCCAGCGTCACCCCCTGGACCACCGGAGGGTGGCGGGAGTCGGCACGCACCCGAAGCTCGGCCAGCAAAGCGGGCAGATCCAGCTGGGGACGTTGCGCCACCTCGTCGTCGACCAGTTCGACCAGCGAGGTGAGCGCCTCCCAGCGTTCCCGGGCCCGCACACCGACCGGTGGCTGCGCCGTCAGTCCCAACGGTTCCAAAACCTCACGTACCAACCCCGGCAGGTCTCCGGACACATCGCGGTCAGCCGCCCGTCGCAACGCAAGCAGTGCCTGTCTGATCTCCTGGCGACTGAAAAATCCCTCGCCGCCGCGGACCTGATATGGGATACCGGCCTCGGTCAACGCCTCCTCATACACCTCGGACTGCGCGTTAATGCGATAGAGAATTGCGATTTCGGCCGGCGCCGTGCCGGAGGCGATGAGCTGAGAGATCGACGCAGCCACCCCGGCCGCCTCGGCGACTTCATCGGGATACTCCTGAAACGACGGGCTGGGGCCCGGGTCGCGCTGACCGATCAGGTGCAGTTTGCTGCCGGCCACCCGGCCCCGGGCGGCAGCGATCACCCGGTTGGCCAGCGACACGACCTGCGGGGTGGACCGGTAGTCGCGCTCCAACCGCACCACGGCGGCGTCGGGAAAGCGCCGCGAGAAGTCCAGCAGGTAGCGCGGCGAAGCCCCCGTGAACGAATAAATGGTCTGGTTGGCGTCGCCGACGACGGTGAGGTCGTCCCGACCGCCCAGCCATGCCGACAGCACCCGCTGCTGCAGCGGTGTGACGTCCTGATATTCGTCAACGACGAAGCAGCGGTACCGGTCGCGGAACTCGTCGGCCACCGAGGTGTCGTTCTCGATCGCGGCCGCCGTGTGCAGCAGCAGGTCGTCGAAATCCAGCAGGGTGACCCCGTCAGCCCGCGACTTGAGCGTTTCGTAGGTTGCATAGACCCCGGCCGCCTTGGCCGCGTCCAATGGGATGTCCCGGCCCACCTCGGCCACCGCAGCCGGGTACTGCTCGGGGGTGATCAACGATGCCTTGGCCCATTCGATCTCGCCGGCGAGATCCCGCACGTCGTCGGTGCTCAGTTGCAGTCCGGCGCGGGTCGCCGCGCGCGCGACCACCGGGAATTTGCTGTCCAGCAGCTGCCAGCCGCTGTCGCCGACCAGTCGCGGCCAGAAGTACCGCAGCTGGCGGTGTGCGGCGGCGTGAAAAGTCATCGCCTGCACCGCGCCGACCCCGCCCTGTGCACCCGCGCTCAGTACCCGCAGCCGGGCACGCATCTCCCCCGCAGCACGCTGGGTGAACGTCACCGCGAGCACCTGCCCGGCGGCCACATGGCCGGTGGCGACGAGATGAGCGATGCGGTGGGTGATTGTCCTGGTCTTACCGGTGCCGGCGCCGGCGAGTACGCACACCGGCCCGCGGGGCGCCAACACCGCCTCGCGCTGCTCGTCGTCCAAGCCGGCGATCAAAGGGTCGACGGTCACCGGCATGACGTCCATCTTGGCAGCGGTGCCCGACAATCCCGGCGCAGCGCCACGCCATGGAGTCCCGGAACGGCAATACCGAACCCACCGGTTACGTTGGAAGCACCATGACTAATGCTGCGCTCACGATGTACACGACGACCTGGTGTGGGTACTGCCATCGACTCAAGACGGTTCTGAAGAGCGCCGGGATTGACTATGACGAGGTCGACATCGAACACGATGCGGCGGCCGCGGAGTTCGTCGGCTCGGTCAACGGCGGAAACCACACGGTTCCGACCGTCAAGTTCGCCGACGGCTCGACCCTGACCAACCCAAGCGCGGCGGAGATCAAGGCGAAGCTGGCCGACCTGACCAGTTGACCCGAGCTCGTTCAGGCCGAGATCACCCACGACTCGATGATCTGTCGGGCGATCGAAATGGACCCCGGCAAAAGCAATGGCGAGTTCGAGCCGCTGGTCCAGTCGCCGACGGCAAGGGCGGCACGCACCTCGTCGCGGGTGAACCATGCCGCCTCGGCGATCTCGCCGTCATTGAACGAGAAGGGTTCGGTCGAGTCGGCGATCGCATGGAAGCCGACCATCAGGGAGCGCGGGAACGGCCAGGGTTGGCTACCCAGGTAGCGGACGTCGCGCACGGTCAAGCCGATTTCTTCGCGGATCTCCCGCACGACGCACAATTCGAATGATTCGCCCGCTTCGACGAATCCGGCCAGCAGCGAGAACATCCGTTGCGGCCAAACCGTCTGCCGGGCCAGCACAACACGGTCACCGCCATCGTGGACCAGGCAAATCACCGCCGGGTCGATTCGCGGGAATTCTTCGTGACCGGTCAGCGGGTTGAGCCGCGCCCAACCGTGCCGGACCGGTTTGGTCGGCGACCCGTCGACGGCGCTAAACCGTGCGTTGTCGTGCCAATTGAGCAGTGCGGTTGCCGATGACACCAGTTGGGCGCTGATGTCGTCCAACCGCTGACCTCCTCGACGCAGGTCGACGACATCGGCTTTGGCATTGGTGTCCACGGGTGTAGGCAGCGGCCCCCGGATCGCCCACACGTGCCGGCCGTCATCAAGACGCCCCAGGAAGACCGCCTCCGGCGGCGGCTGATCGGCCAGTTCGATCGCCGCGCCGAGCACCACCCGGCCGTCGGCGACCAGCACCTGATTGCGCGCGTCCACCCGCAACAGCACCGCTTTGGCCCAACCCGCTGCGGCGGCCTCGACATCGGTGCGCAACTGATCGGCCCGGTCGGCACCGACCCGGGACAGCAGTGGAATGTTCTGCAGCTGGAAGTCCACGCGCTTGCCCTTTCTGGTGGCGACCCGCCGCGCCCGGCTTCGCCGCGCTGGCGATCGCCACGCCTTTCTGGTGGCGACCCGCCGCGCCCGGCGTCGCCGCGCTTGCGATCGCCACGCTAAGTACCCACGCTGTGGACGTACAGCAGCCGATCGCCCGCTTCGATCGCATCAGCTTCCGGCGCATCGACACGCAGCAGCCGGCCCTCGCGGACCACGCCGAGCACAATGTCGCGCAGATGCCGCGGCGAGCCGCCGACCTCTGCCTGATCGACCTCACGTTCGGCGATCGCGAACCCGGCCTCCGGGGTCAGCAGATCCTCGATCATCTGCACGACGGTAGGCGTCGTCGTGGCGATACCGAGCAGCCGGCCGGCCGTCTCGGACGAGACCACCACCGAGTCGGCTCCGGACTGCTGCAGCAGATGCTGATTTTCCGCCTCACGGATGGCCGCCACTATCTTGGCTTCCGGGGCGACTTCTCGGGCCGTCAACGTCACCAGGGCGGCGGTGTCGTCGCGTCCCGTGGCGACGATGATCGAGGCCGCCCGCTGCGCGCCGGCCAACCGCAGCACATCGGATCTCGTTCCGTCACCGCGCACGGTGACCAGCCCCCCCGACGACGCATGGTCGAGGGCCGCCTGGTCGGTGTCGACGACGACGATGTCCGTCGGGCCAGCTGCGTCGCTGAGTACGGCGACAACCGCCGTCTTACCCTTGGTGCCGTAGCCGACCACGACCGTGTGGTTGCGCACTCTGGTCCTCCAACGCTGAATCTTCCACGCCTGCCGCGAGCGCTCGGTGAGCACCTGAAGGGTCGTCCCGACCAACACCACTAGGAACAAGATGCGCAGCGGCGTGATGATCAAGATGTTGATCAACCGCGCGGACTCGGTGATCGGAGTGATGTCGCCGTAACCGGTGGTGGTCAAGGAGACCGTCGCGAAGTACACGCAGTCCAAAAATGACAGCGGCTGATTCCGAATGTCTATGTAGCCGCCGCGGTCGAGATAGACGGTGGCCACCGCTATCAACAACGCGGCCATGGCGACAGCCACGCGTCGCCAGATCGCCCGCGCAGGGCTGATATGGCTTTCCGGGATGCGCAGCACGCCGACGAGTTCGTAGTCGGGCCGTGCGGTCAACCTCTCGTCGAGGCCGCGCCGCCGCCGCCAGTTAAATCCGCCCACTCGTCGTCGGCTCAACCAGGCGCACGACAATATGTAACCATGACCGCCATCACAGCACTGGAAGCACGCCGCGCCGGCCGAATCACCGCCTATCGGCTGGCAGCGATGTTGATCGGCGTGGGGTCGGTGCACTTCCTGGCACCGAAACCCTTCGACTCGATAATTCCCGCCGAACTCCCCGGAAGCCCGCGGACTTACACCTACGTCTCAGGGGTCGCCGAGATCAGCGTCGGAACGCTGCTGCTCATACCAAGCACCCGCAGAGCGGCGGCGCTCGCCGCCGCCACGCTGTTCATCGGTGTCTTCCCGGGCAACTGCAACATGGTGCGACTGTGGTGGCCGCGGTCGTGGCCGTGGCGAATCGCCGCCCTGGCCCGCCTACCGTTGCAGATCCCGATGATCACCGCGGCCCTCAAAGTACGACGTACCGCCTAGGCGATCGCGAGCGCGGCTGAAGGCCGGGCGAAGCGGGTCGCCGCCGATTACCCAGCGGCGATCGCGAGCGCGGCTGAAGGCCGGGCGAAGCGGGTCGCCGCCGATTACCCAGCGGCGATCGCGAGCGCGACTGAAGGCCGGGCGAAGCGGGTCGCCGCCAACTACCCAGCAACACTTTCGCACTTCGTCCGGTCCAGTAGCCGGGCCAACTCATCCGGCCCAGGCAGCGTGTCCGGGACGACGGTGACGCCGCTGCGTACGTAGTGAAAGACGGTGCGCACTTGGCTGGCCGGGCAGCCTTGTAACGCCGCCCAGGCCAGCCGGTACACGCCGAGCTGAATAGCGGCCTGACGGGCGGCTTCCGGCCCTTTCGGGCGTTCACCGGTCTTCCAGTCCACGACTGTCGACCCGCCGTCCGGGTCGGCGAACACGGCGTCGATGCGGCCCCGCACCACCGTGTCGCCGATGGCCATCTCGAAGGGCACCTCGACCGCGACGGGCGTGCGGGCCGCCCAGCGCGACTCGCCGAACGCCGCCTGCAGCACCGCCAGTTGCTCGCGGTCGAGGTCGGTGCTGTCGGTGTCTGCAGCGCCGGGCAGATCGGCCAGGTCGATCAACTGCTCGGCACCGTAGAACCGTTGAATCCAGTCGTGAAACGCGTTGCCTAGCAATGCCTGCGGGTCGGGCCGGGCAGGCAACCGGCGGGCCAGCCGTTGCACGGCCTTGGCCGGGTCGCGGGCCAGTTCGACCAGCCCGCTGACCGACAACTGACCGGGCAGCGCCGGCGTGCCGGTCGGCTTCTGCTGGGCAGCGCGTTCGTGTTCGGCGAGCAGCGCATCGACGTCGGCCACCCAGCCCTCCGGGTCGGCAACCGCTCGCGCGGTCGACGGGTCGGTGGAGATCGCCGCGGTAACCAGCGCGGCCCCCCGCTCGATGTCACCGCGGCGGGTGCCCAGTGGATCGACCGGCCAGACCGCTTCGGTCATGTCGTTGCGCAGCGGGTTGCGCTCACCGTCAGCCGGTGCCGGCGCCCACTGTTCCACCACTCCACAAGGCTGGCCGGCAGCCCGGGAAGCGTCGATGCAGTCTTTCAGTTCGCCCAAGAAGTCCGATGGGCCGCGGGCTTTCAATCCGCTCGTCCCCCAGTGGTAGCCGGACACCAGCAAGGTGTCCTCGGCGCGGGTGATCGCGACGTAGAGCAATCGGCGCTCTTCATCGAGACGACGCTGGTCGAGCTGACGGCGGTGCGCAAAGATCGTGTCCGACAGTTGTTTTCGATTGGTGACAGCGGAGGTGTCGAGCACCGGCACACCCGGTGTTGCTGTCGAGGCGCGGTCGCCGCGCAGCAGTGGCGGAAGGTCGGCGGCGTCGGTGAGCCAGCTGCGGTTGGATGCGGTCGACGGAAAGACACCTTTCGACAGGTGCGGCACCGCCACGACCTGCCACTCCAACCCTTTCGCTGCGTGCACGGTCAGCACCTGAACCCGGTTCTGTGCCACGGCCAGTTGAGCAGGCGGTAAGCCGTGTTCCACCACGGTGGCGACGTCGAGATAGGCCAGCAGACCAGCTACCGATGCCGGTGCCCGGCCGGCCGAGGTGGCGGCGCGCTGCGCGTAGGCACCGACAACGTCGGCGAATGCGTCGAGGTGCTCAGCGCCCGTCCAACCCGCGGACGCCGCGTCCCGGCCGGGACATTTGGCTCGGACTTCGCAGTCGATGCGCATCACCCGGCGTACCTCGGCGACGAAGTCTGGCAGGGCATGATCGAGATGCCCGCGCAGCGCGGCCAGTTCGTCGGCCAGCGCGGTGATGCGCCGAAATCCCGCGTCTGAATACGCGGCGGCGGGTCCCGGGTCGGCGATTGCGTCGGCCAGGGATGCCATGTCGGCATCAGGCATGCTGTCGTCGGTGTCACCGTCGCCGTGCAGCGCGACGGCGCGCCGCCATAACGCTGCGACGTCTCGCGCGCCGAGCCGCCAGCGCGGACCGGTCAGCACCCACAGTGCGGCCGCACCAGCCGTCGGGTCAGCGACCAACCGCAGCATCGCGACGACGTCGGCGACCTCGGGGATGGACAGCAACCCGGCCAGGCCGACCACCTCGACAGGTATGCCCCGCGCCCGCAGCGTTTCAGCTATCGGCGCGGCATCAGCGTTGCGCCGCACCAACACAGCAGCGGTAGGCGGAGCGACACCATCGGCGCGGGCGTGCCGATATCGGTCCGCCAAATGATCGGCAACCCACTCCCGCTCGGCCTGCACGTCAGCGAGCAGGGCGCAGCGGACGGTGCCTGGCGGGGCGTGCGGGCGTGAGCGCAGGGCTTGCACTGCCACTGAGCGGCGACGCGCCTCCGCGGACACCGCGTTAGCCAGTTGCAACACCCGCGGCGGGTTGCGCCAGCTGGTTGGCAACTGCAGGACCGGTGCCGGGGTGCCGTCCGACCGTGGGAAGTCGGTGGCGAACCGCGGCAGATTAGTGGCCGCGGCGCCGCGCCAGCCGTAGATCGACTGAATCGGGTCACCGACGGCGGTCAGCGCCAACCCGTCGTCGACGCCACCGCCGAACAACGCCGACAACGCGACACGCTGCGCGTAGCCGGTGTCTTGGTACTCGTCGAGCAGCACCACCCGGTAGCGTTCCCGCACCTGCGCTCCCACCTGAGAAAACCGCGCCGCCAGCTGCGCCGCCGACGCCATCTGTAGGCCGAAGTCCATCAGTTTTTCGGTGCGCATCCGTTGGTGTAGCGCGTCGATCAACGGCACCAGCTCAGCGCGTTCGCACTGGGCGGTCAATAGCCGCAGCAACCACTGATTGGGGCCCCGCTCACGCTGGTAAGGCCCGGGCGGCAGATTGACGATGAGCCGTTCGAGCTCTAGATGGGTGTCGCGGAGCTGGCCGGTGTCGACGAGGTGTTCGGCGAGCTGACCCGACAGCCGCAACACCATCGACGTCACTGTGGCCGGATTCTTGTCTGTGCGCAGTTCAGCGCGGTAGCCGTTGACGACGTCGAACGCCAGCTGCCAGGACTCGGTCTCGCTGAGCAACCGGGTCTCAGGCTCCACGCCGAGCAGAACGCCGTGCTCGCGCAGCAGTTGCCCGGCGAAGGCGTGATAGGTGCTCACCGTCGGCGTCTGAACAGGTCCGTCGGAGGCGTCGAACGCCAGGCCGGCACCGGCCAACCGGCCCAGCCGGGACCGGACCCGGCGCAGCAGCTGGCCGGCGGCTTTGCGGGTGAACGTGAGACCCAGCACCTGGTCCGGGCGTGCGAAGCCGTTGGCGACCAGCCACACCACCCGAGCAGCCATCGTTTCGGTTTTGCCCGCACCCGCTCCGGCGATGACGACCAACGGCCCGGGCGGCGCGGCGATGACGGCGGCCTGCTCAGCCGTCGGCGGGAAGATGCCCAGCGCGTCGGCGAGCTCAGCCGGACTGTAGCGCGGCTCCGTCGATGTCATGTTGCCTGTCCTCCCCCGCCGCCGTGTGCCGGACAGCTCGGACGCATCGGGCAGTGCACGCAGCCGTCGTTGATGCGGGCGGCAAACTCAGGTCCCGCCGTGGCGGCCGCGGCACGCTGCAGAGCCGCACGCCAGTCCTCGCGCGCCGTCGGCGTCAACGGATCTTGTTCCCGTTCGGTGGCACCACCGCTGCCGGTTTTGCCCAGATAGACCAGGCGCGCGCCACCGGGCTCGTCGCCGTGCGAGAGTAAGCCCTCGGCTATCGCAAGCTGATACATCGCCAACTGCGCATGCCGCTGGGCGTCGTCTTTGCTGACCGGCGTTTTGCCTGTCTTGACGTCGACGACGACCAGCCGGCCGGCGGCGTCGCGCTCGACGCGGTCCGCCCGCCCGCGTAGTCGCACTTTGGGACCGCTTCCTGACGGGACGGCGACGACGCCGTCAGCGTCGACCTCCACGCCCACTTCGGTCAGCTCGCGGCGGGTCTGGGCCCGCCATCCGACGAAAGCCTGAATCATGGCGCGATATCGCGCCAGTTCATTGGCGGAGAACCAGTGTGCTTCGAACGGCAGCTGCTTCCAGGCCCGCTCCAATGCGGCCAGCAGCTCCGATTCGCTTCGGGTCGGGTCGGCGATCAATGCGTGCAGTACCGAACCGGTTGCCGACCGCAGATCCGGCGTGCCGGCACAACCATGGCGTTCGGCCAGCCACCGCAGCGGGCAATCAGTCAACGTCTGCAGGCTCGACGGGGTCAGCGTGACCACCTGATCCTCGCTGTGCCACAACGGCGCAGTTGTGCTGACCGGTGTCATGCCATACCACTCGGCAGGGTCGGCGCCCGGCACCCCGGCCCTGGCCAGTCGTGCCAACTGCGTCGCGGCGTCACGGCGGACGCCGTCGTCAACCACGCCGTTCGGCGCGCACACCAGGCTGCGGAGCCGGCCGACCACCGCCGGCCCGGACAACAGCCGCGGCGTTGACACCGGTTGCGCGGCAGCCGTGGTTGCGTCGCCACAGTCCGACGGCGTGATCTCGAAGAAGAGTCCCGACGGCAGCTCCGCCGCTGTCCCCGACGCCGCGGTTTCCCCGTCGACTGCTGTCACCAGCAGCCGGTGGCGGGCGCGCCCCAGCGCCGTCACGAGCAGGCGTCGCTCTTCGGCGAGCAACGGCGCGCGCAACGACGCAACCTCGGCGACCCCGTCGACAACGTCGAGCAGTCGCTGGGTGCCCAGCACGCCGCCGCGTGGAATCGTGTTGGGCCACAGACCTTCCTGGAGACCCGCGATGACAACCAGGTCCCACTGCTGCCCCAGCGCAGCATGCGGGGTGAGCACCCGAACCTGCTCGGTCGACGTCGCTTCGGCGCCGGAGACGGGCAGTTGGAGTGTGGCGACGTAATCAATGAGCCCGCGCACCGAGGCGCCCGCGTTGCGCGACACGAATTGATCGGTGACGTCGAACAACGCCGTTACCGCGGCCAGGTCCCGGTCAGCGCGGGCGCCTGCCGGGCCGCCCTGGACGCTGGCGGCCAGCCAGCGGCGTTGCAGCCCCGAGCGCTGCCAGGCTTGCCACAGCGTGTAACGCGGGTCTTGGCCTTCGCGGTGCGCGCGGGCAGCCGCCGACAGCACAGCGCGCAGCCGACGTACCGGTCGGGCCTGCACGGCCGGTAGCCGAACCAAGGTGTTTGCAGTCAACTCCGCAATCAGCGGATCCTCCGAAGCTGGTGTCGTGCGGACTGACGCAGCGCGGCGCAGTGCGCGACGAAGCTGACGAAGGGTGATCGGATCCACCCGACCGATCGGCCCGGTCAACAAGGTGAGCGCTTGATCGCCGTTCAACCCGTTTGCCGTGGCCGCCAGCACCGTCAACAGTGCCCGCACTGCGGGGTGCTCGGACAGCGCACCGCCGATAGCCGCCGCGACGACGGGCACGCCTGATCTGGACAGCGCCTGCGCCAGCCCGGCGCCGACGTGCGGCATCGACCGCACGATGACCGCCATCTGCGACCACGGCACGCCGTCGATCAGGTGCGCGCGGCGCAGTTCGTCGGCGATCACCGTCGCCTCCGCGTGCGCGGACGCGGCCAGCCGCGTTGCCACAGATCCGACGACACCGTCGGCTCCGGTGATGTCGGTGCCGGCTGCGCCCGCGAGCCGGTGCGTGGCGGCGTTGACGGCGAGCGCGATGGCTGCAGCGCAGCGGTGCGACTGCGTCAGCACTATCTCCGCTGTGTCGTCGTCGAGCAACGCGGCCGGCTCTGCACCGCGAAAGCCGAACACCGCCTGGTTGCGGTCACCGGCGATCAAAGTGAGGTCGGCACTGGCGGCCAGTACCCGGATCAGATGGGCCGCCTGCGGGTCGAGCTGCTGGGCGTCGTCGACGAGCAGTAACCTGATGCGCTTGCGTTCTGCTGCCAACAACGCCGGGTCGGCGGCGAAGGCGTCGAGTGCAGCGCCGACGAGTTCAGCTGCTCCGAGAGCCGGCACCGTCGCTTGCGGAGCCGCCATTCCCGCCGCCGATCTCAGCGACATGACCTGTTCATACTGCCGGGCGAACTGGCCGGCGGCGGTCCATTCCGGCCGTCCGTGCAGCCGGCCCAACCGCTGCAGCTGCGGCGGGTCGACGCCACGCTCGGCGCACCGGGTCAGCAGATCGCGCAGCTCTGTGGCGAAGCCCGTGGTACCCAGAGCCGGTCGCAGTTGTTCCGGCCATTTCTCGAGCGCCGTATCCCGCAGGTCGCCGGCGAGCAGTTCCCGGATGACGGCGTCTTGTTCGGCGCTGGTGATCAGTCTCGGCGGCGGATCACCAGCGCGTTGAGCAGCCAGCCGCAGCACCGCGAAGGCATAGCTGTGCACGCTACGCACCAGCGGCTCGCGGATGACGGCGCGGCACGACACATCGGCGCTTGCGCGCAGCAACTTCGTCGTCAGGGCGCTGCGTGCTTGCACTTGCATCTTGCCGGTGCCGGTCAGCAGCAGCACGGACTGCGGATCAACGCCGCCGGCGATCTGAGCCGCTGCGGCGTCGATCAGCAAGGTGCTTTTGCCCGTGCCCGGTCCACCGACGATGCGCAGGCGGCCTCGTGCAGCCGAGTCGAACACGGCACGAGTCTCGGTACCCCAGCGGTATGCCATGACGGCATGACACCACGGGGGTCCGACAGGTCCGTCATGTCTGGTCAGCGACGCCAGCGGACCGGTCCGGCCCATAGCGGCGGGCGGCCGCCGGGGTCGTCGCAGCGGTTGACCTGGACGTGGATCGAGCCGCTGCTCTGAAGATTGGGATGGGCAGTGAGCTCGAGGGTGCGGTCGTACTCGGCGCGGCGCTTCGGGTCGCGCAACACCGCGTAAGCGGCAACGATGTCGCGGAGCCGTTCATCGGCGCCAGCAGGCGACGCTTGAGAACGTGTGTCGGGGTGGTGCGTACGCAGTTTGCGGCGGTATGCATGGGTTATCTCGGCCGGCGTCGCCGTAGGCGACACGTCGAGCACTGCGTAAGGGTCCATCATTTTTCAGCACCGGGAAAATTCTTTTTGCACCAACGGAGCGGGGCGGGTGCCCACACCTGCAGGCACCCGCCCGGTCGATGACCTTCGTGGAGTCCCCGAGGTCACGAGGTTTAGCGACCTTCGTGGACGGCACGAGAGTCACCGCGTGCGTTGAGACCGTCGACGCATCACCTCCTCGATGTAGACACCTTCACGTCATCGAGGTTTTCGCCCGAGTCGTCAGGCGTCGATCGGTGTGCGATCGCCGTTGTGGCTGATCTCGATGCGACGAGGCTTGGCCCGTTCGGCCACCGGAATCGTGAGCCGCAGGACCCCGTCGTGGTAGTCGGCCTCGATTTTGTCGGTGTCCAGGTTGTCGCCCAAGAACAGCTGCCGGCTGAACACGCCGCGCGGCCGCTCCGCGGACACCATCTCCCGGCTCTGGTCCAGAGCCGGGCGTTCAGCGCGGACCGTCAGCACGTTGCGCTCGACGTCGATGTCAAGCGAATCCGCTTGTACACCAGGCAAATCGAGCTCGACGATGAACCGCTCGCCGTCACGCCAAGCATCCAGCGGCATCACTGCGGGTCGGGCTGCGGTACCGAGCACCTGTTGGGTCAAGCGGTCGAGGTCACGGAACGGGTCTGTACGCATCAGCACCATGTTTCACCTCCGTTAGAGACGAACTTGTGTCTGTTGACAGAGATAATTAATAGCATCTCCGGCACAGATCTGCAAGTCGCTGCAAAGATTTTTTCGCGATTAGCCATAGAAGTCCTGTGCCCACCGCACCAGGAAATCCGTACTTCGTGGTATGTTCCTCCGAGACCCTGTTTCAGATGGAGAACAGAAGTGACCGGCGAGTCCGATCCGCGGTCCGCCCGCGGCGTGTACGGCATCTCGGTGGCTGCCGAGTTGTCCGGCGTCGGACCGCAGACACTGCGGCTCTATGAGCGTTGGGGGTTGCTTACCCCATTCCGGACCGCCGGCGGCACCCGACGCTACAGCGACGACGACCTCGACCGACTAAAGCAGATCACCGAACTCGTCGACCAGGGCGTCAACCTCGCAGGCATTGCCCGAATACTGGACCTGGAGATCCGGAACACCCGACTCCAGTCGGACAATGCTCAGTTGCAGTTGGACAATGCCAAGCTGAAGGCCGATCGACCTTCGGCGGCAAACGGATCCGGGCCGACGTCAGGAAGGAAGATTCTTCCAACATGACACCCGCCGGTCACGCCGTGTCCCGCAGTGATCAAGCCGCAGCGAGTTCACATCCTGTCAAGACGGCCGCCGGCGCGTGAGCAGCGCCCTTCATGTCCACCGTTTCGGTCCGTCGCGACCGGTGCAGGTGCTCGCCATCCACGGATTGACCGGGCACGGGCAGCGCTGGCAACGCTTCGCCGCCGAACACCTACCCGAAATTCCTATGGCGGCACCAGATCTATTGGGGCACGGCAGGTCCTCATGGGCAGCGCCGTGGACCATCGACGCTAACGTCAGCGCACTGGCGGCATTGCTCAAGGAGCAGGCCGAAGCCGCAGTGCTGGTCGTCGGCCATTCGTTCGGCGGCGCAGTGGCCCTCCATCTGGTGGCGACCCATCCGGAGCTGGTGAATGGACTGGTGTTGCTTGATCCGGCGGTCGGCTTGAACGGCGCATGGATGGCTGAGATCGCCGACGCGATGCTGGCCTCTCCGGACTACCCGGACGTCGAGGAAGCCAGAGCGGAGAAGGCAACCGGCGCCTGGGCCGACGTGGACCCCGCCCTCCTTGACGACGAACTAGAGGAACATCTCGTCGCAATGCCGAAGGGCCGCTTCCGATGGCGGGTCAGCCTGCCAGCGATGGTGTCGTATTGGAGCGAGCTTGCCAGAGCAGTGGTATTGCCACCACCGGGAACACCGACGACGCTGTTGCGCGCCGAATGGACATCGCCGCCCTATGTCACCGACGACCTGATCGATGGCCTGCAGGAGCGACTTGGCGCCGACTTCCGCTTACTGAGCCTGGCATGCGATCACATGGTGGCGCAGGCGCGGCCCGCTGAAGTGGCCGCGGTGATACGCGAGCACCTTAACTGATCGTGGCACCGATCACCGACGAACAAGTTGAGCAAGTGCGCGCACTGGTGGCCGGCATCCCGGCCGGCCGGGTCGCGACTTACGGTGACATCGCCACCGCCGCAGGCCTTTCCAGCCCCCGGATCGTCGGCTGGATCATGCGGACAGACTCGGCGGACCTGCCCTGGCACCGCGTCATCACCGCATCCGGTCGGCCGGCGGCACACCTGACCCGTCGGCAATTCGAATTGTTACGCGCTGAAGGAGTTTTGGCTACCGACGGCAGGATCGCGCTGCAGGAGGTCCGCCACCGGTTCTCTACCGAGGTGCGTTAGAGAACGAGCCGCACCAGGGCCGCGGTGCGTGCAAGTCCCGGAAAGGCCGCCGCGGTGGAGCGGGGGTGGAGCGCGTGGACCGCGAGTCGAAACATTAACGCACGCAACAACATCTGCGGCCACTCAGGAAGCGCGTCCCAGCGTTCGATGAGACCGTCATCGGCCTCACCCCAGGACAACGCGTCCACGACCACTACCCCCGCAGCCCAAGACGCGGGCCGCCAATACGGCGTGATGTCGGTGATTCCCGGCGCGGCGGTACCGGCAAACAGCACAGTGCCGTACAGGTCACCGTGCACCAACTGATTCGGGCTCTTGGTCGGCTTGCGCAGCGCCGCCAACTGGTCAATCAGGTCGACCGACCGCTTTGCATCAGCCGTGGCGGGTGCCGCCGACGTTCCCGGCACCACCGAGTGCAGCGGACGCTCCTCCCATGCAGCGCGGTCGGCGGCGATGAAGACGTCAACATCGGCCCACGGTGCCGTCGGGCCCTGAGTAAGGAAACGAGGCCGCTCGAGCTTGCCGGTGGCCTCGTGCAGCCGGATCGCGGCCGAAACCACCTCGTCGTGCCGCGGCTCGGGGGTGCCGGCCACGAATGTGTCCGCCCGCCAGCCGGAGACGACGTACCGGCCGTCGGTCGAGCGGACCGGCCTGGCCAGCCGGACGCCGTCGACGAACAGGGTCTCGCGCACTCGCGCCGACCAGGCAGCGCGCGCGTGATCAGCGACCAGCGACAACACCACTTCCCCGCACCGCCAGCCACCTTCCCAGCCGGCACCGAGCGGCACCGGCCGCACGTCGCTGAGCCCGAACGCCGCCAACAGGTGTTGAGGCGGCGGCTCCAGGGTCACACGGTCAGCGTAACGGTGCGGTGCTTCGCTGCTCCGCTAGTACATCACCATGTCGGGCTGCACCTGTTTGGCCCACGCGACTATCCCGCCCTGCAGGTGCACCGCATTGGAGAACCCGGCCTTTTTCAGCTCCGCCAGCGCTTCTGCCGACCGCACGCCAGTCTTGCAGTACAGCACCGGAGTCCGGTCCTGCGGCACTTTGGCCAACGCCTCACCCGAACTGATCGATCCCTTCGGGATCAGCTGTGCCCCGGCGATGTGGTTGATGTCCCATTCCACCGGTTCCCGCACATCGATCAAGGCGACCTTCCGGCCGGAGTCCAGCAGCTCACGCAGCTCGCGCGGTGTGATCGACGAATCGGCCGACGCTTCGGCAGCCTCGTCGGAGACAGTCCCGCAGAAGCTTTCGTAGTCGATCAGCTCGGTGATCTTCGGCGTGGACGGGTCTTTGCGAACCTTCACCGTCCGGTAAGTCATCTCCAGAGCGTCATAGATCATCAGGCGGCCGAGCAACGGTTCGCCGATGCCGGTGATCAATTTGATGGCCTCGGTACCCATCACCGACGCGATCGACGCGCACAAGATGCCCAGCACACCGCCCTCGGCGCAGGAGGGCACCATCCCGGGTGGCGGCGGCTCCGGGTACAGGTCGCGATAGTTGAGGCCGCGGCCGTCGGGCGCGTCCTCCCAAAACACTGAGACTTGGCCTTCGAAGCGGTAGATCGACCCCCACACATAGGGCTTGCCGGCCAGCACTGCGGCGTCGTTGACCAGATACCGCGTCGCGAAGTTGTCGGTGCCGTCCAGAATCAGGTCGTACTGCTCGAACAAGTCCACGGCGTTGTCCGGCTCCAGCCTCAACTCATGCAACCGCACCTGCACCAGTGGATTGATTGCGGCGATCGAGTCGCGGGCGGACTCCGCCTTGGACCGGCCGATGTCGGCGACGCCGTGGATGATCTGACGCTGCAGGTTTGACTCGTCAACGACATCGAAGTCGACGACGCCGATGGTGCCCACACCGGCGGCGGCCAGATACAGCAGCGCGGGCGAACCCAGTCCGCCGGCACCAATGACCAGCACGCGGGCGTTCTTCAGCCGCTTCTGCCCGTCTACGCCGACATCGGGGATGATGAGGTGACGGCTGTAGCGGGCGACCTCCTCCCGGGTGAGCTCGGCAGCGGGCTCCACCAGCGGCGGCAACGATGTCGACACCGAAATCTCCTCGTTCCACGGTTCTGACGTCCGTCGGCTTGAATCCATCACATCAGCTGTGCGCTGCGACGGCAATCGACTCCCATCAACGACCAGCGGCCAGCTTTACTTCCCCACCGAGAAAGCCTGATTGCCGGTCAAGCGATCGGATTGGGCCAGGGGTTGAATCGGCACGTCTTGCCGTCCGGTTTGACCCATTGCGGGTCGAACCTGGCCTCGTCGTCGTTGGACGTCGAGAAGGTCTGCTGCATCATGATCGGGGCCAGGGCGCCTTGCTGGTCGCACGGCGCGTGGCGCTGATAGCCGATGGCGTGGCCGACCTCGTGGTTGACCAGATACTGGCGGTAAGAGCCGAGGTCGCCCTCGAACGGCACCGCTCCGCGCACCCAGCGGGCTTCGTTGATGAAGACCCGCGGCTGCGAGGTCGCGCCGAAAACCGGGTTGTAACAGGACGTCTCGAGCGGGATCTCGTAGCCACAGCCCTCCCGCACCGTCATCGGCGAGCTGAGCGACACCCGGAAATCGGGAACGCCGCTGTCGACGCGGATGAAGGCGAACTGCGGGTCGTGTGTCCAGCTCTTGGGGTTAGCCAGTGTCTGGTCGACCATCCGAACGAAAGCGTCGTCACCACCGAACCCCGAGGTGTCCACACCGTCTTCGACCTCGACGCTGTACTTGAAGACCTTGGCAGTACCTTGACCGACCTGTGGGGTCGCGCCCGGCACGACATGCCAGGTCTTATAGCCGGCCGGGCTGATCGGTCCACCTTCGGGCAGCAGGCCGGTGGGCAGATTGGCGTCGAACGCGGTCAGCCCGCGCGGTGGCGCGTCGATGATCGAAGTGCCTCTTACTCCGATGGTCGGCGGCTCCTGCACCGCAGCCTTCGGGGTCGACGCAGGCGCGCTGGTCCCTGTTGCCGTCTGGTAGACCACCACCACGGTCAGCACCGCCAGCACCGGCAGCGCATAGGCCCGCCAGCCGTAGGTCGACACGAACCGGCCCAGCCACGTTTGTTTACGCCAGCGGCGGCGGTCCTCCCTGTTGGCGCGCGGGCGGCCGTCGGCACCCCAGGCGAGCGGGTCGCGCTGTGCGCGCAGGGGCTCCCGCCAGTCGTCACGCAACACCGGCACCTGTCCGACGCCGTGCACACGCCGCGGCGGAGAAGTCACGGCATCAAGGATGGCACAGCTGCCCCTAGCTGTGACTCTCAACGCGCCCGATGGGCGGTGCAACCATGTCAATAACGTCAGCAACCAGGTGATGACAGCGTCCGAGATAGTAGTGTCGGACCGACGAGCTGCGCGCGACCGGGCCGCGGATGCGGCTACGTAGCGAATGGGGAACTGATGAGCAGCGATCTGGCAAGGGCGTCCACGAGAATTGGCGCCAAACCGCGCAGTGACCGATCGGCAGACGGCACCGGCACGTCAAATCGGCGCGGTAATCGGATGCCCCGTAACGAGCGCCGCGGTCAGTTGCTCTTCGCCGCCAGCGAGATCTTCGTCGACCGCGGTTATCACGCGGCCGGAATGGATGAGATCGCCGAACGCGCAGGGGTCAGCAAACCCGTGCTTTACCAGCACTTCACCAGCAAGCTCGAGCTGTATCTGGCGGTACTGGCGCGGCACGTGGACAACCTCGTA
Organism: uncultured Actinomycetota bacterium; assembly: GCA_963808375.1. Lineage (GTDB taxonomy): Bacteria > Actinomycetota > Actinomycetes > Mycobacteriales > Mycobacteriaceae > Mycobacterium. The sequence goes on along the minus strand of CAWEFS010000004.1, from coordinate 381,924 downwards.
TCCGGCGTCCGGCAGGCGCTGCGCACCACTACAGACAACCGTCAGCGTTTGCGCGCCGCGGTCCAGGCGTTCTTCGACTTCATCGAGCAGGACGGTCAGGGCTACCGGCTGATATTCGAGAACGACAACGTGACAGAACCGCAGGTCGCCGCGCAGGTGCGGGTGGCCACTGAAGCCTGCATCGACGCGGTCTTCGACTTGATCAGCGCCGACTCCGGATTGGACCCGCATCGCGCGAGAATGGTCGCGGTGGGCCTGGTGGGGATCAGCGTCGACTGCGCCCGGTACTGGCTGGACAGCGACCGTCCGATCACTAAGGAAGACGCCGTCGATGGCACCGTCTACTTCGCCTGGGGCGGTCTGTCACATGTGCCGCTTACCCGGTCTTAGCCGACTCCGCGCTGATACCGAAGCCCACCCGGCGCCCGTCGGCCTGGCCGATCTCCACATAGGCGATCTTCGCGCCGTGAATCAGGTACCGGCGACCTCTCTCGTCGGTGAGGCCCAGTAGACCCGCGCCCTCGGCGAACGCCGCGGCGACCTGCTTCTCGACTTCGGCGGGTGTCTGCTGGCTGTTGAACACCAGCTCACGAGGGCTGTCCGTAATACCGATTTTGACCTCCACGCCGGCTTCCTCCGTTCGACTTCACTCGCGGTCCTCTCAGCAAGCAGGCTAATGGACGCGGTGACGCCGCAGCTTGACCGGCCGCTCGCCCTAAGCGAACAGCGCCCGACACACCTCCACGAGTGCTGCGGCCCCCTTGTCACAGAGATAACATGAGTATCATCAGCACCACGCATCACTTCGACTCGGACGTCGAGGACTACCCCGACGACGACCCGTTCGCCGACGTCGACGACTATTCCGGGGCGCGCGAAAACCGCTGGCGCTCGGTTGCCCTCGTCGCCGCCGGCGTGCTGGCGCTCGCGCTGCTCGCCACGGCGCTGATCGTCAACGGCGGAGACAGCACATCGACCTCGGCTACGGTAGGGCCCGCGCCGACCAGGAGCATGACAGCCCCGCCGCGACCGCCTCATCCGACGGCGCTACCGCCGAGGCCCCCGCTGCCCCGCGAAACAATGACGACGGTGGCGCCGCCGAGCGCGCTGCCGACCACGACGGCGGCGCCCACCGCGCCGCAGACTTCCCCGTCGTCCGTACCGGTACTCGATCCCCGCACGATCGTGTACCGAGTCACCGGCACCAAGCAGCTCCTCGACTTCGTCAGCATCGTCTACACCGATGGCCACGGCCTGCCCCACACCGACTTCAACGTGTCGCTGCCGTGGTCGAAGACCATCGTCATGGGGCCGGGCGTGCAGCTCAAGTCTGTGATCGCCACCAGCCTGGGCGGCCACCTCGACTGCGCCATCACCAACGCCCAGGGCCAGTTGGTCGTCGCCTCGACGACCAACGCGATGCTCGCGACCTGCACCCAATAGTCGGTCAGTACACCTAGGCCAGCCCGAGTTCGCGCATCCGTTCGCTATGGGTGCGCTGCAGGCGTTCAAAGAATTCGGCCAGCTGCGGCAGTCCCGCGGTGCCCGATAACACCAACCCGACCAGGTCGTCGTGATCGGCCAGCACGTATTGGGCCTGAGTGATGGCTTCGCCGAGTAGCCGACGAGACCACAACGCCAGACGACTGCGTTGGCGGGCGCTGTTGTTCACCGCCGTGCGAACTTCGGCGACGACGAACTGCGAGTGGCCGGTCTGCGACAGCGTCTCGCGGATGACATCGGCTACTTCGTCGGGCAGCCCGTCGGCGATCGCCAGGTAGAAGTCGGCCGCGAGTGCGTCACCGACATAGGTTTTGACCAGCGCCTCCAGCCACGTGCTCGGCGTGGTCAAGCGGTGGTAGTTGTCGATCACCGGTGCGAACTTCGCTATGGCCGCCACGACGTCGACACCGCGGCGTTCCAAGGCCTCGCGCAGCACGTCGTAGTGACCCATCTCGGCGGCGGCCATCCGCGCCATCGAGATCCGTCCGCGCAGGTTGGGCGCCATGCGGGCCTCGTCGGTGAGCCGGTAGAACGCAGCGATCTCACCGTAGGCCAGCAGGGTGAGAAGTTTGGTGACGCCGGGATGGTCCGCGGCCCCGTCTGGCGCCGACGCTGCGGCCACCTGGTCGCCAGCCGGACGCGAAGTCATGAACATCACTCTAGGCGTGGGCAGGGTGACCCGCTGGGCGTGGCGCTGCCAGCGGGCGCACCGGCCGACCAGCTATGCTGGTAGCAGGTAGTCGCTCGTTGGCTACCTGAATGTGTGCGTGCACGCAGTTGGCCCGCCGCCCCAGGCGGAGCGGGGCCCGCGAAGCGGCGACGTATTCGGAGTCAGGACTCGTGCGCGCAGGAACTCGACGAAACCGCGACGAGATCGACCGCACCTGACACCGAAAGGCTCATTGCCCACGCATGTCCCCCATCCTCAATCCACATCCACTCAACTTTGCCCAGCTCGGCGTTCGCGACGAAATAGTCCGGTCGCTCGACGAGCGGGGCATTGAACACCCCTTCGCCATCCAAGAACTCACCTTGCCCCTGGCGCTGGACGGCGACGACCTGATCGGTCAGGCCCGCACCGGAATGGGCAAGACCCTCGCCTTCGGCGTGCCGCTGCTGCAGCGCATCACCGACGGCAAGCGGCCACTCGACGGCACCCCCCGCGCCCTGGTGGTGGTGCCCACCCGCGAGTTGTGCCTGCAGGTTTTCGATGACCTGGCCGGAGCGGCCAAGTACCTGACCGCCGGAACTGCCGGCGAGCGACGGCTCTCGGTGGTGTCCATCTACGGCGGACGCCCCTATGAACCCCAGATCGAGGCGCTGCGCGCCGGCGCCGACGTCGTGGTGGGAACCCCCGGGCGACTGCTCGACCTGGCTCAGCAGGGTCACCTGCGGCTGGGCGGCCTGTCGGTGCTGGTCCTCGACGAGGCCGACGAGATGCTCGATCTCGGCTTCTTGCCCGACATCGAGCGAATCCTGCGGCAGATCCCCGACGACCGGCAGTCGATGCTGTTCTCGGCGACCATGCCCGGCCCGATCATCACTTTGGCCCGCACCTTCATGAATCAGCCCACCCACATCCGGGCCGAGGCACCGCAATCCTCGGCGGTTCACGACGCCACCTCGCAGTTCGTCTACCGGGCACATGCGCTGGACAAGGTCGAACTGGTCACCCGGGTCCTGCAGGCTCGTGAACGCGGCGCCACCATCGTCTTCACCCGCACCAAGCGCACCGCGCAAAAGGTGGCCGACGAACTGGCCGAGCGCGGCTTCGCAGTCGGCGCCGTACACGGCGACCTGGGCCAGATCGCCCGGGAGAAGGCCCTCAAAGCGTTTCGGACCGGCGGCATCGACGTACTCGTCGCCACCGACGTCGCCGCCCGCGGCATCGACGTCGAAGGTGTCACTCACGTGATCAACTACCAGTGCCCGGACGACGAGAAAACCTACGTGCACCGCATCGGCCGCACTGGTCGCGCCGGCCGCACCGGCGTCGCGGTCACGCTAGTGGACTGGGACGAGCTGGCCCGTTGGGCGATGATCGATAAAGCATTGGACCTCGGCTGCCCCGACCCGACCGAGACCTACTCCAGTTCCCCCCACCTGTACTCCGAGCTCGGCATCCCGGCCGAGGTCACCGGCAAGGTCGGTGAGCCGCGGTCGCCGCAGGCCAAGCGGGCGGCCGGTGAGCCGCAGAGCTCCTCGGCGGCACCGCGTCAGAACAGCCGGTCCCGCCGCCGCACCCGCGGCGGCAAAGCGGCGAGCGGACATCCCGCCACCACTGCGGCAGCCGGCGGCGATGCGGTGTCTGAGGGGAATCCCGGCGTCGCCGCCGGCGACGCTGCGCACAACGGCCGCCGCCGCCGGCGGCGTCGCTCGCAGCCCGCAACGGGCGTCGCCGCGAACGCCAACTGACCGCGGCGCCGCCGCCCGATGGTCAAACCTGAACGCCGCACCACGGCGGATCTGGTGGCCGCCGCGGCGATCGTGCTGGTAGTCGTCGTTGTTGCGGCGCTGATCTGGTGGACAAGCGACGCCCGAGCCACCGTGAGCAGGCCCGCCGCGATACCGGCACCTAACCCGGTACCGGCTCGCCAGGTGCCGGCGACCCTTCGCCAGCTCTGGACCGCGGCCAGCGCCGCCACCAGCAGACCCGTCGTGGTCGGCGGTGTGGTCGTCACCGGTGACCACCGCCGGGTCGACGGCCGTGACCCGTCCACCGGCGCTTCCCGGTGGAGCTATGCGCGCGATACCGACTTGTGCGCGGTGTCCTGGGTATACCGCTATGCCGTCGCCGTGTATCGGGACGACCGGGGTTGCGGTCAGGTCAGCACCATCGACGGGTCGACCGGACGGCGCGGACCGGCGCGCAGCAGCTACGCCGACAAGCAAGTCGACGTCACCTCCGATGGGACGACGGTTCTTTCCGCGGGCCGGACGCACCTAGAGATGTGGCGATCAGACCTGGTCCGGATGGTTGCCTACGGCGAGACCGACGCCCGCGTGAAACCCTCGTCGCTGGAACTGCACACCGGATGCACGCTGTTGTCGGCCGCGGCCAGTTCGTCGGCGGTGTCGGTGCTCGAGGAGTGTCCCCGTCAGCACGACCTGCGGCTGGCGCTGGTGCGTCCCAGCAAGGAGGACGACGAACCCGAGCAGCACGACTTCCAGGAGCCGGGCGTCAACGCGGCTTCTGGTGCACAGGTGCTGGCGGTCGCAGAGACCAGCACGGCGCTCTATCTGCCGTCGCCACAGCCCAGGGTCGACGTCGTGGACGACACCGGCGCCACGGTGGCAAGCACACCGCTGCCCCGGCCCGCTTCGCAGCCCGGCGCGGTGTCTCGACTGGGGAGTGTGCTGACCTGGTGGACCGGCGACAGTGTGCTGGTGTTCGACGCGATGAACCTGACCTGCCGCTACACCATTACCGGCACTGGGCCGGGCGTTCCGCTGGGTCCCGCTGCCCTGATGGCCGGACATCTGCTGGTTCCGGTTACCGACGGCATCGGGGTCTACGACGTTTTCACCGGTGTCAACGAACGCCTCATCCCGGTCAGTCGCCCGTCCGGGACCGCGGAAGTAATTCCCGCGGTATCCGGGTCAGAAGTGTTCGAGCAACGCGGTCAGACCCTGGTCGCCCTGGGTTAATCGGTCCTGTCCGGAGCCCTACACCTCCGGCGCGAAAGTCGGCAGTGACTTGCCTGATTTCCAGTGCGTGAGCAGCGCGTGCGCCAACTCCTTGTACGCCAGGGCGCCCTTGTTCTTGCGGCCGGCCAGCACCGACGAGCCCGACGCGCTGGCCTCGGCGAAGCGCACCGTGCGTGGGATCGGCGGGGCCAGCACCGGCAGACCGTAGCGGTCGGCGACGTCGAGCAGCACGTCGCGGGTGTGGGTGGTGCGCGGGTCGTAGAGCGTGGGCAACGCGCCGAGCAGGCGCAGATTGGGGTTGGTGATCTGCTGGACGTCGGTCACTGTGCGCAGAAATTGCCCGACACCGCGATGGGCCAACGTCTCACATTGCAGCGGTACGACGACCTCGTCGGCGGCCGTGAGGCCGTTGAGGGTCAGCACGCCCAGCGACGGTGGGCAGTCGATGATCATCACGTCGAACTGGTCGGTGAGCTTAGTCAACGCCCGTTTGAGCGCATACTCGCGGCCGGCCCGCATCAGCAGCATCGCCTCCGCGCCGGCCAGGTCGATATTGGCGGGCAGCAGAGTCATTCCCTCCGCCGTCTGCAGCAGCGCCGCGTTGGGCTCTACGTCCCCGAGCAGCACGTCATGCACCGACACTGGCAGCTTGTCGGGATCATGGCCGAGCGAAAAGGTCAGACAGCCCTGCGCGTCGAGATCCACCAACAACACGCGGCGTCCCTCATCGGCCATTGCAGCGCCCAAGGAGGCCACCGTGGTCGTCTTGGCCACTCCGCCCTTTTGGTTGGCCACCGCCAGTACCCGCAGCTCAGTCATAGGCGCCGTTCCTCCTCATCGCTTCGCTCGCCATCCTGACATCTCGCCGCCCATGCCCGTGCGACGATCACCAGGAGTGTCCGGCAGAATCGGCGTACATGGGCGTCGAGGACCACCGACTACTGTTGCTGCGCCACGGCGAGACGGAATGGTCGAAATCCGGCCAGCACACCGGGCGTACCGAGATCGATCTGACCGAAGCGGGCAGAGAACGGGCCCGGGCCAGCGCAGAGACTATCAAGAAGCTCGAGCTGGTCAACCCACTGGTGATCAGCAGTCCCCGCCGGCGCGCCGTGGACACCGCCGAACTCGCAGGTCTGCATGTCGACGAAGTCACCGAGGAACTCACCGAGTGGGATTACGGCTCCTATGAGGGGCTGACGACCGCCCAGATCCGGGAGTCGACCCCGGACTGGCTGATCTGGACGCACGGTGCAGCCGACGGCGAAAGCGTCCCTCAAGTCAGGGATCGCGCGGACGCGGCCGTCGCGTTGGCGTTGCGGAACTTGGAGACTCGCGACGTGGTGTTCGTCGGCCACGGTCATTTCTCCCGGGCGGTGATCGTGCGGTGGATGAAATTGCCAGTGGCCGAAGGCATTCGTGTCGCGATGCCCGCCGGTGGGATTGCGGTGTGCGGCTTTGAACACGGGTCGCGCCAGCTGGCGCGCTTGATCTGAGCAGCAACCGCCATGGCTGACGAGCCACCGTTCGTGCTGTGCGCGCCGGACGAGGTCCTGGTCGCCGACGGGACCGACCAGTCCTATTCGCAGGTGGCGGCAGCCGCGGCGGACCTCCGCTCAGCCGCGGTGCAAATGATCGTGGGGGCGTTGCCGTTCGACGCGGACGCACCTGCCGCCCTCTGGGCGCCGCACCGCGTGTGGCGCGGCGCCACGCTGCCCGACTGGACCGAAACGCCGCTACCGGCGGTGCGCATCGCCGCCGAGGAGCCCAGCCGCGACGAACACCGCACCCGGATCCGGCGTGCCCGCGATCACCTCACTGAGCCGGGCACCGCGCTGCACAAGGTGGTGCTGGCCCGCGCACTTCGACTGGCTGCGGACGGACCGGTCGACGCCCGGGCATTGCTGCGCCGGCTGATGGCCGCCGACCCGGCCGCGTACGGCTATCTGGTCGACCTGACACCAGCCGGTGACCGCTACCGCGGCGCGGCTCTGGTCGGGGCGTCCCCGGAACTGCTCGTCTCCCGCGCCGGCGAGCGGGTGACTTGTCAGCCGTTCGCGGGCTCGGCACCGCGCAACCCCGACCCGGATCTCGACCGGGCGACCGGCGCCGCGCTGGCCCGGTCGGCCAAGGACCGTCACGAGCATCAACTTGTGATCGACGCGATGCTAACGACGTTGCGTCCGTTGTGTGACGAGCTGGTGATCCCGGCGAGCCCGCAGCTGAGCCGTACCGCCACGCTCTGGCATCTGAGCACACCCATCAGCGGACGGCTACGCCGATCGTCCACCAGCGCAGTCGAGTTGATGCTGGCTTTGCATCCGACGCCTGCGGTCGGCGGGACGCCGACCAAGGCGGCATGTGAGGTGATCGCCGATCTGGAAGGTGACCGCGGGTTCTACGCGGGAGCTGTCGGCTGGTGCGACGCCCGCGGCGACGGCCGCTGGGCGGTGTCGATCCGCGGAGCTCAACTGGCCGCCGACCGCTGCTCCGCGCTAGCCCACGCCGGTGGCGGAATCGTCGCCGAGTCCGATCCCGACACCGAAGTCGACGAAACGACAACGAAATTCGCCACGATCCTGACCGCACTGGAAGTCGGGCAGTGATCCGCCGGGCGCAGGAGGATGACATCGCCGACATCACCGCGATGATTCATGAACTGGCCGACTTCGAAGGCGCCGCTCACCTGTGCACGGTCACCGAAACGCAGATCCGGACTGCGCTGTTCGGCGACTCGGTCGCATTGAGCGGCTACGTCGTCGACGTAGCGGGCCGAATCGCCGCGATGGCGCTGTGGTTTCCGAGTTTTTCGACGTGGGACGGCGTCGCTGGTATCTATCTCGAGGACCTCTACGTGCGTCCACCGTTTCGCCGTCGCGGTCTGGCCCGGCTGCTGCTGTCGACGCTGGCCCGCGAGTGCCTCGACAGCGGCTTCACCAGACTGTCCTGGGCGGTGCTGGACTGGAACGTCGACGCCATCGCGCTATACGACTCGGTCGGTGGCCGCCCGCAGCGCGAGTGGATCACCTACCGGGTGTCCGGCCCAGAGCTGGCCGGGCTGGCCGGGCTGCGCTGACCGCTTGCGGCCCAACGCAGCGAACTTGGACTGAACAGCAGCCCCAACGCGGTCACCGCCACAATCGCCACCGGCGCACCGAATACCGGTCGGTGCGAGCCGACCGCGAGGTACCAAACCACCGGCAGCAAAAGCAGCTGGGTGGATACCACCAGACCGCGACCCCACGGCTTGCCGGCGGCCAGGGCTACCCCGGCAGCGAGCACACCTCCGCCTGCCACCACGAAGAAAGTCGCCGTGCCGAAGCCGTTGACCACCCGCTGGTCAGCGCCACCCACTCCGCGCGCCAAGAGCACCGCGGCCGCCACCAGTCCCGTCGCACCCTCGACCGCCGCGATCAGTCCGGCGACACGCACGCTGGCCGGAGGACTCATACCGCCAGCGTAACCAGTCTCATCAGTAGGCTCGGGCGTCATGCGTGCCGTGCTGATCGTCAATCCCACAGCCACTTCCACCACCCCAGCCGGGCGGGACTTGTTGGCGAATGCGCTCAAGAGCCGCCTGCAGCTCACCGTGGTGCACACGACCCACCGCGGGCACGGCGGCGAAATCGCGCAAGCCGCCGCGCGGGACGGCGTCGACGTCATCGTCGTGCACGGCGGCGACGGCACCGTGAGCAACGTCGTCAACGGCCTGCTGGGCACGCCGGGTCAGCTGCCTACCGGCCACATTCCGGCGGTGGCGATCGTGCCGGGTGGCTCGGCGAATGTGGTGGCCCGGTCGCTGGGGATCGTGCCGGACCCGATCAAGGCCACCAATCAGCTGATCGCGTTGCTCGACGACTACCGGCGCCGCCAGACCTGGCGCCGGATCGGGGTGATCGACTGCGGCGAGCGGTGGTCGGTGCTCAACGCCGGCATGGGCGTGGACGCCGAAGCGGTGGCCGCGGTCGAAAAGCAGCGCGAGAAAGGCATCAAAGTCACGCCGACGCGTTACACCATCGCGGCGACGCGTGCCGCGGTGGCCTATTCCCGTCGAGAACCGCGGCTGACGCTGCACTTACCCGGCCGCGACCCGGTTCACGGGGTGCATTTCGTCTTCGTATCCAACGCCAGCCCGTGGACCTACTCGAACAACCGGCCGATGTGGACCAATCCCGGCTGCACCTTCGAATCGGGCCTGGGAGTGTTCGGTGTGACCAGCTTGAAGGTGGTCCCCAGCTTGAAACTGGTTCGGCAGATGTTTGCGAAACGGCCGAAGCTGGAAGGCGAACAGCTCATCCGCGATGACGACGCGCCGTGCCTGGAGGTCACCTGCACGGGCCCGCCGATCGCCAGCCAGTTCGACGGCGACTATCTCGGACCGCGCGAGAGAATGTCGTTCCGCTCGGTACCTGACGCGCTGCCGGTGGTCGCTCCACCCCCAAAGAAAGGCTTTGACCTGCGCTAATTACCCGCACGAACATTGCCCAGGGCGCAGGTGGCTGGAGAGTGTAGTACAAAGGAATAAGGCTTTTGCTAACGGATCGCAACAGTGACATTGCCCACGCGGGAACGCACGCTATTGACATCCGTCGAGCCTGTGAAACGATCGAAAGATCGCTTGCAACAGTTCAGAAACATTTGTTGTGCATGCGTTAACAGCCGAACAAAATCGCTCGTGCGCATTGCTGCGCACACAGTTAGGAGTAACGACGTATGGATTGGCGCCACAAAGCAGTCTGTCGCGACGCGGACCCCGAGCTGTTCTTTCCGGTGGGAAACAGCGGGCCTGCACTCGCCCAGATCGCTGACGCGAAACTCGTCTGTAATCGCTGTCCGGTGACCACCGAGTGCCTGTCCTGGGCACTGAACACCGGACAGGACTCCGGCGTGTGGGGCGGAATGAGCGAAGACGAGCGGCGTGCGCTCAAGCGCCGCAATGCAAGGACGAAAGCACGCACCGGAGTCTGATCGCAGCCTCGGCGTATTGCGGCCCCGACGGATCGTTGGGGCCGCAATACTGTGTAAGCCCCTCTTACGGCGTCGGCAAAGCCGTCAATGGCCGTCAATGGCCGTCAGTGCACCAGCCGAGCCCGCCGGCCGATCGGCACCCGCAGCACAACGTCGGTGCCGCCTTCCGGGACGTCCTCCATGCGCAGGGATCCGTCCAGCTCGGCGGACACCAATGTTCGGACAATCTGGAGTCCGAGCCGGTCGGACGCGTCGAGGCTGAAGCCCTCTGGCAGCCCGCGGCCGTTGTCATGGACCACCAAGTCGAGCCACCGAGCCGACCGTTCAGCGCGGATCGTGACACAGCCTGCTCCGCAGCCCGCGGCACCGCCCGTCACCGCCGGTTCGAACGCGTGCTCGATGGCGTTCTGGACGAGCTCGGTGATCACCATGATCAGCGCCGTCGCGCGGTCGGAGTCCAAGACGCCCAGGGCTCCGACGCGGTTGATCCGGATCGGCGTGTCGACCGTCGCCACGTCGTTCATGATCGGCAGGATCCGGTCGATCACCTCGTCGAGGTTGACTTCCTCGTCGACCGACATCGACAGCGCGTCGTGAACCAGCGCAATGGACGACACCCGACGCACCGATTCGATCAGCGCTTCCCGCCCTTCGACGTTGGCCGTCCGGCGGGCCTGTAACCGCAGCAGCGCCGCCACCGTCTGAAGGTTGTTCTTCACGCGGTGGTGAATCTCGCGGATCGTCGCGTCCTTGGACATCAGCGCACGATCCCGGCGCTTGACCTCGGTCACGTCGCGGATGAGCACCGCGGCGCCGGCGGCCTGCCCGCGCACCACCAACGGCAGCGTCCGCAGCAGCACTGTCGCCCCGCCGGCGTCGACTTCCACCCGCATGCTCGATCCACCTGCCAGCGAATCGCTGACATGCTCGGCCAGCTCCTGCGCCTCGAACGGGTCTGAGATCAACGGACGGGTGACCCGGATGAGATTGTGACCCGCCAGTTCCGAGCTCAAGCCCATCCGGTGATAGGCCGACAGTGCATTGGGACTGGCATAGACGACCACACCGTTGCCGTCGAGGCGGATGAAGCCGTCCCCGGCGCGGGGGCTGGACCGCGACATCGCGACGTCACCAACGTTGGGGAAGGTTCCTTCGGACAGCATGTGCATGAGGTCCGCGGCGCAGTCGATGTACGCGGTTTCCAGCGGGCTGGATTTGCGGTGCGCTTCCAGGGCAGTTTGATGGGTCAGCACCGCCACGACCCGCTCGCCGTAGCGGACCGGTACGGCTTCGACGGGAGGAACTGGTCGCTCGGCCGGGTCGTGTTGCAAGTCGGGGGTTTCCCGCCCGATGGCGCCCGACTCGAAGGCCGCGGCAACCAGCGGCAACTGCTCAGCGGCATACACGGTCCCGACCGCGTCCCGCAAGATGACCGTCGGCGCGGTGTTGGGCCGGCATTGGGCTACACACACCAGTGCGCCGTCGTCGCGACGCACCCACATCAGGTAATCGGCGAACGCGAGATCGGCCAGCAGTTGCCACTCGCCGACCACGGCGTGCAGGTGCTCTACGGCGTCACCCGGCAACACCGTGTGTTCGGCGAGCAGGTCACCGAGGGTGGACATGAGCTATCCCCGAATCGCTTGCTGCGGCAGAGGCGCAGGCCTGCCGAATGTTAGCTGATCACGGCGATGAGATCGCCTGCCTGGATGACGTCTCCCACCGCTACGCTGACCTTGCTCACCGTGCCGGCGGCCTCAGCAAGGACCGGGATTTCCATCTTCATCGACTCGAGCAGTACCACGGTGTCACCGGCGTTGATCTGATCACCTTCGTTGACGACGACTTCGAGCACGCTGGCTACGATCTCGGCCCGCACATCCTCGGCCATCCTCACCCCGTTCATCACCCAGGCGTGTCACGCAATCCGGTCGCTTCATCGAACCACAACTGCTCGGCTCCGGTCAGCTAGCGTCGTGCGGGCAGCGCGTGTGGCGAATCTAAGCGAACCGCAAGATTGGTAAGGGAGCCTATAGAGTTTGTTCCGTTATCACGCCGTGTTTCCCCTGTGACTCTCGAACACCAAGGTTACAGACGTGCTTTGAGTGTCCAAAGTGATCTTGTGACTCAGCGGTGAAAGCCGGCGTTGATAAGGAGTTCTGTTGAAAAAGAACGTAATTAAGGTTTCGAAGTCTCGCCGGAGGTTGGCCCGGGCTGCTGGCGGGCTCGGGCTTGCGGTAGCTGCCGCCGGTGTGATCGGCCTGGGTGCCGGCGCGGCGGCTGCCCAGCCGGCGTTACCTGTGCCCGCCGATGACCCGGCTCCGGCTCCGGGGTTGCCGAATCCCGGCGCGGCGGTCGACGTCGCCAACGCCTTGCTGGCACCGCTGAACAACCTGCTGGGTTCCTTCATGCCCGGCGGCAGTTCGCTGATGCCGGGCACGCCCGGCGGCGGCGCCCTCGCGCCGGCGCCCGGCCAAACGCCCGGGTTGCCCGGTTATCCCGGCAGTGTCGCGCTGGGGCAGTTACCCGGACAGCCTGCTTACCCGAACGGATTGACGCCCGGGCAGGTCCCCGGCCAACCCGGCTATCCCAACAGCTTGGCGCCGGGCCAGATACCTGGACAGCCCGGTTACCCCAACAGCGTCACACCGGGGCAGGTCCCCGGACAGCCCGGTTACCCCAACAGCGTCACACCGGGGCAGGTCCCCGGACAGCCCGGCTACCCCAACAGCGTCACACCAGGTCAGACCCCGGCACAGTCGGGTTACGCCAACGGTGTCGCGCCCGGGCAGGCGGCCGGTCCGGGTGGCGTGACGCCGGCGCCGTCGCGACCGCGCTCGCTAGGGCAGCGCCCGCCGGTGGTTTAAGGCAGTTGGCCGCCGAACCTGGACTCGTGCGAGACTGGCGTGCCGACGCTAAGGAGGATCAACTATGGCCAAGCGTGGCCGGAAGAAGCGCGACCGCAAGCACAGCAAAGCCAACCACGGCAAGCGACCCAACGCTTAGCGCTCAGGACGGCCGGGAGGCCTGCGTGCGGATGATGGTGGTCCGGCTGATCTCCACCCGCAACCGCTCGCGCAGGCCTTCTGGCGCCTTCTCGCCCCGGCACTTCATGGCGATCAAGCTTTTGATGCGCTCCTCGAGCCCGTAAAGCCGCAGACACGGCGGGCACTTCTCGAGGTGCTCACGCAGTTTCTCTCGCTTTTCGGCGGTGCACTCACCGTCGAGCAAGTTCCAAACCTCGGCGATCAGGTCTGCGCAATCGGCCTTCAACTGGTTGGCCGCCGCCTCGGCCGGTCCAGGCGACGCAGGAAACTCAGTCACGACGACACCTCCTCAGGCGCCTGCTCACCGCGCGTGAAGCCCCGCTCCTTGGCCACGTCGGCCAGCAACCCGCGCAGTTGACGCCTGCCGCGGTGCAGCCGCGACATCACCGTTCCGATCGGCGTGTCCATGATCTCGGCGATTTCTTTGTAGGGAAAACCTTCCACGTCGGCGTAGTAGACGGCCATCCGGAAATCTTCGGGTAACGCCTGCAAGGCCGCCTTGATCTCGGTGTCCGGCAGCGCCTCGAGTGCTTCGACCTCAGCCGAACGCAGGCCGGTCGACGAGTGTTCGGCGGTGGCGGCCAACTGCCAGTCGGTGATCTCATCGGTCGGATACTGCGCCGGCTGCCGCTGCTTTTTGCGGTAGCTGTTGATGTAGGTGTTGGTCAGGATCCGATACAGCCAAGCTTTGAGGTTGGTGCCTTCGCGAAACGACCGGAAGCCCGCGTAGGCCTTGACCATCGTTTCCTGAAGCAGGTCTTCGGCATCAGCCGGGTTGCGTGTCATCCGTAAGGCGCCGCCGTACAGCTGGTCCAGCAGCGGAATGGCGTCGCGCTCGAAACGTGCCGTCAGTTGTTCGTCGTTCTCTTCGGAGCGCACGGGCGCGGTGGGTCCGGCCGCATCCGCCGCCTCGACTCCGCTCGCGCCATCAGTGTCGGGCATCTTGATCAGCACAGTCCCTTCTGTCGCGATGTCACCAAAAGGGCCCGGTTCCGACACCGGACGCTCGAGGTACCCGGCTAACTGCTCGTCGTCGACGAGGCTCACCGCCGTTGACACCTGACCCCCTGTCCCAATCTAAGGGCTGCGACCGACACTGTCTTCTTCCGCTGTGTCAACAGCCCGGATCAGCCGGCTATTTCCGGGCCTATGCACCAGGTGATCGCCGCGGGGTTAATGTGACGCCATGACCCAGAGGTCCCTGCAGGGCAAAACCATGTTCATCTCGGGCGCCAGCCGCGGCATCGGCCTGGCCATCGCCAAGCGGGCCGCCCAGGACGGCGCGAACATCGCGCTGATCGCCAAAACCGCCGAGCCGCACCCCAAGCTGCCGGGCACGGTGTACACCGCCGCCGAGGAACTCGAGGGGGCCGGCGGCCAGGCACTGCCGATCGTCGGGGATGTCCGCGACCCGGAGTCCGTGGAGTCGGCGGTGGCTAAGACCGTCGAACAGTTCGGCGGCATCGACATCGTCGTCAACAACGCCTCGGCGATCAACCTCGGTTCGATCACCGAGGTGCCGATGAAGCGGTTCGACCTGATGAACGGCATCCAGGTGCGCGGCACCTACGCGGTGTCGCAGGCGTGCATCCCGCACCTGAAGGGACGGGAGAACCCGCACATCCTGACGTTGTCGCCGCCGGTGCTGCTGGAAAGCAAGTGGCTCAAGCCGACCCCGTACATGATGGCCAAATTCGGTATGACGCTGTGCGCGCTGGGCATCGCCGAGGAGCTGCGCGAAGAGGGCATCGCATCGAACACCCTGTGGCCGCGCACACTGGTGGCCACCGCCGCGGTGCAGAACCTGCTGGGCGGTGAGGCGGCAATGGCCAGAGCCCGCAAGCCGGAGGTGTACTCCGACGCGGCCTACGTAATCCTCAACAAGCCCTCCAAGGAGTACACCGGCAACACGTTGTTGTGCGAGGACGTGCTGCTCGAGTCCGGGGTCACCGACTTGTCCGTCTACGACTGCGTGCCGGGCGGCGAACTCGGCGTCGACTTTTGGGTCGACGACGTCAACCCAGCGGGCTACCGCGCTTCTTGAGGCTTGTCAGGGCTTCCGGGCGCGCGAACTAGAGCAGGGTCGCCTGCTGCGGCTGCGGTTCGGCCGGCTCGATCAGCTGCGGGCCGTTGTTGCGGACGTTGTTCACCAGCGTCGATATCTCCCGCAACTCGATGCCGCGCACGTCGGGCGGATTTGACAGCATCTCCAAATCGGCCGGAACGTCCGGGTTGAGCCAGCGGTCCCAGTCGGGTTCGGCCACCACCAGCGGCATCCGATCGTGGATCTCCGCGAGTTCGCCCACCGCGTCGGTCGTGATGATCGAGCAGCTCAGCAGCGGTTGTGCGTCGTTACCCGGCTGCGAGGCCGGCCGCCAGACCGACCAGATGCCAGCCATGAACAGCATGTCGCCATCGGCGCGGTACATGAAGTACGGCGTCTTGCCGGTCTTCTTGCCCGGGGTGGCCCGCCACTCGTAGTAGCCGTCCATCGGCACCAGGCAGCGCCTCGACTTCGCGCTCGAGCGGAAAGCCGGTGAGGTGGTGACCTTGTCGGCCCGGGCGTTAATCAGCTGCGGTCCCCTGGATTCCGGTGCTCCGTCAGCGCCGGGCTTCGTCCACGGCGGGATCAGCCCCCACCGCATCAGCCGCACCCGCCGGGTCGGTTCATCGTCAGGTTCGGTGTGCCGACTGACCACCGTCGCGATCGTGGTGGTGGGCGCCACGTTGTAGTTCGGCTCGCGGGCAGCATCCGGTGTGGTCGCTTCGTCGATGGCCTTGATCTTTTCGGCCAGCAGCGCCGGATCGGTGGTCACGGCGAATCGTCCACACATATCTCTATAGTGCCTAGCCGCTGAAGTGCCTGGCCGCCGTGCCGCCGGACGGTTGGGAACCGAACGATCGGCAGGCAGGATGAAAGCCGTGACGCGCACGCTGTGGACGGCCCCGCATGCACCGACACCGGTGACGGCGGCGGTGACGTTGCCCGGCTCAAAGTCACAGACCAACCGCGCCTTGCTGCTTTCGGCGTTGGCAACCGCGATCGGAAACGACGGTTCGACGATCAGTGGGGCGCTGCGCAGTCGCGACACCGACCTGATGGTCGGCGCGTTGCGGACACTGGGAATTCAGGTGCACGGCGCCGACTCGGAATTGATCGTCGACGGCCGCTTGTCTCCCGCCCCGGATGCCCGCGTCGATTGCGGCCTCGCCGGCACAGTGCTGCGGTTTGTGCCGCCGTTGGCCGCGCTGGGCGCGGCGACGGTTGTCTTCGACGGCGACAAGCAGGCTCGGGTGCGGCCAATCAAGCCGTTGTTGGACGCGCTGCGCAGCCTCGGGGTCGCCGTCGACGGTGACAGTTTGCCGTTCCGGGTACGCGGCGCAGGGTCGGTGACCGGCGGCACGGTCAGCATCGACGCGTCGGGGTCCTCGCAGTTCGTGTCCGGGCTGCTGCTGTGTGCGGCATCGTTCAGCACAGGCTTGACCGTGCAGCACAGCGGTTCGACGCTGCCTTCGGCGCCGCACATCGCGATGACCGTGGCCATGCTGCGCCAGGCCGGTGTCGACGTCGAGGACTCGACGCCGGCGCGCTGGCGGGTGTCGCCCGGTGCGGTGACGGCACGGCACTGGGAGATCGAACCGGATCTGTCGAACGCCGTTCCGTTTCTGGCGGCGGCAGTGGTGACCGGCGGCGCAGTGCGGATCACCGGCTGGCCGACGCCCAGCATTCAGCCGGCAGACACCATTCAGGGCATTCTGAGACAACTCGGAAGTGATGTCTTGCAACAGGATTCGTACCTGGAGGTGCGGGGACCGGAAAGCTACGGCGGGTTCGATGTCGACCTGCGCGACGTGGGTGAGCTGACGCCCGCGGTCGCGGCGCTGGCTGCGCTGGCCGCCCCCGGCTCGGTGTCACGCCTGACCGGAATCGCCCATCTGCGCGGCCACGAGACCGACCGCCTCGCCGCACTGAGCACCGAGATCAACGGGCTGGGCGGACATTGTGAAGAATCGCCTGACGGTCTGACGATCACCGCAACACCGCTGCAGGCGGGAAGGTGGCGCTCCTACGCCGACCACCGGATGGCGATGGCTGGCGCGATCGTCGGCTTGCGGGTCGACGGCGTCGAGATCGAGGACATCGCCACCACCGCCAAGACGCTGCCCGACTTCCCGCAGCTCTGGGCGACCATGCTGACCGACCGGGGGCCGGTCGGTTGAGGCCCGGCGACTTCGACGAATCCGACGTCAAAGTCCGCTCCGGGCGCGGTTCGCGGCCGCGTACAAAGACTCGGCCCGAGCATGCCGACGCCGAACCGGCCATGGTGGTCAGCGTCGACCGCGGCCGCTGGGGATGTGTTCTCGACGGCGACCCGGAGCATCGCATCACCGCCATGCGGGCCCGAGAACTGGGCCGAACGCCGATCGTCGTCGGCGACGACGTGGATGTGGTCGGCGACCTGTCCGGCCGACCCGACACGCTGGCCCGCATCGTGCGGCGCGGTGAGCGCCGAACGGTGTTGCGCCGCAGCGCCGATGACACCGATCCCACCGAGCGGGTGTTGGTGGCCAACGCCGACCAACTGCTGATCGTGGTGGCACTGGCCGACCCACCGCCACGCACCGGGTTCGTCGACCGCGCGCTGATCGCCGCCTACGCCGGCGGTTTGACACCGATCCTGTGCCTGACCAAGACCGACCTGGCGCCGGCCGAGCCGTTCGCCGAGCAATTCGGCGGTCTGGGTCTGACCATCGCCACCGCCGGCCGTGACGACCCGCTGGACGCCGTCGCTCCCCTGCTGACCGACCAGATCACCGTGCTTTTGGGGCACTCCGGAGTAGGCAAGTCGACATTGGTCAATCGTCTTGTGCTGGGAGCCGATCGGGCGACGGGAGACGTCTCGGGCGTCGGAAAGGGCCGGCATACTTCAGCGCAGTCGGTGGCGTTGCCGCTGAGCGGGCCGGGATGGGTGATCGACACGCCGGGAGTGCGGTCGTTCGGGCTGGGCCTCATCGAGCCCGACGATGTGTTGCTGGCGTTCTCAGACCTCGCCGAGGCGATCGAAGGCTGTCCGCGCGGCTGCGGTCATCTGGGCCCGCCGGCTGACCCGGAATGCGCACTGGACAAGCTGACTGGCCCGGCGGCCCGACGTGTCGACGCGGCACGGCGGCTGCTGGCAGTGCTCAACCAGACCTGACCAGCCGCATACCCAGTTCGTCGGACGGCACGGGATGCCCGTCGGCACAGCGAATTTCGACATCAACCTCCGCGCCGCAGCCGAGATGAGTGAGCCTGAGCCGGTCACGGCCGGGCAGATAGCGCCGGCCCCACTGGAACATCGCCCACACCACCGGCATGAAACCCACACCGGCCTCGGTGAGCACGTATTCGTCGCGGCTGCGCTGCCCGGGTTCCCGGTAAGGCCGCCGCTTCAGCAGCCCGAGGTCGACCAGCTCGGTCAACCGTGCCGAGGTGGCGGCATTGGTGATGCCCACCCGGCGGGTGAAGTCGTCGAACCGCGTGGTGCCGTAATACGCCTCGCGCATGATCAGCATCGCGGACTTGGTGCCGAGCACCGTCATCGTCTTCTCGATCGAGCACTCGCCAACCGCCGACCACTTGTCGCGATCGGCCAGCGCCCCCTGCAGAAATGTCACCTAGATCACCTCGAGTCTGGGTTGTTTTCAGTGTACCTAGGTCTGCGGCTGAGTATAGTGAGCTTTACTTAGGTTGCGATGACTCGAGGAGGAGCCATGACCCAGGGCCGCGACGCCGTCATCGTCGGAGCCGTCCGAACTCCCGTCGGCAAGGGCAAAGCGACTGGCGCGCTGCACGATGTGCTGCCGGCCGACCTTTTGGCGCACAGTCTGCGCGAATTGATCAAGAAGACCGGCGTAAACCCGGCGCGGGTCGACGACGTGATCGCCGGTGCCGTCACCCAGGTGGGCGACCAGGCCGCCAACATCGCCCGGAATGCGCTGCTCGGCGCGGGATTTCCCGAGTCGGTACCGGGCGTTACCATCGACCGCCAGTGCGGCAGCAGCCAGCAAGCCATCAGCTTCGCCGCGCAGGGAGTCGTCGCCGGTGCGTACGACCTGGTCATCGCCGGCGGCGTGGAGTCGATGAGCCGCGTCCCGATGGGCACACAGGTGCTGCCCGGCAGCAACCCGATGGGCGACGACATGGCGCGCCGCTATCCCGACGGGCTGGTACCCCAGGGGATCAGCGCCGAGTTGATCGCCGCCAAATGGGGTTTTTCGCGCGCTCAACTCGACGAGTTCTCTGCCGGCAGCCACGACAAGGCTGCTCGCGCCACCAAAGACGGACTGTTCGACAACGAGTTGGTTCCGATCGCCGGGCTTTCCGCCGACGAGATCATCCGGCCCTCGACGACGGTGGAAACACTGGCCAAGCTGCAGCCCGCGTTCTACAGCGCGGCAGTGGCGAAGCGCTTCCCGCAGATCGACTGGTCGATCACACCGGGTAACTCCTCGCCGCTGTCCGACGGCAGCGCCGCGGTGCTGATCACCACCAGCGAGGTCGCCAAACGGCTGGGGCTGCGGCCGCTGGCGCGCATCCACACCGCGACCGTTGTTGGCTCCGACCCGCTCTACATGCTGACCGGCGTCATCCCGGCCACCGAGAAGGTGTTGCACCGTGCCGGTGTGATGCTGGCGGACATCGACCTTTTCGAGGTGAACGAGGCCTTCGCGCCAGTGGTGCTGGCCTGGGCTCACGACACCGGAGCTGATCTGGCCAAAACGAACGTCAACGGCGGGGCGATCGCGATCGGCCACCCGCTGGGCGCCAGCGGTGTCCGCATCATGACGACGCTGGTCAACGCGCTGGAGCAGCGCGGTCGCCGGTACGGCCTGCAGACGATGTGTGAGGGCGGCGGCATGGCCAACGCCACCATTATCGAGCGGCTTACTTGATCTTTGATCTTCCGAAACAGCACCAATAGCGCATCGAGCCTGAAAATCACGTAAGGAACGGCGGTATAAACCCCGGTCCGTCGGCGGAGATCGCACACCTCGGTAGGATCCGTGGGGTTTGGCCTGCCGGCCGGCGCAGAGACCGGCGTGTCCGTGTCACCCCGCGCAATTGGAGTCTCGACTTGAGAGTGCCTAACCCGTATGTCGACTCGAAGACTGGACGGATCAGATTGCCCGATAACGGCAGCCTCGTCCGGCATGTGGAGCGGTGGGCCGGGTTACGCGGGGATCGTCTGGCCTACCGCTTCCTCGATTTCTCCACCGACAACGATGGTGTCTACCAGGATCTGGCTTGGTCGCGGTTCAGTACCCGCAACCGCGCGGTCGGTGCTCGCCTGCAGCAGGTGACCAAGCCCGGCGACCGCGTCGCCGTGCTGGCGCCGCAGGGCCTGGATTACATGGTGGCGTTCTACGGCGCGCTCTACGCCGGCGCTATTGCGGTACCGCTGTTCGACCCCACAGAACCCGGGCACGCGGGCCGGCTGCACACAGTTCTCGACGACTGCACGCCGTCGGTGATTCTGACGACCGCCGACTCCGCAGAAGGAGTTCGCAAGTTCTTCCACCACCACCGTTCGGCCAAGGAACGGCCCCGGGTCATCGCAGTAGACGCCATTCCCGACGAGGTCGCCCAGACCTGGCAGCCGCCCCCGGCTGACCCGGATGCGATCGCGTACCTGCAATACACGTCCGGATCCACCCGTGCCCCCGCCGGTGTGCAGATCACCCATCGGGCGGTGGCCACTAATCTCGCGCAGCTCCTCACCGCGCTGCAGGTCGAAGAGGGCCAGCGCGGCGTGATGTGGCTGCCGCTGTTCCACGACATGGGCCTGATCACTGCCATGGTTCCGTCGGTCATAGGGCACTGCATCACGATCATGAGCCCGACCGCCTTCTTGCGCCGCCCCGTCCGGTGGATTCGCGAGCTCGCCGTGCTGGGTGACGACGATGGCCCGACGTTCTCGGCGGCGCCGAATTTCGCTTTCGAGCACGCCGCATTGCGTGGACTGCCTAAAAGCGGTGAACCAGAACTCGATTTGAGCAACGTCTTTGCCCTGCTCAACGGCAGCGAGCCGGTTTCGACCGCCTCAATGCGCAAATTCAACGATGCCTTCGCCCCCTACGGACTTCCGGCCAGCGCCATCAAGCCGTCCTACGGCATGGCCGAGGCGACGCTGTTCGTCTCCACCACCGACATGAAGCAGACAGCCACCACTATCTATGTGGACCGCGAGGAACTTTCCCAGGGTCGCTTCAAGACGGTTGCCGAGGATGCGCCTGCGGCGGTCCCGCAGGTGGCGTGCGGCGTGGTCTCGGTCGACCAGTGGGCTGCGATTGTCGATTCCGACACCGCCACCGAGCAACCCGACGGCCACATCGGCGAAATCTGGCTGCACGGCGCCAACATCGGTTCGGGCTATTGGGGCCGCGCTCAGGAAACTCAGGACACCTTCGCCAACATCCTCAAAACTCTGGCAACTCCCTCGCACACCGAGGGCGCACCCGAGGGCTGCCAGTGGATGCGCACCGGTGACTACGGCACCTACTTCAAAGGCGAGCTGTATGTGACCGGCCGGGCCAAGGACATGGTGATCATCGACGGCCGCAATCATTATCCGCAAGACTTGGAAAACACCGCGCAGCAGGCCAGCACGGCGCTGCGCGCCGGGTACGTGGCAGCCTTTTCCGTCCCGTCCGATCAGTTGCCGGCCCAGGTGATCAACAACGCTCACCCTAAAGGCGTGAGTGACTCGCAGGACTGCTCCGAGCAGTTGGTCATCGTCGGCGAACGCTCCCCCGGCGCCCACAAGTCCGACCTAAAAGCAATCGTCGACGATATTCGCGCCGCGATTGCGGTGCGCCACGGCGTCACCGCCCGCGACGTCCTGCTGGTGCCAGCCGGGTCGATTCCACGCACCTCCAGCGGCAAGGTCGGGCACGCCGCCTGCCGAGCCGCGTACCTCGACGGCAGCTTACGCGGCGGCCACCATCCAGACGCCTAGGCCGACGTAGCCAGAAGTGGCTGGTGTGCCACCGCACCGACTGCAATCATGCGCAGCATGCACCGCACGTTCGATGAACTGGTGGCCGAAGCTGAGTCGGCGCCGGTCGAGGGATGGGATTTCTCCTGGCTGGACGGCAGAGCCACCGAGGAGCGCCCCTCCTGGGGCTACCAACGACTGCTGCGCGGTCGGTTGGCACAGGCCACAGCTGCGCTTGACCTCTACACCGGCGGCGGCGAGGTGCTGGCCGGGGCGGCGCCATTTCCGCCCACCATGGCCGCCACCGAGGGTTGGCCGCCGAACCTCGCCTTGGCCACCCGACTCCTGCATCCGCTCGGAGTGGTGGTCGTCGCGACCGCTGGGGAGCCACCGCTGCCGTTCGCCGATGCCGCATTCGATTTGGTGACTGGTCGGCATCCGTCGGCGGTGTGGTGGGAGGAGATCGCCCGTCTGCTCAGGCCGGGCGGTAGCTACTTCGCCCAGCATGTCGGCGTCGTGTACCTTCGGACGCTCATCGAGCACTTCATCGGGCCGCAACATCAGCGGCGGATCCGTGGGCAGTTGGACCCGGACACCGTCGGCACCGAAGTCGCTGCCGCCGGCCTCGAGGTAGTCGATTCGCGACACGAACAGATACGGCTGGAGTTTTTCGACGTCGGCGCGGTCGTCTACTTTCTGCGCAAAATCATCTGGGTGGTTCCGGGTTTCGCCGTCGCGCAGCACCGCGACAAGCTGCGTGAACTGCACGAGCGGATCGAAGCCGAAGGGCCCTTTGTCACACACACCTCACGGGTGCTGATCGAGGCACGCAAACCTGGCTGACGCTTAAACTCCAACCAAGATCGCACCGAGCGGCCAAGGGGAGGCGCTGTTGGTGGACGAGCCGCCGGCCGAGAAGACGACCGCGGAGTGGCGCACCGCATCGCAGTTCGGCCCCTACCTGCTCAAGCGGCTGCTGGGCCGCGGCGGCTTCGGCGAGGTGTACGAAGCCTTCGACACGAACAAGAACCGGACTGTGGCGCTCAAGCTGCTGCCGCCCACGTATTCAGCCAATCCCAACTTTCGTAAGCGGTTGTTCCGGGAGGCCAGCACTGCCGGGCGGCTCAACGAGCCGCACGTCGTCCCCATCCACGATTACGGGGAAATCGACGGTCAGCTGTTCATCGACATGCGGCTGATCCCGGGCACCGACCTGCGCGCCGTCCTGGACCAATCCGGTCCGCTGGACCCCGCCCGGGCGGTGTGGATCGTCGGGCAGATCGCTTCTGCACTCGATGCCGCCCACGACGAGCAGATCGTCCATCGCGACGTCAAACCCGCCAACATTCTGCTGACCCCCGAGGATTTCGCCTGCCTGGTCGAATTCGGGCTGGCCAGTGCCGCCACCGACGCCAAACTCACCACGGCCGGCACCACCATCGGCACCTTCGCCTACATGGCGCCCGAACGGTTCGCCGACGAGGAGATCGACCATCGCGCTGACGTCTACGCCCTGGCGTGCGTGCTCCACGAGTGCCTGACCGGCGCCTCGCCCTACCCTGTCAGCGACCGGGCCGCGCTGATCGCCGCCCACTTGACCACACCGGTCCCACGGCCAAGCGAAACACCCGGCATTCCCGCCGGCTTCGACGAAGTGATCGCCCGTGGAATGGCCAAGAACCGCGACGATCGGTACTTAAGAGCCGGAGACTTCGCCGCCGACGCCCGCCGGGCGCTGGGCAGCGCACCACGACAGCCCGGCGACCCGGTCAGCCGCGCGGTGACGGACTCGAACGTCGGCACGGCGGTGCGCCCGCACCCCACCCGCCGACGCACGATTGCTCTGCTGGCCGCGGCCGCAGTCGTCGTTGTGACCGCAACCGCTGCGGTCATCGGCTGGGTCAACGGCCGGCACGATAAGTCGCCGCCCATCCCCACTACCGCCGGCACCACTGCCATCGCCCGCATCGCAGCCACCATCCCTGTCGGTAAGCGTCCGGAGGAAGTCGCGGTCGACCCCACCACCAGAACCGTCTACACCACCAACTACGGCGACGGCACGGTGTCGGTGATCGATACCGTCACCCGCGCTGTGACCGCCACGATCCGCGTCGGCAACGGCCCGGTGTGGGTCGCGGTGGATCCCGCCCGCCACACCGCCTGCACCGCCAACAACCGCGACGACACGGTGTCAGTGATGGACACCACCACCCGCGCCGTCACGGCGACCGTCAAAGTCGGCACTAACCCGTGGGGCATCGCCGTCGACCCGACGACGCGTTCGGCTTACGTGGCCAACATGTGGGACTACAGCGTGTCGGTGATCAACCTCGACAGCCGTAACGTCGTGGCCACCATCCCGGTCGGAAAGAATCCGTACGGGGTGACCGTCGACCCGAGCACCCACGCGGCGTACGTCGCTAACAGCAGCGACGGCACCTTGTCCGTGATCGATACCGCCAGCCTGGCGGTGACGGCCACCATCCCGGTCG
Organism: uncultured Actinomycetota bacterium; assembly: GCA_963808375.1. GTDB lineage: Bacteria > Actinomycetota > Actinomycetes > Mycobacteriales > Mycobacteriaceae > Mycobacterium. Next base: position 357,288 of record CAWEFS010000004.1, on the reverse strand, counting down.
GCAATGACCCGCGCGGCGTCGTTGTCGACCCGACGTCGCGCACCGCCTACGTCACCAACGAAGCCGAAGGCGCGGTGTCGGTGATCAACCTGGACAGTCAACGCGTCGTCGCCACGATCCATATCGGCAACAACCCCTACGGGGTGGCCGTCGACCCCGGCACCCACACCGTCTACACCGCCAACCACGACAGTGCGGTATCGGTGATCAATACCGGTAACTACACCGTCAGCGGGGCGATCAGGATCGGCAAGGAGACCTTCGCGTTGGCGGTCGACCCCACCAGCCACGTCCTCTACACCGCCAACCAGGACAACACCGTATCGGTCATCGAGCCGGGACTGTCCTAGTCGCGGCGCACCGCGGGTTCTATACGATTCGGCACGCAGCCCCCACCCGGAACGGAGACCAGCGGTGAGCCAGCCACGTCCACCACGCAGCGCGATCATCGGCGCGGGCATGGTCGGCTCGGTGCACGCTCACGCCGTCCATCGGGCCGGCGGCCGACTCGCGGCGATCAGCGGCAGTACCCCGCAGAGCAGTCAACGGTCGGCGCAGCGGCTCGGCGCCGAGCGCGCCGCCACCGCGGACGAAATCTGCGCCGCTGAGGACGTGGACGTCGTGCACATCTGCACGCCCAACAACCTGCACCTCGAGCAGGTCGCCGCCGCGTTGACAGCGGGGAAACACGTGATCTGCGAAAAACCCTTGGCGACAAGCATGTCCGATGCCCAGAGCCTCGTCGACGCGGCGGCGGAAGCCGGCACGGTAGCAGCGGTGTCCTTCATCTACCGGTTCTATCCGATGGTGCGCGAAGCCCGTTTCCGGGTCACCGACGCGGCGGTGTGGCTGGTGCACGGCGGTTATCTGCAGGACCACATGGCCAAAGCCGATCCGACCGGCTGGCGTTCCGACCCGTCGCAGAGCGGTGTATCGATGACTTTCGCCGACATCGGCTCGCATTGGTGTGACCTGATGGAATTCGTCACCGGCCAGCGCATCACCGCGGTGTTCGCGATGGAGGCCGCCGCACCCCGGGACGGGGTTCGCCAGGACGACGGCGCGGTCGTCGCCTTTCGCACCGACCGCGGCGCACTGGGAAGCGTCGTAGTCAGCCAGGCTTCACCCGGGCGGAAGAACCAGTTGTCGTTCTCCTTCGACGGCGGTGAGACCGCGGTGCAGTTCAACCAGGAGCGTCCGGACGAACTGGTCATCGGCGGGCTGGATGCCAGCACCGTGCTGCTGCGCGACGGGGCCGTGCTCGACCCGGCCAGCGCCCGCTACTCAGTGCTGCCCGCCGGTCACCCGCAGGGCTACCAGGACTGCTTCAACCTGTTCGTCGCCGACGTGTACGAGGCCATTCGCACCGGTACCGTGCCCGACGGCCTGCCGCTGTTCGCTGACGGATTGCGGGCCGCCAGAATCCACGCCGCCGTAGCGGCATCGGTTTCCAGCGGCACTTGGACAAACGTGTGAGCACCGCGCCGGTACGACTCGCCCTGATCGGGCTGGGCAACATGGGCACCGAGCACCTGGCGATTTTCACCGGTCTGCACCCGCACGCACACATAAGCGCTCTGGCCGACAGTCACGTTCCGTTCGTCGAACGCGCCGCCGCAAAGGTGCCGAACGCCGCTGTCTTCCACGACCCACTGAAGTGCGTGGACAACGCCGACGTCGACGCAGTGGTGGTGGCCAGCGCCGACGACACGCATTACGAGATCGTTGCAGCGTGCATCGCCCGTGGTCTTCCGGTGCTGTGCGAAAAGCCGCTGACCACTTCGCCTGACCAGTCGTTGCAGCTGGTCCGCGCCGAACGCGCCGGTGGTCGCCGGCTGGTGCAAGTCGGCTATATGCGGCGCTTCGACGCCGACTACCAGAAGCTGCACCGCACACTGCAATCCGGTCACGCCGGAGAGCCCGTGCTGATCAGCCAACGTCACCGGAACCCGTTGAGTGTCATCACATTCGACGAACGGGAGCTCATCGGGAGCTCTGCGTCGCACGACATCGACGTGTTCCGCTGGCTGTGTGGCGAGGACATCGACACGGTGTCCGCCATCACCAAAACCAGCAGCGAGGGGTCGACGGTGACCGTCGTCCTGACGTTGACGTCGCGGTCGGGCGTCCTCGGCGTCATGGAACTTGTCCGCGGCCCCGGCTTGCCCTACGACATCGGCTGCGACATCGTCGGCAGTAGCGGTGCGCTCGGGCTCGCTGCCGCTGCGCCGACCGACGACTGGATGCAGCGCTTTCATCAGGCCTACCGATCGCAGGACGCCGCGTGGCTGACCGCCGTGGCCGCCGGGCCCACCACCGGCGCATCGGCCTACGACGGGTATGCGACCAACGCTGTCATCGACGCGGCGCTGACTTCGTTGGTCAGCGGTCGCACCGAACAGGTGCGGCAGGCCGACGAGGACGTCAGCGCCCCACCTGCGCGCTGATCCAGTCGAGGTTCGCTTGCATGTTCTGCTGCCATTCGGCCAACCGGCGCGCGACGATCCGCGCTTCTTTTGCCGGTTGGGCGGCGATCGCCGGGCTCAGCCCGGACGGCCCCGGTCCCATCTTCGCCCACTGCCGGATCAGCACACCGTCGCTGACCGGTTCGACTTCAAAGGCCCAGGTCGCGCTGACGCCTTCCGGGCCTATGACGTCGTAGACCCAACGGCGCTCCTCTTCCACCTCAACGACCTGGCACACCGTCGACCAGTCGCCGAACGCCTCATGCTTGTTGCGGCCCCGGAACTGCGCGCCGACTGCGACTTGATCCGCGCCGCCCAGCCACTCCACCGCCGCTAACTCCGACGAACAGCGTGCCGGCAAGCCGATGTCCGTCACCAACGCCCAGGCTGTGCGCACATCACATGGAACCCGCTGAGTCACTTCAACTGTGGGTTGATCGCGGTAACGCATCGGCCGGCACCCTTCTCTGCTTGGCCTTCTCGATTCTTTGCAGCATGCCAGAATCAACGGCAATGAAGGTCGCTGCGATGATCGAACCTCGCCTGCCAGGTGCGACGGACTTCGCGTTGGCCGCGGAACGCATCGGCGTCGCATCGTTGTGGGTTCCGGAGGTGTGGGGATATGACGCGCTCACCGGGTTGGCGTACCTGGCGGCCGGGACCACCTCGATCGGGCTGGGGACCTTCGTCGTGCAGTTGGGTTCTCGCAGTCCGGCACTGCTGGCCACCTCAGCGCTGAGCCTGCAGCAATTATCGGGCGAACGCTTCCTGCTCGGCATCGGCACGTCCGGTCCGCGGGTCATGGAGGGCTGGCACGGTGTGCGGTTCCGCAAGCCGGTGCAGACCACCCGGGAAACCATCGAGATTGTGCGGATGGTCAGCCGCGGCGAGCGGCTCGAGCATCCGGGTGAGATCTACCCGCTGCCGCTGCCCGACAGCCGCGGGGCTGCGCTGCGGCCGCTGGTGCGGCCGGCTCACGTGCCGGTCTACGTCGCAGCGATGGGCCCGCAGAATCTGCGACTCACCGGGGAACTGGCCGACGGCTGGCTGGGCAACGCCTTCATCCCCGAGGCCGCCGACGTATTTCTGGGCCCGCTGCGCGAAGGGGCCGAACGCGCCGGCCGCGGCCTCGAACACCTCGACCTCGTCGCCCCAGTCGCCGTTGAATTCCACGACGACACGGCCGCGGCGGATGCCGCCGCGCGCCGCCACGCCGACGGGTATGCCTTCACCATCGGCGCTATGGGCTCCGGTGGATCAGGTGGCCGGAATTTCTACAACGACGCGTTCACCCGGTTGGGCTACGGGGCCCAGGTCGACACCGTCCGCGAGTTGTGGGCGTCCGGACGCCGCGACGACGCCCGCGCCGCGGTGCCGCTCGATCTGGGCCGGTTGACCAATCTGATCGGTACACCTGAGGCCGTGGTCGATCGGGTGCGCCGCTACCGGGCAGCCGGTATCACGACGTTGCTGGCCAAACTGGACGGTGATCCCGCCGGGCAGCTGGCCACCTTGGAGCAGCTGATCGATCTGGTCGAGACGGCCTAGGCGGCCAGATCGTTGCGCTGCTGCGCCGCTTCGGCTTTCAACCGCTTCTTGTCCTGCCGCCGCGCCCGCACAGCCGCCATCGCGCTTTTCAGCCCGCGCCGCCGGCCAGTCGCTGGGTCGGTGCCCACATAACCGGGCTCCAGGCCGGCGAACATCCGCTCGCTGCGCGTCTCCGGCGCGTTGTCCGCAGTGGCGCGCAGGTACTTGTCCGGCAGCGACAGCTTGGCGAGCGTCCGCCACGTCTTGGCGTACTGCACCAGAAACGGGCCCGTGGTGTAGGGCAGGTCGTATTTGTCGCAGATCTCTCGCACCCGCACCGAAATCTCGGCGAGCCGGTTACTCGGCAGATCGGGGAACAAGTGGTGTTCGATCTGCAGGCACAGGTTGCCGCTCATGAAGCGCAGCACCGGCCCGGCGTTGAAGTTGGCGCTGCCGAACATCTGGCGCAGGTACCACTGACCCTTGGTCTCGCCGATCATGTCGGTCGTGGTGAACTTCTCGGCACCGTCCGGGAAGTGGCCGCAGAAGATGACGGCGTTGGACCACAGATTGCGGATCACGTTGGCCAGCACATTGGCCTTTAGCGTGGATCCGTAAGTCGCACCAGGCGACAGCGACGTCAGCGCCGGGAACGCCACGTAGTCCTTGAAAACCTGTCGGCCGGCTTTGGCCAAGAATTCATCGACGCGCTGCCGGGCCTCTTCCTGATCGGTCCGACCCTTGACGATCTTGCCGATCTCCACGTGCTGCAGTCCGACTCCCCATTCGAACGCAACCGCGAGGATAGAGTTCCACACCAGGTTCAGCAGGTTGAAGCGCTTCCAGCGCTGGTCGCGGGTGACGCGCAGCATGCCGTAGCCGACATCGTCATCCATGCCCAGGATGTTCGCGTATTTGTGGTGCAGAAAATTGTGCGTGTAGCGCCAATGCTTGGACGATCCGCTCATGTCCCATTCCCAGGACGACGAGTGGATCTCCGGGTCGTTCATCCAGTCCCACTGGCCGTGCATGACGTTGTGGCCGATCTCCATGTTCTCGACGATCTTGGCCACGCCGAGGGTGACAGCGCCGGCCCACCACCCTGACCTGCGCGAACTTGCCGCCAGCAGCAGCCGGCCGGATACCTCCAGCGCGCGCTGAGCGGCGATCGTGCGGCGGATGTAGCGAGCGTCCCGCTCGCCCCGAGAGTCTTCAATATCCTGGCGAACGCAGTCCAGTTCGGCCGCCAGGTTTTCGATGTCGGAGTCAGTCAGATGTGCAAATACTTCGACGTCGGTGATCGCCATCGGTTGCCTTCCCGCAGTCCTGTTCGAGTGGCTGACCTACGCTATCGTAACCTACGAAAGCGTAGGTTACCAGTAAGTAGCTTCTAGACGTCGACTCTACAGTCCCCGGACGCTGACGAGATGCACGTCTGGATCCGCGTTCCCGGCTCATGTTCGGCGCCGGTGCGCAGGTCGCGGACGTGACCATCTAGCAGCTCGACCACACACGATTGGCAGATTCCCATCCGACAGCCGAAGGGCATCTGCACTCCGGCCTGTTCGCCGGCATCCATCAGCGAGGTCGCGGCGTCGGCCACGGCGCTCTTCCCGCTCCTGGCGAACGTGACCGTCCCGCCGGTGCCGGCTGGGGCTGCCCGCGACACCGCGAACCGTTCGAGATGCAATCGGTCGGCCAGCCCGGCCGCCGTCCATACCCGCTCGGCTTCGTTGAGCAGGCTTTCCGGCCCGCAGGCCCAGGTGTGGCGCCGTCGCCAGTCCGGCACTTCGTCGTCGAGCCGGTGCAGGTTGAGGCGGCCCTGGTTGCGGGTCGTGCGCACCCGCAGCTGGTATCTCGGTTGATTCCGCGCCAGGTCTTCCAGCTCAGCACCGAACATCACGTCGGCAGCGGTAGGCGCGGAGTGCAGATGGACCACGTCGGTGATCTGCCCGCGGCGAACCAGCGTGCGCAACATCGACATCACCGGCGTTATGCCCGAACCGGCCGTGACGAACAGGATGGCCGGCGGCGCCGGGTCGGGCAGCACGAAATTGCCTTGCGGCGCTGCCAATCGCACGATCGTTCCCGGGGCCAGCCCGGCCACCAAGTGGCTGGACAGGAAGCCCTCGGGCATCGCCTTGACGGTGACGGTGACGGTGCGCGACCCCTTGACCGGGGTGGACGTCAGCGAGTACGACCGCCACCGCCAGCGTCCGTTCATCGGCACGCCGATCCCGACATACTGACCGGGCTGATAGTCGAAGCTGAAGCCCCAGCCCGGTTTGATCACCAGGGTGGCCGAGTCCTCGGTTTCGCGACGCACGTCCAGTACCCGGCCGCGCAGCTCTCGCGCGGTCCACAGCGGATTGGCCAGGCGCAGATAGTCGTCCGGCAGCAGCGGTGTAGTGATGCGAGCGGCGATTTTGCGCAGCAGGTGCCGACCGAGATGCTTGTCGGTACCTGCGATTGTCGGCGGCCGAGTGTCGACGACCTCGGCATTGACCTTGGCAACCTTCTTCGTCATCACAACCTACGGTACCGTAACTTACGCTCGTCTATCCAGCTGTCGCTAGAGCAGCTCGAGCAGGAACGGCAGCTCTTGGGTGGCGTACCAAGCAAGATCGTGGTCTTGAGCGTCGCCGACCAGGAGCTCCGCGTCCTCGTCGCCGAGGTCCGCGGCGTCGACCACCTCGATCGCCGCAGTCACCGCAGGCTCGGCCGCGGCGTTGTCGACGTAGGCCGCCACGATGCGCTCGGTCGGGACAGGACCAGCGAGCCGGACCACGGCGTCGTCGAGATCGGGGCGCAGCGTCACGTCCTCGGCGTCGGCGACCAGCACCGCGCGTCGCAGCGGCAGCCCGCTCCCGGACATGTCGCCGGTGTCGGCCAGCAACCGCAACGACGCCAGCGCAGCATCGCGCAGCGCCACCTCACTCAATTCGTCGTCGTCGCCTTCGGCGTAGGCCTCCCTCAATCGTGGTGTGACGGCGAACGCGGTGCCGTTGACGGGCCGCAGCGAACCGTCGGCGATCAGCTGTTGCAGCATGGCCAGAGTCGCCGGAATGTAGACCCGCATGCAGATTCGGCCGTCCTCTTTATCTCGTACTCTCGGTCACTCGATCAACGTGGCCACGTGGTCGTCGACATAGGTCGACAGCTCGCGCGGAGGTCGCTGATAGTTACCACTCACGACGGGACGTGCAGGCAACTTGACGTTCGGTTTCTTCACTTCGTGGTAGTCGATGGTGGACAGCAGATGGGCAATCATATTCAACCGCGCGTGCTTCTTGATATCGGATTCCACGACATACCACGGACTCAGCGGGGTGTCGGTGTGGGCCATCATCTCATCTTTGGCCTTGGAATAGTCTTCCCACCGGTACAGCGATTGCAAATCCATGGTGCTCAATTTCCATTGCCGCACCGGATCTTTCAGCCGCGTTTTGAAGCGGCGCAGTTGCTCGTCGTCTGAGACCGAAAACCAGTACTTTCGCAGCAGTATCCCGTCGTCGATAAGCATTTGCTCGAAGGTCGGCGTCTGGCGCAGGAACAGGCCATGCTCCTGCGCGGTGCAGAATCCCATTACTTTCTCCACGCCGGCGCGGTTGTACCAGGACCGGTCGAACAGCACCATCTCGCCCCGAGCGGGCAGGTGCGCGATGTAGCGCTGGTAGTACCACTGCCCACGTTCGCGGTCAGTGGGTGCCGGCAGTGCGGCAATGCGGGCAACCCGGGCATTGAGGTATTCGGTGATCCGCTTGATGGTGCCACCCTTGCCCGCCCCGTCTCGGCCCTCGAACACCACCGCAACACGGGCGCCGCTGTAACGCACCCACTCCTGAAGTTTGACCAGTTCGGTCTGCAACCGGAACAGTTCCGTCTGGTAGACGTCATCCGAAAGTTTGGTGGCCTGCTGCTTACGGTGTGGTCCGCTGGCCTTTTTCGAAGTGTCGTCGGCCGGTAGCTTGCTCATAACCGATGCTAAAGCGCGGCGGTCAGCGCCGTGCGTCGAAGAACAGCACCTACTGGGCGGCCTCGAGCAGCTCGTCGAGCGATTCCTGCAGCAGAGCCGGCATGACGTGCACGTCGCTCATCGCCTTCCGGTCGGCATTGATAGCGAAGTACAGCATGCCGTTATACGAGGTCACGCCGATGGCAAGGGCCTGATTGTGCAGCAGCGGGGGCACCGTGAAAGTCTCCAGCAGCTTCGCTCCGGCGATGTACATCTGCGACTGCGCTCCGGGCGCGTTGGTGATGAGCAAATTGAACTGCCGCGCCGAGAAGCTGGTGGCGACGCGCACCGCCATCGCGTTCAGCGTCGAGGGCGCAAAACCGGACAGGGTCACGATGGTCTGGGCATCCACGCGGCTGGCCGCCGTCGGGTGCGACTCGGTGGCGTGCGAGATCTGCGACAGGCGCACCACGGGATTGCCCTCCCCCACCGGCAGGTCGACCAAAAAGGGTGTCACCTGACCGATCGCCTGACCGGGACTGACCGACTCGGCGTGTTCCTCGGAGTACACCGACAGCGGGGCCATCGCCCGGACGGTCGCGGTCGGTGACACCGCCTCACCGCGCGACAACAGCCAATTGCGCAGCGCACCGGTGACGACGGCCAGGACGACGTCGTTGACGTCGCAGTCATAGCGGGTCCGCACTCTCCGATAGTCCTCGAGACGTCCGCGCGCCACCGTGAACAACCGGTTGCGGGAGACGGTGGCATTCAGGGGGCTGCTCGGCGCGGTGCCCCGCGCCAACGCGCGCGCCCGGTCGAAAAACCTTCGCCCGGTCTCGGCCAGGGACCCGGAGGTCGTCAGCCCGGTCACGGACGAAGTGACCGCGTGCAACTGGGTTCGCGGCGCCACCACCCAGTCCCCGACGGCGCCCAGCAGCAGCTGCGAAGTGGAGGGTTCGCGGCCGGGCACCCAAATGTCCTCGGCGAAGGGCGGCGAGCGTCGAGTCCGGTCGGCGATGACATGCCCGAGCGCGAGTGCCGTCACTCCGTTGACCAGTGCCTGATGCGACTTCGTGTAGACGGCGAGGCGGTTTTTGGCCAGCCCCTCGACCAGGTACAACTCCCACAAGGGGCGGGCCCGGTCGAGCGGCCGCTCAGCCAGCCGGGCGATCAGTTCGTGCAGTTGCTCGTCGCTGCCCGGAGACGGCAACGCCGACCGCCGGATGTGATAGGTGATGTCAAAGTCACGGTCGTCAACCCACACTGGCCGGGCCAGGCCCAACGTCACTTCGCGGATCTTCTGTCGGTAGCGCGGTATTTGTGGTAACCGCCGCTCGACGGTGGACAGCAGGGTCTCGTAACTCAACCCTGCGCGCGGCTTACGCAGGATGAACAGCGTCCCGACGTACATCGGAGTGTCGGTGTTTTCCAGCTGGTAGAAGGACGCGTCCGCAGTGGATAACCGCGCCACGTGCTGTCCCCCTTACTCGTCTCCGACCATCGACGATCCGCTCACCGTAACCGCCAACGCTGGTGTCCGCCGCGCGCATACGCCAATGCCCCGGCTATGCAATGATGCTCGCAGCCGTCTGCCACTCTCCAGCAGGCTTGCCCCCTTGGACCGACCGCTGGAGATTGCCGTGCCAACTGTTGATTCTGCCGAACAACCACAACCCGCCGTCCGGCGCGTCGTCGACTACGAGCCGCCGGCCGCCGACGTCCGGCAGTGCCTTCAGCTTCGCGCGGTCGCCCGTCGACGCGGCTTGCGCTGTCTCGGTGACGACGACTCCGGAAAGCCTTCCGGCGGGATGCCGGCGACGCTGCGGCCGACGGCGGCATTTGCCGAGGCGGCGCTGCGCCGGGTGCTGGAGGTCATTGACCGCCGCCGATCGCCCGCCCAGCTGCGCCCATTGCTAACGGCCACGCTGGTCGATTCCGTGCTGGCGGCCAACCAGACGATGGCGGTGGGCCACGAGGCCGCGGCAGTGCTGCGGCGGGTGCGACTGCAGGCGGTCGGCGGTGGCGGCGCGTCGGGAGAGGCCACCGCGGCCGAAGTTTTCGGCACCTACAGCCGCGGGCGGCGAATCCACGCCATCGCCTGCCGCATCGAACAGCTCGGGACGACCGACGGGTTGCGCTGGCAGGTCGTCGCGTTGCACATCGGCTGAGGTGCCTTGGCCGATGTTCGCGCGCTGGTGGAAATCGGCGACCCGCTGCGCCCGGCTCCGCCGCGCTTACGATCGCCTCTCGGTGGGAATCGGCGACCCGCTGCGCCCGGCTCCGCCGCGCTTACGATCGCCTCAAGGTGCGAATCGGCGACCCGCTGCGCCCGGCTCCGCCGCGCTTACGATCGCCTCTCGGTGGGAATCGGCGACCCGCTGCGCCCGGCTCCGCCGCGCTTGCGATCGCCTCAAGGTGCGAATCGGCGACCCGCTGCGCCCGGCTCCGCCGCGCTTACGATCGCCTCTACTTCATAAGCGCGGTGCGCGGCAGTGGGCCACCGGTGAAGCGAGCCAGCACCGGACCGACGGTCGCGACGATGAACACGTAGGACATCGCCAGCGGCGCCAGACCCGGCAAGCTCTCACCGATCAGACCGATGATGATCAACGAGAATTCGGCCCGGGCGATGAGCGTGGTGCCGGCACGCCACTGGCCGCGCCGCGCCACTCCGTCGCGCCGGGCGGCGAACATGCCGGTGGCTATCTTCGTCAAGCTGGTGACGACAGCCAGGGCAATGCCAGCCGGCAGCACTGGCACCAGGCTCTGCGGATCGACCGCCACCCCGACTCCCACGAAGAAGACTGCGGCGAACAGATCTCGCAGTGGGCTGAGCACTCGCCGGGCGCGGTCCGCGGTTTCACCGGTCAAAGTGAGGCCCACCAGGAATGCGCCCACTGCAGCAGAGGCGTGCACGTATTCGGCCAGCGCGGCGACGATCAGCGTCAGCCCCAGCACCCGCAACAGCAGCTGCTCGGAATCCCGGTGCCCGACCAACCGGCCGACGTGGTGGCCCCAGCGCAGCGACGCAGCGAAGGTCAAGAAGAATGCGGCGACTGCGACGGCCATGCCGCCCAGTGCCAGCAGCCAGGTGCCGCCCGAGGCCAGCACAGCGAACACCGGCAGGTATGCCGCCATCGCGAAGTCCTCGAGTACCAGCACCGCCAGCACCGACGACGTTTCCCGGTTACCCAGGCGGTGCAAGTCCTCCAGCAGCCGGGCGATCAAACCCGAGGACGACACGTACGTCACGCCGGCCATCGCTATGATGCCGAGGCTGTCGAGACCCAGTAACCAACCGGCGATCGCACCCGGCGTCGCGTTGAGCACTATATCGACTGCCGCAGAGGGCAAATGATGGCGCAAACTGCTGGCAAACTCCGGAGCAGCGAACTCCAGCCCCAAGGTGAGCAACAGCAAAACCACGCCAATCGGTGCGCCGGTAGCGATGAAGTCGCTTGCGGCGGCAACCGGATTGATACCACCGTTGCCCAGCGCGAGTCCTGCCAGCAGGTAAACCGGTATCGGCGACAGCGCGAATCGGCGTGCGGCAGCGGCTAGTAGTGCGAGTGCGGTGAGAACGGCGCCGAGTTGCAAGAGCAACGGCACCGCGACTTCCACAAAGTCAACCCTTTTCGATAAGACGTTCGACACCGAGGATACCTTCCTCGGTGCCGATCACGATCAGTACGTCGTCAGCGTGCAGTTCCTCGGCAGGCCTCGGTGAGGCAATCACCTTGCCGTTCCGAACGATTGCCACGATCGACGCCCCGGTGCGGGCGCGTGCCTGCGTCTCACCGAGTGGGCGGTCGACGAACGGACTGCCCGCCCGCAGGCGGACCTGCCGGGAATCGATGCCAGGCAGCTCCTTGGTCAACTCGTTGAACTTCTCGGCGATCCGGGGCGCGCCCAGGATTTGAGCGAAGGCGTCGGCCTCGTCGTCCGTCAGGTGCAGCAACAGGTGCGCCTGGTCCGGGTCGTCGGCCGCATATTGGACGATCTCGAAGTCACCGTTGCGCCGCCTGATCACGCCGATCAAGTCGCCGTCTTGGCTTTTGAACTCGTAGCGCACGCCAATGCCGGGCAGCAGAGTTTCGTTGACGTCCATGCTCTACATATTCGTCGGAAACTACCGTCGTTTCGCCGATTTCGGAGCTTTGGCGCCGCGACCCTGTCGCCGTGCGGCTTCCCGCCGCTCCCGCCGGGTGGTCCCGGCCTGCACCCCCGCCGCTGCCTTATGCCCGTCACCGCCGTTGCGCTGCACCTGTGCCGAGCCGTCTTCGGCAGGACCGGAGTAGGTGAGTGCCGGGGAATCATTGTCGATGCCTTTGGCGCGCAACGTGTTCGAAGCCGCATGACGCCCGCCGGAGCCGGCCGCCAGGCGCTGATCAGCCCCGGCCGCCGCGGCGGTGGCGAACTCAGCGAGCCCTTGCGGTTCGGCCACCGGCGCCACCTGCGGTGCGGGCACCGCCTCCACTGTCACGTTGAACAAGAAGCCGACCGACTCCTCCTTGAGCCCTTCGAGCATGCCGACGAACATGTCGTAGCCTTCCCGCTGGTACTCGACCAAGGGGTCGCGCTGGGCCATCGCGCGCAGGCCGATGCCCTCTTTGAGGTAATCCATCTCGTAGAGATGCTCTCGCCACTTGCGATCGATGACATTGAGCAGGACGTTGCGTTCCAACTGGCGCATCGCCCCGTCCCCGGCCAGCTGTTCAAGCTCCTGCTCACGCACGGTGTACGCGCGTTCGGCGTCTTCAATCAACGCGTCCAGCAATTCCTCGCGAGTCAGCTCGCCGGGCTCACCGACCGCGTCGGAGTCGATGAGATCTTCGTGGTCGATTCCGACCGGGTACAGCGTCTTCAACGCATCCCACAGCTTTGCCAGGTCCCAGTCCTCGGCGTAGCCTTCGGCCGTCGCGCCGTTGACATAGGCGGTGATCACGTCGCGGACCATGTCCAGCGCCTGCTGTTTGAGGTTCTCGCCCTCCAAGATCCGGCGGCGCTCCTCGTAGACGACTTTGCGCTGCTGGTTCATCACCTCGTCGTACTTGAGGACGTTCTTGCGGACTTCGAAGTTCTGCTGCTCGACCTGGGTCTGGGCACTCTTGATGGCGCGGGTCACCATTTTGGCTTCGATCGGCACGTCGTCGGGCAGGTTGAGCCGGGTCAGCAGCGATTCCAGCGCGGCGCCGTTGAAGCGGCGCATCAACTCGTCACCCAACGACAGGTAAAAGCGAGATTCGCCGGGGTCGCCCTGCCGGCCGGAGCGGCCGCGCAGCTGGTTGTCGATGCGCCGCGACTCGTGCCGCTCGGTGCCCAGCACATAGAGCCCACCGGCGTCGATGACCTCCTTGGCCTCGGCGGCAGCCTCTTCCTTGACATTCGGCAGCTCGGAGTGCCAGGCCTGCTCGTAATCCTCAGCGGTCTCCACCGGATCCAGCCCCTGCGAGCGCAACCGCAGGTCAGTGAGGAAGTCGACGTTGCCGCCCAACACGATGTCGGTACCACGACCGGCCATATTGGTGGCAACGGTGATCGCCCCGCGACGGCCCGCCTCGGCGATGATGCCGGCCTCCTGCTCGTGGTATTTCGCGTTGAGCACGTTGTGCGGAATGCGCCGCTTGGTGAACTGCCGCGACAGGTACTCCGAGCGTTCGACGCTGGTGGTGCCGATGAGCACCGGTTGCCCCTTCTCGTAGCGCTCGGAGACGTCGTCGACGACCGCGATGTACTTGGCTTCCTCGGTCTTGTAGATGAGGTCGGTCTGGTCGGTGCGGACCATCGGCTTGTTGGTGGGAATCGGCACGACGCCGAGCTTGTAGATCTCGTACAGCTCAGCCGCCTCGGTCTGAGCGGTGCCGGTCATGCCGGACAGCTTGTCGTAGAGGCGGAAGTAGTTCTGCAGTGTGATGGTGGCCAGTGTCTGGTTCTCAGCCTTGATCTCGACGTGCTCCTTGGCCTCGATGGCCTGGTGCATGCCTTCGTTGTAGCGGCGGCCAACCAGCACTCGGCCGGTGAACTCGTCGACGATCAGCACCTCGCCGTTGCGGACGATGTAGTCCTTATCGCGCTGGAACAGCTCCTTGGCCTTCAGCGCGTTGTTCAGATAGCTGACCAACGGCGAGTTGGCGGCCTCGTAGAGGTTGTCGATGCCGAGCTGGTCTTCGACGAATTCCACGCCCAGCTCGTGCACGCCGACGGTGCGCTTGCGCAGGTCCACCTCGTAGTGGACGTCCTTCTCCATCAGCGGCGCCAACCGGGCGAATTCGCTGTACCAGTTCGAGGCGCCGTCGGCGGGCCCGGAGATGATCAGCGGAGTGCGGGCCTCGTCGATCAGAATGGAGTCGACCTCGTCGACGATCGCGAAGTTGTGCCCGCGCTGCACCAGGTCTTCGAGGGTGTGCGCCATGTTGTCGCGCAGGTAGTCGAAACCAAACTCGTTGTTGGTGCCGTAGGTGATATCGGCGGCGTAGGCGACGCGCCGCTCGTCGGGCGCCATTTGCGCCAGGATGACGCCGACGTCGAGGCCGAGGAACCGGTGCACCCGGCCCATCCATTCGCTGTCGCGTTTGGCCAGGTAGTCGTTGACGGTGACGACGTGCACACCTTTACCGCCGATGCCGTTGAGGTAGGCCGGCATTACCGAGGTCAGGGTCTTGCCCTCACCGGTCTTCATCTCGGCTACGTTGCCGAAGTGCAGCGCTGCGGCGCCCATCACCTGCACGTCGAAAGGCCGCTGGTCGAGCACGCGCCAAGCCGCTTCCCGGGCAACGGCGAAGGCTTCGGGCAGCAGGTCGTCGAGAGTTTCGCCTTCGGCGTGCCGTTTCTTGAACTCGTCGGTCTTGGCGCGTAGCTCCTCGTCAGTGAGTTTCTCGATGTCGTCAGCCAAGGTATTGACGTATTCGGCAACGCGCGCGAGGCGCTTGACCATGCGACCTTCACCAAGGCGCAGCAACTTCGACAGCACAGCTATGTCCCCTATTGGGTAGGTATCGTCAGCTTCCCTATCCTAGGTGACTTGGTTCTTCGGGCGTCGCACCTCGACTTCTCGCGCCGATTAGCTCCTGTGAGACGCCGGCAACCCGACTTCGCTGAGACGGACGCGTCAGGCCAGCCGGATCAACCCGTAGTCGTAGGCGTGCCGGCGATAGACCACCGACGGCCGTTCGGTGTCTTTGTCGAGGAAGAGGAAGAAGTCGTGCCCCACCAGCTCCATCTCGTAGAGCGCGTCGTCGACTGACATCGGCTTGGCCGGATGCTCCTTCGTGCGCACGATGCGTCCGGGCTGATGCTCGACGGCCTGACTTGGTTGTGGTGTTTGCTCCTCCGGCGCTCTGTTCTGCTGGGGCAGGGTCGCGGCAGTCGCCTCACAGAGCGAGATCGGCGTCTTGTCTCCGTAGTGGACTTTGCGACGGTCCTTGACTCGCCGCAGCCGGTTCTCCAACTTGTCGACCGCCGATTCGAAAGCGGCGTAGAAGCTGTCGGCGGAGGCCTCGCCGCGGATGACCGGGCCACGGCCTCGGACGGTGATCTCCACACGTTGACATGATTTGCGCTGACGTCGATTCGGCGCATGTTTGAGCTCGACGTCGAAAAGATAGATGGAGCGGTCCAACCGTTCCAAGCGGGCTAGTTTCTGCGAGACGTAGATGCGGTAGTGGTCGGGGATCTCAACGTTGCGGCCTTTGACGACGACATCGGCTTTCGGCGCCGGTTCGGCCTGCTCATCGATGTCGGCCAGCGGCTGGCCGAATTCCACGGTTTGCGTCGACATACTTGACAACTCGTTTCTGTCGCATCGCACGCGCTCGGCGTGCCCGGCTGTTCATTGCAGGCGCCGACGGGTTCACAGGGTTTGGCGCACTCCGCCCGCCGGTGCAAGGTGTCGAGAACTCACCCCCTACCGATGTCGGTGACTTGGCGCCCAGATTGATGGCGACCGCCGTGGGTGCTCACGGTGCTTGTTCCTGAAGGTAATCGTGTTCACCTGTGTGTGCCACTACTTTCGCGTAGCTGTTGCGAGTTCTTCACATGGGCGCATTGTTAACCGCAGGCCTACGCATGCGCGATGGTGAGCACCGCAGCGACTCGGACACCGGCCGCATGCAACGCGCGCACTGACTCGCGCGCGGTTACGCCGGTGGTGACGATGTCGTCGACGAGGAGCACCTCGTGGCGGATGGTCGGTCGGCGGCGACGCAAGAGGACGGCGCCCGCCAGGTTGCGCTCGCGGGCGGCGCTGCCCAGGTGAGCCGAGTCGCGAGCGAAGGCTTTGACCCGCAACGCCTGGACGACGTCGATGTCGGGGTGCTTGGCGACCGCCGCGGCGGCCACCTTGGTGACGGGATCTCCACCGCGCCGGCGCGCCGCCGCGCGGCGGGTGGGCGCCGGGACGATGGTCAATGGAACGTCGATCATGCCCCACCTGAGCAGCCGGTGAATGCCTGTCGCCAAAGCTTGCGACAGTGGCGCGACCAGGTCGGTGCGGCCGTGGTCTTTGACGGCGATGACAGCTTGACGACGCGCACCGGCGTAGCGGCCCAATGCGAACACCGCAACGCCTGGGTCGACGCGCGGGTTGACCACATGCGGCTCGTCTGCCTTGACGGTCAACTCCTCGGCGCAGACGACGCACCAGCGCGTCGACGGCGTTCCGCAGCCGCCGCATTCCAGGGGCAGGATCAGGTCGAGCATCCGGACAGTGTGACGGGTGCGGGTGACAAGAGTTCGATTTTTATGAGCCCAACGCCGGCGCAGACGGCGCCCCAGCGGTATGCGAGCGGCCACCAGTGCGCTAGCTCCGCTACTTCGCTATGAACTCGTGTTCGGTCTTCACGCGGTGAATGTGTTCTGTGCGCATAGGTTGCCGCGCATGCAAGATCGGCGAAAGCAACTCATCTTCGGTCATGTGGTGGTGATGCAGCGTCGCCGGCACGTTGGTGATGTGGCCCGCTATGCGCTTCAGTCGTCTGCGCTGACCGGCTGCACGCTGCGGATGAGCCGCGGAACCGTCGCCGTCGAGGTCATCGAGTCGCCTCCGGAGGGACTTTGCAGCGCCGCACAGAGATTGAGCGAATCCGGCCATCACCGCCGGGGCGACTTGCAAGCTCGAATTGCCTCCGACAGCCACGCCAGCAACTTAACGACTAGTGCAGTGCACCACAATTCACCCGGGCAGCACAGGCACCGTGCCGGCCGCCATGAACGGTTCGACGGCCGCCCAGCTCTGCTCGTTCTCGGCCGCCGAACCCGAAAGCTGCAGGACGCCGCGCGGATCAGTCACGTACACGGTCGAAGGGTTCGCTGCGATCGCCAACACCGGAAAAATCAGATTACGGCTCGGCGCATCCGAATTGACCCCGTCGAGATTGACATACGACACCGGGTGTTGCGGATCCGTACGGGTCACCGCGATGTCATCGTCGGTGCGCCAGGCCAGCGACGCCACCGAGGAACCCAGCCCGAAACCCAGCCGCCGCGGATAAGTCAACGCGAACTGGCCGGCTTGGGTCTGCTCGACGCTGGCGAGCACGACGCGCCCATCAATGACCATCGCAGCGCGGGTCCCGTCGCGAGACAGCTGCAGATCGCTGATCACACCAGGGAATCGGCTGGACACCGCGCTGGAATCGACCGGTATGCGCGCAGGCTGCCCCGATGCCGGCTCCTCAATGGCGCGAAGCACATTGGCCCCATCGACCACCACCCACACCGTGTCGTCGAGCGACCAGCTCGGGCGCGACATGCTGTGCCCGTCGGCCGACTGCACCGCCGAGCCGCCGAGGTCACCGATCCACAGCGACGCCGCCATGTCCGGGGCACCCGGCTGCAGCGTCACCACCGACGCCACACGCTGCCCGCTGCGCGACAGCGCCGCCGACGTTTGATCCCGCATCTCGCCGAACTGTCCCGCCACCGCTACCGGACGCTGACCGTCCAGCGACATCAACGAACCGCCAACCAGCGCATGCAAACCGGCGCCGGCACCATCGGCCGCGCCCGGGTCGGTGGCGGCCACATCAGAGGTGGTCCAGCCGTCACTGAATCTGTCGTCGAGTGCGGTGCCGTCGACGTTGATCACGTACGGCCCTTTGATGTCGGCACGCGCCAGGGTCCAAATGATCTGCGCGGCTACAAGCTGCCTGCTGTGCGGATCGGTGGTGGCCAGGTTCTCCAGATCGATGCGCGCGCCGCCGTACCCGCGGCCCACGCCGCTTTTACCGCCGTCGGCCCGGGTCACCGGCCCGCGCAGCCGCAACGGGGAACCCAGCAGGTTGCGAACAGCTTTCGCTATCTCCGGGCGGGGTCCGGCGATCAACTTCGAAACGAGCTCAGTGGCAAGCTGATCAGAGTCGGACACCGCGACATACCGCGGGTCGGGGACCACGGTCTTGCCGGTCGGGTCGGCAAAATACAACGTGTTGCGCTTGTAGGTGGACTGGAATTGTTGCCAGTCCAGGAACACTCCGTGGGGCAGGTGATTGATGCGCCAGCCCCCCGCAGTGTCGATCAGCTCGATCGGGCCGGGATCGGGCAGTGTTCCCTCAGCTGTCTCGAAAACCCCCATGTCTGACAGCGACCCCAGCATGTCCGCGTGCATCGTTACCGAAACCCGCTCAGCGCTTCGGGTTTCGACAAAAACGACGTGGTCGATCAGCAATGCGCTACCGGCGTCGTCCCAGGCGTCAGACGCCGACTGGGTGAGGAACTGCCGCGCCGCCAAATGCCGGTTCGCCGGGTCGGCGGTGGCTTTGAGGAATTCGCGCAGCAACACGTCCGGATCCATGCCCGGCGTCGGCTTGGGCAAATTCGACGGCGCTGCCCGCGCGATGGTGCCGACGGCTTGGGGCGCCGACGAACTGGGCACCCCGGCACAGCCGGCCAACAGAACAACCGCACTGAACAACAGCGCCGCCCACCGGCGCATCAGGCGCTCCACTCGGCGTGCTCACGTTGACGCGCCTGACGTTCCTTGCGTTCGGCCGTCAGTGGTTTCATAGGCAACGGGCTGGTCGTCACCTTATGACCACGCACCAGCGGGAGGGTCAGCCGGAAGCAGGCGCCGCTGCCCGGTTCACCCCACGCCTCCAGCCGGCCCTGGTGCAGACGCGCATCCTCGACGCTGATGGCCAAGCCCAGTCCAGTCCCGCCGGATCGTCGCACCCGCGACGGGTCCGAGCGCCAGAACCGGCTGAAAACCAGCTTCTCTTCGCCGGGACGCAAACCCACCCCATAGTCACGCACGGTGACGGCGACGGTGTCCTCGTCGGTAGCCATCCGGATCCGCACCGGCTTGCGCTCGGCGTGGTCGATCGCGTTGGCGATCAAGTTGCGGAGGATCCGCTCCACCCGGCGTGCATCAACCTCGGCGATCACTTCCTCGGGCGGCATGTCCACCAGCAGTTCGATGCCGGCATCCTCGGCAAGATGCCCGACATTGCCCAGCGCACTGTTGACCGTCGACCGCAAGTCGACTGCCTCAACGGACAATTCGGCGACACCGGCGTCGTGCCGGGAAATCTCCAGCAGATCGTTGAGCAGGGACTCGAACCGGTCCAGCTCGTTGACCATCAACTCGGTAGACCGCCGCAACGCCGGGTCGAGGGCCTCGCTGTGGTCGTAGATCAGGTCGGCGGCCATGCGCACCGTCGTCAGCGGTGTGCGGAGCTCGTGGCTCACGTCGGAAGTGAAGCGGCGCTGTAGATTTCCAAATTCCTCGAGCTGAGTGATCTGCCGCGACAGGCTTTCGGCCATGTCGTTGAACGACACCGCCAGCCGCGCCATGTCGTCTTCACCGCGTACCGGCATCCGTTCGGACAGATGCCCTTCGGCGAATCGTTCGGCAATCCGCGACGCCGAGCGCACCGGCACCACCACCTGCCGCGAGACGAGCAGCGCGATACCGGCCAGCAGCACCAGCAGCACCACCCCACCGGTGGCCATGGTGCCGCGAACCAGCGCGATGGTGCTGGCCTCGCTGGCCAGCGGAAAAATCAAGTACAGCTCGAGATTGGTCACCCGCGACGACGTCGGAGTACCGATGATCAGCGCCGGCCCGGAGAAACTGTCGGTGTGCACGGTGGAGTACTGGTAGCTCACCTGACCGGCTTTGACGAAATCCCGCAGCGTCGAAGGGATCTGGTTAACCGGGCCGGCCGCCGTCGCGGCTCGCGGGCCGTCGCCGGGAACCACCAGCACCGCGTCGAACGTACCGGCCAGACCAGCACCTGACGACGCCTCGGTCTTCGACGTCAGCGTGTTGCGGGCCAGCTGCAGGCTGCTGTCCAGTGAGCGGGCCTCCTCACCGCTGACGATCCCGCTCACGGTGGTGCGTGCCCGCTCGATCTGCTCGGTGGCGGCGCGCACCTTGATGTCGAGCACCCGGTTGGTGACCTGGCTGGTCAGCACGAAGCCGAGCACGACGATGACCGCAAAAGAAAGACCGATGGTGAGTGTGACAACCCGCAGCTGCAAGGAGCGACGCCAGGCCACGCCCACGGCTCGACTCAAAGCGCTCATACCGCGGGCCATGGGGCCGGAACGGCCCCAGCGACCGCGCACGCGTGGCCTCGAGCCCCAAATCACCAGCGTCGCTTCTCCTCACCGCGACGCGCTGCACCGAAGGCAGTCGTCACGGCGGTCCGGCCTTGTAACCCACTCCTCGAACGGTCAGCACAACAGTCGGGTTCTCCGGGTCCTTCTCGACTTTCGCCCGAAGACGCTGGACATGCACATTCACCAAGCGGGTGTCTGCCGGGTGGCGGTATCCCCACACCTGTTCGAGCAGCACATCACGAGTAAACACCTGTCGTGGTTTGCGCGCCAAGGCGACCAACAGGTCGAACTCCAACGGCGTCAGCGAAATCTGCTCGCCGTTGCGGGTGACCTTGTGCGCCGGCACGTCGATTTCGACGTCGGCGATGGACAGCATCTCGGCGGGCTCATCATCGTTGCGCCGCAGCCGCGCCCGTACCCGGGCGACCAGCTCCTTGGGCTTGAACGGCTTCATCACGTAGTCGTCGGCACCTGACTCCAGGCCCAGCACGACGTCGACCGTGTCGGTCTTGGCGGTCAGCATCACGATCGGCACACCAGAGTCTGCCCGCAGCACCCGGCACACGTCGATCCCGTTCATGCCCGGCAGCATCAAATCGAGCAGCACCAGGTCGGGACGAAGTTCACGCACCGCGGTCAGCGCCTGGCTGCCGTCACCGATGACCGCCGTATCGAAGCCCTCACCACGCAGCACGATGGTGAGCATCTCAGCCAGCGAAGCGTCGTCATCGACGACGAGAATCCTTTGCCTCATGGTGTCCATGGTGTCACCACAACGGGACAAAACTCGGTTACTACACGGTGTTTCTTGTGGTAATGCGACTGGTCACGATCTACGAGGACAGCGCCGCGGCCAGTCGGCCGGGGTCGACGTCGGCTCCGACGACCTCCCACGGCCCGCCCCAACCCGCCGTCGCCAGCCCGGCGTATACCGCGCCGGTACGTTGCTGCAGCCCGTCGTCGCGCTCATAGGCGTCGCGTGGCCGGTTCGGATCCACGCTCGCTCGGTGACGCGCACGCTGGCCCGCCAGTTCGACCGGAATGCTCAGCAGCAGTTGATGGTTGGGCACAGGCAGGCCCAGCCGCCGATACTCCATCTGGTAGACCCAGGACACCACTTCGCCGGTAGCGTCCTGGTGCAGCCGGGCCGCACTGTATGCGGCGTTCGAGGCGACGTAACGGTCCAGGATGACGACGTCGTACTCAAGACGGAGCGCTTCGATCTCAGCGCGGGCGGCCGCGCGGTCCAGCGCGAACAGCATCGCCATCGCATACACCGAAGACGCGAGGTCACCGTGTCGGCCGTGCAGCGCCTCGCGGGCCACGTCCGCGGCGATCGACTGCCCGTAGCGCGGAAACGCCAGGGTGGCCACCGACTTCCCGGCCGCCTCGAAAGCCGCGGTCAAGCCGCTGGTCAAGGTGCGCTTGCCGGCGCCGTCGACGCCTTCGATCGCGATCAGCACGGCGCGAGCCTATCGAGCCCGCGCCGCGCTGCGTGTGCGACTCAGTAGCGGTAGTGGTCCGGCTTGTAAGGACCGTCGACGTCGACGCCGATGTACTCGGCCTGCTCCTTGGTGAGCTTGGTCAGCTCGCCCCCCAGCGCGGCGACGTGCACGCGCGCCACTTTCTCGTCGAGGTGCTTGGGCAGCCGGTAGACCTCGTTGTCGTACTCGTCGTTCTTGGTCCACAGCTCGATCTGCGCGATCACCTGGTTGGAGAAGCTGTTGCTCATCACGAACGACGGGTGTCCCGTGGCGTTGCCCAGGTTCAGCAGCCGACCCTCGGAGAGCAGGATGATCGACTTGCCGGTGTCCGGGAACGTCCACACGTCGACCTGCGGGCGGATGTTGGTCTTCGTTGCGCCGGACTTCTCCAGCCTGGCCACCTGAATCTCGTTGTCGAAGTGACCGATGTTGCCCAGGATCGCCTTGTCCTTCATCGCCCGCATGTGTTCCAGGGTGATGATGTCCTTATTGCCCGTGGTGGTGATGATGATGTCGGCCTCGCCGATCACATCTTCAACGCGCTTGACGTCGTGGCCCTCCATCAACGCCTGCAGCGCGTTGATCGGATCGATCTCGGTGACGGTGACCCGTGCGCCCTGGCCGGCTAGCGACTCCACCGAACCCTTCCCGACGTCGCCGTACCCGCAAACCAACGCCTTCTTGCCACCGATCAGCACGTCGGTGCCGCGATTGATGCCGTCGATCAGTGAGTGCCGGCAGCCGTACTTGTTGTCAAACTTCGACTTGGTCACCGAGTCGTTGACGTTGATCGCCGGGAAGGCCAGCTCGCCGGCCGCGGCGAACTGGTAGAGCCGCAGCACGCCAGTGGTGGTCTCCTCGGAGACACCCTTGATCGACGCGGCGATCTTCGTCCACTTGTCCTTGTCCGTCTCGAAGCGCTTACGGAGCAACTCCAGGAAGACCCTGTGCTCGGTGGAGTCGTCCCCTTCCGCGGGCGGGACCACGCCGGCCTTCTCGAACTGCGCACCGCGCAGCACCAGCATGGTGGCGTCACCACCGTCGTCGAGGATCATATTGGCCGGCTCATCGGGCCAGGTCAGGATCTGCTCGGCGGCCCACCAATACTCCTGGAGCGTCTCGCCTTTCCACGCGAAGACCGGCACTCCCTTGGGCTCTTCGGGCGTGCCGTGCGGGCCGACGACGACCGCGGCGGCGGCGTGGTCCTGGGTGGAGAAGATGTTGCACGACGCCCACCGGACCTGGGCGCCCAGCGCGACTAGGGTTTCGATGAGAACCGCGGTCTGCACGGTCATGTGCAGCGATCCCGAGATGCGGGCGCCCTTCAGCGGCTGCACGTCGTGGTATTCGCGGCGCAGCGACATCAGACCCGGCATCTCGGTTTCGGAGAGCTCGATGTCCCGGCGACCGTAATCAGCCAACGACAGGTCGGCCACCTTAAATTCGATTCCGTTGCGAACGTCGGCGGTCAACGATTGTTCGGTCGTCGTCATGTTCAGGCCCAATCCTTCTTCATCAACTAGTTAGCTTAGGTACATAATAGTTCTCGGCGCGGCGATCCCCGGCTGCCGGTCAGTCAGTCTCCTCCAACACACCGTAGCGTTCCGCCGCAGGCGTCATCAGTCGCGCCAGATCGGCGGCGACGTCGTGGTCCGCCTCGGGCGGCATCGACACATAGCTCATCGCCAGGCGCACTATCGCCCTGGCCAGTATGCCTGCGTCTGCTTCGCTGGCTTTGACCCAGCTGTCCATGAACGACGCGGTCAATCGCTGCGAACAGTGTGTGATGATCTCGCCGCTGTCAGTGGTGATCAGTTGCAGCAGATCGGGCTTCGCGACACCGGTCAGCAGCGAGATCACCAAGGGGTCGGCAGCCGACTCTGTGAAGAAAGCCCGGAAGCCTTCCAGGAAGGCGGTGTAGATGTCGCCGACGTTGGAGTAGATAGCACTGTCGACGAGGCTGGCCAGCCGATCGGCCAACCGCATTGCGTAGCCCTGGGCCAAGCCCTGGCGTGAGCCGAACTCGTTGTAGATGGTCTGCCTGCTGATTCCGGCGGCACCGGCCACGTCGGCCAGCGTGATGGCCGACCAGTCGCGACTGAGCAGCAACTCGCGCATCGCGTCCAGCACCGAGTCGCGCAACAAGGCACGCGACGCCTCGGCGAACGGGACCCGCTTCACATCCGCGACCTTAGCTGGCACCGTGGCGCCGCTCCTCCGCATCGCCGGCGCGCGTCACGGACGAGCGACTTCCTCCATCTCGAAGTCGGATTTCGCCGCGCCACAGTCCGGGCAGCTCCAATCATCGGGGATGTCGTCCCATCGGGTACCGGCCGCGATGCCGTCTTCTGGCCAGCCCAGCGCCTCGTCGTACTCGAAACCGCACTGGACGCATCGGAACAACTTGTAGGACATCGGTTCACTCCTTCGGGGAAGTCATACTCAGGCGGCGGCGTAGCGGGCAAGCACCGCCTGCCGGCGCCGGGGGTGCACATTAACTCGGGTGATGTCACCGTGGTAGTGCGCCAGCACCCGATGGTCCATCACCTTGCGCCACAGCGGCGGAAAGTAAGCCAATGTGATCATCGACGCGTACCCGCTGGGCAGATTGGGCGAACCGTCGATGCTGCGCAAGGTCTGATAACGCCGCGTCGGGTTGGCGTGGTGATCGCTATGCCGCTGCAGGTGGTACAGGAACAGGTTGGTCACGATGTGGTCGGAGTTCCAGCTGTGCTGATGGGTGCACCGCTCGTAGCGCCCGTTCGCCGTCTTCTGGCGCAGCAGCCCGTAATGCTCGAGGTAGTTGACCGTCTCCAGCAACGAGAAGCCGTACACCGCCTGGAGGATCACGAAGGGAATCAGCGCCGGGCCGAACACCGCAATCAGCACACCCCACAGCACAACCGACATGAGCCAGGCGTTCAGTACGTCGTTGTCCCAATAGGTGTTGGGGTGCCGAGGGTTCTTCCCCAGTCGGCGCAGCCGCTGTGCCTCCAGCCGCCACGCCGAACGCAGGCTGCCGACGACGCTGCGCGGTAGAAATTCCCAGAAACTCTCGCCGAAGCGGGCCGAAGCCGGGTCGTCGGGCGTGGCTACCCGCACGTGATGCCCGCGGTTGTGCTCGACATAGAAGTGGCCGTAGCAGCTTTGCGCGAGCGTGATCTTGGACAGCCACCGCTCCAGCGATGCCTTCTTGTGGCCCATCTCGTGGGCGGTGTTGATGCCGACGCCGCCCAGCGTGCCGACCGACAGCGCCAAACCGACTTTCGCCGGCCAACTCAACCCACCGTGGTAACCGAGCCAAGCCAGGTGGGAGCAAGTGAACAGATAGGCCCCCAGAGCGACGCTCAGGTACTGAAACGGGATGTAGATGTAGGTGCAGTAGCGGTAGTACTTGTCGTTCTCCAGTTGCTGCATCGCCTCGTCCGGTGGGTTTTGCCCGTCAGGTCCGTACCGCAGATCCAACAGGGGCAGCAGTAGGTAGGTCAGCATTGGTCCGACCCAGAACAGCACCTGGGAGGCGGTCTGCCAGCCTGCGCGGTTGAGACCCCACACCATCGGCAGGATCGCCAACAGCGCAACCGGCGCGATGAGACCCATCAGCCATAGGTGACGCTTCTTGTCCCGCCAAACTCCGGCGGTGAGTTCTGCGGTCATATCGCCCAACCTCCTTGGAGAGTGATGCACCATCAGATTTGACAATACCGCGGTCTTTGTCGGGTGTCTAGACAAATCGGATTCAGATGTAAAGAGGTGCTAAAGCGTCGTCGGATCCGGACTGACAACTTCGACGTCAGCTGCCGCCTGCCGACCGGCGATCCGGCGACGGCAAGGGGGGAGGGTACCCTGCGTGGGATGCATGAGCGCGGAGCGAAGGCGGCGGGTGACACCCGTCAGCACGCTGTTGTCATCGGGGCAAGTATCGCCGGGCTGTGTGCGGCGCGCGTGCTGTCCGACTTCTACGACCGGGTGACGATCTTCGAGCGCGACGAGTTGCCGAGCACGCCGGACAATCGTTCGGCGGTTCCGCAGGGCCGACACGTGCACCTGTTGATGGCGCGCGGCGCCGAAGAGTTCGACACGCTGTTCCCCGGCATTCTCAATGAGATGGTGGCCGCCGGCGTCCCTATCCTGGAAAACCGGCCCGACTGCATCTACTTCGGGGCCGCCGGTCACGTGCTCGGCACCGCGCACCGGTTGCAGGACGAGTTCACTGCTTACGTGCCGAGCCGGCCACACCTGGAGTGGCAGATCCGGCGCCGGGTGAAGGGCATCGCGAACGTCGAGATCCGCGGCGGCTCGGTGCGTGAACCGCTGTACGACGCGGCCGCCCAGCAGGTGACCGGGGTTCTGGTGAACTTTCCCGACGCCGCTGAACCCGAGCAGGTCAGCGCCGATCTGGTGGTCGACGCGACCGGCCGGGGTACCAGACTGCCAGTGTGGTTGGAGCAGTGGGGTTTTGAGCGACCCCGCGAGGACACCGTCGACGTCGGCATCGGCTACGCGTCGCATCAATTGCGCATCCCTGCCGGTTTGATCGAGCAGAAGGTCGTGGTAGCCGGAGCATCCCGCAAGCAGCCGCTCGGGCTGGGGCTGCTCTGCTACGAGGACGGCATCTGGGTCTTGACTACGTTCGGGGTGGGCAAAGTCGAACCCCCGCATACGTTCGCCGAGATGCGAGCGTTGGCCGAGGAGCTGTTGCCCGAGCAGTTGGCCGCCGCGATCAAGCAGGCCGAGCCGATCGGCGATGTCGCGTTTCACCGCTATCCGACCACCCGGTGGCGGCGCTATGACAAGCTCGACCGTTTCCCCGCCGGGATTCTGCCGTTGGGTGATGCCGTGGCCAGCTTCGACCCGACCTATGGGCAGGGCATGACGATGACGTCACTGCAGGCCGGGCATCTACGCCGGGCCTTGGAGTCTGCGCCCGACAATCCGGCCCGCGCCCTGAACCGGGCGACGGCGAAAACCACTTACCCGGTGTGGGTGATGAACACGATCGGCGACTTCAGTTTTCACCACGCCGCCGGGCGGCAGCCGTGGTGGTACCGGCCGGTCGGCGGTCTCTTCGACCAATTCCTCGGCGCGGCGGAGACCGACCCCGTTCTGGCCGAATGGTTTCTGCGTCGGTTCAGCCTGCTCGACAGCCTCTACATGACGCCGTCGCCGACGCTGGTCGCCCGCACGATCCGGCACAACATGCGGCTGTGGCTTGGCGAGCGCCGGGAGCTGCGACAGGAGCGCCGGCGGTTACGCCGGGAGAAGCTGCCGTCGCCGTCGCCGTCGACGGCAGGGTAATTCACAAACCGACAGTCGCGCGAAAGAGCTGGGCCGGCTCCCGTGCGAGCAGCCGGATCGGGCCGTCGTCTGCGCCCACCCAGGCAGCCATCCCGCGGTTGAGGTTGAGTGTCTTGGACTTTCCGTGCACGCTCGTCACACCTTCGATGCACAGCAGGATCTGCGGACCGTCGTGTCGCGACGGCGCGTCGACTTCGTGTCCCAAGTGCTCGCCGTCGAGCGTCAGCACCGACGCCGCGAATTCGTCTGCGGGCGTGTCGAACACGACGCCGATGCCGTCGCGATGGGTCGGCGGCCTGAGCTGCGCCTCGGTGGTCGGGGTGAAGTCGAGCACCCGCAGCAGCTCCGGCACGTCGACGTGTTTGGGTGTCAGCCCTCCTCGTAAGACGTTGTCGGAGTTGGCCATCACTTCAAGTGCAACGCCGCTCAGATAGGTGTGCAGATTGCCGGCCGGCAGGAAGATCGCCTCCCCCGGGCCAAGCGTGATTCGGTTCAGCAGCAGCGACGCAAGCACTCCGGCATCGCCTGGATAACTCTCGCCCAACTCCAGTACAGTCCTGGCTTCGGGCGCGAATCGAGTTGAGCCAGATGTGATGTAGCGGATCGCGCCGTCGAGCACCGCGGGTACCAGTACGTCGATGTGCGGCTGGGGAGCAGTGATCCAGGTGGTGAACAGCGCGCGCAGACCGTCGGCGTCGGACTGGTCGTTCAGCAAATCGATGTAAGGATCCAGTTCGGTGACGGCCAGCGCCCGAAGCAGTTCAACGGTCAATGCGGCTGGCCGAAAGCCGGCCAGCGCCTCGAACGGCTGCAGCGCCACCAGCAACTCGGGTTTGTGACTGTTATCGCGGTAATTGCGTACCGGCGAGGTGACCGGTATCCCGAGCTTCTCCTCCCGCAGATATCCCTCGACCGCCTGCTCTCTGCTGGGATGAGCCTGCAGTGACAGCGGCTCGTCGGCCGCGAGCAATTTGACCAGAAACGGCAGCGCATCGCCGAACCGGGAGCGCGCCGCCGGGCCGAGCTGTCCGTCGGGGTCAGCGGCCAGGGTCTCCAGCAGCGAGACGTCGCCTTGCTCGGTTTCGAGGCGGGCCGGATCCTGTGGGTGCGCGCCCAGCCACAGTTCGGCCTCCGGATGAGGGGCCGGCACCGGCCGGCCGGTGAATTCGGCGATAGCGGTGCGCGATCCCCAGGCATAGGTCCGTATCGCTCCGCCCAGCAGTTCCACGGTCTAGTTATCCCCGCACCAGTCGCACGTAAACGGCGGCCATCTCCAGCCGAACGGCCAATATTGCCAGTTGCTGCTCGGTGCGCCGCGCACCGGTCGGCGCCGCTGCTCCGGGCGGTCTGTCGATGAGTTCCGGCACGTCCTCGGCGCCGACCAGGTCGACGTCGGTCAATCCGGTGATCCGGGCGGCCACCACGGGCCGCTCAGCGGCCAGAGTGAGTGCCAGCACCCGCAGCCGCTCAGGGAGCGGGCCGTCGATTTCCTCGTCGTGAAACAGCGCGTCAGCCGGGTCGTTGAAGACGGCGGTTTCCCGCACCGCGAGCAACGCGTCTGACAGCCCGGTGGCCGCGGCGACCTGGTGACCGATCCGCAGCAGCACCGAAGACCCGTGCCGGGCCAGCGCCAGGGTCGCAGCACCATCACCGGCCAATACAATGCGCTGCCCTGACATCCGCTCAGCGAGCGCCTTGGCCGGGTTGGTGAACACTTCGCGACCCGCACTGTTTCGCAGCGCTTCGCTGTCCAAGTCGTCGGCGAGCGTCGCCAGGTCGGTGCTCAGCCCCGCGTCCACGCTGTGCAGCACCGCGAGCCCGGCAGCCAGATAGCGGGACAGCCGGAACTCGTCGGGCACATTGACCCGCGGTTCGAGCACCGCCACCCGCCCGGCCGTGGTGTCCCGCAGCGGACCTTCGTAAGGCGCCGCGACGACGACCCGCGCCCCGCGGCGCACTCCGGTCGCGGCCGCGTCCACCAGCGCGGGATCACCTGGATCGTCGCCGGCGACCACTACGACGTCGAGCGCCCCGATCCATGACGGCGCCTCGGCGGCAACCACGATCGGCTCGGCGGCCAGCCCGCCGAGCGCCCCGGCGAGCATCGCGCCGGCCGTGCCCGCGGCGCCACGGCCGGCCACCCACACCACAGTGCGCGGCCGGTCGCGGCTGCGCACCGAGTCCAACGCTCCCTCGTCCAGGGCGGCCGCGGTGGACCTCACCTGGGCGCCGGCGGTCGCAGCCGAGCGCAGCAGAGCTTCACGATCGGCGGCGATCAGGCTGTCGGCGTCGTCGATGTCGATCGTGGCGCGTAGCGCATTCACGTGAGCGCCTCTGACCGCCGAGGTGTGCCGGCCACGATCTGCGCGCTGATCTGCGCTTTGATTTGCTTGATGACGGCGTCGACGTCTTCGGTGCTCCGCCCTTCCACGTTCAACCGCAGCAGCGGTTCGGTGTTGGAGCTACGCAGGTTGAACCAGCTGCCATCGCCCAAGTCGACGGTGACTCCGTCCAGGTGGTCGATGGAGTGGATGCGATTGCCGAACGATTTGAGCACCGCATCCACGCACGACGCCGCATCGTGGACGGTGAAGTTGATTTCACCGGAGGACTCATAGCGCTGATAATCGGCGGTCAGCTCCGATAGCGGTCGCTGCTGTTCGCCGAGCGCGGCCAGCACATACAGAGCGGCCAGCATTCCGGAGTCGGCGCCCCAGAAGTCGCGGAAGTAGTAATGCGCGGAGTGCTCACCGCCGAAGATGGCGCCGGTGTCAGCCATCAATGCCTTGATGTAGGAGTGCCCGACGCGCGAGCGTATCGGTGTGCCTCCGCGCTCGGCGACCAGTTCGGGAACGGCCCGCGACGTGATCAGGTTGTGGATGACCGTCGCGCCGATCTCCCGGTTCAGTTCGCGTGCGGCGACCAGCGCGGTCACCGTTGACGGCGACACCGGCCGGCCGCGTTCGTCGACCACGAAGCAGCGATCGGCGTCGCCGTCGAACGCCAACCCTATATCGGCACCGACAGCACCGACATGCTCCTGCAGGTCGACCAGGTTGGCCGGGTCGAGCGGATTGGCCTCATGGTGGGGAAATGACCCGTCGAGGTCAAAATACAGCGGTAGCAAGGTGATCGAGTCGATCACGCCGAGGACCGCGGGAGCGGTGTGACCGGCCATGCCGTTACCCGCGTCGACGGCCACCCGTAGCGGACGCAGCCCGGACAGGTCCACCAGGGACCGCAGATACGCTCCGTATTCGCCTAGCACGTCCTGCTCGCTGATCGTTCCCGGCGGCCCGTCGTAACCGGTGACACCGGCGATCAGCGCGTCGCGGATGGCGCCCAGGCCGGTGTCCTGACCTACCGGCTTCGCACCCGCCCGGCACAACTTGATCCCGTTGTAGGCGGCCGGGTTGTGGCTGGCGGTGAACATCGCGCCGGGGCTTTGCAACAAACCAGACGCGAAGTACAGCTGATCGGTGGAGGACAGGCCGATCCGCACGACGTCGAGACCCTGGGCTTTCACCCCGGTGGCGAACGCAGCCGCCAGCGACGGGGAACTGTCCCGCATGTCGTAGCCGATCGCCACCCGGCGGGCGCCCTCGGTGCGCATCAATTGGGCGAAGGCCGCGCCGCAGTCCGCGGCCAGCGACTCGTCGATCTCCTCGCCCACCAGACCACGCACGTCATAGGCCTTGACGACACGGTGCACAGCCGCCGCGGGCCGAGACATCACAGGGCTCCTGACGAAGGGGATCTCTTGTTCGTCAGCCTAGCTGTTGCGCCCGCAGCCGAATCCGAGTTGGCGTTGTCGTCGCCGGGAGCATCAGCTCGGCAGATCCGGCAACACCCGCAGATGGCCGCGCCGGCGCCCGTTGGCGGCGGGGCGGTGCGCCGTCGTTGCCAGTGCGCTGTTGCCCGAGACAGTGGCCGGAGCGCCGTCGGTGTGACAACTCACCTCGGAGAAGCCGTTGACCGGCGGGCGGGTCACCACCCGGTCTCGGCCCTCCCGCACCGCGTTGGCCAGCGCCACCAGGTCGTCATCTTCTGGAGGTGCGACCAGTTCGCCGGCATGACGCACCAGCTGCCAATTGCGGGGCGCGGTGATCCGGCTGGCGTGGCCGACGCAGAGGTCCCAGGAATGCGGCTCGTTGGCGGTCGCCAGCGGCCCTACTACCGCGGTTGAGTCGGAGTAGACGAACGTCAACGTCGCAACCGCGTAGTGCGGACACCCGGGCCGGCAGCAGCGACGGGGAACATTCACGTTCGAGAGGCTATCGCGGCGAAACGTCGCCGCAGCGGCGGACACGCGCATTGCGCCGGGCCGCGATGTTCAACCGTTACCATCGCCGAGTGGGCGATTCGCGCAGCTATCGAGGCGGCGGGTCGGTCCGCAGGTCGGCTGCCCGCCGGGGCCGCGAGATGCGCGGCCCAC
The DNA here is from genome assembly GCA_963808375.1 of uncultured Actinomycetota bacterium. Taxonomy (GTDB): domain Bacteria; phylum Actinomycetota; class Actinomycetes; order Mycobacteriales; family Mycobacteriaceae; genus Mycobacterium. The sequence continues at coordinate 325,563 of CAWEFS010000004.1, read as the reverse complement.
TGCTCCCGCCCACGGTGCCGGGGTGGCGGAGCCGAGCCGAACGGTTCGACATGGCGGTTCTGGAAGCCTACGAACCCATTGAACGCCGCTGGCAGGAGCGGGTGTCCGGATTGGACGTGGCGGTGGACGAGATTCCCCGTATTGCGGCTAAAGATCCCGACAGTGTGCAGTGGCCACCTGAAGTGGTCGCCGACGGCCCGATCGCGCTGGCCCGGCTGATCCCCGCTGGCGTCGACGTCCGCGGCAATGCCACTCGGGCGCGAATCGTGCTGTTTCGCAAGCCCATTGAGCGGCGCGCGAAGGACACTGTGGAACTCGCCGAACTATTGCATGAAGTCTTGGTGGCTCAGGTCGCGACCTACCTGGACGTCGAGCCCTCGGTGATCGACCCGACGATCGACGACGAGTAGCCGCGCCGGCGACCGGCTGGATGCCTAGATGATGCCGCGCTTGAGGCGACGGCGCTCCCGCTCGGAGAGTCCGCCCCAGATCCCGAAGCGCTCGTCGTGCGCCAGGGCGTATTCGAGGCACTCGGAGCGCACCTCGCAACCGAGGCAGATCTTCTTGGCCTCGCGGGTGGAGCCGCCCTTCTCCGGGAAGAACGCCTCAGGGTCGGTTTGCGCGCACAGTGCGCGGTCCTGCCACTGGTCGCTGCTGATTGGCTCCGGCTCGAATTCCGGTGCGGCAGTTGACACCAGGCTCAAATGGGGACGGCTGACCGCCCCGGACAAGGGGGCCGCCGACATCGCGGCGCTCTGCGCTATGCCCCCTACTACGCCCCGTAAATGTTCTAAAGACATCGGCCGCCTCCTGACCTAGATCGGTGATCTGTGAATGTCGCCCGCTGTTGTGCTGTGTGTCGTGCGGTCATCTCGATTCGAACATGTGATCGAATCTCGGTCTGCGACACCGATTCCGGCTGGCCAACCAAGAAATGACACTGCTGTGATTACACACGCGTGAGCTTCCGTGGTCAAGCGTTGGAACGAAATTGAATATCATGTCGTGACCGAACTTTTGCGGCACTGAAGCCGTTGGGGCCTCGGCGTGTCGATCACACCAGTCCCTTGTGAAACTCCGCCTCTTCGACCCCGCGCTGCCTGGCTGCCCGCCTCCTCCTCGGCTTTGCCGGCCGCATCGTCGGCCGGGCGCTGCTTGATTGCCCGCCTCGCCCGCGCAAGCCGGGGACCCCCGCCTCGGCATACTCAGACCGAATCGTCGGCCGGGCGTAGGGTCGTGCGATGTGAAGGTCACCGTTCTAGTCGGAGGCGTCGGCGGCGCCCGCTTCCTGCTTGGTGTGCAGCGTCTGCTGGGGCTGGGTCAGTTCGCTCCTTCGCCGGCGACCGGCGCTGATCACGAGCTGACCGCGGTGGTCAACATCGGCGACGACGCGTGGATGCACGGCGTTCGCATCTGCCCTGATCTCGACACCTGCATGTACACCCTCGGCGGCGGCGTCGACCCACAGCGCGGCTGGGGGCATCGCGACGAAACTTGGCACGCCAGGGAGGAATTGGCACGCTACGGCGTGCAGCCCGACTGGTTCCAGCTCGGCGACCGCGATCTGGCCACCCATCTGGTGCGCAGTCAGATGCTGCGGGCCGGTTATCCGCTGTCACAGGTCACCGCTGCGCTGTGTGACCGTTGGCGACCCGGCGCTCAACTGCTCCCGGCCAGCGACGACCGCTGCGAAACTCACGTCGTCATCACCGAGCCGGCCGACGGCAATCAGCGGGCGATCCACTTCCAGGAGTGGTGGGTGCGCTACCGCGCTCAGGTGCCCACCCACAGCTTCGCTTTCATCGGCGCCGAAAAAGCGCAGGCGGCAACCAAAGTCGTGCAGGCGATTGAAGACGCGGACGTCGTATTCTTGGCTCCGTCGAACCCGGTGGTCAGTATCGGCGCCATTCTGGCCATCCCCGGCATCCGCGCCGCGTTACGGTCAACAGCCGCCCCGGTAGTGGGCTACTCCCCCATTGTCGCCGGAAAGCCGTTGCGCGGCATGGCCGATGAATGCCTACGGGTCATCGGCGTCGATTCGACCTCCGAAGCGGTGGGCCGGCACTACGGCGCACGCAGCGACACCGGTCTGCTGGACTGCTGGCTGATAAGCGACGGCGACCACGCTGCCCTCGACGGAGTGGTGGTGCAACCGATACCGCTGCTGATGACCGACCCGGACGCCACCGCTGCGATGGTGGGCGCGGGCCTCAAGCTTGCGGGCGTGGCAGCGTGACATCCGACCACGGCACCGGTTCAACGGTGGAAATACTTCCGGTGGCCGGACTTCCGGAGTTTCGGCCCGGTGATGACCTGGCCTCGGCCGTCGCCCAGTGTGCGCCGTGGTTGCGTGACGGTGACGTCTTGGTGGTCACCAGCAAGGTGGTCTCCAAATGCGAGGGACGCCTGGTCGCAGCCCCACAAGACCCCGAAGCGCGAGACCAGTTACGGCGCAAGCTGATCGATACCGAAGCGGTCCGGGTGCTGGCCCGCAAGGGCAGGACGCTGATCACCGAGAACCGGAACGGAATAGTGCAGGCCGCTGCCGGCGTGGACGGCTCCAATGTCGACAACGCCGAATTAGCGCTGCTGCCGGAGGATCCGGACGCCAGCGCTGCGGCCTTGCGCGCCGGCCTGCACGAACACTTGGGTGTCACGGTGGCCGTGGTGATCACCGACACGATGGGCCGCGCCTGGCGTAACGGCCAGACCGACGCGGCGGTAGGCTCCGCCGGCCTTGCCGTGCTGCACGGGTATGCCGGTGCGATCGACCAGCACGGCAACGAATTGCTGGTCACCGAGATCGCGGTCGCCGACGAGGTAGCGGCCGCCGCGGATCTTGTCAAAGGTAAGCTGACCGCCGTCCCGGTGGCGGTGTTGCGCGGCTTGCAGTTTCACGACGACGGATCGACGGCTCGTCAGTTGGTGCGCCGCGGCATCGACGACCTGTTCTGGTTGGGCACGGCCGAAGCTGTCGACCTGGGCCGTCGGCAAGCCCAACTGTTGCGGCGATCGATCCGCCGGTTCAGCGACGAGCCGGTGCCGGCCCACCTCATCGAGGGCGCCGTGGCCGAAGCGCTGACCGCACCGGCACCACACCACACTCGCCCGGTTCGGTTCGTGTGGTTGCAGACCGCCGAAGTCCGTACCCGGCTGCTCGACCGCATGCGCGACAAGTGGCGGGCCGACCTGACCGGTGACGGTAAACCCGCCGAGGCGGTCGAGCGGCGCGTGGCTCGCGGTCAAATCTTGTACGACGCAACCGAAGTCTTCATTCCGTTCCTGGTGCCTGACGGCGCGCACACCTACCCGGACGCGGCGCGCACGCAGGCCGAGCACACCATGTTCACCGTCGCGGTCGGGGCGGCCGTCCAAGCGCTGCTGGTTGCCCTGGCGGTGCGCGGGGTGGGCAGCTGCTGGATCGGCTCGACCATCTTCGCCCCGGACCTGGTGCGCTCCGAGCTGCAGCTGCCCGACGAATGGGAGCCCTTGGGCGCCATTGGAATAGGCTATCCGCGCGAACCGGAACAGCAACCGCGTCCGCCGGCCGCACTGAACGGCCTGCTGGTCGTCAAGTGAGTGTTCGACAGTCAGCGATCGCCGTGCTGACCCACTGGCCGGCGCCCAACCCGGCGCAGGACGCGTTGCGGCACGCGGTGCTGGCGTTCCTGCACGGTCGTGCCGACTCCTGCCGACGAGAGTGCGCCGCAGGCCATGTCACCGCCTCCACGTTGGTGGTCAATCCGGGAGGGCAGGTGCTGCTCACGCTGCATCCACGGCTAGGCCGCTGGGTGCAACTGGGCGGGCACTGTGAGGACGGCGACGACGACATCCTGGCAGCGGCACTGCGGGAAGCCACCGAGGAATCCGGCGTCAACAGCCTGCGCATCGAGCCCGAACTTGTCGCGATACACGTCCACCCTGTCACCTGCTCGCTGGGTGTGCCGACCCGCCACCTGGACCTGCAGTTCGTCGCGCACGTCACTGCTGACGCCGAAATCACGGTCAGCAGTGAGTCCGTGGACCTGCGCTGGTGGCCTGCCGAGGCGCTGCCCGACGACACCGACGATGCGCTGGCATATTTGGTCGCACAGGCGCTTCAGACGTCGGACGAGTAGCGGATCCCGCCGTCGGGAAGACACACCCCCGGCCACACCCGGGCACCGCGCAGCAACTCGCATCGCGCGCCGATGTCGGCCCCGTCACCGATGACCCCGTCGCGGATCAGTGCGCGCGGGCCGATCCGGGCACCGAAGCCGATGATCGACCGCTCGATCACACAGCCGGCTTCCACCCGCACACCGTCGAAGATGACCGCGCCGTCGAGTCGGGCGCCCGGCCCGATCTCGGCGCCGCGCCCGACGACGGTGCCGCCGATCAGCACCGCTCCCGGTGACACCGCAGCCCCGTCGTGAACCAGCTGTTCGCCGCGATGACCGCGCAGCGCGGGCGAGGGCGCGATGCCCCGGACCAGATCAGCAGACCCACGGACGAAATCCTCCGGCGTGCCCATGTCTCGCCAGTACGTCGCATCGACGTAGCCGCAGACTCTCACGCCACCATCGGACAGCAACGCGGGAAACACTTCGCGCTCGACGGAGACCTCCCGACCGCGCGGAATGCGGTCGATGGTCTCCCGGGTAAAGACGTAGCAGCCGGCGTTGATCTGATCGGTCGGCGGATCCTGCGTCTTTTCCAGAAAAGCCGTGACCACCCCGTCTTCGGTCGGCACGCAGCCAAACGCGCGGGGGTCGGACACCCGAGTCAGATGCAGGGTGAGGTCAGCCTGGTGGCTGTGATGGTGCTCGAGCAGTGCATTCAGATCGACACCGGAGAGCACGTCGCCGTTGAACACCAACACGGTCTGGTGACGCAGCTGCGACGCGACGTTGGCGATGCCGCCGCCGGTGCCCAGCGGACGCTCCTCGGTGACGTATTTGATTTCCATCCCGAGCTTTGAGCCGTCACCGAACTCTGCCTCGAACACCGCCGGCTGATAGGAGGTGCCCAGGATGACGTGCTGGATGCCGGCCGCGGCGATCCGCGACAGCAGGTGGGTCAGAAACGGCAGCCCCGCGGTCGGCAACATCGGCTTGGGCGCCGACAACGTCAGCGGCCGCAGACGGGTGCCCTTCCCGCCGACCAGAACCACCGCATCGACGTCGGGTCGGGTCACCTGACGCGCCGCCCTTCTGTGAGTTTTCGACGCTCTCTGCGCACCATCAACCGCGCGCGCACCGTCAAGCCGGCTCGCATCGCCCACCGCAGCGGGGCACGGCGCCAACCGGAATGCCGGTCGGCAAGGAATATATAGGTGCTGCGGTGATGCGCGGTCAGGTTCTCGCCAGGATCGCGGCTGGTGGAGTGGCCCTTGTGGTGCAGGACTTCGGCGGACGGGACATAGACGTTGAGCCAGCCGGCCTTCTGCAGCCGGTCGCCGAGGTCGACGTCCTCGAAGTACATGAAGTAGCGCTCGTCGAATCCGCCGACCTGGTCGAAGGCCGCCCGGCGTACGAGAAGGCAGGACCCCGACAGCCAGCCCACCGGCCGCTCACTGGGTTCCAGCAGTTCCTGCCGGTAAGCGAGCGACCACGGGTTCCTGCGCCACATCGGACCCAGCACCGCGTGCATGCCGCCGCGTATCACGCTGGGCAGCTGCCGCGCGGACGGGTACACCGAGCCGTCGGGCTCCCGGATCAACGGGCCGAGCGCGGCCGCTCGCGGCCACCGGTCGGCGGCGTCGAGCAGCGCGTCGATGCTGCCGGGACCCCACTGAACGTCCGGGTTGGCCACCACGATCCACTCGTCGGCGGCCCCACCTTCCCGCACCAGCTCGGCGACCGCGCGATTGATTGCGGTCCCGTAGCCCAGGTTGCGGCCGGTGGCGAACAGCCGCACGTTCGGATAGCGCTCGACCGCGGCCTGCGGCGTGCCGTCGGTCGAACCGTTGTCGGCCATCAGCACCTGCACCGGTCTCTCGGTGGCCAGCGGCAGCGAAGCCAGGAAACGATCGAGGTGTGGGCCCGGCGAATAGGTCACCGTGACCACCGACAGGACGTCACTCACGCGTTGAGGGTAACGGTCAACGGTCGAGTGCCGCCGACAGCGCGTCAGCAAGCGCGTCCCGCCAGGGACGCAACGGTGGGAGGCCGGCGTCGGCGGATTGCCGACCGGACAGCGCGGAGTAGGCGGGCCGGCGGGCCGGCCGGCGATGACGGTTGGTGCTTACCGGCCGCACCCGCAGAGGATCAGCACCCACTCCCTCGAACACCGCACGGGCCTGCTCGAATCGGGTGGTCGCACCGGAGTTCGCTGCGTGCACCAGTCGACTGCGGACCCGTCCGTCGGCTACTTCCAGCAGCGCTTGGGCCAGGTCGGCCGCGTAGGTCGGGGAACCGGTCTGATCGTCGACCACGTCGACGGTGCCGTCGCCGGCCGCCAGCCGACGCATGACCGCGACGAAGTCCTTGCCGCCGGCTCCGGTGTAGACCCAGGCGGTGCGCACCACCGTCGCCTCCGGCGAGGCGGCCAACACGGCCAGCTCGCCCGCAAGCTTGCTGCGGCCGTAGACGCTCAGCGGCTCGGCCGGGTCGTCGGGCTCGTAGGGACGCGGCGGCGATCCTGCAGCGAACTCACCGCTAAAGACGTAGTCGGTGGAGATGTGCACCAACCGGGCGCCGCCCTGAGTGCAGGCCCGGGCCAGGTGTTCGGGACCGGTCGCGTTGACCGCGTAGGCGCCGGGCTCGTCGCTTTCAGCGCCGTCCACGTCGGTGTAGGCCGCACAGTTGATCACCACGTCGTCGCGCTCGATGATCCGCGCAGCTGCACGCGCGTCAGTAATATCCCACTGCGCCGACGTCAGGGCCAGCACAGCGCGGCCCTGCCGGCCGGCAGCGGCGGTCACGGCAGTACCGACCTGACCCCCGGCGCCCGTGATGACAATCCGGCCGGCCGGCGGGGTCATATGCCGCCACTCCTCTCCCCCGCAAGCGGGAGGTACCCCCCCATCGCTCTTGTGCTCTGCATCGTCGTTGGAGGGGACACGCACTCAAGCTACCCGTGAACGCATACGGGACAGAAGTAGGCTCAAGTGATGCCTGTGCATCGTGTGACTCATGTGATCGCCACCGTCGCAGCCGTCGCGGTTGTTCTCGGCACCGGAGTGGCGTGGACCAAGATCCGGTCATTCGAGGAGGGGATCTACCACATGTTCGCCCCTTCGCTCGGGCAGGGTGGCGACGACGGCGCGATCGACATTCTGCTGGTCGGCATGGACAGCCGCGCCGACGCCCACGGCAACCCGCTGACCGCCGAGGAGCTGGCCACGTTGCGCGCCGGCGACGACGTAGCGACCAACACCGACACCGTCATCCTGGTTCGCATTCCCAACAACGGCCGGTCGGCCACCGCCATCTCCATCCCGCGCGACTCCTACGTGGCAGCACCCGGTTTGGGCAAAACCAAGATCAACGGCGTCTACGGCCAAGTCAAGGAAGCCAAACGGGTCGGTCTGGTGGAATCCGGCACTTCGCTCGACGAGGCGGAGGCCAGGGGCGCCGAAGCCGGTCGCGAAGCGCTGATCAAGACGGTGGCCGACTTGACCGGCGTGACCGTCGACCACTACGCCGAGGTCGGGCTGCTCGGCTTCGCGCTGATCACCGACGCGATCGGTGGCGTCGACGTGTGCCTGAAAGAACCGGTATTCGAACCGATGTCGGGTGCAGACTTCCCGGCCGGCTGGCAACGCCTCAATGGTCCGCAGGCGCTGAGCTTCGTCCGGCAACGCCACGACTTGCCGCGCGGCGACCTCGACCGGGTGGTGCGACAACAGGCGGTGATGGCAGCGCTGGCTCATCAGGTGATCTCTGCGAAGACACTGTCCAGCCCGGCCCGGCTCGAACGGCTGCAGCAGGCCATCCAGCGCTCGGTGGTGTTGTCGTCAGGCTGGGACATCATGGATTTCGTGAAGCAGCTGGGGAATTTGACCGGGGGCAACGTCGCCTTCGCGACCATCCCGGTGCTGGAAGAGGCCGGCTGGAGTGATGACGGCATGCAAAGCGTAGTGCGGGTAGATACCAGGCAGGTTCAGGAGTGGGTTGCCGGCCTGCTGCACAACCAGGACGAGGGCAAGACCGAGCAGCTGACTTACACGCCCGAAAAAACCACTACGGATGTCATCAACGACACCGACATCAACGGTTTGGCCGCTGCGGTGTCAGAAGTGCTGACCGCCAAGGGTTTTCACATCGGGAACGTCGGCAACAACGAAACCGGCCACGTCAACGGCAGCCAGGTCCAAGCGGCCAAGGCCGACGATATGGGCGCAAAGGCGGTCGCCAAAGACCTCGGCGGCCTGCCCGTCATCGCCAACGCGGCGGTACCGCCGGCGTCCGTGCGGGTGGTGCTGGCCGGTGACTACACCGGTCCGGGCTCGGGCATGGGCGGCGGGTCGGCGGTGACAGTCGGCGCTTCGACCTCCGGCGCAACCGACTCCAGCTCGCCGCAGAGCACGGCTCCCCCGCCGTCGCCGATCCTGACCGCAGGCTCCGACAAACCCGAGTGCGTCAACTGATCGAGACCGTGCCGGTGACCGTGCCGGTGACGATGCAGAGCGAGCGATGAGGTGGAGCGGCACATAGAGAACCTGAGCGCAGCAGTTCTGGATCCGATGCTGCGCGCCGATCCGGTCGGCCCGCGCATCACCTACTACGACGACGGCACCGGCGAGCGCATCGAATTGTCGGCGGTGACGTTGGCGAACTGGGCCGCCAAGACGGGCAACCTGTTGCGCGACGAGCTGCGCGCCGGGCCGCAAAGCCGTGTCGCTGTCTTACTTCCGGCGCATTGGCAGACCGCGGCGGTGCTCTTCGGGGTGTGGTGGATCGGCGCTGAAGTCGTTCTCGGTGCGACGGCCGCTGACGTCGCCTTGTGTACCGCCGGGCGACTGGACGAGGCAGATACCGCGGTGGGCGGCGGCTCCGGGCTCGGGGAAGTGGCGGTACTGTCCCTGGATCCGTTCGGCCGGCCCGCACCCGACGTGCCCATCGGCGTCATTGACTACGCGACCGCGGTGCGGGTGCACGGCGACCAGATCGTGCCCGAGCGCCGGCCCGGACCTGCATTGGCCGGCAGATCGGTCGACCAAGTTTTGGCCGCGTGTGCAGAGTCTGTTCGCAGCAGGGATTTGAGCCCCTCCGACCGCGTGTTGTGCACCGCAGGCTGGACCGGACCGAACGAATTGGTCGACGGCCTGCTGTCAATCCTCGCAGTGGGCGCGTCGCTGGTGCAGGTTGCCAACGCTGATCCGCAGCTCCTGCCGCGGCGCGTGGAGACGGAGAAAGTCACCCGAGTTCTCTGAGGCCGGTGGCGATACATGTTGGTATCGCAATACATCTATGTTAGCGTCGGCTTCACGGAAAAGGCGGAAGGAAGGATTGGCCGATGGCAGTGCAGGGACTACTCGCGAAGGCGGCCGGCACGGTGGTGACCGGGCTAGTCGGGGTGACCGCCTACGAGGCAGTGCGCAAGGCATGGGCGAAAGCCCCGATCCATGAAACCGCGGTAACCGCCGCGGAGTGGGGTCTGCGCGGCACCCGCCGAGCCGAGGAGGCCGCCGAGTCCGCCCGGCTCAAGCTGTCCGACGTGATGGCCGAAGCCCGCGAACGTGTCGGCGAAGAGGCGCCCACCCCGGCGATCACCGATGTCGACCTGCACGAGCACTGACCTGACCGTCGTTTCCGACGCCGCCGGACGGATGCGCGTCCGGGTGCCCTGGGTCCGTTCCGACTCCCGCCGCGCGGTGGCGGTCGAAGAGGCAGTCGATCAGCAGCCCGGCGTGCGGGTGGTGCACGCCTACCCACGCACCGGGTCGGTTGTGGTGTGGTACTCGCCGAAGCGTTGCGACCGTGCCGCGGTGCTGACGGCCATCGAGGACGCCGCCCACGTCGCCGCTGATCTGATTCCAGCGCGCGCACCGCATTCCACGGAGATTCGTAACACCGACGTGCTGCGCATGGTCATCGGCGGTGCGGCGCTGGCGCTGCTGGGTGTGCGCCGCTATGTGTTCGCCCGACCGCCGCTGCTGGGCCCGACCGGCCGGTTGGCTGCGACCGGTGTCACCGTTTTCACCGGGTATCCGTTCCTGCGCGGTGCGCTGCGATCGCTGCGCTCGGGGCGCGCCGGCACCGACGCGCTGGTCTCCGCCGCGACAGTGGCGAGCCTGGTGCTGCGCGAGAACGTGGTGGCGCTGACCGTGCTGTGGCTGCTCAACATCGGTGAGTATCTGCAGGACCTGACGTTGCGGCGAACCCGTCGAGCCATTTCTGATCTGCTGCGGGGAACCCAGGACACCGCCTGGATCCGCCTCACCGAGGGGTCTCAGGCGGGCACCGAAATCCAGGTGCCGATCGACACACTGCAGATCGGTGACGAGGTCGTGGTGCACGACCACGTTGCCATTCCGGTCGACGGTGAGGTGGTCGACGGCGAGGCGGTGGTCGACCAGTCGGCGATCACCGGAGAGACGCTGCCCGTCAGCATCATCGTCGGGGCCCGGGTGCACGCCGGTTCGGTGGTGGTGCGCGGCCGCCTGGTGGTTCAAGCCCGCGCGGTCGGCAATCAAACGACCATCGGCCGCATCATCACCCGTGTCGAAGAGGCTCAGCACGATCGAGCACCGATCCAGACCGTCGGCGAGAATTTCTCCCGCCGCTTCGTCCCGACGTCGTTCATCGTCTCGGCGATCACCTTGGTGTTGACCCGAGACGTGCGACGCGCGATGACCATGCTGTTGGTCGCCTGCCCGTGCGCGGTCGGGTTGGCGACACCGACCGCGATCAGCGCGGCAATCGGAAACGGCGCCCGGCGCGGCATCCTCATCAAAGGCGGTTCACACCTGGAACAGGCGGGCCGGGTCGACGCCATCGTCTTCGACAAAACCGGAACGCTGACGGTCGGGCGTCCGGTGGTGACCAACGTCGTTGCCATGCATCCTGATTGGCAGCCTGAACAGATTCTCGCCTACGCCGCCAGCTCGGAGATCCACTCTCGTCATCCGCTGGCCGAGGCGGTGATCCGCTCGACCGAGGAACGCCACATCACCATCCCGCCGCACGAGGAGTGCGAAGTGCTGGTTGGCCTTGGCATGCGGACCTGGGCCGACGGCCGGACGCTGCTGCTGGGCAGCCCGTCGCTGCTGAGCGCCGAGGACGTGCAGGTGTCGGAGGAAGCGGCCGAGTGGGTGGACAAGCTGCGACGGCAGGCTGAGACGCCGTTGCTGCTGGCCGTCGACGGCACGCTGGTAGGGCTGATCAGCCTGCGCGACGAAGTACGGCGGGAGGCGCCCGAAGTCGTGCACAAGTTGCGCGCCAACGGGGTTCGTCGCATTGTCATGCTGACCGGCGACCATCCCGAGATCGCCGCGGTGGTCGCCGCCGACCTCGGCATCGACGAGTGGCGTGCCGAGGTACTACCGGAAGACAAACTGCAGGTGGTTCGCGAATTGCAGGAGGAAGGCCACGTCGTCGGGATGGTCGGCGACGGCATTAACGACGCCCCTGCGCTGGCCGCCGCGGACATCGGCATCGCAATGGGCCTCGCCGGAACCGACGTCGCCGTCGAGACCGCTGATGTCGCGCTGGCCAACGACGACCTCAACCGGTTGCTGGAGGTGGGCGACCTGGGCGCGCGGGCGGTCGAGGTGATCCGGGAGAACTACGGCATGTCGATCGCGGTCAACGCGGCGGGGCTGCTGATCGGCGCCGGTGGTGCATTATCGCCGGTGCTGGCCGCGATCCTGCACAACGCATCCTCGGTTGCGGTCGTCGCCAACAGCTCGCGGCTGATCCGCTACCGGTTGAACTAGCCTTTCCGCCGCGGCGATCGCAAGCGCGGCGCAGCCGGGCGCAGCGGGTCGACGCCATGAACCGCGCGGCGATCGCAAGCGCGGCGCAGCCGGGCGCAGCGGGTCGACGCCATGAGCCGGTCAGCAGCCACAGTCCTTGCCACGCCACGAGCGGACACCTTGCCAGATCGCCACGAACGCGATTCCCAGCCCGATCAGCGGATCGAACCACCAGCAGTTGGGCCAGGCGGCGGTGACCGCCTGGCCGACCAGCACCGCCGCGGCCTGCGCGCCGCACAAATAATTCTGGGTGCCCTCCCCCGCGGTGGCTGCCGAGTTGAGGCGGGCGGCGAGGTTGTGCTTGATCCGGCCGAGCAGTGGCATCAACACCAAGGCCACCGCGGTCAACACGATGCCGGTCACCGACTTATGGGCGTGGTGTTCGTCGAGCAGATCGTGGACGGACTCGGCGGCGATGTACGGGGCGGTCAGCCAGAACGACAGCGCCACCCCGCGTTGCGCCCGCCGCTCGGCGACTTCGGAGAGCGTCCGCGCTCCGGTGAAGCGCCAAATCACCATCGCGCTGGCCAGGCCTTCCGGTGCGCTGCCCAACGCCCACCCGGTCAGGGCGATGGACCCGACCGCCAGGCCTTGCCAGAGCCCGATCACACCTTCGATCAGCATTGCGGTCAGGCTGACCCACGCCAGCCGGTGCGCCCAGCGGGCACGACGGTGCCATGCGGTGTCGTGGGTGACCACAGCGCCGTGCGCAGTATGGCCGCACGCTGCAGTGTCGGGTTCAGCGGCGCCGGCGGGACGCGGAAAGGTCACTCGGCGATGGTAGACGGGGGTCTCGCGGCGCAGCTAGCGGCGGGCGCCGGTCCGTACGCTGGCTGATATGGCACGCACCGACAACGACACCTGGGACCTGGCAACAAGCGTGGGCGCCACCGCCACCATGGTGGCTGCTGGCAGGGCCCGTGCCACAGCGGCGGACCATCCCTTGATCGAGGACCGGTTCGCCGAGCCGCTGGTGCGAGCGGTCGGTATCGACTTCTTCACCCGATGGGCGGCCGGCGAGCTCGATGAGGCCGAGGTGGACATTCCCGGCTCCGCGTGGGGCATGCAGCGGATGACGGATCTGCTGATCGTGCGAACCCGGCACATCGACGAGTTCCTCGCCGCCGCCGTCGCGGCCGGAATCCGGCAGACGGTGATCCTGGCCTCGGGTCTCGACGCGCGGGCGTACCGATTGCCGCCGCTCACAGGAACCACCGTGTTCGAGATCGACCAACCGCAGGTGCTCGAACTCAAAGCCACCACCTTGGCCCAGCTGAGCGCGGACCCGATCGCCGACGTGCGGGTAGTCCCGGTCGATCTGCGCGACGATTGGCCCGCGGCGCTGCGGGAGGCCGGGTTCGACGCTGGTCGTCCCACGGCGTGGGTCGCCGAGGGCCTGCTGCCGTTCCTGCCGCCGGACGCTCAGGACCGCCTGCTGGACACCATCAGCGAGCTGAGCCCAGCAGGCAGCCGGCTGATCGCCGAGATGTTCTGGAACTCCGAAGATGCGATGCAGGTCATGCAGGCCGCCACCCAGAAGTGGTACGACAACGGCCTGGACGTCACTCTCGACGACCTCGGATTTCCCGGTCAACGTCATGACCTTGTGCCCTACCTCGAGGAACGGGGCTGGCGCACCACCCGCACGGAGGCCAGCCAGTTGCTGGCTGAGGGCGGGTTGCCCGTGCCTTCGGGCGGTGACGGCGAAGGCGCCTTTCCGAATTACTACTGCAGCGCAGTGCGCGGCTGACGGCCGGCGGCCGGGCCGCCAGCTGAAAAGGTTCCGGCAACCCGACGTGCGGCTCGTAGGATGTGCGGGACCGCGAAAGGACGCCGATGCCTTCGACTCCGCTCGACCCCGTCGCCAGCGAGCGGCTGTCGCACGCCGACAAGGTCTTCACCTCTGACCTGTCGATCAACGAATTCGCCGTCCTGCACGGCGCCGGTTTTGAACCGATCGACCTCGTCATGGGCGTCTCGGTGTACCACGTGGGATACCAGTTCACCGGCATTCGACAGCAATCCGAATTGCCGGTGTTAACCGAGGCGACCTACCGGGCGCGCTGGAACGCCATGTCGCGCATGCAAGCCGAAGCTGATGCGCTGGGCGCAGACGGTGTGGTCGGGGTGCGGCTCGAGTGGCGTCAGCAGGGCGCTGAAGCTGAGCATCTGGAGTTCATCGCGGTCGGGACCGCGGTGCGCTTCACCGCCAAACCCGGCGCTTTCCGGCGCCGAAATGGGCAGGCGTTCTCCAGTCACCTGTCCGGTCAGGACATGGCGACGCTGATGCGGTCGGGTTACGCGCCGGTGGCATTCGTGATGGGCAACTGCGTGTTTCACATCGCCGCGCAGGGATTCATGCAGACGTTGCGTCAGGCGGGACGCAACGTCGAGATGCCGCAGTGGACACAGGGCAACTACGAAGCGCGTGAACTGGCCATGTCGCGCATGCAGAGCGAGGCCGAGCGCGACGGCGCCAACGGCATCGTCGGAGTGCACTTCAACATCCACAACTACGCCTGGGGCTATCACACGGTCGAGTTCTACGCGGCCGGTACCGCGGTGCGTCGCAGCGGGACGGCGGAGACCATCGTGCCGTCGTTCATCCTTCCCCTGAGTGACTGATGGCGGAGTTCGATGCCGAGCGGGTGAGCCACACCATCAACGCCGCGCTGGCCGGTCCCGGTGGCATCGGGTTGGTGGTGAGCGTTCTCGCGGGTTTGCCCGGGGTCGCGCATAGTCCGGCGCGACGCGGGGTGTTCCGGTCACAGCCGGCGCGTATTCACATTGCCGACTGGCGCTATGAGGTCACCGCTGACGGCCGGCTGAGCGCAGCTCACGTAGTCAACGGGATCGTGATCGCTCAGGAGATCTTGCTGGCCAACGCGGTCGGCCCGCACCTCGCCCGGTCGCTCGGGCAGGCGGTCGCGCGATACGGTGCGGCCATCTTGCCGAATATCGAAGCAGCCGTGGAGGTTTTGAGCGTCAGCGCGGGATGAACCTACTCCAAAGTCAGCAGGGCATGGTCGACGTGGCTCAGCGTATCCGACGACGCCTTGCCGGCCACGAGCGCGATCCCCGGACGGCCGGGGTGGGCCAGTTTGGCACTGATCCCGTACGGCGTGCCCGGTCCCATGGTGGCGAGATTTCCAGCCAGCGAGGCGGCCATTCCCTGCCGCATCTTCAAGTGCCGCGCCCACCAGTTGGCGACCGAACCGGCGTCGGTGGTGAGGATCGCAACAATCGCGACCTTCTCGCCATTGTTGAGGATCTGCGCGGCCTTCTCCAGGTGGAATGTGCCGCCGCCCGACGTGGCCATACAGCAGCCGATCTCGCCGGTGAATTTGGCGTGCGCGGTGGCCATGAAAACGGCCATCTCGTCATGTCGGGGCTGGATCAACTCCGGGTCACCGTTGGCTCGGTCGAGCGCCCCCAACATCGACAGAATACGGTCACCGGGATATCCATAGATTCGGTGAACCTCCACTGGCGCAGGCGATCGAGGATGAAATCAGCGGTTTTCGGCATTACGGCTCCTTCGGTCAGCCGCCGGGGCGGACATTGTGTGTCCGCTCGGTTCTGGACCTCCTGCTTGAAGCCCCCACGGACACGTAGAAGTCAGTGCTTCTGGCTCATCGGCCGGATAGCCATCGGCAAGCGGTTCACACCGCGGCCGACCCAACACGATCTGACTGATAGGTGTCACCGAATCGGTTCTCCCGCACTCGGATTGGCCCACCAAGCACCCGGAACGGGCCTGTTTACAGCACAATTGGCACAGCCATGCCGACGCAGCGCATGCATCTTGGCTTGCGCTGCAATCACAGTTGTGAGAACTACGGCTTCATCAACGCCCTCCTCCTGCTCAGCTGAGAGGCCAGAAGGACTGCACCGCGAAGACCATCAGCGCTCTGACCAGGACCTGACTTACGCACGTGCGAATAGTCGCGGCCGGCGGGAAGGTCGGCAGTGGGATGAACCAGAAAATACATCGGACGCTCCTGATCGACCGCGCACTCACGCATCGAACGGAAAATTGCCGCGTCCTACTTCTTTAAAGACTGGCTATATCCGTGTCTAGCAGAAAAGTGACCGCTCTGTTCACCGACCGGCACTATACGATCCGTCCACGACAAGGCTAGGATGTCTTGAGAGCCAGCTCTGAGATGTTCGCGCGGAGAATGGAAGTCGGTTGATCGTGAACTTCGGTACAGGCCGTCGGAGATCGCCGCTGTGGCGTTGGTGTCTTGCCATAGTCGCCAGTGTGGTTGCCACTTCGGGGTGTTCAGCGCCAGGGACGTCGGTGGAGGTCACGCCAGAGGTCGTCGTGAACGAGATCGGTGCGACACTGCACAGCCCGGTCTGGTCCTACGGCACCAACGCACTCATCGGCCTCACCCAAGACGGTCGGCTCGCGGCAACCACCGATCCGCTCAGCCCCGGACACGCCACGACACGTCTCTCGCCACCGATGGCGCTTGGACGCAACCTACAGATAAGTCGGAAGGACGATCGGCAAGTCTTTGCGCCGCAGCCTAAGCGGGGCAAGGTGGCGGTCTTCGACGTGGCCACGCTGAGTGAAGTCGGTGATTTCGACGCCGGGCCGGCGCCCGCGTATCTCTCGGAAGACGCCGGCATGCGGGTGTTGCTCGCACTGTCGGAGGACGGGCTGTCAGTGACGCCCGTCGACCAGTACGGGTTCCGCAAGCTGGCGGCAGCCAAAATCACCGGAGATCCCGCCGAGACGATCGACGGGGCCAACCGGGGACGCGACATCGACTACCACCTCTATGGGCCATCGGGCATCCGTTACTACAAGGGTCCGTCCTCACCGCCCGAACAACGCGGCTCGCTTAACCTGAATGTCGCAGTATCAGCCGGAGATGGCGCCGAAGTGACGCGCAGTTATGTGGCGAGTCGTGACAGCAGCGTCCTGTATGCGGTCGGCTCACGCCGCGGCGGAGAAGGTTTAACGGTCCTGGCCACTGCCCACCTGCCATCGCCGGTTCGCGCCCTCGGCACCGACGACACCCGGCTCTACGCTGCGACCGACGGGCAACTGGTGAGCCTTGAGACCAACAGTTTCACCGGCTATCCGCAAAACACCATCCCAGTGCTGCGAGTCACCAACTACCGCGCAGAGCTACCCGCGTCCGCTCAATCGGCACCGGTAACGGGTATGGCTGTCGGTCCGCATCGGGTGTATCTCACCTTAGCCGGGACACCATATCTGGTGAGTGTCGCAAAGCCGCACCTGTGAACAAGGAGGACAAGTGAGCGGGGAACTGCGGCCTAACCACGTGTCGGTCAGCATCGACGACGACGTGGCGTGCCTGACCGAACAAATCGATGCGCTCAAGGAGCTCGGCAGTAAGGACGAGGTCGACGAAGACGAGTGCTACGACGTCAGCATTCGGTGGGGTACGGCGCTGGCCGGCCGGCTGCGGCGACTAGTCCATTACGTTTCGCTGGGCCAACTGAACGATGCCGACCAACTCCGTTACCAAGCGCTGTGCGAGGAACTACGCGGGTTGTCGGGTTTGATTGAGCGCTTCGAATTCGCCCAACCCGTTTTCACCGATTCGCCGCCGGCGTCGGCAAAGCGCCACCGGGGACCGAAGCGCGCCAAGTCGCGGCGCGGGCTTCTTCGTCGCGGTCGTGCAGGAAGTCCTTCTCAGCCAACCTGATTGCGGTCCTCGGTTTGGGACAGTCACGGTTGCGACAGGTCAACGCCACCATGTAGGCGTCGTCGTCCTCGTCGAGGAAGAGATAACCGAGGTAAAGGGCATGTCCCACATCGAAGTCGGTCGCCGCCGCAGCCCTCGCAGTGCCCACCCTTGGCCGCGACATGCTCGAGCACACAAGCGCGTTCAGCATGGCCCAGCTCGACCAGCTCAGGCCGAACGTTCACGTCGCGCACCATGCGCCGCTCCCTCGCTCAAATCTCAACGTCTTTGGCGTAGTACACGTTGTCCTCGCGCCAGCCTCCCAAACCCGCTCCGATGCCAGCGAAATCGTCGATCAACTCGATCTGGTTGATCCACTTGGCCATCTTGAACCCGACCTGGGTCTCCACCCGCAACCGCAAGGGCGCCCCATGCTTGATCGGCAACGGCTTGCCGTTCATCTCGTAGGCCAGCAGGGTCTGCGGCTTGTAGGCAAGTTCAAGATCCATCACTTCGTAGAACTGTCCTCCACCATGCGAAGCAGGTTCGTCGGTGCTGTTGTCCTGCATGGTCAGAAAGCAGATGTAGCGCGCCTGGGGCAGCGGCTTCACCAGCTCCAACAAGCTGCTCAAGTGGACACCGCTCCACTGGCCGATGCTTGTCCAACCCTGCACGCAGTTGTGCATCGTCCGCTGTGTCTGCGGTTCGGCCAAGGCACGCAGGGCCGCCAGATCCAAGGTGACCGGCTTCTCGACGAGCCCCCCGACCCGAAGTTGCCAGTCCACGAAGTTATGCACCGCCATGACCTTGTAGGCAGTGGCTGTCGGGGGTTTGCCGTTGACGCGGTGCTGCTCGGACAGCTTCTTCACCGGATAGTTCTGTCGTGAATCAAGTGGTCGCAGCAAAGCCAGCCGCACGGGGCTGACCACCGCCTCAAGCACCCGGCGAACCGCAGTCGGCCGGCGCAAGCTCCAGACCGTCGCCACCACATGGACGGCGATGATCGCGCCGATGATTACGAATGAGCACGCCGTCGCCCAGTTGAAGTTGCGGACCGAGCCGAAGATCATCGAGGCGGTGAGCCGGCCCCATCCCCAGAAAAACACCATCGACAGATGGATCACGATGAATCCCAGGAACGCAACCAGACTTATGAAGTGCAGGCTGCGCGCCCACTGCCGTCCGCCCCACATCTGCACGTACCACGGGAACCTCGCCTCGATCGCCGGCGATTGCGCTGCGCCGGTGAGGATCTGAAAAGGCGCAAGGAGGAACACCACGCCGGCGTAAGTCAGCTTCTGCATGGCGTCCAACGGTTCGCCAGGCAACAGCGGTGGCAGGTTGAAGGTCATGTAGGTGACGATGTCGCCCCACGCCTCGGTAAAGATGGACCACGAGGCGGGCCAGTACCGGTGCCACTGGCCGGTCGCGAATAGCAAAATGTAGTAGGACAGCCCGGTCAGGATCCACCCGATCACCGCGAAAAAGTGCCAATGGCGCCCAATCCCGAGCTGCGCATGACCCGGTAGCGAGAAGAGGGGGTGGTAATCCTCCTCTTCATCGAGCGTGTCGAACAATCTGTTGCGCGGCATAACCTTGCGGGTGAACCGTGCCCACTCGGTGCCCGGCCTGCTGTTGTCGTCCCAATACAGCTTGGGATGAGTCGACAAGATCTCGATGCCGCTGCGCAGCAGCAAAGTCAAGAACAGCACGTTGAGCCAGTGGTCGATTCGCAGCCACACCGGATAGTCGAGTGTTGTCATGTCTTCTTCGCTGCCCTGCCTAGTCTTGCCAGCCTTGCCGGTCAGGATGAGCCACATTGATGCGCAGAAGCACCGACACGTGCAGTGCGAGAAAGGCTCCTGCGAAAGCGAGCGCGAAGGTACCCGGCGCGAAGTCCCAGCGCCCGGTCACCGCTACCAACCCCCGCAAGCTGACGACTCGGCTAGCCGCATAGATCCCGATGAACAGCACCGACAGCAGGTCACCGAAGAGCCAACACAAGTGCGGCACCCGTGGGCTGGCCCGCCACCACATGCCGCCGGCTGTTACCGCGCACGCGGCGATCATCAGCACGGAATAGACCTTGAAGTAGGTCGGCAACTCAGCCTCGGTCGTCAAGACGTAGGCATGGGGCGCGGCAATCGAGATCAGTAAAATTCCGCCCAGCGCGGTGACCAGATTCGGCAGATCGAAGGCGACATAGCCCTTTAGACGAAGCCAGTCATACATCCGACTGCTTCTCCAAAGTCTGACGAACAGCCCCACCGCGCCAGCGTACCTCCGCGCGGCCGAATACTGAACCGAAATCTGCGCACTCATGCGGCTAGCATCTGAGTCAATTTGCTTCGTGGCCAACTGATCCGGTGACGTCACCCGGTTTCACTGCCGACCGAGCGACCGTAGCCGTCCCGGAGGCGACGCACCGTCTCGAACAACAGCGCCTAGACGAAAGCCTGCGGTAGATTGCGCGGAATTGACCCGCGCCTTTGTCAACGACTGCTCGAGTAGATCGGCGGGGCCTTGGACGTCGTCGAGTACTTTTCTCAGGTCGTGGATGATCGCATCCGGTTCGCTCAACTGGGGGATCGTCGCCGTCACCCAACCCGTTCGGAAAGCGCCCGCTTACCGAATTCAGAAGCAGGCGCCAGGTTTCGGTGGAGTACCCGGCAACGGCGACCGTCCTGGCGCGTTGCAATCGTTTACTTCCGCCGGCCTCGTCGTAGTAGATCACTCCGTGGGCGGCACCACTTTCGTCGAGTTCGACACGCGCGGCCATGCAATTAGCACGGATCTCCACACCGTGGGCCAGCGCGTCGGGCAGATGGGCGACATATGGCTTGCCTTCGCGTTGACCTTGCAGCCCTGTAGACAGTAACCCCGGTAGATGCAGTGCGGGCGGTTACCAAACGTACCGTTGGCGATTCCGACCGGCCCCACCCTCATCTGTATGCCGAGCTGGCGGCTCCTCGGTAGATCTCGGCGGCTGCACCGGAGATCGGATGCGACGAGAACGGATAACGATGCGGGTAGCCCCAGGGCCTATTCGGCCACCAGCAATTCGGCCTCGATGCGCTCGTAGTGCCGGCGAGTGCCGTCCGCCGTCGCTCAACAGCATCATTTCCGTTCCTTTCGTATCCGGTTCCGGGCTGGTGTCTTTACGGGAAGGTCAGCAGCCGGCCCGGCACGTGGCAGGGTCATTGCAGCGTTGATGAACGCGTGAGCCACTTCGGTGGTTTCGAGCAACCGCTCAGAGAAATAGTTGGCCGCCATCTTGCCCATTGGCCCCGC
The DNA here is from genome assembly GCA_963808375.1 of uncultured Actinomycetota bacterium. Taxonomy (GTDB): domain Bacteria; phylum Actinomycetota; class Actinomycetes; order Mycobacteriales; family Mycobacteriaceae; genus Mycobacterium. The sequence continues at coordinate 304,704 of CAWEFS010000004.1, read as the reverse complement.
CTCGGTATCAGACGAAATACGCCTCTGCGAGCCGACGCCCGACAACAAGTCGAGAGGGCCGCGCAGAACACTGGTGCGCCCAGCTGCGTATCTCAACCGAGGGGCTTCGCCGGCATCTAACGGCCGCGAAGCCTTGCGCCTCGCGAACGCACCCGGTGGCCGCTCGCGCTAAACCACCTGGTTTCAGCGACTTGAATCGGCCAGGTTTCAACCCGTTTAAGATTCCTTCGTGCACAGGATGCGCGTCCGCGAGGCGGCTGCCCTGCTGGGAGTCAGCGACGACACGGTCCGGCGATGGATCGACTCCGGCAGCTTGGCCGTCGGCTACGACGAAACCGGCCGGAAGGTGATCGCCGGGGATGTGCTGGCCGAGTTTTGGCGCACGAACGGCCCGCGACTCCCGCCCAACCCGCTTGGTACCAGCAGCTCGGCGCGCAACCGCTTCGTCGGCTTGGTGACCAAGGTAGTCACCGACAAGGTGATGGCCCACGTTGAGATGCAATGCGGCCCTTTTACCGTCGTATCGCTGATGAGCGCCGAAGCCGCCGGTGAGCTGAAACTCGAGCCCGGCAGTGTTGCTGTCGCGGTGGTTAAGGCCACCACCGTCATCGTGGAGACGCCAGCAGCGATGCCGTAACGCGTCGGCGAGCCGACGCCGCCACTGGGCCGCGATGTCGCGGAATTATCAGAATTGCCGGTCGTCCCAGGTGCCCGGCACCATCGGCATCGCCGGCCCGTTGCCGAACTCGTCGGAGGCCAGCGTGGCCAGTCCCGCCGCCTGGACATCGCTGCTTGTGCCGACCGCGCCGGCGAAACCCAACGCCACCGCGCTCTGCTCGGACGGCGCGTAGTGGTGGGCCAGCGGCGCGACTCGGTTTGTGCCTGAATCGTCTGTGCTTGAATCGCTTTCGAGCTCGAGGTACTCATAGCGGTGACCGCGGTCGATGATTGAACGCCGACTTCGCCGCAGCCGGGTTCCTCCAGCAGGCGCCGCCGCCGGCACTGCCGTCGCCGCGGCGCTGTCGTCGGCGGTTGTCTTGGCCTTGGACTTCGCGGAGCCGGAAGCTGTTGACTCGAGGTAGGCGTTACCGACCAGGTAACCGAAACCTTGCGCGTCCGCGATTGGGGGCGGAGCGGCGGGAGGTGTGGCGGCGGCGGCGGCAGGCGTGGCGGGCAGCGGCGCTGAACTCGGGGGCAAGCTTGCAGTCGCGGACGGGACCGGTGATGAGCCCACTGCGGGGGCGTTGCCGACAGGAACTGTGGGCACGGCGACGGGTACCGCCGGGGCGAGGGGCGCAGCTGCAGCCGGAACCGCAGCAGATTGAGCTAAGCCGGCGAGCCCGCTGAGCCCCGCCAGCCCGGCCGGTGCGGCCAGACCGGACACCGCACTGAGATTGGCAATCATCAGGTTGAGACCGGCCGGCAGCAGCAACGGCAGCTCCTGGATGAGGAACCGCAAGGTACGTAACGTCCAGTTGACGACCCGGAAGGTCTGCCACGCGATGAAGTAGGACATCAGCTGGGGAAACTGCGACGGGTCCATCAGGCCCTGAAAGTTCTGCTGCAACCAGGCCAGAGCATTCTGGTTGCCGTTCAGGAAGTTCGACAGGTTCTGTAGATACTGGGTCGGGTTCCAGTTCGTCTGGCCTTGACCGGGGATTTGCTCACCATCAGGTCCGAAAAGCATTTGGTAGATCTCGGCCGGCGTCGGCAACTGAAATGAGCCCGTCCCGCCTCCGCCGCCGCCGCCCATGCCACCGCCTGTGCCGCTCCCAGCCCCGCTGGTCGCGCTGGCTGCTTGAGCAGTCGCCTGATAGGTCGTCATGGTGACCGCAGCCTGAGTCCACATCCGCGCGTAGTCAGCTTCGTTGAGCGCAATTGGGATTGTGTTGACCCCGAAGAAGTTAGTGGCGGTCAGCACCGAGTGGACGGCGTGATTCGTGGCAAGCTCCCCGAGGGTAGGCATCGCCGCCAGCGCCGCCGTGAAGCCGGCGGCCACCGTCTCGTGCTGAGCGGCCGTCTCGGCGCTGACCGCACTGGCTAATTGCAGCCACGACAGATACGGCAGATGCGCGGCCACATACTGCTGAGCCGTCGGACCCTCCCATGCCTCCTGCGCGCCGGCCAGCACCGTGGTCAATTCGGATGCGGCCGCCTCGTATTCGGTGTTCAACGTTGTCCACGTCTCAGCGGCGACGAGCAGCGGACCAGGCCCTGGCCCGCTGCTCAGCAACGCCGAATGCACTTCCGGGGGGAACGCCATCCAAACCGGCGCGGTCATCGTCAGCCGCGGCCCGCCAGATATTGCGCGGCTGCCGCCGCGTCACCTGCGGCATATTCAGCGCCGGCTCGTGCCACTCCGACGCCGGCACGGCCCAGCACCTCAACACCGCGGGCCGCCGCCGCCATATGCTGGCTACCCCGAGCACTGAACTGGGCCGCAGCCTGCTCAGATACCAGGTCCGCTGCGGGCGGGACTACCGCCGAGATCGTGAAGCCCGCCGCGGCATGCGCCGCCGCCAGCCGCGCGGTGATCGCTTCAACCGCCGCACTCGTCGCGGCTAAGCCCTCGGGCACGACTCGCAGCGTCATGACAAACACTCCCTTCGAAGAAAGCGATCCAAGCTGGACGCGACAATCCAGCCGAGTAGCCCGGCGAGCAGCCCGAACATCAAGTGAAAGAGCATCTTTTCGACCATTCCGACCGAGGCCAATCGCGGCAGGTAGCCGTGGCTGAGCAAGCGTGTGAGCACACCGGCGAGCGCGACGAGGTGAATCGGCGCGGCAGCAAGCGCAACCACCCATCGGTGCCGCACCGCCACCGGCGCAGCGGCCACTGCATACAGCAGGATTGCGGCGGCCAGATAACGCTCACTTCCCCACGGATCGGGCGCGGTGTGCAGCCCCAGCGTCGCCAGCATCGAGGCCACGCCGACCCCGACTACCGTTTCTCTGCGGCGGGTGATCAGCACAGTGGTCACCAGTAACGTCAGCCAGATCAGTCCGCGATGCCCCGGCAGACCCATCGGCATCCGGATATCCGCTGAGGTGACGATCGCAGCGACCGCAACCCCCGGAAAGAGCACTTCGCGCGCGAAGCCTCGGTAGGTCGCGTCACGGACCGTCAGCGGCGCCAGTGCAGCCGCTGGCGCACCCTCCGCTGAAACCGCGTCCATAGCCCACCTTCAGTCACGGCCGCTATCCCGGCGAAACTTCCGCAAATGCGGACTTAAGTGTTGCCTAGGGTCCGCTTATGCGGTATTTAGCTTAACGGAACATAAGGGCAACCGGGGCGGTCTAGCAAGGGAGACATTGAATGGCTCGTCGGCATCGGAGCGGGCAGCGTCGTCAATCGGCCAGCATCACGCGCCGACGGGATGGCCTCGTCGGGCTCGGCACAGCGGTCGGCGCTTTCCTGGCCTTCGGTGTGAACCCGCTGATTGCCGCGCCTTCCGCCCATGCCGACCTCTTCGACCTCGTCGTAGGTCCGCTGGTGGACTCGTTGGGTAATGCGGCGAGCGCTTCTGTTGCTGTTCCAGACTTGCCCGTGGCAGGCCTTTTCGACAGCGTATTTGCGAACGCTGCTCTACCCGAGGCACTCAGTAGCGTGACTTCGGGTTCGCCGGAAGCCCTCGGCGCAATTGCGTTGCCCGCCGATGCACTGCCTTCAGACCCGAGTGGCCTCAGCGACATCCTTGCCCAGGTGGACACGAGCGGCGAAGCCTTCATCACCAACCCAGCTGACGCGACACTGCTCCAGGCGATCAACGCGCCCTTCGTCGACCTTTTCGGGCGCGATCTGATCGGCAACGGTGTCGACGACTTCACCGGCGCCAACACCTCGATCTTCGGCAGCTCCGGGGAGTTCGGCAACCTCGGTGACGGCGGATTCCTGCTCGGCGACGGCGGGACCGGCGCTGACGGTGTTGCCGGCGTGAACGACGGGGCCGGCTTTGCCGGCGGAGACGCGGGCATATTCGGCAACGGCGGCATGGGCGGAGCCGGTGTCGACGGCGGAGCCGGTGGTGCCGGCGGCACCGGCGGTACCATCTTCGGCGACGGCGGTGACGGCGGTCCAGGCGGTGCAGCTACCGTCGCCGGCGGAGCGGGCGGAGCCGGCGGAGCCGGCGGCAGCGCCGGTGAGTTCGTCGGCAACGGAGGCGACGGTGGCCTCGGCGGGAACGGTGCGACCGGTGCCGACGGAGGAGCCGGCGGGGCCGGCGGTCACGGCGGGGCCGGCGGAAACGCCGCCGCGCTGGTATCCGGCAACGGCGGAAATGGTGGCAACGGCGGCGTAGGCGGTAGCGGCGCGAATGGCGTGGCGACCGCTCACGGCGGACCTGGCGGAGCCGGCGGGAGCGGGGGTAGCGCCGCGCTCGAGTCCGGCAACGGCGGCAACGGCGGCAACGGCGGTAACGGCGGTTTCGCCGGCGTCAAAGGCCCAAGCAGCCCCGGCGGCCAGGGGGGTGTTGGCGGCACCGGCGGCACGGGCAGCACGTCCGGTCAGGCCGGCGCGAACGGCACCACGGGCATAACGCCTGGCAGCGGCGGCGGCACCGGCACCGGCAGCGGGACCGGGACCGGCACCGGCACCGGCAGCGGGACCGGCACCGGCACCGGGACCGGCACCGGGAACACGGGCACTGGCACTGGGACCGGCAGCGGCACCGGAACCACCGGGACCGGCAGCGGCACCGGGAACCACCGGGCACCGGCACCGGCACCGGGAACACGCGGCACTGGCACTGGAACCGGCAGCGGCACCGGAACCACCGGGACCGGCAGCGGCACCGGAACCACGGGCACCGGCAGCGGGACCGGCAAGGGCAGCGGCACCGGTAGCGGCGGTACCAGCTGCGGCGGCGGCCCAGGCGTAGGTGGTCCAGGCGGCCCAGGCAGCGGCACCGGCAGGTGTTAGCACGCAGACTCGTGTGCTTCACCCGGCCGGGGCTGGTGGTCTTACTGGCGACTCTTCTTTGGGGCGCCACGGTCGAGGCTTGTGTCAGCTCTTCGACCGATGACGGTGGCAGTGCTGCGTCGGTAGTCGTCTCGCACAACAGCGCTGTCCTGGCCCGTTTCGCGCTGTCGCAGTTGCGGCGTCTTCCGCAAGTCGTGATCGCTACGCCGCAATCGCGGGGCGCTCAGACACAGGAGGGACCCACCGTGCGCTCGGTCCTCAACGCTGCCGGCGCCGCCGTCGTCGAGCGGGTACGGGTCGAAGGCCGTGACCCGGCTCAGACGTTGACCGCCGCTGAACTCACCGACCCGGTCATCTTGAACATCACGAAACGCCACACGCTCAAGCTCGCCGGCACGACGCTGGACACCGGCCGCTGGGTACGCGACGTCACCGCCTTGGTCGTCAACCCTTGACGCGCGCGCTGGCCGGTGTCGACTTGCTCATCGGCATCGACGACACGGACGACGTGCGCAGCCCGGGAACTGGTCGTCGCGCCCGGGCGCTGCTTCACGAACTAGCGACCGCTGGTCTGGGAACTCCTGCGGCGGCGACCCGCCACCAGCTCTTGATCGATGACCGGATCCCCTACACCTCGCACAATTCCAGCGCCTGCCTGGCCTGGCGCAGTCCCGCGGGCAACCCGGAGGTCGTAGGCCCTGACGTGATCGAGCTCGCCGCGCGGTTCCTCGAACGGGTCTGCCCGGCCGATGCGGACCCCGGCCTTGCGGTAGCCATCCCGAGCCGGCTCGCCGAAAATGCTCGCCTGCTGACCGATTTCGGTCAACAAGCCAAACGCGAAGTGCTGCAACCCGCTCAAGCCCGACGCCTCGCTCACGCGGTCGGCGTGCACTTATCCGGCCATGGCGGAACTCAAGACGGCGTGATCGGTGCGCTGGCTGCCGTAGGGCTGCACCTATCCGGGAACGACGGTTTGTTCATCACCCTGCCGGGGCTCGAAAAACTTCCCTACGAGGTAAGCGCCGACCGGCTGAACGCCTTGGTGCCTCTCGATGACGCATGCGACGAACGCAACTGCCGGCCGCGACCGGGCGAGATCATCGAGTTAGGCGACTGGGTGCATCCCGTGTTAGCCGATTTCTGCGCCGTATTACTTCTCGAACCGCCCCGCCGGGGCCCTGACGGTACGCGAAAATGGCGCACCGCGCCGCGAGCCGTCGTGCGGCAACGATGAGACTGGGCGCAGCCGGACTACCCGTTCCACCCACTCGGACCGGAGGCCAGCGCGGCGCGATCCGGCAGGTCAGCGCCCGCTCGCGAGACGGTAAGCGCAGCCGCGGCGCTGCCCGCCTTTAGTGCGGTCGTCAGCGCATCGAGGTCCAGCCCGGCCAGCTGGTAACGTCGCTCGGCACCCAGCAAGCCCGCGCCCCACAGCGCATCGATCAGGCCGGCCCCAAACGCGTCACCCGCGCCGACGGTGTCGACCACCTGCACCGGGCGGGCGGGCACCCGTGCTATGCCGGCAGCACAGAAGCCCGCCGCACCACGGTCGGCCATCGTCACCGCCACGATCGCAGGACCCAGCGCCAGCCAGGTCTGTGCGATGTGCTCGGGCGGACGGTTAGGGTCGATCCAGCGCAGGTCCTCCTCGCTGACCTTGACGATGTCGCTGCGCTCGACAAGGTGCTCGATGCGTGCGAGCGCGAGATCCCGGTCGACGACCAGCGCCGGCCGCACATTGGGGTCGAACGTGATAGTGGCCGAAATGCGGTAGGCGTCGACAAGAGCCGCGACGGCCAGGCAACCCGGCTCCCGAACCGCCGCAATGGAGCCGGTGTGAACGAATAGAGGCGGTGCGACCGGAGGCGTACCGGACAGCTGCCAGTCAAGATCGAATACATAGTCGGCTGAGCCGTCGGCATTCACAGACAGTCGGGCCGTCGCAGTGCGAGCCGCGTAGCCGTCTCCCGGAACAAGTGCAACCCCGGATGTGGTGACGTAATCAGCGATGCGTCGGCCGTACGGGTCGTCGCCGAGCCTCGTGAGGAAATCGACGTTGCGGCCCAGCCGGGCCAGCCCGACGGCGACGTTGAGGGGACTCCCGCCGACATGCTCACTGGGTCCTTGCGGACCCTGCTCGACGATGTCGATCAGCGACTCCCCGATCACCAGGCCGCGAGTCATCGCACCAGAGCTTCCAGCGTGGCCCGAGCTCCCTTGCGGTGCAACGACTCCAGCGCCCAGCAGTACGCCTGAACGAAGCGCGGCTGCTGAGCCAAATCCCCGAAAACCGCGGTGAGTTCGATGAACGCAGTGGGATGGTCATACTGTGACCGGGCGATCGGCACCAGCGAGTCGGCTAACTGGTCCACCACCTCGTACGGCTCACCCCACTCGTCGGTGCCCTCGGCGTAGCGGGCCCAGCTCGCCACCGCCGCTGCCGCCAGCCGAACCGACCCGCCGCTCGCCAGGTTTTCGGAGATCACCGGGAACAGCCATTTCGGAATGCGATCCGACGAGTAGGCACACAGCCGCGCAACGGTGTCGCGCACACCTGGGTTGCCGAACCGCTCGATCAGCGTGCGGCTGAAGTCATGCAGGTCGATCCCAGGCACCGGCGGCATCGTCGGGATGGCTTCGGTCTCGAAGTAGCCGAGCAGGTACTCGGCGAACAACGGATCGTGCATCGCATCGTGAACGAATTCGAAGCCGCACAGATGGGCGAAGAAGGCCAGGCACACATGGCCGGCGTTGAGCAGCCGCAGCTTCATCATCTCGTAGGGAGCGACATCGTCGACAAGCAGCACGCCCGCCTGCTCCAAAGGTGGCCTGCCATCGGAGAAGTCGTCCTCGAGGACCCAGGCGCTGAACGGCTCGGCGACCACCGGCCACCGGTCATTGACCCCGAAGTCGCGCCGTACCTCGGCGGCCATTTCCAGTGTCGTGGCCGGGGTGATCCGGTCCACCATCGAACTGGGGAACCGGGTGCGTTCGGCGATCCACTCGGTCAGCCCTGGATCCCGACTCTCAGCGTTAGCGAGCACGGCCCGCCGCGCAACCGCACCGTTGCTCTCGACGTTGTCGCACGACACGATCGTCGGTGCGGCGATCCCGCGGCGGCGACGCCTGTCCAATGCTTCGACGATCAACGCAAAGGCCGGCCCGTCGGGGTCACGGTAACCGCCCTCGGTGATGGTCAGCGAGATGATCCGGGTAGATGGCGCAGCCAACACCTCCACCGCCGCCTCCGGATCGTCGGGGGCGTAGCGGTAGTCGATGATCGAACCGATCACTTGTGCGTCGCGACTGCCGTCAGGATTCTCCGAGATCAGTGTGTAGAGCCCGTCTTGGTCTCGCAGTACGTCGCGCATTGTCCAATCGGCGGGCATCACGCCCACACCGCAGATGCCCCACTCGTGCGCCAAACCCTGTTGCAGCAACTTGTCGATGTACATGGCTTGATGCGCTCGGTGGAAGTGTCCGGCACCGATGTGCGCAATCCCGACGCTGACGCTGCTGCGGTCGTAGTTCGGCGCCGGTATCGGCAAGCTTGCCAGGGCCGCATTGTTCAGGTCTATTGCCTTGACCACGTTCGCCTAACTCCTCCCCTGGCACGGCCCGCAACGTCAACGGGCTCGTAACCTCGACGGTACGACGATTGGCCGCCGTGCGCCCACATCGGCTACGTCAGCGGAGAACCGTCACCCGTCACGGCGGACAACATCAGGAAATCAGCCAGAGCGCGCCACGAGTCGGTCAGGGCGACCGCACCGGCATCAACCAATTCCTCACTCCGAACACGACGTTCATCGTCCGGTACGAACATGAGGTTGCCGACGGTGAGGTAACCGGCCGCGACCGCGGAGGTCACACCCGGTACAGAATCTTCGACCGCCAAGCCGTGGTGGGTGTCGATGTCCATCGCCTGACCGGAGTGCAGATACACCGCAGGGTCGGGCTTGCTTGTCGGCACGGACAGGGAATCTTCCGCGCTGAAGCGCAAAGCCGTTGGGATGAGCGGATCGAGGCCGGTGGCGGTGAAGCAGGCATTCAACCGGGTGCTGGCACTGGAACTGACCGCGGCCAACGTAAATTGCGAGGCGAGGGCCCGCAGCGGGTCAAGCACTTCCGGATCCGGCTCGAGGGTGGCGGCCAGATGAGCGGTCACTTGCTCGCGTTCTTCGCGCACCCATTGTTCAAGTTCGTCGGCACGCACCGCGCGACCGCTTGCCACATCGCTGTCCGAGGCGATCACCGCGGCGGGCCGACCGTCAGCCAGCGCCTGCTCGACGGGTATCTCACACAGCACAGCCAGGTCCAGTGCGGTGCTGCGAAAGTTCTTGCCCGTCGCACGCTTACGCAGCTCCTCCGCAGTCAGCGGGGCCGTTACGCCGAATCTGGCCAGGAAGCGATTGGTCACCTCGGTCGAGGCGGCGAACGCCGGTGCCTCGGAGGGGAAGAGATTGTCGTCGGCGTCGCAGAGCAAGGTGGTGATCGCTTGAACGTCGAACTCGCGCACGATTGTCAATCCGGGCTGGGATATCACGACACCAGCGCCCGCGTGTCATCCTGCAACGCTCGGCGCAAGGTGGGTATCACGCCCCGCTCATCAATGTCCGCAATCATCTCGCCGAACCGATCCCTGAAGGTGGGCACTGACCTCAGTTCGGTGAAGATCTCGTGCCGCAACAACGGATCAGGGTCTTCCATGGTCGCCAACCTGGTCAACAGAGCTGCCTGGGGATCGTCGACGCGAATCTTCGCACCCTTGAGGTCGTAGCCGCGTAGATACCGGGCCCACCCGGCGAGGGCCAACATCAGCAAAGTGTGCGGTCTGCCTTGCGCGATCGCCTCGTGCAGAGACGGCAGTAAAAACGACGAGATCTTCGTCGATCCCCGGCGAGCCAGCCGCGACAACTGGTCGCTCATCCGTGGATTGCTCAGTCGACCAAGCAACGTGTCGCGATAGCCGGGTGTGTTCATTCCGGCTACCGCCGGCAGCAGCGGCTGAATCTCGTCACGCATCAGCTGCTCGGCATAGTTGTAGATGACGCGGTCTCGCATCGCTTCGTCGGTGCGCTGGTAACCGGCAAGCGTGGCGAGGCACGCTAACGAAATGTGGGTTCCGTTGAGCAGGCGCGTCTTGACCGTTTTGTGGCCGCTGACATCGGCGACGAATTGGGCGCCGACCTCATCGAGCGGCGGACGTTCGTCGCTGAAGGAGTCTTCGATGATCCACTGGCAATACGGTTCGGTCAGCACCGGCCACTTGTCGGCGACGCCAAATGTGCGCTCGACGAACCGGCGCTCCGAGTTCGACGTCGTTGGGGTGATGCGGTCGACCATGGTCGACGGGAACGCGACGTGAGTGTCGATCCAGCGGGCGAGCCCGGGATTCTTCAACGCGGTGAACGACACCAGTGCGGTCCGCGCCGCCTGGGTGTTGTCGGGAATGTTGTCGCAACACAGCACCGTGAACGGCGCAGTACCGGCGCGACGACGCTGCTCGAGCGCTTCGGCCAGGTAAGCCCATGCAGTGTTGAAAGTCTTTGTGGCGACAAGGTCGGCGCGCACATCAGGAGTGTCGGCGTTGAACTCGCGCGTGACCGGATCCAAGAAGTAGCCATTGGGAGTAATCGTCAGGCTCACGACTTGGGTTCGCGGATCGGCCAGGGCGGCCCGGACCGCTACGCCGTCGGTGGGTGCGTAGTGGTACGAGCCGATCGCGCCGACCACCCGCGCCGTTTGACTTTCATGCCCGCGTTGAACAACGGTGTACAGCCCATCCTGAGCCGACAGCACCTCTTTGACATCGGGGGAATGCAGACTGACGCCGGTAACCCCCCAGTCCTTCGAGATGCCGGAACGGGCCAACTCATCGAAGTAAACGGCTTGGTGGGCGCGGTGAAAATTGCCAGCGCCGATGTGCACAACACCCCGTTGCAGAGATGCCCGGTCATAAGTCGGCACTTCGATTCGCTCCGAGTGCAGGCGCAGCGTCGCATTGCTTAGCGGAACACCGTCGCGGGGGGCCCAGGGAATCACATTGCGCATAGGTCGAAGTGCCCAGTGGACCCCCGTAACTAAACCGAGTCGGTGAAATTAGTCTCGAAAAGATCACGAGACCAGGTCAGTACAGTGGTTCGCACCTGCCCTGTCGGATCCGGACAGGGCCGAACGGCTGGCGTGATGCACAGCGGCCCGACGGCACAGTGGACCAGGGCGGCCGATCGACTCGACCGAATCATGGCGAAGTGTCACGAGGATCAGCGCAGCAGCGCGCGCGACATCACCACGCGCTGAATCTGATTGGTGCCCTCGTAGATTTGAGTGATCTTGGCGTCGCGCATAAACCGCTCGACCGGGAAGTCCCGCGTGTAGCCGTAACCACCGAAGAGCTGCACGGCGTCGGTGGTCACCTCCATCGCCACATCCGAAGCGAAACACTTCGACGCCGCCGAGATGAAGCCCAGCGCGCTCTCGCCGCGCTCGGCGCGCGCGGCCGCCGAGTACACCATCAGCCGGGCGGCCTCCACCTTCATCGCCATGTCGGCGAGCATGAACTGCACACCCTGGAAGTCGCTGATCGGCTTGCCGAACTGCGCCCGTTCCTTGGTGTAGGCAATCGCGGCGTCCACCGCGCCCTGCGCGATACCGACGGCCTGTGCTCCGATCGTCGGCCGGGTATGGTCCAGGGTGGCCAGCGCGGTCTTGAAACCCGTGCCCGGCTCCCCGATGATCCGGTCACCCGGGATGCGACAGTTGTCGAAGTACAGCTCGGTGGTCGGCGAACCCTTGATGCCCAGCTTGCGTTCCTTGGGCCCGACCGAGAACCCTTCGTCGTCGGCGTGCACCATGAACGCCGAGATGCCGTTGGCGCCCTTGTCCGGGTCGCTCACCGCCATCACGGTGTACCAGGCGGACTTGCCGCCGTTAGTGATCCAGCATTTGGAGCCGTTGAGGATCCAGTCATCCCCGTCGGCCTTCGCGCGGGTGCGCATCGCCGCTGCGTCGCTGCCCGCACCGCGCTCGGATAGCGCGTACGACGCCATCAGTCCGTCGTGAGCCAGCGACGGCAGCACCTGCTTCTTCAGCTCGTCCGACCCCCGCAGGATCAAGCCCATGGTGCCCAGTTTGTTGACGGCCGGGATCAGCGATGCTGACGCGTCGACGCGCGCGACCTCTTCGATCACGATGCAGGCCGCCACCGAGTCTGCGCCCTGACCGCCGTATTCCTCAGGGACGTGCACGGCGTTGAAACCCGAGGCGTTCAGCGCTGTCAGCGCCTCCTCTGGGAACCGCGACTCCTCGTCGACGTCGGCGGCATACGGAGCGATCTCCTTCTCCGCCAGCGCACGAATCGCTGCGCGCAATTCCTCGTGCTCCTCCGGCAACTGAAATACGTCGAACGACGGGTTACCGGCCCATCCAGCCATCATTGCCTCCTACGAGTTACTAGCCAGTAACTTTACCTTGTTGGCTTTTCAGCGCTGCATCCTTGGCCCGCACCGACTCAGCCAGCTGCTCTTGAAAGGCCAGGATCCGGTTGCGAAGCACCGGGTCACTGGCACCGAGAATCCGCACCGCCAGTAGGCCGGCGTTGCGGCCGCCGCCGATCGAAACGGTGGCCACCGGTACACCAGCCGGCATCTGCGCGATCGACAACAACGAGTCCAGGCCGTCCAGCCGCGCCAGCGGCACCGGCACGCCGATCACCGGCAGCGGCGTCGCGGCGGCCACCATTCCCGGTAAGTGGGCAGCGCCCCCCGCGCCGGCGATGATGATCTGAATGCCACGGTCGGCGGCCTCCCGCGCATAGTCGAACATCCGCCCCGGCGTGCGGTGCGCGGAAACCACTCCGACCTCATAGGGGACGTCGAATTCCGCCAGCGCCTCGGCGGCGGCCTGCATCACCGACCAGTCGCTGTCGCTGCCCATGATCACGCCAACGTGCGGCTCGTCAGTCATGTGCGCCGCTCCTCTCCCCCGCAGGCGGGGAGGTGCCCCCCATCGCTTTCCTGCTCTGCATCGTCGCCGGCGTCGTTTCCGACATGCGGATCCCATCCGTCCGTCCACTGCCCGTGTGCTAACCAGTGTGCCGCCAGGGCCGCCCGTTCGCGCAGCTCGGCCACCTGACCGAGATCGGATCCCAGCAAGTTGACGTGCCCGATCTTGCGGCCCGGCCGCTCCCCTTTGCCGTACAAGTGGACACGCGTGTCCGGCATTCGCCCGAACAGGTGGTGCAGCCGCTCGTCCATACTCATCGCGGGCGGTTCCGCTGCGCCCAGCACGTTGGCCATCACCGTGACCGGCACGACGGCGTCGGTGTCGCCGAGCGGATAATCCAGCACCGCCCGTAGATGCTGCTCGAACTGGCTGGTGCGCGCCCCGTCCATCGTCCAATGCCCGGAATTGTGCGGACGCATGGCCAGCTCATTGACCAGCAGTTGGCCGTCAGCGCTTTCGAACAACTCGACGGCCAGCACCCCCACCACACCTAGCTCCGCCGCCAGCCGCAGCGCTAGATGCTGCGCTTCGGCGCCCAGAGCATCAGGCAGATCCGGCGCCGGCGCGATCACCTGCACGCAGATGCCGTCGCGCTGCACCGTCTCGACCACCGGCCACGCTGCACCCTGCCCGAACGGCGACCGCGCCACCAGCGCAGCAAGCTCGCGGCGCATCGAGACGCGCTCCTCCACCAGCACCGCTACACCGGCGTTCAGGAAGTCACCGGCGATCTGGCGGGCCTCCTGCGGGCTGTCGGCCATGCGCACCCCGCGGCCGTCGTAGCCGCCTCGCACCGCCTTAACCACTACCGGGCCGCCGACAACGCCGATGAACGAGTCGATGTCCGGCAGCGCGTGTACGGCGGCATAGCGCGGCACCGGGGCGCCCAGCGCCTCCAGTCGGCGCCGCATGACCAGCTTGTCCTGAGCGTGCAGCAGCGCCTGCGGCGGCGGCGCCACGTTGACGCCTTCGGTGACGAGCTTTTCGAGCAGCTCCGCAGGGACGTGCTCATGGTCGAAAGTCAGCGCGGTCGCGCCCGCCGCCACCCGGCGCAGGTCCTCGAGGTCGGTGTGCGAGCCGATCACCACGTCCGGCGACACCTGTGCAGCGGGGTCATCTACGTCGGCGGCCAGCACCCTCAGGGTCTGTCCGAGAGCGATCGCGGCCTGGTGAGTCATCCGGGCGAGTTGCCCGCCACCGACCATGGCGACCAGCGGCGAAGCGGTGAAGCGACTGGGCACGGCAATCATGGTGTCACGCCGGTGTGCGATCTTCTGCTGCGCACAGCACAGCGGCGAACCGTACACTTCGGAGTTGTGTCTTTCGCCGACGCCACGATCGCGCTGCTGCCGAGGCCGATCCGGCCCTACGCCGAACGTCATCACGAGCTGATCAAGTTCGCCATCGTCGGCGCGACGACGTTCGTCATCGACTCGTCCATCTTCTATGCCCTCAAGCTGACGATCCTCGAACCCAAGCCGGTGACTGCCAAGGTCATCGCCGGCATCGTTGCCGTCATTGCGTCCTACATCTTCAACCGAGAGTGGAGTTTCCGGGACCGCGGCGGCCGTGAGCGCCATCACGAGGCGCTGTTGTTCTTCGCGTTCAGCGGGGTTGGCGTCATGCTCTCGATGGCGCCGCTGTGGTTCTCCAGCTATGTCCTGGGACTGCGGATGCCGGCGGTGTCGCTGACCATGGAGAACATCGCCGACTTCATCTCGGCCTATCTCATCGGCAACCTGCTGCAGATGTCGTTCCGGTTCTGGGCGTTCCGGCGCTGGGTCTTTCCCGACGAGTTCGGCCGCAACCCGGACAAGGCGCTGGAGTCTGCCTTCACCGCCGGCGGTATCGCCGAAGTCTTCGAAGACACCATCGAGGCCAGCAACGTCACCTTCTTGCGGGGTTGGCGGTCTCGCGCCGGCCGATCCGGTCAGCGAGGCCACTCGCCTGAGCCCGAAGTGTCGAAGACCTCGTAGCACAGCAGCGAGTGGACTTGTCGCACACGGGGGATGTCGTAGAACCACAGCGGTTCCTGGGTCGCGGATTCGACGATCAAGGTGCCGGTGCGCAGCAGCCGCTCGACGAGGCGATGCTGGAACCGCACCCGCACGATGCGGGCCAGCGGTAGGTCGATCCCGCTGCGGGCGAGCACTCCGCGGCGAAACATCACCCGCCGGTCGGTGATGACGAAATGCGTCGTCAACCATTTGGCGTACGGCAACAACGCCAGCCAGCCCACCACGATCGCCCACACCGCCCAGATGACCCCGGAGATCACCGTCTTGGCGTCGGCGTGCCAGTCCGTGGCATTGACGACGGCGGCGACGAATGCGCCCAGCGCGCTCGCCCCGATCAGCACCGCCACGGCCGGGACCAGGCGCTTCCAGTGCGGGTGCCGGTGCAGAACCACCTGTTCGTCGTCGGCCAGCGCGTTGTCGGGGTAGCGCCTCACCCGCTTGGCCGCAGGTGGGCGATATCGCCGGCCGATACGGTCACCACTTCCCCACCGGTGTCGATCTGCAATCGGCCCAGCTCGTCGACGCCCCGGGCGAGCCCGACGACTTCCCGGTCGCCCGGCAGAGTAGCGCGCACCCGGGTTCCCAGCGTCCGGCTGTGCCGCTGATAGTCGGCGATCAGCGCTGCGTCGGCGCCGCCGGCGCTGCGCCAAGCGTCGATCCGCCCGGCCAACTCGCGAAGGATGCGGCGCGTCAACGCGGTTCGATCGTTGGGTGCAGCTCCGAGCAGTAGCAGTGAGGTGGCTGCCGGATCCGGCGCCGCCTCGGCTGTCAAGGTGACGTTGAGGCCCAGGCCCACCACGATCGCCGACGCAGGCGCGGCCACTTCGGCCAGGATTCCGGCCAGTTTGCCGCCGTCGACCAGCACGTCGTTGGGCCATTTCAGTCCGGCCGGCACGCCGGCGACCGCGTGCAGGGCGTCAGCGACCGCGACACCGGTCGCCAGCGGCAGCCACCCCCAGCCGGTGTGGGGCACCGACGATCCGTTGATTCCCACCGACAGGGCGATCTGGGTGCGCGGCGGCGCCGACCAGTGCCGGCTGTGGCGGCCCCGCCCGGCAGTCTGATACTCCGCCAGCAGGACTGATCCGTTGATGTCCTCGCCGGTTGCTGCCCGGTCGAGCAGGTCAGCGTTGGTGGAGCCGGTTTCCTCGACGACGTCCAGCCGCCGCCAGGCCAGACCCGGCCCGACCAGGCCGTCTCGCAGCGCCACCGGGTCCAGCGGCGCGGCCTGCGGATCTGCGTTCATCGCTGCATAGCCTAAACAGCCTTGCGCCCGACGGCCGCTAAGCTCGACACCCATGACGAGCGTTACCGATCATCACGCGGAACCGGCCGCCGAGCACACGATCGACATTCACACCACCGCCGGCAAGCTCGCCGAGCTGCGGAAGCGGACTGAGGAGACGTTGCACCCGGTCGGTGAGACGGCCGTGGAGAAGGTGCATGCGAAGGGCAAACTGACCGCCCGCGAACGCATCTTCGCGCTGCTGGACGAGGGTTCGTTCGTCGAACTCGACGCACTGGCCCGGCATCGCAGCACCAACTTCGGGCTGGCCGAGAAGCGCCCGCTGGGTGACGGCGTGGTGACCGGCTACGGCACCATCGAGGGCCGCGACGTCTGCATCTTCAGCCAGGACGCCACGGTGTTCGGCGGCAGCCTCGGCGAGGTGTACGGCGAGAAGATCGTCAAGGTGCAGGAGCTGGCCATCAAAACCGGCCGCCCCTTGATCGGTATCAACGACGGTGCCGGAGCCCGGATCCAGGAGGGCGTTGTTTCGCTGGGTCTGTACAGCAAGATCTTCCGCAACAACATTCTGGCCTCTGGTGTGGTGCCGCAGATCTCGCTGATCATGGGTGCCGCCGCCGGCGGGCACGTCTACTCTCCCGCCCTGACCGACTTCGTCGTCATGGTGGACCAGACCAGCCAGATGTTCATCACCGGCCCCGACGTCATCAAGACGGTCACCGGCGAGGACGTCACGATGGAAGAGCTCGGCGGCGCGCACACCCACATGTCGAAATCCGGCACCCTGCATTACGTCGCCTCCGGCGAGCAGGACGCGTTCGACTGGGTGCGTGAGCTGCTGGGTTACCTGCCGCCCAACAACTTCACCGACCCGCCGCGCTACGCCGCGGAGGTGCCGGCAGGGGCCATTGAAGACAACCTGACCGACGAGGACCTCGAGCTGGACACGCTGATCCCGGATTCGCCGAACCAGCCGTACGACATGCATGAAGTGATCACCCGCATCCTCGACGACGACGAGTTCCTGGAGATCCAGAACGGCTATGCCAACAACATCATCGTCGGGTTCGGCCGCATCGAGGGCCGTCCGGTCGGGATCGTCGCCAACCAGCCCACCCAGTTCGCCGGCTGCCTCGACATCAACGCCTCGGAGAAGGCGGCGCGGTTCGTCCGCACCTGCGACTGCTTCAACATCCCGATCGTCATGCTGGTCGACGTGCCCGGCTTCCTGCCCGGCACCGGCCAGGAGTACAACGGCATCATCCGGCGCGGCGCCAAACTGCTGTACGCCTACGGCGAGGCCACCGTGCCGAAGATCACCGTGATCACCCGCAAGGCCTACGGCGGTGCCTACTGCGTGATGGGCTCTAAAGATATGGGCTGCGACGTCAACGTCGCCTGGCCGACGGCGCAGATCGCGGTGATGGGCGCCTCCGGCGCGGTCGGGTTCGTCTACCGCCAGCAACTCGGCGAGGCCGCCCGCAACGGCGAAGAC
This sequence comes from uncultured Actinomycetota bacterium, assembly GCA_963808375.1. GTDB lineage: Bacteria > Actinomycetota > Actinomycetes > Mycobacteriales > Mycobacteriaceae > Mycobacterium. The sequence goes on along the minus strand of CAWEFS010000004.1, from coordinate 287,020 downwards.
GTTGACGCACTGCGCCTGCAGCTGCAGCAGAGCTACGAGGACACCCTGGTCAACCCGTACGTCGCCGCCGAGCGCGGCTACGTCGACGCGGTGATTCCGCCGTCGCACACCCGCGGCTACATCGGGACGGCGCTGCGGCTGCTGGAGCGCAAGATCGCGCCGACGCCGCCCAAGAAGCACGGGAACATTCCACTGTGAGTGATTCTGTGAACGAGCCCGTGATCGAGGTGTTGAAGGGCAACCCGAGCGAGGATGAGGTGGCCGCACTTGTCGCGGTGCTGGGCAGCCTCGGGGGCGGCGCCGCGGAGCCGGCACAGCCCGAGCGCACCAACTGGGGGCTGCCGGTCGACAAGCTGCGGTATCCGCCGTTCAGCTGGCAGCTCATCACGCTAGTGCAACGGGTGCACATGCGCCGATGACCCGCGCCGACGACGATGATGCCCGCGGAGCCGGCATCGAGGAGTGGCGCAATTGACTTTGGTGGTGCTCGGGTCGGCCTCGCCGGGCCGGCTTCGGGTGCTGCGGCAGGCCGGCATCGACCCGCTGGTTCGGGTCTCCGGCGTCGACGAAGACGCCATCGTGGCGGAGCTCGGCGCCGCCGCTGCAGTCGGTGACGTGGTGTGCGCGCTGGCCCGCGCCAAAGCCGAGCGGGTGGTGGCCGACCTCGATTCCGCCGTGGCCGCGGACTGCGTTGTCATCGGCTGCGATTCGATGCTGCGCTTCGACGGCGCGCTCCTCGGCAAGCCGGTTTCGGCTGATGCCGCACGCAGGCAGTGGCAGTCGATGGGCGGCCGCAGCGGTGAGCTGCTCACCGGGCATTGCGTGCTGCGGTTGAGCGACGGCGTGACGATCGGTGAGCAAGTCGAAAGCGCTAGCACCACAGTGTATTTCGGTACGCCGAACGCCACTGATCTGGAGGCCTACATCGGTGGCGGTGAGCCGCTGCAGGTCGCCGGCGGATTCACCCTCGACGGTTTGGGCGGCTGGTTCGTCGACCGGATTGATGGCGACCCGTCCAATGTCATTGGGTTGAGCCTGCCGTTGACCCGGCGGCTGCTGGCGGCGGTCGGCCTGTCGATCGCCGAGTTATGGCGTGGTTGACAGCGAGTGCTGAGTTGAGGGCTGCAGCCGATGCCGTAAACAGTGAAGTGGTTGCGGCCAACGCTAGGTGCACATCTCGGCTACAGGGGACGCACACCGCCTTGGCCCGAGCCGTTGATAGCTACGTGGACAACGATGCCGCGTCGACACGACAGTTCCGAGCGGTACAGGTGTGCCAGGTGTCGGCCACGATGCCGCTGCCCTCCCTCACACACAGGTTCAGGGCATGGACACCACCTCGCTGCGGCAGGCCGCCGACTATTGGAGCACCTCGAATCTGTGGCATGAAGCATTCGCTGGAGTCCACCAGGGCAGTTTGAGCGCCGGGGGAACGCCGTGGAAAGTTAAGCGGCGGCGGCCGGGCAGGAGGGCTCCCAGACCCGGCGGCTGCTGGCGGCGGTCGGGCTGTCGACCGCCAGCGGTGGCGCGGCTGACAGCGAATCTGGGCTGAGCGCATCGAAACTGCGTACCGATCGCCCTCGTGTTCACAACAACTCGCGCTCACCGCAGGATCGATGCTTGCGGCGTATCGCCCAGCGGATACGTCCTGGCGGTAGGCTCGCAGTGTGCCGCTACCAGCAGACTCCAGCCCTACTCTGGCCGGTTACGCCCATCCGGAACGGCTGGTCACCGCTGACTGGCTGGCCGGCAATATGGGCCGGCCCGGTCTGGCGATCGTCGAATCCGACGAAGACGTCCTCCTCTATGACGTCGGACACATCCCCACTGCGGTCAAGATCGACTGGCACACCGACCTGAACGACCCGCACGTGCGCGACTACATCAACGGCGAGCAGTTCGCCGCGCTGATGGATCGCAAAGGAATCGCGCGCGACGACACCGTGGTGATCTACGGCGACAAAAGCAACTGGTGGGCGGCTTACGCACTGTGGGTTTTCACGCTGTTCGGCCACCCCGACGTGCGGCTGCTCAACGGCGGCCGGGACCTGTGGCTCGCCGAAGGACGCGAGACCACGCTGGACGTGCCGACCAAGACCGCGACCGGCTATCCCGTCGTGCAGCGCAACGACGAGCCGATCCGCGCGTTCAAAGCGGACGTGCTAACAGCTCTGGGCTCGCAGCCGCTCATCGACGTCCGCTCGCCGCAGGAGTACACCGGCGAACGCACGCACATGCCGGACTATCCCGAAGAAGGCGCGCTGCGTGGCGGCCACATTCCCAGCGCGCGGTCGATCCCGTGGGGCAAGGCCGCCGACGAGAACAGCCGCTTCCGCCGTCGCGAGGAGCTCGAGCAGCTTTACGGGTTCATCGAGCCGGACGACAAGACAATCGTCTATTGCCGCATCGGTGAGCGGTCCAGCCACACCTGGTTCGTGCTGACCCATCTGCTCGGCATTCCCGGTGTGCGCAACTACGACGGCTCATGGACCGAGTGGGGCAACACCGTCCGAGTCCCGATCGTCAGCGGCGCAGAACCGGGATGAGCCTGCCCGCGCCGCTGGCCGAGGTGGTGTCCGACTTCGCCGAAGTGCAAGGCCAGGACAAGCTGAAGCTGCTCCTGGAGTTCGCCGATGATCTGCCGCCGCTGCCGAGCGACCTCAAGGAGGCGGCGATGGAGCCGGTACCCGAGTGCCAGTCGCCGCTGTTTCTGCACGTAGACGCGAGCGATCGTGAACATGTCCGGCTGCATTTCAGTGCGCCGGCCGAAGCGCCGACCACCCGCGGTTTTGCCAGCATCCTCGCAACCGGCCTCGACGAGCAGCCCGCCGACGACATCTTGGCGGTGCCGGAGGACTTCTATACCGACCTGGGTCTGGCAGCGCTGATCAGCCCTTTGCGGCTGCGCGGGATGTCGGCGATGTTGGCCCGGATCAAACGCCGATTGCGCGACGCGACCGGACATTCTCCGAAATAGACACCGCCTTCGATGCGTGTGCGGCGCGCCGCCTAAACTTCCCTCGACATACTTGTAAGAAATTCTCTTAGAGACTTACGCGAGAAGTGTCCAGCACACAGGAGGCGCAGTGCCTAGTCACGCCAGCTCGAAGATCACCAAGGTTCTCGTCGCGAACCGCGGTGAGATCGCGGTCCGGGTGATCCGGGCGGCCCGGGATGCCGGCCTGCCCAGCGTGGCCGTGTATGCCGAGCCCGACGCCGACGCGCCGCACGTCCGGCTGGCCGACGAGGCGTTCGCCCTGGGTGGTCAGACGTCGGCGGAGTCCTATCTGGACTTCGGCAAGCTCCTCGACGCCGCGCAGAAGTCCGGCGCCAACGCGATCCACCCCGGCTATGGCTTCCTCTCGGAGAACGCCGACTTCGCGCAGGCGGTGCTCGACGCCGGCCTGATCTGGATCGGCCCGAGCCCGCAGTCGATCCGTGACCTCGGCGACAAGGTCACCGCCCGGCACATCGCCGCACGTGCGCAGGCCCCGCTGGTGCCCGGGACCCCCGATCCCGTCAAGGACGCCGACGAGGTGGTGGCTTTCGCCAGGGAATACGGCGTGCCCATCGCCATCAAGGCCGCGTTCGGCGGTGGTGGCAAGGGCATGAAGGTGGCTCGCTCCATCGACGAGATCCCTGAGCTGTACGAGTCGGCGGTGCGCGAGGCCGTGTCCGCCTTCGGCCGCGGCGAGTGTTTCGTGGAGCGTTACCTCGACAAGCCCCGCCACGTGGAGGCGCAGGTGATCGCCGATCAGCACGGCAACGTCGTCGTGGCCGGCACCCGCGACTGCTCGTTGCAACGGCGCTTCCAGAAGCTGGTCGAGGAGGCGCCGGCGCCTTTCCTCACCGACGCTCAGCGCAAAGAAATCCACGAATCCGCCAAACGGATCTGCAAAGAGGCGCACTACTACGGCGCCGGGACAGTGGAATACCTGGTCGGCCAGGACGGCCTGATCTCGTTTTTGGAGGTCAACACCCGCCTCCAGGTCGAGCACCCGGTTACCGAGGAAACCGCGGGCATCGATCTGGTGCTGCAGCAGTTCAAAATCGCCAACGGGGAAAAGCTCGAGCTCACCGAGGACCCGGCGCCGCGCGGGCACGCAATCGAATTCCGGATCAACGGTGAAGACGCCGGCCGCGGCTTCCTGCCCGCGCCCGGCCCCGTCACCCGCTACGACATCCCCACCGGGCCCGGTGTCCGGCTGGACTCCGGAGTGGAGGCCGGTTCAGTGATCGGCGGTCAGTTCGACTCGATGCTGTCCAAACTGATCGTCTACGGCGCCAGCCGCGAGGAGGCTTTACGACGCGCGCGCCGTGCCCTTGCTGAGTTCCACGTCGAAGGTCTGGCGACCGTCATCCCCTTCCACCGCGCGGTCGTCTCCGACCCGGCGTTTATCGGTGACGGCAACAGCTTCTCGGTGCACACCCGCTGGATCGAAACCGAGTGGAACAACACGGTCGAGCCGTTCACCGGTGCTGAGCCCCTCGACGAGGAGGCCCGTCCGCGGCACAAGGTGGTCGTCGAAGTCGGCGGCCGTCGGTTGGAGGTGTCGCTGCCCGCCGACCTCGCGCTGTCCAACGGCGGCGGCGCCGACCCCGCCGGGGTGATACGCAAGAAGCCCAAGCCGCGCAAGCGGGGCATGTTGGCCGGCGCGGCGGCCTCCGGTGACGCGGTGACCGCCCCGATGCAGGGCACCGTCGTCAAGGTTGCCGTCGAGGAAGGGCAACAAGTTGCCGCCGGTGACCTGGTGGTGGTGCTCGAGGCGATGAAGATGGAGAATCCGGTGACCGCCCATAAGGACGGCGTCATCACCGGCTTGGCGGTGGAACCCGGCGCGGCCATCACGCAGGGCACGGTGCTCGCCGAGATCAAATAGCAGTCTTTATTTCGATTCGCCAACATTCGGGCCGGTTTGGTTGTCGGCCCGGCCCGACGGCGAGTATGTTCAGCTCCAGGTTGAGTTCACAGCCATCCGTAAGATCGTCAACGACGTGCACGGAGGCCGACTCCCTGCCGTTGATTCCTCGACGCAACCCTCAACGTGAATGTTCGTCGACTCATGGGAGTCAATATGTCTACCGCCGAAAACACCGGCTCTGGGTGGACTACCGGGATGGACGCTGGATTTCCGCCTCCCCCCTGGGAAAACCACACCTCTCGTTTCAGCGCTCATCGGGGACCGTCCGCGGTCGTGGTGACCGCGCACGGCGAGCTCGACGCGACCAACGCCGTTGCCCTCGCCGATTACGTCCAGCGGTGTGCCGCCTACTGCGAGCGCGTGATCCTCGATCTCACGAAGTTGACTTTCTTTGGCACGTCAGGCTTTTCGGTGCTGCACACGATCAACGTGCGCTGCGCAGGAGCCGACGTGCAATGGGCCGTGGTGCCCAACCACGTCGTTTCTCGCCTGCTGCGGCTTTGCGATCCTGACCATGCGCTGCCAGTCTGCGACTCGGTATCCGGCGATTCGATCGGCTGGGACGATCCGCGCCAACTACTCCAGCTGGTCCCGCAACCGCGCTAGCGATTTCGCCAACAAGCGGGACACGTGCATCTGCGAGATCCCCACCCGCTCGGCAATCTGCGTCTGCGTCATCGATTCGAAGAACCTGAGCACCAACACAGTTCTTTCCCGCTCGGGTAGCGCATCGAGCAAGGGACGCAACGCTTCTCGATTCTCGATGCGCTCGAGACCGGAGTCCACATCGCCGAGAGTGTCGGCGATGGCGCGCGCATCGTCGTCGGCACTTCCCCCGCCGCTGTCAATGGACAGGGTGTTGTAGGAGCTTCCCGCGACCAGACCTTCCACGATCTCGGTGCGGTCCATATCCAATTCGCCGGCCAATTCCGACGCGGTCGGCGCCCGGCCCAGTCGTTGGGACAGATCAGCGGTGGCGGTGCCCAGGCGCAGGTGCAGTTCCTTCAGGCGCCGCGGCACCTTGACCGACCAGCTGTTGTCGCGGAAATGCCGCCGAACCTCACCCATGATGGTGGGTACGGCGAAGGACACGAAGTCCGAGCCGGTCTCGACGTCGAAGCGGACAACAGCGTTGACCAATCCCACCCGGGCGACCTGAACAAGGTCGTCGCGCGGTTCTCCTCGGCCTTCGAACCGGCGCGCGATGTGGTCGGCCAGCGGCAAGCACCGCTCCACGATCTTGTCCCGTTGCCGCTGGAACTCCGGTGAGGTCGTCTGGACCGTGGCCAGCTCACGGAACATATCCGGAACGTCGGCGTATTCGTTCGGGCGCGAACTGGAACCGCCGACGGCGCGCGTCGTCACCTGGTGGAGCCCGCCCGCCGCGTCGTCAATGTGATTCCGAATAAGCCGCCGCCTTCATCCGACTCGACACCGTCGCGGTAGGTGTGGACGTCGTCGGCCAACGAGGTGAGAACATGCCAGCTGAAACTCCCCGGCGTCACCACATCATAGTTTTTGCAGATGGCAGAAGCGTTCACCACCAGTTTGTCGTCCTGCGGATCAACCACCATCACCAGGGTCGCCCCGGGAGTGGCTGACCTGATCAGCCGGGTACACACCTCGTCGACCGCCAAGCGCAAGTCGGCAACAGCGTCGAAGTCCAGATCCTCGAAGGTACCCACCGCGCCGACCAACGTGCGCAGCATCGCGAGGTTCTCCAGGCGTGCAGCGACGCGGAACTCCACCGCGCGGTCGCCTCGCTGCTGCTGCTCACCGCGTGGGGGGGTATCGGTCATCTGGTCTCCCGGCAAGATTTGACTGACATTACCCGGGCGTCCGGGCCGGTTAGTCATTGCCACCGCCGGGTATGCGACCCGCCGTGGACGAGCCCGACACAACCGATATCGGTGCGCGCCGGCTGCGGCGCGTGGCGGTGATCAGCGGGATTACGCTGGTCGTTCTGATCCTGGTCGCGGTCGCTGTCTATGTCATTGCGTTCATAATCCTGGCCCCGATGATGGGGTGAACAAGGCTTCGAGTTAAGCGACATCGGACTGATCATGGTTTAGGACCAGTACCCGCTTGTCGCCGCGGGTAACCCGGCTAGTCCACACACTCAACGCGGGATTGGAGGCCAAGAATGCACGACCGAGACAACCTGCCTGACGACGTTCCCGTCGCCGACGCCGTCGAGCAGGATCAACAGGCCGTTCCCCCCGAGCCGTCGGCGCTCGATCCGGTGGACGTGCCGATCCCGGTGGACGTGCCGATCGAAGCCGATCCATCGGATTGGCAGGAGCAACTCCAAGAGGTCGGCGGCGACGACCTCGACGAGTACCGGTGACTGTCAGGTCTGTCACACTCTCGTTTACCGGCCGAGTGGCTCGGGAAGGCATACGCGTTGTGTCCTGAGCGTCGCGCTCAGGACGGTCTAGATACCCAAGAAGAGAGGTAACCAATGACCAACTTCAAGAGCATTCCCGGCGAAGCGGTCCGGGGCATCGTGGAAGGCGCCAAAGGCCTGGTCAAGGAAGTGGTCGGCACTGTGACCGGCAAAGACGAGGTCGCCGAGGAGGGTCAGGCTCAGCAGGACAAGGCCCGCGCCCAGCGCGACGCGGCTAAAAAGGAAGTCCAGGCTGAGCAGGCCCGCGCAAAAGCCAAGACGCAGGAGCAGCGGCAGAAGGCCAACCAGAACCACGACCACAACTGAGTTTTCTGACAGGGAGGCCCAGCCGGTTCGCCGGCTGGGCTTTTCGCACAGCTCTCACAGCGCGAGCGCAGGGCCGGCAATCCCGGGCGCGCCTGCGGTCAACGTGATCAGCATCAACATCAGCAGGAACCACCCGGCGCCCTGCCATCCCCACCAGGTGCCGCCGTCTCGCCACACACGGTAGGTGCGCAGGAACGCCCACGATCCCTCGGCGAACAAGATGACCGGCGCCCCCAGCGCCAACAACATCCGTTGCGGCGTGCCGCACGCCGCGGTGTCGACCGCCACGGTCCCGTGGCACGTGCTGACCCATATCGCTGCAAGTATGGCGAAGCCGACGCCCACGGCGGCGGCCGTCATCGCGAATCGGATGGCCTCGCGGACCTCGTGGTCCTCCTGGCCTAACCGATCACCGTGCGTACTCTGACGTATCTGCATCTGCGAACCTCGATCGTGCGTTCGGCTGCTGTAGATCCCATCGTTGGATCGGACTCGTCAGTTACAGGCGTAACCCGCTAAGCCGTGCGTACTGCATAATTGTTTCTCTCGAGTACCCGCTGGATCACGACACCAAACCGTTACATCGACAGGACATGGCCGTCCGCGGCGTCGTCGGCGAACTATGCCGAGACCGCCGAACGTTTGCGGGCAGCCGCCGCCGACGGTGTCTCCGCAGAGCGGAGTGAGTGGGTCGGAGCCGGTTCTGAGTGCTGATCCGTGCTCCGCTTCCCAAGTCAGGCCGGGGTCCAACTCGGCGAACTGATCGGCACGTAACATTCGGGGCATGCCAGCGACGAGGCGGCGGCTGTCCCCTGACGATCGGCGCGCCGAGTTGCTTGCGTTGGGCGCGGAAGTCTTCGGCAAACGACCCTACGACGACGTGCGTATCGACGAGATCGCCGAGCGGGCCGGTGTGTCCCGGGCGCTGATGTACCACTATTTCCCGGACAAACGCGCGTTCTTCGCCGCCATCGTTAAAGAGCAGGCAGACCGCTTGATCGAGGCGACCGAACACCTGCCGCTGCCGGGACAGACGTTGTTCGAAGAGGTCCGCACCGGGGTGCTGGCGTACATGGCCTACCAACGGCAGTACCCGCACTCGGCGTGGGCGGCCTACGTGGGCATCGGCCGCTCCGATCCGGTGCTGCTCGGCATCGACGACGAAGCGAAAAACCGCCAGCTCGAGCACATCATGGCCCGTATCACCGATGTAGAAGGACCGAACGCCAAGCTGGATCACGACGTGGAGCGCATCCTGCGGGTAATCGTCAATGGTTGGGTGGCTTTCACCTTCGAGGTGTGCCGTCAGCGGATTATGGACCCGTCGACCGACGCCGACCTGCTCGCCGACGCGTGTGCGCACGCCCTTCTGGACACGGTGTCCCGGCTGCCCGGCATCCCGTCGGAGCTGTCCGAGGCGATCGCCTCGGAGCGGCCGTAACGCCTGCTTCGATTCGGCCGGACGTTTGTCGGTGGGGCTTGGCAGGATGGTCAGATGAGCACCACACGCGCTGACCCGCTGCAGCGGTTCGGCGCGATAACCCGCGGCTGGTTCACCGGTACCTTCGCTGCGCCCACCGCGGCCCAGGCCGGTGCCTGGTCGGCCATCGCCGACGGCCACAACACCCTGGTCGTCGCGCCGACAGGGTCCGGCAAGACGCTGGCCGCTTTCCTGTGGGCGATCGACAGCTTGGTCGGGAATCATGGCGCAGGCACCAAAGTGCTGTATGTTTCGCCGCTCAAGGCGCTGGCAGTCGACGTCGAACGCAACCTGCGGGCCCCGCTGGTGGGTGTCGCCCGGCTCGCCGAAAACCACGGCCTGCCCGCCCCCAAAATCAGCGTGGGCGTCCGCTCGGGTGACACGTCGCCGGCGCGTCGCCGGGAACTGATCGCCAAGCCGCCCGACGTCTTGATCACCACACCGGAGTCGCTGTTTTTGATGCTGACCTCAGCCGCTCGGGAATCGTTGACCGCCGTGCAGACGGTCATCGTCGATGAGGTGCATGCGGTGGCCGGCACGAAACGCGGTGCGCACCTGGCGCTGTCGCTGGCTCGGCTCGATGAGCTATTGGAGCGGCCCGCGCAGCGCATCGGACTGTCGGCAACGGTTCGTCCGCCCGAGGAGGTTGCCCGGTTCCTGTCCGGTCAATCGGCGACGACGATCGTCGCACCGGCATCGGACAAGACCTTCGCGCTGACGGTGCAGGTCCCAGTGCCGGACATGGTTAACCCTGAGGACAACACGATCTGGCCGGAGGTCGAAGCCCGAATCGCCGACCTCATCGAGTCGCACACCTCGTCGATCGTGTTCGCCAACTCACGACGGCTGGCCGAGCGCCTCACGTCGCGGCTCAACGAGATTCACGCCGAACGCTCCGGCATGGAGCTGGAAGCAGGGCCCAACCATCAGGTCGCCGGCGGGGCTCCCGCGCATCTGCTGGGCAGCGGCCAGACCTCCGGCGTCGAGCCGCTGCTCGCCCGAGCCCATCACGGCTCGGTCAGCAAAGAGCAGCGCGCCGTGGTTGAAGAAGAGCTCAAAAGTGGCCGGCTCAAGGCTGTTGTCGCTACCTCGAGTCTTGAGCTGGGCATCGACATGGGCGCGGTCGATCTGGTGATTCAGGTGGCGGCGCCCCCATCGGTGGCCAGCGGGTTGCAGCGGATCGGCCGCGCCGGCCACCAGGTCGGTGAAGTGTCCAGCGGCGTGCTGTTCCCCAAGCACCGCACCGAGCTGCTCGGATGCGCGGTGGCGGTCGAGCGGATGCTGACCGGTCAGATCGAGACCACCCGGGTGCCGGCGAATCCGCTCGACATCTTGGCTCAGCACACCGTGGCCGCCGCCGCCCTGGAGCCGCTGGACGCCGACCGTTGGTTCGACACGGTGCGGCGCAGCGCCCCGTTCGCGACGCTGCCCCGCAGCGCCTTCGAAGCGACCCTCGACCTGCTGTCCGGCAAGTACCCGTCCACGGAGTTCGCCGAGTTGCGGCCGCGACTGGTCTACGACCGGGACCGGGGCATCTTGACGGCCCGGCCCGGAGCGCAGCGCTTGGCGGTCACTTCCGGCGGCGCGATCCCCGATCGCGGCCTTTTCACGGTGTATCTGGCGACCGAGGCGGAGAAGCCGTCACGGGTCGGGGAACTCGACGAGGAAATGGTTTACGAGTCGCGTCCCGGGGACGTCATCTCGCTGGGTGCGACGAGCTGGCGGATCACCGAGATCACCCATGACCGGGTGCTGGTCATCCCGGCCCCGGGTCAGCCGGCCCGGTTGCCGTTCTGGCGCGGCGACGACGTTGGGCGCCCCGCCGAGCTGGGCCGGGCCCTGGGCGCTTTCACCGGTGAGCTGGCCGGGCTCGAGCGCGGCGCATTCGACAAGCGCTGCACGGCACTGGGTTTCGACCAGTACGCCACCGATAATCTGTGGCGGCTGTTGGACGATCAGCGGTCCGCCACCACCGTGGTGCCCACCGACACCACGCTGCTGGTCGAGCGGTTCCGCGACGAGCTGGGCGACTGGCGGGTGATCCTGCACTCGCCGTACGGGCTGCGGGTACACGGCCCGCTGGCGCTCGCCGTGGGCCGGCGGCTGCGGGAGCGCTACGGCATCGACGAAAAACCCACCGCCTCCGACGACGGCGTCGTGGTGCGGCTGCCCGACACCGTGCAGGACTCTGGCGAAAGTCCGCCCGGCGCACAACTGTTCGTGTTCGACGCCGACGAGATCGACCCGATCGTCACCGCTGAAGTGGGCGGTTCGGCGTTGTTCGCGTCACGGTTCCGGGAATGCGCGGCCCGGGCACTGCTGCTGCCGCGACGTAACCCGGGCCGCCGTTCACCGTTATGGCATCAACGCCAACGGGCAGCGCAGCTACTCGACGTGGCGCGCAAATACCCCGACTTCCCGATCGTGCTGGAAACCGTGCGCGAATGCCTGCAAGACGTCTACGACGTACCTACCTTGACCGAACTGATGGCCGACGTCGCCCGGCGCCGGGTGCGGGTGCTCGAGGTCGAGACCGCGACTCCGTCGCCGTTGGCGGCGTCGCTGATGTTCGGTTATGTCGGGGCGTTCATGTACGAAGGCGACAGCCCGCTGGCCGAGCGCCGCGCCGCCGCGCTGTCACTGGACACCTCGCTGCTGGCTCAGCTGCTGGGCCGAGTCGAGCTGCGTGAACTGCTCGATCCGAACGTCATCGCGGCCACCGGACGGCAACTGCAGCATCTATCGGCGGACCGGGCCGCGCGTGACGCCGAGGGAGTCGCCGACCTGCTGCGGCTGCTAGGCCCGCTGACCGCGGAGGAGGTGGCCGCCCGCGCCGGCGGCGCTGACGTCAGCGGCTGGCTGGAAGGACTCCACGCGACGAAACGCGCGTTGACGGCGGCGTTCGCCGGCCACACCTGGTGGCTCGCCATCGAGGACATCGGCCGGCTGCGCGACGCAGTCGGCATCGCGGTGCCGGTCGGAGTCCCGGACAGCCTCACCGAGGCGGTCGCCGACCCGCTCGGTGACCTGCTCAGCCGGTACGCCCGCACGCACGCGCCGTTCACCACCGCCGAGGCGGCGGCACGGTTTGGGCTGGGCCCGCGGGTGGCCGCTGATGTGCTGGGCCGGCTGGCCGCCGACGGTCACGTGGTACGCGGAGAGTTCACCGAGACCCCGGGCGGCGGCGACCAGTGGTGCGACGCCGAGGTGCTGCGGATCCTGCGCCGGCGGTCGCTGGCGGCGCTGCGGGCCCAAGTCGAACCGGTCAGCACCGCCGCCTACGCCCGGTTCCTGCCGGCCTGGCAACAGATCAGCGCCGCGACGAAAGGCCAGAGCAACTCCGGCTTGGACGGACTGCTTGCGGTGATCGACCAGCTCGCCGGTGTCCGGATTCCCGCCTCTGCAGTGGAACCGCTGGTCCTGGCGCCGCGGGTGCGCGATTACTCCCCCGCCATGCTCGATGAGCTGCTGGCCTCCGGTGAGGTGACGTGGTCGGGCGCCGGGTCGATTTCCGGCAACGACGGCTGGATCGCCTTCCATGCCGCCGATTCCGCGCCGCTGACGCTGACTGCCGGTGACCAGATCGAGTTCACCGACGCGCACCGCCACATCCTCGACACCCTTGCCGGTGGCGGGGCGTTCTTTTTCCGTCAGCTGCTACCAGGCGGGAGCATCGGGGAAACCGAGCTCAAGGCTGCGCTGTGGGAGTTGATCTGGGCCGGCTGGGTCACCGGTGACACATTCGCACCGGTGCGCGCGTTGCTCAGCGGTGGGCCCGGCGTCCGTAAACGCGCCGCGCCGGCGCACCGGGTCGGCAGCGGCGGGCGCCGAGCACCGCGCTTGAGCCGCTACAGCGTCGCGCTGGCCCAGACCCGTGCCAGCGATCCGACGGTGGCCGGTCGATGGTCCGCGTTGCCGGCGCCCGAGCCCGATTCCACCGTGCGGGCCCACCACCAAGCCGAACTGTTGCTGAGTCGACATGGTGTGTTGACCCGCGGCGCGGTGTCCGCCGAAGAAGTCCCCGGCGGGTTCGCCACCCTGTACAAAGTGTTGACAGCGTTGGAGGACGCCGGGCGCTGCCAACGCGGGTATTTCGTGGAGTCGCTGGGCGGCGCGCAATTCGCGGTCGCCTCGACCGTCGATCGGCTGCGCAGCTACCTCGACGGTGTCGACCCTGAACGGCCCGAGTACCGGGCGGTGGTGCTGGCCGCCGCGGACCCCGCCAACCCGTATGGCGCGGCGCTGCCGTGGCCGTCCCGCAACTCAGACGACGACGGTCCCGGGCGGCCGGGCCGCAAGGCCGGGGCGCTCGTCGTTCTCGTCGACGGTGAGCTGGCGTGGTTCCTCGAGCGTGGCGGTCGTTCGCTGCTCAGTTTCACCGACGACCCAGACGCGCATCAGGCCTCGGCCGCGGCGCTGGCCGAGCTGGTCGGCGGTCGCCGAGTCAGCTCGATCCTGGTGGAGCGGGTGAACGGCGCGGCGGTGCTCGATCCGCACGCGCCGCACGCGGTGGTCGTCGGGGCGCTGTCCGATGCCGGGTTCGCACGTACGCCGCGCGGTCTGCGGTTGCGCTGATGCCTGAGGGCGACACCGTCTTCCACACCGCCGACACGCTGCGCAAGGCCCTGGTCGGTCGCACGCTCACGCGCAGCGACATCCGGGTGCCCCGGTTCGCGACCGTCGACCTCGCTGGTCACACCGTCCACGAGGTGGTCAGCCGCGGTAAGCATCTGTTCATCCGAGTCGGACCGGCCAGTGTCCACTCGCACATGAAGATGGACGGCAGTTGGCGGGTCAGCACCCGGCCCGGCCGCACCGATCACCGGGTGCGGATCGTGCTGGAAGCCGGGGACGTTCGCGCACTCGGCATCGACCTCGGCGTGCTGGAAGTCCTTGACCGCGAGCACGACGACGATGCGGTCGCACACCTGGGACCTGATCTGCTGGGTGGGGATTGGAATCCGGCGGTCGCCGCGGCGAACATGTTGGCCTTGCCGGACCGCCCGCTCGCCGAGACACTCCTGGATCAGCGGGTGCTGGCCGGTATCGGCAACGTGTACTGCAACGAGATCTGTTTCATCATCGGACGGCTGCCGACCTCGCCGGTCAGCTCCGTTAGCGACCCGCTGCGGGTGGTAAACCGGGCTCGAGAGATGCTGTGGGTCAACCGCTTCCGCTGGAACCGCATCACCACCGGCGACACCCGCGGCGGACGTCAGATGTGGGTGTACGGCCGGGCAGGCCGACCTTGTCGCCGCTGCGGCACGCCGATCAAGCAGGACGACAGCGGTGACCGGATCGCCTATTGGTGCGCGTCCTGCCAGCGGTAGCCGACCGGTGAACACTCAACGATGCCGCCGAATGGTCAAGACCTCATCGGTGCTGATCGGCGGCAGCGGGGAGACCGCGGCGACGGCATCCTCGAGGAGGCTGCCCAGATACAACGAACCGTTGAACTCGCGCACACCGGTGACCATGCGGTAGCCGCAGCGACGGGCACCCTCGATCCGGCCGACGATGTCGCCGTCCCGGTCGACGGCCATGACCCGTGCCGGCACGCTGGGCGGGTGGTTGAGCGCGCTGGCAGCACGCCCGATCAGCCGGCGCATCCGACGCGGCGCCCGGTGCACCAAGTGCAACAAGCCCAGCATGGGCGCGGGAAGGGCCACCCAGATCCGACCTTCGGTGCCGGTCGACAAGTTGTCTGGCATCCCCGGCAAGTCGTCGATGAGCACCTCAGACTGCCCGGCCTTTGGCCCGATGAGCCAGACCCGCAGGAGGCGAGCCGCGCCGGTCTCCGCGACCGCCACGAACGACTCGTCGTCGGCGAGGGCGACTCCGTTCGCGAACTCCAAATCGTCGAGCAGAACCTGCACTTCACCCGCGGGGTCACGACGCAACAAGCGACCGGAGGCGGTGCGCTCGATGACATCGCTCTGGTAGGCGTCCAGCCCGTAGTGCTGCGTTGAGTCGGTGAAAAAGACGGTGCCGTCGGCGGCGACGGCCGCGTTGTTGCACAGATTGATGGTCTGGCCGGGAAGGGCCGTGTTGAGCGGTTGGACCGCCCCGCCCTCGAAGTCGACCCGCAACAGGCCGCGCTGCGCGTCACAGACCAGCAGCCGACCATCCGGCATGACCTCGATCCCGAGTGGACGGCCTCCAGTATCGGCAACCACTTGGATGTTGGTGCCGTCTGGGTTGAAGCTGAGCACTCGGCCGTCGGCAAGCCCGGTGATCAGCCGGTCACCGTGCACCGCGATGTCTTCCGGACCTTGACCACCGACCGGCAGCCGTTGCAGGGTCGGTGCAGCGGTGGTGGCCATGACGCCGTTTACCCCGGTTGCCGGCTGACGAATCGGCGCTGACGGCCGTCGATCGGGTCGACGAATTCCAGGGTGTGCGCCAGTAACCGCAACGGTGTGCTGAAGTCGTCGTCGGCGACGGCGCGTACCTGCGGGTACAGCGGATCACCTTCGATCGGCAGCCCGAGCGAAGCCATGTGCAGCCGCAACTGATGGGTACGCCCGGTGCGCGGGGTGAGTCGGTAGTGCCCCTCGCCCACCTGCTCGATCAGGGTTTCGGCGTTGGGCTCTCCGGACTCGCAGACCGCCTGCAGAGTGCCGCGGCGCTTGACGATGCGGTTGCACACCACCTGGGGGAACACCAGCCCTGGATCGACGCCGGCCCGCGCCAGATAGGTTTTGCGCACCGCGGCGCGGGCGAACAGCGTCTGGTAGGCCCCACGCACGTCGCGGCGGACGGTGAACAACAGCACCCCGGCGGTCAGCCGGTCCAGCCGGTGCGCCGGGCTCAGCTCGGGTAAGTCCAGCGCTCGGCGCAGCCGCACCAGGGCGGTCTGCGCGACGTGCCGGCCCCGCGGCATGGTGGCCAGGAAGTGCGGTTTGTCGACGACGACGAGGTGAGCGTCGCGGTGGAGCACCGGCAGGTCGAACGGCACCGGCACCTCGTCGGGCAGGTCGCGGTACAGGTAAACCGCCGACCCGGCGCGCAGCACCGTCGTCTGGTCGATCACCGCGCCGTCCGCGTCCACCACCTCCCCGGCACGCACCCTGGCCGCGGCGGCCGGTCCGAACCGGGCGCTCAACTCGGCGAACACCGGCCCCCCGAACAACCGCACCCGGGCCGGACCCAACCCGTCCCGCACCGGCAGCGGCGCCGGCCTCACGTGAGCGGCACCGGCTCGAGTATTTCGACGCGCGCTTCTGGCGCGCTTGCCCGCAGCGCATCCGCCGACGCGTCATCGGATCTGGTTTGGGAAAGCACCTCCGCCTCCACCCGCGCGGTGTAGATCTCCACCTCACGTTCGACGTCGGCGTCGGTCCAGCCCAGCACCGGCGCCACCACCTCGGCCACCTGTCGGGCGCAGTCCACACCGCGGTGTGGGTACTCGATGGAGATTCGCATCCGGCGCGCCAAGATGTCTTCCAAATGCAGCGCCCCCTCCGCCGCGGCGGCGTAGAGGGCTTCCACCTTCAGGTAGAGCGGCGCCGCCGTGATCGGATCAAGCAGCTCACGGCGATCGGCCGCCAGCGCCAGCACCTCGTTGATCAGCGACCCGTACCGGTCCAATAAATGGCGCACCCGGTAGGGGTGCAGCCCCTGTAGCGCGCCAACGTGCTCGGACTGGTTGATCAGCGCGAAGTAGCCGTCGGCGCCCACCAGCTGCACCTTTTCGGTGATTGACGGCGCTACGCGCGCCGACGTGAATTGTGCCGCAGCGTCGATCGCGTCGGCGGCCATCACCCGATACGTGGTGTATTTGCCGCCGGCGATGGCCACCAAGCCGGGTGCGGGCACCGCGACGGCGTGTTCGCGGGACAGCTTCGAGGTGTCGGCGTCTTCGCCGGCCAGCAGTGGCCGCAGCCCGGCGTACACGCCGTCGATGTCGGCATGGGTCAACGGGTTGGCCAGCACCGTATTCACGGTGCCGAGGATGTAGTCGATGTCTGCCTTGGTCGCCGCCGGATGGGCCAGATCGAGATTCCAATCAGTGTCGGTGGTACCGATGATCCAGTGGCTGCTCCACGGAATGACGAACATCACTGACTTCTCGGTGCGCAGAATGATCGCGACGTCGCTGACGATGCGGTCGCGCGGCACCACGACATGCACACCTTTGGAGGCGCGGACCTTGAATCGGCCGCGCTGCTTGGACAGCGCCTGGATCTCGTCGGTCCATACTCCGGTCGCGTTGACCACGACGTCACCGTGCACGTCGGTGACGGCGCCATCCTCAGAGTCGCGCACCCGCACCCCGATCACCCGGTCGCCTTCCCGCAGCATCGACACCACCTGGGTCGAGGACCGCACCACCGCGCCGTAATGCGCGGCGGTGCGCGCCACTGTCATGGTGTGCCGGGCATCGTCGACGACGGTGTCGTAGTAGCGGATACCGCCGATCAAGGACGTGCGCTTTAAGCCAGGGCATAATCGCAGCGCACCGGCACGGGTCAGATGCTTTTGCGCGGGAACCGACTTCGCACCGCCGAGCTGGTCATAGAGGAAGATTCCGGCGGCCACATAGGGCCGTTCCCACCACCGTCTGGTCAGCGGATACAAGAAAGGCATCGGCTTGACCAGATGGGGCGCCAGAGTCGTCAGCGACAGCTCGCGCTCGTAGAGCGCCTCGCGCACCAGACCGAATTCCAATTGCTCGAGGTAACGCAGGCCGCCGTGAAACATCTTCGACGAGCGGCTCGAGGTGCCCGACGCGTAGTCACGCGCCTCGACCAAGGCCACCTTCAGCCCGCGGGTGGCGGCATCCAGCGCACAGCCGGAGCCCACGACGCCCCCACCGATGACGACGACGTCGAACTGCTCGGCGCCCAGGCGCTCCCAGGCTGACACGCGCTGTTTCGGCCCCAACCAGGAAGCCGACCAGTCCTGTGGCCTACCCGCTGCGGGGATCGGGACGCTCACGGCCGGGGACTCCTCATCGGGGAACTCCTGTTCGGTTACTCGTCAGTAGGCCCTGCTCAAGGTTACCCGGGTCAGTCCAGGTCGTCGTGGGCCATCAGCCGGCGCCCGGCTTCGGTGATCGACCCGGACAGCGACGGGTAGACGGCCAGCGTCTGCGCCAACTGGTTGACGGTCAGGCGGTTCTGCACCGCCATCGCGATCGGCAGGATCAACTCCGAGGCGATCGGCGCCACCACCACGCCCCCGATCACCACCCCGGTCGCCCGTCGGCAGAAGATCTTGACGAACCCGTACCGCAGCTCGGACATCTTCGCGCGTGCGTTGGTCTGCAGCGGCAACGTGATGGTGCGGGCGAGCACCGATCCGTCGTCGATTGCGGACTGCGGCACCCCGACGGCGGCGATCTCGGGGCGGGTGAACACCGCAGCGGCGACCGTGCGCAATCGGATCGGGCTGACCGCCTCGCCCAGTGCATGCCACATCGCGATGCGGCCCTGCATCGCCGCGACCGACGCCAGTGGCAGCAAACCGGTGCAGTCGCCGGCCGCGTAGATGTTCGGCACCGACGTCCGCGACACCCGGTCGACGGTCAGGTAGCCTCCGCGTCGCAGCTCGATGCCTACCTTCTCCAGACCCAGACCCTGGGTGTTCGGCACCGATCCGATGGTCATCAGCGCGTGGCTGCCGGACACCTCCCGGCCGTCGGCCAGCTTCACCAGCACTCCGTCGCCCCTGCGCGTCACCGACTCCGCGCGTGCGTTCTTCACCAGCTTGACGCCGCGTTCGGCGAAGATCCGCTCGAGCACCCGGGCCGCGTCGGCGTCCTCGTAGGGCAGCACCCGGTCGCGGCTGGCGACCACCGTCACGTCGACACCCAATTCGGTGTAGGCATGCACGAACTCGGCGCCGGTCACCCCGGAGCCCACAACGATTAGGCAGCTGGGCAGTGCCGCGAGGTCGTAGAGCTGCCGCCAGGTCAGGATGCGTTCGCCGTCCGGGCGGGCGGTCGGCAACTCCCGGGGGCTAGCGCCGGTGGCGATCAGCACAACGTCGGCTTCGCGCTTGGTGGTGGTGCCGTCGGGGGCGGTGATGTTGACGCAGTGCCGCGCCAGGTCCGGGGCCGCATCGACCAATTCCCCGCGACCGGCTATCACCTCTACCCCCATGCCCACCAGCTGAGCGGTGATGTCGGCGGACTGGGCAGTGGCCAGCGTCTTGACGCGCCGGTGGATCTCGGGCAGCGAGATCTTCGCGTCGTCGATGTCGATGTCGAAACCCAGCTGCGGCGCGCGACGCAGTTCGGTGCGCAGCCCGGTCGAGGCGATGAACGTCTTCGAGGGCACGCAGTCCACCAGCACGGCCGCACCGCCGATTCCGTCGGAATCCGCGACGGTGACCTGAGCCACTTCCGGGCCCCGGGCCGCGGCAACCAAAGCCGCTTCGTAGCCGGCGGGACCGCCGCCGATGATCACTATGCGGGTCGGCACAGCCCCCAAACTAGCCTGGCGACGATGCGGCCGCTCGCGGGCGAGGAGGAGCCGGGCGATCGAATCCAGCCCGGCGACGATGCGGCCGCTTGCGGGCGAGGAGGAGCCGGGCGATCGAATCCAGCCAAGTACGACGCTGCTTGCCGTTTAAGCTTCTTCCCGTGCCGCTCTACGCCGCTTACGGGTCGAACATGCATCCCGAGCAGATGATGCAGCGCGCACCGCACTCTCCGATGGCCGGGACGGGCTGGCTGCACGGTTGGCGGCTGACGTTCGGCGGCGAGGACATCGGCTGGGAAGGCGCCTTGGCCACCGTCGTCGAGGACCCTGATTCCAGGGTGTTCGTCGTGCTCTACGACATGACACCGGCCGACGAGCAGACCCTGGATCGGTGGGAAGGCTCCGAGCTGGGGATTCACAAGAAGATCCGCTGCCGCGTGCACCGGATCTCCTCGGACACCACCACCGATCCGGTCCTGGCCTGGCTTTATGTGGTCGACGCCTATGAAGGCGGCATACCGTCGGCGCGGTACCTCGGTGTAATGGCCGACGCCGCCGAAATCGCCGGTGCGCCAGCCGAATACGTTCACGACCTGCGCACCCGCCCGGCGCGCAACATCGGCCCGGGCACCTAGTCGAAGCTGTACACGGCGGCTGCTGTCGCCAGGCGTAATGCGACTGTGGTGCCGAAAGCCAGATTCAGGCCGCGGGGCCGCGGCGAAGTATTGACCTCACCGCGGCCTCTGGCCGGATCAGAGCAGGGCGGCCTGCTCGACGATGTTGACCATCACCCGCAGCCCGATCTCGAGGGCACGCTCGTCGATGTCGAACGTCGGCTGGTGCAGATCCAGTTGAGGTCCGTGGCCCGGCCATACACCGAGCCGGGCCATCGCGCCGGGAATCTCCTCCAAGTACCAGGAGAAGTCCTCGCCGCCGCCGGACTGGCGGGTGTCGGCCAACACGTCGGGCCCGACCGCTTCAATCGCGTGGGTCAAGATGCGGGTGCAGATCTCCTCATTCACTACTGGCGGCACCCCTTGGTGGTATTCCAGTGTGTGCTCGATGCCCAGTGGTGCCAGCAGCGCCGTCACCGTTTCACCGATGATGGCCTCGAGGCTCTGCCAGGTCTCCCGGCTGGCGGTGCGGACGGTGCCCGCCAGCACGCCCACCTGCGGTATCGCGTTGGCGGCCACCCCGGCGTTGACCGCGCCCCACACCAGCACGGTGGCCTTGCGCGGGTCCATGCGCCGCGACAACACTCCGGGAACTCCGACGATCAACGCGCCGAGCCCGTAGACCAGGTCAGCGGTCAAGTGCGGGCGCGAGGTGTGCCCGCCGGGCGAGTGCAGAACGATCTCCATCCGGTCGGCCGCCGAGGTGATCGGGCCGGCCTTCACCGCCACCCGGCCGACCGCAAGCCGGGGGTCGCAGTGCAGCGCGAAGATCCGGCTGACGCCGTTCAATGCGCCGGCGGCAACCGCGTCGATCGCCCCGCCGGGCATCAACTCCTCGGCCGCCTGGAAGATCAGACGCACCCCGACCGGCAGTAGCGGCGCCGACGCCAACGTCAGCGCGGTGCCCAGCAGGATCGCCGTGTGCGCGTCATGCCCGCAGGCGTGCGCGACGTTTGGCATGGTTGAGGAGTAGGGCGCCCCGGTGCGCTCGGCCATCGGCAGCGCATCGATGTCGGCGCGCAGCGCGATCCGCGGCCGGTCCTCCGGTCCGAGGTCACACGTCAGGCCGGTACCGGCCGGCAACACCTTCGGGTTGAGGCCGGCGTCCGCCAATCGGTCGGCGACGAACTGGGTGGTGGCGAACTCCTGGCGACCCAACTCCGGATAGCGGTGCAGGTGCCGGCGCCACTCCACCAGGTCAGTTTGATGGGCGGCCAGCCAGGCGTCGGTGCACGTCGACAGGGTCATGACGGCGCCCGCTGTTTCAGAGCCGTCAGCAGGCGGTCGCGCTGCTCGACGGATTCGGCGAGACACACGACGGTGCGCGCCAACATGATCGCGCCGTCAATCACGGCGCGATCAGCGCTCGGCCCGGCGGCTGCCGCGGTGAACGCAGGCTGATGCAGCGACGCGCCGCCGGCGTCGACGGCAACCAACGGGTGGATTCCCGGCATCACCTGGGTGATGTTGCCCATGTCGGTGCTGCCGACCGGTAGGGCCAACTCGAACTGCTCGGCGATCGGGTTCCGACCCAGCCGCTCCATCTCGGTGCGCACCACCGCGGCCAGCCACGGGTCGGGCTTGAGCGCCTCGTACGCGGGCTCGACCTGGTCGACGCTGTACTCGCAACCGGTGGCCACCGCGCCGGCGAGGAAGCAGTTCTTGACCCGGTCTTCCAGATCTTGTAGCGACGTGGCCTCCGGCGCGCGCGTCATGTACTGCAATTCGGTGTGCGCCGGGATGACGTTGGGCGCCCGCCCGCCGTCCGCGACGAACCCGTGTACCTGCTGCCCGGGGAAGAGCTGCTGGCGCAGCAGGCCGATCGCCACCTGGGCGATGGTGGCCGCGTCGGCGGCGTTGAGCCCCAGAAACGGCGCGGCCGACGCGTGGGCTTCCCGGCCTTGGTAAGCGACGCGCACGCCGGACGACGCCAGGGACCGCGCTGCGGCGATGTCCGCCGGCCCGGGATGCAGCATCACCGTGGCGGCGATGTCGTCGAACACTCCGGCCTTCAGCAGCAGAGCCTTGCCGCCGCCGGACTCCTCGGCGGGCGTGCCGACCAGCGTCACGGTGACTTGCAAGTCGTCAGCCACCTCAGCCAGCGCCAGCGCAGTGCCGATCGCCGACGCGGCGATGATGTTGTGGCCACAGGCATGCCCGATCTCAGGCAACGCGTCGTACTCCGCGCAGATCCCCACCACCAGCGGTCCGCTACCGAAGTCGGCCCGAAACGCGGTCTCCAATCCTCCGGCGGCGGCGGTGATCTCGAACCCGCGCTCAGCCAGCAACGTTTGCGCCTTGGCGCAGCTGCGGTGCTCCTCGAACGCCAATTCCGGTTCGGCGTGGATGGCATGGGAAAGTTCGATCAGGTCGGCGCCGCGGCGCCGCACCACGTCCTCGACGACGTCCGAAGCGGTGGCTAAGGGCATCCTCGCAGTCTAAGCTGCCGCATTGTGACCGACGGCCCGCCCGATCCGGACGCAGTCGCACGGACCGCGGCTCAGGTCATCGCCGAGCGCACCGGTGTGGCCGAGCACGACGTGGCAATCGTTCTGGGATCCGGGTGGGCGCCGGCTGTTGCGGCACTGGGATCACCGACCGCGACGCTGCCGATGGCCGACCTGCCCGGCTTCACTCCGCCGACCGCGGTCGGGCACACCGGTCAGCTGTCTTCGGTCCGCATCGGCGCACACCCGGTGCTGGTGCTGGCCGGCCGTATACACGCCTACGAAGGACACGACCTGCAGCACGTCGTGCACCCGGTGCGGACGGCCTGCGCGGCCGGCGCGCGGACCGTGGTGCTGACCAACGCCGCAGGCGGCGTGCGAAGCGACTTCGAAGTGGGCCAGCCGGTGCTCATCAGCGACCACCTGAACCTGACTGCGCGTTCCCCGCTGGTCGGAGCGCAGTTCGTCGACCTGGTCGACGCCTACTCGCCGCGGTTGCGGGCGCTCGCTCGAGGCGTTGACGCTGAGCTGGCCGAAGGGGTGTACGCGGGCCTGCCGGGCCCGCATTTCGAGACACCGGCGGAGATCCGGATGCTGCGGGCCCTGGGCGCCGATCTGGTAGGCATGTCGACCGTGCACGAGACCATCGCGGCCCGGGCGGCGGGCGCCGAGGTGCTGGGTGTGTCGCTGGTGACGAACCCGGCGGCCGGCATCACCGGGGAACCGCTCAGTCACGTTGAGGTGCTGGCCGCGGGTGCGGCGTCGGCGACGCGGATGGGCACCTTGCTGGCCGACGTGGTGGCCCGGCTCTGAGATGGCCGGTCGTGACCCCTGAGGAGTGGATCGCGCATGATCCGGACCCGGTCACGGCCGCCGAACTGGCCGGCTGCAATCCGGGTGAGTTGTCCGCGCGGTTCGACCGGCCGTTGACATTCGGGACTGCGGGGCTTCGCGGGCCGGTGCGCGGCGGTCCGGACGCGATGAACCTGGCTGTGGTGTTGCGCGCCAGTTGGGCGGTGGCGCAGGTGCTCAAGGAGCGGGGTCGGGCCGGCTCGACCGTGGTGGTGGGCCGAGACGCCCGGCACGGCTCCGCCGCGTTTGCGGCAGCTGCCGCAGAAACCTTTGCCGCGCAGGGTTTCTCGGTTCTCTGGCTGCCGGCAGCCTTGCCGACGCCGGTGCTCGCGTTCGCGGTGCGTCACACCGGCGCTGCGGCGGGCGTTCAGATCACCGCATCGCACAACCCGGCGGCCGACAACGGTTACAAGGTCTACCTCGACGGAGGTGTGCAGATCGTCGCGCCCACCGACAGTGCGATCGAAACCGCGATCGCCGGGGCCCCGTTCGCCGACCAGATTCCCAGACAGCCAGTTGCGACGGCGGACACCTCCCTGGTCGAGCGCTACATAGACCGCGCCGCCGGGTTGCGGCGTTCGAGCTGTCCGATCCGGGTGGCGTTGACCGCGCTGCACGGAGTGGGCGGAAAGGTGGCGCTGCAGACGCTGCAGCGCGCCGGTGTCCAGGATGTGCGTACCGTCGCCGAGCAGTTCTCGCCCGACCCGGACTTCCCGACCGTGGCTTTTCCCAATCCCGAAGAGCCCGGCGCCACCGACGCGCTGCTCGCTCTGGCGGCCGGTGTTGACGCCGATGTCGCCGTCGCGCTGGATCCCGACGCGGATCGCTGCGCGGTCGGTGTGCCGACACCGTGCGGGTGGCGGATGCTGTCTGGCGACGAAACCGGTTGGCTCCTCGGCGATTACATCCTGTCCGGCGTCGAGTCTCCGAGTTCGGCCGCAGTCGCCAGCACCGTGGTGTCATCGCGGATGCTGGCCAAGATCGCCGGGCGTTACGGCGCCCGCCACGTCGAGACCCTGACCGGCTTCAAGTGGCTGGCGCGCGCCGACGCCGATCTGCCCGGCCAGACGCTGGTGTACGCCTATGAGGAGGCGATCGGGCACTGCGTCGACCCGGCCGCCGTGCGGGACAAGGACGGCATCAGCGCTGCGGTGCTGGTGTGTGATCTGGTGGCGACGCTGAAGGCGCAGGGTCGCTCGCTGCTCGACACGCTCGACGACCTCGCCCGCCGGCACGGGGTACACGTGGGCGCGGCGGTGTCGCGCCGCCTGACCGACCCGAGCGAGGCGGCGGTGGTGATGCAGCGGCTGCGCGCCGACCCGCCGGACCGGCTGGCCGGATTACCCGCGCGGACCACTGATCTGCTGCAGCGACGCGGCTTGCAGCGCACCGACGCCCTGATCTTGGCCGCCGGCTGGGGCGACACTTGGGCGCGGGTGGTCGTGCGACCGTCGGGCACCGAACCGAAGCTGAAGTACTACCTGGAAGCCGGCTGTCCGGCCGGTGCTGAGCTGACTGACGCCCGGCAGCGGGCTACGGCGCTGCTCGACCAGATGGTGGCGGCGGCGCAGAGCTGGTAGTCAGCGCGGTCCGAACTGCCGGTCCCCGGCGTCGCCCAGCCCGGGAACGATGAAGGCGTTGTCGTCGAGCCCGTCGTCTACGGCCGCGGTGAACAACCGCGCGTTCGGAGCCGTTTCAGCCAGTGCCGCGATGCCTTCGGGTGCCGCCACGACACACAGCGCGGTGATGTCCGACGCGCCGCGGCGTTGCAGCAGTTCGACGGTGTGCCGCATCGAACCGCCGGTGGCCAGCATGGGGTCCAACACCAGCACCGACTGCGCGCTGAGGTCGTCGGGCAGCGACTGCAAATACGGCACCGGCCGGTGAGTTTGCTCGTCGCGGGCGACGCCGACGAACCCTACGAGTGATTCTGGGATCAGGGCGTGCGCTTGATCGACCATGCCCAGCCCGGCGCGCAGCACCGGCACCAGCAGCGGCGGCCGGGCCAGCCGCGTCCCGACCGTCGGGGCCAGCGGAGTGCGGACGTCGACGGGAGCGGTCGCCGCGCCCCGGGTCGCCTCGAAGACAAGCATCAGCGTCAGGTCACGCAGCGCCGCCCGAAAAGCGGCGTTGTCGGTGCGTTCGTCGCGCAGCATCGTCAGCCTGGCGGCGGCCAGCGGGTGGTCAACGACATGCACGTCCACGGCTGACGACCCTACGGCCTCAAGGGCGTCCTGCCGCGATCACGCTCCGAAGAAATTGAAGACGTCGAAGCCCAGGCCCACCAGGTCGATCAGCGGTTGCCCGGAGATGAGCGGCGCGCCGTCGAAGATGGCATCCGGGCTGAGCGCCGGGATGCCTGCCGTCAGATCGGTCCAGGTCGTCAGCAGCGACGTGTCGAGCTGGTTGGTCAGGTCGTAGGGCGCGAGCAGCACATTGACGAACGGGTCCGGCAGCGACGACTGCCCAGCATCGCCCAACAGAGCGTTGATTGGGTCGATCAACGTGTGCGCCGTGGCGTTTTCCTCTCCGGCCAGCATCTGCAGCGGATCCATCTTCGGCACGAAACCGGCGACGCCGGAGGGCATCAGTTGACCGGTCGCGTCGACTTGCCAGGGACCGATCGCGTCGGTGCCGTTGACGCCGACGAATGGGTCGCCTGGGTTTCCGTAGGCCCAGTCGATGTTCAGAGCCAGCTCCGGATCGAGGAGATCGTAGAGGAACTGCCCGGGGGCTCCACCATCCTGCAGGAACGCGAGGATTGGCAGTGAAGCGGGAATTTCGTGGAAGGTCGTGGTGCCGATAGTGCCCAGGTCGATGGATTGCACCGGCGGACTGAGGTTCGGGTAGTCCGGGTGCAAACTCTGAATCCCGACCAGCGCGTTGATGTCGGCCAGGAGATTGCTGGGGTCTTCGGGGAAGTTCCCCCAGCCGTCGTATTCGATGGTGTAGATGTCGGTCGGAAACGGGGAGGTCGGCGTCGGGGCCAGACTCAGCGGCACGTCCAGGAACGGCAGGTGCTGCGGCGCGCTGGCCAGGCTGAAGGCCTGAACGCCGTCGGGGAACTGGAACCGGTCCAAGACGCCGCCGAGTTGGCTGTTGGGATCACCGAGCAGCACGACATGCAGGTCGCTTGGCTTGTAAAAATCACCTGGCGGCGGGTTGTTGAGGAGGTTGTTCATTTCCACGGTGGCGACGGTCGCGCTCTGCGAGTAACCGAGCACAGCGACGTTGTCGCCCCCGGCAAGTTCCGGACGGATGATGCCGTCCAAGTTCATGACCCCTTGGTCGACCGACTGGCCGAACGTCAGGTCCGGCTGGCCGGCGGTGCAGATGATCGGGCAGAACTGCTCCGGAGTGATGAGGGGGCTGAACTGGTAATTATCGGAGCTACCAGGGGGTGTCAGGAATTGCTGGAGGTACAACGACTCGACGTTGGGAATGTAGGTCGGACTCGTGCTCGGGTCGGCGAGTCCAGTGCCGCCCATGATGTAGCCGATGTCGTTGGCCAGCAGCGCCGCTTCAGCTCTCAGCGTCTTGACGCCAATCCCGAAGGTTGGCGCTATCACCGACGTTGCTCCCAACGCGGCGGCGCAGATCATCGCTGCCGGCACTGTGCGGGGCGAACGCGCCTTCACAATTGACAACACGAAGTCCCTCCCAAAACCGCTTGCCGAAGATGATGCGCTGTTTCGTCGCTGCGGGGAGCTTACTTCACAGTATTTCTTCGGATGATTTTTGGCGTCCTCTCAGGCTGACCCCTCCCTGATCCAGTCGGCCGAGCGGGCGTCGTTATTCTGTGCCGCATGGCTGCCGACCTCGTGCCTATCCGCCTGAGCCTGACCGCTGGTGACCGCTACACGCTGTGGGCGCCGCGCTGGCGCGATGCCGGCGACGAGTGGGAAGCGTTTCTGGGCAAGGACGAAGACCTGTACGGGTTTGAGTCGGTTGCCGATCTGGTGGCGTTCGTGCGTTCCGACACCGAGCACGACCTGGTCGATCACCCGGCCTGGAAAGACGTGGTCAAAGCCAACGCTCACAAGCTCGATCCGACCGAGGACCACCAGTTCGACCTGGTTGCGATTGAGGAGTTGGTGGCGGCTAAGCCCACCGCGAAGTCGGTGACGGCACTGGGCGACACCCTGGCCGTTGTATCGGCTATCGGATCGGTGTGCGAGCTGCCGGCGGTCACGAGGTTCTTCAACGGCAACCCCACGCTGGGCATCGTGGCCAGTGGGGTGGATTCCTTCACCGGCAAAGCCGGCGCAAAACGGTGGCATGCGATCGCCGAGATCATCGCTCACAGCTGGGATGACGTGCTCAGCGCGGTCGACGGCATCGTCAGCACCCCGGACGTCGACGAGCAGGCGTCGGCCAAAGCCGCTGACGAGCTGGCGGAGCCGGCGCCTGAAGAGCCCGAGACGCTGGACGACGACGAAACGGCCGCTGCGCGGGAAGAGGCTGCCGATACTGCCGATGCCGACGGGGACGCGCAAGACGCGGTCCCGGCGGCCCGCGTAGCGGACGACCGCGTGGTGTTGGGCAGCGACGAAAACTTCTGGGAGAAGGTCGGCATCGACCCGATCCGGATCATGACCGGAACCGGTACGTTCTACACGCTGCGGTGCTACTTCGACGACCAGCCGATATTCCTCGGGCGCAATGGCCGCATCAGCGTGTTCAGCTCGGAGCGGGCTCTGGCGCGTTACCTCGCCGACGAGCATGACCACGATTTGTCTGATCTGAGCACCTATGACGACATCCGCACCGCCGCCACCGACGGCTCGCTGGCGATCGACGTCACTGACGAGAATGTCTACGTGCTGAGCGGTCTGGCCGACGACTTCGCCGACGGGCCCGACTCGGTTGACCGGGAACAGCTCGACCTGGCTGTCGAGTTCCTTCGCGATGTCGGCGACTACTCCGAGGACAACACCGTCGAGAATGAGCTGCAAACCGATCGGCCGCTGGGCCAGCTGGTGGCCGCTGTACTGGAGCCGGAATCGGTCGAGACGCCCACGCCGCCGTTCGCGGATGCGGTGCGGAAATGGGAGGACCTGGAGCGGTTCGTGGAGTCGCGGCTAAGGCGCGAATAGCGCCGCGAGCCGGCGACGACATCGGGCGGAAGAGTCGCGGCTAAGGCGCGAATAGCGCCGCGAGCCGGCGACGACATCGGGCGGAAGAGTCGCGGCTAAGGCGCGAATAGCGCCGTAAGCTAAGGCGCGAGTGACCGCAGTCGGTGGTCGCGGGTGAAGACCAACCGCACCAGACCCAAGCCGACGACGACCGTGGTGACCGCGACGGAGCCCAGGATCAGGAACATCACCACCGCCTGCACCAGCACCGCCTGCACCGGGGGCACGCCGGCGAGGATGAGTCCGGTCATGGCGCCGGGCAGGAACACCAGGCCGGTGGCCTTTGTGGTTTCGATCTGCGGAGACAGCGCAGATCGCAGCGCGATCCGCAGATACGGGGTGGCGGCCTGGCGGTAGGGCTGGCCGAGGGCCAGGCGGGCTTCGACCTCGGCGCGTTTGTCCCGCAACTCGTCGATCAAGCGCCGCGCCACCAGCACGGTGGCCGTCATCGAGTTCCCGATCATCATCCCGGCGATGGGCACCAGTGTCCGCGGCTGCAGCGGAAACACCCGCAATCCGAACAGCACGCTAAGGGTGAGCACGGCCGCCGCGGCGAAGGCTGCCGCCGTCAGCGTCCCCAGCCGCGGCACCTCCGGCGCCCGACGGCGGGCGACATCCCCCGCATAAGCGACCATGCCTGCAATCCATGCCCAGGACCACCAGAGCGAGCGGCCCGGCGAAAACAGCAGCGTCAAAGCTCCGCCCACCAGCAGCAACTGCGCCAGCGCCCGTGTTGCCGACCACACAATCTGACGCTGCAGACCGAGTCGCTGCCACAACGAGATCCCGGCCGCGAACCCCACCAGTGCCAGGGACGTCACCAGCCCTGCCCAACTCACTCCGCTGGTCATCGCCGCCGGGCCCCGGTGCATCGACCGTGCTCGATTGTGAACACCCGATCAGCGAGCCGCTCAACCTGGGCCAGGTCGTGGCTGACCCACAGGACCGCAATGCCGCTTTCGTCAACCATCGTGCGCACTGCCCCTTCGATCACCCCTGCGGCGGTCGCGTCCACCGCAGAGGTCGGTTCATCCAGCAGTAGAACCCGCGGCTTTGCAATCAGCGTGCGCGCGAGGCACACGCGCTGTGCTTCGCCGCCTGACAGCGCCGTCGCATCGCGGGTCAGCCAGGACCCGGTCAACGCCACCCGCGCCAGCATGTCGCGCATCCGGTCGTCGCACGCGTCCGGATCTGCTGCCCGCAGGTTGTCGGCCACCGAGCCCGGAAACGGCGTAGGGCGCTGGAAGCACATGCCGACCTGACGTCGCAACCACAGCGGGTCGATACCCGCGATGTCCTCGCCGCAAAACAACACCTGACCGCTCGTCGGCACTTCCAGCCGGTTGCACAGGCGCAACACGGTGGACTTGCCCGAGCCGGACGGCCCGAACAACGCGGTAATCCCATGACCGGGAATGGCGGCGGTAAATCCATTCAACGCACGCGTCCCGTTGTACTCGACCACGACGTCGACGAAGTCGAACACCGACTCTGCAGTCACCACTAACCGATCAGGACCGCAAAGCGCGGCTTGATCACCTCATCGATGATCGCCAGCCGCTCGTCGAACGGGATGAACGCCGACTTCATCGCATTGATGGTGAACCTGGCCAGATCGGTCCAGCCGTACCCGAAGGCCTCGACCAACCGCAGCATCTCCCGGCTCATCGAAGTGTTGCTCATCAGCCGGTTGTCGGTGTTGACCGTCACCCGGAACCGCGTCCGGGCCAGTAGGTCGAAGGGATGCTTGGCGATGCTTTCCACCGCACCGGTCTGAACGTTGGAGGTGGGGCACATCTCCAACGGAATTCGCTTGTCCCGCAGAATCGACGCCAGCCTGCCCAGCTGCACGGTGCCGTCGTCGGCGACATCGATGTCGTCGACGATCCGCACCCCGTGCCCCAGCCGGTCGGCCCCACAGAACGCGATCGCCTCGTGAATCGACGGCAAGCCGAAGGCTTCGCCGGCGTGGATTGTGAACCGCGCGTTGTTGTTTCGCATGTGTTCGAAAGCGTCGAGATGACGAGTCGGCGGGTAGCCGGCTTCCGCGCCGGCGATGTCGAACCCGACGACGCCCTTGTCGCGGAAGCGGATCGCGAGCTCGGCGATCTCACGGGACAGCGCCGCGTGCCGCATGGCGGTCACCAGGCAGCGCACGACGATCGGACGGCCCTGGGCTGCGGCGGCTTTCTCGCCGTCGGCGAACCCTGCCAGCACAGCGTGGGTCACCTCGTCGAACGACAACCCGCGGTTGATGTGCAACTCCGGTGCGAACCGCACTTCGGCGTACACCACCGAGTCGGCGGCCAGATCCTCCACGCACTCGTAGGCCACCCGGTGCAGCGCCTCCGGTGTCTGCATCACCCCCACGGTGTGCGAGAACGGCTCCAGGTAGCGCTCGAGCGAACCACTGGTCGAGGCGGTGTGGAACCACTTGGTCAGGTCGTCGACATCGGTAGCGGGCAGGTCGTCATAGCCGATTTCCTCCGCGATGTCGATGACAGTCGCGGGCCGAAGCCCACCGTCGAGGTGATCGTGCAGCAGCGCCTTCGGCGCCCGCCCGATCGTCTCCATCGTCAGCG
This sequence comes from uncultured Actinomycetota bacterium, assembly GCA_963808375.1. Taxonomy (GTDB): domain Bacteria; phylum Actinomycetota; class Actinomycetes; order Mycobacteriales; family Mycobacteriaceae; genus Mycobacterium. The sequence goes on along the minus strand of CAWEFS010000004.1, from coordinate 255,788 downwards.
GTGTCGTCATCACATGATCCGATCGATGATCAGCGGACGCTGCGGCGGCGGGCTGTCCCCGACGCTCCAGCCGCCGGCCAGCTCCGCCGCGGCTGCCGCGAAGCGTTCGGGGGTATCGGTGTACAGGGTGAAAAGCGTCTCGCCGGCGGCCACCGGCTCGCCGGGTCGACGGTGGATCCGGACCCCGGCGCCCGCTTGCACCTGTTCGCCCGGACGGGATCGTCCCGCGCCGAGTCGCCATGCCGTCAGTCCTACAGCCATCGCGTCGATGTCACCCATTGTGCCGCTCCGACTGGCGGTGATGGTTTCGGCACACCTGCCGACCGGAAGCGGTACCGACAAGTCACCGCCTTGCGCGGCAACCAGCGCCCGGAACCGGTCCATGGCGCTGCCGTCGCGCAGTGTCTGCGCCACGTCACATCCGTCTATGCCGGCCAGGGCCAGCATCTCGGCGGCCAGCGTCAGCGTCAGATGCACCACGTCGGCAGGCCCACCGCCGGCCAGCACGTCCAGCGCTTCGGCCACCTCGACAGCGTTGCCGATCGTCGCACCCAGCGGTGAGCTCATGTCGGTGACCAGCGCGCGGGTGGGTAAGCCGTGTGCCGCACCGAGTGCCACCATCGTCTCGGCCAGCTCGTAGCAGCGCGCCTCGGACGTCAGGAACGCCCCCGCACCGGTCTTCACGTCCAGCACCAAGGCGCCCGCGCCTTCGGCGAGCTTCTTGCTCATCACCGAGCTGGCGATCAGCGGCAACGCCTCCACGGTGGCGGTGATGTCCCGCAGCGCGTACAGCTTGGCGTCGGCGGGTGCAAGCCGGCCGGCGGCGAAGATCGCCGCGCCGACGTCACGCACTTGGTCGCATACCCGGCGGCCGGCCAGGTCCGCGGTGAAACCGGGGATCGACTCCAGTTTGTCCAGTGTGCCGCCGGTGTGGCCGAGTCCCCGGCCGGAAGCCTGTGGTACACCCGCGCCACACGCGGCGACGACGGCCACCAGCGGCAACGTGATCTTGTCCCCGACGCCGCCGGTGGAGTGCTTGTCGACCGTCGGCAACGGTTTACCGCCGCGCCGCAGGCCGGTGAAGTCCATCTGCTCACCGGAGGCCACCATCGCTGACGTCCACCGCGCCGTCTCCTGGTAGTCCATTCCGCGCAGGAAGATCGCCATCAGCAACGCCGACATCTGCTCCTCGGCGACGCGGCCGTCGGTGTAGGCATCGATCACCCAGTCGATAGCCGGATCGGACAGCCGACCGCCATCGCGCTTGATCCTGATGACGGTCGGCGCGTCGAAGGTGACGTTGCTCATCGCGATGGCGGGGGAAGGTCGTCCGGGCCGAACGCGTCGGGCAGCAGCTCAGCCAGCCGACGGGGTCCGGCTGGGTGGTCGATCAGCAGCTCGGGGCCGCCGTGTTCCAGCAACACCTGGCGACAGCGCCCGCACGGCATCAGCAGGGAACCGGCGGCGTCGGTGCACACCAGCGCAACCAGCTTGCCGCCACCGGTCGAGTGCAGCGCGCACACCACGGCGCACTCGGCGCAGAAACCCAGACCATATGAGACATTCTCCACATTGCATCCGGTGACCACGCGCGCATCGTCCACCAGCGCCGCCGCGCCGACCTGCAGCAGTGAATACGGCGCATACGCTCGTTGCGCGACCTCGATTGCCTTGCCGCGCAACGTGTCCCAGTCAACCACACTGGTCACGACGGCGATACCGGTTCAAAATCAGGTGCATTCGTTCGGCTCTTGTTCGGTCGGTCAACTGACGTTGCTTGACGCTGATTGTCTAGGACACCCTAGATCGCCGCCGCGGCGACGGCGGGGCACTGCCCGGCGGTTCGATAGATTGACAGTTGCCCGGCGCAAGCAAGTCTGGAGGGCGCTGATGACGACGGCGACATCTGCGAATCCACCCAATCCCCCGGCGCAGGACGAAACCGAGCGCGTGCGACCGTCGCGCCGGAGCCTGTACCGCGGCGACCCCGGCATGTGGTCATGGGTGCTGCATCGCATCACCGGCGCGACGATCTTCTTCTTCTTGTTCGTTCACGTGCTCGACACCGCGCTGGTCCGGGTCAGCCCGCAGGCCTACGACGAGGTCATCGCGACCTACAAGACACCGATCGTCGGGCTGATGGAACTGGCGTTGGTCGCCACCGTGCTCTATCACGCGTTGAACGGCATTCGCGTCATCCTGATCGACTTTTGGTGGAAGGGCACTCGGTATCAGCGCCTGATGCTGTGGATGATCGGTGCCACGTGGCTGCTGGTGATGGTTCCTGCGACTGTGGTGCTCGGCGTGCACTTCCTCGGGCGATTCCAATGAACTTAGCAACCGAGTTGGACGACCCGCGGGCGCCGCGGCGACGGATCGGTATCCCGAACTTCGAGAAAAACGCCTGGCTGTTCATGCGGTTTTCCGGCGTCGTGTTGGTGGTTCTGGCGCTCGGGCACCTCTTCGTGATGCTGATGTGGGATGACGGCGTGTACCGAATCGACTTCAATTACGTCGCGCAGCGTTGGCACTCGCCGTTCTGGCAGGTGTGGGACCTGCTCTTGCTCTGGCTGGCGCAGCTGCACGGCGGCAACGGTCTGCGCACCATCATCGACGACTACAGCCGTAAACAGTCCACCCGGATCGTGCTCAACACCTTGCTGGCGGTGTCGATAGTGTTCACGCTCGTGCTGGGTAGCTATGTGCTGCTGACGTTCGACCCGAACATCTCGTCATGAGCACGGTCCGGCAGCACCGACACGACGTCGTGATCGTCGGCGCCGGCGGTGCCGGGTTGCGGGCCGCCGTCGAAGCCGCGCCGCAGGCTGCCACCGCAGTGCTGACCAAGCTCTATCCCACCCGCAGCCACACCGGCGCGGCGCAGGGCGGAATGTGTGCGGCGCTGGCCAACGTGGAAGAGGACAGCTGGGAATGGCATGCCTTCGACACCGTAAAGGGCAGCGACTACCTGGCCGACCAAGACGCGGTGGAGATCATGTGCCGGGAGGCCATCGACGCGGTGCTCGATCTGGAGAAGATGGGGATGCCGTTCAACCGGACTCCCGACGGCCGCATCGACCAGCGCCGGTTCGGCGGGCACACCCGTGAGCACGGCAAAGCGCCGGTGCGACGGTCGTGTTACGCCGCCGACCGAACCGGCCACTTGATCCTGCAGACGCTGTATCAGAACTGCGTCAAGCACGGGGTGCAGTTCTTCAACGAGTTCTACGTCCTGGATCTGGTGCTCACCCAGACCGGGGACGGCCCAGTGGTCACCGGAGTTGTCGCCTACGAACTGGCCGCCGGCGATGTCCACGTATTCCACGCCAAAGCCGTGGTGATCGCGACCGGCGGCTCGGGCCGCATCTACAAAACCACCTCCAACGCGCATACCTTGACCGGCGACGGGATGGGGATCGTGTTCCGCAACGGACTTCCGTTAGAGGACATGGAGTTTCACCAGTTCCACCCGACCGGGTTGGCCGGCCTGGGCATTTTGATCTCTGAGGCCGTCCGCGCTGAAGGCGGCCGGCTGCTCAACGGCGACGGCGAGCGCTTCATGGAACGTTATGCGCCGTCGATCGTCGATCTGGCGCCGCGGGACATCGTTTCCCGGTCCATGGTGCGCGAAGTGCTGGAGGGTCGCGGCGCGGGACCGGACAAGGGCTACGTGCACATCGACGTCCGTCATCTCAGCACGGGCGTGTTGGAGAGCAAGCTGCCCGACATCACCGAGTTCTCCCGCACCTACCTCGGGGTGGATCCAGCCAGCGAGCTGGTGCCCGTCTACCCGACGTGCCACTACGTGATGGGCGGTATCCCGACGACGGTGACCGGGCAGGTGTTGCGCGACAACACCGCAACGGTGCCCGGGCTGTATGCGGCCGGCGAATGCGCCTGCGTGTCGGTGCACGGCGCCAACCGGTTGGGCACCAACTCGCTACTGGACATCAACGTATTCGGTCGTCGCGCCGGCATCGCCGCAGCCGCCTACGCGCAAGAGCACGACTTCGTCGAACTGCCGCCGGAGCCGGCGGCGACGGTGGTCGGTTGGGTGAGCAGCACCCTGACCGAACCAGGCACCGAACGCGTCGCCGACCTCCGCGCCACCCTGCAGCAGTCGATGGACAACAACGCCGCGGTGTTCCGCACCGAGGAGACGCTCAAGCAAGCGCTCAATGACATTCACGGACTCAAGCAGCGCTACCCTCGGATTCGAGTGCAGGACAAAGGTAAACGCTTCAACAGTGAACTTCTGGAAGCAGTCGAGCTGGGTTTCCTGCTGGAGCTGGCCGAGGTGACCGTCGTCGGCGCGTTGAACCGCAAAGAGACCCGCGGCGGGCACGCCCGCGAGGACTACCCGGACCGGGACGACACCAACTATCTGCGCCACACCATGGCTTACAAGCAGGGCAGCGATCTGTTGTCCGACGTCCGGGTCGATTCCAAGCCGGTGGCGCGGACCCGGTACGAACCGCAGGAACGGAAGTACTGATGCGGCTGAGTTCTGACAACCGCACACCGGACCAGCTTTCGCCGCCGCCGGTGCCGGACGGTTCGACGCCGGTCATTTTGAAGATCGCCCGGTACAACCCGGAATGTCCTGAGCAGTACGTGAATTCGAACGGGTGGCAAAGCTTCCGGGTGCCCTGCCTGCCCACCGACCGGCTGCTCAACCTGCTGATGTACGTCAAGGATTACCTGGACGGCACGTTGACGTTCCGGCGGTCCTGCGCGCACGGGGTGTGCGGGTCGGACGCCATGCGGATCAACGGGGTCAACCGGCTGGCCTGCAAAGTGCTGATGCGAGATCTTCTGCCCCGCAAGGCGAGGGGTAAGCAGCCGACCGTTACGGTGGAACCGATTCGAGGACTGACGGTGGAGAAGGATCTCGTCGTCGACATGGAGCCGTTCTTCGATGCTTACCGTGCCGTCAAGCCCTACCTGATCAATGACAGCGAGCCGCCGGCGCGAGAACGCAGTCAAAGCGAAGCCGACCGCAGGCGCTTCGACGACACCACCAAGTGCATTCTGTGTGCGGCGTGCACCACCAGCTGCCCGGTGTTCTGGCATGAAGGCAGTTACTTCGGACCGGCCGCGATCGTCAACGCGCACCGCTTCATCTTCGACAGCCGCGATCAGGCCGCCGCCGAACGACTGGAAATCCTCAACGAAGCCAACGGGGTGTGGCGTTGCCGCACCACGTTCAACTGCACGGAATGCTGTCCGCGCGGCATCGAAGTGACGAAGGCGATCCAGGAAGTGAAGCGCGCGTTGATCTTCGAGAAATAGCCGAAGCGTCAAACCCAGCGCGTCAAGAGTGAGCGATGCGGGTACGCGCTACCTCTTCGATGGCATCAGCGGCCACTTGAGCGCCGTCGCGTCGGCGGATGGCATCACCGAGGCGGGAAGCCGCTTGACGGTAGGTCGGGTCGCTGAGCACCGCACTGATCGCGGCGCGAATTCGTCTGGCCGACGCGTGTTTGCGCAACAGAATGCCCGCACCCAAGGATTCGACGGCGGCGCCGACCCGCTTCTGGTCGATCAACGTATTGGCGGGCACCACCACCACGGGCACTCCGTAGGACAGCGCTCGCATCGTCGTGCTGTGTCCGCCGTGGCTGACGACCACCGAGGCGGTGGTGAGCACCTCGCCGTGGTCGAGCCAATCGTGCATCGACACATTCGCCGGCACCCGCAGTCCCCGGACGTCTATGGCCGGACCGACGGTCACCGTCGCCTCGACCGGCAGCGGTTCGATGGCGTCGACCATGTTCTGCAGCATGCGTCGCTGGCCGGCGAACGCGCAGGTGCTCAGACTGACCAGTATCCGGGGCACTGCGGCGGGCACCGCCTGGATGGGGACGCCCTGCCAGACGACGCCGACGTGCCGCACCGGCGGCGTCCCGCGCATCGGGTCCAGGGCGGCGAGGGCACTGACGAGTTGCATTGCACCGCTGCGTTCTGCGCCGAGCGGCGCGACGCCGTTGAGGCGCAACAGCCAGCCGGCGGGACCGGCGGCGAGGTCTTGCATGGTGCGATAGAAGAAGTGCACGAACACCACCGTCGGAATCTCCGCTGCCAGGGCCTCGGCGATAGCGGCTATCAGCAACACGTCGACGACGACGACGTCCGCGCAACACCGATGTGCCGCTTCAACCACATCGCGGGCGAGCCGCCGGTCCATGGCGACCCTGGTCATGTCAGTCATGAATCGCAGCAGCGGACGCGCAACCGTGGGGTCGAATTCGCGTCCGGCGGGGAACCCGTCGAAGGAGAACCCGCGTTCCTCTATCCGTGTGCGGATTCCCCGATGCCCGATGAAGCGGACTTCGGCACCACGGCTGCGCAACGCGTCGGCCACGGCCAATTGCGGCGGAATGTTGCCGCCGCCGTCGACGACCGCAAATAGAATCTTCACCGCCCGCTCCTTTCGGTGCCACCTCGGGTTGCCTTGGCTTCGGCCAGTACCGCATCGCAGATGAGCGTCATCCGGTCGCGTACGTCGTGGACCTCGAGACCGCGGTCGAGGCGAAGTAATTTCCAGCTATAGACGTCGGTGGCCACCACCAGCGCGTCGACGAGGCGCGACCGCGCGGCAGGCTCGTCGGGCAGCCGGGCGCCGAACACCTCGTCCACCCATTGTCGATGCGCGGTGCGCCCGAGCTCGCAGGACAGGCGTGCTCGGGCGTCTTTGTCCTCCTCGGCCAACAAAGCCAGGACCACCGCACCACGCAGTTCGTAGTGCGCGATCAGCACCGCCAGCGCCTTCTCCACATCGCCGGGAGGCGCTATCCGCTCGGCCAGCACCTCGTCGTAGGCCTTGAACCAGGCGACGTCGATCAGTGCTTCCCGGCTGCCGAAGTGCCGCAGCACGGTTTTGACGGTGACACCGGCGCGATCGGCGACCGCGCCCAGCGTGATCGCCAACGACCGTTCCGCCATGAAGCAGTCGACGGCCGCCGCCACAATGGCGGCCCGGGTAGCCGAAGTCGCTTCCTGGCGAGCCTGCATCCGGTAAGTCCGCTTTTTGGTGTCCATCGCAATGTACATCAAAACATGCTTTGGCGTCTCTCGCAATGGACACGAATTGACTGGGCTGCGGCCACTCACCGCGCGGCTCCCGGCGATGCCGCGGCCCTTCGCCTAAGGTGCTCAGACGATGGCTCTCCTACGTCCCGCAGCCGGCCTGGCCGCCGTGGCTTTCCTGCTGGCGGCACCGGTCCTGCCCGTCGCGTCAGCCGAACCCAACGCGGCGCCGCCGGCCTGCCCGTACCGGGTCTCGACGCCCGCGGCGGTCGACTCGTCGGAAGTCCCCACCGCCGGGGATCCACCACTGCCGCTGCCGGTGCCCGCCAGCCCGGTCGGCGGCACCGCGCTGGGTGACTGCGGCGTCATCGTCGCGCCGGGCACACCGCCGGTGCCCAACGACATCTCGGCCGAAGCGTGGGTGGTCGCCGACCTGGACAGCGGTGCCGTGGTCGCGGCCCGTGATCCACACGGTCGGCATCGCCCCGCGAGCATCATCAAGGTGCTGGTGGCGATGGCATCGATCAACGAGCTCAGCTTGAACAAGGCGGTGCCCGGCACCGCCGAGGACGCCGCCGCTGAGGGCACGAAGGTCGGCGTCGCGCCCGAGGGTGTCTACACGGTCAACCAGTTACTGCACGGGCTGCTGATGCACTCCGGCAACGACGCCGCCCACGCGCTGGCCGTGCAACTCGGCGGCATGCAGACGGCGCTGGAGAAGATCAACGTGCTGGCCGGCAAGCTGGGCGGGCGCGATACCCGCGTCGCGACTCCGTCCGGGCTGGACGGGCCGGGTATGAGCACCTCCGCCTATGACATCGGTCTGTTCTACCGCTACGCCTGGCAGAACCCCACGTTCAGCAACATCGTGGCGACGCGGACGTTCGACTTCCCGGGTCACGGCGACCATCCCGGCTACCAGCTGGAGAACGACAACCAACTGCTCTACCACTACACCGGCGCGCTGGGCGGCAAGACCGGCTACACCGACGATGCGGGTCAGACTTTCGTCGGCGCCGCTGACCGCGACGGACGGCGGCTGGTGGCGGTTTTAATGCACGGCACCCGCCAGCCGATTCCACCGTGGCAACAGGCGGCGCATCTGCTGGACTACGGGTTCGCCACCACCCCGGGCACTCGGGTCGGGACGCTGATCGAACCGGATCCGGCGCTGGCGCCGAAAGCGGCGAGCGGAGCAGATGCCGACGACGGCACCGACAGCGCTGTCCAAGCCGCCGCGATCGTCCCGGCCGCTGACGCCGTGCCGGTACGCGTCGGAGTCGCGGTGATCGGCAGCATCGTCGTCTTCGGGTTGATCCTGGTCGCACGCTCGTTGAACCGCCGCCCACAGAACTAGACCGCAGACAGCGGCCACGATAAGCGCGATATGAGCCGCAACCGCACGGCACTGGTCATCGGTTTGACGGCGGCGAGCGTGGGCGTCATCTACGGCTACGACCTGTCCAACATCGCCGGGGCGCTGCTGTTCATCACCGAGCAATTCCACCTGAGCAAAGCTCAACAGGAACTGCTGACGACCGCTGTGGCGGTCGGTGAGATTGCCGGCGCGCTGGGCGGCGGTGTGCTGGCCAACGCGATCGGCCGCAAATGGTCGATGGTGTTGGTGGCGGCGGGCTACGCCGTGTTCGCGGCGCTCGCCGCGCTGTCGGTGTCGCTGCCGGTGCTGCTGATCGCTCGTCTGCTGCTGGGCGTGACCATCGGGGTGTCCGTCGTGGTGGTGCCGGTTTTCGTCGCCGAATCGGTGCCCGCGACGTGGCGCGGCTCGCTGCTGGTGGCCTATCAGGTGGCCACCGTGGCCGGCATCATCACCGGCTACCTGGCCGCTTATGCCCTGGCCGGTGCGCACAATTGGCGGGTGATGCTCGGGTTGGCCGCCATACCTGCCGCAGTGGTGACGGCGCTGCTGCTGCGCATGCCCGACACGGCGCGGTGGTATGTGCTGAAGGGCCGAGTGGGCGATGCCCGCGCAGTTTTGCGCCGCATCGAGGCCGAGGCGGACGTCGAGCGGGAAGTCAGCGAGATCGTCAGTGCGCTGGCCGAAGAACGCGGCGGCGCGCTGGCGGAGATGCTGCGCCGACCGTATCTGCGCGCCACCGTCTTTCTGGTCGGTTTGGGATTTTTCGTTCAGATCACCGGCATCAACGCGATCGTCTATTACAGTCCGCGGTTGTTGCAGGCCATGGGTTTTTCCGGTGATTTCGCGCTGTTGGTGGTGCCGGCGCTGATTCAGGTCGCCGCGCTGATCGCGGTCGCGGTGTCGCTGGTGCTGGTCGACCGGGTGGGCCGGCGGCCGGTGCTGTTGACCGGTATCGGCGTCATGATCGTCGCGGACGCGGTGCTGGTCGGTGCCGGCCACACCGGTGCGGCGCCGCTGGTCGGTGTCGCTGGAGTGCTGTTGCTCACCGTCGGGTTCACCTTTGGATTCGGGGCGCTGGTGTGGGTCTATGCCGGTGAGAGCCTGCCGGCGCGGCTGCGCTCGATCGGCTCCTCAGCGATGCTGACCGCCAACCTGATCGGAAACGCGCTGGTGGCGGCGCTTTTCTTGACGATGCTGGAGACGGTGGGCATCAGCGCCACCTTCGCAGTGCTCGGCGTGTTCGCGGTGACCGCTTTCGCCTTCGTGCATCGGTTGGCGCCGGAGACCAAGGGCCGCCAGCTCGAGGAGATCCGGCACTTCTGGGAAAACGGCGGACGCTGGGCATGACGCTGATCCGCGCGGGCGCCGTCGCCCTGGACGGCACCATCAGCCGCCCGGGCTGGCTGCGGATTTCTGGGCGGACCATCCTCGACTGCGGCGCAGGCGCCCCGTCTGAGCGGCCGGACGTCGACTTACCCGACGCAGTGGTGGTGCCCGGCTTCGTCGACCTGCACGTACATGGCGGCGGTGGCGCGTCGTACACCGACGGCAACCTGGCCGGCATCGCGCAGGCGGCTGCTTTTCACCGCCGGCACGGCACCACCAGCACGCTGGCCAGCCTCGTCACCGCGTCTCCCGCCGAGCTGCTCGCAGGTCTGCGTGCGCTGGCCGAGTCGACTCGGTCCGGGGTGATCGACGGCATCCACGTCGAGGGCCCGTGGCTGAGCCCGGCCCGGTGTGGCGCGCACGACGCGGGGCAGTTGCGCGATCCAAACGCCGTGGAGCTCGACTCAGTGCTCGCCGCCGGTGGCGGCGCGGTGCGGATGGTGACGTTGGCCCCGGAACGCAAAGGTAGCGCCGCGGTGACCGAACGCCTGGTCGAGGCAGGAGTCGTGGTCGCGATTGGCCACACGGACGCCACCTACGAGCAGACGCGGCAGGCGATCGACGCCGGCGCGACGGTCGGCACGCATCTGTTCAACGCGATGCGACCGCTGCACCACCGCGAGCCAGGGCCGGCGCTGGCCTTGCTGCGGGATCGGCGGGTGACGGTCGAACTGATCGCCGACGGCGTGCACGTGCACCCCGCCGTCACCAGCGCGGTGATCGACGCGGTGGGGCCCGCGCGGGTCGCGCTGGTCACCGATGCGACCGCCGCAGCCGGGCTGGGTGACGGGGCGTTTCAGCTGGGACCGGTACAAATCGACGTGTCTGCCGGGGTGGCGTGCGTGCACGGCACGTCGACGATCGCGGGCAGCACCGCCACCATGGATGAGCTTTTCCGAGCTGCGGTCGCCGCCGGTTCCCACCCGGACGCGGCGCTGGCCGCCGCTGTGCAAGTGACGTCGACGACGCCGGCGCGGGTACTCGGTCTCGAGCACGCCGGTTTGCTGCGAAAAGGCGCGGCGGCCGATTTGGTGGTGCTCGACGAGAGCTTGCAGGTGCGCGCGGTGATGGCCGACGGCGACTGGGTCATCTGGCCTAGCGGTGATCGCGAGCGCGGCGGGAAGCCGGGCGAAGCGGGTCGCCGCCATCCGGCCTAGCGGTGATCGCGAGCGCGGCGGAACAGGCGGGAAAGGCCAAGCGCGCTAACGGCTCCCACCGCCACAGCGGCCGCAGCCCGCCCTGGCCGCAAGCCGTCTTCTATCTGAACCCGCGGACTGATGATGGCGGGGTCCGGCGGCTCGGCGGGCATCGCACGCAGATTATCCGGCGACGTCGCAGCCCACGCCGTCGCGAACAGCACCAGTCGCGCGGTGGTGTACGCGAACACCATCAGTCCCAGCACCGGCCCGAACGTCGCGGCCGCCGGAGTTTTCAGCACCAACCGCAGATAAATCGAGGCGAGCTGCTTGAACACCTCGAAGGCGATCGCGGTGAAGAAGGCGGCCCGCACCGCGCTGTCGAAGCTGATCGACTCCCGCGGCAATCGCGCGATCACGTAGGTGAAGTAGACCCACGACACGAGAAACGCGAGCAGCACCGAGGCGACCCGCAACAGCGCGTCGAGCAGTGGGAGGTAGTGAAGTCCCAACAACGTGAGCACCTTTGCCATCACGGTGGCGTTGCCGACCGCGGTCAGCGCGACGGTGACAGCGATCGCGAGGAACGCCGAGACCATCGCGATCAGATCCGACAGCTTGGTCCGCAGGAAGCCGGCCGGCTCATGGCGGTGCTGCCACATCTGGCTGAGCGCCTCCCGCAGGTTGGCCATCCAGCCCAGGCCCAGCCACAGCGCCAGCGCCAGACCGACGACCCCGACCGAGGTGCGCGAGTCGATCGCTGAATCCATCAGCTGCAGCAACTGCTTTCCGAGATGGCCCGACACCGACAGTTTGACGCGGTCCTCGATGTCGGTGAGCAGCGCGGGCTGTCGCGAGAGCACAAAGCCGGCCACCGCAAACAGCAGCATCAGCAAGGGAAACAGCGCGAAGATCGTGTAGTAGGTGAGCCCGGCTGCGTAGAAACTGCCCTTGCGCTCGTTGAACCGTTCGTTCGCGCGCATGACGTGGTCGAACCATTCATAACGCGCCCGCAGCCGATCCAGTCTGCCCGGCCTGGCCGGATCCGTCATACCAGCCTCGATCTAGTGGGGATGCGGAAGAAACCCTAGCCGGTGGTAGACCCGCTCGATTGTCTTCTCGGCCACCTGCTGCGCCCGCGCAGCCCCGCCGGCCAGCACCGCCTCCAACTGCGCGGGGTCGGCAAGCAGTTCGTCGACTCGACACTTGATCGGTGCCACGAATTCGACGACTGCCTCGGCGGTGTCTTTCTTCAGGTCGCCGTAGCCGCGACCGGCGTAGCCGTCGACCAGGGCGTTGATGTCGACACCGGTCACTGCGGACTGGATGCTCAGCAGGTTCGACACCCCGGGCTTGGCGGTCACGTCGTAGCGGATCTCCCGTTCGCTGTCGGTGACGGCCGAGCGGATCTTCTTCGCCGACTTCGCCGGGTCGTCCAGCAGGTTGATCAGCCCGGCGTCGGTGGCCGCGGACTTGCTCATTTTCGACGACGGGTCCTGCAGGTCGTAGATCTTGGCCGTCACCTTCGGGATAAGCACGTCGGGCACCACGAAGGTGTCCGGGAACCGGCTGTTGAATCGTTGCGCCACATCGCGGGCCAGTTCGAGGTGCTGACGTTGATCCTCGCCGACCGGAACCAGCTCGGTGTCGTAGAGCAGCACATCGGCGGCCTGCAGCACGGGGTAGGTGAACAGCCCGACCGTCGTCGACTCACCGCCCTGGCGCGTCGACTTGTCTTTGAACTGCGTCATCCGCGACGCCTGCCCGAACCCGGTGAAACACCCCAGCACCCACGCCAACTGGGTGTGGGCGGGCACGTGGCTCTGCACGAAAACGGTGCTGCGGTCTGGGTCGATACCCAGCGCCAGGTATTGAGCCGCGGTGATCAGCGTGCGCCGCCGCAGCACGTCCGGGTCCTGCGGGATGGTGATGGCGTGCAGGTCGACGACGCAGAAGAAGGCGTCGTGCTGGTCCTGCAGCTCGACCCAGCGGGTGACCGCACCCAGCGCGTTGCCCAGGTGCAGCGAGTCGGAGGTGGGCTGTACGCCGGAGAAGACCCGGCGACTTCCGGTGGGGCTGTTCATGGTGCTTCGATCTTTTCACGCTGGTGGCAGTGCGCTCCGTCACGCTTGCCGTACCGGCGGCCACACATTTATGGTCGGCTGTCATGACGAAACGTGCGCCGATTCACCTGGGCTCCGGAGAACCGGTCTTGCTGTTGCACCCGTTCTTGATCTCCCAGGTGGTGTGGCAGACCGTCGCCGAGCAGCTGGCCGACACCGGTCGCTACGAAGTGTTCGCGCCGACGATGGCCGGCCACAATGGCGGCCCGTACTCCGGCACCTGGTTCCTGAGTTCGAAGGTGCTGGCCGATCACATCGAGCGGCAACTCGACGAACTGGGCTGGAACACCGCCCACATCGTCGGTAACTCGCTGGGCGGCTGGGTGGCTTTCGAATTGGAAACCCGCGGCCGGGCCCGCACCGTCACCGGCATCGCGCCGGCCGGCGGGTGGACACGCTGGACCCCGGGCAAATACGAGGTCATCGCCAAATTCGTCGGGGGTATGCCGTTGTGGGCGCTGGCACGGTTGCTCGGGCCGCGGGCCCTGCGGTTGCCGTTCAGCCGGCGGTTGGCCACCCTGCCCATCAGCGGAACCCCGGAGGGTCTCAGCGAAAAGGAGATGGTCGCCGTCGTCGACGACGTGGCGCACTGCCCCGCTTACTTCCAGTTGCTCGTCAAAGCGTTGCTGCAACCCGGTCTGGCGGAACTTGCGCAGACCGCCGTCCCGACCCAGCTCGTGTTGTGCGAGAAGGACCGGGTCTTTCCCCCACCGCGCTACAGCACGTACTTCAAGAACCACCTGCCGGAAGACACCAAGGTGACCACCCTGGACGGCCTTGGGCACATCCCGATGTTCGAGGCCCCGGGCCGCATTACCGAGCTCATCACCGAATTCATCGACGAGTACAGCTCGCCGCTGCGGGCACTGAACTCGCCGGCCAGCTGAGGAGGAGCCGCGTGCAGGCACGTAGTTGCGGCGGCCGGTCTCGCTGTCGCGAACGCCGTTGAGCGCAACGTCGCACCCGACCGCCACACGTCCGAAAGTGCGTGTCGCTCAAGGGAAAGCTCGATAACGATCAACCGCGTCTGGACGATCGGGCATTCGACACGCGAATTCGACGAAGTGCTGACGATGCTGCGCACCAACGGGATCACCTACCTGGTCGATGTGCGGTCGTTTCCGACGTCCCGGAAATTCCCACAGTGGAACGAATCCGCAATCGCCAGTGCATTGCCCAGCGATATCGGCTACCGATGGATGCCGAAATTAGGAGGTCGGCGCCATACACCCGCCGGTATATCGAGTCCGAACGAGGCGTGGCGCGTCAAAGCGTTCCGTGATTACGCCGACTACATGCAGACCGCCGAGTTCAGAGAAGGTCTCGACGAGTTGCTCGAATTGGCTGCCTACGAACGGCCGGCGATCATGTGCAGTGAGGCGGTGCCCTGGCGCTGCCACCGCAGGTTGGTCACCGACGCGCTGATCGTCGCCGGGATCGAGGTCGTTCACATCATGTCGACCACATCAACGAAGCCCGCAGTCTTGAACGAAAACGCCAAGGTTAACGGCGGCAGTCTGACCTATCCGTCGCCGCGTTGAGCGGCTACCACCCGCGGCGACGCGGCGCCGAACCGACTAGTTCGTCGCCGGCCGCCTCGCGGCTGCGGTAGACGATGTAAGGCCGGAACAGATAGCCGATCGGCGCGCTGAACGCGTGGACCAGTCGGGTGAACGGCCACAGCGCAATCAAAATCAATGCGATCGTCACATGCACTTGAAAATAGAACGGCGCCTGCAACATCAGATCGCCACGCGGGTCCACGGCAAAGATCGACCGGAACCAGATCGACACATTCTGCCGGTAGTCGTGCACCTCGCCGTAGTGCGTGGCCCCCATCAGTGTGCAGCTCATGCCGACCACCAGCGCGCACACCAGCACCGGGTACATCAGCTTGTCGCTGAGGCTGGTGGCCAGCTGCACCGGTCCGCGGGTCCATCGTCGGTAAATCAGCAATCCGATTCCGATGAGGGTGGCGAACCCGGCGGGCACACCGAGTGCCAGCGCCTGCAAGTGGTAGAAGTGGTCGCTCAGCCCGAAGTCCGTGGTTAGCCACTCCGGGATGCATAGGCCTACGGCGTGACCCATGATCACCACTAGACTGCCGAAGTGGAACATCGGGCTACCGATCTGCAGCAGTCGGGACTCGTAAATCTGCGACGAGCGGCTGGTCCAGCCGAATTGGTCGTAGCGATACCGCCACCAGGTACCAACCGCGGCGATTGACAGCGCAACATAAGGCGCGACGTTCCAATAAATCTGGACTAAACTCGTATGGGCCATATCATGCTCCGGCAGTTCGCTTGGGCGGTACGGTCAGCGTAAACGGCTGCAACCCAACTGCTTCGGTGGGCGGGCCCTGCTGAGCGAGCAGTTGTGCTCGACGCACTTCCTGGTCGGTGACCGGGGGCAGGGTTTGACACACCGCGGCGATAACGTGTTCGTACGCCGACCCGGCGTCCCTTAACGCCCACAACAGCAGGTCGATGGGCACCCGGTGTTCGGTCAGCAGTTTTCGCCCCACCACCGGGTCGACGGTGGCGGCGAACTCCAGAACCACCGTGAGATGATCGGGCGCTTCGACTTTCGGGGGTTCAACACCGGCGTCGCGGTACGCCGAGGCGAATGTCAGCATCGCGCGGCCCCGGTTACGGGTGTCGCCGGCCGTCCAGTAGGTCAGATACATGGTCGAACGCCGCCGCAAGTCGAATGTTTCGACGTAATCAGTTGCAGCGCTCAGCGCATCGGTCGCACGCAGCGCGACCGCCGTGCGTCCCAACAACTGCGCCGCCGTCCCGTCCAGATGCGCCAGCAGGCGTTCGACGGTGTCGAGCCGCTCGTCGCGCTGCGCGTCGGGATAGGCCAGTAGCAGCGAGGCCGCCTGCCAGACCAACCGGTCGCGCAGCACCGGCTCTCGAGATCGGCTGCGCAGCTTCATCGCTTCGGGTGTTCTTCCGGAAACATTCCGGCCAACACCTCGCGGCCATCCCAGTTCAGCAGATTCACCCGTGACGAACGCTGGCCGTCGGTAACCCATCCCGCGCGTTGCTTGAGCGTGTGGAATGTCTCGACGGAGACCGGTGCCGGCACACCGTCGGCTTCACCGAACGGACTCGACTCGTACATGCCCGGCCCGCCCTCGCCGTCCAACGAGCAGCCCTGTTCCAGATCAGCGGCCTGAGCCTTGTATGCGGTCGGAATCACATATCTGTCTTCGTATTTCGCGATCGCAAGCAACCGATACATCTCGTAGATCTGTTCTTCGGTCATGCCGACCGAATGGGGGATGTGTGGTTGCGTCTCACGCCCGAGGTTGATGTCCCGCATGTATGAACGCATCGCCGCCAGCCGCCGCAGCACACCTTCGACGACGCCGGTGTCCCCCGCGGTGAACAACCCAGCCAGGTACTCCATCGGGATACGCAGCGCCTCCAACGCGCCGAACAGGTTGCCCAACTCCTCCCCGTCGTGGCCATCGCGGCTGACCGCATCGACCACGGGTGACAGCGGCGGGATGTACCAAACCATCGGCATGGTGCGGTATTCAGGGTGCAGCGGCAGCGCCACCTTGAAGGTGTTGATCAACGCGTAGACCGGTGACCGCTGCGCGGCCTCGATCCACTCGTCGGGGATACCCTCGGCGTGCGCTGCGGCGATCACCTCCGGGTCATGCGGGTCGAGCAAGATTTCACACTGCGCCCGGTAGAGATCGGTGTCCTTCTCCACCGACGCCGCTTGCAGCACCCGGTCGACGTCATAAAGCACCAGCCCCAGGTAGCGCAGCCGCCCGACGCAGGTTTCCGAGCAGATAGTCGGTTGGCCGGCCTCCATCCGCGGATAGCACAGCGTGCACTTCTCGGCCTTCCCGGTCTTGTGGTTGAAATACACCTTCTTGTAAGGACATCCCGACACACACATCCGCCACCCGCGGCAGCGATCTTGGTCGACCAGCACGATGCCGTCCTCACTGCGCTTGTACATCGCACCCGACGGGCACGAAGCCACGCAGGACGGGTTGAGACAGTGCTCGCAGATGCGGGGCAGGTAGAACATGAACGTCTCTTCGAGCTGCAGCTTGACCTCATCGCTGACCTTCGCCAGCACCGGATCGTTGCGCATCGTCTCCGTCGAGCCGGCCAGGTTGTCGTCCCAATTCGCACCCCACGACAGTTTCATCGGCTGGCCGCTGATCAGGCTGCGCGGCGCGGCGACGGGGAAGGTGTCCCCCAGTGGCGCCGACGTCAGATTCTCGTAGTCGTAGGTCCACGGCTCGTAGTAGTCGTCGATGGTGGGCAACGTGGGGTTGGCGAAAATCCGCAACAACTTCGCCAGCCGGCCGCCGTCCCGGAGCCGCAACCGCCCCTTCTTGTCACGTATCCAGCCGCCCCGCCAGCGGTCCTGGTCTTCGTAAGTGCGCGGATAACCCACGCCCGGACGGGTTTCGACGTTGTTGAACCACACGTACTCAGTACCGGCGCGATTCGTCCACACTTGCTTGCAGGTCACCGAACACGTGTGGCAGCCAATGCATTTGTCGAGGTTCATCACCATCGCGAGCTGCGCCATTACCTTCATGAGCGCGTCGCTCCGCAAACGCCGCTCCGCCCCTGCAGCAGGATGCCTCGCTCATCAAGCTTCGCTCGGCGCATCAGTAATCCACCTTCTGACTGCGCCGGCGCACGACCGTCACCTCGTCGCGCTGGTTGCCGGTCGGGCCCAGGTAGTTGAAACCGAACGTGTGCTGGCCGTAGCCGCCGGCCAGGTGGCTGGGCTTGATCCGCAGCCGGGTCAGCGCGTTGTGGTTGCCGCCGCGCTTGCCGGTGGTTTCGGTCCGCGGCACGTCGACGGTGCGTTCCTGGACGTGGTAGACGAACACCACGCCGTCGGGCATCCGGTGACTGACGATGGCCCGGCCGACGAACACGCCGTTGGCATTGACTGCTTCCACCCAATCGTTGTCCCGCACAGCGATCTTCGCAGCGTCGTTGGGGCTGAGCCACATCGTCGGACCGCCGCGGGACAGCGACAGCATGTAGAGGTTGTCCTGGTAGGTGGAGTGAAACGACCACTTCGAGTGCGGGGTCAAATACCGCACGGCCAGTCCGACGCCGTCGCTGGTCGCACCGAGTGAGGGCTGATTGAACAGCCTGGCCATGTCCAGCGGCGGTCGGTAAACCGGCAGGTGCTCGCCCAATTCCTCGATCCAGTCGTGGGCCAGGTAGAAGTGCATCCGTCCGGTCAGAGTGTGAAAAGGCTTGAGGTGTTCGATGTTGATCGTGAACGGTGCGTAGCGTCGACCGCCGGTTTCACTGCCCGACCATTCCGGGCTGGTGATCACCGGCACCGGACGGGCCTGGGTGTCGGCGTAACTGATGCGGCGTTCCTCGCTCTCCTCAGCAAGGTGGGCCAGCGGCTGACCGGTGCGGCGTTCCAGCTCGACGAAACCCTGAACGGCCAGTCGGCCGTTGGACGTGCCCGACATGGTGAGTATCACATCGGCCATCCGCTCGGCCGTGGTGATCGCCGGACGGCCCTGCCCGACACCGGCATTCATCACACCGAACCGGGCGGCCAGTTCATCGACCTCCGGCAAGGGATGCACGGTGACCCCCTTGACGGTCAACCCGAATTTGTCGACCAGCGGACCCAGTGTCGCCCACTTGTCGTAGGTCGCTGCGTAGTCACGCTGCACCACGGTGAGCTTGCTCATCGTCTTGCCCGGTATCGGCACTTCGCCGGTGTGCAGCCAATTGTTCTCGCTGCCATCGGGATAAGCCAACTCATCGGCGCTGTCATGCTGCAGCGCAGTGAGCACCACATCATCGCGGGTGCCCAGGTGGCGCTTGGCCATCGCGCTGAACGTGCGCGCAATGGCGCCGAAAGCATCGAAGTCGGAGCGGGTTTCCCACGGTGGATCAGTAGCCGGGCTGAAAGCATGCACATACGGGTGCATGTCGGTGCTGGACAGGTCGGCCTTCTCGTACCAGGTCGCCGCCGGCAGCACCACGTCGGACACCAATGTCGTCGAGGTCATCCGGAAGTCGATCGACAACATCAGGTCGAGCTTGCCCTCCGGAATCTCGTTGTCCCATGCGACGTCTGTCGGCCGCACTCCGTCGCCCGGAGGTTCGGCCTGCACGTTGGAGTCGGTGCCCAGCAGGTGCCGCAGGAAGTACTCGCCGCCTTTGCCTGACGAGCCGATCAGGTTCGACCGCCAAACGGTCAACACCCGCGGCCAGTTGGCGGGATCATCGGGATCGGTGATCGCCAAGTTCAGCTTGCGCTGAGCCAGTTGTTCGGCCACATAGTCGCCGACGTCGCGTCCCGCCGCCCGCGCCTCGTCGGCGACGTCGAGACTGGACCGGTCGAACTGCGGATAGAACGGGCTCCAACCCATCGCCGACGCAGAGGTCAGCAAATCCATCGTGTGTTTACCCGCGAACCGGCCGCGACCCACCGGACTGGCCAGCTTGTCGGCCCCGTAGGCGTCGTAGCGCCACTGGTCGGTGTGCGCATACCAGTATGAAGCGCCGGGCACCTGCCTTGGTGGCCGCGACCAGTCGGCGGCGTTCGACATCGTCTGCCAGCCGGTGAGCGGTCGCACCTTCTCCTGACCGACGTAGTGGGCCCACCCACCACCGTTGCGTCCCATCGATCCGGTGAGCATCAGCAGTGCCAGCACTGCACGGTAGATCGCGTCGCCGTGAAACCAGTGGCAGATCCCACCGCCCATGATGATCATCGACCGCCCGCCGGATTCTTCGGCGCTGCGCGCGAACTCCCTTGCGACGCGGATGGCCTGGGAGGCCGACACTCCGGTGATGGGCTCCTGCCAGGCGGGCGTATTCGGTTGGCGTGGGTCGTCGTATCCGGTGGGCCAATCGCCGGGCAATCCCGGACGTGCGACACCATAGTGGGCGAGCATCAAGTCGAGCACCGTGCACACCAGGTGCTCCCCGACGCGGCGCACCGGCACACCGCGCGCGATGGTCTCACCGTGCCCGTCGACGGTGTCGAAGCCGGGAAAGTGCACCAGCGCGGTTGCACGATCGCCGTTGGTGGCGTGCCCGCGTTGGACGCTCAAGGCCGGTGTCAGGTCGCCCAGATCGAGGTTCCATTTCCCGACGCCGTCCTCGCCGTGCCGGAAGCCGATTGAGCCAGGGGGGATCACGACGGTATCAGTCGTCTCATCCAACAGCGCGGGCTTGAACCGTGAGTTTTCTACGTTCCCCAACGTCCCACCGATATCGGCCGCGGTGAGATTCTTTCCCGGTACAAGCGCGTCGCCACGCTCCTCGAGCTTGATCAGAAACGACAGGTCGGTATAGCGGCGCGCGAAGTCGGAGAAGAACGGCACCTGCTTTTGCACATAGTATTCCGACAGAATTACGTGGCCCATCGCCATCGCGAGTGCCCCGTCGGTGCCTGCCGCGCACGGCATCCACTCGTCGGCGAATTTGGTGTTGTCGGCGTAATCAGGGCTGACGGTCACCACTTTGGTTCCGCGATAGCGCGCCTCGGCCATCCAGTGCGCGTCGGGGGTACGGGTGATGGGGACGTTGGAACCCCACATCATCAGGTACGCCGCGTCCCACCAGTCCCCGGACTCCGGCACATCGGTCTGATCACCGAACACCTGCGGTGAAGCCACCGGCAGGTCGGCGTACCAGTCGTAGAACGACGTCATCACCCCGCCGATCAACTCGATGAACCGGGAACCTGCGGCATGACTGACCATCGACATCGCCGGGATCGGCGAAAAACCGGCAACGCGGTCCGGGCCGTACGTTCTGATGGTGTGCACGTGCGCTGCGGCGATCATCTCAGTGGCTTCAGCCCAGCTGACCCGGACCAGCCCGCCCTTACCGCGGGCCTGCTGATACCGGCGGCGACGCTCAGGGTCGGCCTGGATGTCCGCCCAGGCCAGCACCGGATCACCAAGGCGAGCTTTGGCTTCCCGGAACATCTCGACCAGCAGACCGCGGGCATACGGATACCGGACGCGTGTCGGCGAGTAGCTGTACCAGGAAAACGACGCGCCGCGAGGGCAGCCGCGCGGCTCGTATTCGGGCCGGTCCGGACCGACCGACGGGTAGTCGGTCTGCTGGGTCTCCCAGACGATGATCCCGTCTTTGACGTAGACCTTCCACGAACACGACCCGGTGCAGTTGACGCCGTGCGTCGAGCGCACCACCTTGTCGTGGCTCCAGCGGTCCCGATAGAACACGTCGGCCTCCCGGCCGCCGCGGCGGGTGACGGTGCGCAGGTCCGTGGAGAACTCGCCGGGAGTGAAGAAGCGACCGCTGCGCTCCAACAACTCCTCGAGGTGCCCACCGGCATGTGGCGTCACCGTCAAAGACGAACCTCCTCAGAGTAAGAAAGCCCTCTTGCCAGCTGGCAGGCGGCCGTGCGTCGGAAAATCGATCCGCTGCCCGACCCCAGCGACAGGATCGAGCCGAACCGATTTCATCGGCAGTCCCGCCGCGGTTAACCAACCGGTTATCAGCTTAGGCCGCTCGAACTGTGTTGGCGGTTGGGTAATTCTGTGGCTTTTCTGCCAGGAAGCTGGAGGCTGGGCGGCGCTGCGGCCGCGGGCATACCTCAGCGCTGGGCGGCCTGCAAAGCAGCGTTGAAGGTTTTACTCGGCCGCATCACCGCTGTCGTCAACTCGGGGTCGGGTGCGTAGTAGCCGCCGATGTCCACCGGTTCGCCCTGCGCCTCACTGAGTTCGGACACGATGACGTCTTCGTTCTCGCCCAGCGCGTCGGCCAGCGCCGCGAAGTGTTTGCGGAGTTCTTCGTCGTCGCTCTGCGCAGCCAACTCCTGCGACCAGTACAGGGCGAGATAGAACTGGCTGCCCCGGTTGTCGAGTTCACCGGTTTTGCGCGACGGGCTCTTGTCGTTCTCGAGCAGCTTGCCGATGGCGGCATCCAGCGTCTTGCCCAGAATCTTCGCCCGCTCATTGCCGGTCTTGATCCCGATGTCCTCGAAACACGCTCCCAGCGCGAGGTACTCACCGAGTGAATCCCACCGCAGATGATTTTCCTCGACCAGTTGGTGCACGTGCTTGGGCGCCGAGCCGCCCGCCCCTGTCTCGTACATGCCCCCACCGGCCATCAGCGGCACGATGGACAGCATCTTGGCGCTGGTGCCGAGTTCGAGGATCGGGAACAAGTCGGTGAGATAGTCGCGCAGGATGTTTCCGGTCGCCGCGATGGTGTCCAGGCCGCGGATGAGGCGTTCAAGGGTGTACCGCATGGACCGCACCTGCGACATGATCTGGATGTCAAGCCCCTCGGTGTCGTGGTCGGCCAGGTAGGTCTTGACCTTCTTGATCAATTCGTTCTCGTGCGGCCGGTACGGGTCGAGCCAGAACAGCACCGGCATGCCGGAGAGGCGCGCGCGGGTGACGGCCAGCTTCACCCAGTCCCGGATGGGATCGTCCCTGACGATCGGCATGCGCCAGATGTCGCCGGTTTCCACGTTCTGCGTCAACAGCACTTCACCGGTCTCGATGTCGACGATGTTGGCGACGCCGTCCTCGGGAATCTCGAATGTCTTGTCGTGCGAACCGTATTCCTCCGCCTGCTGCGCCATCAGACCGACGTTGGGCACGGTGCCCATCGTCGTCGGATCGAACTGGCCGTTGGTTTTACAGAAGTTGATGACTTCCTGATAGATCCGGGAGAAAGTGGATTCCGGGTTGACGGCCTTGGTGTCCTTCTGCCGCCCGTCGGCGCCGTACATCTTGCCACCCGCGCGAATCATCGCGGGCATCGACGCGTCCACAATCACGTCGCTCGGCGAGTGAAAATTGGTGATTCCTTTGGCTGAATCGACCATCGCCAGCTCTGGGCGATGCTCGTGGCAGGCGTGCAGGTCCCGAATGATCTCGTCGTGCTGCGATGCCGGCAGCGCCTCGATCTTGTTGTAGAGATCGACCATTCCGTTGTTGACGTTGACGCCGAGCTCGTCGAACAGCTGTTGATGCTTGGCGAAAGCGTCCTTGTAGAAGACCTTGACGGCGTGGCCGAAGACGATGGGGTGAGAGACCTTCATCATCGTCGCCTTGACGTGCAGCGAAAACATCACACCGGTCTCGTACGCGTCCTGCATCTGTTCCTCGTAGAACTCGCACAGGGCTTTCTTGCTCATGAACATGCTGTCGACGATGTCGCCTTCGAGCAGCGACACTTCCGGCTTGAGCACCAGCGTCTCACCGCTTTTGGTCTCCAGCACCATCTTCACGTCGTGCGCGCGGTCCAGCGTCATCGACTTCTCGCCGTGATAGAAATCGCCGCGTCGCATGGTCGCCACATGGGTGCGCGACGCCATCGACCACTTGCCCATGCTGTGCGGGTGTTTCCGCGCGTACTCCTTGACCGCCTTCGGCGCGCGTCGATCCGAATTTCCTTGCCGTAGAACAGGGTTGACCGCGCTGCCCAGGCACTTGGCATACCGGCCCCGGATCTCCTTCTCCTCGTCGGTTTTCGGACTCTGCGGGAAATCCGGAATTTTGAAGCCTTTGCCCTGCAACTCCTTGATCGCGGCCACCAGCTGCGGCACCGAGGCGCTGATGTTGGGCAGCTTGATGATGTTGGTGTCGGGCAGCTGCGTCAGCCGGCCCAGCTCGCCCAGGTTGTCCGGCACCCGCTGCTCGTCGGTCAGGTGGTCGGGGAACTCGGCCAGGATCCGCGCGGCCACCGAGATGTCGCTGGTCTTGACGTTGATCCCGGCCGGCTCGGCGAAGGCGCGGACGATCGGAAGAAAGGAGTAGGTCGCCAGCAGCGGCGCCTCGTCGGTCAGCGTGTAGATGATGGTCGGCTGTTCGGCGCACACGGTCTTTCTCCCGGCGTCATTATTCGGTGAGTGTTCGGTCGTCTTTGCGGTCGTCTCTTCAGTGTCTTCTCAAGGGCTCCGCGCTGTTATCTGTCGCTGCCACGTTATCAAGGGCTTAAGACCTCAGCCCGGCCTCGACGTCGCAGTCCGCCCCCGGCGTACCCCGCCAGCATGCGTTTGATCGCGCCGGGTGGCCGGCGCGGCCTCGGGCCGGGCGCAGCGAGTCGCCACCGAGTCACCGGTGGCCGCGTGTCGGCGCGGTGCGATAGGCTGCAGGTCGGTCATGAGCGCCAGCGCTAAGCCCCGGCTTGCTGGTCGGCAACCCTCCAACCGCGGTGGGGTGCCCCGGGTGATGACCAGGTTGAGTAGCCATCCACCGGCTACGCGGCAAGCGCGGGTCCGCCGTGTCGGGCCCCCGAGTAGACAGGGAAACCTGATGCGCACCCTATTTCTGGCGGTCTCATGAGCGCTGACCACGGCTCTCCGGGTACCGACAACGATCCGACGGCGCACTGGTCCTTCGAGACCAAGCAAATCCACGCGGGTCAGCACCCGGACCCGGCCACCAATGCGCGGGCGCTGCCGATCTACCAGACCACGTCCTACACCTTCGACGACACCAGCCACGCCGCCGCGCTGTTCGGTCTGGAGATACCGGGCAACATTTACACCCGCATCGGCAACCCGACCACCGACGTCGTCGAGCAGCGCATCGCCGCCCTGGAAGGCGGGGTAGGCGCGCTGTTCCTGTCGTCCGGGCAGGCAGCGGAGACGTTCGCGATCCTCAACCTGGCCGCCGCCGGGGACCACATCGTGTCCAGCCCGCGGCTCTACGGCGGCACCTACAACCTCTTCCACTACTCGTTACCCAAGCTGGGCATCGAGGTCAGCTTCGTCGAAGATCCCGACGACCTGGAGTCGTGGCGGGCAGCGGCGCGGCCGAACACCAAGGCGTTCTTCGCCGAGACCATCTCCAACCCGCAGATCGACGTGCTGAATACCCCGGGTGTCGCCGGCGTCGCGCACGACATCGGGGTGCCGCTGATCGTCGACAACACCATCGCGACGCCCTACCTGATTCAGCCGTTGGCCCAAGGCGCCGACATCGTGGTGCATTCGGCCACCAAGTACCTCGGCGGGCACGGCTCGGCGATTGCCGGTGTCATCGTCGACGGCGGTGCCTTCGACTGGACCCAGGGCCGGTTTCCCGGCTTCACCACTCCCGACCCGAGCTACCACGGCGTGGTATACGCCGAACTGGGGCCGCCTGCCTACATCACCAAGGCGCGGGTGCAGTTGCTGCGTGACTACGGTTCGGCGGCCGCGCCGTTCAACGCGTTCCTGGTGGCGCAGGGTCTGGAAACGCTGAGTTTGCGCGTCGAGCGCCACGTCGCCAACGCCCAGCGGGTCGCCGAGTTCCTCGCCGCACGCGAGGACGTCCTGTCGGTGAACTACGCCGGTCTGCCCGGCTCGCCCTGGCACGAGCTCGGGAAACAGTTAGCGCCGAAGGGAACCGGCGCGGTGCTGGCTTTCGAACTGGGCGGCGGGGTGGAGGCCGGTAAGGCCTTCGTCAACGCGCTCAAGCTGCACAGCCATGTCGCCAACATCGGCGACGTGCGCTCGCTGGTCATCCATCCGGCGTCGACCACGCACGCGCAGCTGACACCCGCCGAGCAGGTGACAACCGGTGTCAGTCCCGGGCTGGTGCGGTTGGCAGTGGGCCTGGAAGGCATCGACGACATCCTTGCCGACCTGGAGTTGGGCTTCGCCGCCGCCGCTGAAGTCGGTGGGGCCGGCGCGCCGCAGGCCCGGGGCGGCGAACCACACAGCGACCCGCACGCCGTGGCTGCGTTCTAAGGGAGCGACGTGACCATCTCCGACGTGCCCACGCAGACGCTGCCGGCCGAAGGCGAGGTCGGCGTCGTGGAAATCGGCTCGCTGAAGCTGGAAAGCGGTGCGGTGATCGACGACGTCACCATCGCCGTGCAGCGCTGGGGCGAGTTGTCGCCGGCGCGCGACAACGTCGTGGTCATCTTGCATGCGTTGACCGGTGACTCACACGTCACCGGACCGGCCGGTCCCACTCACCCGACGCCGGGCTGGTGGGACGGCGTGGCCGGACCGGGCGCCCCGGTCGACACCACCCGCTGGTGTGCGGTGGCGACCAATGTGCTCGGCGGCTGTCGCGGGTCAACCGGGCCGAGCTCGCCGGGCCGCGACGGACGAGCCCTGGGCGCGAAGTTTCCGCTGATCTCCGTCCGGGACCAGGTGGAGGCGGACGTCGCCGCCCTCGCCGCGCTCGGCATCACCGAGGTGGCCGCCGTGCTGGGCGGGTCGATGGGTGGCGCCCGCGCGCTGGAATGGGTGGTCAGCCACCCCGACCGGGTACGCGCGGCGCTGCTGCTCGCCGTGGGCGCACGCGCGACTGCCGACCAGATCGGCACCCAGTCCACTCAGGTCGCGGCGATCAAGGCCGACCCGAACTGGCAGGGCGGTGACTACTACGGCAGCGGGCGCACGCCCGACGCGGGCCTGGACATCGCCCGTCGCTTCGCGCACCTGACCTACCGCGGCGAGATCGAGTTGGACACCAGGTTCGCCAACAGAGCCCAGGGCGAAGAAGACCTCGTGGACCCGATGACCGGCGGCCGTTACGCGGTGCAGAGCTACTTGGAACACCAGGGCGCCAAGCTGGTGTCCCGGTTCGACGCCGGAAGCTATGTGGCGTTGACAGAGGCGCTGTCGCGACACGACGTCGGGCGCGGCCGCGGCGGTGTGGCTACCGCGTTGCGCCGATGCCCGGTGCCGGCGGTGGTCGCCGGCATCACCTCCGATCGGCTTTACCCGCTGCGCCTGCAGCAGGAACTTGCCGATCTGCTGCCCGGCTGCAGCGGGCTGCAGGTGGTCGACTCGATCTACGGCCACGATGGCTTCCTGGTGGAAACCGAAGCCGTGGGTACGTTGGTGCGGCAGACCCTCGAGATGGCCGGAGGTGAGTGGCCCCGGTGACCGGCTCCCGGCACGCCCGTTCGCTGTCCTTCGGACCGCAAGCAGCTGCCTACGAGCGTGGCCGGCCGTCCTACCCACCGGAGGCCATCGACTGGTTGTTGCCGGCCGGTGCCCGCGATGTGCTCGACCTCGGCGCCGGAACCGGCAAGTTGACCACCCGGCTGGTGGAGCGCGGGCTGGATGTGGTCGCGGTGGACCCCATCGCCGAAATGCTCGAAGTGCTGCGGCATTCGCTGCCGGACACGCCGGCACTGTTGGGCACCGCCGAAGAGATCCCGCTGGGCGACAACAGCGTTGACGCGGTGCTGGTGGCCCAGGCCTGGCATTGGTTCGACCCCCAGCGGGCGATTCTCGAGGTGGCCCGGGTGCTGCGCCCGGGTGGCCGGCTGGGCCTGGTGTGGAACACCCGCGACGAGCGGCTCGGCTGGGTGCGCGAACTGGGTCGCATCATCGGCCGCGACGACGACCCGGTGCGTAACAAGGTGACGCTGCCGGAACCGTTCACCGGGCTGGAGCGCCATCAAGTCGAGTGGACCAGCTATCTGACGCCGCAGGCGCTGATCGACCTGGTGGCCTCCCGGAGCTACTGCATCACTTCCCCGACCGAAGTGCGCACCAAAACCCTCGATAAGGTTCGTACCCTGCTGGCCACCCACCCGGCGCTGGCGAACACCGAAGGCCTTGCCCTGCCGTATATCACCGTGTGCCTGCGGGCGGCGTTGGCGAACTAGCAGCTACCGCTCAGTACGGTACGGTTACCCCATGACTGCGGAGCATTTCGACGTCGTCATCGTAGGAGCGGGCTTCGGCGGCATCGGTGCGGCCATCCAGCTCAAACGGCTCGGATTCGATGATTTCGTCATCCTCGAACGGGAAGACGATCTGGGCGGCACGTGGCACGTCAACCACTATCCCGGCCTGGCCGTCGACATCCCGTCGACCACCTACTCGTACTGGTTCGAGCCCAACCCTGGCTGGTCGCGGTTATTCGCACCGGGTGCGGAACTCAAGCAGTACGCCGAACGGGTGGCCGACAAGTACGACGTGCGCCGCTACATGCGGTTTAACACCACAGTCGAAGGTGCCCGCTGGGATGAGGACGCGAAGGTGTGGCGGGTGGCATTGGCCGGTGGGAGCGGCCGGGACTCGCTGAGCGCACGGTTCCTGATCACCGCCACCGGGTTCCTCTCGCAGCCACACGCTCCAAACATCCCCGGTATCACCAGCTTCGACGGCAAACTTATCCACACCACGGCCTGGGACGACGATTACGATCCGGCGGGACGTCGCGTCGCAGTGATCGGCACCGGCGCCACGGCGGTGCAGCTGGTGCCTGAGCTGACCAAGAAAGTCGCCGAACTGACCGTCTACCAGCGCACACCGATCTACGTGGTGCCCAAGATGGACTTCGCCATTCCTGATTGGCTGCGGTGGGTGTTCGTTCGAATACCGCTGGTGCACCGCGCGTTCCGTATCGTCACCGACACTCTCTTCGAGCTGGGGATGGTGACCGCTGTTCTGCACTACCGCGGTTTCCGGCGGCTGAACATCGCCGCGGCCGACTTCGCCAAAATCGGTCGCTTCATCGCGGTGCGCGACAAGGAGCTGCGCGAGCAGCTCACTCCTGACTACGATTTCGGCTGCAAGCGGCCCACCTGGTCCAACTCCTACTATCGCGCGTTTACCAAGCCGCACGTGCATCTGGAGACCAACAGCATCGAGCGTGTCGAGCCGGACGGCATCGTCACCACCGACGGGCACAAGACCACCGTCGACACCCTGGTGCTGGCCACCGGTTTCGACCTGTGGGAGGCCAACTTCCCGGCCATCGAGGTGATCGGCCGCGAGGGACGCAATCTCGGGAAGTGGTGGCGCGACAACGGGTTTCAAGCGTACGAGGGCGTGTCGATCCCGCACTTCCCCAACTATCTGAGCTTGGCCAGCCCGTTCGCCTTTTCCGGACTTTCCTTCTTCAACACCATGGAGTACCAGATGCGCCACATGGACCGGCTCTTCGGTGAGTTACGACGCCGGGGCGCAGCGACGTTCGAGGTCACCGAAGAGGCCAACGCCCGCTTCCTGGACCGGATGAACGACCATCTGCAAAAGACGGTGTTCTACGCCGGTGATTGCGCGACGGCGAATTCCTACTACTTCGACCACCGCGGTGAAGCGACGCTGCTGCGACCCACCTCTACACGCAACGCGGTGCGGGAACAGCTGCAGTTCCCGCTGGCCGACTACTCGTTCGGCTGATTGCCACTTGGCTGGGCGGTCTACTTGGTCCCCAGGGGGTCGATCGTCCACGCGATGTAGAACATCGTGGCCGCGACAGTAGCCGTCGCCAGGAAGTCGCTGCCCTTGCTGCGCACCACCAGAAGCCCCGCACGCTCGTCGGGCAACACCAACCGCAGCACCGCGGCCACCGAGACGCCGATGCCGATCATCAGTGCGCCGCGACGCCAGAAAT
Source organism: uncultured Actinomycetota bacterium (assembly GCA_963808375.1). Lineage (GTDB taxonomy): Bacteria > Actinomycetota > Actinomycetes > Mycobacteriales > Mycobacteriaceae > Mycobacterium. Next base: position 226,418 of record CAWEFS010000004.1, on the reverse strand, counting down.
TGGCCGCCGCCAACGCGAACGCCACCACGAAAACGACGACGACCAGCACGATGGGCCATTGCGCGGCGAAGACCCGACGGGTCGTCTCACGGACATTCACCCGGTGGCTCCGCGTTGGCCCGAAGCCAGTTCCACGACGTTGGTCAGCAGAAAAGCTCGCGTCAGCGGACCGACACCGCCGGGGTTCGGCGAGACGTACCCGGCCACCTTCCACACGTCCGGATGCACGTCTCCGACCAGTCCGGCCTCGGTGCGGCTGACGCCGACGTCGACCACCGCAGCACCCGGCCGCACCATGTCGGCGGTGAGCAGATGCGGCACACCGACGCCGGCCACGATGATGTCGGCCTGTCGGGTCAGTGCCGGTAGGTCACGAGTGCCGGTGTGGCACAACGTCACCGTGGCGTTCTCCGAGCGGCGGGTCAGCAGCAGCCCCAGCGGGCGGCCCACCGTGACACCGCGGCCGATGACGACGACATGCGCGCCGGCGATCTCAACGGCGTAGCGCCGCAGCAGGTGCACGATGCCGCGCGGGGTGCAGGGCAGCGGCGCCGGGTTGTTGAGCACCAACCGGCCCAGGTTGGTGGGGTGCAGCCCGTCGGCGTCCTTGAGGGGGTCGACGCGCTCCAGCGCGGCGTTCTCGTCAAGATGCCTGGGAAGCGGCAATTGCACGATGTAGCCGGTGCACTCCGGATTGGCGTTGAGTTCGTCGATGGTTTCGTTCAGCTTGGCCGTGGTGATGTCGGCAGGCAGGTCCCGGCGAATCGACGTGATCCCCACCTTGGCACAGTCGGCGTGCTTTCCCCGGACATAGGCCTGGGAGCCGGGGTCGTCGCCGACCAGGATCGTTCCCAACCCGGGCGTGCGGCCCGATGCGGTCAGAGCGGCCACCCGGTCCTTGATGTCGACGAAGATTTCGTCGCGGGTGGCTTTGCCGTCCAGCGTGATAGCAGCCACGCCTGACAGTCTGCACGATGATCGGCATGCCGACCCGCTGCGCCCGGCTTCGCCGCGCTTGCGATCGGCATCTACGCTGCCGGCATGCCGACCCGCTGCGCCCGGCTTCGCCGCGCTTGCGATCGGCATCTACGCTGCCGGCATGCCGACCCGCTGCGCCCGGCTTCGCCGCGCTTGCGATCGGCATCTACGCTGCCGGTATGTCTGCCGCCCCGGACGTGTTCGCACCGGCGAAACTGGGGCCGCTGACGCTCCGTAACCGCATCATCAAGGCAGCGACCTTCGAAGCCCGCACCCCGGAGGCCCTGGTCACTGACGACCTGATCGAGTACCACCGGCAGCCGGCCGCGGGCGGGGTCGCGATGACGACGGTCGCGTATTGCGCGGTCTCCCCCGGCGGCCGCACCTCCGGTGACCAGATCTGGATGCGCTCCGAGGCGGTGGCTGGGTTGCGCCGGCTCACCGAGACAGTCCACGCCGAGGGCGCGGCGGTAAGCGCGCAGATCGGTCACGCCGGCCCGGTGGCCGACGCCCGCTCGAACAAGGCCACCGCGCTCGCGCCGGTGCGGTTCTTCAACCCGATCGGCATGCGGTTCGCCAAACAGGCCACCCGCGAGGACATCGACGACGTGCTCGCCGCCCACGCCAACGCCGCGCGGCTGGCCGTCGACTCCGGATTCGATGCCATCGAGGTACATCTCGGCCACAACTACTTAGCCAGCGCGTTCCTGAGCCCGCTGATCAACCGCCGCACCGACCAGTTCGGCGGCTCGCTGGAGAACCGGGCCAAGGTCGCCCGCGGCTTGGTGATGGCTGTTCGCCGAGCTGTAGACCAGGCTGGCGTCACCCAGATCGCGGTGACCGCCAAGCTGAACATGGCCGACGGCGTGCGCGGCGGGATCACTGTCGACGAAGCGCTGATCACCGCGAAGTGGCTGCAAGAGGATGGCGGATTGGATGCGATCGAACTGACCGCCGGCAGTTCACTGGTCAACCCGATGTATCTGTTCCGCGGCGAGGCGCCGGTCAAGGAGTTCGCCGCCGCTTTCAAACCGCCGCTGCGCTGGGGCATCCGGATGACCGGTCACAAGTTCTTGCGCGAGTATCCCTACCGCGACGCCTATCTGCTGCGCGACGCCCGACGGTTCCGCGCGGAGTTGACGATGCCGCTGATCCTGCTCGGCGGCATCACGGACCGGGCTTCGATGGAGCTGGCGATGGCCGAGGGTTTCCAATTCGTCGCGATGGCGCGGGCGTTGCTGGCCGAGCCGGACCTGGTCAACCGCATCGCCGCCGACACTGGTGAGCGCCCCGTGCACTCGGCGTGCACGCACTGCAATCAATGCATGCCCACGATCTACAGCCGGACCCACTGCGTGGTCACCGGGGCGCCGGACGCTGTCGACGCTGGTAAATCACAAGGGTAACTTTGGTATCGGAACTCGACCGATGCTCGATGACAGAAGCGATACCGCCGGTGATAGTAAAAGCTGTCGTGGGTCCGTGGGGCGGCGGCACGCGCGGCCGCCGTTACCGTAGGTGCGATGAGTCAACCGGCTAAAGTGAACCCGATGAGTCAAGCAGCGCCGCCCGACCTGACCGTTAGTTACGACGGGTCGCAGCGCACCTTCGCCGCCGGGCACGATGTCGTCATCGGACGCGACCTGCGCGCTGACATGCGGATCACCCACCCGCTGATCTCCCGCGCGCACCTGCTGCTGCGGTTCGACCAAGGCCGCTGGCTGGCCATCGACAACGGCTCACTGAACGGGACTTTCGTCAACGGTCGCCGGGTGCCGGTCATCGACATCTATGACGGACAGTCGATCAACATCGGCAACCCCGACGGGCCGCGGCTGACCTTCGAGTTCGCCCGCCACTCCGGGGCGGCCGGCCGGCCGCCGATGACCGCTTCGATGCGGGTGGCTCAACCGTCGGCAGCGGCCCGGCCCGGCGCCATGCACGCGCCCCCTGCTCCGCATCAGCCGACCGGAAACCGAGCGCCGCAGGGTCCCCCGATGCGTCCGCATCCGGGCGCACCGCCGCATGCCGCGTCCGCCCCGCCGATGCGACCGCCCGCCGGCGGCCAGCGCCCCCCGGCCTATCCACATGCCGGACCGCCACCCGCGCCACCCCGGCAGGCGCCCGCGGCGGCCGGCGCCCCGGCGACCCAGATGGCCCCGGTCGCGGTCAAGCCGGCCGGCGAAACGAACCTGGCGACCAAGATGATGCAGGCGTTGCGGCCGGGTTCGGCAACGCCCGGCAAGCCGGCCGGATCGTTGACGATCGGCCGCGCCAACGACAACGACGTCGTCATTCAGGACGTCTTGGCATCGCGGCATCACGCATTTCTGGTCGAGACGGCGATCGGCACCGAGATACGGGACGCGCAGAGCATCAACGGGACGTTCGTCAACGGCGTCCGGGTGGGGTCAGCCGTCCTCAACGAGGGCGATGTGGTCACCATCGGCAACGTCGACCTGGTCTACACCGACGGCACCCTGATCCGTCGTACCGAGGCCGCCACCCGTACCGGCGGTCTGGAGGTGAATCAGGTCCACTTCAAGATCGACGGCAAGGAGCTGCTGAACAACATCTCGCTGACCTGCCGGCCCGGCACGCTGACCGCCATCATCGGCGGGTCCGGCGCCGGCAAGACGACGCTGTCGCGGTTGATTGCCGGCTACACCCGCCCCAGCTCCGGGACGGTCCTCTTCGAAGGCCACGACATCCACGCCGAGTACGCCACCATGCGCAGCCGGATCGGGATGGTGCCGCAGGACGACGTCGTGCACCGGCAGCTCACCGTGAATCAGGCGCTCGGCTACGCCGCCGAGCTGCGGCTTCCCCCGGACACCAGCAAACAAGAACGCGCTCAGGTCGTCGCGCAGGTGCTCGAGGAACTCGACCTGACCAAGCACGCCGACACCCGGGTGGACAAGCTGTCCGGTGGTCAGCGCAAGCGCGCCTCGGTGGCGTTGGAATTGCTGACCCAGCCGTCGCTACTGCTGCTCGACGAGCCAACTTCCGGCCTGGACCCGGCACTGGACCGTCAGGTCATGTTGATGCTGCGCCAGCTCGCCGACGCCGGCCGGACGGTGCTAGTCGTCACCCACTCGGTGTCCTACCTCGACGTCTGCGACCAGATTCTGCTGGTCGCACCGGGCGGTAAGACGGCGTTCAACGGACCGCCGAGCCAGATCGAGTCGGCCATGGGCACCCGCAACTGGGCGGACATCTTCGCCAAAGTCGGCGCCGAACCCGACGAAGCCAATCGGCGCTTTATGGAGCGGAAGGGCGATCGGCTGCAGTCGCAAGCACCGGCTCCGCAGAGCCCGGCAGATCTCGGTGAGCCGGTGCACACCGACCTGCTGCGCCAGCTGTCCACCATCGCGCGCCGTCAGGTGCGGCTGGTCATCTCCGACCGTCTTTACACGGTTTTCCTGGCGTTACTGCCGTTCCTCACCGGCGCGATCGCACTGACCGTCAAGGGCCCGCACCCAGGGCTCGGCCCGGCCGATCCGCTGGGGGCGGCGCCTACCCAACCGCAATACATCATGGTGTTGCTGAATTTCGGCGCGGTCTTCATGGGCACCGCGCTCACGATCCGCGACCTGATCGGCGAGCGCCCCATCTTCCGCCGAGAACAGGCGGTCGGCCTGTCCACCACCGCCTACCTGCTGGCCAAGCTCGCGGTGTTCTTCGTGTTCGCGACCATCCAGGCGGCGATCGCGACCTTCATCGTCAGGCTCGGCAAGGGCGCGCCCACAGCGCATCCCCCGTTCTTCGGCAACTCCACCTTCTCGCTGTTCGTCACCGTGGCCGGCACGTGCGTCGCATCGGCAACGCTGGGGCTGCTGCTCTCGGCGGTGGCTACGTCCAATGAACAGATCATGCAGCTGTTGGCGGTCTCCATCATCTCCCAGCTTGTTCTCGCCGGCGGGATGATCCCGGTGACCGGCCGAGCCGGCCTCAATCAGCTGTCCTGGTTGACGCCCGCGCGATGGGGTTACGCCGCCGGTGCCTCCTCGATCGACTTTCCAGACCTGGTCAAAGTCAAGCAAATCCCGACCAACGACTCGATCTGGCAACACTCAAAGCACATCTTCCTGCTCGACATGGCGATGCTCGCCGTGCTGTCGTTGTTCTATTCGCTGTATGTCCGCTGGCACATTCGGTTGCGGCACTGACTGACCGGTGACGACACCGTCACCGGAATTCAACTGAATCGGCAATGTCAATTGACGGAGCAGCTGATACTTATGGCGTGACTCGCCCCACATCGCCAGTGCTGACGGTTCGCTCTGAATCGTCGCAGCGCTCTTTCGCCACCGGCCATGATGTCGTGGTCGGAAGTGACCTCCGCGCCGACATGCGTGTCGCCCATCCGCTCGTTACCCGCGCGCACCTGCTGCTGCGCTTTGATCAGGGCAGGTGGCTCGCTGTCGACAATGATTCGCAGAGCGGGATGTTCGTCGACGGTCGCCGGGTGCCAGTTGTTGACATCCGCGACGGCCAGAGCATCAACATCGGAAAGCCCGATGGGCCGCGGTTGACCTTCGCGCTTGGGCAGCATCAAGGGGCGGTCGGCCAGCTGCCACCAACGGTGAATGCGGTCCCGATCATCACGCCGCAGGCCGACCCGAGGCCGTCGCCCCCCAGTTCCGCGCAACGCGCCGGCGTTTCCTCCCCTGCTGCTGCGGGCCGGCCATCGGCGCCGCGGCAGCACACCGCCCGACCCGACCAGCCACCGCAAGCGCCGTACACGGCCGGCCGCCCACAACAGGCCGCCGGGCACTTGAGGCAAGCGGTCAGCCCGAGGCAACAGGGGCAACCGGGTCAGCGGGTCCCGGAGACCGTCACGCCAAACGCTCCTAGGCCCGCCGACGTGCCAGAGCAAGAGACCACCAAGGTGCGCTCCCTTCGATTTCCGACCAAGGCCGAGACACGGCCGGCAAGCTCCACCACGATCGGTCGCGCCCTCGACAATGACATCGTCATCACCGACGTCCTCGCGTCGCGTTACCACGCGTACTTGTCCCCGTCTGCCATCGGCACCGAAATCCACGACTCGAACAGCATCAACGGCACATTCGTCAACGGCACCCGGGTCGGGTCCGCGGTTTTGACCGAAGGTGATGTGGTCACGATCGGCAACGTCGATCTGGTGTTCACCGACGGCATGTTGGTCCGCCGCACCGAAGCGGCAACGCGCACGGGCGGACTAGAAGTCCGCGAAGTCGGTTTCAGCGTTGACGGTAAGAACTTGCTCGAGAAAGTTTCGTTGACCGCCAGGCCCGGCACGCTGACCGCCTTGATCGGCGGGTCTGGAGCGGGCAAAACGACGTTGTCCAAACTGATCGCTGGATACACCTGCCCCACCTCCGGCTCTGTCACCTTCGAAGGGCATGACATCCACGCTCAGTACGCGTCGTTGCGCAGCCGGATCGGAATGGTTCCCCAAGACGACGTCGTGCACCGCCAGCTGACGATCAACCAGGCGTTGGGTTACGCCGCCGAGCTGCGACTGCCGCCCGACACCAACGCTGCAGACCGCGCGCAGATCGTCGCCCAGGTAATCGAAGAACTGGGGTTGACCAAGCACGCCGACACCCGGGTGGAAAAGCTGTCCGGTGGCCAACGCAAACGCGCATCGGTGGCGCTGGAGCTGCTCACCGGGCCGTCGCTGCTCATCCTCGATGAGCCGACCTCAGGTCTGGATCCGGCCCTGGACCAGCAAGTGATGATGATGCTGCGGCAGCTCGCCGACGCCGGCCGCGTGGTGTTGGTCGTGACGCACTCGTTGAGCTACCTCGACGTCTGTGATCAGGTGCTGCTGATGGCGCCCGGCGGCAAGATGGCCTACTGCGGCCCGCCGGATCAAATCGGTGAAGCGATGGGGACCACCAACTGGGCGCAGATCTTCGGCAAGGTAGGTGCCGACCCCGATGAAGCCAACCGTCGCTTCCTGGCCCGAGCCGAACCGGCGCTGACCGTGCCGGAGGGAGAACAGCCGGCCGACCTCGGCGAACCCGCACACACCAGTGTGACCCGTCAATTCTGGACCATCGCCCGCCGGCAGATTCGGTTGATTGTCGCTGACCGGGCGTACTTCATCTTTCTGGCTTTGCTGCCGCTGGTGATGGGCGCGCTGGCGCTGACCGTTCCGGGCGACACCGGTTTCGGCATCGCCGATCCACGGGGTGCCGCGCCCGACGAACCTGGCTCGATCTTGACGCTGCTCACGGTGGCCGCCGTGTTCATGGGCACCGCGCTGACGATCCGCGACCTGATCGGCGAGCGCCCCATCTTCCGCAGAGAGCAGGCGGTCGGCCTGTCGACGACGGCCTATCTGGGCGCCAAGATCGCGGTGTTCTGCGTGTTCGCCATCGTCCAGTCGGTGATCGCGACCACTATCACCATCCTGGGTAAGGGCCCGCCGACCCGGCCGGCGGTGCTGCTGGGGAACGCGACCTTGGAGCTGTACGTCACCGTCGCGGCGGCCTGTGTCGCCTCGGCGATCTTCGGCCTGGTCCTGTCGTCGCTGGCCCGCTCCAACGAGCAGATCATGCCGCTACTGGTGGTGTCACTCATGGCGCAGCTGGTGCTCTCCGGCGGGATGGTGCCGGTGACCAACCGGATCTTTCTCGACCAGCTGTCCTGGACCATGCCCTCGCGTTGGGGGTACGCCGCTTCGGCGTCGACGGTGGACCTGTGGACGCTCACGCCTGGTCCGGTCGGCTCGAAAGACAGCCACTTCAAGCACGAGCCGGGCACGTGGCTGTTCGACATGGGCATGCTCGCGCTGTTGTCTGTGCTTTACGGCGGCGTCGTGTGGTGGCGCAGCCGGCTCAAGCGGCACTGACGACGCGCAGCTAACCCGATGGCGGCGACCCGCTTCGCCCGGCTTTCAGCCGCGCTCGCGATCGCCGCTAGCTGAAGTCCAACGCCTCGACCGTCGCGACCGGGCCTTCATGTGTGGGCCGGTTCGCACCGCCGATGCAGTACACGGTGTTGCCGACCGTCGCGACCACCTCAGCGTGACGCGGCGTTGGCATCGGTGGAAGCGTGGTCCACTTCCCGTCGGCAATGGTGTACATCTCAGCCACCCCGAGCACCTGCGTCGGTTCCTCGCCACCGACGGCCAGGATTCGGCCGTTGATGTACGTGGCGCCGTAACTTCCCCGCGGCGTTGGCATGCCCACCAACTTGGTCCACTTCCCCGATTGCGGGTCGAAGCGTTCAAACGCCGCGGAATTCTTGTCCGCGGACAAGAACCTTCCGCCGACCACGTATACGAAAGTGCCGTCCGACGCCGCGGCCAGGTGCTCGCGCGGCGTCGGTAAATCGGCCGCATCCTGCCAGGATTTGCCGTCAAAGACTTCCGTCTGCGGGACGAGCTTCTTGGCGTTCTGCCCCCCGACGGCAACGAGTTTGTCGCCGACCACCGCAGCCGCCGGCGCGGCCCGAGCGTGGGTGAGGTTGGGCAACTCCACCCAGTTCCCGCCGCGTAAGGCGAATACCTTGTTGGACGCCTGGGCGAGGGTGTCGCTGGCACCGCCGAGCACCACCACCTCGCCGCGGTAAGTTGCCGCTGCCGCATGGTGCAGCGGGATGGGTAGTGGAGGCTCAGTCTGCCATGCTCCGGTGTGCGGGTCGTAGCTCTCAACGGTCTGCAGCGCGACCCCGTTCCGCAGTCCGCCCAAGACCCAGATTTTGTCGTTCAGCACGGCCCAAGCCATCATCAACCTGGCGGTCGGTGCGTCCGGCAGAGCACGCCACTGCGCGGCAGGCTGGGTCTCGCGCGCCGGCAGCCGCAACACTTCGGCCGCCGCGGTCACGTCGTTATCGCCGACGCCGGTCGACCCGCCGATCGCATACACCGCCTTCTCGACTGCATCGACCGCCATACCGTGTCGCGCAGTCGCCAAGTCCGGCAAGTCGGCCCAGCTTTTCGCCATCAGATCGAGCACTGCAACGCTCTTGGAAACCTGGCCCCGGGACAGTCCGCCCACGGCAACCAAACGTTGATCGGCGATTGCCACGCCAAGGTCACTGCGTGGTTGTGACATGTTGGGCAGCGACGTCCAGGTTTTCGCGGCCGGGTCATAGGCCTCCGCCGTCGCCATGTCGGAGTTCCCGTTGGTTCCGCCCACCGCGTAGATCAACTTTCCGTCCGAGGCCGCGGCCAACATCTGCCGCGGAGTCGGTATCGGTGCGCCCAGTGTCCAGGAGGTGCCGTCGAACACCTCGGTGGTGTTCAGCAGCGCGCCGTTCGCGTCAACACCGCCCGTGACAATGATCTGGTCTCCCACTACTGCTGCAGCCGCCGCAGCCCTGGGCTGCAACATATGAGGCAGCTCCACCCAGCGACTGTTGACCACCCGCCAAACCTTGTCGCTGGCCACTTTGTTGGGCCCGGCCGTTTGCCAGCCACCGAGGACAACCGGGTTCCCCTGCCACGTCACGGCCATCGCGTGTTGAACGGGAACCGGTAGGTCATCGCCGCCTTTCCAGCTGTCGATGACGGGGTCATAGCCCTCGTGTAATCCCGTGACAGCACCGTCGCTTCGTACCCCACCGAAGATCCAGATGGTGCCGTCAACCTGCGTAGTGGCCGCCGCCTCGCGCGATACCCGCGCGTTCGTAATCGGCTGCCAGTTCACTGGCGCCTGGCTGCTCGGTTGACTCGCGACGCCCTTGTCGGTGCTGTTGCCGTGCGAAAGTGTGTAGTAGATGCCGGCAGCCACTACCAGCAACACCACGGTGGCCGCGGCAGCGACCAGCGCTATGCGATTCGGCTTCTTCCCCGCCGACCCGAACCGGGACCTTGCCGGTTTACTGCCACGAGGCCCTGCCGGCGGCGGCCCGGCAGGGCCGGTCGGCTCATTGGCGCTTGGGGCCGGCCCTGATAAGCCCGACGTGCTCGCATGCTGTCCAGGCTGCTGGCCGCCCCGCCCGCCCAGCACGGTACCCGATTCGAAGAAGTCAGTCTGACCAGCAGATGCCGGCTGCAGGAGCGGTGACGTCCCGCTTACCGGCTGCGGAATCTGTCGGATCGATCCGGTGGAAACGGGTTGTTGCGCCTCCCGGCTGATCCCGCCCGGCGTGCTGGGAGGCGCTTCAGCGGTGTCTGTTGACGGACTGAACGTCGGTCCTGAACCACTACGGACTGCAGTGATCGCCATCGAATCGGGTTTGAGGCCATTGCGGCGCTGTGCGGCCTGCAACTCGCGGCCGAACTCTTCTGCCGACGCCGGCCGTTCCGCCGGGTCCAGCGACATTGCTTTCTCAATCGCCGCACACGCCGCATCCGGAATTCCGTCTGGACGCATATCCGGCACTCCGGTGGAACTGATCCGGAGATACTGAGCCAAGAGGTCTTCGCCGCGGCGACGCTCGTGTGCGGGGGCGCCCGCGATGAGTGCATACAACGTGGCACCGAGTGAGTAAACGTCGGCGGCCACCGTCGCCGGATTACCGGTCATCACCTCAGGCGCGGTGTAGTCAATAGTGCCGGAGAAAAATCCGACGGCCGTTTCGTAGCCGCCTTCGATGTGAGCAATACCGAAATCACTCAGTTGTGGCTCGCCGTAATCGTTGACAAGCACGTTTGCGGGCTTGATATCGCGGTGCAAAGTGCCCGTCTGGTGGGCGGTTTCCAGTGCCCCGCACAGCTTCACGCCAATCCGCAAGGCCTCGGGCCATGGCACCGGCCCCTCTCGGCGCAACCGTACCGCCAGGGAATCCGCCGGATAGTACGGCATCACGATGTATGGCCGGGTGCTCTCGGTTACGCCGACACGCAAAATGTTGACGATGTTCGGATGCCCGGAGAGTTTGCCCATCGCGTAGCCCTCACGCAAGAAACGCTCCCGGCTTTCATCGTCCAAATGCGATGGCAGGACCTTTATTCCAACGTTTCGTCCCAGTGCGGTCTCGTAACAGCAGTAGATCACCCCGGCGCCACCTTTGGCCACCTGGCGGGCATTCTCGAATCCGGCGGCCGCCAACTCCGCAACGATCCCGTTTGATACCGGCGCCGCGCCGCCGGCACCGCTCTCTTCAGCCATTATCCGGGCGCCTAACGTTTTTACGCGATCGATGATTTGCGAGTTAAGCGTAAGCGAACGCGACTGACTCGTGTGCGGTTCGGGATAACGATAGCCAGCACAATCAGGCGCGGGTTGATATCCGCGCGATCGCCACTGACTAAGCCGAACTGCCACCAGCGCGCGATGTCACAACGCGAAAAATCTTCGGTCAGCTTCCGGTGGCTGACAAGCTCTGCAACGCGTACTCGCTGACCGCGATCAACGCATCCGTCGCAGATTTGCGGTCGCGCGCGTCGACGTTGATCACCGGGATGTGCTCCGGCAGCGTCAGCGCCTTGCGTACCTCGGTGACGGGATACCGGGGCGCACCGTCGAATTCGTTGACGGCGATCAGGAACGGCAGATTGCGGTGCTCGAAGAAGTCAACGGCCGCGAAACTGTCCTGCAGGCGTCGGCAGTCGACCAGGATCACCGCGCCGATCGCGCCGCGCACCAGGTCGTCCCACATGAACCAGAACCGGCGCTGCCCGGGGGTGCCGAAAAGATAGAGCACCAACTCCTCGTCCAGGGTGATCCGGCCGAAGTCCATCGCAACGGTGGTGGTCCGCTTCTGCGGAGTGGCCTCGAGCATGTCCACGCCGGCGGAGGCGTCGGTGACCATCGCCTCGGTACGCAACGGCATGATCTCCGAAACGGAACCGACGAAAGTCGTCTTCCCGGCGCCGAATCCGCCCGCGATGACGATCTTCGTCGAAGCGGCGTCGCGCCTCTCAGAGTGCTCGTAAGCCACGGAGCGTCCTTCCTATCAGTTCGCGGCGTTCGTCCCGGGTGGAGGCTTCGGTCAGCGTCGCCTGCACCCGAAGATAGCCGGACGTGACCAGATCACCGACCAGCACACGCGCGACACCCAGCGGCAGATCCAACCGCGAGGAGACCTCGGCGACCGACGAGCGGTTGACGCACAGCTGCACGATCTTGCCCCGCACGTCGTTGGGGGGCCACTGGTGGAACAGAGCCGACTGCAGCGTCTGCAGCGGCGCTTCCAACGGCAGATCGACGGGGGTGTCGGTGCGTCCGGCGGTCAGCGTGTAGGGACGGACCAGGCTCGCCTCATGCTGGGGCGTCGGCGGCTCGAGTTCGTCCATCGCGACTCACGAACGCAGAGGTGCGCGTCGGGACGACTGGACAACGCTGCCCACTCGTTCGACGAGGACGGCCATTTCGTAGCCGATCTGGCCGATGTCGCAGGACGTCGAAGCCAGCGTCGCCAGATGCGACCCGTCACCGACCCGCATCAGCAGGAGGTAGCCGTTCTCCATCTCGACGACCGACTGCAGCACCTGCCCGCCTTCGAACAACTGCGAGGCACCCGACGCGAGGCTGGCCAGCCCGGAGGCGACCGCGGCGAGCTGGTCGGCCCGCTCGGTGGGCAGATGCTCGCTCGCGGCGATCAGCAGACCGTCGACGGAGACCAGCACCGCGTGTGCCACGCCGGGAACCTCGCGCGCGAAGTTCGAGACGAGCCAGTCCAACGAGTTGTCGTGACGTGGATTGATTGTCGGGTTTGTCACTGCGAATCAGGTCCTTCGTGTGAGTCGCGCGCCTGCGACCGCGCCGCCCGGACCCCGCCGAAGTGGCTGCTGATCGAAGCGCGGATCGCATCAGGGTCGCGCGCCGGGGCGTGATGCCGTCCGGCATGCAGTCCGCCGTTGGACGCTACGCCGTTGCGCTCGTCCGCCCCGCGGTGCTTGGCAGCCCCGTTGATTGGCTGTGGCGCCTCGGGCGCTTCCGGCTCTGCGGTTCCCGGCACCAGCCGGGCGCCGGGTTCCCGCACCGGCAGACCCTGCTCGGTGTGCGCGGAGACGGGCGCGCTCTCGGCTTCTGCCGCGGCCGACCAGCCGTGATCCCACACCGACTTCCAATCCAGGTCGGTGCTGTGCGCGAGCTCACGCGGGTCGACCAGCCACTCCGAGAGCATCCGCTGATAGATCAGGTCGTCTTCGTCGGGCGGCTCGGTTGCGGCGGCCGGGAACGCGGCCACGGCCGGTTCTTCGGGTTGCCTGCCGGCCGCGCGGGAGCGCGACGAGAAGTATGCGGTGGTGTTCGAGACCATGACAGGGGCGGGCTGATCCGGAGCCGGAGCCGGTTCACCGGTGATGCCGCTGGTTCCGGGATTGCGGCGCGGCAACAAGGAGACAGGCGACGTATGCGAGCCGTTGCGGTCGGACGAGCCGATTGAACTCTCGGCGAAGGCGCCGTCGCCGTCCTCCGAACCCTTATGCGCAGCCGCTTCAGCGGCTGCGGATCGATCGGAGCCGCGCGTGGCCGCCGGTGGCGCGGCGTCGTCCTCGCCGGCGGCGGCGAGCACGGTGGGTGGCAGATACACCTCGGCCGTAGTACCTGAGTCGACGTCCTCGGTGGCCGAGCCGCGCAACCGCACCCGCAGACTATGCCGATCCGCCAGCCGGCTAACCACGAACAAACCCATATGGCGGGCGTTCTCCGGGGTCACCTCGCCGCCGGCACGCAACCGCATATTCGCGATGCGGCGATCGCCGTCGGTCATGCCCAGGCCCGAGTCGGTGATCTGGATCAACACCCCGGCAGCAGACGGCCGCACCACCTCGACCCGGACCGGTGCCGCCGGCGGTGAATAGCGCAGCGCGTTGTCGATCAGCTCGGCGAGCAGGTGGATCACGTCACCGGCCGCAGCACCGATCACCGCGGCGTCCAGCATCTTCACCGTCTCGACGCGCCGGTAATCCTCGACCTCCGAAGTGGCGGCGTCGATCACCGTCGACAACGGAACCGGCCCGCGCTGCCCGCCGGTGAGTTGAGCGCCGGAGAGCACCAGCAGATTGGCGCCGTTGCGCCGCATCCGGGCGGCCAGGTGATCGAGCCGGAACAGGCTGTCGAGCCGCTCGGGGTCCTGCTCGTCGCGTTCCAGCCGATCGATGAGCGAGAGCTGCTGGTCGACCAGCGAGCGGTTGCGCCGCGACATGGTCTCGAACATGTCGTTGACCAGGATGCGCAGCCGCGCCTCGTCCCCGGCCAGCAGCAGGGCCTGGGTGTGCAATTCATCGACCGCATGGGCGACCTGCCCGATTTCCTCGGTGGTGTGCACCGGCAGCGGATCCGGCGGACGTTCGTCCCCGGCGCGCACCCGGGCGATTTCTTGTTCCAGGTCTTCGTGGGCCACTTTGAGTGCGCCGTCGCGCAGTATCCGCAGGGGCTGCACCAGCGATCGGGCCACCAGCAACACGACGACGAGCGCGGCCACGATGGCGGCAAAGATCAGGACACTGTCGCGGATCGCGGCTTGCCGCCGATCGGTGGCCCGGTCATCCACCGATTTGAGCACCGATGCGCTGGTCTGGTTGATGACCTGGCCGGTGATCTGATCGGTGGTCTGGATTGAGCGGAGCAGGGCCGGATTGTTGACCAGCGCAGCGGTCGGATCGGACATGATTGCCATCCGGGTCACGAGCTGCTGCTGCAGGGCTTTGGCGTCTGGTGATCCGACGCCGAGCACCTCGCTCATGCCGAACAGCGTCGACGGCTCGGTGCCGGCCAGCGTGATCATGAAGTTGCGCAGTTCCGGTTCGGGCACATCGGCGCCACGAGTGACCAGCAGTTGCTGCTTCAGCATCTGTCCGCGCGCCCCGAGCGCGCGGCTGAGCCCCTCGGCTTCGGCGCGAATCTTTCCACTGTCGACGCGCACCGAACCGTTGACCGCGTTCTCGGCGGTGAGCAGGATCGGCGCATACTCCGTCACCCGCTCGCGCAGGCCGATGCTGTTGGCGGCAACCTTGTCCAGCAACGCCTGGCCGCCGTTCAATAAATTGTTCACACCGGTTCGCACGTCGGCGGCCACGTCCGTGCCGGCCAGTCGCGACTGCAGCTCGTACTTGCGTGCCTCGTAGTTCTTCCGCGCACCTTCCACGTCGGCTCCGGTCGAATCGGCGACCAGGGCGACGTCAAGCGCCGACATGTATTTGGTGATGACCGGAATCATCTCGGCGCGGTCGGCGGCAAGCCGTAAGTGGCTGGCGTCGGTGACCGCGGTGTAGATGCGCAACCCGCCGAAGACCGTCGCGAGCAGCAGCGGAAACAGCGCTATTGCGAACACCTTCCACCGCACCGGCCAATGCCTCATCGACCATTTGGGCGGGCGTTTGGCCGTTGCGGTCGGTCCCGCGCCGTCCCCGGCGGAGGGGGCGTCTTCGGCTGCGGGCCGGCCCGCCCTGGTCGGGCGGGCGAACATCGTCACGGGACGGCGGCCGTGCTACCGACCGCTTTTTCGTGACGCATTGTTGACGCGTCGTTCATTGGACTTCCTGCTTGATGTGCCCGCGCCGGGCACGGGCGTTGCCCGCACGGCAATTCGACGAGTATGCCAGTCCCGGCACCCAGTCTCCACAATTATTACTGAACAGACAGACTGCACTGCGGCGGCGGCCGACCTGGCCGACGTCGCCGAGCAAACTACCGGCACCCGGCTGTCATCATCGAGAGATGTTCAAGTTGATGTTCGTCTCGCCGCGCATCCCGCCCAACACCGGCAACGCGATCCGGACGGCGGCGGCCACCGGCAGCGAGCTTCACCTAATCGAACCGCTGGGCTTCGACCTGTCCGAACCCAAGCTGCGGCGGGCGGGGCTGGACTACCACGACCTGGCGTCGGTCACCGTGCATCCGTCACTGCAGGCGGCGTGGACAGCGCTGGCGCCGGCGCGGGTGTTCGCCTTCACCGCGCACGCGACCGCGTTGTTCACCGACGTCGCCTACCAAGCCGGCGACGTGCTGATGTTCGGTCCTGAACCCACCGGGTTTGATACCGCGACGCTGGCTGACGCGCACGTCACCGAGCGGGTGCGCATCCCCATGCTGGCCGGGCGGCGGTCGCTGAATCTCGCCAACGCCGCGGCGGTGGCCGTCTTCGAGGCGTGGCGCCAGCATGGCTTCGCCGGCGTCAGTCGGTGATCACCAGCTGTTCCAGTGCGTGAGGGTTTCGGCGGGCAGCCGCTTGGCCGGCCGGAAGTCGGTGCCCTTGGTGTAGGCGATCGGAAACAGCCCGCCCTGGCTGTATCCGTCGTAGGGGATTCCCAGCAGGTCGGCAACTTGTTGTTCGCCGTCGCGCAGCAGATGCAGCGTCGTCCAGCAGGAGCCCAGCCCGCGGGAGCGCAGCGCCAGGCAGAAGCTCCAGATCGCGGGGAACAGGGACGCCCAGAACGACACCCCGCCCAGCGGCGACTCGTCCGGACGGCCGGCCAGGCACGGGATGAGCAGCACCGGCGCCTCATGCATGTGCTCGGCGAGGTAGGTCGCCGAGTCGCGGACCGCACCCATCCGCTCGCCGCGAGTGTCGCCTTCGGGGTAGTCCCACCGGGCCCGGCCCAAGTAACGCCTGGCGTGATCGAGGTAGATGTCGCCGATCGCTTTCTTCTTGTCGGCGTCCTCGACGAACACCCACTGCCAGCCCTGCGAATTGGAACCGGTGGGCGCCTGCACTGCCAGCTCGAGGCATTCCAGCAGCACATCGCGCGGCACCGGCTTGTCGAAATCGAGGCGTTTGCGCACCGAGCGGGTGGTGGTCAGTAGTTCGTCGACGGACAAGTTCAGGGTCATGTCCGGAGACTAACGCCCGGGTGGCACGGCGTCGGCGTTGAGGATGTTTGGCGCACGGCCCGTCGAGCGTTACACCAGCGTCACGCTCGACGCCGAACGTGACTGCAGCGTCACGCTCGGTGCGGTCACCGGAAATCGCGGGACTTCGATCCGACTGCCAGCTTGATACCGCCGATGCGTTCGGCGACGACGGTGATTGCGCCGCTGGCGTTTTGCAGCTGACCTTTGATCACCAGCGCCGGCGCCGTCTGCGCCAGCTTGCGGTGGCGGGCCCACACCGCCGGCATACACAGCACATTGACCATCCCGGTCTCGTCCTCGAGGTTGAGAAACGTCACGCCCTGAGCCGTGCCGGGACGCTGCCGGTGGGTCACCGCGCCGGCGATCAACACCCGGTCCCCGTCGGGCACCGAGTGCAACTCCCCAGCCGGCACCACACCCATCGAATCCAAGTCGGTCCGCAGGAACTGCGTCGGATAACTGTCCGGGGAAACGCCGGTGGCCCACACGTCGGCGGCGGCCAGTTCCAAGTCGCTCATCCCGGGCAACGCCGGGATGTGCGATGACGAGCCCACCCCGGGCAGCCGTCCCGGCCGTTGAGTGGCCGCGGCTCCTGCCGCCCACAGCGCCTCACGCCGCGCGAGTCCGAAGCAACGCAACGCCCCTGCGGTGGCCAGCGCTTCGGTCTGCGGCACGCTCAACTGCACCCGCGACGTCAGATCCAGCAGCGAAACAAACGGACCACTGGCTTTTCGCTCCGCCACCAGCGTCTCGGCCAGGTCTTCCCCGATATGGCGGACGCTGCCCAGACCGAGCCGGACGACGTTTCCCGCCTCTTCTAAAGTGGCGTGCGCCAAGCTGGCGTTGACGTCCGGCCCGTGCACCACCACGCCGTGTCTACGGGCGTCGGCCACCAACGACTGTGGTGAGTAAAACCCCATCGGCTGGGCACGCAGCAGCGCTGCGCAGAACGCCGCTGGGTGGTGCAGCTTGAACCACGACGAGTAGAACACCAGCGAGGCGAAGCTCAGCGAATGGCTTTCCGGGAAACCAAAATTGGCGAACGCGAACAGCTTCTCGTACACCCGGTCGATCACGTCGTCGGGTGGGCCGTGCATTTGCCGCATGCCCTCGTAGAACCGGTCGCGCAGCCGTCCCATCCGTTCGACCGAGCGCTTGGACCCCATGGCGCGCCGCAATTGATCAGCCTCGGCCGGCGAGAAGCCGGCACAGTCGACCGCGAGTTGCATCAACTGTTCCTGGAACAGCGGCACTCCCAGCGTTTTCCGCAGCGTCGGCTCCATCGAAGGGTGGTCGTAGATGACCGGGTCCAGACCGTTGCGCCGCCGGATGAAGGGGTGCACCGATCCACCCTGGATGGGCCCGGGCCGGATGAGCGCGACTTCCACCACCAGGTCGTAGAACACCCGCGGCCGCAGCCGCGGCAGGGTGGCCATCTGCGCCCGCGACTCCACCTGGAACACCCCGACCGAATCCGCCCGCGACAGCATCTCGTACACCGCCGGCTCGGACAGGTCCAACTTGGCCAGGTCCACCTCGATGCCTTTGTGTTCGGCCACCAGGTCGATGGCATAGTGCAGCGCTGACAGCATGCCCAGGCCGAGCAGATCGAACTTGACCAAACCGATTGCTGCGCAATCATCTTTGTCCCATTGCAGGACGCTGCGATTGTCCATACGGCCCCATTCCACCGGGCACACATCGGCGATCGGACGATCGCAGATCACCATGCCGCCGGAGTGGATGCCCATGTGCCGCGGCAGGTTCTGGATCTGGGTCGCCAGGTCGATCACCTGCTCGGGAATGCCCTCGAGATTGGGCTCGGTGCCGTCCGATTCGCGGGCCAGCCCCGACCAGCTGTGCAGCTGCTTACTCCACGCGTCCTGCTGGCCCTGCGAAAAGCCCAGCGCGCGCGCCATGTCGCGCACCGCGATGCGCCCCCGGTAGGTGATGACGTTGGCGACCTGCGCGGCGTAGTCGCGACCGTGTTTGTCGTAGATGTACTGGATGACTTTTTCGCGCTGGTCCGACTCGATGTCGATGTCGATGTCAGGTGGTCCGTCGCGGGCCGGTGACAAGAAGCGTTCGAACAGCAGGTCGTTGGCCACCGGATCCACCGCGGTGACGCCCATGGCGTAGCAAACCGCGGAGTTAGCCGCCGATCCCCTGCCCTGACACAAAATGTTGTTCTCCCGGCAGAACCGGGTGATGTCGTGAACCACCAGGAAGTAGCCGGGGAATTTCAGGTCGGCGATGACCTTGAGCTCATGTTCGATCTGCGCGTAGGCCTGCCGCGCCCGCGCGCGGGGTCCGTAGCGGTCGCGGGCACCGGTGATGACCAGCTCACGCAGCCAGCTGTCTTCGGTGTGCCCGGGCGGCACGTCGAACGGCGGCAATTGCGGGGCGATCAGCGTCAGCGCGAACGCGCACTGCTCACCGAGTACGGCCGCCCCGGTGACCGCTTCAGGGCACCACGCGAACAGCCGCGCCATCTCCGCACCGCTGCGCAGATGTGAACCTCCCAGCGGAGCCAGCCAGCCGTCGGCGGCGTCCAAGGACTGCCGGGCCCTGATGGCACCCATGGCCATCGCCAGTCGGCCCCGGGACGGCGCGGCGAAATGCGCACCGGTGGTGGCCACCGTGCCCAGCCCGAACCGCGCTGCCAGGCCGGCCAGCGTGGC
Source organism: uncultured Actinomycetota bacterium (assembly GCA_963808375.1). Lineage (GTDB taxonomy): Bacteria > Actinomycetota > Actinomycetes > Mycobacteriales > Mycobacteriaceae > Mycobacterium. The sequence goes on along the minus strand of CAWEFS010000004.1, from coordinate 207,076 downwards.
ATTGCGCTCGTCGTCGACCGGGTGGCCGTGTCCGGTCAGTTCGACGCTGACCCGGTCACTGCCGAACCGGTCCACCAGGTCGGCCAACGCCGCCGCGGCCGCATCCGGCCCGTCATCGCAAAGAGCCTGGCGCACATGGCCTTTGCGGCAGCCGGTGAGGATCTGCCAATGCCCGCCCGCCGATTCGGTCAGGGTGTCGAAGTTGAAGCGCGGTTTTCCTTTCTCGCCGCCGGCCAGATGTGCCGCAGCCAACTGCCGCGACAACCGTCGATAGCCCTCGGGTCCGCGGGCCAGCACCAGCAGGTGCGGGCCGGGGGGATCGGGCTGGTCGGTGCGCGCACCGGCACCCAACGACAGCTCGGCGCCGAATACGGTACGCATGTCCAGCTCTGCGGCCGCCTCGGCGAACCGCACCGCGCCGTACAGGCCGTTGTGGTCGGTCAGCGCAATGGCCCGCAAATCCAGCCGCGCCGCCTCTTCGACCAGCTCCTCCGGTGTGCTGGCGCCGTCGAGAAAGCTGAACGCCGAATGCGCGTGCAGCTCGGCATACACCACCGCCGAGCGGACCGCCCGATCGTCGCCGGGCGGTTGGTATTTGCCGCGCTTCGGCGACCACGGGCCGTCATCTGCCGGCCCCAACACCAAAGGCATGCCGGAGCGGCGCGGTTTGCCGTCGAGCACCCGCTCCATCTCCGACCATTTCGGCCCCTTGCCGAAGCTCACGCCGACAGTATATCGAACAAGCGTTCGAGACGGGTGGCGCTCAGTCAGGACTCGGTCCTGTTGTTCGCCAAATGCCCCCGCGCCGGGCGCGACCACCACGGCGGCTTGATTAGCCTGACTGGTTGTGAAGCCCGCCGCTGCGCCACATCCGCCGTCTGACCCCGCGGTGTTGATCGATCCGCGTCGGCACGACGCCGTGCTGGTCGCGGTGGAAGCCGAGGTGACCGGGGCGGAATCGAGAACACGGGAACGTTTCGTGGAAGATTTGCGCAGCGTCGGCGTGAGTTCCGCAGAGGTACGGGACAGCTGCAACGCAGAGCCTGCCTCGTTGGCTGAGGAAGCGCGTCGGCTCGACACCCGGCCGGGCCGCAGTGTAGTGCTGACAAACTCAGCAGCCGCCGTCGCGGCAGCCCGGGCAAGCGGATTCGCGCTCGTCGTAGGCGTCGACTATGCGGGCGTGGGTGATGCCCTGACCCGCCAGGGCGCCGATGTGGTTGTCAGGTCGGTGGCTGACATCGCCGTGCGCGTCGGTGACCGGCGAATGACGCAGCTTCCGAACGCCACGGACCTTCTGGACGACGCCGAGGATCCCACCGCCGGCCTGCCGGGTGACCGGCAGCCCGCGGTGTTCTTCGACTTCGACGGGACGCTGTCGGACATCGTCGACGACCCAGACACCGCTTGTCTGAGCGCCGGCGCCGCCGAGGCACTGCAGTCGTTGACCGCACAGTGCCCGGTGGCGGTGCTCAGCGGCCGCGATCTCGCCGATGTCCGACAGCGGATCGGCCTGCCGGGCATCTGGTATGCGGGCAGCCATGGCTTTGAGTCTGTGGGACCCGACGGCGCACACCACGAGAACGACGCCGCGGCATCCGCCATACCCGTGCTGGAAGACGCGGCGGCGAAGTTACGCGAACAACTGAGCACGGTCGCCGGCGTCGCCGTCGAGCACAAGCGGTTCGGCGTCGCGGTGCATTACCGCAACGCGCAACGCAGCACGGTGGGCGACGTGCTGGCGGTGGTGCGCGGCATCGGACAGCGCACCGGGCTGCGGGTGACGACCGGACGGGAAGTCATCGAACTGCGGCCCGATATCGACTGGGACAAGGGCAAGACGTTGCGCTGGGTGGTCGACCAGATCAGCGACGACCAATCCGCCGCGCTGCTCCCGATCTATCTCGGCGACGACATCACCGACGAAGACGCGTTCGATGCCGTGCTCAACGACGGTATCGGAATCGTGGTGCGGCACAGCGACGATGGCGATCGCGCCACCGCTGCACGCTACGCACTCGACAGTCCGGCGCAGGTGTCCGCCTTCACCGGACGTCTGGCGCGACGAATCGCCGCGAACGGCTGACCTCAGCTGACGTCAGCTGTCCTTGTCGTCATCGTCGTCATCGTCGTCATCGTCGTCATCGTCGTCGTCGTCGCCGCCGTCGTCGTCTTTGTCCGACGCCAGCTCGACAGTGGCCCAATGGCTCGGCGAGAGCAGAACACTCCATTTCCCCTCTTCGCGTCCCAACTTGAGCACGCCATCTTCGACTACCCACTTGGTGTTGTCGTCGTAGTCGGTCTCGTGTCCGTCGCTGTATGTGAGTTTGAACGCCATGGTCTGCAGAGCCTGCCATGGAAGTGGCTACCCGGGGGTGAATTCGACCGCGCCGTCCTCGAGGACCACCCGCGCATTGCTGCCGTCGACTGCCGCCGCTTCGGTGCGGAACACCGCCCGGCCCGGGTCGGTACGCCAAATCAAGGTGGTCAATGTCTCGCCGGGGAACACCGGCGAAGTGAACCGGGCGGTGATCGAGGTGACTTTGGCGGCGTCCCCATTGCCCAGTTCGGCGACCAGCGCGCGCCCGGAAACGCCGTAGGTGCACAGGCCGTGCAGGATCGGCTTGGGGAAACCGGCCAGCTCGCGCGCGAACCACGGGTCGCTATGCAGTGGGTTGCGGTCACCGGACAGCCGGTAGATCAACGCCTGGTCCTCGCGGGTCGGCAGCGGAATGCGGGCGTCGGGTTCGCGATCCGGTATCTCCGGCGCAACCGGGCGCTGACCCGGCTCGCCGCCGAAGCCGCCGGCGCCACGAATGACCAGCGTGGTCAGCGTTTCGGCAACCAGGGTCGACGTGTCCGGGTCCGTGCCGCGGCCGCGCAAGACGACGATCGCGTTCTTGCCTTCGCCCTTGTCTTGAAGGTCAGCGACTTCGGAGACCACCGAAAGCTTCCCGGCGACCGGCAGCGGCGCATGCAGCCGAATCGACTGGGAGCCGTGTAACAGCATGCCCCAGTTGAACTCGCCGATCTTCACCGCTGCACCGAAGGCGGGACAGCAGATCACCGCATAGGTGGGCAGCGTCTGCAGGGTGACGCCGTGACTGTTGTCGGTGGTGAAGGACAGGTCGTCGATGCCCGCCCCGACCCCGAGCGCGTACAACATGGTGTCGCGGTCGGTCCACTCGAACAGCGTCGGCTCCGTCACCGCGCCGATGGCATTCGGGTCGATCGCCATTCAACGATCTCCTCTCAGTTCGATTCGCATGCCGTTTCCTCACCCAACCATGGCAAACCCACTACACGGGAGCCTCCGGCAGGGCAGGCTATCGGCCATGAGCAACCGCACTCGCAACGTCGTCTGGAAGGCAGCAGCGGCACTCGTCGCGACCTTGGTCATCGGCGCCTGCTCGAGCACACCTAATGTCCGCGTCATCACGCTGACGTTCGTGCGGCATGCCGAATCTCAGGCCAATGCGGACGGCATCATCGACACCACGGTTCCGGGGGCGGGCCTGACTCCGATCGGCGAGGGCCAAGCCGAACAAATCGCGCACCAACTCGGCCGCAATAAATACGACGGCGTCTATGCCTCGACAATGGTGCGAACACAGCAGACCGCCGCGCCGTTGGCCGCACGACTCGGCAAGCACGTGCAGATCCTGCCCGGTCTGCAGGAGATCAACGCCGGGTGGTATCAGGACAAGCCGAACACGATGGCCAAGTCGACGTATCTGGTGGCGCCCGGTGACTGGCTCAAGGGTGACCTGTCTGACGCCATCCCCGGCTCGATCAGCGGAAAACAGTTCAACGACCAGTTCACCGCAGCAGTGCAGAAGATCTACGACAGTGGCCAGAAGAACCCGATCGCTTTCTCGCACGCCGAGTCGATCATGTACTGGACGGTGCTCAACGTGGCTAATCCCAACGACAATCTGATCAGCGAGCATCCGCTGCCCAACATCGGTCGGATCGTCGTCAAAGGCAGCCCCTCGACCGGCTGGACGCTGGTCGACTGGGACGGCATCCGCGACTTCAAGTACTGACGCCGGCTGCGCCGCCCGGCGTTTAGCCGCCTCGTCTTGCAGGTACCCCGCCGCAGTGGTACGGGAGGGCCGAGTTCTTCGCACACTTGAGACGGACACCGATCCGGTAACGGCCGCCATCGGGCAGCTCATCTCGGTCGGAGTGGTCGCCATGCCGCCGGCTGACCTGAGCTCGAGCCTGAGTGTGGCCGCCGACGGGTGGGCTCAGTTCTCGTCGCACTGGGAACATCTGGCCCCGGACTATTACGCGGCCGAGTTGAGCCTGCAGCGGCTGCGCCGCTACGGCTTGTATTCGTTCGTCGACGGCGTCGCGACAGCGCTGCCCGACGACGTGTTCATCCAGCCGCAAGACTCGAATCCGCTGTACGTCGACCGGGACCGGCACTTCGAGCCGTTGACCGGCGCGTTCGCCGAAGATCCGCTGCTGACCAAGCTGCTGACGTTGCTGGGACGCTTCGCTTACGCACTCGACGACGTGCCGGCATGGGTTGTCAAAGTGCACCCGTTCCGGGTCATCGCGTCCGGCAACGGTGAAGCGCAACCAACGCCGGAAGGTCTGCACCGCGACGGCGTCACACTGGTCACCTCGCTGCTGATTCGACGGAGTAACGCGCTCGGCGGTGAAAGCTCGGTCTTCGACTTGACCGGTCGTCACCTGTTGACGACCACCCTTGCCGAACCCGGCACTCTGCTGGTGGGTGATGATCGCCGCGGCGTGCACGGCGTCTCGCCGATCCGGCCGGCCGACCCGGCCGAGCCGGCGCTGCGCGACGTTCTGGTGATCACTTTTGCTCCGCTCTGAGCGGGGAGCGCTTGCGATGCCCACCGGTAAGGTTGCGCCGGTGCCTGCAGCCCCGGTGTTCGCCGACGTCGACACCGGCGTCGACGACGCGATGGCGTTGCTCTACCTGCTCGCCAGCCCGGACGCTGAACTAGTCGGCTTGGCCTCCACCGGCGGAAACGTTGCCGTGCAGCAGGTCTGCGAGAACAACCTCGATCTGCTCGAATTGTGCGCGGCGAATGAGGTGCCGGTAGCCAGGGGCGCCGGCCAACCGCTGAACGCGTCGACGTGCCCGCCCGGAAAAGTGCACGGCCCGAGGGGGTTAGGGTATGCGGAGTTGCCCCGCAGCGACCGCCGGCTCGTCGAATATGACGCCGCCACCGCTTGGATCCGCGCTGCGCACACCTTCCCCGGGCAGTTGATCGGAGTGGCCACCGGACCGCTGACGAACTTGGCGTTGGCGCTGCGGCAGGAACCAGAGCTGCCCGCGCTGCTACACCGCCTGGTGATCATGGGCGGCGTATACGACTACCGCGGCAATACCAATCCGGTGGCCGAATGGAACATCGTGGTGGACCCGGAAGCCGCGGCTGAAGTGTTCGCCGCGTGGGCCGCACCGGAAGATGCTCAGGCGCAAAGCCTTCCGATCCTTTGTGGCCTGGACCTGACCCGGCACATCGCGATGACGCCTGAGCTGCTGGTGCAGTTGGCCGCCGCAGCGGGGTCGACCACTACGGCAATGAGCCAAGACGATGAACCGGGCACGCGATCAACGGCGTCCAATCAGCTGGTCCGGCTGATCGAAGACGCAATGCGGTTCTACTTTGAATCCCACGACCGCACCGGCCACGGGTATGTGGCCCACCTGCACGATCCGTTGGCCGCCGCGGTCGCGCTGGAGCCGGCGCTGGTATCAACGCAGTTGGCCACCGTGGACGTCGAGTTGACCGGCACCCTCACGCGTGGCATGACGGTCACCGACTGGGCTGGCCGATGGGGCCGAAAGCCCAACGCGCACATCGGAATGGCCGTCGATCCTGCGATGTTCTTCGACCGGTACATCGAGCGCGTCGGGTCGCTCGCGCAGCGGCTGGGCTGAGCCGGACGGAACTCAGACGATGTGCTCGCGCAGATTGTGCGCGCCGCGGCCGAACGTCCAGGCGATCACATCACCGAGTCGTACCCGGATCTGCTCGTGGTGGTCTTCGTCGCCGCCGTTGAGCCGGTAGACGGCACGAGACAGATGCACGTATTCGTGGGAGTGGGCGGCGGGTTTACCCTTTTCCGGAGCATTGCGGGCGGCCGGACCGTTGCGGTGGTCGAAGCCGATCGACTGCAGGTACAGAAGGACTTGCTGGTCGAAATACCAGCAGGGCTCCAGGCTGCCCGTCACCGAAGCCCACGGCAGATACAGCGTCACCTCGACGCCGCCGCCCGGCCGCGGGGCGGTTGCCTCGACAGCATCGATGACCAGACACAGGGACCGGTCGGTGTGTTCGGACACGGTTATCGACTCGGTTGCTGTCACGCTTTCTCCTCTTGCGTTTCTGCGGTCATCGCCGCCCGCCGCATCTGGACTGATCGACCGCGTAGCGCCCGCGCCGACAAGGACGCCATAGTCCTGCTGCGGTTACCTTAGCCGCAACCGGTAACCCGGGCCGCTTGCAAAGCGACCGGAACGTGAACAGCTGCTGAATCCGGCTGCGGCCGCAGCAGCGCTATCACCATCTCGTAGCGACGAGTGACGTCGTCGCGGTCGCCTGGATCGGGCACCGTCGCCAAGTTGGCCCGCTGGATCGCTTCTGCCTGACGGAACAGGATAGTTCGCCGCGCCTGGTCGGGCGTCTGCTCGATGATCTTTGCCAGTGCGTCGAGTTGCCTGATCAAGATGGCGGGCATGCCGGCGGCGGCTTGGCGAATGGTCGCGAAGGCGCGGTGCACGAACCGGTCGAAATCGGGCTGATAGGCGATGACGCGGATCTGACCCTGTGCGTCCCGGCGGACCCGTTGCGGCCGCCAAGAGGTGGAGATCCGGCACAAGCAGTCACCGATCCAGTCGACACACGTCATTCCCGTGAAGGTGTCGTTGACCGCGGGCGACAACGCCCGCAGGGCGATTTCCACCAGTTGGTCTACCCCGAACGAAAGATCCTGTGGCAGAGTACGGTACGCCCCTGCGACGTGGCCGAGAGCCAGCCTCTTTTCGACGGCGCCGACGGCGTCAGGTGGCCACACCCATGCCATGACTTGGCCGGCTACCAGGAAATGTCCTGGCCGGAAGGGCAACTGGACCACCGCTTGCGCCTTGGAGGCGACCGCCACCAGTTTCTCGATGCGAATGACCTGTAGGTAGCCGCCCCGCGGCGTCCGAATGGGCGCGCCGAACGCGGCTATTCGCGCCAGCAACTCGTCACAGGACGGGCCACGGTCAGCTTCAGTATTAGATGTGGCGCTGCGATGCAGCGTCGCGATTTCTGCGGCCAGTGTCGCCGCAATGCCTGCGATCACCACGGGCAGCTGAATCATCGAGGCGACGTGATTGAGGAAGTAGATGAGCACCGCGACATCGGCCAGCGTCAAGGTCAGGCTGACGGTGATCGACAGGTGCGGCACGAAGTCACCGTGCGAGCCGCCGCCCACCGACACCAGGGTGACCATCGCGTAGCAGAAGGATGCGACGAAAGCTCCCAGGGCAACTTGAGTGCCGATATCTCGCACGAAGTTTCGCAGCATGCGCGGACCGAACTGGGTCGAGGCCAGGGTCAGGACGACGATGGTGATCGAGAAGACGATGCCGACCACGGTGATGATCGCTGCGGCCACCGACGTCAGAATGAGCCGAGCCGTGTCGGAGGTGCCGCTGAGAACCCACGGTGGCAGCCGGGTATGTCCGTCGTAAGCGGCCCGGTCGGTCAGGTAGGTCCCTGCGAAAAGCATTACGACGACGAGTGTTTCAAGCACCGGAACAACCCACAGGTTGGTTCTCAGCGCCTCGCGCCGCCAGTCGGCTTCCAGATAGGCGTGACCGCGCAGCACCGACCGATTCGCCATCTAATGAACTCCTTCCGCCAGGGGCCCGAGTGCCAGCGCGGGACGGAAGGTGAGAGCGCACTGGATCACGGTGACGACGGCCGATCCGTTGGTGTTGACTGCGGAGGTGTAGGCGTAGCTGACTTCCGACAGGCCGTGCGGTCCGCCGTTGGCCATGCCGGCTGTGGGCCGCGCAATGCCATGGACAATTCCGTGCCGAGCAGCACGGTCAGTTCGACCATCTCATTTCGCCAGTCCCGCGCTGTGAGGTGTGGGCGTGGTGCCTGTAGTCGCCTAGCGGAACATGCACGACTGCAACGGCTAACGCCGGGAGGGCCAGGAATGCAATGCCGCCGTATGCAATGCTCATGCCACACCATCCCACCGGTAACCGATAGCTCGATTCAGACCCACGAAGACATTTGCTTCAAAGTAAGCGCGGTGAAAGTCCGGCGCTTGGTCGTTGACGCTTTCTTAACGCGCTCACCGAAGGTTCTGACGCCGACTGTCATCCGTCAGGTGCTCAACTTTTCTCGGCGGCGATCCTGGCTCGCTCACGCATCGAGGCGACCACTCCGCCGTCGTTGAGGATGTCTGTGCCGGTGAGGTATCCGGCTCTGTCGCCGGCGCAGAACGCGAGTAGCTCTGCCATCTCCTGCGGCTTGCCCCACCGAGGCACCGCGGCGTCGGCGACCATCGCGCCCGCCCCGGCCCGCTCTTCGAGCCTGCCCATCTCGGTGTCGGTGGAACCCGGCGACACCGACAGGATGCGAATGCCCCGGCCGTTGAACCGTTCAGCCTGTGCGGTGCTGTACCACCTGACGAAACTCTTGCTCACCGCGTAAGCCAAACCCGGGCGAATCTCTTCGGGAACGATCGCGCACACTGACAACATCTCTTCCAGAAACGCATCGGCATCTCGCAACGCCATCGGGAAGCGCCTCGTCGGCACCATCTCCTCGGGCAGCAGATAGGCAGCCATTGAGGCCACATTGACGATGGCAGAGCCTTGACCGGCAGCTGAAAAGAATGCTTCGTTGACGTTCAGCGTCCCAACGGCATTGGTGCGCACGACGTATTCGGCCCCACCCATGCTGGGGCTGACCCCGGCGGTGTGGATCACCGAGGCGATCGCGCCGATGCTCGACGCCGTCTCGAAGAGCCGGTCAACCGCAGGCCGGTCAGTGACGTCAGCGTTGATTGTCGTCGCGACGATTCCCTGCTCTTTCAGCGCGGCGGCCGCAGCGTCGAGTCGGTCCGCTCGGACGTCACACAGGACAATTTCATGATCTCGACCCACAATGCCGGCGGTGGCCAACCCCATCCCGCCCCCGCCGCCGGTGATCACCGACACTCGATTCACGACCTCAGCCCTCTTGTCGGCGCAGCAGGTCCACCCAGTTGCGCGGCACCCGTCCGCGGGGGCCGGGCGCCGTCTGGTCCTGGGGGCGGCTATCCGGTGGAGCTAGGTCAGGACCCTCGTAGTAGTCGTTGCTCTGGTAGTCCCAAAACCAGTCTTCGCCCGGTTCGTAGGATTGGATGATTCGATGACCGCTGGCTTGCCAGTGCTCCCTGGCGTGTCGGGACAGCGAATCGTCACAGCACCCGATGTGGCCGCACGCCGCGCAGCGCCGCAGATGCACCCACCATCCGCCGGCGGCCTCGCACTCGGCGCAGCCGGCGCCGCCGGGCGGCATGGACGGGTCGACGGCAGCAGTCATCGTGCCTCAATCATTGCTCGCGCAATGTCCGGATACGCCGCTTTCCGGCGATCTGGCACCGATTGTCAAGCTCGCCGGCACCATCAGCCAACCATCACATTCTGCTGGAAAAGTGGTATCGCGTGCGCTATCGGAGCGACGGCGGCAAGAGTGCTTGGGCTGGAAACCGGCCGGCCCGGCTAGCCGCGTCCGTCCAGACTTTTTTCGAACTCGGCAACCACGAAACGCGCGACGTCAACCAGCTTGATGTTGGTCTCCTGCGATGCGCGGGTGAGGGTGGCGAAAGCCTGCAGCCCGGTCAAGTGGTCTCGGTGCATCAGAATGCCTTTGGCTTGGCCGATGACATCGCGAGTCTGGATAGCCGCCCGGAGCTGCTCTTCAGTGGCCGCCCCGGCCATGGCAACCGCCGCGTGTTGGGACAAGATCTCTCCGACAGCGACGGACTCCTCACTGAAGTAGTTCGGCTGGGGTCCGTAGAGATTCAAAGCCCCGAAAGATTCCTGTTTGACGAACAGGCGAAACGACAGGACGCAGTGCACGCCCATGCCGGTCGCAGCGGCCACGAACCTCGGCCAGCGTTTTTCAGCGCGCAGATCGGGGATGTTGACGGTGCGCTGTTCGGCCAGAGCGCTCAACGCGGGCCCTTCACCCAGTTCGCTTTGCAGCTGGTCAAGTCGTCGGGCCACCTCATCTGACGGAGCCTGGGAGGTCACCATCTTGCCGCGGACCAACGAAATGCCCGACCAACTGATCCCGGGCAGAAGATCGACGGCCGCGCCGACAATGGTGTTCAGGGTGGCCTCTGAGCTCGGCTCTGCTTGCATCTGCAGAGCGAGCTCCCCAAGCAAGGCGGCAATGTTCAACGACTTGGCAGCCACGGCATTGAACTTACAAAAAGCTCTCGCAGGTGGCGGGTTCGAGGCCGAAAGATGCGGAAGCGTCAAATCGTCGACCATGCTCATTCATAACTCCCCTCCAGGTACCACCGTCGTTGGCGGTAGCACAGCAGCAGCGCCCTGCCCGGATCAGATCCGGGTTCGCCCGCCAGCAATATCTGGGCACGGACGGTGCGGCCAATTCCCGGGCCGGCCGCCGGCCGGTCATCCCACCACCGCTCGTCAACCGGCCACGGTCCGGCCCACCAACGCAACCGGTCATCTCGGTCGTGGGTATAAAGCCGCGCCGGGTCCGCGGAGAACAGCCCCCGGCTGGTCACCCGGACGGGATTGCCGTGCTCGTCCAGCAGTTCCACCGGGTCGTCGAGTAACACCGTCGGCGACGGCCCGGGTAGCTGGCCGGGCCACGGCTGACGCGGATCGGCCCGCGGCGCCGGCTCGTCGCCCAACGGCGTCAAGGTGATGCGCTCAGCCGGTCCGCGACCGCCGCTGAGCACCGGGACCTGCACCGCCTCGGGACCGAGCAGACCCTGCACCCGCACCAGCGCCCGACGGGCGCGCAGCCGATCCTCCTCACCGAGGCCGCCCCATAACGGCAGTTGCAGCGCCCCGGCCGACACCACCTCCACCGCATGCAGCCGCAGCAGCGTTACCGGCGCGGTGGGCCGATTGCTGGCGGTGCGGTTGTTCAGCCACCCGTCAAGTTGCCAGCGCACCCGGTCGGCGGTGGCGTCCTCGGTCAACGGCTCAGCGCACCGCCATACCCGGTGCAGCTCTTCGCCGTTGGCGGTGACGGCGTGAATGGCCAGCCGGGTGCATCCCACCCCGGCGGCCATCAGCGTTTGATGCAATTGGCCGGCCAGCGAGCGGCCGGCGAATGCCGCGGCGTCGACCCGGTCGACCGGCGGATCACAGTGCAGCTCGGCGTCGAGTTCGGCCGGCGGCTCACGCCCGGACGGCCCGCGTTCCGGCTCACCGCGGGCGAACCGGTGCGCGGCCACCGCGTCGGCGCCGAACCGGGACGCCACATCGGTGCACGGCAGCGCCGCGAACTGTCCGATAGTACGAATACCCATGCGCCACAACAGATCTACGAGGTCTTCTCGTCCCGGCCCAGACAAACTGGGCTCGGTGGCCAGTTGCCGGATAGACAGCGTTGACAGAAATTGGGCGTCCTGACCGGGCTCGACGACACGACCGGCGCGGGCAGCGAACACCGCGGTGGACAACTGATCGGCTATCCCCACCTGACATTCGGCGCCGGCAGCAGCAACCGCGTCGATCAGCCGCTCAGCCGCCTGCTGCTCGGAACCGAAGAACCGAGCCGCCCCCCGCACCGGCAACACCATCAACCCGGGCCGCAATACCTCGGCGCGGGGCACCAGATCGTCCACCGCCACGATGACTCTTTCGAAGAAGCGGGCGTCGCGATCGGGATCCGCGGCGACGACGTGCAGTTGCGGACAGTTGGCCGCCGCCTCCCGTCGCCGCAGGCCTCGCCGCACTCCGGCCACACGGGCGGCCGACGAGCAGGCGATCACCCGGTTGGCCAGGGTGACTGCGACTGGAGTCGTCGCGGGCAGGTCTGCGGCCGCCGCCGCGGCTACCGCAGGCCAGTCCATGCACCAGATCGCCAACACCCGAGAAGTCATCGAACACCCACCCCGACTCACCCGGTCCGCATCTCGGTCACGATGCGCCGCTCCTCCTCATCGCTGCGCTCTGCATCGTCGCCGGCGGGCGACGATGCGCCGCTCCTCCTCATCGCTGCGCTCTGCATCGTCGCCGGCGGGCGGACCGCCCGTCCGTGGACACACACGTCGATGCGCACTCTGCTGATCCGCCCGAAGCCAGGGATGTCGCTCATCGTGGTCTCATAGCCACCCACCCGGGCCCTTAGCCGCAGATGTGCCCCCTGCCAGTCGCCGTCGACGACCAGCAGAGTGCAGCCTTTCTGATGAGCACGGGCCACCACCGCCCGCGTCCGGCTCGGCGGCACCCACCGCCCACCCAGGCCCAGCAGCACAAGATCCATTCCGTCCATGAGCACCGCGGCCACCTCGACCGGATCGGTCCCTGGGTCCGGTATCACAGCCAGCCGGCTCAGGTCCGCACCCATCTCCACCGCGGCCAGCAACCCGACATTCGGCTGGCCGACGATGGCCGCGTTGTGACCGGCGGCCGTCACCGCGGCCACCATGCTCAACGGCAACGACCGGGCTCCCGACAGCACCGCCACCGTTCCCCGGGGCAACGCGTCGGGAAGCGCATCGGCCAGCGACGGCGGTACCGGCAGCTTGGCCTCTGAATCGGGAAGCAGAGCCTCGGCAAGAGCAGGGTGACTGTGACTACCGGCCTGCCGTCCGGCGCCGACCTTCCCGGATACCGCCGCCATCTGCCGGCGCAGCTGTTTGAGCTGCTCAGCGCGGGCGCTGTGCTGACCCACAGCAACCGTCATCACCCCTCCTGGACCCTACTTTTTCGAAACTATGTTCGATAGCCTGAGTCAACACCCGCCCACTGACAACGTCAAGAAACGAAAGAGGCTGCTTGTGCTGGCGTTACTGGTGTGGCTCAAGCGCCGGGATTGTCACCCAGCGCTCGAGGCCCGCGGCCGGTCACTCCCACTCGATGGTGCCGGGCGGCTTGCTGGTCACATCCAGCACCACCCTGTTCACCTCGGCGACCTCATTGGTGATACGGGTGGAGATGCGTTCCAGCACCTCGTAGGGCACCCGGGTCCAATCGGCGGTCATGGCGTCCTCGCTGGACACCGGCCGCAGGACGATCGGATGCCCGTAGGTGCGGCCGTCGCCTTGCACGCCGACCGACCGGACGTCGGCCAACAGCACCACCGGGCACTGCCAGATCAAATTGTCCAGCCCGGCCGCCGTCAGCTCCTCGCGGGTGATCGCGTCAGCGCGCCTCAGCGTCTCCAACCGCTGCGCGGTGACCTCACCGACGATCCGGATGCCCAAACCGGGTCCCGGGAATGGCTGCCGGGCAACGATTTCCTCCGGCAGGCCCAACTCGCGGCCCACCGCGCGCACCTCGTCTTTGAACAGCAAGCGCAACGGTTCGACGAGTTTGAACTTCAGATCCCCCGGCAGGCCACCCACATTGTGATGGCTCTTGATGTTTGCGGTGCCGCTGCCACCGCCGGACTCCACCACATCGGGATACAGCGTGCCCTGCACCAAGAACTCGATGTTCCCGTCAGCCTCGCCAGACCCCTTGTCGTTCAATATATCTCGCACAGCGCCCTCGAAAGCGCGAATGAACTGACGACCGATGATCTTGCGCTTACCTTCCGGATTGCTCACCCCGGACAGCGCCTCGAGGAAGGTGTCGGCCACGTCGACGGTCACCAGGTTCGCGCCGGTCGCGGCGACGAAATCGCGCTGCACCTGGACACGCTCACCCGCACGCAGCAGCCCGTGATCGACAAAGACACAAGTCAGCCGGTCCCCGATGGCCCGCTGCACCAGTGCGGCGGCCACCGCGGAGTCCACGCCGCCGGACAACCCGCAGATGGCCTGGCCGTCGCCGATCTGTTGGCGTACCTGGTCCACCAGCGCGGTGGCGATGTTGGCGGCCGTCCACTCGGCGCCGATGCCGGCGAAGTCGTGCAGGAACCGGCTGAGCACCTGCTGGCCGTGCGGCGTATGCATCACCTCCGGGTGGTACTGCACGCCGGCCAGCCGTCGGGCCCGGTGTTCGAATGCCGCCACCGGCGATCCTGGGCTGCCGGCCACCACATCGAAACCCGCCGGCGCCGCGGTCACCGCGTCACGGTGGCTCATCCACACCGGCTGGGTGTCGGATAGGCCGGAATGCAGTGCTCCGCCAGTGACTTTCAACTGGGTACGGCCGAACTCACTGGTACCGGTGCGGGCGACGGTGCCGCCCAGCGCCTGCGCCATGGCCTGGAAGCCGTAACAGATGCCGAAGACCGGCACATCGAGGTCGAACAGCGCCGGGTCGAGCTGCGGCGCACCCTCGGCGTAGACACTGGCCGGCCCGCCGGACAGCACCACCGCCTGCGGTTCGCGCGATTTGATCTCCTCGACTGTGGCGGTGTGCGGAATCACCTCGGAGTAGACCCGCGCCTCGCGCACCCGTCGCGCGATCAACTGCGCATATTGCGCGCCGAAGTCGACCACCAGCACCGGCCGAGGCGACGAAGATTCCATTGAAAGCAGTCTAGAGGCGATCGCGAGCGCGGCTGAATGCCGGGCGAAGCGGGTCGCCGCGGGTTCCCCAGCCGATCGCGAGCGCGGCTGAATGCCGGGCGAAGCGGGTCGCCGCGGGTTCCCCAGCCGATCGCGAGCGCGGCTGAAAGCCGGGCGAAGCGGGTCGCCGCGGGTTCCCCAGCCGATCGCGAGCGCGGCTGAAAGCCGGGCGAAGCGGGTCGCCGCGGGTTCCCCAGGCGATCGCGAGCGCGGCTGAAAGCCGGGCGAAGCGCGCGAACCCGCCGTCCACGGCAGGCTGGCATGGTGGACTAGGTAGCGAAAGAAGTCCCGCAAGCCAGAAGCGAGGTTACCTGTGCTTGGTCTACCAGATGCCGTGCATGCCTGCCTGTTCGATCTCGACGGCGTGCTCACCGATACCGCGAGCGTGCACACCCAGGCGTGGAAGGCCATGTTCGACGACTTCCTCCGCAAGCGTGCGGACAGCGAAGGCGAGGAATTCGTGCCGTTCGACCCGGACAAGGACTATCGCAAGTACGTCGATGGCAAGCCCCGGGAAGACGGTGTGCGCTCGTTCCTGGAAAGTCGCGGCATCGACCTGCCCGAAGGCGACGCTGACGATCCGCCCGACGCTGACACCGTGCACGGCTTGGGGACCCGGAAAAACGACGCGTTCCAGGAGACCCTGCACAAAGACGGTGTCAAGGTGTTCGACGGATCGCGTCGCTATCTGGAGGCGGCCAAGGAGGCGGGGCTGAAGATCGCCGTCGTCTCGTCCAGCGCGAATACCAAAGAAATACTGAAGGTCGCCGGTATCGAACATTTCGTCGAGCAGCGGGTCGACGGGGTGACGCTGCGCGAAGAGAACATCGAAGGCAAACCGGCGCCCGACTCCTATCTGCGGGCGGCGGAGTTGCTCGACGTCGAACCGGACGCGGCGGCGGTGTTCGAGGATGCCATCTCCGGTGTGGAAGCCGGCCATGCCGGCCACTTCGGCTGCGTGGTGGGCGTCGACCGGCACGACCAGGCAGACGAGCTGCGCGAAAGCGGCGCCGACGTCGTCGTCAAAGACCTCGCCGACCTGCTGGGCGACGACTCATGATCACTGAGGACGCATTTCCCATCGAACCGTGGCAGGTCCGCGAAACCAAACTCGAACTGAATATCCTGGCGCAGACGGAGTCGCTGTTCGCCCTGTCCAACGGCCATATCGGGTTGCGCGCCAACCTCGACGAGGGCGAGCCGCACGGCTTGCCCGGCACCTACCTCAACTCGTTCTATGAGGTGCGCCCGCTGCCCTACGCCGAGGCCGGGTTCGGGTTCCCCGAAGCCGGTCAGACCGTCGTCGACGTCACCAACGGGAAGATCATCCGGTTGCTGGTCGACGACGAGCCGTTCGACGTCCGTTACGGCGAACTGATCGAACACGAGCGAACACTGGATCTGCGCGCCGGCACGTTGACCCGTCGATTGCACTGGCGCTCACCGGCGGACAAGCAGGTGAAGGTGGTGTCCACCCGGCTGGTGTCGCTGGCTCAGCGCGGTGTCGCGGCCATCGAGTACGTGGTCGAAGCGATCGACGAGTTCGTCCGGGTGACGGTGCAATCTGAACTGGTCAGCAACGAGGACCAGCCGCAGACCTCCGATGATCCGCGGGTGGCGTCGGTGCTGGACCAGCCGCTCGAGGCCGTCGACCACGAATCCTCCACTGAGCTTCGGGCGATGCTGATGCACCGGACCAGGGGAAGCGGTCTGATGATGGCCGCGGTGATGGACCACGAGATCGACGTGCCGGGGCGCGTTGAGGTCAGCACCGAAGTGCGTCCGGATCTGGCCCGCACCACCGTGATCTGCGGGCTCCGGCCCGGACAGAAGCTGCGCATCGTCAAATACCTCGCTTACGGTTGGTCGAGTCTGCGCTCGCGCCCTGCGCTGCGTGACCAGGCCGCGGCCGCGATCACCGGAGCGCGCTACTGCGGCTGGCAGGGTCTGCTCGACACCCAGCGCGAATACCTCGACGACTTCTGGGACAGCGCGGACGTCGAAATCGAAGGCGACCCGGTGATCCAGCAGGGGGTGAGATTCGGGCTGTTCCACCTGCTGCAGGCCAGCGCCCGCGCCGAAGTTCGCGCGATCGCCGGCAAGGGCCTCACCGGCAGCGGGTATGACGGGCACGCGTTCTGGGACACCGAAGGATTCGTGCTGCCCGTCCTCACCTACACCGCGCCGCACGCGGCGGCCGATGCGCTGCGCTGGCGAGCGTCCACCTTGGACCTGGCCCGCGAACGGGCCGCCGAACTGGACCTGGCCGGCGCGGCCTTCCCGTGGCGGACCATCCGGGGTCAGGAGTGCTCCGGTTACTGGCCGGCCGGCACCGCGGCGTTTCACGTCAACGCCGACATCGCGATGGCCTTCGAGCGGTACCGCATCGTCACCGGCGACGAGTCGCTCGAGGAGCAATACGGCCTGGAGGTGCTGATCGAAACCGCCCGGCTCTGGCGGTCACTGGGGCACCACGACCGGCACGGCGTCTGGCACATTGACGGCGTCACCGGGCCCGACGAGTACACCGCGATCGTGCGCGACAACACCTTCACCAACCTGATGGCCGCCCACAACTTGCGGGTGGCCGCCGACGCGTGCGGCCGGCATCCGGAGAAGGCGCGCGCGATGGGGGTCAGCACTGAGGAAACCGCCGCGTGGCGGGACGCGGCCAATGCAGCCGCCATCCCCTTCGATGACGAACTCGGTGTGCACCAGCAGTGTGAAGGTTTTACCACCTTCACCGAATGGGACTTCGAGAACCACCAGAAATATCCGCTGCTGCTCAACGAGCCCTATGTGCGGCTCTACCCCGCGCAGGTGGTCAAGCAAGCCGATCTGGTGTTGGCGATGCAATGGCAAAGCCATGCGTTCACGCCCGAGCAGAAAGCCTGCAACGTCGACTATTACGAACCCCGCACAGTGCGCGACTCGTCGCTGTCGGCCTGCACCCAGGCAGTGATGTGCGCCGAGGTGGGGCATCTCGAGCTCGCCCACGACTACGCCTACGAGGCCGCGCTGATCGACCTGCGGGATTTGCATCACAACAGTCAAGACGGTTTGCACATGGCTTCGCTGGCCGGCGCGTGGACGGCGCTGGTCGGCGGTTTCGGCGGGCTGCGTGACGACGAGGGCATCCTGACGCTGGACCCGCAGCTGCCGGACGCCTTCGCGTGCCTGCGATTCCGGTTGCGCTGGCGCGAGTTCCGATTGACGGTGTGCGCCACCCATGACGATGTGACCTACATCTTGCGGGACGGGCCCGACGGCGAGGAGCTGACGATCCACCACGCCGGCGAGGAACTCACGTTGAGCACCGAGGAGCCGACCACCGTACCGGTGCGGCCCCGTAAACCGCTGCTGCCACCGCCGTCGCAGCCAGCCGGCCGCGAGCCGATGCATCGCCGCGCGGTCGCTGCGCCGAAGCAGCAGTAGGTCTTCGGCTGATCAGCGCGGGTCGAGGATCCGCGCCATCTCGTCGCCGACTGCAGCCCGCAGATCCGCGGCCGGCAATTCCTCGATACCGGCCGCTGAGCGCAGGATCGGCTCGAACAGTCGCCAACCGAACTGCAGCGCAAGGGCATTGGCGACCGCCAGTCGGGCACCGGCCTGGCTGTCGTGGCGGAGACGCACCTGCTCGAGCAGAGCGGCGACGTTGGGGAAGTGCTTCTGCAGCTGACCGGCCGGATAGCCGTCTAGCAAGGTGCGGGCCATCACCCGCAACTGCTGATCGGCGGCCGCATCGATTTGCTCAGCCGGCACCCCGGCGGCCAGCAGCTCGGTAAGGTTCGCGCCCAAGTGGTCGAGCACCGCACCGACCAGTTGCTCCTTGGCGCCGAAGTGGCGAAAGACCAGGCCGTGGTTGACCTTCGAGCGCGCGGCGATGTCGCGGATGGAGGTGGCGGCCGGACCGTGTTCGGCGAACAGTTCGGCAGCGGCGGTCAGTATCGCGGCGGCCACCTCTTCGCGCCCGACGGGTGCGTTTGGCCGTTTGGCCCGCGAACTCGACCGTGAATCGGACCTTGACACGCGTGTAGTCATGTGACTACAGTAACTGATACACCTACCGTAGTCATGTGACTACACCTGGCAATGAGGACACCACTATGAGTACTTCGCCAACCACCCCCCTGACCGTGACGAAGCTGGGCAGCCGCATCGGCGCCCGGGTTGACGGGGTGCGCCTGAGCGGTGACCTGGACGCCACCACGGTCGAGGAGATCCGCCGGGCACTGTTGTCCCACAGAGTGATCTTCTTTCGCGGTCAGCACCACCTCGACGACCAGGGGCAGCTTGCGTTCGCTGAATTGCTGGGCACGCCGGTCGGTCACCCGGCCGCTGCTTTCTTCGCCGCCGACAACGGGCCCATCATCACCCCGATCAACTCCGAATACGGCAAGGCGACGCGCTGGCATACCGATGTCACGTTCGTCGCCGACTATCCGTCGGCCTCGGTGCTGCGTGCGGTCACGCTGCCCAGCTACGGCGGATCCACCCTGTGGGCCTCGACCGCGGCGGCCTATGCCGATCTGCCCGAACCGTTGAAGTGCCTCGTCGACAATCTGTGGGCGCTGCACACCAACCGCTACGACTACGTGGCCACCGGCCAGGAATCCGGGACGACCGACTCGCAGCGGGCGTTCCGTCAGGTGTTCGAGAAGCCGGATTTTCGCACTGAGCATCCGGTAGTCCGGGTGCATCCGGAGACCGGCGAACGCACCCTGGTCGCCGGCGACTTCGTGCGCAACTTCGTCGGCCTGGACAGCCACGAGTCACACGTGCTGTTCGAACTGCTGCAACGCCGGATCACCGCGCCGGAGAACACGATCCGGTGGAACTGGGAGCCGGGTGACGTGACCATCTGGGACAACCGTGCGACCCAGCACCGGGCGATCGACGACTACGACAACCAGTACCGGCTGATGCACCGGGTCACGCTGACGGGCGATGTGCCTGTCAGCGTGCACGGCGAACACAGCCGGGTGGTCAACGGCGCACCGCTCGCGGCGGTCGCCAGCTGAGGCGGCCGGTCAGCCCGCGGAGCTGATCGGCGCAATCGGCAGCCACCGCAGCGCGGCAGGCGCGTCAGCGGGCACCGCCGGATGCACGGGCGCGACGGGGTCCAATTGCTGATAGGGCTGACCCTGCTGCGGACGCACGTCCTCTTCGCCCTTGTTCGGCCACAGCGACGCAGCCCGTTCGGCTTGCGCGGTGATCGACAGCGACGGGTTGACACCGAGATTGGCTGAGATGGCCGCGCCGTCGACCACGGAGAGCGTCGGGTATCCGTAGACCCGGTGGTAGGGGTCGATGACGCCGTTTTCCGGGGTGTCGCTGATCGCCGCACCGCCCAGGAAGTGTGCGGTCAGCGGTATGTTGAACAGCTCACCCCAGGTGCCACCTGCGACGCCGTCGATCTTCTTGGCGATGCGGCGGGTGACTTCGTTGCCGACCTTGATCCAGGTGGGGTTCGGTTCGCCGTGGCCCTGCTTGCTGGTGAACCGGCGGAAACCCAGCTTGGTCCGCTTGGTGAAGGTGGTGATGGAGTTGTCGAGGTTCTGCATCACCAGCGCGATCATCGTGCGCTCACTCCACTGCTTGGGGTTGAGCAGTCGCAGCGTGCCGCGCGGGTCCTGGCGCGCCTTCGCAATCAGCTGCCTCCAGCGCGGCACGTCCGAGCCGCCCTCACCGGGGCCGTCGGTCATCAACGTCTGCAACATCGCCATCGCGTTGGACCCTTTGCCGTAACGGCAGGGCTCGACGTGCGTGTCGGACGACGGGTGAATCGACGACGTGATCGCCACCCCGTGCGTCAGATCAAGATCCGGGTCCACTTCGAACTTTCCCGGCGCCGACGATCGCCTCTGAGTTGGTGCGGGTCAGCACACCCAACCGGTCGGACAACCCGGGCAGTTTGCCCTTGTCGCGCATCTTGAACAGCAGCCGCTGGGTGCCGTAGGTGCCGGCGGCCAGCACCAGGTGGGTGGTGGTGAAGGGGCGCTTCTGCTTGCGGATCCAGCGTCCGGTGCGCACTGTGTGCACCTCCCACACACCGTCGGGCCGCTGCTCGAAACCGGTCACGGTGGTCATCGGATGTACCTCGGCTCCGGCGGACTCGGCGAGGTAGAGGTAGTTCTTGACCAGTGTGTTCTTGCCGTTGTGCCGGCAGCCGGTCATGCACTCCCCGACCTCGCGGCAGCCGGTGCGCGCCGGGCCGGCCCCGCCGAAGTACGGGTCGGGCACCGTCTTGCCGGGCGTCTTCTTGCCGTCGGGGCCGAAGAACACTCCGACCGGCGTCGGCACCCAGGTGTCGCCGACGCCCATGTCGTCGGCGACCTCTTTCAAAATGCGGTCGGCGTCAGTGAAGGTCGGGTTACGCACCACACCCAACATGCGTTGCGCCTGCTGATAGTGCGGCATCAGCTCGGCACGCCAGTCGGTGATGTGGGACCACTGTTTGTCGATGAAGAACGGTTCGGTCGGTACGTACAAGGTGTTGGCGTATACCAACGACCCGCCGCCGACCCCGGCGCCGGCCAGGATCATCACGTCGCGCAGCAGGTGAATGCGCTGGATGCCGTAGCAGCCCAGCTTGGGCGCCCACAGGAAGCGGCGCAGATCCCAGGAGGTCTTGGCGAAGTCCTCGTCGGCGAAGCGCCGGCCGGCTTCGAGCACGCCGACGCGGTAGCCCTTCTCCGTCAGCCGCAGCGCTGTGGTGCTGCCGCCAAATCCAGAACCGATGATCAAGACGTCGTAGTCCGGCTTCATCGCACCATTATGAACTGACCACCCGGTGACGAGCCAGAAAGGTCGGTAAACCTGGCCACGGCAGCGCACCGACGCCGGCGTGATCTGGGCGCACGCCTGCCCGCGGCAAGCGTCAGCTGCCGACGGTCAGGCCGACCTTCTGAAATTCCTTGAGGTCGCAGTAGCCCGCTTTGGCCATCGACCGGCGCAGACCGCCGACCAGGTTCAGCGAACCGAACGGGTCGTCGGATGGGCCGCCCAGCACCTGGCGCAGCGGCGGGCGTTCCCCGACGGCGACCTGCAGCAGCGCGCCGCGCGGCAACGAGGGGTGCGCCGCGGCTGTCGGCCAGAACCAGCCGTCACCCAGCGCCTCAGCCGCCTCGGCGAGCGGGGTGCCGAGCACCACCGCATCCGCGCCGCAGGCGATTGCTTTGGCCAGCTCACCGGAGGTGTGGATGTCACCGTCGGCCAGCACGTGCACGTAGCGACCGCCGGTCTCGTCGAGGTATTCGCGCCGGGCGGCGGCAGCGTCGGCGATGGCGGTGGCCATCGGCACGCTGATGCCCAGCACCTCGTCGCTGGTCGTCACGCCGCGGGTGGAGCCGTAGCCGACGATGACGCCGGCGGCGCCGGTGCGCATCAGGTGCAGCGCGGTGCGGTGGTCGAGCACCCCGCCGGCCACCACCGGCACGTCGAGTTCGGCGATGAACGTCTTGAGGTTGAGCGGCTCCCCATCGGAGGCCACCCGTTCCGCGGACACGATGGTGCCCTGAATCACCAGCAGGTCGATGCCCGCGGCCAGCAGCGCCGGTGTCAGCGCCTGGGCGTTCTGCGGGCTCACCCGCACCGCCGTGACCACCCCCGCTTCCCGGATGCGGGCCACCGCGGCGCCGAGCAGCTCGGGGTCCAGGGGCGCGGCGTGCAGCTGCTGCAGCAGCCGGATCGCCGCGGCCGGTTCCGGTTCCTTCTCGGCCGCTTCGAGCACCTGGGCGATCTTGGCCGGCACATCGGGGTGCCGGCCGATCAGGCCTTCGCCGTTGAGTACACCCAGACCGCCGAGACGCCCCAGTTCGATGGCGAACTCCGGCGACACCAATGCGTCGGTGGGGTGGGCGATGACCGGAATCTCGAACCGGTAGGCGTCGAGTTGCCAGGCCGTCGAAACATCCTGCGACGAACGGGTGCGCCGTGACGGCACGATGTTGACGTCGGCGAGCTCATAGGTCCGCCGCGCGGTGCGGCCCATCCCGATCTCGACCAGGTCGCGCATCCGAAATCCGCTCACCGTGCGTAATAGTTAGGTGCTTCGGCGGTCATCGTGATGTCGTGCGGATGGCTCTCTTTCAGGCCCGCCGCGGTGATCCGCACGAATTGCGCCTGCTGCAACACTTCGACCGTGGTGGAGCCGGTGTAGCCCATGGCCGCGCGCAGGCCCCCGGTCAGCTGGTGAATCACCGTCGCGAGCGGACCCCGGAACGGCACCCGGCCTTCGATGCCCTCCGGCACCAGCTTGTCCTCGCTCAACACATCGTCGGCGAAGTAGCGGTCTTTGGAATAGGACTTGCCCTGACCGCGTCCCTGCATCGCGCCCAGCGATCCCATGCCGCGGTAGCTCTTGTACTGCTTGCCGTTGACGAAGATCAACTCGCCGGGCGCTTCGGCGGTGCCGGCCAACAGCGACCCCAGCATCGCCGTCGACGCGCCGGCGGCCAACGCCTTGGCGATGTCACCGGAGTACTGCAGGCCGCCGTCGGCGATCACCGGCACACCCGCCGGAGCGCAGGCCGCGACGGCTTCCAGGATGGCGGTGATCTGCGGCGCCCCGACCCCGGCCACCACCCGCGTGGTGCAGATCGAGCCCGGTCCCACACCCACCTTCACCGCGTCGGCGCCGGCCTCGACCAGCGCCGCGGCCGCCGACCTGGTCGCGACATTGCCGCCAACCACCTCGACCCGGTCGCCGACCTCGGCTTTGAGCTTGCCGACCATGTCGAGCACCAGCCGGTTGTGCGCGTGCGCGGTGTCGACGACTACCACGTCGGCCCCGGCGTCGACCAGCGTCATCGCCCGCACCCAGGCGTCCTCGCCGACCCCGACCGCCGCCCCGACCAGCAGCCGCCCGTCGCTGTCCTTGGTGGCCAGCGGGTGCTGTTCGGTTTTGACGAAGTCTTTGACGGTGATCAGCCCGGTCAGCCGGCCCCGGCCGTCGACGATGGGCAGCTTCTCGATCTTGTGGCGTCGGAGCAGGCCTAGCGCGGCATCAGCGCTGACTCCCTCCTGGGCGGTGATGAGCGGGGCTTTCGTCATCACCTCGGCGACCCGCTTATTCTGGTCGACCTCGAAGCGCATGTCGCGGTTGGTGATGATGCCGACCAGCGCACCGGTCTCGTCGACCACCGGCAGCCCGGAGATCCGGAACCGCGCGCACATCGCGTCGACTTCGCCCAGGGTGTCGTTCGGGCGGCAGGTAACTGGGTCGGTGACCATCCCGGCCTCGGAGCGCTTGACCGTCTCGACCTGGCCGGCCTGCTCGGCGACCGGCAGATTGCGGTGCAGCACGCCCATCCCGCCGGCCCGGGCCATCGCAATCGCCATCCGCGACTCCGTGACGGTGTCCATCGCCGAACTCACCAGCGGCACCTTGAGCCGAATCTTTTTGGTCAGCTGGCTGGAGGTGTTCGCGGTGGCCGGCACCACGTCGGAGGCTGCGGGCAGCAGCAGCACGTCGTCGAACGTCAACCCGAGCATCGCCACCTTGTGCGGGTCGTCGCCGCCGGTGGGCACCATGTCCTCAGCCGGGGCGCCGAGGCGGATGTAGGGGCTGTCGATCCTGTCGGCGCTGCCGTTGGCAAGGGTCATCAGTGCGGCCTCCAGAGCAGGCTCCGAAAAGCTTCGAAACAGGCGGCATCGAAGCGGACGGGTGACGCCTATCCTATCGGCTCACTCATCGATTCCTGAGCCATGTTCTGCCGGCGCGCGCCGACAGGACGGCTCGCCGGGCCGCCGCTGGCGCGACGGCTACCCGCTTGCGTAATCTGTGAGAGTGCGCGACCACCTCCCACCGGGTTTGCCGCCCGATCCGTTCGCCGACGACCCGTGCGATCCCTCCGCTGCGCTGGACGCGGTCGAGCCGGGCCAACCGCTGGACTCGCAGGAGCGGACAGCGGTCGAAGCCGACCTGGCCGACCTCGCGGTCTACGAGGCGCTGCTGGCGCACCGGGGCATCCGCGGCCTGGTGGTGTGCTGCGACGAATGCCAGCAGGACCACTACCACGACTGGGATATGTTGCGCGCCAACCTTTTACAGTTGCTGATCGACGGGACGGTGCGGCCGCACGAGCCGGCCTACGATCCCGAGCCGGATGCCTACGTGACGTGGGACTACTGCCGCGGTTTCGCCGACGCGTCGCTGAACGAGACTAGTTATGAGGCGGGGTCAGACGCCGAAGGTTTTCCCGGGCTGCGCTGAAAGCTGGACCGGCTACCCACCGGGCGTGACGGTAGCGTCCGGGTTGCGGGTGTTCACTTTCGCGTTCAACCGATTGACCTGTTCGATCAGGCTGTTTTTGCGGCTGGTGTCGTTGACGTTCTGCACGGTGTCGTTGACGGTCGCGAGCTTGCCCTGAGCCTGATCCCATCGGCCTTGGGCGATCATCTGCCGCACTTCGGCCAGCTCGTTTTTGGCGGTCAGCTCGATCTGGTCGTCGTCGACCGGCGCCTGGCCGAACAGCACCGTGTGCACGCCGTACAACGGGCCGCCGGGCTGCGCGTCACCCACCATCACGCCCAACCCGCCGAAGGCCGTGACCGCGGCGGCCGCCGAGGTCACCCACATCGCACCGCGGCGCAGGTTCCTGCGTCTCGCCCGGGCGCTGCCCAGCGCGGCGAGCGCCGCTTCCTCGGAAACCAGCCGGGGTGACGGTGGCTGCCTGAGTTCGTCGCGCCACTCGCAAAGCAGCGCGACCAGGGCGTCGTCGTCCCGGTCGGCGTCGATGGACCCGACCGGATCACCGGCGGCAAGCGCGTCGAAGAACCGGTCGGTCCGGGCCAGCAGATTCATGGCCGCTCGATCGGAGCCGCGGTCAGACACGATCCTGCTCCGTCAGGGTGAGTTCCGACTTCAGCCGTGCCAGCGCGCGATGCTGGGCCACCCGCACAGCTCCCGACGTGGTGCCCAGCGCGTCGGCGGTCTCTTCGGCGGTCAAGCCGACCACGACGCGCAGGATCAGGATTTCGCGTTGCTTGGCGGGCAACACATCGAGCAGCTGGTTCATCCGAGTCAACGATTCGGATTCGACTGCCGACTGCTCGGGACCTGTTTCGGCGCAATACCTTTCCGGGATGGACTCGACCGGGTGGGAGAGATTGCGGGCGGCGGCACGATGGGTGTCGGCGACTTTGTGGGCGGCAATGCCGTACACGAAAGCCAAGAACGGGCGGCCCTGATCGCGGTAGCGCGGCAACGCCGTCAAGATGGCCAAGCACACCTCCTGCGCGACGTCATCCGCCGAGACTCCGCTTCGCTCTGCTGCGCCCAGGCGAGCCCGGCAGTACCGAACGACGATCGGCCGGACGATTTCCAGCACTTGCCGAAGCGCATCCCGATCACCTGCCACCGCGGCTGCGACGACAGCGTCGAGACGTTCTTCTGGCATTGTCATCGGCCGCGGAGTCTCCGACGTTACGAGGTGGAGGAATCCCGGCGCAGTGACACACGACGACCATAACGGCCGGTTGGCCGTTCAAGCGGTAGCGCGCGCCCAAGTGCCACCGGCGCGCCGCACCCAATCCGCCGAGCTGTCACGCAATGCGAGCAGCTCAACGGCCGGACGGCCGACGCTGCCGATGTCGACCAGTAGGCAGGTCAGCGCCCACTGCAGCGGAACCAGTCCCAGCCGGCCGGCCGCCTCCAGCGCGGCGCCCCCGACGATCCTTGCCCGGTCGACGTCGCCGGCGCTGCACAGCGCGGCCGCCAGCACCACCTGGCTTTTGACGCGATGGCGCTCGGACCAGCCGCCCGACCTCCGCTCAGCCGCCAGCTCTACGGCCGCCTCGGCATGCCGCACAGCGGTCGCGCCTGCTGCGGTAGCCATTGCCAGCTCGGCTGCGACCCAACTGCGGCGCACCGCCAGCCGGTGCGCCGCGTTGCCCGCCGACAGGTCCACCCGCGCCAGCAGTGTCGCCGCGGCAGTGAAGCGGCCGACGCCCAACGCGTCGGCCGCCAGGCCGATCAGCGCATCGGTGTGGGCTTCGTGATCGTCGCCGGCCAGTGTCAGCGCTCGGCCGTCCCAGCGTCGCGCCGATGCGTGCCAGCCGAGCTGCCGCAGGAAGGAACCGTGCGTGCTGTGGGCCAGCGAAGCCAGCCGGCCGCCCGGGGCGCAGCGCAGCAGGGCCTCCAGATCGCTGCAGGCACTGCCGTAGCGGCCCTGCCCGCCGGCGGCCACCGCGCGCAGCCAGTGCTGCTGCGGTGTGGTCGCGGTCGGCAGCGGCCAATAGCCCGGCGCGGCGCCGAAAGCGGCGGCCGACAACGTCGCCTCGACCATGGGACGAGTATCACTGACGTGCGGCAGTTAAAATCTTGTGGTCTATAAGTTACGGCAGCATTAATCGAAGACCGACGCCTCTGGAATTGCACTTTCTCCGCTGCCGGCTGCTGAACTGCCGATTTCTGCGATCGGCCCACGTCGCGAGACACATTCGTAGCCGAGGGTGACCGTCTGCGAGTGAACGGGACGTTAATTAGCCCGCCCACGTTGACGATTCAGTTGTGAACCGGGCATTTGACTCGATTTCGGAAGCGTGTCTACGTTGATTGCTGACGAGTAGTCACCGGTGATCGCTCGAAACAGTTGCACGACTCTGCGTTCGCAACCTGGCCCAGAGATGGGTGTGTAGAGAGGGATTTCAAATGCCACAACCGGAACAGCTACCCGGACCCAACGCCGATATCTGGGAATGGCAACTACAGGGTCTTTGCCGGGGCGTCGATTCGTCGGTATTTTTCCATCCGGACGGGGAGCGGGGCCGTGCCCGGATGCAGCGCGAGCGGAGCGCGAAGGAGATGTGCCGTCGCTGCCCGGTGATCGAGCAGTGCCGTTCCCACGCACTGGAGGTCGGGGAGCCCTACGGCATCTGGGGCGGCCTGTCGGAGACCGAGCGTGACATGTTGCTCAAGCGCGACATCGGCCGTACCCGCGGGATCCGGCGCACCGCCTGACAGCGCAAACAGACGCCGAAGCCCTCGACACGCCGCGCGCGTGCGGGGGCTTTGGCGTTTTCTCGGCGGATGAGTGCGTCTGATACGAAAGACTCACAACGGGTCAACCAGCCGCACACTCAAACGGAAGTGAACACCGTGAGCCGTAAGCCGAGCGCCGTCGCTCCCCCGAGGCGGAGGGTCGCGGGTGAGCGTAGCGCCTGGCTCGTTCTCGCGGCGATCTCCGTCGCCCTCCCCGGTTGCGCGAAGCCGACAGCACCGCCGACCACGCAAATAGTGGCCGTCTCGACCGCACCGACGCGGGCCGCAGCAGGTCCAGCCAGAGGGGCCATCGTTCCCACCGGCGCCCAACCGTCGCTGCCGGCAGATCCGACGCAGTTAGCCGATGATCTCGTCGCCGACGAGCAAGCGCTGCGTGACCCGTCTATAGCGGAGCCAGGACTATTGGCCGCGGCGCACCGCCAACAAGCGGCTTACCGCGCCATCGGGCGGCATCCCGAGTGGGACGCGATAACGCGCCCGCGGATCCCGCCGTCGTTGCTCGACGTCTATGACCGCAATGTCGACGCCCGTCGACAACTGATCGCGATGACACACCCGCGAGGCACCCTCCCGGCGTGGCGCATCGACGCTCCGGCACCGGCCGACGAGCTGCTGGGCGACTACCGCAATGCGGAGTCGGCTTCCGGCGTTGGCTGGAACTACCTGGCAGCGATCAATTTGATCGAGACCCGGTTGGGCAGCATCAATGGCGTCAGCACCGCCGGCGCAGAAGGACCCATGCAGTTCCTGCCCTCGACGTTCGCCGCCTACGGCGACGGCGGCGATATCCGCTCACCCGGCGACAGCATCATGGCGGCCGGCCGCTATCTGGCGGCCAACGGCTTCGCCAACGACCGCGACCAGGCCATCCGCCGGTACAACCACTCCGACGAATACGTGCGAGCGGTCGACCAGTACGCCGCAGTGCTCGCAGCCGATCCGGGCGCGTTCGCCGGCTACTACCGGTGGGACGTGTACTACTCCACGACCGCCGGTGACGTACTCCTGCCGATCGGTTACGACGAGGCGACTCCCATCCCGGTGGGGGACTATCTGGCGACCCACCCGCAGTAACTCGCCGATCGGGCTCTGCAGAGCGTGCAGTTCAGTAATCCGAAAGCAGCCATTAAGCCAGAGCAGCAAAGCGTACGCTGTGGCCAGCGGCCGACATGGCGGAAGACTGCACGTGATGCGACCGTGAAGGGCAGAGTCGAAGTCTCGTCGCCGTAAAGCAGCAGCGGCGCATTGTCAGCAAGCGGCGGCACTTCGTGGGCCACCGCGCCCTCAAGGGAGAGGTCCGAGGCGGTGTGCCGCGCCGGCTTCTTCTGCAGGAAGAAGATTTGCCCTATGGATAACCGTCTCGACGATTGGGCTCGTGACCGGCGGCGGTTCGTTGCCGATGCCGAGGAAGCGAGTCGGCGAGGCGTTGCGCCCAGACGCGATCACGGTTCCCCGTTGGGTCCGCTGAGTCGCCAGTTCGCGCGGCTGACCGCTGCCTTACTCGACGCGCAGACTGTTGAGGACGTACTCGAGCAAGTCGTGGAAGCGACGTTCAGTGTCGCGCCCCAGGTCGATGTCGCCAGCGTGACACTTCGGAGCCCTGACGGAACGTTTCATACTCCTATCGCTACGCATCAGGTGGCTCAGTTACTCGACGAATGTCAGTACGAACTGGGTGAGGGCCCATGTGTTACGGCTGCGTTGAATCCTGGGCCGGCCTTCGCGGCGTGGCCCGATCCCTCCGAAGCTGACTCGCCTTATCCGAGATTCACCCAAGCTGCCCGCAAGCTGGGTGTAGAAGCTGTTCTTTCGCTGTCGTTGCTTCCGACGCCTGAACCGCCAAACCTTTCCGGTGCGTTGAATTTGTACTCTCGGGAGCCCGACGGGCTCGACGCCGTCGACAAAGATGCGATTCTGCTTCTGGCGACTCATGCATCCTTGGCCCTGGCCAGCACCGAGGCGGTTACGACCGCGAGGCTGCGGGAAGCTCAATTGCACCAGGCGATAGACAGCCGCGACGTGATCGGGCAGGCGAAGGGCATCCTGATGGGCAGGCGAAATGTCTCGGCGGAGGAAGCGTTCGATATCTTGCGGGCTTCCTCGCAGCATCTCAACGTGAAATTGGCTCAGGTGGCGAAGGTTCTGACCGCGCAGCCGGACCTGCTGGATTAGGGACGCTCGCTCGCGCGGTTAGACGTGCGTACCAGTCGCCGCGGAGTCGAGCCCGAAAACCCTTACCGCGGCTGACTTGCCTTTCAGCTCATGTGGTCCACGGTCGGTAAGTCCGCCCGGCGGCGATGTCAGGGCGTGCACGCAGCTGTCCGTGAGAAGGATCGCGTCACCGGTGGTCTTGGTGAGCTGTTCGACGCGGGCAGCGACGTTGACGGTATCGCCGATCAGGGTGAACTCCAGCTTACCGCCGCCGCCGATGGTGCCGGCGATGACCAGGCCGGTATTGATCCCGATGCCGACCCGAAGCTCGCCACCGAATCGCTCGGCCACGAGGCGGTGAACCAGCAACGCGGCGGTGACGGCGGCATCAGCATGATCCGCTAAATCGTTGGGGGCGCCAAAGACGGCTAAGGCGCCGTCGCCGAGGAACTTGTTGACGTGCCCACCGGTGTCGACGACGGCCGGAACGACGATCTCGAACAAGGCGTTCAGCCGTGCGACGGTGTCCTCTGCGGAGTTCTCCTCGGCGAACGGGGTGAAGTCGCGGACGTCGACGAACATCACCGTGACCTGGCGGCGCTCACCGGTGAAGATGTCGTCCCCCTGCTCGAGCAGCCGCGCCGCCAAGGCGGGGTCGACATAGGTGCCGAAGGCGGCCTGGAGGCGTTGCCGCTCAGCCAAACCGGCCTGCATCCGGTTGAACGAGGCCGCCAGCGCACCAAGGTCGTCGTCCTGCACCACCGGCAAGCGCTGGGTGTAGTCACCGGCCGCAACACGTTCGGTGCCCTCGGCAAGATCGCGAATTGGGCGAAGGGACGGTGATAACGCAGTGCCCACGGTCAGCGGCAACCCGAGGCCGACCGTTAACGCAGTTCCGATCGCGACGAAGAGCGCGGGTTGTTCCCGGGCCCGATCGAATACGGCCGTCAGCATTGCGCCGTCAACCGCGAACACGAACACCACCGCGAGCATGGACACGCTTGACCACGCGGCGAAGCTCGGACGAGAGCGGGGCAGCGAGTCGCCAATTCCCGTGTCACCGGCGATCGCGACCCGGACCGGCCGCACGGCGGCTTCCGCCAGGCTGTGCAAACCGGGCAGCAGGACGGCGACTCCGAAGACGGCGCCCAGCAGTCCATACTGGACGACCCGCCACCCGGTGGCCCCGGCGATCGCACCGACAATGACCGACAACAGGCCGACCCAGCCGGAGTTCAGCGCCACCCCTCGTTCTACGGTTCCCCGGGTCCAGGTATAGGTGGCTGCCAATGCCCTGGCTCGATCCACCTCGTGGCCGGCCGCCCATTGCTCGACCACGCGACCCGCGCCCCAACCGGGGCTTATCACCAGGTAGGCCAGCACTGCTACCGCGACAACCGTGACGGCGGCCGCCTCCAAGTAGTGGCTGGACTGCTCGACAGCGACGATGAAGAACGACCACAGGATGTAGATCGGCAGCCCCACGGGGGCCGCGACGGCGCAGACCGCCCACGAGTACCGCCTGCCGTGCCGATCCCACGCCCACTGCCAGATGCGATCCATCGGCCGCCTCCCGCTGGTCAGTGAGTCGCTGGGCGAAGCCGCGCCCGGCCGAGGATGTGCGCGTAAGGGGGGTAAAACCTCAATGGCGCATAGGAAAACCGGTCCATTACTTCAATGGTGAAGCCGGCAGCGCGGATGGCCGTGGCGGCGTCACGGTTGGGATGACAACCTCCGGCGAAGCGGGAATACAGTGGCGTGATCGCGTCCTCGAGGAGCCCGAACCACGGCTTCTCGGAGCGGACGTGTTCGAAGAAGCGAAGCTCGCCACCGGGTTTCAGTACCCGCCTGATCTCAGTCAACGCCGCGTGCGGATCGGCGATCGAGCACAACACCAGCGAGGCAACCGCGGCGTCGAACTGGTCGTCTTCAACCGGTAGTGCGGTTGCCCGACCGGCCACTACCCGCACCGGCGCTGGCGCCTGTTCAGCGGCTTTTTCGGCCAGGGCACGCAGGTAGTCTTCCGGCTCGACGGCCACCACTTCGGCGACCGTGTCGGGGTAATGGCTGAAATTCATGCCGTTGCCCGCGCCGATCTCGAGCACCCGGCCGGTTAATCCGGCCAACAGACGGTCGCGGTGCTTCGCCGTTCCCCGCCGCTCCGATTCGGCGCTCATCCGTTCATACATGCGGGCAAACCGCGGGTGCTGCAACTGAGTCATATCCGTCATACCGCCTCCTTCGGTTCAGATGTCCGACTGAGTTTCGGTGTCGGTAGCGCTTCCGATGATGCGGCATACGCCGGAAGCCTGTTTGCGTTTGCCCAACTGCAAGCCAACAGCGGTCGCGGTGCAAATTCACTTCCGCCACACCAGCCCCTGAGCTTGAAGGTTTGTCTTTTTGCCCGCCTCAGAGCATCAACTGAGCTGCACAGCAACTTGTCGTTGTTAGGCGGGCAGAAAGGTGTTCCGGTGTCGGGGGACTGAATACTCTTGCGTCGGGCTCTCACGACGACCTGCCAACACCGTGACGCGGCGGCGACCCTGGACGCCGCCGTCACCCTGGTGTCAGCCCAGAACTTGACGAACGGGTCGAGCGGGTTGAATGCCGCATGGCCACGGCGATGCGTTACCGAGTGCCGGCGGGTCGTCACGGAGAATCACGCCAGTCCACGAAAACATCTCCGGCGATGAAAGGAGGTGTACTTCGCATCGCTCTGGGTGGTGCTAAATGTATGCCTCGCATAGCACGAGGTACGCTACTCGCATTTCTATTTGTCTAATTGGGGTAGGTTCGGCCCATGAAAAAGCGCGCAGTTGTTTCGGTATTCATGCTCGCCGCGACCATTTCTTTGTTGGGCGCATGCGCAAAGCAGAACACTACCCAGCCCAATACGTCACCGCTCACCAGTACGCCGGCCGGCGCGGAGCAGATGTCCACACAGTTGAAGAGCGCCGACGGGAATCAAGTCGCCAGCGCCACCATTGATTTCGCAAATGGCTACGCGACGGTGACCGTCCAAGCTGGCCCTAACCAGGTCCTGAGCCCCGGTTTCCATGGGCTCCAGATACATTCGGTGGGCAGATGTGAGGCCAACTCAACTGCGCCCGGAGGAGGCTCGACCGGGAATTTCGACTCTGCCGGAAGCGTGTATCAGGCGGCGGGTCACACCGGGTATCCCGCCAGCGGCGATTTGACTGCATTGCAAGTGCGCCCCGACGGCTCGGCGAAACTCGTCACCACTACTAGCGGGTTCACCGCCGTCGTAGCCTGACGGTAAATGAGGCGCCGCGGACCTGCGAAATAGCTCGGGTACCGCGCTGATAATCCACCAAGACGTGGACAACCTCGGCAACGCCACCAGTACTGAATCAAGTAAGCGGGTGGCTTGCGGTGTGATCGCCGCGGCCGCCGCGACGACGACCTCGTCCACCACAAGCACGACTACCGTCACCACGATCACCACCACGACTGCCGTGCCACCGCCGTCCACCAGCACGAGCACGAGCACTGTCACGGTGACCAGCACCCCGACCACCACGTCCACGCCAACCACGACCGCAACCACTTACGTCCCTCCGCCCCGCTGACACGATCGGCGGCGAGACCGCTGCACCTGCTTTCGGTTGGCTGAGTCGCGAAGCACTAGCTGCACCGCCGCCTGACACGTCAGTGGCCGAGCCTCCATGGGTCGGTGGCGATTAGGTGAGTGCTTTCCAGCGCCGCAACTCTGTGCGGGTGGGCCTTCTTCTGATAGTCCGGGTTGCTCGCCATAGCCACGAAAGCTCCGCGTGACGGGTAGCGGACCACGGCGATGGCGTCCCACCACGCCTTGTCAATATCGCCAGCCACGACGTGGCTCGCGTCGCCCGCGTACAACACGGTGGCCCCCACGGAGTCGAGGAAAGGTTGAACCTCTGTGGCATAGCGGCGATAGCTCTCTGCGCCACCGGGTCCGAATCGCAGCAAATTGACCATGACGACGGGCTCATCGTTCTGAGCCGCAGCCGACAGCAACGCGGCCCTCTGTCTTTCGTTGGGTTCGATGCTGGCCACGGCTGATCCATCCTGTCCGTCGAAGTCGCGGGCGATTATGCCGCACCGCGACACTTAAACCTCTGCGACGACACGCCGAGAACGCCCGCAGTGGCTGCAGTCTCGAAGAGCGAGAACGCCCCCGGCGGCGAACCGGGGCGTTCCGTAACGCACTACTTAGTGTTGCGCCGTAGTTTGCTACCGCCGACGGAAAATTAAGCGAGTTTAGTCAAGGTGAGCATCGCCACGTCGTCGATTGGTGAAACGCGACCACAGACGGGGACTCCGTTGCTGGACCTGGTGCGGGTGCCGGTGCGGGTCTCCGGAATCCATTCATAGGTAGTACTGCCGGGTACGAAGCTTCCGTCTGGGCATATGACCTGAGCCAAACTGAAAGTCCATTCTCCCGTTGTCGATGACACCTGTGCCTGGCGAGTTCCTCCGAAGAGGCTACTTGTAACGTTGAGGCAAGTGGATCCGCAGGGAGTAATGGTCCAGGTGGAGAACTGCAGGTCGTTAGGTGATTGAGCCGTGTAGGTACCACTCATTTCATCCGCAAGATCCGCCCAGATTGGGCTAGCTGCCGCGACAGCGACACCGGCGAACACAGCTGCTGCGGTGATCCCTTGCACAATGGCCATGGTCTTGATCCTCTTGCAGTAGCGAATAAACCGCTTGATGCAGGGGATTACCACACGGCAGGCGGGGCGGTAGCGGTATTGGGCAAATTTCCACCTGCCCGATGGATCTGGGCGCTGAATAGTTGTGCCACTGCGTTAGCAGCAAGCTGCGAAAGGGCCGGCGGCTACCACTGGCGAGTGCCGATCTGCTGCTAGATGCACTCCTTGCCGGACAGTACCAACAGACGAGAGAACCCCCGGCGGTCAAACCAAGGGTTCTTCGTCCAGTCTGTTTTAGTGCGCGTGGCCGTGGTGATGGCCGGCGTGGTCGTCGGCGTCCGCTGGCTTGTCGACAATCGCGGTCTCAGTGGTGAGCACCATCCGGGCCACCGAGGCGGCATTGACCACCGCCGACCGGGTGACCTTGACCGGGTCGACGATGCCTTCGGCGGCCAGGTCACCGTAGTCGAGAGTGGCCGCGTTCAGCCCATGCCCGTCGGGCAGCTCCCTCACCTTGTTGACCACCACCGCACCGTCCAAGCCGGCGTTGGAGGCGATCCAGAACAGCGGAGCGGCCAGCGCGTCGAAGAACACGTCGACACCGAGCACCTCGTCGCCGTTCAGCGACGACCTCAGGCTGGTCAGCGCTTCGCGGGCCTGCAGCAGGGCGGTTCCGCCGCCGGCGACGATGCCTTCCTCGACGGCCGCTTTGGCCGCCGCCACCGCGTCTTCGACGCTTTCCTTGCGTTCTTTGAGCGCGGTCTCGGTGGCCGCACCGACCTTGATGACCGCCACGCCGCCGGCCAGCTTGGCCAGCCGTTCCTCGAGCTTTTCGCGGTCCCAGTCAGAATCGGTGCTCTCGATCTCCGAGCGCAACTGCTTGGCGCGGTCGGCGATCGCCTCGGCGCTGCCGCCGCCTTCGACGATCACGGTGTCATCCTTGCTGACCACGACGCGTCGCGCCGAACCGAGCACCTCCAGGCCGACCTCGCGCAGCGCCAGCCCGACGTCGGGGTTCACCACCTGTCCGCCGGTGACGACGGCCAGATCTTCCAGGAAAGCTTTGCGCCGGTCACCGAAGAACGGCGCCTTGACCGCAACGGCCTTGAGCGTCTTGCGGATCGCATTGACGACCAGCGTCGACAACGCCTCGCCCTCAACATCCTCGGCGATCACCAGCAGCGGCTTGCCGGCTTCGGCCACCTTCTCCAGCAACGGCAGCAAGTCGGGCAGCGAGCTGACCTTGTCGCGGTGCAGCAGAATCAATGCGTCGTCGAGGACGGCTTCCTGCGAGTCGTAGTCAGTGACGAAATAGGCCGAGATGAAGCCTTTGTCGAAGCCGACACCCTCGGTGAACTCCAGCTCGGTGTTCAGCGTCGACGACTCCTCGACACTGACCACGCCGTCGTGGCCGACCTTGGTCATCGCCTCGCCGACCAGCTCGCCGATCTGCTCGTCGCGGGAGGACACCGTGGCGACCTGGGCGATGGCCGTCTTGTCCGACACCGGTGTCGCCGACACCAGCAGCGCCTCGGACACCGCCTCGGCGGCCTTGCCGATGCCCTGCCCCAGCGCGATCGGGTTGGCGCCGGCGGCCACGTTGCGCAGCCCGGCCCGGATCAGCGCCTGGGCCAGCACGGTAGCGGTGGTGGTGCCGTCACCGGCGACATCGTTGGTCTTGGTGGCCACCGACTTCACCAGTTGGGCGCCGAGATTCTCGAACGGGTCTTCCAGGTCGATCTCACGGGCGACGGTGACGCCGTCGTTGGTCACCGTGGGCCCGCCGAAGGCCTTGGCCAGCACCACATGCCGGCCTCGCGGCCCCAGCGTGACCCGTACCGCGTCGGCCAGCTTGTTCACGCCGGCCTCCAGGGCCTGCCGCGCGGTTTGGTTGAACTCTATTTGCTTGCTCATGGGCCTTTCCTGAGTTCTTCGACGTCTCTGATGTCTCTGAT
This sequence comes from uncultured Actinomycetota bacterium, assembly GCA_963808375.1. GTDB lineage: Bacteria > Actinomycetota > Actinomycetes > Mycobacteriales > Mycobacteriaceae > Mycobacterium. The sequence continues at coordinate 170,606 of CAWEFS010000004.1, read as the reverse complement.
GCCTCTGACGACAGAAAGCGCACCGCCCCGGAGATCACCCACGTGTCGACGCGGGGATCGCCGGGGCGGAACACGCCGTGGGATCTTCGGGCGGCGACCCGCGGCACTCGGCTTCGCCGAGTTTGCAATCGCCGCGTTCGGTTACTTGGAGACGACGGCCAGCACGTCGCGGGCCGACAGAATCAGGTACTCCTCGCCGCCGTACTTGATCTCGGTGCCGCCGTACTTGCTGTAGATGACGGTGTCGCCCTCGGACACGTCCAGCGGGATGCGCTTGGCGCCCTCGTCATCCCAGCGGCCCGGGCCGACGGCGACGACGGTGCCTTCTTGCGGCTTCTCTTTGGCGGTGTCGGGGATGACCAGGCCCGACGCAGTTGTGGTCTCGGCCTCGTTGGCCTGTACGAGGATCTTGTCCTCGAGTGGCTTGATGTTGACGCTCGCCACGATTGGAGCCCTCCACTTTGGTTGTTAGGGGTCCGCGGGCTATCGCCCCGGACCGGTGTCGATATTGGGGTTCGAGGCCGTTGCCCCGGACCAGTGTTGGTGGGCCCGGGGCCAGCCCGGAACCGTTGTATACCAGGTGTCCGGCACTCGTACGTGCCCACGCGTCGTCGTCGCGGGTGCCGACACAGGGGATTGTCCGATTGCCACCTAGCACTCTATACATGAGAGTGCTAGCACTCAAGGTCACCCCGCTGCTTTCTCTACAAGCGTGCGCCGGCCGCCCACCGGCCGCTGCCGATGCTCATCTGACCTGTGCACAGACGACCGGCAGACCGGGGTCGCTGGCCACCTCCAGCGGCGACGGCGCCGCTCCGGCGGCGACCAGGTGGGCAGCGAACGCGGCGATCATCGCACCGTTGTCGGTACACAGCCCCAACCGCGGAATGCGCAGCGACAATCCGGCTTCCGCACAGCGCTGCGCGGCCAACTCCCGCAACCGGGAGTTGGCCGCCACTCCCCCGGCGATCAGCAGGGTGGACACGCCGAGTTCAGTCGCGGCGCGCACCGCCTTCTTGGTCAGGACGTCGGCCACGGACTCCTGGAATCCGGCCGCGACGTCGGCGGCACCCGCGTCGGGATGGGACTCCACGTAGCGGGCGACTGCGGTCTTGAGGCCGGAGAAGCTGAACGCGTACGGGTCGTCCGCAGGGCCGGTCATGCCCCGCGGAAAGACGATCGCCGCACGGTCACCGGTGCGAGCCAGCTCGTCGAGCGCCTTGCCGCCGGGATAGCCCAGCCCCAGCAGCCGCGCCACCTTGTCATACGCCTCACCGGCGGCGTCATCGAGTGTGCTGCCCAGTTCGACCATCGGCTCGCTGAGCGAACGCACATGCAGCAGGTGAGTGTGCCCGCCGGAGACCAGCAGGGCGACACACTCGGGCAGCGGTCCGTGCTCGACCACATCGGCGGCCAGATGTCCGCCCAGGTGGTTGACCGCATAGAACGGGACATCCCACGCGGCCGCATAGGCTTTGGCCGCAGCAACTCCCACCAGCAGCGCCCCGGCCAGACCCGGCCCGATGGTGGCCGCGACGACGTCGGGTTTGACCACCTGTGCGGCAGTCAGCGCCCGGCGCATCGCCGGGCCGAGGGCTTCCAGGTGCGCCCGCGACGCGATCTCCGGGACGACGCCACCGAAGCGCACGTGCTCGTCGACGCTGGACGCCAGCTCGTCGGCCAGCAACGTCACGGCGCCGTCGGCGTCGAGCACCGCAATGCCGACACCTGTTTCGTCGCAGGATGTTTCGATGGCCAGCACCGTTCGCGCAGTCGACGCGGCGCTCACTGCCGAGCCTCTCGCCGCATGGTGTAGGCGTCGGCGCCGCTGACCCGGTAGTACCGCCGGCGTAACCCGACGTTGACGAACCCCAAGCTGCGGTACAGCCCGATCGCAGCTGTGTTGTCGGTACGAACCTCCAGGTGAACCACTCCTCCGGCGGCGAAATCCAACAGCTCGACCAACAGGCGACGGCCGATGCCCCGGCCCTGGTAAGCCGAGTCCACCCCGATGGTGTGCACCTCGTATTCGAACGGCGGTTTGCGGCCCAACCGGGCAATGCCGGCGTAGCCGACCAGAGTGCCAGGGCGGCGATCGCGAGCGCGGCTGTCAGCGCCCCCGGCGGCGACGGTGCGGGCGGCCAGGTAATGGTTGTGCTCGGCGGCGATCTCGCGCAGAAACGCCGCCTGCGGCCACGGGTCGTCGCCGGGGAACAGTTGTGCTTCCAACTCGGCGCAGCGCCCGGCGTCGGCGGCGGTCAGCGCGTCGACGACGACGTGTTCACCAAGGCGCGCCTTGGCGTCCGGGCGGCGGAGGTACAGCGGCGCCGGCGGCTCCGGCGTCAGCGACCAGTCGGACACCGCGCGAACCAGCCCGTCCGCAGTGGGATGTTCGGGACCCAGGTGCGGCAGGTCGAACAGTGCGGCGTGCTCGGCCGAACCGGCTACCGATGTGGCCGCACCGATGTCGACAGCGGCGGGTGCGCTGACCGCCGGACCGTCGATGCGCATGCCGTCGCGGTAGCGGGCCCAGTACACCTCACGCCGGCGGGCATCGGTCACGACCAACGTAATGCCCCGGGTAAGTATGCCGATCGCGTCGAGGCTGCAGACGCCGTGCACCGGAAGGTCGAGTGCGTGCCCGTATGCCGCCGCGGTCGCCATGCCCACCCGCAGGCCGGTGAACGGGCCCGGGCCGCAGCCGACCACCACCGCGTCCAGGTCTGCCATCTTCAGCCCGGCGTCGGCGAGCGCACTCAACACGTTGGGAGTCAATTGCTCAGCGTGTGCCCGCGAGTCGACGGTTACGCGCTCGGCTAGAACACTGAAACTGTTGTCGCGCAATATAATTCCCGCAGTGACTGCCGGAGTGGCGGTGTCCAGGGCGAGTACCACTTCGCCATGGCCGGCATTGGTCGCCGAAGGTGTCATAGACTCCACCGCCACGTCGCGATACGGACGTCGGAATCGACGACCCTTTCCAGGTGGATGTCGAGGTGATGCTCCGACAGCCGTTCGGCGAGGCCCTCGCCCCATTCGACCACCACGACAGCCTCGTCGAGCTCGGTATCGAGGTCCAGCGAGTCCAGTTCGCCCAGCAGGTCGGCGTCGTCGCGGTCGAGCAGCCGGTACATGTCGACGTGAATCATGGCCGGCGCCCCGGCCTGTCGGGACGGGTGCGCCCGGGCCAGCACGAAAGTCGGTGAGGTGATCGGGCCTTCGACGTCCATCGCCTGGGCGATCCCCTTGGCCAGGACGGTTTTGCCGGCACCAAGCGGACCGGACAGCACCACCACGTCACCGGCGCGCAACCGTGCGCCCAGGCGTGACCCGAGCGCGATGGTGTCCTCGACGCGGGGAAGCGTCGCAGTGCGTGGCGATCGCGAGCGCGGCAAAGCCGGGCGCGGCGGGTCGCCACGTGGCCAATTCGGGCTGTCAAGCACGGCGCAGTGCCCGGTCCCGCAGCCGACGGGTCAGCGCGGTGAACCGCCCCGGCGGATTGACCCGCCTCACCAGCCGCACCAAACCGTCGTTGATCAAGTCCGGCTTACCCAGCAGCGCAAGATGACTGGCGCCGTCGATGATGATCAGTTCGGAGTCGGGCAACAGCTCGGCCATGCCTCGTGAAGAATCGGCCGGGGTCAGCAGGTCGTTGTCGCCGCAGGCGATCAGCACCGGAATCTTCGCCAGCGTCGTCAGCGCCTCGGTTTCGTCGAGAGTTTCCAGTGCGTGCAGGAATTCGATCATGGTGGGGATCGGCGTTCCGAGCATCATCTTCTGAGAGAACGCCACCACGCTTGGGCTGACGTCGGTTTCGCCGTAAGACGCCGCCGCAAGGATCGGACCGATCAGCGACTTCGCCACGGCGCGACCGCGGTGCACCAGCTTGGGTGCCGAACGCGCCGCGAACCGGGCAGCGTTCAGCGCCGGATTCTTCAGGATTTCGCCCAGCGGAGAATTCGATACACCCTCTGCTGCAGAAGAAATCAGCGCTGCACCCACGATGCGGGTGCCGTAGTGCCGGGGATGCTGGCGCGCATGCGATAACACCGTCATGCCGCCCATGGAATGGCCGACCAACAGGATCGGCTCGCGCGGTGCGATCACCTGCAGCACCGTCTCCAAGTCCTGGCCGAGTTGGGCAACGGTGTACGTTTCCGGCGGCGCTTCGCCGGACCGGCCGTGCCCGCGCTGATCATAGAAGATCAACCGGACGTTCGAACCGCAGTCCTTGCACAATCGCAGGCGCTGGAAGTAGAACGCGCCCATGCGCAGACAGAATCCGTGCGCGAACACCACTGTCAGCGACGCATCCTCGGGCCCGACCTCGCGCACCGCGAGCGGAACTCCGTCCGGGGTGGTCACCACGTAGCTGCGGTCGTTGTCCAGCGCTTCGAAATCCTCACCGGCGAACGGATCATCAGCGACCGCACCCCGGGTCAGCTGCCGGGTAATGGACACCGCGGCGATGGTGCCCACCGCGCTCAGTCCCGCGGCACCCGCCAGCCACGCGCTGCGGGCACGAGCGTTTCTACTGCTCAACGTTTTCGGCTCCGCGGTAGGTTCTGGTGATACGTCCGCGCGGGCCGGTGACCACTTCATAGTGAATGGTCCCGAGCAGATCCGCCCAGTCCTGCGCGGTGGGTTCGCCTCGGTCGCCGGGGCCGAACAGGATCGCCTCGTCACCCTCGGCGACGTCCAGGCGCCCGGGACCCAGGTCGACCACGAACTGGTCCATACAGATCCGTCCGACGCCACGGCGGCGCCGGCCGTTGATCAGCACCTCCAGACGTCCACTCAAACCCCGCACTACACCGTCGGCGTAGCCGATCGGCAGCAGCGCCACGTTGGTGTCCCGGTCGGCGACCCAGGTATGCGCGTAGGACACTCCCTCGCCGACACGGATCGGACGCACAAGCGCCACAGTCGTTTTCACCGTCATGGCGGGCACCAGCCCCATGTCGCCACGCGGCGGCAAAGGACTCAGCCCGTAAACCGCGATGCCGGGGCGCACCAAGTCGAAGGCCAGATCGGGGCGGGCCAGCGTGGCCGAAGAGTTCGCCAGGTGCGCCACCTCGAATTGCACACCTTGCTCGCGACCGTGCGCGAGCATGTCGGACAACCGTTGCGCCTGCTGCGCGTTGATCGGGTCGTCGGGCGAGTCGGCGTAGACCAGGTGCGACATGATCCCGTGCACCCGCACCGCGTGCTCGGCCAGCGCCCGGCGCAACGCGGACAGCACCGCCGGATACTGCGTTGCGCCGACGCCGTTGCGGTTGAGCCCGGTGTCGACCTTGACGGTCACCGTCGCTGTCCGGCCGGTGCGGCGCACCGCGTCGAGCAGCTCATCGAGCTGGCGCACCGAGGACACGGCGATCTGGATATCGGCCGCCACCGCGGGCGCGAAATCGGTGCCCGGTGGGTGCAGCCACGCCAGCACCGGCGCGGTGATGCCGTCGGCGCGTAACTCCAAGGCCTCGTCGACGGTGGCGACGCCCAACTCGGCCGCACCGGCGGTCAGCGCCGCGCGGGCCACCCGGGCGGCGCCGTGACCGTAGCCGTCGGCTTTGACGACGGCCATCACCTGCGCTGACCCGGCATGCTCGCGCAGCACTCGGACGTTGTGCGCGATCGCGTCGAGGTCCACGACGGCCTCAGCGAGCACACCGGCAGCCGACGTCGCGACGGTTGACGAAGTCGTTTGCATACTCACCTCGCCGCTGATTGTCCCAGAACTGGTCGTGAGTTCGGCCGAGCGTCGACTCGTTGCGCGAATTTCGGCCGGATCGGCCCGACAAGTCGACGGTCGGCGTCGGCGGATCACTGATGCGCGAAGTGCTCCGCTTTGTAGTGCCCGCCCGGCCTGAGCTTGTCCAGGCTGGTCAGTGCACTGCGGGCGTCGTCGTGCAAAGCCCGGGCCAGGTCGGCGGACAGACCCTCGCGCACCACGATCCGCAGCACCGCCACGTCGGTGGCGTTGTGGGGCATGGTGTAGGCGGGCACCTGCCAGCCGAAGCCGCGCAGCTCGTGGGAGACGTCGAATTCGCTGTACCCGCGGTCACCGGCCAGCCGGAACGCGACCACCGGGATCGCCGAACCGTCCGAGATGATCTCGCAGTGCTCGCCGGTGCGCAGCTGCTCCCCCAGCCAGCGCGCGGTCTGCGACAACGTCTGCATCACCTGGGTGTAGCCTTCACGGCCCAGCCGCAGGAAGTTGTAGTACTGGCCGACCACCTGGTTGCCGGGCCGGGAGAAGTTGAGCGTGAAGGTGGGCATGTCGCCGCCCAGATAATTGACGTGGAACACCAAGTCCTCGGGCAGGTATGCGTGGCTGCGCCACACCACGAACCCGATGCCGGGGTAGGTCAAGCCGTACTTGTGTCCGCTGACGTTGATCGACACCACCCGGGGCAGCCGGAAGTCCCACCTCAGCGAGGGGTGCAGGAAGGGCACCACGAACCCGCCGCTGGCGGCGTCGACATGCACCGGAACGTCCACCCCGCCGCCGGCGGCCAGCCTGTCCAGTGCGGCGCAGATCTCGGCGATCGGTTCCAGTTCACCGGTGTAGGTGGTGCCCAGGATCGCCACCACCCCGATGGTGTCCTCGTCGACGGCGTCGATGACCTGCTCGGGCGTGATGACGTAACGGCCCTTCTCCATGGGCAGGTAACGCGGTTCGACGTCGAAGTACCGACAGAACTTCTCCCACACCACCTGCACGTTGGAGCCCATCACCAGGTTGGGAGTGCGCGTCTTCCAGTCCTGACCCACCTTCTGCCGCCAGCGCCACTTAAGCGCCAGCCCACCGAGCATGACGGCCTCGCTGGATCCGATCGTCGACACCCCGCACGCGCTGGAAGGGTCATCGTCGCGCAGTCCTTCGGCGTGGAACAGGTCGGCGACCATGCAGACACATCGCTGCTCGATCGCCGCGGTCGCCGGGTATTCGTCTTTGTCGATCATGTTCTTGTCGAACGTCTCGGCCATCAGCTTCCCGGCCTCGGGATCCATCCACGTCGTCACGAAAGTGGCCAGGTTGAGCCTCGAACTGCCGTCCAGCATCAACTCGTCGTGGATGAACCGGTACGCGGTCTCAGGGTCCATCGACTCCTCGGGCAGCCGCAGCGCCGGCACCGGCGTGGTGAACAACCGGCTGGTGTAGGCAGGAGCGACCGAATGGGAGGGAACAGACGGGTGGTGGGGCAGCACGGCGGATCCTTTCTTAGTCCTGCTGGGGACGGTGCAGACAGGCCAGGGCGGCCCGAATGTGCGGGAGGATGCGCGACGCGGACGTGGGTGCGTCGCCTGGGCCGGGGTCAGCGGCGGACAAGGCTGCCGCTCGCGCATGCACGAACGCGGCCGCGGCGGCCGCTTCACCGGTGCGCAGTCCGGCTGCCAGCAACGCGCCGATCATGCCGGACAGCACGTCACCGGACCCCGCCGTGGCGGCCCAGGACTGGCCCGCCCGGTTGAGGTAGACCGGGCCACCCGGTTCCGCGACGACGGTGACGTTGCCTTTGAGAAGCACGGTGGCGCCGAAGGTGTCGGCGAGTTTGCGGGCGGCGCCGATGCGATCGTCCCCGGGCGGCTGGCCGGCCAGCCGGGCGAACTCGCCGGAGTGCGGTGTCAGCACCGTCGGCGCATCACGGTTGGCCACCAAATCTGGGTGCGCCGCCAGGATGGTCAGCCCGTCGGCGTCGACAATCACCGGCAGGTCGGTGTTCAGCGCGAACCACAGCGCGCCCGTCCCGACGTCGTCGGTGCCCAGCCCGGGTCCCACCACCCAGGCCTGCACCCGCCCGGCGGCCGCCGGGGTGGGAGTGGCGATGACTTCGGGCCACACCGCCAGCACTTGGGTGTGCGCACTGCCGGCGTAGCGCACCATCCCCGACGTCGCCGCGACCGCCGCTCCAGTGCACAGCACCGCCGCCCCCGGATAGGTAGTCGACCCGGCCATCACACCGGTGACACCCTGGGTGTACTTGTCGTCTTTCGGGCCGGGCACCGGCCAGTGCGCCGCCACGTCAGCCGCCTCCAGTGACTGCACGTCAGTGGCGGGCAAGTCCAGGCCGATGTCGACCAGCTTGACCCGACCGCAGTCAGCCAGCGCGTGCACCGGTTTGAGCCCACCAAACGTGACAGTCAGCGCGGCGTGCACCGCCGGGCCGCTGATCGTCCCGGTGGCCACGTCGACGCCGCTGGGACTGTCCACCGCCACCACCGGGATGTGGGCATCGTCGACCGCAGCAAAGACCTCGGCCGCCGCCGGTCGCAGCGGACCAGAACCGGAGATACCGACCACGCCGTCGATGACCAGGTCGGTGCTCGCGGCGACGTGATCGACGATGCGGCCGCCGGCCTTGCGGAACGCCGCGAGCCCTTGCTGATGGATGCGTTCCGGGTTGAGCAGGATCGCGTCGGCCGCCGCGCCGCGCCGGCGCACGAACGTCGCCGCCCACAACGCGTCGCCGCCGTTGTCCCCGGATCCGACGACCGCGCAGATGCGCCGACCCGCCACCCCGCGGGTACGGGCCTTGAGTTCATCGATGACCCCGGTGGCCAACCCGTAAGCCGCGCGCCGCATCAACGCTCCCACGGGCAGGCTGGCCAGCAATGGCGCTTCGGCGTCGCGGATCGCATCGGCGGAGTAGTAGTGCCGCATCACCGCCAGCATTCCACGCCGGCGGTTATTTCATTCGCCGACATTGGAACTAGGCGCTCAGCACTCACAGCGTGCGTTCAGCCGGCCCTCCTACTGTCGGTGACGGACCTGATCCGGTGGCGATCCGAGGCGGTAGGAGGCAGGCATGGCACGCGCGGACAACGACACCTGGGATCTCGCCACGAGTGTGGGCGCGACCGCGACCGGCGTCGCGGTGGGGCGGGCGCTGGCCAGCCGGGGTGCCGGTGCGCTGATCAACGATCAGTTCGCCGAGCCGCTGGTCCGTGCCGTCGGCGTCGACTTCTTCACCCGGCTGGTCAGCGGTGAGCTCGATCCTGAGGAGGTCGACGGCGACAACCAGTTCGGCATGGCCCGGATGCGCGACATGATGGCCGTCCGCACCCGGTTCTTCGACGACTTCTTCGTCCAGGCGGCCGACAGCGGGATCCGCCAGGCGGTGATCCTGGCCTCCGGGCTGGACGCCCGCGCCTACCGGCTGCCGTGGCCGGCCGGGACCACGGTGTACGAGATCGACCAGCCACAGGTCATCGAGTTCAAGTCGCAGACCATGACCGACCTGGGCGCCCAGCCGACCGCCGAGCACCGCCTGGTGGCTGTGGACCTTCGGCACGACTGGCCGACCGCGCTGAAGGATGCTGGCTTCGACATCGGCGAACCCGCCGCGTGGAGCGCCGAGGGCCTGCTGCCGTTCCTGCCGCCGGAAGCTCAGGACCGTCTGCTGGACAACATTGCCGAGCTCAGCACCACCGGCAGCCGGCTGGCCACCGAGAACCTGCCCGACAGCGCTCAGTCGGTGCCCGAATTGTCCGAACGGATGCGCCAGGTCACCGACAGCTGGCGCCAACACGGTTTCGACGTCGAGATGACCGACTTGTGGTACCCCGGTGAACGCCCCGACGTCATCGACTACCTCAACTCGCACGGTTGGCAGGCCACGGCCGTCAGCGCGACGGAGTTGTTTGCGCGGCATGGTTTCTCCTTGCCGGCTGAGGACGCCGACGACCCGACGCGATTCAGTTCACTCGGTTACGTAACGGCGACCCGGACCTAGGTGCGACGCGCGAAGACATCGGTGATTGAGGCTTTCAACTGCGCAGGATGCAGGGGCTGGCCGTCGCGTCGCCGGGCCAACGGATAGAAACAGAGGCCGATGAGGATGGCCGCAAAGTGTCCGATCGCGGTGAAATTCCAGGCTAGAAACAGCGGGACTGTGAAGATCACAACGAGAACCGCGAGATATCCCCAGCGCCATGGCAGTGCGATTCGGTATGCCAGCACTGCTATCACGCCGACCAGAAAGTAGCTGACGCCGATGTCACGGGCGTGCACCAGCCGCTCCGGTGCCAGGTGCTGCTGAATCGCCAGGTACACGATGCCCTCGCTGATGTAGGTCGCGGCGATGTGTGCGGTCAAACCCACAGCGAGCCAGCGTGTTTGGCCCAGCCACCGCTCCGCCGGTGCGAGGAACAGGGTGAACAGCACCAGATACGGTGTCCAGTAGCGGCCGTCGATCCACAGCAGGCTGGAGAACAGCGCTTCCAACGGATCGCGCGCCAAATGGTAAAGGTTCGTTGAGCCGTGCACGAGTACGGCGTCGAGTTCTCGGCGCGCAAGACTGTGCTGAATGATGGTGGTCACCAATAGGATAGCCAGCCACAGGTAGGTCAGGGGTGCGCTGCGAACGAACCGCCATACTGCGGTCAGCACACTTCCCACCAGCAGCACAACAGGTGAATCAGCATCGGTCGCCGGCGCAGGTCCCGCAGACGCGCATCTATTCGACGGTGACGGATTTGGCGAGGTTGCGGGGTTTGTCGACGTCGTAGCCGCGCGCCCGTGCCACCGACGCGGCGAACACCTGCAGCGGGATCGTCGACAGCAGTGGCTGCAGCAGCGTTGACACGGCCGGGATTTCGATCAGGTGGTCAGCGTAGGGCCGCACCGTGTCGTCGCCTTCTTCGGCGATCACAATCGTCACCGCTCCGCGGGTCTGAACCTCCCGGATGTTGGACAGCAACTTGGCGTGCAGGGTGGCCGACCCTTTCGGCGACGGCATCACGACGATGACGGGCAAGTCGTCTTCGATCAGTGCGATCGGGCCGTGCTTGAGCTCACCGGCGGCGAACCCCTCGGCGTGCATGTAAGCCAGTTCCTTGAGTTTCAGCGCGCCTTCCAACGCGACCGGGTAGCCGACGTGACGGCCCAGGAACAGGATCGTCGACGAGTCGGCGAATCGGTTGGCCAACGCGGTCACCGGCTCGATCGCGGTAAGCACGCGGGCCACCAGGTCGGGCATTGCTTCCAGCTCGCGGTATTCGCGCTCCACTTCGTCGGGATATTTGGTGCCGCGCGCCTGTGCCAGCGCCAGGCCGAGCAGATAGTTGGCGGCGACCTGCGCCAGGAACGTTTTCGTCGACGCCACCCCGATCTCCGGGCCGGCGCGGGTGTAGAGCACGGCGTCGCATTCCCGCGGGATCTGCGAGCCGTTGGTGTTGCAGATCGCCAGCACTTTGGCTTTCTGTTCTTTCGCGTGCCGCACCGCCTCCAGGGTGTCCGCGGTTTCCCCGGACTGCGAGATGGCCACCACCAGCGTGCTGCGGTCCAGCACCGGGTCGCGGTAACGGAACTCACTGGCCAGCTCAACCTCGACAGGCAAGCGGGTCCAGTGCTCGATGGCGTATTTGGCCAGCAGCCCGGAGTGGTAGGCGGTGCCGCACGCCACGACGAACACCTTGTCGACCTCGCGCAGCTCCTGATCGGAGAGTCGTTGCTCGTCGAGCACGATGCGGCCGTCGATGAAATGCCCCAGCAGTGTCTCGGCCACCGCGGTGGGCTGCTCGGCGATCTCCTTGAGCATGAAGTACTCGTAGCCGCCTTTTTCAGCGGCCGACAGGTCCCAGTCGATGTGGAAGGTGCGAGCTACGGCGGTCATGTCGTTGCCGTCGAAGTCGGTGATCCGGTAGCTGTCGGCGGTGATGATCACCGCCTGGTCCTGGCCGAGTTCGACCGCGTCGCGGGTGTGCGGGATGAACGCGGCCACGTCGGAACCGAGGAACATCTCGCCGTCGCCGATGCCGACTACCAGTGGGGTGGACCGCCGGGCGGCGACGATGGTGCCGGGATCGTCGGCGCACGCAAAGACCAGGGTGAAGTGACCCTCCAACCGGCGCAGCACCGCCAAGACCGAGTTGACGAAGTCACCGGCGGTCTCGCCGTGACGGTACGCCTGCGACACCAGATGCACAGCGACCTCGGTGTCGGTGTCACTGGCGAATTCCACCCCAGCGGTTTCCAGTTCCCGGCGCAGGACGGCGTAATTCTCGATGATGCCGTTGTGGACGACGGCGATCTTGCCGGCCGCGTCGCGGTGCGGGTGCGCGTTCCGGTCGGTCGGGCGTCCGTGCGTGGCCCAGCGGGTGTGGCCCAGTCCGGTGGTGCCGGTGAGCTCGCTGGGTGCGGCCCCGGCGACCGCAGCCTCCAGGTTGGCCAGGCGACCGGCGCGGCGCCGGACCGTCAGGCTGGCGTGTCCGTCGACCAGGGCGATTCCGGCTGAGTCGTAGCCGCGGTACTCCATCCGGCGCAACGCGTCGATGACGACGTCACAGGCCGGGCGCTGCCCGACGTAGCCGACGATTCCGCACATAGCTGACCAGGGTAGTGCAGCACCTGACGCCTGCAGGGAGGCGACGTCGCACGGTGCGGCAGTGCTGCTACCCGGCGACCGGGCCGCGGGCCGGTAATGTGTGGTGCCTGTGACCGAGAGGCTGCCATGACCGACCCCTATCGTCAGACCTGGCCCGGGCCGGTTCACGGACAGCCGGCTGTTCCGGTGGGCTATCCCCTTGCGCCGCCGCACCTCGGCCCCAGTTCCAGATCAGGCTGCGCAAGCGCACCGGTTTGCTCATCGCGTTTCAGTACCGCACCTACGTCGTCAGCGACACGCTCGCACAGTGTGAGCACGCCTACCGGCAGGCGCAGACCCACAATCTGGTCGCCGGCTGGTGGAGCTCCATTTCCGTACTAGTGCTCAATTCCTCCGGTGCACCATTTGGTGAATTTGATTGACTTGCTTGACGACTCAGTGATTATGTCGGCGTGATCCTAACCGTCGTTTGATTTCGCTGATCGCAATACCATCTGGTCGTCCCACGAACAACCATGCCGTCTGATGCTTCGTGCGATGACGGTCGCAAGGAGAACGTGATGGCGTCATCATTGGAGGATTTGCTGAATCTCAAAGGTGTGGTCGCGGCCGGAGAGTTCGGAGCGGACGGTTCGCTGAAAGATTTCAAAGCGAATGTAGATTTCTCCCAAGAGCTCGCGCAGCAGACGGCGAAATTCACCTCGGCAGTCACGCAGGTATTCGACGTGCTTGCTGAGTCGTTCTCGGCGCTGAACCCGCAGTTCAACTTTGCTCCGCAACAGGGCTGGGCCTATTCCGGCGGCGAGTACTCGGTGGCGGTAGGTGGCCACCGCGGCGTGTTCGTCAAGACCGCGGACGCCGACTACAACGAGTTGTTCCAAGCTCTGGTCGGGCCTCGCTGACGCTGCTGACCGCGGCGTCGCCTCGGCTTGAGTCAGGGCGACGCCGCCTTCTGCACCCGCTTATCGCAGGTGCATCTTCTGCACGGAGACTGTCAACGGTTTCACGATGCGCGTTGACAGCTAGGAGGGAGACCAGTGGACGTTTCCATCATCGAAACTTCCGGGCTGGGTGATCGCAGCTACCTGATCCACGACGGTGACGTCGCGATCGCCATCGACCAGCAGCGCGACATCGACCGGGTGCTCGACCTGGCCCGCGAGCACGATGTGCAGATCACTCATGTCCTGGAGACCCACATTCACGACGACTACGTCAGCGGTGGTCTGGAACTGGCTCACAAGGTTGGCGCACCGTATCTGGTGCCGGTCGACGCGGACGTCGAATTCCAGCGTCTCCCGGTGAACGACGGCGACGTCATCGAATCCGGCGGAATCCGGTTACGTGCGCTGCACACCCCTGGGCACACGCCGCACCACACCAGCTACGTGCTCAGCGACGGTGACGGTACGACGGTGGGGGTGTTCACCGGAGGTTCCATGCTGCACGGCAGCAATGGACGCACCGACCTTCTCGGTGACGAGTACACCGACGAGCTCACCCGGGCGCAGTACCACTCGGTGCGCAGGCTGGTCGACGAGTTGCCGGACGATACCCCGGTGTACCCGACGCACGGGTTCGGCAGCTTCTGCTCGGCCACCCCGTCCAGCGGGGACGCGTCGACGATCGGCGAACAGCGGGAGAGCAACCCGGCGCTGCTACAGGACGAGGACACCTACGTCGACGAGCTGATCGCCAACCTGTCGGGTTTCCCGGCGTACTGGCCGCATGACCGCGCGATCAACAAGAAAGGTCCGGCTCCGGTCGACTTGTCGATACCGGAGCAGGTCGAGCCGGCTGAGCTGCGCCGACGCATCGAAGCCAGCGAGTGGATTGTCGACCTGCGGAAGCGAACCGAATTTGCCGCCGGGCATATCGAGGGCACCCTGAGCTTCGAGTTGTCCGGCAGTTTCGTCTCCTACCTCGGCTGGTTGCTCACCTGGGGCGCCCCGCTGGCCCTGATCGGCGAGAGCCGCGATCAGATCGGCGAGGCCCGTCGTGAGCTGGCCCGCATCGGCGTCGACAACATCACCGGTTCGGCGGTCGGCGACATCGGCGGCCTCGCTTACGGGTTACCGGTGCGCTCTTACCGGGTGGCGGATTTCTCTGACCTTGCTGAAGTGATCGACGACGACCGGGTCAGCGTGCTCGACGTCCGCCAGGACGCCGAATTCGACAAAGGGCATGTGCGCCGAGCGGTCAACATCCCGCTGCACGAACTCCTGGACCGCGTCGACGAGGTGCCGAGCGGCGAAGTGTGGACGTACTGCGGGTCCGGCTACCGTTCCTCGATCGCCGCGTCGATCATCGATCGAGCGGAGCGGACGGTCGTCCTGATCGACGACAGCTACGAGAACGCCGGAAAATTCGACCTGACGAAGTAAAACGCCCGCCCGGCGGCAGCAGCCGCCGAACGGGCGTAGATAGACGATTCGTTCAGGTCACGGACGCCAGGGTCCAGGGCCGTGGTCGTCGTAGGGTCCGGGGCCATTGCGGTCGTCGTAGGGTCCGGGGCCATTGCGGTCGTCGTAGGGGCCGCGGCCGTGCCAGTGGCCGGCGTCGCGGGGCTCGCCATCGTAGAAGCCGTCGTCGTGGCAACGACCCCAGTCCCAGTTGTCGCCCCAGCCCTGATCCCACGGATCCCCGGGGCACCAGTGGTAGTCCGGCATTGGAGCGAACGGTGCAGGATGCGCCTGAGCAATGTCAGCCGCCCCCAGACCGACGAGTCCCAAGCCGGCACCCATGACAAACGCCGATGCTGCGACACGCGCAATCTTTTTCATGCGGCGATTTGTACCACAGGAAGCTATGTGTCCCCGCCGGTTCGGCAAGCGCATCTTGTTCAGAAACTGCTGTCAATCGCCGCCGGAAGCCGGCACCGGCTGGTGCGCTAACGTCGACGGGTGGCCAGCACCCGCAAACTCGCCGCCGCTCTGACCCGCCGGGGTCCATATCGCGTGCTGAAAGGTGACCTGGCGTTCGCCGGCCTGCCGGGCGTGGTTTACACACCCGAATCCGGCTTGAACCTTCCGGCAATTGCCTTCGGTCACGACTGGGTGACCGGCGTCGACCGCTACCCGGGTCTGCTGGAACATCTGGCCTCGTGGGGCGTCGTCGCAGCGGCTCCGGACACCGAGCGAGGACTTGCGCCGTCAGTGCTGAACCTGGCCTTCGACTTGGGCACCGCGCTCGACATCGCCGTAGGGGTGCGGCTGGGACCAGGCAAGATCAGCGTGCACCCGACTAAGTTGGGCCTGGCCGGACACGGCTTCGGCGGCTCGGCGGCGGTGTTTGCGGCGGCCGGAATGCACGACAAGCCCAAAGCGGTGGTCGCGATATTCCCGACCGTCACCAAACCGTCGGCCGCAGAGCCGGCCGCTTCCTTGCACGTGCCGGGCGTTATCTTCAGCGCTCCCGGGGAAGAAAGGACGTTGCGCTCCAACGCCGCTGAGCTGTCTCGAGCATGGCGTCCGGCGACGTTGCGAGTCATCAAGAAAGCCAAGAGCGGTGGCCTTGTCGAGGGCCGCCGGGTGACCAAGGCGTTCGGGCTGCCCGGCACGCACGCCGGCACCCAGAAAGCGGTTCGCGCGTTGCTGACCGGGTACCTGCTCTACGCGCTGGCCGGAGACAAGACCTACAAAGAGTTCGCCGACCCAGACGTGCAGCTACCCCGCACCGAGGCGGCCGATGGGGCTTTCGCACCGGTGAGTCCGGAAGAGAAAATCATCGCGTTGCTCAAGTAGCGCCTCATTGGCCCGCTTGTGGTAAGTCGTCAGCGGCGATTTCGCATGGTGTCCGGTTATCCGGCGGCGGATCCGCCGGCGGTGGTGTTTCGGTGGGCGGCGCCGCCGGCTCGGCGGGTGGTGGGTCGTCCGGTGGCGCCTCGCCAGCCGGTGGCGCCTCGTCAGCTGGTGGCGCAGTAAGTGGCGCCTCTACAGCCGGTGGCGCAGGCGGGATCGGCGGGGTATCTGCCGCGGCAGGCCCGTTGTCCTCATCGGCGTCGTCAGGCGCGGCGTCGGCTTTGTCGTCCAAGTCGAGCGGGTCGGCTTCACTCGGCGCGACGTCGCCTTCGTCGTTCGGGTCGAGCGGATCGTCGGTACCAAGCAGCTCGCCGGTGAGCGAAGGGTCGTCGGGCACGTCACCGAGTGAACCGAGCAACTCGCCGACCGCATCGACGATCTGGCCGATGATGCCACCGATGCTGCCGCCGAGACCGCCGAGGCCGGTTGCGCCACTCAACCCGTCGAGAGCACCGGCATCGCCAAGGGCGGTCCCCGAAGGTTCTTGTACCGGCGGCGGCGCCGGCACATCGTTGGCAGCAGCAGGCGGTGCCGCTGGGGCCGCGGAGTCGAACCTGGTGGACGGCGGATCGGCGCGGGCCGCGCCGGTACCGGCGGGAATCGCCGGAACCGGAACCTCGACACCGCTTTGAACAGGTGGCTCGTCGCGCGGCGGTCCTTGGGCGGCGAGATCACCGGGCATATCGAAGCGTGGTGTCGGTGCGGCGTTCACCGCGTTGGTGGCGGTGTCGAAGGACGCGTCTACCGACGCCGTCGTCGATCGCATGGTGTCAAGCCATTCGGTGCGAACGTCGCTGTCGATATAGGGCTTGATCTGGTGGTCGACCAGGTCGTCGGCCGCCTCCCGATCCGCTGCCCCGGTCAGCACAATTTGGCTGGCGGCCTGCCATGCGGACCGTTCGGCGGCCCGGCGATCGTCGACGGCGATTGCGGTCGCCGCCTTGGCGTCGACGAGCCGCCACAGGTCGTCGCGAAGCGTCGCGCAGCGGTCGGCGGCGGCGCGGATATTGGCGGCGACGGCCTCGCCCGCGCTGACGTGACGCTGCAGGAATTCCGTGGCCGCGCGAGCACCGACACCCAGCCAACCTTCGGTCAACTCGTCATGCTGGGCGCGTTGTCTGCTCAAAGCTTCCTCGGCGGCGTTGGCGGCGGCCCGCAACCTCTCGCAGTCGTCGTCGAGCAGCCACAGGTTCAGGCCGTCTTCAGTGTCATACCAGTCGCGGACCTGCGTGGGGTAGGCAGTGAGGTCCGGATGCTGGTATCCCAGGACATGGCATGCCCAGACATAGCTCTGCGTGTGCTCGACGGCGGGCACACCCTCCGCCAGCCGCTGGGCGACGTCATAGCGTTCGGTCATCGGCGCCGTTTCTCCCCAGTGTTTCGCTCTGCATCGTCGCCGGCGCGCACAGTCACCCGATCCGCGCGGCGCTGCGCAGTTCTGCGTCGGCGTAGCGGTCGGCAGCCACCCGCAGCGCCGCGGCGATCTCGGCGGTCGCCCGCGACCACTGCGCCAGGTCAGTGCCCAACCGGTTCAGCGACGTGTGCAGCGCGTCGCCGCGACCGAGGTGCGCTCGGCCAGCGGTCGCGCCGTTGAAACTGAGCTGCGACAGATCAGTGCGCGCTGCGGCGTCGATCAGTTGCGCGGTGGCATCGAATTGATTTGCGGCCGACCGCAGCGCCCCAACCTCGACGTGAGTTTGTCCCATACCGGCTTAGACGGACTGACAACGCTTTGAAGTTCCAGTCAGTGCTGGTTGAGCGAGTCCGCCACCCGCATCGCCAGGCGGCGGGCGACGTCTTGGTTGGCGGCTTCCACCATGATCCGGATCAGCGGTTCAGTTCCTGACGGCCGCAACAGGATTCGTCCAGTGTCGCCTAACTCGTCTTCGGCTTGCTGGACGGCGGCGCGCACCGCGGGCGCCGCGACGGCGGCCGCCTTGTCAGCGGCCTCGACGTTGACCAGCACCTGCGGCAAGGTGCGCATCGCCGACGCGAGAGCCGACAGCGGTGCACCGGTCTGCGCCATCCGTGACATCAACCGCAGGCCGGTCATGATCCCGTCACCGGTGGTGGCCAGCGTGGGTAGCACGATATGGCCGGACTGCTCGCCGCCCAGGCTGTAAGCACCGGCACGTAGTTCCTCGAGAACGTAGCGATCACCGACGCCGGTGGTGCGAACGGTGACGCCGGCCGCCCGCAGGGCCAGGTGCAAGCCGAGGTTGCTCATCACCGTGGCCACCAGAGTGTTGGCGGCCAATTCGCCAGCTTCCTGCATGGCCAGCGCCAGCACCACCATGATCTGGTCGCCGTCGACGAGGTCACCGTTGGCGTCGACGGCCAGGCACCGGTCGGCGTCCCCATCGTGAGCCAAGCCCAGGTCGGCGCGGTGGGCGAGCACCGCCGCGCGCAGCGGGTCCAGGTGTGTCGACCCGCAGTCGTCGTTGATGTTCAGGCCGTTTGGTTCGGCGTTGATGGGGATGACGCGGGCCCCGGCCGCCCGGTAGGCGCGGGGCGCCGCCATCGACGCCGCGCCGTGCGCGCAGTCGACGACCACTGTCAGGCCGTCCAGGGAAACGGTGGTAGCGCTGGTGACCTGCCGCACGTAGCGGTCCAGCGCGTCGTCGGCGTCGATCACCCGGCCGATCGCCGCGCCGACCGGGCGCAGACCTGGACCGGCCGCGACGAGCTCCTCGATCTCGTCCTCGGTGGCGTCGTCGAGTTTGTGGCCGCCGGGGCCGAAGATCTTGATGCCGTTGTCCGGCATCGGATTGTGCGACGCCGAGATCATCACGCCGAAGTCGGCGTCGTAGGCGTTGGTCAGGTGAGCAACGGCGGGGGTCGGCAACACGCCTGCCCGCAATGCGTCGACTCCGGCGCTGGTCAGGCCGGCGACGACTGCCGCTTCGAGCATCTCGCCGCTGGCCCGCGGGTCGCGACCCACTACGGCGACGCGGCGGCGCCCGCTCCGAGAATCGGTCAGCCGCCGGGCCGCTGCGGCGCCCAGGGCCAGCGCGAGCTCAGCGGTCAGCTCCCGGTTGGCGACCCCGCGGACGCCGTCGGTGCCGAACAGTCGACCCATGCGGATAAACCTCTCACATTCGACGGCTGGGCAGATTGCATTCTCTTATCTGGCCGCGAGCGTGGGTGTTTGCCCGGCCGACACGCCGAACGATGCGTACAACGATGCACGCTCGCCACCAGAAAGAGACCGCTGATCAGCGCTTGCTGTACTGAGGGGCCTTCCGGGCCTTCTTCAGGCCGTACTTCTTGCGCTCGGTGGCGCGCGGATCACGGGTGAGGAAACCGGCCTTCTTCAAAGCGGGCCGGTCCTCGGGGGTGATCAGGATCAACGCCCGCGCGATGGCCAGGCGCAGCGCGCCGGCCTGCCCGGACGGGCCGCCGCCGTCGAGGTGGGCGTAGATGTCGAAGTTCTGCAGCCGGTCCACCGTGACCAGCGGCGCCTTGATCAGCTGCTGGTGCACCTTATTGGGGAAGTAAGCCTCCAGGGTGCGGCCGTCCAGGTCGAACTTGCCGGAGCCGGGCACCAGGCGCACCCGCACGACAGCTTCCTTGCGGCGGCCGACGGTCTGAATGGGCCGATCGACTACGAAGGAGTCTCCGACGGAGGCCGGCGCCTCGTCGGCGACGGAGGTCTCGGTTTCTGTCACTGCGCCACCTGCTTGATCTCGTACGGAACCGGCTGCTGGGCGGTGTGCGGGTGCTGCGGCCCGGCGTAGATCCGCAGCTTGCGCTTGATCTGCCGGCCAAGCTTGTTCTTTGGCAGCATCCCGACGATCGCCTTCTCGACCACGCGGTCCGGGTGCTTCTGCATCAGGTCGCCGATCGTGCGCTTGCGCAGGCCGCCGGGATAGCCCGAGTGGCGGTAAGCGAGCTTGTTGCGCAGTTTCTCGCCGCTGATCGCGACCTTGTCGGCGTTGACGACGATGACGAAATCGCCACCGTCGACGTTGGGGGTGAACGTGGGCTTGTGCTTGCCGCGCAGCAGGGTGGCCGCCGCGACGGCAAGGCGGCCGAGCACCACGTCCGTGGCGTCGATGACGTACCACGAGCGTGTGGTGTCACCTGCCTTCGGCACGTATGTAGGCACAGCGCTTACCTTCCTAGTTTCGGGTCATCCCCGGTTCTAATCCCGGTTTCCGGGTGCCGGTCAGGGCGGTTACGGCGGAGGTTGTTCTCGGCGACCGACGTTGACCCGAGCCCGGCGTACCGCACGCCAACCGAGCAGCCTACCGGCGGGCATCAGTGCAGGTCAAAATGGCGGTCCCCTCCGTCTCTGACCCGAACGTCGAGTTATCGCGCCGATAACCCTTGATTAGCCGCGAAAAGTCGACGTTCGGCACATTTTGGCCTAAGGGACGGTGCATGACATGACGGTGTGGTCTCGACAGCTCTCCTCCGTCGAGACCACACGCGTCGGCTTGGACTGCGCGGTCTCACAGCTGCCCGTCCGCAGCGGCCACACACACGTCCGGTTTCGACGACCTACCGCACCCACACCCCCGCGGCCCGATGATCGGCGTTCGCGACGTCCGCAGCCCCGTCACGCACCGCGTCGCCCAGGCTGACCAAGATGTCATTGAGCGCGCCGGCTGCCTGATGCCACTTAAGTTGCTCGACGCGGTAGGAGGCAGCGGCTTCGCGGGTCCAGATGTGTTGCAGCGGCGCGATCTGCGCCCGAAGCTCTTCCAGAGCCGCGTTGAAGCGCCCCGCGGTCACGTGAATTTCCGAGCGAACGGAGTGTTCGATTCCGTCGAAGTTGTACGACAGCACAGGGTCCACGATTCGTCCGTCAAAGATGTCCGCCGGCGGCGGCGATGCGGTGAGCATGTCCCTCGCCGGCTTCGCGCAACATGGCCTCGTTGTAGCGAATCGTCTCGGCGATGCTGTGCAGGGCGTGATACAGCTTCGTCGATTCGACGTTCCAGCGGTCTATTACCTCCTTGAACCGGTTGGCCGCGACGCCACCCCACACTGACGGGGGCACGCTGCTGATCCTGCCGATGAAGGCCTGCAGCGCCGCCCGGATTTCCTCGTTGCGGGCATCTGTCGTCGCGGCGACAGAGCGCATCAGTTCCAGATCGGTGGAAAGTGCACTGGCAGCTCCAGGTGTGCTCACAGCTGTCCTCAATCTCGTGCGTGCTGACAACTAATATGACTGTCCTGATCCGAGATCGGTTCCGGGGAATCTCATCGAATCGGTGTTCATTGCAACGCGTGGGCGGATCGCACCGCGAGCTCGCATGCGTCTCGCACCGCCGCATCCTCACCGCGCCGGCTCTGGCAGCCGATACTGATGCGGACGGCCCCATCGAGCAGTACTGTCCACCGGACGTCGTGACCGGCACGTACTTCGCGATAGGTCACTGCGGGTCTGCCGGCGCTGTGTCCGTTCGGGTTGAAGTCGATGAAGACGCCGTCCCGCGCCTCGTCGATCACGCGCTTGAGCGTCTCCGCTGTGTCGCTCAACGTCGCGTCGGCAACCAGCGACTGCGTGACATGCAACGCCGCGTCTGGGTCGGACGGCGAAGTGATCTGCACCCGGGCCGAACCGGGGCCGGCGACGATGCGCCGGGTAACCCACTGCGCCGGAACGGTCAGCGCCACCCGGCCTTCCACCAGGAACGTGGTCGGCATCGCCACAGTCGGCGGCACTGGCCTGCGGCTCAGCCCGGCCAACACCAGCGCTGCTGCCGCACATATCACGAGCACGACCGGGATCAGCGCGCGCCGTCTTCGGCGGCTGGCGACAGCGGCAACGGGTGGGCCGAACCGGACGCGATCATCGTCGGCCGCTGACGATCGAACAGCCAAAGCGGAGAACTCGGCGTCACCGACGACGGTCACGACCAGCTCTGGGTCGATCTCGTGCAACAGCTCGGAGATGGCTTCGGCCAACTCCGCTGCGCCGCTGACGGCGGTTGGCGCGTCGATGACTACCGCCCGCGCTGTCATCTCCGCCGCGATCCGCGCAACGTTGTCGGCGACGAGACGTACTGCGCCGCAGCGGCGTTCAGCAGCCTTCTGCGCACCGGTAATAACCACGAACCGGTCGGCTATCTCCACCACTGTGGCGCCCGTCGCCAGCAACTGCGACCGCTGCCACAGGGCCACGTCATCTGCGACACCGGTTGCGGCGCAACGAAGCACTGCCACCCGCGCTGCAGACCACCAGGACGGGTGAATGATGTCCAGTGACGGATGCACTTCAGCTACCAGAGACTGCAACACCGAGCGCCACAGTGAGCCGGTGAGAACCGGTTGCTCGTCGACCAGGGCCACCACATCGTCGATCGCTTCCAGCGCAGCCTGTGCGTGCGCTTCCTGCGTGGGCGTTGTGCTGCAACACAACCGGCGGACACCGACGGGCCCGGCCTCGATGACCGCGCGGTGCGCCGTCAGGGCGCCGGCGTCCACGCGACCTGGATCAGCTGATCGGCACGGTTGCGGGTGACGAGGGTCCCGCGGCCAGGTGGGAGCGGTCTTAGGCGCGCTGCACCGACCAATGGGCCTTCATCGGGCGTGCCGCTCATGAGTAATCCCATCGCTCCCGCATCACGCACGCCGGCCAGCAGCGGCTCGAACATCGCCCGGGCCGCACCGGCACTGCGGCGCGCCACCACCACGTGCAGACCCAAATCGGTTGCGTAGGGCAGATAGTCGGTAAGCGGTGCGAGTGGATTCCCGGCCGCCATGGCCACCAGGTCGTAATCGTCGACGACGAAGTAGAGTTCCGGCCCCGACCACCATGACCTGTCTCGCAACTGCCCGGGACTGGCCTCGGCCGGAGGCATCCGTTGTTGCAGCACATGCAGGACATTCGGCAGGAATCCAGAAATCGCGGGAGCTGACGCGGCGTACCCGTTCAGGTGCTCGGTACCCACAACGCCGAGCAGGCCGCGGCGGAAGTCGACAACGAACAGTCGAGCCTGAGCAGCACTTCTGGTTCGAACGATCTCCCGGCACACCGTGCGAAGGGTCGCGGTTTTTCCACACTCGCTGTCACCCAACACGAGCATGTGCGGTTGGCGGCTGAAATCGATTCGGACAGACCGCAAGTCGTCGGCCTCCAGACCGAGCAGTACATCACCGGCGAGTTCTGCACCGGCTTGCTCGACGACATGATGGTAGTCGACCTGAGTGGGCAACAATAAGACGGGCAGCGCAGTGCTGTCACCGTAGCGGTGCCGTAACTGCTCACCGAGGCGCAAAGTCGCCTCGCTGAGCCCGTCGCTCGACCCGACACCGTCGAGCCGCGGTAATGCGACCGACATGTGCAACCCGTCTTCGCACAGTCCCCGTCCCGGGCTGTTGCGTGGCACTCGCTGGGCGTGCTTGCGGTCGACTTCGGACTCAGCAGTGTCCCCCAATCGCAATTCGATGCGGGTGCCGATCGCATCCTTCATCGCCGGTCTGAGATCGGCCCAGCGCGACGCGGACACCATGACGTGGATTCCCAGGGAAAGGCCTTGCACAGTCAGCGCGGTGATCGGGGCCTCGAGCGTCTCGAACTGGCGGCGCATCGCGGCCCAGCCGTCGACGACCAGGAAGACGTCTGCGTGCTGCTCCTCGCACTGCCGGTAGTGAGCCATCGACTCGATTCCGTGCTTGCCGAAGAACCGCTCCCGTCGTCGGACAAGCGACTCGAGGTGCTCGATCATGCGCACGATCAGCTCAGGTTCAGCTCGACCGGCCACTGAACCGGTGTGCGGCAGGCACCGCAGCGAGGTCAGCGCGCCGCCACCGAAGTCCAGACAGTAGAACTGCACCTGGCCCGGACTGTGGGTGGCGGCCAAGGCCGTCACCAGGGTGCGCAATGCCGTCGTCTTGCCCGACCGGGGCGACCCGACCACAGCGACATTGCCTGCGGCACCCTCGAGTTCGACGACCAGCGGTGTGCGCTTCTGGTCGAAGGGCCGGTCGACGACCCCGATTGGGACGCGCAGGCAACCGACACTCGAAGCCGCATCCTCGAGCACCGTGCCGAGCGTCGGCGGAACCTGCAGAGGCGGAAGCCAAATTTGGTGCGCCGCCGGGCCGCAATCGCAAAGACGCTCGACCACCGTCTGCAGGACTGTTCGGCCGCCCGCAGCGTCGGTCCGGACCGGCTGCACTTCACCGGACGAAGCAGCGGTGAACTCTTGGACCGGCGGCGGTCGGTCATCGCCGGCCGACAGCCGGTTCACCGGCTGACACGGGCCGGAAACGAAGGCGGACTGGAACCGCACAAGGTCACCCGATCCCGGACGCAGATATGCCGCTCCTGGCGTATTCGGCAGCAGGTAGGCCTCCGGACCGCCGAGCACGACCCGTGATTCATTCGCGGTCAGCGTTTTCAGGCAAACGCGATAGGACAGATGTGACTCCAGGCCTCGAAGCCGGCCCTCGTCGAGCCGTTGGCTGGCCAACAGCAGGTGCATGCCCAGCGATCGGCCCAGCCGACCGATCGCGGTAAACATGTCGGCGAAGTCAGGTTGCTGGGCCAGCAGTTCGGAGAACTCGTCGACGATGATGAACAACACCGGCAAGGCCGGCAGTTGTGCACCGGCCCGCCGGACTTGCTCATAGGCCGCCACGCTGACCACGTTTCCAGCGGCGCGCAGGATCTCCTGACGGCGGTTCATTTCACCGGCCAGTGCATCTCGCATCCGTTCGACGAGGCACGCGTCATCGGAGAGGTTGGTGATGACGGCGGCGACGTGCCGAGCGTGTTCTAATCCGCGAAAGGTCGCGCCACCTTTGAAGTCGACGAGCACCAGGTTCAGAATTTCCGGCGAGTGCCGAATCATCATGCCCAGCGCCACCGTTCGCAGGAACTCTGATTTTCCGGAACCGGTGGCACCGATGCACAGCCCGTGCGGGCCGACGCCGTTGTCAGCGGCTTCCTTGATGTCGAGTTCGACGGGTGTACCGCCGGGCGTGGAGCCGACCGGAACCCGAAGCCTGTCGCGGTGGTGGCTGTTTCGCCACAACGCGGCCGGATCGAACTGCGTCAGCTCGGCGATCCCTGCCATGTCTTGCCACCGAGCGCCGTCGCCGCGGTTGTCACCGGTGGCTCGGTAGGCAGCCAGCCGGCGGGCACACGCGAGTGCGGTGACCACGCTCATCCGGTCTGGTCTCGCGACGACATCCTCAGCGCCGGCGTTGCCGCCGACGACGAGCTCGGTCGACGTCACTTGGATGCGTATACCGGCCGCCAAGTATCTTCCGTTGAGGCCTATCTGAATGGCGGTCACACCCGGAATCGGTGTCGCGATGGACCGTTCGGCGCTGTCGACGATCAGCACGATGCGGGTCGCGTTGTCGAAAATGTCTGTAAGCGCCGCCTGCGCGTCGAGCAGTGTCGAGTACAGCATCCGTGCCGGCCCGATCCGGTCCGCGGCTCTGGGATGCTGATTGTGCGGCAACCACTTGAGCCATTCCCATTGCGACTGAACGCTGGTCACGGCAACAATCAGGACGTGGTCCGGGGTGTGCAGCACGGCCAGCTGGCAGATCAGCGCTCGCAGCAGCGCGCGGACCGCTGCCAAGTCGCCGTCGATGGTGACTAGCGCCGGCGTTGCCAGCGTGACCACCACCGGTGCGTCGGATACCGTCGCGTGAGCTCCGGTGAACGCCTGCAGCGCCAACTTGATCACCGGGTCTGGCGGTGATGGTTCCGGAGTCCTCAGCTGCCTTGCGCACAAGATGCTCGCGAGACCGACCCGGACCTGGCAGAAGTCGGGGTCTTGTGGTCTGCGTTCCCACATTCGGTGGCCGCCGATCAGCGTCCATAGCGACTCCGGCTCGGGGTGACACCACAACAGTGCCGAACGTTGCGCTGCCGCTGCTTGGTTGACGTCGTCCCGCATTCCGCTCAGGAAACCCAGGTACTCCGACCGAGAGTCGTTGAGCTGGCTCGCGCGGCTGTCGCGTCCGCTCACCGCCGAGATGACCGCGGACAGCAGCATCATGACCGGGAACATCAGCAGCATCGGGTGGCGGTCCGTACCGGATTCGGAGCGCAGGACTGCAAGCATCATGCCGACCGTCGCGACGGCCATCACAACGGGTAGGAGGCGAACCACCGAGGTGGTCCGGCCGGCATCGGGTAGCGCCCGGGGCGCGGGCAGAACAAGCTCTGAGGTCGGATATGCCGGCGGCGGGATTCGTACCGCGGGCGCAAACGGCATTGTCGCCGTGGTGTGGTCACATTGAATCATTCACCGCCCCTTCGCCGCGTCCCGGAGACGGTAGGCAGCACGCCGAATTGACGGCAAGTCGCTGTGGATCGACGAACACCGGTCGCCCGGAACTTCGTTAGCGTGCCGGTCGGGGCGCAACATCGGCGCGGTAAGGGGCGACATGGCAGAAACCGGTCACGAGGTGCGACGGGTCTCGGTACACGCCGATGGGCACACCGTCGACCTGACGTTGCCGGCTGCGGTACCGATCGTCGAGTTGATGTCGCCGATTGTCGATCTTCTGCAGACACATGGCGGCTTCGGCGCGTTAGCCGCCATCCCGACGGGTTATCAGTTGTCCCGTCCCGGCGGCTCGGTTCTCGATGCGTCGACGACGTTACGGGACAACGCGATCCACAACGGCGCCCTCCTCATCGTGACTCGCGCGTCGACCGAAATGCCTGCCCCATCCTTCGACGACGCCGCCGAGGCGGTGTCCGCGACGCTCGCCGGCGCAGCGCGGCCGTGGACCCGGCAATTCAGCCGACTGGCCAGCGCCATGGTGGCCATGTGGCTAGCCGGCCTGGGCGCAGCGCTGCTCGTTCGAAACGCATCCGGTCAGAGTGTCGTCGCCGCGGCGGCGACCGGGTGTTTGGCGCTCCTGGCCGCGACGTTGGCGCAGCGGGTGTACCGCGAGCCGGTAGCCGGCCTGACGCTCGGGGTAATCGCCGCCGGGTTCGCCTCGGTGGCCGGGTTTCTGGCGGTGCCCGACGGACCCGGGCCCCCCAACGTGCTGTTGGCGGCGATGGCGGCCGGTGTTGTCGCCGTGCTGGCTCTGCGGCTGACCGGCTGTGGGCTGCGCACCTTCACGACGCTGTCCTGTCTTGGGCTGCTCATCGCCGTCGCAGCAGTGGCGACCGTGGCCGTCGCACAACCGCTGCCGGTGCTGGGCTCACTGACCACCGTGGTGTCGCTGGCCCTGCTCGAAGTGTCGCCGCGGTTGTCCGTCACTTGGGCCGGGTTGTCACCACGCTTACCCAGCGGTCCCGATTTCACAACAGAACTGAACACGCTGCCGCACAGAGCCATGCACGCCGACAGCGTGTTCACCAGCTTGGTTGTGGCTGCGGCAGTCGCAGCTGCTACGGGCGCTGCCTGCAGCGTGGTCAGCGCCAACACCACTGACGGCGCCCGCTCAGCCGCCGTCGCCTGCGCCGCTGTCACCGGTGCCGTGCTGGTGCTGCGCGCGCGGATGCATCCCGACTTCACCAGAACGCTGACGCTGCTTGTAGCCGGAACAGCAACGCTCAGCGCCGCATTCATCGTCGTCATCGGAGCGACGCCGCACGGTGCGCTGTGGCTGGTGGCCGGCATAGCCGCGCCGGTCGCAGGCGCGATGGCCTTGGGCTTCGCAGTGCCGGGGTCGACCGCTTCCCCCGTTGCCCGGCGCGGTGTCGACCTACTGGAGTACTTGGGGTTGCTCGCCATCGTGCCGCTGGCGTGCTGGACGTGCGGCTTGTTCACCGTCGCGCGCGGTGTCCGGCTGACATGAGAAGATACCTACACCTCGCGACTGTGGTTGCACTGACCGGGCTTTCGCAGTGTGCGGCACCGCCGGCGTACGCGGTGGCGCCTCCGCGGGTCGACGACAAGTGGTTGCCCGAGCCGGCCCCGCCGGTGCCCTCGCAGCCCACCGTGCAGCGGGAGGTGTGCGCGGTTCCATCCTTAAACCCGGGCGTCGGCAGTGCGGAAAGCTTCCCTCAACTGGCCGGCCTCGACTTGCCCCGGGTGTGGCGGCTCAGTCGTGGTTCCGGCCAGCGCGTTGCGGTCATCGACACCGGCGTATCTGCGCACCGGCAGCTGCACCACTTGGTCGCAGGTGGTGACTACGTGTCCCGCGGCGACGGCACGCAGGATTGCGACGGGCATGGCACGGTCATCGCCGGAATCATTGCCGCTCAACCGGATAGCCCTGGTGACCACTTCAGCGGCGTCGCACCCGAAGCGACTGTGATCGGTATCCGCCAGTCCAGCAACAAATTCGGTCCGCAAACCGACTCGTCCGCCAGCGGCACCGGTGACGTCGACACGATGGCCAAGGCTGTTCGCACGGCAGCAGACCTGGGTGCATCGGTCATCAACATCTCCTCGGTAGCCTGTGTGCGCGCCGACGCCGCGCTCAACGACCAAGCGCTCGGAGCAGCGTTGGCCTACGCCGTCGATGACAAAAATGCTGTCGTCGTCGTCGCCGCCGGCAACACCGGCGGTGCCGGGCAATGCCCGGCACAGTCAACCGGATCCACGTGGGACACCGTTGCCGTCACGGTCAGCCCGGCCTGGTATGACGACTACGTCTTGACGGTGGGTTCGGTTAATAACGAAGGCGCGCCATCGGCGTTCACCCTGCCCGGACCGTGGGTGGACGTCGCCGCACCCGGCGAGGCAGTAACATCGCTGAGCCCGGTCGGTGACGGCCTGGTCACCGGCCTCGACGATGCGGCGCCGCTCGCCGGTACCAGTTATGCCGCACCCGTGGTCAGCGGAATAGCGGCGCTGATCCGCTCGAGGTTCCCGGCGATGACGGCACGGCAGGTGATGCAACGCATCAAGGCCACCGCACACCACCCGCCCGACGGGCGCGACCCGAGCGTCGGCGACGGAGTAGTCGACGCCCTGGCTGCGGTGAGCACAGATGCGCCGGCGCCAAGCACCGCGTCGGAACCTTCCACCCCTACGGCCCGAGCCACGCCGACAGCCGTTCAGCCGCAACCTGTTTCGCGATCGCGGGAGTTCGCGCTCACCGGCGCCTCGGTGTGCCTTGCGGTACTCGGGATTGCGGTGGTCACCGGACTGGCGGGTGCCCGGCTACGGCGCTTCGGAGCCGGTGCGGGGTGCGACGACGGTGTCCCGCGACACTGATGCGCCCGGACGGCTCAACTCGGGCCCTTGCGGCAACGCCGCCAGCACCGGCCACGGCGCGGGCGCCGCGACAACCGGAAGACCCAGGGCGCGTGCCGCCGCGTCGTCGTGGATGCCGAACCGCACCCCGCCCTCGGTAACGAGGTAACGAGCGCCGGCTTCGGTGTTGGCGCCGGTGAGCCCGGTAGACCGCACGTAGGCACTATGCCCGGCCGGAAGGTAGACGGCGTCCAACGCCGAGCCGTCGTTGTCGGCCTGCGCCAGGGTGATCGGCGCCTGACCGGCCGGCAGCGGCAGTCCTTGACCGGCCGACAACCACACGTCGGCGCCGGCGTGCCGGGCAGTCCAACTCGCGCACAGCGTGCCGTCGTCATCCGGCAGCGGCGCAGACGCCCGGTCGGGGAACGTGTTCACCGGCAGAATGTTGACGGTCGGGCTGTCGCCGATGACGTCGGGAGCCACCGCGGCGATGCTCCGAGCGCCCCGAGAGTCGCTGAGCCGTAGCAAGTCGGCGGCGACCTGACCGACTCGTTGCACCCCCCCGGCAAGCACCACGTAGTAGTCGTCGCCACCGGCCCGCAGCACGCGAAGCACGCTGCCGACCGGAAATCCGGGTATTGCGCTCGGTCGGCGCCCGTCGGCGTCGGCTATCGGCGGCACTGCGATAGGAGGCGCTTCGGGCACTGCAGTCAACAGCGTTCGCGACACCCGTCGCGGGCGGTGACCTTCCAACCGCAGTGCCCGCGCCACCACCGGATCAGACGGGTCCACGACCGCCCGCTGCCCGTGATAGAGCAGATAGATCGGCGCGCCGGCATCACCGGCAACCAGGACCGTCTGGTCCGCGGCCAACCGGTGAGTCAGCGTCCCGGCCGTCGGCCCCACGATGGCCGTGGTGGTCGACCCCACCCTGCCGCGGCTGTCGCAGACCGTCCACACGGTGTCCACCGGCGCCAGCGGCTCGCCGAGATTGAGCGGGGCGCCCGGGATGCCGAGCAGCTGACCGCGTCTGGCGCGGGAGAGCGCCGACTCGTGCACCAGCTGCGGGCTGGCATTGCTGCCCAGCACCAAGCGGGCCGAGGCCAGGTTCAGCACCGGATGCCAGACGTCGTCGACCCGGACGTAGAGCGCCCCGGATTCCTGGGCCAGCACCACGGGCGCGGCACCGAGCACTGGTTGCGGCCGCAGGGCGCCCAACACCGCGCATCCGGCCACTCCCAGGGCCGCGAGCATCGATCCGGTTAGCAGCGCGAATCCCTGAGCGTGCAGGGGTCCGTTGGCGGTGCCGGCCAGGGTGAGGTCGCGGCCCACCAACGCACCTTCCAGGCGGCGCCGCAGAAACCGGTATCCGCTGATGTGCAGCCGCGAGGTCGGTGCCCACGTCATCAGATTCCTTCGCTTGCGGTTGCGGTCACGATAGGGAGTCGCCGGCCGCTGCCGCTTCGCTCGTCCACAGGCAGCTGCAGCGACAGGGGAGAATCTGCCGATTCGGGGGTTGCCTGTAGTCTCTCCGCGTGATCAACCACCGCAAAGGCCGGCTGGCCGGCGCGAGCGCCGTGACCGTGGTGGCGGCCGGCGCGCTGCTGTTCGGCGTCGGTGCCGCCCCGTCGGTTGTGCCGTCGGCGAGCGCCGACGACTGCCCGGACGTCGAAGTCATCTTCGCCCGCGGCACCGGCGAACCCAAGGGCGTCGGCAAGGTCGGTCAGGCGTTCGTCGACTCGCTGCGCCGGGACACCGGGATGAACATCGACGTATACGGGGTGAACTACCCCGCGGGCAAGCTGCAGCTCGGCGGCGGCGACGGCGCGAACGACACCATAAACCGGGTCAAAGCGGCGGTGCAGAAGTGCCCGGCTACCAAGATCGTGCTGGGCGGATACTCCCAGGGCGCTTCGGTAATCGACATCGTCGGTGGAGTTGAGGTCGCCGGCGTCTCCTGGGGGCATTCCTTGCCGCCGGAGTACGCCAACGACATCACCGCGGTCGCCACCTTCGGCAACATCGCCGACCGTTCCGGCAGCCCGATCTCAGCGCAGAGCTCCATCTTCGGGTCGAAGGCGATCGATATGTGTAACCCGGGTGATCCGATCTGCCACGCCGGGCCCGGCAACGAGTGGAACGACCACACCGAGGGCTACGTGCCCAGCTACACCACCCAGGCCGCGAGTTTCGTCGCGGCTCGGCTGCAGGCCCCCGGTCCCAACGCCATACCGGGACCCCTGCCCGGGCCCACGCCGGGCCCGGCGAACAACCCGGACGTGGTTGCCGGCGCCAACCTCCCGAACGGCGTCTCAGTTCGTTAGCAGTTTGGTAACGGACGGGTCGTTCCGGCCGATAACACCGGGTATGAGTCACCGTCCGGGCGCGTCGGTGCGGGCAGTGCTGGGCCTGCTGGTCGCTGCCGCGCTGCTGGTCAACCCGTTCGTGGTGATTCCGGCGGCTTCGGCGGCGTGCCCGGATGTCGAGGTGGTGTTCGCCCGCGGCACCAATGAGCCACCGGGTATCGGCAAGGTCGGCACTGCGTTCGTCGGCGCGTTGCGTTCCCAGCTGCCCGGCAAGACCGTGCAGTCCTACGGCGTCAAATACCCGGCCAGCGACAATTTCCTGGCCGCCGCCAACGGCGCGAACGACGCCAGCGGTCACATCCAGAACATGGCCGGCCAGTGCCCCGACACCGAGATGGTGCTGGGCGGTTACTCGCAGGGCGCCGCGGTGATCGACATCGTCACCGCCGCGCCGATCGGCGCCTTGGGTTACAAGCAGCCGCTGCCGGCTGCGATGGCCGATCACGTCGCGGCGGTAGCGGTGTTCGGGAATCCGTCGAGCCGGTTGGGTCAGCCGCTGACGGCGCTGAGCCCGCAGTACGGCGGCAAAACCATCGACTTGTGCGACGCCGGCGACCCGATCTGCACCGACGGCCAGAACTGGAACGCTCACCTGGCTTACGTTCAGACCGGCATGACCAGCCAGGCCGCGCAATTCGCCGCCGCGCGGCTTTAACTCAGCGGGAAGCTGCGCAGTTCACGGGTGACCACCGTGCGCGCCGCGAGTTGGTCGTCAGGGGGATAGTCCACGCCGGTCAACGTCAAACCGCGCGCCGGTGCGGCCGCGAAGTCGCTGGACCGGCGTGTCGCGGTGAGCAATTCGCTGATCCAGTCGGGACTGCGCCGGTGCTGCCCCACCGCCAGCAACGCCCCGACCAGTGAGCGCACCATCGCCCAGCAGAACGCGTCGGCTGTCACGTGGGCGGTGACCAGATCACCGTCGCGGGCCCAGTCCAGCCGCTGCAGATCCCTGATCGTGGTGGCACCTTCGCGGTGCCGGCAAAACGCGCTGAAGTCGCGCAAGCCCAACAGCTTCGCCGATGCCGCCGTCATTGCGTCGACGTCCAGGTCGTGCGGCCACGCCGAGACGTAGCGGGCTTGCAGCGGCGGCACACCGTAGGGCGCGGTCGACAACTGGTACACGTAGTGGCGGCGCAGCGCCGAGAATCGTGCATCGAAACCGGCTGGCGCGCGGCAGATTTCGCGAACCTTGACGTCGGCGGGCAAGAACCGGCCAAGACGGCGCACCAAGCTCAGGAATTCGGGGTCAGCGCCCGGACGCAACCGCGCATGAGCGTGCGGCAACGCATCAACCGGGACGTCGAGGTGAGCCACCTGTCCGACAGCGTGCACACCGGTGTCGGTGCGTGCCGCCCCGCGCAGCCGCACCGGCGTCCGGAACACCGTCGACAGCGCATCGTCGAGCACACCGGCCACCGTCCGCTGCCCGGCCTGCACCGCCCACCCCGCGAAATCCGTGCCGTCGTAGGCGATGTCGAGCCGAAGACGAACGTGCCCGCCACCGTCACCAGTGGCGGGCACGCCCACAGTGTGCTCAGGACTCGTCGGAGTCCGCCGCGACATCGGGGTCAGGCGCCGTGGAGGTGCCCTGAGCTTCCGCTTCGGCGGCTTCTTCCGCGGCTGTCGACGCCTCGGTTTCCGACGCGTCGGCTTCCGGAGCGTCGGCAGGTTCCGGCGTCTCGGCCTCGACCGCCTCCGGCTCGACCGCGGCCTGCGGTGCCGCAGCCGCGGCCTCCGGTGCGACCTTCTTCGCCGGCGCGGCCTTCTTGGCCGCCGACTGCGCGCCGGCCGCCCGGCGAGCCCGGTTGGCCTCCGAAGTCACCGTCTTCTCCCGGACCAGCTCGATCACCGCCATCGGCGCGTTGTCACCTTTGCGCGCCTCGACTTTGATGATGCGGGTGTAGCCGCCGTTGCGGTCGGCGAAGAACGGCCCGATTTCGGCGAAAAGCGTGTGCACCACATCCTTATCGCGGATCTTCTTGAGCACCTCACGCCGGTTGTGCAAGGTGCCCTTCTTGGCGTGCGTGATCAGCTTCTCGGCGTAGGGTCGCAGTGCCCGCGCCTTGGGCTCGGTGGTCTTGATCCGGCCATGCTCGAACAGCGAGGTGGCCAGGTTGGCCAGGATCGCCTTCTGATGCGAGGACGACCCGCCGAGGTGATAACCCTTAGTCGGCTTAGGCATTGCGGACGCTCCTGTCTAAATCGCGCTGACTGCTGCGAGTCAGAGCTGCTCGGTTTCGGCGTAGTCCTGGTCGTCGTAGCTGGAGTCGCTGGACCAGGTGCCGGTCGCGACGTCATAACCCGCCACCTCCGACGGGTCGAAGCTGGCCGGGCTGTCCTTGAGCGACAGACCCAACTGGTGCAGCTTGACCTTGACCTCGTCGATCGACTTCTGGCCGAAGTTGCGGATGTCGAGCAGGTCGGACTCGGTGCGCGAGACCAGTTCCCCGACGGTGTGCACGCCTTCGCGCTTGAGGCAGTTGTACGACCGCACCGTCA
Source organism: uncultured Actinomycetota bacterium (assembly GCA_963808375.1). GTDB lineage: Bacteria > Actinomycetota > Actinomycetes > Mycobacteriales > Mycobacteriaceae > Mycobacterium. The sequence continues at coordinate 136,536 of CAWEFS010000004.1, read as the reverse complement.
GGTCCAGGTCGTCGATCGGCAGCGCGAACGACGCGATGTGGTCGGCCTCAGCCGGTGACGGCCCGATCTCGATGCCTTCGGCTTCAACGTTGAGTTCGCGTGCCAGACCGAACAATTCGACCAGCGTCTTACCGGCCGACGCCAGCGCGTCGCGCGGGCTGATCGAGTTCTTGGTCTCGACGTCCAGAATCAGCTTGTCGAAGTCGGTGCGCTGCTCGACGCGGGTGGCGTCCACCTTGTAGGTGACTTTCAGCACCGGCGAGTAAATGGAATCGACGGGTATACGGCCGATTTCGGCACCGGAGGCCTTATTCTGCACCGCGGGGACATAGCCGCGGCCGCGCTCGACGACGAGCTCGACCTCTAATTTGCCCTTGTCGTTCAGGGTGGCGATGCGCATGTCGGGGTTGTGCACCGTAACCCCGGCCGGCGGCACGATGTCACCGGCGGTGACCTCGCCCGGGCCCTGCTTGCGCAAATACATCGTCACCGGCTCGTCCTCTTCAGAGGACACCACCAAACTCTTCAGGTTCAAGATGATGTCGGTGACGTCTTCCTTGACACCCGGAACGGTGGTGAACTCGTGCAACACACCGTCGATGCGGATGCTGGTCACCGCCGCGCCAGGAATCGACGACAGCAGCGTGCGCCGAAGCGAATTGCCCAGGGTGTAACCGAAACCGGGCTCTAACGGCTCGATGACGAACTGGGAGCGGTTTTCGGCGATGGCCTCTTCGGACAGTGTGGGTCGCTGTGAAATCAGCATGGTGTTTCTTTACTCCTTCTCGGCACCCGCTATTTGATGCCGTTCAATTGTTCCGCGACGACCCGCTGCGCCCGGCTTCGCCGCGCTTGCAATCGCCGCAACCTGCACCGGCTGGTGCGGGGGTACTGCTACTTCGAGTAGAACTCGACGATCAGCTGCTCGGTGAGCGGGACGTCAATCTGCGTCCGCTCGGGCAACTGGTGGATCAGGATGCGTTGACGCTCGCCGACCACCTGCAGCCAGCTCGGGGTAGGGCGGTCGCCCGCCGTTTCCCGCGCGATCTGAAACGGCACGGTGTTCAGCGACTTGTCTGTGATGTCGATGATGTCGTACTGCGAGACGCGGTAACTGGGGATGTTGACCTTGACACCGTTGACGGTGAAGTGGCCGTGGCTGACCAGCTGACGGGCCATCCGCCGGGTGCGTGCGATCCCGGCGCGGTAGACCACGTTGTCCAGCCGGCTCTCCAGGATCCGCAGCAGATTCTCGCCGGTCTTGCCGCTGTGGCGGGTGGCTTCTTCGTAGTAGCGACGGAACTGCTTTTCCATCACGCCGTAGGTGAAGCGGGCCTTCTGCTTCTCCTGCAGCTGTAGCAGGTATTCGCTTTCCTTGATCCGGGCGCGGCCGTGCTGGCCGGGCGGGTAAGGGCGCTTCTCGAACGCCTGGTCGCCACCGACCAGGTCGGTGCGCAGCCGGCGTGACTTGCGGGTGATGGGTCCGGTGTACCGAGCCATGACTTCTTCTCTCCTCCTTGACCCTGGCTAAACCCTGCGTCGCTTGGGCGGACGGCAGCCGTTGTGCGGCTGGGGGGTGACGTCGGAAATGGCGCCGACCTCCAGACCGGCGGCCTGCAGCGAACGAATCGCCGTCTCGCGGCCCGAACCGGGGCCTTTAACGAATACGTCGACCTTGCGCACTCCGTTCTCCTGCGCCTTACGGGCGGCGTTCTCCGCGGCGAGCTGGGCGGCGAACGGAGTCGACTTCCGCGAACCCTTGAAACCGACGTGGCCGGAGGACGCCCAGGCGATGACGTTGCCCTGCGGATCGGTGATCGTCACGATCGTGTTGTTGAACGTGCTCTTGATGTGAGCGGCGCCATGCGGGACGTTCTTCTTCTCCCGCCGCCGGGTCTTCTGGCCCTTCTTCGGCGCCTTCGCAGTCCCGGTCGCTTTCTTCGGTGGCATCGGTTACCTGGCCTTCTTCTTGCCGGCGATGGTGCGCTTGGGGCCCTTGCGGGTACGCGCATTGGTCTTGGTCCGTTGGCCACGCACCGGCAGACCGCGGCGGTGACGCAACCCCTGGTAGCAGCCGATCTCAATCTTGCGGCGAATGTCGGCCTGCACCTCGCGGCGCAGATCGCCCTCGACCCGCAGGGTGGCCTCGATGTAGTCGCGCAGTGCGGTGAGCTGATCGTCGGTCAGATCCTTGGTGCGCTGGTCGCGGTCGATGCCGGTGGCAGCCAGGATCTCGTTGGAACGGGTGCGGCCGATGCCATAGATATAGGTCAGCGCGACCTCCATCCGCTTGTCGCGCGGAAGGTCGACGCCCACGAGTCGAGCCATATGTGGCGATCCTCTTTCTTCGCGAAGGTGCTAATCCCAGTCCGTTCCCTGCCCCACTAAACGTGTGGGGCGCGGGGCCCGGCCTTCGTTCCGGGCGTAGCTGAGTTGGCCCATCTCTATAGATGCCAGCCGCTCAGTGGTACTGGGAGGTCTGCATTCAGTTGTCGAATCGAGTCAGTTCGGTACCTGGCGGCGACCCGCTGCGCCGCGCTTGCGATCTCCGCGGTACCTGGCGGCGACCCGCTGCGCCCGGCTACGCCGCGCTTGCGATCTCCGCGGCCAGCTAGCCCTGCCGCTGCTTGTGGCGCGGATCGGAGCAGATCACCATGACCCGCCCATGCCGGCGGATCACCCTGCACTTATCGCAGATCGGCTTGACGCTCGGGTTCACCTTCACGGCTGTTGTGATCCTGTTCTGTCTTCTCGTCGCTGGGTCGACCTGGGCTTTGAACGCGCCCAGTCACTTGTACCGGTACACGATGCGGCCCCGGGACAGGTCGTAGGGAGACAGCTCCACCACCACCCGGTCCTCGGGCAGGATGCGGATGTAGTGCTGCCGCATCTTGCCGCTGATGTGGGCGAGCACCTTGTGGCCGTTCTCCAGCTCAATGCGGAACATCGCATTGGGCAGGGGCTCGACCACGCGGCCCTCGACCTCTATGGCACCGTCCTTCTTGGCCATAAGTCTTCAGCAATCCCTCGTCTTCGGTTCGTATCGTCGCTGCCCCTGACCGGCGCAGCACAAGCCCCGACTTAAACGTGAGCCGGTGACAGGAAATTCCTAGGACAGGGCACGCAGAAAAGCCGGCGCGAATGACGCACCGTCGCTCAACGATACCCGTTCACTCACCGTGGCCAAAATCGCTCGGCGAGAAATTCGGCGCCCTCACTTTACCGTGCCGACCAGCCGTTGCGAGCGCATACTGATCGCGATGACCGGAGCCTTGGCTCAGCCGCGCAAGCCCGTATTGCTGACCGTCGATGACGATCCCGCGGTTTCCCGCGCCGTAGCCCGAGACCTGCGCCGCCACTACGGCGAAAGTCACCGGATTCTGCGCGCCGAATCCGGACACGACGCCCTGGAAACCCTCAAAGAACTCAAGCTCCGCGGCGAAACGGTCGCCATGTTCTTGGCCGACTACCGGATGCCCCAGATGACCGGTATCGACTTCCTCGAGCACGCGATGGATTTGTACCCGGCGGCTCGTCGGGTACTGCTGACCGCTTACGCCGACACGCACGCAGCCATTGACGCGATCAACGTCGTCGACCTCGACCATTATCTGCTCAAGCCGTGGGACCCGCCCGAAGAGAAGCTCTATCCCGTCGTCGACGCGCTGCTCGACGCCTGGCGCCGGGCACCGGAACACCCGATCCCGCACACCAAGGTCATCGGGCACCGCTGGTCGGCGCGCTCCTGGCAGGTTCGCGACTTCTTGGCGCGCAACGGGCTCTATTACAACTGGTTCATGGCCGACGAGCCGGCCGGCGAGCAACTGTTGGAGGCCGCGGGTGAGGACGGTCGGCGGTTGCCGGTCGTGGTCACCGAGAAAGGGCAGACCCTCGTCGAGCCCACCGATGCCGAACTGGCCGACTTGCTCGGTCTGACCACCACACCGTCGCGGGAGTTCTACGACCTCGTCGTCATCGGTGGTGGTCCCGCGGGGTTGGCCGCCGCCGTCTACGGAGCTTCGGAAGGTCTGCGCACGGTGCTCATCGAACGCACCGCCACGGGCGGCCAGGCCGGCCAGAGCTCACGCATCGAGAACTACCTGGGCTTTCCCGACGGGGTGTCGGGCGGGCAATTGGCCGAGCGGGCGCGCCGACAGGCCGAGAAGTTCGGCGCCGAGCTGATCACCGCCCGCACCGCCACCGCCCTAGAGATCAACGGATCCGCCCGCACCGTACGGTTCGCCGACGGCGGCTCGATCGACGCGCACGCAGTCATCCTGGCTACCGGCGTTGCCTACCGTCAGCTGGAGGCGACCGGCTGCGCCGAGCTGACCGGGCGCGGCGTCTACTACGGGGCGGCGACGTCGATCGCCGCGGAATGCAACGACGAAGAGGTTTACGTGATCGGCGGGGCCAACTCGGCCGGCCAGGCGGCGATGTATCTGTCCCGGGCGGCCAGGTCGGTGACGATCGTGGTGCGCGCCCCGTCGCTGCGGGCGTCGATGTCGTATTACCTAATCCAGCAGATCGAGCAGAACCCCAAGATCACCGTGCGCACCTGCACCGAAGTGCACGCTGCGACCGGCGATGACCACCTCGAGAAGCTGTCGCTGGTCAGCAACCGGACTGGCGACAGCGAGGAAGTCTCCTGCGGTCGAATGTTCATCTTCATCGGCGCCGCACCGCGCACCGAGTGGCTCGACGGGGTGCTGGCCCGCGACGACCACGGCTTCATTCTCACCGGCCCGGATCTGCGCAATGTCTGCGGTTGGACGCTGGACCGGCCACCTCACCATCTGGAGACCAGCGTGCCGGGAGTGTTCGTTGCCGGAGACGTGCGCTCGGAATCCGCCAAGCGGGTCGCCGCGGCAGTCGGCGAAGGTTCGATGGCGGTCATGCTGGTGCACCGTTACCTGGCGGAGTCGTAGGGTTGTGACCACCCGCTGTCGACCTGACGAACTGCGCACGCTGTTCTTGTTCGAGGCCCTCACCGACGAGCAACTCGACGTGTTGTGCGCCAACGGGCATATCCAGCATTACGAGCCCGGGCCGCTTTGCGTCGAAGGCGAGCCGGCGACCTGCTTCTACGTTCTGCTCGACGGCGAGTTGGCCATGTCGAAGCTGTCCGGCGGCCAGGATATCGAGACCAATCGGACCTCGCAGCGCGGCGTGTACTGCGGAGCCTGGCGGGCGTTCACCGGTAGGCCGCAGCAGAGCTACGACGCGTCGGTGCACGTCACGAGGCCTTCCGAATTCTTCGTGTTGGACGCACCGGTGTTCGCGAAATTCATGAAGGACCAGTTCCCGATGGCCGTTCACTTGCTCGACGGGATCGCCGTCGGCACCGACCGCACGCGACGCATCATCGACAACCGCGAGAAACTGCTGGCTCTCGGCAGGATCTCGGCGGGGCTGACCCACCAGATGAACAATCCCGCCGCGGCCACCGCACGAGCGGCGGCCGAGTTGCGCGAGCGGATCGCCGGCATGCGCTGCAAACTGGTCATGCTCGCCGACGGCACGGTCACCGCGGATGCGCTGAGCGCACTGGTCCGGTTGCAGCAGGAAGTCGCCGACCAGGTCGCCAAGTCGACGTCGCAACACCTGAGCCCGATCGAGACCGCGGATTTGGAAGAGGCGGTCGGCGACTGGCTGGACGACCACGGCGTGGGCGACGGCTGGGACATCGCGCCGGCTTTCGTGGAAGGCGGCATCGACACCGACTGGCTGGAGCGGGTGTCCGCCGCCGTCGACGACCTCGCCTCCACATCGCTGGAGGAGGCCATTCGATGGCTGCACTACACCATCGAAAGCGAACAGCTGATGAACCAGATCGCCGAAGCGAGCAAACGCATTTCGGCTCTGGTCGCCGACGCCAAACAGTATTCCCAGATGGACCGCGCGCCGTTTCAGGTAGCCGACATCCATGAACTGCTGCGCAGCACGCTGGTGATTTTCGCCGACCGGTTCGGTAAAGACGGCGGCAAAGACTCCAAAGTGATCACGGTGATCAAGGACTTCGACCGGTCCTTGCCTGAGATCCCCTGCTACCCTGGCGATCTCAACCAGGTGTGGACCAACATCATCGACAACGCCATCGCCGCAATGGGCCAGGATGGCGGCACGCTGACGTTGCGCACCGCCCGCGATGGCGAGAAAATGGTCCGCGTCGAAATCTGCGACACCGGTCCGGGCGTCTCCGAGGATGTCCGCGAACACATCTTCGAGCCGTTCTTCACCACCAAGCCGTTCGGAGAAGGCACCGGCCTGGGACTGGACCTGGCCTTCAACATCGTCGTCAAGAAACACCGCGGGGACCTGCGGGTGGAATCGGTTCCCGGCGACACGCGGTTCATCGTGCTTCTGCCCCTGGACAGCCCGCCGGCTTCGGACGAAATCCCCGACCTGCTCGAGGACTAGCAAGGAATAGCGCCGTCGGCGGACAGGTTGCTGACAACCATGACCGATTCTGCTCACAGCAAACCCAACCTGGGCCGGTTCGGATCGTTCGGCCGCGGCGTGACCCCCGGGCAGGCCAGAGACATCGAGTCGCTCGGCTACGGCGCCGTCTGGGTGGGTGGATCGCCGCCCGCTGAGCTGGCCTGGGTGGAACCCATCCTGGAGGCGACGTCGACGCTGCAAGTGGCCACCGGCATCGTCAACATCTGGACCGCACCCGCCAAGCCGGTGGCCGAGTCGTTTCACCGGATCGACAGGGCCTACCCGGGCCGGTTCCTGCTGGGGATCGGTGTCGGTCACCCGGAGGCGCACCGCGAGTACCGCAAGCCCTACGACGCGCTGACCGACTATCTGGACCGGCTAGACGACTACGGCGTGCCGGCCGACCGCCGGGTGGTCGCGGCGCTGGGCCCGCGAGTGCTCAAGCTGTCGGCGGAGCGCGCCGCCGGCGCGCACCCGTATCTCACCACTCCGCAGCACACGGCGCAGGCCCGCGAACTGATCGGCTCGTCGGCGTTTCTGGCCCCCGAGCACAAAGTGGTGCTGACTACTGACGCGGACAAGGCGCGTGCGGTCGGCCGCAAGGCGCTGGACGTCTATTTCAACCTGGCCAACTACCGCAACAGCTGGAAACGGTTGGGCTTCACGGACGACGATGTCACCAGGCCGGGCAGCGACCGTCTGGTCGACGCGGTAGTGGCCTATGGCACCCCCGAGGTGATCGCGGCGCGGCTGAACGAGCACCTGGACGCCGGCGCTGACCACGTGCCCGTGCAAGTCCTCACCAAAGATGACAACCTGGTGTCGGCCCTGGCCGAATTAGCAGGGCCGCTCGGACTGAACCGCTCGTGAGCCGAACGCGTAGGGGGATCCCAGATGACGGACGCAGTTTCACTCAAACCCGAGCTGGGCCGCTACGGCGTGTGGTTGGGCACCCGCTCCCTTGCACCGGGACTGGCCGCTCAGATCGAATCGCTTGGCTACGGCGCCGCCTGGATCGGTGGTTCGCCCGACGCCGACCTCGCCTGGGTTGAACCGGCGCTGACGCAGACGACCTCGTTGCAGCTGGCCACCGGAATCGTCAACATCTGGGCGGCGCCGGCCGCGACGGTCGCAGAGTCCTACCAGCGCATCGAGTCCGCGCACCCCGGGCGATTCCTGCTCGGTATCGGCGTAGGCCACCCCGAGCACACCCAGCAATACCAGAAGCCCTACGACGCGCTCGTCGGATATCTCGACGAGCTTGACGCGACCAATGTCCCGACCAGCCGCCGCGTGCTCGCGGCGCTGGGCCCGCGGGTGCTGGCGCTGGCGGCGTCCCGCAGCGCCGGCGCTCACCCGTACCTGACCACGCCCGAACACACCGCCAAAGCACGAGAACAGCTGGGCAACACGGTCTTTCTGGCACCCGAACACAAGGTGGTGCTCACCAACAACGCCGAGGAGGCTCGGCGGATCGGACGCCAAGCCGTCGGCTTCTATCTGAACCTGAGCAACTACGTCAACAACTGGCTCCGGCTGGGATTCACCGAACAGGATGTGAGCCAGCCCGGAAGCGACAAGCTGATCGACGCCGTCGTGGCCTACGGCACGACGGAGGCCATCGCCGCACGCGTCACCGAGCACCTCGAGGCGGGTGCGGACCACGTGGCGATTCAGGTCTTGGGCGGTCAATCGGAAGACGCGCTGGTGCATGCGCTGGCCGATCTGGCGTCGGCGCTCGGGCTGGCCGCGAAACACTGAGCTTGCCGCCCGGTTCGCGGGCGCATCGTAGGGTTTGACCATGCGGCTGTTGGTGACTGGCGGCGCCGGGTTCATCGGCGCCAACTTCGTGCACTCGGCTGTGCGCGAGCGACCCGACCATGCGGTGACGGTGCTGGACGCCATGACCTATGCGGGCAGCCGCGAGTCGTTGATTCCGGTCGCCGATCACGTCAGAGTGGTCGAGGGAGACGTCACCGACGCCGAGTTGGTGTCGGCGTTGGTCGCCGAATCCGATGCGGTGGTGCATTTCGCAGCGGAAACGCACGTCGACAATGCGCTGGCCGATCCCCGGCCCTTCGTGCACACCAACGTTGTCGGGACCTTCACCGTCCTCGAGGCAGTCCGTCGCCACGGTGTGCGGCTGCATCACGTGTCTACCGACGAGGTCTACGGCGACCTGCCGCTGGGTGATCATCGCCGGTTCACCGAGTCAACGCCGTACAACCCGTCCAGCCCCTACTCCTCGACCAAAGCCGGCGCCGACATGCTGGTGCGGGCGTGGGTGCGCTCCTACAGCGTTCGCGCGACAATCTCGAACTGCTCCAACAACTACGGGCCCTATCAGCATGTGGAGAAGTTCATTCCGCGCCAGATCACGAACGTGCTGACCGGTCGGCGGCCCAAGTTGTACGGCACGGGCGCCAACGTCCGCGATTGGATTCACGTCGACGACCACAATGACGCGGTGTGGCGGATATTGGACCGCGGGCAGATCGGCCGGACCTACCTGATCGGCGCCGAAGGGGAACGCGACAATGCGTCGGTGCTGCAGACGCTGCTGAAGCTGATGGGACGCGAACCCGACGATTTCGACCACGTCACCGACCGCGCCGGACACGACCTGCGATACGCGATCGACCCGTCGGCGTTGTACGAAGAATTGAATTGGGCGCCAAAGCGCCTCGACTTCGAGGAGGGCCTGCGTGCCACCATCGACTGGTATCGCGCCAACGAGTCGTGGTGGGCGCCGCTGAAAGATGCTGTCGAAGCCCGTTACCAGCAGCATGGACAGTGAAATGAAGGTACGCGAACTCGCCGTCGCGGGCGCATGGGAGGTCACCCCACAGTTGCATCCCGATGCCCGCGGATTGTTCTTCGAATGGGTCACCGACAGCGGCTTCACCGCCTTCACCGGTCACCGGCTGGACGTGCGGCAGGTGAACTGTTCGGTGTCGTCGGCCGGTGTGCTGCGTGGACTGCACTTCGCACAGCTGCCGCCGGGTCAAGCCAAATATGTCACCTGCGTTCAGGGCTCGGTGTTCGACGTGGTCGTCGACATCCGGGTCGGTTCACCGACATTCGGGCGCTGGGACGCGGTGCTGCTCGACGACCGCGATCGTCGGTCGGTGTACATCTCCGAAGGTTTGGCGCACGGTTTCCTTGCGCTGCAGGGTAATCCAACGGTGATGTACCTCTGCTCGGCGGAATACAATCCCACCCGCGAGCACACTATCCGCGCGACCGACCCGGCGCTCGGAATCGACTGGCCGACGGTGGACGGGCAGGCCCCGCGCCTGTCCGAGCGCGACGCCGCGGCGCCGACGCTCGATGAAGTCAAGGCCGCCGGTCTGTTGCCCAGCTGGGCGGAAGCCCAGGCGTTCGTTGCCCGCCTGCGCGATGACGGGTGACCGCCCGACGAGCCGAGCCTGTAGTTATCGCGCGCCCTACTCGCACTTGCTCTCGCCAACTACAGGCTCACGGTGCCCGAGGTAAGTCGGGCGGCAGCCACAACCACGAAGGAGCATCGATTGGCCGAGACAGTGCTGCAAGTCGGCTCACTTCCACCCGCGCTGGCCGAAGCGGTGAACGCGAAGTACGGCACAGTGCAGCTGCCAACAGAGAACCGCGACGGATTTCTGGCCGAACATGCCGCGTCGGTCAAAGTGATCGTCGACGCCGGTGATCTACCCATCGACGCTGATTTGCTGGCCGCATTGCCGAACGTTGGCGCAATCATTCACCACGGCGACGGTTACGACACGGTCGACGTCGACGCCGCACAGCAATTGGGCATCGGTCTGAGCAACACCCCAGACGTGTTGACCGACACGGTCGCTGATACCGCTGTCGCGTTGATGCTCATGACGATGCGCCGTTTTGGAGCTTCAGAGCGCTACGTGCGCGCCGGCCGCTGGCCGGTCGATGGGCCTTATCCGTTGACCCGGGACGTGACCGGATCGCGGGTCGGGATTCTCGGTCTCGGGCGCATCGGGTCGGGTGTTGCCGACCGGCTGTCCGCGTTCAAGTGCCACATCGCCTACCACAATCGCCGGCAGCGAGGCGACGTCAGCTACCGATATGCGTCGTCGCCGTTGCAGCTGGCCACCACCGTCGACGTGTTGGTGGTCGCAACCGCCGGCGGCAAGGACGCCAGACCGTTGGTCGACCGCGACGTGCTGGAAGCGCTCGGCCCTGACGGCTACCTGATCAACATCGCCCGCGGCACTGTCGTCGACGAGGAGGCCCTGGTGGAGTTACTCGTCGAGGAGAAGCTGGCCGGCGCCGGACTGGACGTCTTTGCTCACGAACCGGACGTGCCCGAACGACTTCGAGAACTGGACACTGTGGTCGTGCTCCCACATGTCGGTAGCGCCACGGCACCGACACGGGCGGCGATGGTCGATCTCGTCCTGCAGAACCTGGCGGCCTACCTGAGCAACGGCACCCTGGTCTCTCCGGTGATCACGCCGACCCGCTGAGTAGCGACAAGTCACAAGCGCAGTACTAGGATGTCCTAGTATCCAGTCGACTCCCCCGTGTTTCGTCGCGTCGTCAGAAGGCAGCTCATGACCGAACAGATTTCGCACTTCATCGACGGTCGGCGCGTCGCCGGCCACTCGGGCCGCACTGCCGACGTCTTCAACCCGAGCACCGGCCAGGTGCAGGCGACGGTGCCGTTGGCCGACAAGGCCGAAGTCGACGCCGCCGTCGCCGCGGCCGTCGAGGCACAGCGCGGGTGGGCGGCCTGGAATCCGCAGCGACGGGCCCGGGTGCTGATGCGCTTCATCGACCTGGTCAATCAGCACACCGATGAGCTGGCCGAGCTGCTGTCCCTGGAACACGGCAAAACCGTCGCCGACTCGCGCGGCGACGTCCAGCGCGGCATCGAGGTCATCGAGTTCTGCGTCGGCATCCCGCACTTGATCAAAGGCGAATACACCGAAGGTGCCGGCCCGGGCATCGACGTCTACTCGCTGCGCCAACCCCTGGGCGTCGTCGCCGGCATCACCCCGTTCAACTTCCCGGCGATGATTCCGCTCTGGAAGGCCGGACCGGCGCTCGCCTGCGGCAACGCCTTCGTCCTCAAGCCCAGCGAGCGCGACCCGTCCGTGCCGGTGCGGCTGGCCGAGCTCTTCCTCGAAGCCGGCCTGCCACCCGGCGTCTTTCAGGTCGTGCATGGCGACAAGGAGGCCGTCGACGCCATCCTGAACCACCCCGACATCCAGGCTGTCGGCTTCGTCGGCAGCTCGGACATCGCGCAGTACATCTACGCCGGCGCCGCGGCGACCGGCAAGCGGTCGCAGTGCTTCGGCGGCGCCAAGAACCACATGATCGTCATGCCCGACGCCGACCTCGACCAGGCGGTCGACGCCCTGATCGGCGCCGGCTACGGCAGCGCCGGCGAACGGTGCATGGCGATCAGCGTTGCGGTACCGGTCGGTGACCAGACCGCAGACCGGTTGCGCGCCAGGCTCGTTGAGCGGATCAATAACCTGCGGGTGGGTCACAGCCTGGACCCGAAAGCGGACTACGGCCCGCTGGTCACCGAGGCCGCGTTGACCCGGGTGCGCCATTACATCGATCAGGGCGTCGCTGCGGGCGCCGAGATCGTGGTCGACGGCCGCGAACGTGGCAGCGATGAGCTGGCCTACGGTGATGCGAGCCTGGAGAGCGGCTTCTTTATCGGGCCCACCTTGTTCGACCACGTCACACCGGACATGTCGATCTACACCGACGAGATTTTCGGGCCCGTGCTATGCATCGTGCGGGCACACGACTATGAAGAAGCACTGCGGCTGCCCTCGGAACACGAATACGGCAACGGTGTCGCGGTTTTCACCCGGGACGGCGACACGGCCCGCGACTTCACCTCGCGCGTGCAGGTGGGCATGGTCGGCGTCAACGTGCCAATCCCGGTGCCGGTGGCCTACCACACCTTCGGCGGCTGGAAGCGCTCCGGCTTCGGCGATCTCAACCAGCACGGCCCGGCGGCGATCCAGTTCTACACCAAGGTCAAGACCGTCACTTCGCGGTGGCCGTCGGGCATCAAAGACGGTGCCGAATTCGTCATTCCGACAATGAACTGAAGCCTGATGCAATTCTTCGGTCTTGACGACGACGAGCGGGTGATCACCGAGACCGCGGCGTCGTTCGCCGAGAAACGCCTTGCGCCGCACGCCTTGGAGTGGGACGCCGCCAAGCATTTCCCGGTCGACGTGTTGCGTGAGGCTGCCCAACTCGGGATGGCGGCGATCTACTGCCGCGACGACGTCGGTGGCAGCGGGCTGCGCCGACTCGACGGGGTTCGCATCTTCGAGCAGCTGGCCATCGCCGATCCCACGACCGCGGCGTTCCTGTCGATCCACAACATGTGCGCCTGGATGATCGACAGTTTCGGCACCGAGGAGCAACGCAAGGTCTGGATTCCCCGGCTGGCGGCGATGGACGTCATCGCCAGCTACTGCCTCACCGAGCCGGGTGCCGGATCAGACGCCGGTGCCCTGCGCACCCGTGCCGTCCGGCACGGCTCGGGAAAGAACTCAGACTATGTGCTCGACGGCGTCAAGCAATTCATCTCCGGCGCGGGTGCGTCCGACGTCTATGTCGTGATGGCCCGGACCGGAGCGGACGGCCCGCGCGGCATATCGGCGTTCGTCGTCGCAAAGGATACGCCCGGGCTGAGTTTCGGTGCGCAAGAAGAGAAGATGGGCTGGCACGCGCAACCCACGGCGCAGGTCGTGCTGGAGGGCGTGCGGGTTCCCGCTGATGCGATGCTCGGTGGAGCCGACGGTGAAGGGGCCGGGTTCGGCATTGCGATGAAAGGCCTCAACGGGGGGCGCATCAACATCGCGGCCTGTTCGCTGGGCGGCGGGCAGGCCGCATTCCACAAAGCCGGGGCCTACCTGCGCGAACGGCACGCGTTCGGTGGGCCGCTGCTCGACGAGCCCACTGTCCGGTTCACCCTGGCCGACATGGCCACCGCGTTGGAGACGTCGCGAATGTTGCTGTGGCGGGCAGCAACTGCGCTCGACGACGATGCCGCCGACAAGGTCGAGCTGTGCGCGATGGCCAAACGCTACGTCACCGACGCGTGTTTCGACGTCGCGGACCAGGCGCTGCAATTGCACGGCGGCTACGGCTATCTGCGCGAGTATGGCCTGGAAAAGATCGTGCGCGACCTGCGGGTGCACCGCATCCTGGAGGGCACCAACGAGATCATGCGGGTGGTCATCGGCCGGGCCGAAGCCGCCCGGGTTCGCGCCGGCGCATAGAAGGGCTGAAAGCTTGACCACAATCGCATTCCTTGGTCTGGGCAACATGGGCGGTCCGATGGCCGCGAACCTGGTGGCCGGAGCACACGCGGTACGCGGCTTCGACCCGGTGCCGGCGGCGATGGCCGCAGCAGAAGCCAAGGGCGCCACGGTGTTCGGCAGCGCCGCCGAAGCCGTCCGTGCGGCCGATGTGGTGATCACCATGCTGCCCAGCGGCGAGGTGGTCAAGCGGTGCTACGCCGAGATCCTGCCCACAGCGCGGCCCGGCGCGCTGTTCATCGACAGCTCGACGATCTCCGTCGACGACGCCCGGGAAGTACACGCGCAGGCCGGCTCCCACGGCTTCGCCCAGCTGGATGCTCCGGTATCGGGCGGTGTGCGCGGAGCTATCGCGGGAACGCTGGCGTTCATGGTCGGTGGCGAGGAATCCGCGCTGGAGCAGGCGCGCCCGGTGCTGGAACCGATGGCAGGCAAGATCATTCACTGCGGCGCAGCCGGGGCCGGTCAGGCCGCCAAAGTCTGCAACAACATGGTGTTGGCCGTGCAGCAGATCGCCATCGGCGAGGCGTTCGTGCTGGCCGACAAGCTCGGGCTGTCCGCGCAGTCGCTGTTCGACGTCATCACCGGCGCGACCGGCAACTGCTGGGCGCTGCACACCAACTGCCCGGTGCCCGGGCCGGTGCCCACCTCGCCCGCCAACAACGGTTTCAAACCCGGCTTCGCCACCGCGTTGATGAATAAGGACCTCGGCCTGGCGATGGACGCCATCGCCTCGACCGGCGCGTCCGCGCCGTTGGGCAGCCACGCCGCCGACATCTACGCTGAGTTCATCGCGTCCGACGCCTCCAACGGCGACTTGGATTTCAGCGCGGTGATCGAAGAGCTGCGAGCGAACCTGGAAAACTAAGCCGCCCGCGACTGCTTGCGGTGACTCCCCCACCGTCGGTGCAGCAGCCGGCAGCCGGCAGCGTCGGCGAACTCCGGGCCGCCGGTGTAGTCGTTGGTGACCGGCACGGTAGGCAGCCCGGCGGCGTGCGCCGCCCGCAGGCCGCTCGCCGACCCCGCGACGGCCAGTGCGCTCGCGGGCGAGACGCCCAGTTCCCACAACGCGAGCCGGTACAGCTCCCTGTCGCTACCCGGTCGGTCCAGGTCGTCAGCGCTGACAATGGTTTCGACGAGGCCGTCGCCGATCAGTTGACGAACCAGCTGCTGCGCAGATTCCCGGTCACGCCGGCTCACTACGGCGACCCAGATGCCTTCGACGAAAAGACTCATCACCAAATCGATCAGACCGGCCTTCGCCACTAGGTCGCCGTCACTGTCGACCTCGCCGAGCACGGTGTCCGCGTCGAAAACCACCGCACGCAGCGGGTGGACCTCGGTGTCAACCGCGGCCGACCGGTCCCACCAGAATGTGCGGCTTGTTGTCGCTGCCCCCATGGCTCCCATGTCGGTAGCCTGCCGGAGCCCGTAAGCTCGGGCGTCCCCCATAAGGGGGATTGAGGTAAGCATTTCGCTTTAGGGTTGTTGCCATGGCGGACACCCAACCGGCCTCTGAAACAGTTGGGCCTGTTCGGCTCGTGCTCGTCGATGATCACGAGATGGTCATCGAGGGCCTCAAGGCAATGCTGGCGGCCTTCAAGGACCGAGTGCAGGTCGTCGGGCACGCGGTGGGCGCCGAGCGCGCGACCGGCGTCGTCGAGGAACTGCGGCCCGACGTCGTGCTGTGTGATGTCCGCATGCAGGGCCAAAGCGGCCTGGACCTGTGTCTGGTGCTGCGCGAGCGCAACCCGGACCTCAAAGTGGTCATGCTCTCGGTCTACGACGACGAGCAGTACTTGTTCCAGGCGCTGCGGGTCGGGGCACGCGGCTATCTGCTGAAAAGCATCGGCAGCGACGAGCTGGTGCGTCAGCTGGAGTTGGCCCACCACGGCGAAACCGTCCTCGACCCGGGCATGGCGGCCCGTGCGGTCGACACCGCGGCCCGGTTGCAGCGCGACGAATTTTGGCCCGGCGCGCGTCAGGGGCTGACGCAACGCGAAAGCGAGATCCTGTCGTTCATGGTGACCGGGTTGTCCAATCGCGGCATCGCCAACAAGCTGGTGATCGGCGAGGAAACGGTGAAAAGTCATCTGCGCGCGATCTACCGCAAGCTCGGGGTCAGTGACCGGACCGGCGCGGTCGCGACCGCACTGCGCGAGGGGATCTACCAGTGACCACGCCAGAGCCGCCCGGCCGGATCCGCCGCTCGCACGCGGTGCGTGACCTTGTCGACGCCGACCGCGAACTGGCGTTGTTGCGCGAGCTTATCCAGGCGGCTTCCCGGGGTCCGGGAGTGGAGCCGCTGGCCGCGGCCGCCGCCCAGATGATCACCGTGGCCACCGGCACCGACGTCTGCTTCGTGCACGTGCTCGACGACAGCGAGCGCTCGCTGACGCTGGCCGGTGCAACACCGCCGTTCGACGGCCAAGTCGGCAGGATCCAGCTGCCGCTGGGGTCGGGGATCTCCGGCTGGGTGGCCCGGCACCGTGAGCCGGTGGTGATCGAGCACGACAAAGAAGCCGACCCCCGCTACCTGCCGATTCAGTCGCTGCGGGGACGCGACTTCACCTCGATGGTGTCGGTGCCGATGGAAACCGATCCGGGCGGTCTGGTCGGGGTGCTCAACGTGCACACCGTGCAGCGCCGGGAGTTCACCGACCGTGACGTCGAACTGTTACGGGTGATCGGCCGGTTGATCGCCGGGGCGCTGCACCAAGCGCGGTTGCACCGGCAATTGGTGGCCCGCGAACGCGCCCACGAGCTGTTCGTCGAGCAGGTGATCCAAGCCCAGGAGATCGAACGCCGCCGACTGGCCGGTGACATCCACGACGGCATCTCACAACGCTTGATCACGCTGTCCTATCGGTTGGACGCCGCGGCGCGAGCGGTCGGCGCCGACCCGATGGAAGCCTCCGAGCAGCTGGAGAAAGCCCGCGAATTGGCCCGGCTGACCCTGGAGGAGGCGCGTGCGGCCATCGGCGGGCTGCGCCCACCAGTTCTCGACGACCTCGGTCTGGCCGGCGGACTGGCCAGCCTGGCCCGCTCCATACCGCAGCTGGACATCCAGTCAGAGCTCTGCGAGGTGCGGCTACCCGAACACATCGAGCTGGCGCTTTACCGCATCGCCCAGGAGGGCCTGCAGAACGTCGTCAAACACGCCGCCGCCAGCACGGCCCGGCTCCGGTTCACCGTCGACGACGACACAGCGCGACTCGAAATCGTGGACAACGGAGTCGGTTTCGACACCTTCGAGCATCCGCTGGGCAGCGACGAGATGGGCGGCTACGGCGTGCTGTCGATGGCTGAGCGGGCTGAACTGGTCGGCGGGCGGCTGAACATCCGCTCGCGACCCGGCGCGGGGACAGCGGTGACGGCGACCATTCCGCTGCCCGCCCTGCTGGAGTGATTTCGGCAGGCCGACGCAGACGTTGCAAAATCGGGCGACTGTTCGCGCTCAGAAGTCACCGGCGCCGCGGCGCAGAGTTTCGATCGACGACTCCAGCGCCCGAGCCTCTTCTGCTGACATCCCGATATCGGCGAACACCTGCTCGTTGAGCGTGACGGTAGCGTCCTCGACGGTGGAACGGCCCAAGTCGGTGATCTGCACCAGGGTGGTGCGCCCGTCGGTCGGGTGCGGCACCCGCTGCACCAGCCCGTTGGCTTCCAGCCGGCGAATCGCGTGCGTCACGCTGGTGACATGCACCTGCAGCCGGTCGGAGGCCTTAGTGATCGGCAGAGCTCCGCTGCGGCTGAACGCCAGCAGCCGCAGCAACTCGAAGCGGGAAAAGCTCAGGTCGTAGGGACGCAGCGCCGTCTCGACGCGAGCGAGCAGGATTTGGTGGGCACGCATCACCGACGTCACCGCGACCATGCCCTGCGCCACGTCACCCCAGCCGGCCCGCTCCCAATTAGACCGCGCCTGCGCGATCGGGTCGCGTGCGTCGGATTCGGCCACGCCCTTTCTTACCGCACTCTGGGAAGCAAAACCGCCTCAGCGCGCCGACTTCGCGACTGCCGAAAGCACCGCTGAGGTGGAATCGCGGCCGCCGACGGTGATCCGTGCGCCGCCGTCGGGAAAGTGCCGGACTTGCATCCCGGTGCCGGCGAACACGTCCCGCCATGGCCGGCGAGCGGGTGGCAGGTAGACGAAGTTGGCATGCGCATCGGTGCTCTTGACTCCCATCGCGCTCAGCCGCCCGGTCAGATAGCGGCGTTCGGCTGTGATCAGCCGAACCCGTTGCAGCAGTTCGCCTTCGGCCGCATAAGAGGCGGCGACTGCCAGCAGGCTGGTAATACCCATCCCGAACGGGAGCTGGTTAGTCCAGAGCGTCTTGATGAGCTCCACCGACCCGACCGCGTAACCGATCCGCAGGCCGGCTAGCCCGTATGCCTTGGAGAACGTCCGCACTACCACCACATTAGGGAATCGGGCGACCAACGCCGCAGCATCCATCCGGTGTTCGGGCGCGACGAACTCGATATAGGCCTCGTCGAGCACCACGGTCGTGTCGATCGGCACCTGACGCAGGAATCGCATGACATCCGCGACACCTTCAAGCGTGCCCGTCGGATTGTGCGGCCGGCACACCACCACCACTTTGGCGTGCGCCGCCGCCTCGGCCATCGCGGCAAGGTTGTGGTGGCCGTGCCTGTCGAGGTCAACAGTCACCGGTAACAGCCGGGCGATCTGGGCGAAGATCGGATAGCCGTCGAAGGTCGGCGTCGTCATGACGATCGTGTCACCGGGACAGGTCAGCGCTTGCAGCACTTGCATCACCACTCCGGTCGCGCCGGCGCCCAGGGCCACCTGCTCGCCGTCGATGCCGATATGGTCTGCGATTACGCGGCGTAGCCGCTCGGGCAGGAACTCTGGGTAGCGGTTGGCCGAGTCGATCGAGCGGATCAGCGCCGACCGCACCGCCGGTAGCGGCGGGAACGGGTTTTCGTTCAGCGACAATGCCAATGGGTCAACGGCACTGGGCAACTCGGCGCCGGCCGTAAGCGGGCTGACCATGATGGTCATCAGCCTCGACCGCCCCAGCGCATCACGGCTACGCCGGCGAAGTCGCCGGCGTATGTGATCGCAGCCATCAGCACAACCTGATCGCGGAATTTGGTCGCGCGGAACATGAGATCAACTCATCCAGGTTGGGGTGATCGGCAGGCCGTTGTGGTGGCGATATTCGGCGATGGTTTTGAGGTTGTTCAGTTCTAGGCTGTGACCGGCGCCGAACATGTCCCAGAAGTCGCCGACCCAGCCGGTGCGCTGCGGCGGGGCGGCCTCGGGGTAGGGGTTGTGGTCGTAGAACGGGTGACGGCAATTGGTCCACAGCACCACCGAACCGGGCTTGCCGAGCACCACCTGCGCGTCCAAAACGCGCATCCAGTAGATCATCCACAGGTGCTTGCCCTGGTCCCATGCGCAGTGGTGGTCGACGGTACCGGCCTCGGCGTTGGCCACCGTGCGGGTGTAGATCTTGGTGTCGGGCAGTAACCGGTCGTAGGCCAGCCACAGCCCGGGCTCATCGGTGGCGGTGAAGTCCCGCAGGGTATAGGTCCACTCCTCCAGACTGCGGGTGTCGGCCAGATAACCGAACAGCTCATCAGGTGGGCAGTCGATGTAGTCGTTGACCGTGCAGTACTGGCCGAAGATCTCATCGTGGGGGTAGACCGAGCGCATCTTGGCCAGAAACAACGGGGCGGTCTGCTCCAGTGGCGCGGTCTCGATGCGGACCACTCCGTCGATCGGCTCGCTGCTACCGGTGTGGGCGACGATATCGTCAAGCGCTGGCAGAGACATTGGATCGGTTCTCCTTTGTGATCAGGTGCTCGCTGAGCACCGGTGTTTTCGGCGCCGGCTTGCCCAAAAACGCGGCGAACGGCGGTATTTCGTCGGCAGAACACTTCACGCTGACCACCGACGGGCCGTCGACATCCAGTGCGGCTTGCAGTGCGGCGGGCAGCGCGTCGATGTCGGCCACGCCGACCGTGGACAGTCCGGGGAACATGGCCCCCAAACCGGTGCTCAGATCACTGGGACCGAACCGGTTGTAGCTGTAGAGGTCGTCATAGAACAGCTGCTCGCGGGTCACGCACATGGCGTGGGCGTTGTTGTTGAACAACACGAACGTCACCGGCAGCCGGTACTGGACCGCGGTGTGAATCTCCATGCCATGCATGAAGAATGCGCCATCGCCGGCGATCACCACCGTACGGCGGTTAAACCCATTGCTTTCTGCGTGAGCGGTCATCGCGCGCCCGAACGCCATTCCGATGCCGGCTCCGAAGCTGTAGCCCATGCCTCCCATGCCAAGTGCGACCACAAACCGGCCGCCACGACGCACTGGCAGGTAGTGGATCGCAGCGGCGCCGGTGTTGCCGGCGTCAACGACGATGTCGACCCCGTCGGGCAACACACTGTCAAGCGCGAACATCGCCTCGCGGTAGCGCACACCGGGACCGTCGAATGCCGGCGGAGCCAATTCGGTGTGCGGCACCATATCTGGAACCCGAATGCCAGTAGTTCGCCCGGGGCCGGTCAATGCGCTCGTCAGGTTCCGCAGCGATGCCCGTAAATCGTCGGTGTGCACATGGGTGCACGGCAGGTATGGCGCAGCCGACCCGATGGAAATCGTCCGCACCGCCGCAAGGGCGTCCTGGAGCCCGGTGCGCGCTGTCACCGACAACCGGGTGCCGACCACCAAGCACAACGCGCTGTCCGCCAGCGCCTCGGCCACCCCGGGGTGACCCATGACGCCGGTCACCCCCAACGCCGACGATGACCCGAAACCCGGCGCACCGGCCACATCCTTGGCATCGGGCACACAGGCCACCCGGGCACGCAGCACCGCACGCAGTGACGCCAGCTCGGGTCGCGCATCGTCGCGAGCCACCTGCTCGCCGGCAATGATGGTGACCGGTCCGGTCACCTGGTGCAGCGCACGGAGGATGGGGTGTGGATCACCCATCGCTGGCGGCCGCAAAACACCGTGGCTGTCATCACCACCGTAGCCGTTGACATCCACCTTGGATTGTTGAATGTCCTTGGGCAGCAACAATACAGCAGGGCCGCCTGTTCGTGCCGCCGCAATGGCTGCCGGCAATGCCCCGATGATGTCCGCAGGGTTACGGACCCGCCGACAGAACACCGACACGGCGGAAAACAACGCCTCGGCATTCAGCGAACCGTTGCGGCCGCTGGTGTCCTGAAAGCTGCCCAAACCGTCCATGGCTTTCGCGGGCTGGCCCACCAACGCCAACACCGGAACCCGGCTGGCCAACGACTCCCCTAACCCCGGAACGAGATTTAAGGCGCCCCCGCCCGACGTCGCAGCCACCACACCCAAGCCGTGCCCGCTGCGGCTGTACCCGTCGGCCATCGTCGCGGCCGAAAACTCGTGCTTGGCTAACACCGCAGTGATGTCCGACCGCAAATACGCGGCGTCGTAAAGGTCTTCGATGTTAGCGCCGTCGACACCGAAGATGTAATCGACTCCGCCTGCCGCGAGGTGCCCGACGATGTGGTCGACCACCCGGTGCTCCCTGCGCATCTGCTCACCTAACTTGTAGCGATGTCAGGTACACGATTCGCGAGCGACTTGAGTTCATGGCATTCGGAAATTTCGCCCAAATCGGCTGCGGGCAGCCAATACCGAGCCCGCCTCAGCGGTGCAGTCGTGCACCGTCGGGCATTACGCGGCTCTGGCCTCTACCACGCTGAGGGGTGAAGCGGTCTGCACCACCCGCGTCATATGGAAGCCGGCCTTGCTGAGCAGCTCGCCGTATTCCACCGCAGTGCGTTCGCGGGCTGCCAGATTCAGCAGCATCTCCAGATCCACCCATTTACCGGCGAAGTCACGGTCGTGGTCGGGGATGACCATTTCGATCAGCAACACCACGGCTCGGGGGCCGGCCGCCGCGCGAACATTGCGCAGAATCTGCACGGCCTTCTCATCGGGCCAGTCGTGAATGATGTTTTTGAGGACATAGGCGTCACCACCGCCGGGAACGCTGTCAAAAAATGATCCCTCTGCGATGCGCACCCGGTCGGCGACATCGGGCTCACGCAGCAGCCTCGGGGCGCTCGCAACGACCCGCGGCAGGTCGTAGAGCACACCGCGCGAAGCGGGCGCCGCCGCCAGGATAGCGGCCAGCAGTGTGCCGTGGCCGCCGCCGACGTCGACGATCGTGGGGTAGGCGCTGAAGTCGTAGCCGGCGACCACGGTCGCCATCGTCAACTGCGAAATACTGGTCATGGTCTGGTTGAAGAGTTCGGCATGCTCGGGCTGCTCGGCGAAGTAGTCGAAGCTTTCCTTGCCGTGCAATGCCGGGACGACCGCGTTCCCGGTCCGGACCGCATCTACGAATAGGGTCCAGCGTTCGCGCTGCTCGGCCGAGCCGTAGAAGCGCGCCGCGCAAGCCAGCGACGCCGGCGCGTCCGAAAGCAAAGTACCAGCAAGGGAATTCAGCTCATAGCGGCCATTGCGGCGATGACGGAAGATGCCCCGGCTGATCAACGCCCGCAGCAGCCGACCCAGCGCGTCCGCGTCCGCGCCCACCCGGGCCGCCAACTCGTCGATCGGCAGCGGGCCGTTGGCCAGGGCATCGGCGACACCGAGTTGGGCCGCCACAGTGATCGCCTGCGACGTCCAGGTGGCAATGATCATCTCCATCATCGCTGCCGGCGCGGGTACCAGCCGTTGATGGAGCCGATACAGATGGTGGCGAATCCACTCGACAATGCGGGCCAGTGTGGCAGGTGGCACCTTAGCGGTCGTCATTTGTTCGTCGCCTTCGAAAAGATGGGCTGGACGGGACGGTCATCACGGCCGGCGAGCTCTCGGCAGATCTGCGCGGACATCCGGCGGTGACTTATCGAACGCAGAAACATCGTCAGTGCCCAGGTGTGCAGCCGTTCCGGAATTACCGCCGCCGGTCTCAGTGTGGCCTCACTGTGCGACACCTGCAGCGACGCCACCCAGGACACGGCCTTGACTTTGCGTCGCCTGGTGTTCTCGTACCAGCGCAGCGCCCTCGGGAGATCACCGTTGCTGTTGTGCAGGCCTTTCCAGCCCTCCCGGAAATCGGAAAGCGCATTGCACAACACCATCGTGTCGAGCAGCGCCTGATTGGTCCCCTGCGCAAGGGTGGGCGGCATCGTGTGTGCGGCATCGCCGAGCAACGTAACCGGGCCTTGGCCCGACCGAGGGATCGGGTGCCGAAAATGCGGGAACGGCGAACGGGCCAGGTCGTCGTCTGTCAGAGTCGCAAGCACTCGATCGACCGAGTCGGACCATCCGGTGAAATGGGACCGGATCATCTCAAGCGGACGTCCCGGCCTCACGAAGTCGGGCGACCATGGCAAATCGAACCACCACTGCGCATCGGAGCCGCCAGCCGGCCACAGCCCAAGGTTTCCGTGCTCGCCGATGACGATCAGCGCGACGTGCTTGTCGGCGATGTTCGGCAGGGTGACCAGTCCCTGCCAGCTACACCAGCCGGTGGGCTTTGCGGGCTGTGCGCCGACAACATCTCGAACCATCGAGTGCAGACCGTCGGCACCGATCAGCAGATCTCCCTCGGCTGCGCTACCGTCGTCGAACTCGATCCGCACTCCGTTGTGTGTGCTGACCACCTCGACCGCACGATGGTTGCATCGAATACGGTGAGCCGGAAAGCCTTCCAGTAGTCGGTCGAGAAGGACTCGACGCGGGACCATCCGAACAGGTGCGCCCAGCCGGTCCACGATCGCGGTCAGGTCCAACTTGGCGACCGGGCGACCCCTGGACGTCACAACCCGCACGGTCGACAGCAGCTGACCGGCGTGATCCATATTGACACCCAGCTGCTCCAAAACCGTCGCGCCATTGGACCAAATCGTCACGGCGCCACCACCTGGCCGCAAATCCGGCCGCCGTTCGAAGACGGTGACGTCATGTCCGTCGCGCAACAATCCTCGCGCAATGGAAATGCCGCCCACACCGGCGCCGACAACGAGGACCCGAAGCGGCCGAGTCGACGGCGCGTTCTGTATTGGCATCAGCTTCGGCCTCACCTGCATGGGGCCGCTCGCAACGTCAGCGGACCAAGTCCAGCCACCGGTGTGGCCGCTGAACGGTAGATCATCACAAACCGACTCATCTCAGACCTCCGTCTGCTAACACGCTGAACTTCGTCGATAGGTTCACCGTGGCGCAGAACAAGGTGGCACCGCCGGATTAAGCCAGGCGGAGCTGGCGGTCGAGCTGCATTTTGCCGACGCGGCGACCGGCTGAACCGCAGACGCTCCTAGACCGTGTTACTGGCGGAAACCCATGGATAGGGAGTCATACCGCTTTTGTTCAGCAATGGCCACAGCACAACGTGTGTCACCACCGGTGCGGTTGCGCTCGGCGCCGTTCGCCGCGTTTTTGGGCAAGTCGGCGCCGAAAACACCGGTGCTCAGCGAGCACCTGATCACAAAGGAGAACCGATCCAATGTCTCTGCCAGCGCTTGACGATATCGTCGCCCACACCGGTAGCAGCGAGCCGATCGACGGAGTGGTCCGCATCGAGACCGCGCCACTGGAGCAGACCGCCCCGTTGTTTCTGGCCAAGATGCGCTCGGTCTACCCCCACGATGAGATCTTCGGCCAGTACTGCACGGTCAACGACTACATCGACTGCCCACCTGATGAGCTGTTCGGTTATCTGGCCGACACCCGCAGTCTGGAGGAGTGGACCTATACCCTGCGTGACTTCACCGCCACCGATGAGCCCGGGCTGTGGCTGGCCTACGACCGGTTACTGCCCGACACCAAGATCTACACCCGCACGGTGGCCAACGCCGAGGCCGGTACCGTCGACCACCACTGCGCATGGGACCAGGGCAAGCACCTGTGGATGATCTATTGGATGCGCGTTTTGGACGCGCAGGTGGTGCTCGGTAAGCCCGGTTCGGTGGTGCTGTGGACCAATTGCCGTCACCCGTTCTACGACCACAACCCCTACCCCGAAGCCGCCCCGCCGCAGCGCACCGGCTGGGTCGGTGACTTCTGGGACATGTTCGGCGCCGGTCACAGCCTAGAACTGAACAACCTCAAAACCATCGCCGAATACCGCCACCACAACGGCCTGCCGATCACCCCAACCTGGATGCGAGAGACCGAATTCACGCGCAACGAGATAAACGGCATCTGACTATGAACACCACGACACCAACGGTCAGCCTCATCGACATCGCAACTTATCTCCCGGAAAACCGCGTTCCGGCAGCGTATTACGAACAGTTCGCGGAGTCGAACGATATGCGCGACAGCCCGATGTTCGCGCCGCCGGAGTACCGCCACCACGCGGGGATCGACGAATCCAACGTCGACATGATCGAGCGGGCCACCGCAGGGTTGGTTGCGCGCCACGGGCCTGAGGTGCTGGAAGACGTCGACGTGTTGCTCACTCATTCCCAGATGCCCGACCTGCCGATCATCGGTGCGGGCGGTGAAGTCGCGCACCGGCTCGGCATGACCCCTCAGTGGATCATCGACGTGCACAACAGCGGCTGTGCCTCGTTCGTGTACATGCTCAGCCTGGCCCGCCAGCTGCTCTGCTCTGGCGCCGGCCGTACCGCGCTGATTGCGACCGCGGCAAACGCCGCCGGCAAGGTGTTCGAGCAGGAGCAAGTCCGCAAGCTCGCTCAGGCGTCGGTTCCCGGCGACGGGGCAGCGGTGGGCCTGGTCACGCTCTCGGATACGTCCCCGGTACTCGACACCGAAAGCCGCTTCTTCGGCCAACACGCCGTCGACATGACCCTGGAGACGGACCCGCCACGTCGGTGGTGGCAGGCGGGCCCCGGTGAAGGCCACGTCGGATTCAACGAGGCCAAGATCATCAAGGTGCTCTCGCGTGGCAACCGGCAGGTGCCCGGGGTCGTGCACACGGTGTGCGACCGAATCGGCGTCAAACCCAAAGACCTTGACCTGCTTGTCACCAATCAGCCCAATCGACTACTGCTGCGCAACTGGGCCGAGGCGCTCGAGCTTCCCCCCGAGCGCCACCGCGACACCTTTCACCGATGCGGCAACCTGTTCGCCGTCGGTATACCCGTCAACTTCGAGGCCGCGATCAATGACGGCCAAATCAAAGCGGGCGACGTGGTGATGATGGCGGGGTTCGCGAACGCCGGGGACTTCGCCGGTGCCGCCGCCATCCGGTGGGGCGGACGGCCACGATGACAGACAACGTGTTCAACTCCGCTATCCGGGTCGCACCCGCTCGACGCCGAGTGCGAATACGCATCGGCTGCCGCGCATCTGCGCGGGCAGTCCTGACCGCAGTGAAAGGCGTGTGATGACGTTCCCAACGAAGCAGACCGAGAAGTTGGCTGCAGTGACCCAAGAGATCATCGACATGATCAGGGCAGAAGCGCCAGTGGCGAACCTTACGGCGAATTCGGCCCTACAGGACGGTGGACTGGATTCGCTCAAAGTGATGTCGCTTGTCCTCAGGATCGAGACGCGCTACGCCGTCGAGCTGGATGCCGACGATGGCGACGAGCTGAGCACCGTCGGTGATCTCGCGCGGCTGGTGGTGCGTCGTATCGAAGAACAACCGTGAAAGGCGCCGCCGCGGTCTGCCCCAAGTACGAGACGCTCAACGCGACCTTGGCTGCGGCAGCACAAACCGAGCTGAGTCTGTTCTTCGTGAACCGAAAAGAGGAAGAGCAGGAAGTCCCGATGGCGCGCGTGCGCACGCAGGCATTATCGATCGCCGCGGATCTGCTCGCGCGCGGGGTCCGCAAGGGCGATCGCGTGGCGCTGGTGTTGCCGACCTGTGCAGAGTTTGTGGAGTGCTTCTTCGGGGTGCTGTGCGCGGGTGCTATTCCGGTCCCGTTGTATCCGCCGGTGCGGCTCGGGAAATTCCACGAGTATCACCAGCGGACGGCGGCGATGTTGCAGTCGGTGGACGCGACCATGGTGGTGAGCAACGAACGCATCCGCCGTTTCCTCGGGGTCGCGGTGCGCAACGCAGCCCCTCGGCTGGGCTGTGTGACCGCGTCCGACCTGGGTGGCGCAGACGCCTATGAGACCAACGTGGCTGCTGACGACGTCGCATTGATCCAATTCTCCTCAGGCACAACGCACGACCCCAAGCCGGTGGCGCTGACGCATAGAAATTTGTTGTCCAACCTCGCTGCGATCGCAAGCTACCTCGCCGACGAAGGAACGGCTGCTCCGGTGGGCGTCACTTGGCTGCCGCTGTATCACGACATGGGGCTGATCGGAAATCTGCTGTCGGCCTTCTATGCTCCGCTGCGACTGGTGCTACTTCCACCTGAGTTGTTCGTCACGACGCCGGCGACGTGGCTCCGCGCCATCTCACGACACCGCGGAACCTACTCCGCTGCGCCCAACTTCGCGTTCGGCCTGTGTGTCAACCGGATTCGCGACGCGGAGCTCGATGGCGTAGACCTGTCCTCGTGGAGCTTGTGTCTCAACGGCGCAGAGGCGGTTAGCGCCCCACTGCAGCGGCGGTTCAGCGAGCGGTTCGGGCGTTGGGGCTTTGACGCGTCGTCGCTCACGCCGTGCTACGGGATGGCTGAGGCCTCACTGGCCGTGACGTTCAAACCAGTCGGTACCTCGTTCAAAACCCTGGCGGTAGAGCCGGACAAGCTCGCTTCTGCCGGCATCGTCGAGCCGGGCAGCAAAGAGCTGGTGAGCGTGGGCCGTCCGCTGGCAGGGGTCGACGTCGAGATTCGCGACCACCATTCGCGGGCCGTCGCCCCAGGTCGCGTCGGCCGTGTATTCGTTCGCGGGCCGAGCGTGATGTCCGGCTACTTCGGCCGTGCCGACCTGACGGACGAGGTGCTGAACCGCGGATGGCTGGACACCGGAGACCTTGGATTCGCCCACGACGGTGAGCTTTTCGTGTGCGGCCGGCACAAAGACACCGTGATCATCCGAGGCGCCAACCACGCGCCCCATGATTTCGAAGCGGCGTTGGATGGACTGTCCGGCGTGCGCACCGGATGCGCGGTGGCCGTAGGGTTCGTCCCGGTCGGCGCGGATGAGGAGGCGCTGGCGATGCTCGTCGAAACCACCCCCGACGCCCCACCCAGCTTGCGCAGTGATGTGGTGTCCCGGGTGTGGGAACGCACCGGCATCCTGGCAGCCCATGTGGAGCTGCTGGCACCGGGCACGTTACCTCGAACCTCCAGCGGAAAACTGCGCCGGCGTGAGGCGCGCACACAGTGGCTGGCAGGCAAGCTGATGCCCCCAACCAAGGTCTCCTCGATGCGGCTGATGCTGTATGCGGCAAAGGGTCAACTTTCCCATGCGCTCGCCGCGTACTCTCGGCCCACCCCGAAAAGCATCGGTTGAGCAACCGAGACAATGTTGATCAGCAACCCGTTAATGGATCGCTGAACGGCGGCCAAAGCTCTGTGGGTGGGGCCGGCTGCTAAACACCCAGGGAACGGCCGATGATTTCCTTCATGATCTCGGTCGTGCCGCCATAGATCGTCTGCACTCGCGCGTCGAGATACGCTCTTGCGATGGGGTATTCGCGCATATAGCCGTAGCCGCCGTACAGCTGCAGGCACCGGTCGATCAGGTGCACCTGTTTTTCGGTTGCGTACCATTTCGCCATCGCGGCCTGCTCGGCGGTCAGCTTGGCCTCCAAGTGCAGCCGAATGAACTCATCCACCATCACCCGCACCGCGGTGGCCTCGGTCGCCAACTCGGCCAGCAGGAAGCGGTTGTTCTGGAAGCTGCCGATCGGCTCGCCAAACGCCTTGCGCTCCATGCTGTATTCCAATGTTGACTCCAGCGCCGTCGTCATGGCGGTCGCCGCCATTATCGCGATCGAGAGCCGCTCCTGTGGCAGGTTCTGCATCAGGTAGAAAAAGCCCTTCCCTACCCTGCCGAGCAGGTTCGCCGACGGCACCCGCACGTCGTTGAACGACAATTCCGCGGTGTCCTGCGCATCCAGGCCGATCTTGTCGAGGTTGCGGCCCCGCTCGAACCCTGCCATCCCGCGCTCCACAACGAGTAAGGAGAATCCCAGCGGGCCCTTGTCGGGATGGGTCTGTGCGAGCACGATCACCAGGTCGGCATTGATCCCGTTGGTAATGAACGTCTTAGCGCCGTTAAGCACCCAGTCGTCGCCGTCCCTGACCGCCCGGGTCGTGATGCCCTGCAGGTCGCTTCCGGCGCCGGGTTCGGTCATCGCGATCGCGGTGATCAGCTCGCCGGTGCAGAAGTTCGGCAGCCAGCGTTGCTTCTGCTCCTCGTTAGTCAATCGCAGCAGGTAGGGCGCGACGATATCGTTGTGCAGAGCGAAACCGATCCCGCTGAACCACCCTGCGATGGTCTCCTCGGTGACGATCGTGTTGTAGCGGAAGTCGGGGTTGCCGCCGCCGCCGTACTCCTCCGGTACCGCCGTGCCCAGAAAGCCCTGCTTGCCGGCCTCCAGCCACACTCCGCGGTCGACGATTTTGTCCTTTTCCCACTGTTTGTGGTACGGCGCGACATGCCGATCCAGGAACGACTTATAAGATTCGCGGAAAAGCTCGTGCTCCGGCCCGAAAAGCGTGCGTTCGTACATCACGGCGTTGCGCATGGCGATGACCTCCGATTCCCGACGTTGGTTTGCAAGGGTTGGGGGTCGGTGCCCAGAATCGAATCGCCGGCGCAGTCAGGTCGCGAACAATTGCCGAGCAATGGAAATGCTGCCCACACCCGCCGCCGACGAGGACCTGAAGCGGCCGAGGCGACGGCGCGTTCGATACTGGCATCCTCATACCTCCCACTGCTGACACGTCGAACTTCGGCGAGAAGTTCACAGCGGGCTTACACGAGTTGGCGTCGCTGGCCTGAATCAGCGGTCGGTCACGGCAGGGGTTACAGCGAGCGCGCCAGCAACACCCGGTCGTCGTCGGCCAAAACCACCTGCACTGAAGATATCTGGTTGACGGGCGTGGAAATGCTGCCCGCCGGTGACGCAGTATGGCCTGGGTCGGCTGTCCACGTCGCCAGCCGGGTGCGGCTACCGTCACGGCCGACCACCACCATCGCCAGCCTGTCGTGACGAGCGTTGATCGGAGCCAGGCACACGCACTTCATGTCGATGAGAGTTCCCCAGCGTTCGCTGGTGAGCGAGAAGGTGGACGCCAGCGCGGTGGTGCCAACTTGGTCCATCGACTGCGTCGAAAGGCTGGCCTGCGGCGGCACCGGCGCTGAGGTCGACAAATGCCCGTGAACACCGACGAGTACGCCGATCACCAGAACCGCGGCTGCGGCCGCCCCGGCCGTCCAGGTCGTCAGGCGGGACCGGCGGCGCCGCGAGCTCACTTTGGCCAGCAGCGACGGCAGCAACTCCGGCGGCAGCGAAGGTTCTCCACCATTGCGGTCGGCTTCGTCGCTCGCGGCCCATCCGTCACCATCGAGTTTGGACAACAACGCCGGCATGCCGCTCAGTTCGGCGACGGCGTTACGGCACGACGGGCAACCGGCCATGTGCGCTTCGAATTCGCGCCGGTCGGTCGACGACAGTGAACCGAGCACGTAGGCGGCGTCCCACATCGCGTACTCGTGGTCGGAGTCAAACGGTCCCTCGCGCCGGCCACCGCCATCCGGTGGACTGGGGCCCCATAACGTTTTCATCGTGAAGCTCTCATCTTCTGATTCCATAATGCACCGCGCCTGATATTCGGAGCCGACCGCGGCGCGGATGGCCTGCAGTCATCATCGGGTAACGCCCAGTTCTTGAAGGGTGAGCCGCATGGCGCGCACCGCGTAGTGCATTCGTGATTTTACGGTACCTTCGGCGATGCCGAGGTCGGCGGCGATCTGAGCGGTCGTCCACCCTCTGTAGTAGGAGCGGGAAATCACGGCCCGGTGCTCGGCTGAAAGCTGCGCGAGTGCGTCGGCGATCAGCATCCGGTCCAGTGCCGCGTTGACCTGATCCGGACCGGCGGGCTCGGGCACCTTGTCCAGCGAGGTGACTTCGGTGCGCGCGCGAGCGGTGCGACTCTCGTCGATGATCAGGTTACGCGCGACGGTGAACAGCCAGGCCCGCGCGGAGCGTTCGGTGTCGCCAACCACCTCCGGGTGTTGCCAAGCCCGCAGCAGCGTCTCCTGCACCACGTCTTCAGCGCGATTACGGTTGTTGGTGAGCCGAAGGGCATAGCGCCACAACGCCGCTGCGTGCTCGTCGTAGAGCGCCTTCATCAGTGCGGCTTCTGGCGAAGCCGCTGAGCCGACGACTGCTGGCACTTCGCTCACCTCCCGGTGATGACACGCAAGAAGCGCCTGTTCGGTTCATCACCGACGCACCGCCGGGTGTCAACCGAGGGTCAGAATGCGAGGTCCGTCCCCGGTTGCTGCCACGGTGTGCTCCCAGTGTGCCGCCCGGGAGCCGTCGGCGGTAGTGACAGTCCAGTCGTCGTCTAGGACCACGGTCTTGGTGGTGCCCAGCGTCAACATCGGTTCGATCGCCAGCACCGATCCCGGTGCCAGCAACGGGCCGCGTCCCGGCGATCCTTCGTTGGGCAGGAAGGGGTCCATGTGCATCTGTCGGCCGATGCCATGGCCGCCGTAGCCTTCAACGATTCCGAAGGTGCGGCCGTAGCGCTCCTCAGCGCCGTGGGTTGCCTTTTCGATCGCGTGTGACACGTCGGTCAGTCGGTTTCCGGGGATCATCGCGGCGATCCCGGCTTCCATCGCGTCCTTGGTGGCCCGCGACAACGCTTCGTCGATCGGGATCAGCGACCCGACACCGAAGGTGATGGCCGCATCACCGTGCCAGCCGTTCAGGATCGCACCGCAATCTATCGAGACCAGGTCACCTGGCTGCAGAACATCGCTCACCGAAGGGATACCGTGCACCACCCGGTCGTTGACCGATGAGCAGATCGACGCCGGATACCCGTGGTAGCCCAGGAACGACGGGGTGGCCCCGGCGTCCCGGATCACCGACTCGGCGACGTCGTCGAGGTCGCGGGTGGACACTCCGGGTGCAGCGGCTTTCTGCACGGCCGTCAGCGCTGCGGCCACCACGGCCCCGGCGGCGGCCATGGCGTCGAGTTCGCCGGCGCTGCGCTGTGGCACGACTTTGCGGTTGCGCAGTCCTGCCAGAGCGATCATGGTTACTTCCCTAGGGCTTTGAGTGCGCGGGCGAACACTTCGTCCATCGAGCCGACGGCGTCAACGGTCTTCAACTTGTCGCCTTTGTAGTAGTCGATCACCGCGTCGGTTTGATCGTGATAGATCTTCATGCGGTTGCGAATGACCTGCTCGGTGTCGTCGTCGCGGCCGCGCTCCTTGAGGCGTTCCAGCAGCACCTCTTCGGACACCTTGAACTCCAGTACCGCGTCGAGCTTCGTGCCCCGGCGTTCGAGCATGTCGTCCAGCGCCTTGGCCTGTTCGAGCGACCGCGGATACCCGTCCAGGATGAAGCCGGCCGCCACGTCGGATTCGTCGAGCCGATTGTCGACGAGCTTGTTGGTCACCTCGGAGGGCACCAGGTCGCCGGCGTCGAGGTAGCGCTTGGCTTCCATACCGATGTCGGTGCCGTCGTCGATGTTCTGCCTGAACAGGTCGCCGGTCGAAATCTGCGGCACCGCCAGCTTCTCGGCCAACTTCTTGGCCTGCGTGCCCTTCCCCGCTCCCGGCGGCCCGAGCAGAATTACTCTCACTTCAGGAATCCTTCGTAGTTGCGCTGCATGAGCTGGCTCTCGATCTGTTTGACCGTATCCAATCCGACACCAATCATGATCAAAACCGCGGTACCGCCGAACGGCAAGCTCTGTGTCGTTCCAGAGTTACCGATCTGCAGGAACAGGTTGGGCAACACCGAGATCACGCCCAGATAGATGGAGCCAGGCAAGGTGATGCGGCTCAGCACGAAGCGCAGGTAGTCGGCGGTCGGCCTGCCGGGCCGGATTCCGGGGATGAAGCCGCCGAACTTCTTCATCTCGTCGGCCCGCTCGTCGGGATTGAAGGTGATCGACACGTAGAAGTACGTGAAGAAGATGATCAGGCCGAAGTAGAGGCCGATGTAAACGGGATTCGCCGGGTCCGACAAATAGTTGCCGACGAACTTGTCCCACCACGTGTTGCCGGTGCCGCCGCTGCCGCTGCGGATGAGCTGGGTGATCAGGTGCGGGATGTAGATCAGCGAGGACGCGAAGATGACCGGGATGACGCCGGCCTGGTTCACCTTCAGCGGTAGATACGTCGAGGTGCCGCCGTACATCCGACGGCCCACCATGCGCTTGGCGTATTGCACAGGGACTCGGCGCTGACCCTGCTCGACGAACACCACGCCGACGATGATGATCAGCGCTGCCGCGCAGACCGCCGCGAAGATGACGCCGCCACGGCTGTCCAGAATCGATTTGCCCTGGCTCGGTATGCGGGCCGCGATGCCGACAAAGATCAGCAGCGACATGCCGTTGCCGACGCCGCGTTCGGTGATCAGCTCGCCCATCCACATCACCAGCCCGGCGCCGGCAGTCATCACCAGCACGATGACCACCAGGGTGAAGATGCTCTGGTCGGCGATGATGTTCAGGCTGCAGCCCTGCAGCAGGCCGCCGTTCGCGGCCAGCGCCACAATGCTGGTGGCCTGCAGAACGGCCAGCCCGATCGCCAGGTAGCGGGTGTACTGGGTCATCTTTGCCTGGCCGGACTGGCCTTCTTTGCGCAGTTCCTCGAATCTCGGGATGACCACCGTGAGCAGCTGCACGATGATGCTCGCGGTGATGTAGGGCATGACACCGACCGCGAACACCGTCAGCTGCAATAGCGCGCCGCCGGAGAACAGGTTGATCAGCGAGTAGATCTGCGCCGCGTCGCTTCCGTTGACCTGCGCAATGCACTTCTGCACGTTCGGGTAGTCGACGCCCGGAGAGGGGATCGACGCGCCCAGCCGGTACAGGACCACGATGCCCAGGGTGAACAGTATCTTCCGTCTCAGGTCGACTGTTCGCAGCGATGAGATGAAAGCCGAAAGCACTCTTCCTCCTGCGCAGCCGGGCTCTGGTCGCGGCATGCCAACGGGGCTGGCCTGGCCAGCGTCGGGTAATCCTCCGTCACGCGCCGAACTCCCGCTCGCCCAGAGGTGCGGTAAAACATGCCTCGGGACGTGCGGAGCTACGCGTCAGACAGTCTACGAGAGTAACAGCGCTGGCAGTGGTTCCCTGCAACAGGCGTAAAGTTTGGTGAGCTCGTTATTCTTGCTAATTATCAAATTCCGCCTTAACAGCAATCCCGTGCCGGTCGGATGGGTCGAAGGGGTAGGTCGATGACGCGTACGGGCAGCGCCCGGTTCGAGGGCGACACCTGGGATCTGGCTTCCAGCGTGGGGGCGACGGCGACGATGGTCGCCGCCGCCCGGGCGGTGGCCACTCGCGCACCCAGCGCCTTGATCGGCGACACCTTCGCCGAACCCCTGGTGCGCGCGGTCGGCATCGACTTCTTCAGCAGAATGGCCGCCGGCGAGCTGGGATCTAACGATCTCGACGACGACGCGGCCAGGGGCCTGCAACGCTTCGCCGATGCGATGGCCGTCCGGACCCGCTTCTTCGACGAATTCTTTCTGACCGCGACGGCGGCGGGCTTACGTCAGGCCGTCATCCTCGCGTCCGGCCTGGATTCGCGTGCCTACCGGCTGCCCTGGCCGGCCGGCACTGCGGTGTACGAAATCGATCAGCCGCAGGTGATCGGGTTCAAGACCGCGACGCTGGCCGACCTGGGAGCAGAGCCGACCGGGGACCGGCGCACCGTGGCGATCGACTTACGCGACGACTGGCCCGCAGCGCTGCGGGCCGCCGGCTTCGATCCGGGCCGACCCAGCGCTTGGATCGCCGAAGGGCTCCTGGGCTACCTGCCCGGTGCAGCGCAGGACCGGCTGCTCGACCAGATCACCGCGCTCAGTGCGCCCGGCAGCCGACTGGCCACTGAGGGCCTGCTCGACGTCAACAACGTCAACGAGAACGAACTGCGGCAACGCATGCAGCGCCAGTCCGAGCGCTGGCGCGCCCAGGGCTTCGATTTCGACATGGCCGGCCTGGTGTACTTCGACGACCGGTCCGATGTGGCGACCTATTTGGCTGGTCGAGGCTGGCAGACCGACGTGGTGAGCGCCGAAGAATTGCTTGGTCGGCACGGGCTGCCGGTGGCCGACGCCGACGACGCTCCGTTCGGCGACATCGAATATCTCAGCGCGCAATTGAACGAGGAGGGACATGACGCGCAGCGACAGTGACACCTGGGATCTCTCCACCAGCGTGGGTGCGACGGCGACGATGGTTGCCGCGGCCCGGGCGCGGGCCAGCCAGCAACCCGGCGCGATCATCGACGATCCGTTCGCCGCGCCGCTGGTCCGCGCGGTCGGCATCGACTTCTTCACCCGCGTCGTCGACGGAGAAGTCGGCTCACCTGACGCCGGGGAGGGCAGCAAACCCGAACTGCAGCACGAAACCGACTCCCTGGCGGTGCGCACCCGGTTCTTCGACGAATTCTTCATCAGCGCGGCCGTTCAAGGGGCCAGTCAAGCAGTGATCCTGGCTGCCGGCCTGGACTCCCGGCCGTACCGGCTGCCATGGCCGGCCGGCAGTGTCGTCTACGAAGTCGACCAACCTCAGGTCATCGACTTCAAGACCGCCACCATGGCGGGGCTCGGCGCCGAGCCGACGGCAGAGCGGCGCACCATCAGCATCGATCTGCGCGAAGATTGGCCGGCCGCGCTGCGTGCCGGCGGCTTCGACCCCGAACGGCCGACCGCCTGGAGCGCGGAAGGCCTGCTGATGTATCTGCCACCGGAGGCCCAGGACCGGCTCTTCGACAACATCACCGCGCTCAGCGCCCCCGGCAGCCGGTTGGCGACCGAGTTCCACCCCGAAGACGGCCCGACGATGGCCGAACGCGCGCAGCAATTCAACGATCGATGGGCCAGTCTGGGCTGCGATATCGACCTGTCTGGACTGTTCTACGAAGGCGAGCGCAGCAACGTCGTGGAGTACCTCAGCGGTCACGGCTGGCAGGTGACCACCCGGCCGCGGCGCGAACTGTTCACCGAATACGGTCTGGTATTCCCTGAGGACGACGGGCTGGGTGCGCTGCGC
The DNA here is from genome assembly GCA_963808375.1 of uncultured Actinomycetota bacterium. Taxonomy (GTDB): domain Bacteria; phylum Actinomycetota; class Actinomycetes; order Mycobacteriales; family Mycobacteriaceae; genus Mycobacterium. The sequence goes on along the minus strand of CAWEFS010000004.1, from coordinate 100,677 downwards.
AACATCGTCTCGATTGTCGCGACCCGCGTCTAGTCACGCTTCGACGGGAGGCTCCGGCATGGCAGGCACTGAGGCAGCCCGGTTCGAAGGCGCCAGCTGGGATCTGGCGTCCAGCGTGGGTGCTACCGCCACCGCAGTCGCCGCGCGGCGGGCACTGGCATCGAAAGGCCCCAATCCGCTGATCGACGACCCCTACGCCGAACCGCTGGTGCGCGCGGTCGGCGTCGAGACGTTACGCCCGCAACGGGTTCACTTTCCCGGAGGGCTCGACGGCAGTCGCATTCAGTGACGTCAGATACGTCTGGGCAGAGCTGCGCTGACCGACGAGCGTCTCACTGTCGAGCCAGTTCCAGGAATCTGCGGTAGCGGTCCGCGACGGCGCCCGTCCACCGCGGATCGGGCTCGACAACGCGGTCGACGGCGGCCCAGCGTGCCGCGTCGGTGATCGAAGTTTCCGCGCCGGTAGCCAGCCGGCCGAGAAACGCCGCGCCCAGCGCAGCCCCATCAGCCACCTTAGACAACTGCACCGGCCGTCCGGTCACGTCGGCGACGGCCTGCATCCACGCCGGCACCCGGCTACCGCCGCCGCTCGCCAGTACCCGCGATACCGGCGCACCGCTCAGCTCGATCAGCCGGCGCACCACAAACCCCGACGCCTCATAGGCGGCCCGCCGCACCGCCGCGGCGTCGTGGGTGAGGTCCACACCGTCGAGCACCGCACGGCGGTCGGGATCATGCAGCGGGGAGCGTTCACCCCGAAGGTAGGGCGACCACACCGGCACTCGTCGCGGGTCCACCCCCGTCGCCGTCCCAGGCCCCAACAGGCGGTCCACCCACCCGAGGAACAGCCCGCCGGCGTTGCTCGCGCCACCGATCTGGCACTTGCCGGCGACCAGGTGCGGAATCGTCCACAGCCCCCGCACCTGACGGAACTCCGGGATCGTCACCCACACGATCAGCGTCGTACCGCACAGCACCAGCACGTCACCGTCTTCGCCGGCGCCGGCCACCATCTGCTCACACACGGCGTCGATCGCACCCACCGCCAGGACCATGCCGGTTCCCGGCAGCTGTCCACCGATGCTGCCGGCCGCGGCCACCCGCGGCATCCGGTTGACCGTCGTCCCGTGGTCAGCGCACGCGGCGGTGCTCCAGCCGGTGCCGTCGAACAGCGGAGCGGCCGTGTAGGCAGTGGCGTGATCGATGACCGGCGCTTGAGCTAACGCGTGGGTGGCCACCGCCGCCGCCGGCCAGTACCCGGCAGCGCCGGGGGCCTCCGTCACCGCCCAGCGCAGAAACGCTGCGGTCTCCCCCACCGGGGGCAACGCATCCTCGGGCGCTGCCGGCACCCGGCCCCGGCTGTCCCCGTACAACAGCCCGGCAATGATCGGTCGGCCTGCGCCGTCGACGGCGGTCAACGAGGGCACCATCGCCGACACCGCGACCGCCGCGGCGTCGGGTTGGGCCAACTGGTCCAGCGCCGCCAGCGGCCCTTGTCGCCACGCTTCGTCGGCGTCGTGCTCGAGCCGGTCCGGCGCCGGCACTCGCAGCTGATGTGGAATGCGTGTGCGCGCTACCACCCGGCCGTCTTCATCGGCGGCCACCGCTTTGACGGCGGTGCTGCCGATGTCGATGCCGATCGTGACGCCTTTGCGTGACACGGGCGTCACCGTACGCCAGCATTGGCAACTGTGACGCGTGCTTTAGTGACCGCCCCGCTGCGCGGGGAGGGGCTCGACAAGCTGCGCCGACTCGCTGATGTGGTGTACGACCCGTGGATCGAGCAGACGCCGCTGCGGATCTACACCGCCGAGCAGCTCGCCGACCGGATCTCCGCTGCGGGCGCCGATGTGGTTGTGGTGGAAAGTGATTCGGTTGCGGGTCCGGTGTTCGAGTTGGGGTTGCGAGTGGTGGCGGCGACGCGCGGGGATCCCACCAATGTCGATGTCTCCGGCGCCACCGTCGCCGGCATTCCGGTGCTGCACACTCCGGCCCGCAACGCCGACGCGGTCGCCGAGATGACGGTAGCGCTGCTGCTCGCCGCGACCCGCCGGCTGCTGACCGCCGACGCTGATGTGCGCGCCGGCAACGCTTTTCGTGACGGCACCATCCCCTACCAGCGCTTCCGGGCCTGGGAGATCGCCGGGCGCACCGCCGGGCTGATCGGGCTCGGTGCGGTCGGCCAGGCGGTCAAGTGGCGGCTTGCCGGGCTGGGCATGCACGTCATCGCCTGCGACCCGTACAACCACCAAGCCCGCCACAGCCTCGACGACCTGCTGGCGCAGGCCGACATCGTCTCCCTGCACGCCCCCCTCACCAGCGATACTGCCGGGCTGATCGGTGCCCGACAGTTCGCGGCCATGCGCGACGGCGTCGTCTTCCTCAACACCGCGCGCGCTCAGCTGCACGACACCGACGCGCTGGTGGCGGCGTTGCGAAGCGGGAAGGTATCCGCAGCCGGGATCGACCACTTTGCCGGTGAATGGCTGCCCCCCGACCACCCCCTGACCGCCATGCCCAATGTAGTGCTCACCCCGCACATCGGTGGGGCGACGTGGAACACTGAAGCGCGGCAGGCGCAAATGGTGGCCGACGACCTGGAAGCGCTGCTGTGCGGCCGGACACCAGCCCACATCGTCAACCCGGAGGTGTTGACCCCATGAGATTCGTCGAGCAGGCGCAGGCCGCGGTGCTGGCGGCGGCCAAGGACATGCTGCGCCGAGGCCTGGTCGAGGGCACCGCCGGCAACATCTCCGCTCGTCGCGAGGACGGCAACCTCGTCATTACCCCGTCGTCGGTGGATTACGCCGACATGACGCTCGACGACCTGGTGGTCGTTGACCCCGAGGGTGAGGTGTTGGCGGCCCGCAACGGCCGGTTTCCGTCGACGGAGCTGAAGTTGCATCTCGCGTGCTTCAAGGCTTTCGACGACATCGGCAGCGTCATCCACAGCCATCCGGTGTGGGCAACCATGTTCGCCGTTGCGCGACAGCCGATTCTGGCGTGCATCGACGAATTCGCTATCTACTGCGGCGGGGACATCCGCTGCTCGGACTACGCCGCGTCCGGCACGCCCGAGGTCGGCCACAACGCGGTCAAGGCGCTCGAGGGTCGGGCCGCCGCACTGATCGCCAACCACGGCCTCGTCGCGGTCGGCCCGCGGCCCGACCGCGTGCTGCACATCACCGCGCTGGTCGAGCGGTCTGCTCAGATCGCCTGGGGCGCAAAAGCTTTGGGCGGTCCGGTGCCCATTCCCGAGGAGGTCAACGCCGGCTTCGCCGGCATCTACGGCTATTTGCGCGCCAACCCCACCTAGCCGTGGCTCACACCAGGTAGTACAGGTTCGGATCTTCGCTGTGGCCGGTGTTGGCCCCGACGAGTACCGCGTCGGATTGTGCCGGCTCCAGTTCGGCGCGGGCGTAGCGCACGGCACTGACCGTCGCCGAATACTCCTGCTCCCCCTCGGGGAAGATCTGCTCGGCCGGAAACCAGCTGTCGATTCCGACGTTCTTCAGAACGGCCAAGGTGTCGGGTCGCACGCCTGCCAGCAGGATCGTCACGCCGTTACCGTTGTGCTCGCGCAGGAAATGCTCGAGACGTTCGATGGACACTGCGTCGGGATGGCGGACCCGCTTGAGCCGCAGGATGACGAATTTGGTCTCGCCGGTCCCGATCCGCGCCCTCAGCGCGTCCAGGTAGCTGTCGAGTACCGGCGCGGCAGCAAAGAACAATTCGCCTTCCAGGTCGTAGATCACCAAGGACGGATCAGTGTGGTCGCCGGGTTTCCGTTCGCGCACCACACGTTCGGGTGTGACGGTCAACTCGGCTGCGTTGAGTTTCGACGCCCGCCGCACGAACAGCAGGATCGACAGCGCTATCCCCAGCAGCACCGCCTTATCCAGGTCGACCAGCACTCCGGTGAGCGCGGTGACGGTTATCAGCCCCGCGTCGTAATGCGACGCCTTGAACGTCGCGACCAGCCGCTTGTGGTCGACGAGGCGCACCGCGGTGACGAGCAGCAAACCCGCCAGCGCGGCCTGAGGAACGTAGTGCAACAGCGGGGCGAATAACAGCAGAGCTGCGGCCACTGTCGCCGCGGAGATGAGCCCGGAGAACCGGGTCGCCGCCCCGGCCTGGAAGTTAATCGCGGACCGCGATAACGAACCCGAGCCCGGCAGACTCTGAAAGAAGCCGCCGGTGAGGTTGGCCAGGCCTTCGGCCAGAATCTGGCGGTTGTAGTCGATCTTCTGCTGTGACTGGTAGGCAATGGCTTTGGCGATCGACAGAGCCTCGAGCAGGCCGATGAATGCGATGGCCAGGCCGCCTTGGCAGAGCTTGGCCAAAGAGCTCAGGTCGACTTCTGGCGTGTGCCCGGTGGGCAGGCTTTGCGGCACTTTCGCGGCCAGCGACACCAGCGTCTTCCCGTGATTGTTGGGCGTCGACCAGCCCGCCGTATAGGCGATGACCGCCGCGACCACCAGCACGGTCAGCAGATCGATTTGCGGCCAGCCGTAGCGCTGTACCAGTTTGCGAACGAGTACCGCGAGCACCACCGCGCTGCCGCTGAGGAACAGCGCCCGGAAATTGATGGCGTCGCCGTGGCAGAGCGTAATCCAGACGCGGTGCAGCACCTGCATCTTCCCGTTGCCTTTGTCCTTGACGCCGAGCGCGTTGCCCAGTTGACCGAGGGCCAACAGGAAAGCCGCCGCCAGCATGAACCCCACAATCACCGATTCGGAGATGTAGCGGGTCAGGTCACCCAGTTTCAGGACGGCGATCAAGATTTGGATGGTGCCGGCCAAGACTCCGAGCACGAACAGCGCTTCGAACAGCGCCGTGCGGTTCTCCGGATCGATGAACGCCAGCGAGCTGAAGACCAGCAGCGATATGGCGCTGGTCGGTCCGTTGATCAGGTGCGAGGACGACCCGAAGATGGAGGCGACGGCGGTGACGACGATTGTGGAGTAGACCCCGAATTTGGGGTCGACGCCGGCGATGAGTGCATAGGCGATGCCCTGCGGTAGAGCGACGGCGGCGACGGTGAGACCGGCGATCAGATCGCGCCGTCCCGCGGCCAACGGGTACCGCACTGCGAAAGTCATAATGATTGCGCTTTCTGCCGTCTGCGGATCACGCGCGCGGCCCAGCAGAGGTCGAGGAGATGATGTCGATGACGCCGTTGTCGCCGAAAAATTTCAGCCGCGCGTCGTCCCAATCCTTGGCGATTGCGGTGATTGGAAACAGCGCGATATTCGGCAGCCGGTTGGCATGCCGGGCCAGGACCGCCGGTTTCACCGGCCGGTAACCGAATTGCGCAAAGGTTTCTTGCGCCGGATCGGTGAACAAGTACTCCAGGTAAGACTTCGCATCGGCCGCCGTCCTCTGATTGTGGTCGTTGGCGTCGACCCAGGCGACGGCTTGCTCGGCGCGGATGCTCACCGGCGGGTAGACGATCTCCAAGTCGTCCCCGTTCTCGGCGACCTCACGCAGGGCTTCGTTCTCCCACGTCAAATGCACATCACCGACGTGGCGCTGCGCGAAGGTGATCGCCGAGCTTCGCGCACCCGGGTCGAACATCGCAACGTGGTGATAGAGCTCCTTGAGGTAGCCGAGCGCCTGGGCCGCGGTACCGCCGCGGGTGGTCACCGAGCCCCACCCGGCGAGGAAACTCAGCTGCCCGTTGCCCGACGAACGCGGGTCGGGTGTGACGACGGAGACACCGTCTTTGGTCAGGTCTTCCCAGTCGTGAATGGCTCTGGGATTGCCTTTGTGCACGACGAAGACCACGGTCGAGGTATACGGCACCGAGTTGTTCGGCAGTCGTTTCTGCCAGTCGGCAGCGATCAGGCCTTGTTTGCGGAGCGCGTCGACGTCGCTGATCAGAGCCAGCGACACCACATTCGCCTTCTCCGCGCCGTCGATGACGCTGCGCGCCTGCCGGCCGGAGCCACCATGGGACTGCCGGATGGACAGCACGGTGCCGGTCTGTTTGCGGTAGTGGTCGGTGAAGGTTTTGTCCAGCTGGGCGTAGACCTCGCGGGTCGGGTCGTAGGACACGTTGAGAAGCTGATTCGGAGTGTCGTCCGGCAGGTTCTTCACCGTGATCAGGACGGCGGCGAGGACTATCGCCACGACGCCGACGAGGTTCAACCACGGCACCCGCGACATATCGGGACGCTTCAGTGGTCGCTGCAGCGTCGCTGCCACCCTCAGCTCCTCTCCCAGTTGCGCTTCGCACACGTCAAACAGCTGAGACTAGCGATTGACCGGGCAGGACACCGCTAACAGAATCGGCCTGATTCATAACGGCGGCGAGCGACATCCTGCGGGCGGACTGGTCGACGGCGCTGCGGGCAATGTCTCGGCTCGACGCCGAGACGGCAACCTTGACATCACCGCGTCATCGGTCGACTACTCCGACATGACGCTCGACGACTTGGCGGTCGTTGATTCCGAAGGCGGTGGGCTGCAGGCCCCCGACAGGCGATCACGTCGACGCACTGAAGCTGCACTTAGCCTGCTGCCGCGTTCGCACTGCCGCTTCGTCGCCGGCTGCGACGCTGGTGGCGGCGAGGGTTCAGCCTCAAGCGGCCGACTGCTGGAGCCCGGTCGCGATCACGTCATCGCCTATTCCTCATTGATCAGCAAAGACCGGACCAAGGGACGCGGCCCGTAAGGCCGAAGCAGTTGACTCGCCGGGCGCGGACGAACTGTCTGCGGCCACCAGAACCAACGTCCCAGGAGCGCCGCGATAGACGGTGTCATGAACGCACGCACGACCAAGGTGTCGAATAACAGTCCCAGGCCGATGGTGGTACCGATCTGACCGATAATTCGTAAATCGCTGACCACCATCGAACCCATAGTGAAGGCGAACACCAGCCCTGCCGACGTGACGACCTTACCGGTACCGCCCATAGCGCGGATGATGCCTGTGTTTATGCCGGCGCGTATTTCCTCTTTGAACCGCGATACCAACAATAGGTTGTAGTCAGACCCCACCGCCAAGAGGATGATCACAGACATCGCCAGCACCATCCAGTGCAATTCGATCCCCAGAACATACTGCCAGACAAGGACCGACAGCCCAAAGGATGCGCCCAACGAAAGCGCCACCGTACCCACGATAATCAGCGCGGCAACAAAACTTCGCGTGATAATGAGCATGATCATAAAAATAAGGCAGAGCGCAGCAATTCCCGCGATCAAGAGATCGTATCTGGAGCCGTCTTGCCAATCCTTGAAGGTCGAGGCGCTGCCGGCGAGATGGACCGTAGCGTTGGCCAGAGGTGTCCCCTTGAGCGCCTCCTCGGCCGCCCTCTTTATCTGGTCGATACTTGCGATGCCCTCGGACGTTGCGGGATCGCCTCTATGCGAAATGATGAATCGAGCCGCTTTACCATCCGGAGACAGGAAGGATTTCATTGCGCGCTGGAAGTCCTTGTTTTTGAAGACTTCGGGAGGCAGATAAAAGGAATCGTCGTTTTTCGCGGCGTCAAACGCCTTTCCCATCGCCATGGTGTTTTGGCCCATGTCATCCATCTCGGCGAAGATTCCAGACATGGTGCTGTGCATGGTCAGCATCATGGTCCGCATGCTTTTCATGGTTTCCACCATTGGCGGGAACTGGGCGAGCAGCTGCGGCATGAGCGCATCCAGTTGATCGAAGTCTTTGACGAGATCCTGCAGCTTATCGCTAATCTCGTCAACACCGTCGACGGCATCGAAAATGGATCTCAGCGACCAGCAGATGGGAATGTCGTAGCAGTGCTTCTCCCAGTAGAAATAACTGCGGATGGGCCGCCAGGTATCCTCGAAATCCGAAATGTGATCTCTCAACTCTTCCGTGACTGCCACCATGTCATGTGTTTCGCCGACCATAGAATGAGTCGTGACGGCGAGCTTTTGCATCAGGCCATACATCCGTTGCATTTGGTTAATCATTTTTGTCATCTCGTCGGCCTGCTTGAGCATGTCTTTCATGCTGCCTTTTTGAAACTCCATGGTCTGTAGCTGGCTGGCGTTTTGCATGCTGAGCAGAAACGGTATCGACGTGTGTTCAATCGGGGTTCCCTCCGGTCGGGTGATGCCTTGCACCCGGGAGATTCCCCGGACCCGGAACACTTTTTTGGCTAATTTGTTCAATACCAGAAAATCTGCCGGATCGCGCATATCGTGATCTGATTCGATCAACAGGATCTCGGGCATCATCCGCGCTTGGGAGAAATGTCGATCCGCGGCCGCATACCCTAGATTGGCCGGAATATCTTTGGGTATGTAAAGTCGGTCGTTGTAGCTTGTTTTGTAGCCGGGCAATGTCAGTAGACCGATCAGCGCGATCGCGCAAGAGGCAGCCAGAATGGGCGCCGGCCAGCGAACGATCGCCGTGCCGACCCGGCGCCATCCCCCAGACCCGATCCTGCGCTTCGGGTCAAATAATCCGAAACCACTTCCGACGGCCAGTACCGCCGGAACCAGCGTCAACGCGACTGCGACTGCAACGAGCATGCCCACTGCGCATGGGGCGCCCAGAGTCTGAAACATGGGCATCCGGGCGAAGCTCAGGCAGAAGACTGCCCCGGCGATCGTCAAACCCGAAGCCAGAACAACGGGAGCTACCCCGCGGTACGTCGTGTAGTAGGCCGTGTCCGGATCCTCGCCGGCCTGGCGCGATTCTTGGTATCGCCCAAGGAAAAAAATTCCGTAATCGGTTCCGGCTGCGATCGCGAGGGACGTCAGTAGGTTGGTGCCAAATGTCGAGAGTACAAGGATGTTGTTATGGCCGAGAAATGCGACGATTCCCCGGGCTGCCGCCAATTCGATCCCAACCATGGCCAACAGTAGAATCACGGTAATGGCCGAACGGTAGACAAGGAGCAGCATTGTGAAGATCATCGCGACAGTGACTACGGTGATCTTCAGAACGGATTTGTTACCACTGTGCTGCATATCCGCGACCAGCGGTGCCGGGCCGGTGACATAAACCTTCACTCCGGCCGGCGGCGGCGTCTGCTTTACAATATTTCGGACCGCGGCCACGGATTCTTCTCCCAAGGTGGTGCCTTGGTTGCCGGCGAGGTTCAGTTGCACATACGCGGCCTTGCCATCAGGGCTTTGCGCGCCCGCCGCCGTGAGTCGATCACCCCATAAATCCTGCACATGCTCCACATGCTTCGGGTCGTCGCTGAGCGCACGAACCAATCCGGCATAGTACTTATGAGCATCGTCGCCGAGCGGCTGTTGCCCCTCCAGCACGACCATCGCGAAGCTGTCCGAATCGGATTCTTTGAAGTCCTTTCCCATGCGCATCATGGCCTGCACCGATGGCGCATCTTGCGGACTCATCGGCACCGAATGCTCTTGTCCTACCTGTTCCAGCGACGGAACGGCAAGAGTCACAATGAGCACCAGCGCCACCCAAGCCAGGATGATGATCAGGGAAGACCTGCGGATCAGCCGTGCAAGGAATGGCGGCTGGCGGGGTTCGGTGCTCATGCCGGCTTCAACACGCAGAGATTAGACGCGGTCACGTTCTCTGTCTTTGCAACAAGGAGCGAACCACCGGACGCGGTGCTAACGGCCGAAGTAGGGCGCTAGCGGGGCGGGGGCGCACCTGTTGCGGCCACCAGAACCAGCGTCCGAGCAGCGCGGCGATGGACGGCGTCATGAACGCCCGCACGACCAGCGTGTCGAACAATAGACCCAGACCGATGGTGGTTCCCACCTGAGCGATAACGACCAGGGCACTGGCGAGCATGGACATCATGGTGAAGGCGAACACCAGGCCGGCGGACGTCACGATTTTGCCGGTACCGCCCATCGCACGGATGATGCCCGTATTTATTCCGGCGGCTAGTTCCTCTTTCATCCGTGAGACCAGCAATAGGTTATAGTCGGACCCCACCGCCAAAAGAATGATCACCGACATCGCGAGTACCACGAAGTTTATTTGTATGCCGAGGATGTACTGCCAGAGGAGCACGGCGAGTCCGTAGGACGCGCCCAGCGAAACCGCTACGGTACCCACGATGACCAGGGCGGCCACAAAACTTCGCGTCATGATCAGCATGATGAGGAAAATAAGGCAGAGCGCAGCGATTCCCGCGATCATAAGGTCATACTTGGAGCCGTCCACCAGGTCTTTCACCGTCGCTGCGGCGCCCGCGAGGTAAATCTTGGCGTCTTCTAAGGGAGTTCCTTTGAGCGACTCCTCGGCTGCGGTTTTTATCTCCTCAACCCGTTTGATTCCCTCGGTCGTCGCGGGATCACCCCGTTGTGAGATGAGCATCCGTACAGCTTTACCGTCCGACGAGAAGAATACATTCAGTACGCGTTTGAAGTCCTTATTCTTGAAGATGTCCGGTGGCAAGTAGAAAGAATCGTCGTCTTTAGCGGTGTCGAAAGCCTTCCCCATGGCTGTCGCATTATCGCTTGAAGTCTGCATCTCGTCGAACATCCCGGACATCGTGCTATGCATGGTCAACATCATGGTCTGCATGCTTTTCATGGTTTCGATCATCGGCGGGAACTGGGCGAGCAGCTGCGGCATGAGTGCATCCAGATTATCGAGATCTTTGACGAGGTCCTGCAGCTTATCGCTGATTTCGTCAACGCCGTCGATTCCATCGAAAATGGATCTCAGCGACCAACAGATGGGAATGTCGTAGCAGTGCTTTTCCCAGTAGAAATAGCTGCGGATCGGCCGCCAGAAATCCTCAAAATCCGCAATGTTATCTCGCAACTCTTCTGTTATCGACACCATGTCATGCGTTTCGCCCACCATGCGATGAGTTGCGCCGGCGAGCTGCTGCATGAGACCATACATACGCTGCATCAAGTTGATCGTTTTTGCCATCTCGTCGGCCTGCGTAAGCAGGTCGTCCATGCGGTCTTTCGGAAATTGCATAACCTGTTGCTGCCCAGCCTGTGACATGCTTAGCATAAATGGTATCGACGTATGCGCGAGCGGGGTTCCCTCAGGCCGCGTTATGGATTGCACCATGGAAACGCCCGGGACGGCGAAGATGCCCTTAGCTAGTTTATTCAATACCAGAAAATCCGCTGAGTTGCGCATATCGTGATCGGCCTCGATCAACAGGATGTCGGGCATCATCATGCGTGACTGGGAAAAATGTCGCTCTGCGGCCGCATACCCCAAATTGGCAGGAATGTCTTTAGGGATATACTTCTGGTCGTTGTAGCTGGGTCTGTACCCCGGCAGTGTCAGCAGCCCGATCAGCGCGACGGCGCACGACGCGGCGAGGATGGGTGCGGGCCACCGCACGATCGCGGTGCCGACCCGCCGCCATCGACGGGCCCTGATCTTCCGCTTGGGCTCGAACAGGCGGAAACGGCTTCCGACATTGAGAACCGCCGGAACCAGCGTGAGCGCGACCGCCACCGCGACCAATATGCCGACTGCGCAAGGGACGCCCAGGGGTTGGAAATAGGGCAGTCGGGTAAAACTCAGGCAAAAAACCGCTCCGGCGATTGTCAAACCGGAAGCCAAAACAACCTTAGCGACCCCTCGGTATGTGGTGTAGTAAGCCGTTTCCCGATCTTCGCCGGCCTGACGCGCCTCTTGATACCTTCCGAAGAAAAATATCCCGTAGTCCGTTCCAGCCGCGAGCCCGATGGAAACCAGCAGATTAACGGCGTAGGTAGTAAGACCAACCATCTGTTTGTAGCCGAGGAACGCGACTATTCCCTGGGCCACTTGCAATTCTATCCCGACCATCACTAACAAAAGAATGACGGTGATAACCGAACGGAAAACGAGGAACAACATAATGCAGATCACTGCGACGCTTACCGCGGTGATTCGGGCGAGCGTCCCGTTGCCACTGTTGACCATATCGGCAGCGAATGCTGATGGGCCGGTGACATAAGCCTTGATCCCGGGTGGGGCCGGCGTCCGGCTCAAGATGTCCCGGACGGCTTGCACCGAGTCATTAGCCAAGTCCTGGCCCGAATTACCGGCGAGGCTTAGTTGAACATACGCAGCCTTACCATCGGCGCTTTGCGCGGCGGCCGCCGTAAGCGGATCCGCCCAGAAATTCTGAATGTGCTGCACATGCTTCGGATCATCTGCCAACTGCCGAATCAAACGGTCGTAGTATCTGTGGGCGTCGTCGCCGAGGGGTTGCTGACCCTCCAAGACGATCATCGCCACACTGTCAGAATTAGATTCCTTGAAATCCTCACCCATGCGCGTCATCGCCTTGAATGACGGCGCATCTACAGGACTCAGCGATACTGAATGTTCTTTAACGACCTTAATCAGTGGAGGGACGCTGATGTTTATGCCGACAGTGATCACCAACCACGCCAAAATGATCGGCACCGATAAGCGATGGATCACCCGCGCGACAAATGGCGGCTTGGTGTGTTCGTTGCCCGTGCGTTCGTCGCTCATGCGGCCTTCAGCAGGCAGAAGGTAAAGGCGTTTACTTCGTTCGATATCCGTTCGGCTTTGACTTCACCGTCCACCACGATGCGGCAGCCAATACTGTCGCTATCGCCTTGGGCGACGATACTTCCCGCAACCGCAGCCTGCGTGATCGCAAAGTTCAACGACCATGGCAGGCTGGCCCCCTTAACGAGCTGCGGGTCACCATCGACATTGAAATAGCTGATTTCGGCCACGGTGCCTGGGGGGCCGAAGACCTCGTACGTTAACTGCTTGGGGTTGAAAGGTTTGGTGTCATTGATCCTGGTGTCGGCATAAGAGGGGCGCTTCTCAGAGCCAAAGATGCCGTGCAGCCGCGAGACAGTAAGTCCTCCGGCGCCGATCACCACCAGCATGATCAGCGGTATCCAAAGCCGCTTCAGAACCCGGAAAATCGCACGTCCCCTTCACCCGGTTCTATACCGCGCGCCAAGTCACCCGCTCGAAGGGCCATTACCGACCCGCCGCTACAGGCCACTCAGCGGCACCTTGATCGCGGTTGGATTCCGCACGCTAGCCACGCGGCGGTCACCTTAAATGAGCGGCGCACGGGGCAAGCGCGACCCGGTCTTGACGAGTAAACCATCCCGATGACCTCCATATCGGGCTCGTGCCCGACCGCGATATGGATCGTAGTGCATACCACGTGCGTAACGCCCTGTAATCGTCCGCATCGAACCTACGAATCACGTGCGTTATTGTCGCGTCGGTGACGTTGAGTCGGGTCACGCGGTCGAGACTGCTCGTCGGAAGAGGGTTGGGCGAACACCGGCAATCGGCGGTTCGGTGTTGGGTACGACGCCGGCGTCGCGCCCGTCTCCTCGACCGCCCGCAGCGTATCGGCAGTGCTCGTCGGCTCGATGATGCGGCTCCAGTCGGCGCAGTCCTTCTCGCCGACCGAGACGTACGCGAAGACCCGCAGAGTTCACCGGGCTGCTCGCAGACCGTCTGGCCAGCACTGTGGGGACACCCGATTGAACCTCAAACCGTCTTTGTCGAGGGCGTCTCGGTGGCGGTCTCTGAGATATGGCGCGTCGCAACAGCGGGCATTCGCTTTGCGGGAGATCGATCCGCTTTGGTAAGGGTTCTCGACGGGTGCCCCGAGCTCGATTGAGCGTGCACCGCTAAGGCAAAGGGATTTCAATCATCCAGTCAAACGGATCGGGTTGCCGACCGTATTGGATGTCGAGGAGCTGGTCGCGCAGTGCCAGGCTCTGTGGCCCTGGCGATCCGTCGGACACGGCGAATTCACAGTCCGGGCCCTTGATTCCGATAATAGGGTTCACCACCGCCGCGGTCCCCACTGCGAAGATCTCGCGAATCTTGCCAGAGATGCAGCGCTTTTGTAATTCGTCGAACGAGATTTTGCGTTCGACTGGCGTTAGCCCGTGGGCGGCCGCCAGTGAAAGAATACTCGCTCGTGTCACCCCGTTCAGAATTGTTCCCAGGCTAGGAGTAACGAGCTCGCCCTCGGATGTTACGGCAAATATGTTCATGGTGCCTGATTCCTGGACGAAGCCGTCAATGTCGAGGTACAACACAAGATCGCAGCCATGCGCTCCAGCTGCACTTTCCGGCAGGAGATTTGACGAGTAGTTGCCGCCGAATTTGGCGCTTCCCGTACCACCGCGCCAGGCGCGAGGATACTCTCCTACCCATAGCCACATTCCGTTTACCCCACTTGGAAAGTACGGCGCTGCCGGGCTTGCGATAACCGCATAGCTGACGCGCTGACTCGGCCGGACCGCGAGTCCCACCTCCGCACCGAACATGAATGGTCTAAGATACAGACTGCATTCACGATCATCGGTCGGAACCCACGCACGGTCCACTTGCACAAGTGAAATCAAGCTCGACAGGAAGAGATCGTCGCTCAACTGTGGAAGTGCCAATCTGGCGGCTGATTCGCGGAAGCGATGAGCATTGAGCAGCGGTCTGAACAGCCAAACGCTCCCGTCTGGCCGACCATAAGCTTTCAAGCCCTCAAAGACACCCTGAGCATAGTGCAGCGCGACACATCCCGGATGAAGGCAGAACGGTCTAAGCTCCGTGATACAAGCCCCATGCCAACCTTTATTTGCATCCCAATAGATGGTGGACATATGGTCGGAGAAAAAGCGGCCGAATCCGGGGTCAGCCAAGATCTTAGCCCGCTCATCATCCGAGAGTCGTGATTGGGAAACATCGATCCGAAAAACTGCGGACACAAGCTTTGCTTCCTTATTCATCGACATCTGTTACCGCTGGCGAGACCAGTCGGCCTTACACTAGCGGCGCATAGAAATAGGTGCGCCGTTTCTTTATCAGCCCGTTTGGACCGGGCCAGAAAAAGTCGGCAAATTTGACTTCGGCCTCGGTTCCCCCCCGCACGGTGCCTTTGAAGCTACCTTCGACCGCGACTGTTCCAGGATCGGAAACGATCGATTCGACGTTGTGCACACCCGACTCGATGATGCGGTCATCTGCGTAGAAGGACCTGATCGCCTCTCGTCCCCTCATATGCGCATAGCCGGGCCGACAGTACTCGGCATCAACTTCGAACAGTGCGACAACTCCCTCAACATCGCCTTTATCGACCTCCGCGTAGTACTTCTGGACGAGATCAGTAAAAACATGGCGCATCACAAACTCCCTAGGACACTAGCCATGAACCGTTGAGCAAGAAGCCGCGCGTCGACTGGCCCGTACACAATAACGAGTCTTCGTACCTCTGAGGAGGGGCCGACGCTGTTCGCCGTGCAGGTCGCCATGGAAGCCAGCAAGAGGGCATATGGGGTGCGCCCAGCCCGTCAGGATTTTCTTCGCCACAACGCCGCCTTAAGCATTCAACAAAACTTTGAGATGTTGGCCATACAGACTGACCGATTCGGCAGTCAGCATGTCTTCATGTCGGCAGTCGATCGAATACTCTGAAAGGGTGCCCGCGACATAAGGCCGCCAGCTGTCCAGAGGAGACGAACCCAGAATCCCGCCATCCGGCGAAGCAGAGAATATTATTGCGTCACCATCGAAAACGCCGGGTTCGTGAGCTCGATGGAGCGCCATACTACTACTGAGGTTTTGAACACCCAAATCGAAAAGCTGCCTGTATTGCGAAAACTCTACGGCTCCTCGTTCGCGGACTAATTCTTCTACTTGCTGGTAGGTAAGCGGACTATCTAGGTGTGGAATATCGACACGATAGAACCGCAAGACTTCTTCCAGTGCCTGGCTCTCGACTAAAGCACGGTCTGGTAAGGTGACGCCGTTGTCGATATTGGGTTGAGCGTCGAGAAAGATTAAGCGTGCGATCACGCATCCGCGTCGCTGGAGCTCGATGGCGAGTTCATGCGCGACGACGCCTCCAAAAGACCAGCCGAGAAGGTTATAGGGCCCGGTAGGATAAACCTCCTGGATCCTGTCGGCATAGTTTTTCGCCATATCGCGAATCGACCGAGGTTCAGCTTCTTCGCCCTGCAGGATTCGTTGAATTCCAATGACCGGGCAGTCCAAGTACTTGCCAAGAATCTGATACGGCCAACTCACCCCGCTCCCGGGATGAATGCAGAACAGCGGAACGCCGGTACCCTCCTTGAGGACCTCAACTGGGACTACTTCTACCTCGCTGGCTTGTCTGCCCAACTGCTGTCTCAAGCTTGCAACCGACGGTGCGCGGAATACGGTGCGGACCGCAAGGTCGGCATCCAAGGTGGTGTTGATCGCCGCGACCAGGCGCATCGCCGACAACGAATCCCCACCCAACTCGAAAAACGAGTCGTCCACCCCGACCCGCTCCAAGCCCAGCACCTGGGCATAAATACCGGCCAACACCTCCTCGACCGCGTCAGCCGGCGCGCGATACCCACCAACGCTGTACTCCGGTGCCGGCAACGCCCGCTTGTCCAACTTGCCGTTAGGCGTCAACGGCAACGCCTCGATCACCACCACCGCCGCCGGCACCATATACCCCGGCAACCGCTCCGCCAACGCGGCGCGTGCGGCGGCGGGATCGACTGTGTTGGTGTTCGATTCGGTGACATAACCCACCAACCGCTTATCACCGGGGCGGTCCTCACGAGCGATCACCACCGCCTGGCCCACCCCAGCCAGCCCCGCCAACGCAGCCTGCACCTCACCAAGCTCAATGCGATACCCGCGGATCTTGACCTGCTCATCGGCACGCCCCACATACGCCAGCTGCCCATCAGTGCGCCACCACACCAAATCCCCGGTGCGATACATGCGCGTTCCCGGCGCTTCGGCACCACCGAACGGACACGCCACAAACCGCGACCCGGTCAACCCCGCCCGACCCAGATAACCAACCCCCACCCCCCGACCGGCGATATACAACTCCCCCACCACCCCGGCCGGCACCGCCCGCAACCACCCATCCAGCACAAACAACGCCGCAGTCGACACCGGCGCACCGATCGGGGCTGGCCCCGACCCCGGAGTCAACGGCACACTCATCGACGCATACACCGTGGCCTCGGTCGGCCCATAGGCGTTGATCACCACCCGCCCCGGCGCCCACCGATCCACCACCTCGGCCGGACACGGCTCACCACCAAGCAGCAACGCCGCCGAGTCCAACCCCTGCGGAGAAAGCGCCGCCACCGCCGAGGGAGTCTGAGTCAACACATTGACCTGCTCGGCGAGCAGCACCGCGTGGAACTCCTGCGGTGAACCGGCCACCGACTCAGACACCACCACCAGCCGCCCACCACCGAGCAACGCCGCCCAAATCTCCCACACCGAAAAGTCGAACGCATACGAATGACACTGCGTCCACACCTGTTGCCCCGGCAGGCCGGTGGGCATCGACTGCACCACATGGGTCAGGTTGCGATGACTGATCGCCACCCCCTTGGGCACACCGGTGGTGCCCGAGGTGTAAATCAGATAGGCAATGTCTTCGGGCGCCGGCGCCGGCAAGCCCCTACCGGGCTGGCTGGCAATAGCCGGGTCGTCGACATCCACGACCACCACATCACCGCCGCGCAACCCCGACCCCGGCTCGGCGGTGGTGATCGCGACCAGCGGCGCGGCATCGGCCACCACATCACCGCCGTGCAACCCCGACCACCGCTCGGCGGTGGTGATCGCGACCGTCGGCGCGGCATCATCGAGCATGAACCCGATCCGCGCGACCGGCAGCCCCGGGTCGATCGCCAGATAGGCCGCCCCAGCCTTGAGCACCGCCAGCATCGCCACGACCGCCTCAGCGGATCGCTCCAACAACAGCGCCACACACTGCCCCGCACCCACCCCCTGCCCAACCAGCAGATGCGCCAACCGGTTCGAGGCCTCATCTAGCTCGCGGTAAGTCCACCAGAGCTCACCACAGCTGATCGCCACCGCTGCCGGTGTGCGCGCGGCCTGCGCGGCGAACACCTGCGGAACCGACACCGCTGTTGCGGGTTGGGTCAACACCGCCCGGTTCCCGATCTCATCGAGGCGGGCGTGCTCACCGGCGTCGAGCACATCGATCGACGACAACCGCCGAGCCGGATCAGCGCTGATCGCTTCCACCACCCGTCGCCACCGCTCGATGAACACCTCGATGCTGGCCGCGTCGAACACGTCGGTGCGAAACTCCACCGCTCCACCGATCCCGGCGGGCTCACCGGCCTGGGTCCAGCGCTCGGTCAGCGAAAACGCCAGGTCTATGCGGGCGGTGTGGGTGTCAGCCGACAACGGGGTCACCCGCAGATCGCCCAACGCCGGCCCGGCGCCGGGAGCAGTGTCCTGCTCGGGTAGGTTCTGCCAGGCCAATATCACCTGCACCAGCGGATGATGGGTCAGGCTGCGGGTCGGGTTGAGCCGCTCCACCAACACCTCAAAGGGCACGTCTTGATGCTCATAGGCGGCCAGGCTGCGCGCGCGCACCTGGCCCAGCACCTCGGCGATAGTGGGATCCCCGGCGACCTCGACTCGCAACACCAACGTGTTGACAAAAAACCCGACCAGCTCATCAAGCGCCGGATCGCGCCGCCCGGCGATCGGGAACCCCACCGCCACATCCGGGTTGGCGCTGAGCTTGGCCAGCAGCACCGCCAGGGCGGCCTGCATCACCATGAAACTGGTTGCGTTGTGCGCCTGAGCCACCCCACGCACCTGCTGCTGCAACTGCGCCGGCCACTGCACCGCCACACTGGCCCCGCGATAATCAGCCACCGGCGGATAGGGCCGATCGGTGGGCAGGACCAGGTGCTCGGGCATCCCGGCCAACGCCTGTTCCCAATAGGCCAACTGCGCTGAAATCGGGCTGTCGTGGTCGGCGAGCTCCCCTAGCTGCGCGCGCTGCCACAGCGTGTAATCGACATACTGCACCGCCAACGGCGCCCAGCCCGGCGCCTGCCCGGCACACCGGCTGGCATAGGCCACTTCCAGATCACGCATCAGCGGGGCGATCGACCAGCCGTCGGCGGCGATATGGTGCACCGTGGCCACGACCACGTGTTCGTCCTCGGCGAGGCGGAAAAGCTGCGCTCGCAACGGAATCTCCGCCGCCAGGTCAAACGGGCGACGCGCCGCCGCACCCACAGCCTCGGCCAGCCGATCCGCCGGCCAGCCGATGGCATCAACGACCTGCCAACCGAAATCGGCCCGCTCAGCCGGGACCACCAGCTGCTGCGGTATCCCCTCGACCGCCACAAACAACGTGCGCAGGCTCTCATGGCGGCCCACCACATCGGCCAGCGCGGCACGCAACGCCTCTGCATCCAGTCCCCCACTTAGCCGCAACGCCACCGTCATGTTGTAAACCGGTGAGGGCCCCTGCAACTGGTCTAGGAACCACAACCGGGATTGGGCAAACGACAACGGCACCACCGCGGGCCGCGCCACCGCCAGCACCGGCTCCAGCCCACCTGCCTCCTCACCAATGCGCGGCGCCAACCGGCGAATTGTGGGCGCATCGAATATGGTGCGCACCGAAACCCCGGCATCCAAGGTGGTGTTGATCGCCGCGACCAGGCGCATCGCCGACAACGAATCCCCACCCAACTCGAAAAACGAGTCGTCCACGCCGACCCGCTCGAGGCCCAGCACGTGGGCGTAGATACCGGCCAGGATCTCCTCAGTGGGGCTGGCCGGGGCGGAATACCCGCCAGCGGTGTACTCCGGTGCCGGCAAGGCCTGGGTGTCGAGTTTGCCGTTGGGGGTCAACGGCAACGCGTCGATCACCACCACCGCCGCCGGCACCATATACCCCGGCAACCGCTCCGCCAGCGCGGCGCGTGCGGCGGCGGGTTCGACTGCGCCAGCGATCGATTCGGTGACATAACCCACCAACCGCTTATCACCGGGGCGGTCCTCACGAGCGATCACCACCGCTTGGCCCACCCCAGCCAGCCCCGCCAACGCGGCCTGCACCTCACCAAGCTCAATGCGATACCCGCGGATCTTGACCTGCTCATCGGCACGCCCGACATACGCCAGCTGCCCATCCGCACCCCAGCACACCAAATCCCCGGTGCGATACATGCGCGTTCCACCACCGCCGAACGAGCACGCCACAAACCGCGACCCGGTCAACCCCGCCCGGCCCAGATAGCCAACCGCCACCCCGCGGCCGGCGATGTACAACTCGCCGACCACCCCGGCCGGCACCGCACGCAACCACCCGTCGAGCACAAACAACGCCGCCCCCGGCAGTGGCGAACCGATCGGCACCCCCGACCCCGGGGTCAACGGCGCACTCATCGACACCCACACCGTGGCCTCGGTCGGGCCGTAGGCGTTGATCACCACCCGCCCCGGCGCCCACCGATCCACCACCTCGGCCGGACACGGCTCACCACCAAGCAGCAATGCCGCCGACTCCAACCCCTGCGGAGAAAGCGCCGCCACCGCCGACGGAGTTTGATTTAAGACGCTCACCTGTTCAGCGACCAGGACGGCGCGGAAGTCCTCCGGTGAACCGGCCACCGACTCGGACACCACCACCAGCCGCCCACCACCGAGCAACGCCGCCCAAATCTCCCACACCGAAAAGTCGAACGCATACGAATGACATTGCGTCCACACACCCGCGCGGGGCAGGCCGGTGTCCAGGGATTCCATCAATTGGGTGACATTGCGGTGGGTGACCGCCACCCCCTTGGGGATGCCGGTGGTGCCCGAGGTGTAGATGATGTAGGCAATGTCCTCGGGGGCCGGCGTCGGCAAGCCCGTGCTGGGCTGGGTCGGGATGACCGGGTCGTCGATGTCGACGACCACCACGTCATGGCCTGCTAGCCGCTGGGCCAGCCCGGCGTTAGTGATCGCGACCGTCGGCGCGGCATCATCGAGCATGAACTCGATCCGGGCCGCCGGCAGCCCCGGGTCGATCGGCAGATACGCCGCCCCAGTTTTGAGCACCGCCAGCATCGCCACGAGCGCCTCAGCGGATCGCTCCAACAGCAGCGCCACACACCCGCCCGGTCCCACTTCCTGGCCTTTCAGCAGGTGCGCCAACCGGTTTGAGGCCTCCTCGAGTCCGCGGTAGGTCATGGAGCGGCCTTGGAAGGTCACCGCCACCGCCTCAGGTGTGCGGGCCACCTGCGCGGCGAACATCTGCGGAACCGACACCGATGTTGCGGGTTGTGTCAGCACCGCCCGGTTCCCGATCTCGTCGAGGCGGGCGTGCTCACCGGCGTCGAGCACATCGATCGACGACAACCGCCGAGCCGGATCAGCGCTGATCGCTTCCACCACCCGCCGCCACCGCTCGATGAGCACCTCGATGCTGGCCGCGTCGAACACATCGGTGCGAAACTCCACCACCCCACCGATCCCGGCGGGCTCACCAGCCTCACCCCAGCGCTCCCCAAGGAAAAACGCCAAATCCATCCGGGCGGTGTGGGTGTCCGCCGACAACGCGGTGACCCGCAGATCACCCAACGCCAACCCGGCGGGATTGTCCTGCCCGGGGAAGTTCTGCCAGGCCAACACCACCTGCACCAGCGGGTGATGGGTCAAACTGCGGGTCGGGTTGAGCCGCTCCACCAACACCTCAAAGGGCACGTCTTGATGCTCATAGGCGGCCAGGCTGCGCGCGCGCACCTGGCCCAGCACCTCGGCGAGACTGGGATCCCCGGCGACCTCGACTCGCAACACCAACGTGTTGACGAAACAGCCCACCAATCCATCAAGTGCGATGTCGCGGCGCCCGGCGATCGGGAACCCCACCGCCACCTCACTGCTGGCGCTGAGCTTGGCCAGCAGCACCGCCAAAGCAGCCTGCAACACCATGAAACTGGTCGCATTGTGCGCCCGAGCCACCCCACGCACCTGCTGCTGCAACTGCGCCGGCCACTGCACCGCCACACTGGCCCCGCGATAATCGGCCACCAGCGGATAGGGCCGATCGGTGGGCAACCCCAGCCGCTCAGGCATCCCGGCCAACGCCTGTTCCCAATAGGCCAACTGCGCTGAAATCGGGCTGTCGTGCTCGGCGAGCTCCCCTAGCTGCGTGCGCTGCCACAACGTGTAATCGACATACTGCACCGCCAACGGCGCCCACCCCGGCGCCTGCCCGGCACACCGGCTGGCATAGGCCACCCCCAGATCACGGGCCAGCGGGGTGATCGACCAGCCGTCGGCGGCGATATGGTGCACCGTGACCACAAGCACGTGTTCGTCCTCGGCGAGGCGGAAAAGCTGCGCCCGCAACGGAATCTCCGCCGCCAGGTCAAACGGGCGACGCGCCGCCACACCCACAGCCTCGGCCAGCCGATCACCCGGCCAGCCGATGGCATCAACGACCTGCCAACCAAAATCGGCCCGCTCCACCGGCACCACCACCTGCTGCGGTATCCCCTCGACCGCCGGGAACAGCGTGCGCAGGCTCTCATGGCGGCCCACCACATCGGCCAGTGCGGCCGCCAACGCCTCGGCGTCGAGTCCCCCACTTAGCCGCAACGCCACCGCCAAGTTGTAAACCGGTGAGGGCCCGTGCAACTGATCCAGGAACCACATCCGGGACTGGGCAAACGACAACGGCACCACCGCAGGCCGCGCCACCGCCACCAACGGTTTCAGCCCACCCGCGTCTCTACCGATACGGGGCGCCAACCGGCGAATTGTGGGCGCATCGAATATGGTGCGGACCGCAAGGTCGGCATCCAAGGTGGTGTTGATCGCCGCCACCAAACGCATCGCCGACAACGAATCCCCACCCAACTCGAAAAACGAGTCATCCACCCCGACCCGCTCCAAGCCCAGCACCTGGGCATAAATACCGGCCAACACCTCCTCGACCGCGTCAGCCGGCGCGCGATACCCACCAACGCTGTACTCCGGTGCCGGCAACGCCCGCTTGTCCAACTTGCCGTTAGGCGTCAACGGCAACGCCTCGATCACCACCACCGCCGCCGGCACCATATACCCCGGCAACCGCTCCGCCAACACGGCACGTGCGGCGGCGGGATCGACTGCGCCAGCGATCGATTCGGTGACATAACCCACCAACCGCTTATCACCGGGGCGGTCCTCACGAGCGATCACCACCGCCTGACCCACCCCAGCCAGCCCCGCCAACGCAGCCTGCACCTCACCAAGCTCAATGCGATACCCGCGGATCTTGACCTGCTCATCGGCACGCCCCACATACGCCAGCTGCCCATCAGTGCGCCACCACACCAAATCCCCGGTGCGATACATGCGCGTTCCCGGCGCTTCGGCACCACCGAACGGACACGCCACAAACCGCGACCCGGTCAACCCCGCCCGACCCAGATAACCAACCCCCACCCCCCGACCGGCGATATACAACTCCCCCACCACCCCGGCCGGCACCGCCCGCAACCACCCATCCAGCACAAACAACGCCGCAGTCGACACCGGCGCACCGATCGGGGCTGGCCCCGACCCCGGAGTCAACGGCACACTCATCGACGCATACACCGTGGCCTCGGTCGGCCCATAGGCGTTGATCACCACCCGCCCCGGCGCCCACCGATCCACCACCTCGGCCGGACACGGCTCACCACCAAGCAGCAACGCCGCCGAGTCCAACCCCTGCGGAGAAAGCGCCGCCACCGCCGAGGGAGTCTGAGTCAACACATTGACCTGCTCGGCGAGCAGCACCGCGTGGAACTCCTGCGGTGAACCGGCCACCGACTCAGACACCACCACCAGCCGCCCACCACCGAGCAACGCCGCCCAAATCTCCCACACCGAAAAGTCGAACGCATACGAATGACACTGCGTCCACACCTGTTGCCCCGGCAGGCCGGTGGGCATCGACTGCACCACATGGGTCAGGTTGCGATGACTGATCGCCACCCCCTTGGGCACACCGGTGGTGCCCGAGGTGTAAATCAGATAGGCAATGTCTTCGGGCGCCGGCGCCGGCAAGCCCCTACCGGGCTGGCTGGCAATAGCCGGGTCGTCGACATCCACGACCACCACATCACCGCCGTGCAACCCCGACCACCGCTCGGCGGTGGTGATCGCGACCGTCGGCGCGGCATCATCGAGCATGAACCCGATCCGCGCCGCCGGCAGCCCCGGGTCGATCGCCAGATAGGCCGCCCCAGCCTTGAGCACCGCCAGCATCGCCACGACCGCCTCAGCGGATCGCTCCAACAACAGCGCCACACACTGCCCCGCACCCACCCCCTGCCCAACCAGCAGATGCGCCAACCGATTCGAGGCCTCATCCAGCTCGCGATAAGTCCACCAGAGCTCACCACAGCTGATCGCCACCGCTGCCGGTGTGCGCGCGGCCTGCGCGGCGAACACCTGCGGAACCGACACCGCTGTTGCGGGTTGGGTCAACACCGCCCGGTTCCCGATCTCATCGAGGCGGGCGTGCTCACCGGCGTCGAGCACATCGATCGACGACAACCGCCGAGCCGGATCAGCGCTGATCGCTTCCACCACCCGCTCTAACCGCTCGATCAGCGTTTGGATGCTGGCCGCATCGAACACATCGGTGCGAAACTCCACCACCCCACCGATCCCGGCGGGCTCACCAGCCTCACCCCAGCGTTCGGCCAGCGAAAACACCAAATCCATCCGGGCGGTGTGGGTGTCCGCCGGCAACGCGCTGACCCGCACATCACCCAACGCCAACCCCGCCGCGGAATCACTGTCCTGCCCGGGAAAGTGCTGCCCGGGAAAGTTCTGCCAGGCCAACATCACCTGCACCAGCGGATGATGGGTCAAACTGCGGGTCGGGTTGAGCCGCTCCACCAACACCTCAAAGGGCACATCTTGATGCTCATAGGCGGCCAGGCTGCGCGCGCGCACCTGGCCCAACAGCTCAGCGACACTAAGATCCCCAGCCACATCCACCCGCAACACCAACGTGTTGACAAAAAACCCGACCAGCTCATCAAGCGCCGGATCACCGCGCCCAGCGATCGGGAACCCCACCGCCACATCACTGCTGGCGCTGAGCTTGGCCAGCAGCACCGCCAAAGCAGCCTGCAACACCATGAAACTGGTCGCATTGTGCGCCCGAGCCACCCCACGCACCTGCTGCTGCAACTGCGCCGGCCACTGCACCGCCACACTGGCCCCGCGATAATCAGCCACCAACGGATAGGGCCGATCGGTGGGCAACCCCAGCCGCTCAGGCATCCCGGCCAACGCCTGTTCCCAATAAGCCAACTGCGCTGAAATCGGGCTGTCGTGCTCGGCGAGCTCCCCTAGCTGCGTGCGCTGCCACAACGTGTAATCGACATACTGCACCGCCAACGGCGCCCACCCCGGCGCCTGCCCGGCACACCGGCTGGCATAGGCCACCCCCAAATCCCGCACCAACGGAGTCACCGACCACCCATCAGCAGCGATATGGTGCACCACAGCCACCAACACATGCTCATCCTCGGCCAAGCGGAAAAGCTGCGCCCGCAACGGAATCTCCGCCGCCAGGTCAAACGGGCGACGCGCCGCCACACCCACAGCCTCGGCCAGCCGATCACCCGGCCAGCCGATGGCATCAACGACCCGCCAACCAAAATCGGCCCGCTCCACCGGCACCACCACCTGCTGCGGTATCCCCTCGACCGCCACAAACAACGTCCGCAAACTCTCCTGCCGGCCCACCACATCAACTAGCGCCGCACCCAACGCCTCAGCATCCAGTCCCCCACTTAGCCGCAACGCCACCGCCATGTTGTAAACCGGTGAGGGCCCCTGCAACTGATCGATAAACCACATCCGCGACTGGGCAAACGACAACGGCACCACCGCAGGCCGCGCCACCGCCACCAACGGCGCCAACCCACCCACATCTCCCACCGATACGCGGCGCCAACCGGCGAACCGTGGGCGCCTCAAACAACGCCCGCACCGAAACCCCGGCATCCACACTGGTGTTGATCGCCGCCACCAAACGCATCGCCGACAACGAATCCCCACCCAACTCGAAAAACGAGTCATCCACCCCGACCCGCTCCAAGCCCAGCACCTGGGCATAAATACCGGCCAACACCTCCTCGACCGCGTCAGCCGGCGCGCGATACCCACCAACGCTGTACTCCGGTGCCGGCAACGCCCGCTTGTCCAACTTGCCGTTAGGCGTCAACGGCAACGCCTCGATCACCACCACCGCCGCCGGCACCATATACCCCGGCAACCGCTCCGCCAACACGGCACGTGCGGCGGCGGGATCGACTGCGCCAGCGATCGATTCGGTGACATAACCCACCAACCGCTTATCACCGGGGCGGTCCTCACGAGCGATCACCACCGCCTGGCCCACCCCAGCCAGCCCCGCCAACGCAGCCTGCACCTCACCAAGCTCAATGCGATACCCGCGGATCTTGACCTGCTCATCGGCACGCCCCACATACGCCAGCTGCCCATCAGTGCGCCACCACACCAAATCCCCGGTGCGATACATGCGCGTTCCCGGCGCTTCGGCACCACCGAACGGACACGCCACAAACCGCGACCCGGTCAACCCCGCCCGACCCAGATAACCAACCCCCACCCCCCGACCGGCGATATACAACTCCCCCACCACCCCGGCCGGCACCGCCCGCAACCACCCATCCAGCACAAACAACGCCGCAGTCGACACCGGCGCACCGATCGGGGCTGGCCCCGACCCCGGAGTCAACGGCACACTCATCGACGCATACACCGTGGCCTCGGTCGGCCCATAGGCGTTGATCACCACCCGCCCCGGCGCCCACCGATCCACCACCTCGGCCGGACACGGCTCACCACCAAGCAGCAACGCCGCCGAGTCCAACCCCTGCGGAGAAAGCGCCGCCACCGCCGAGGGAGTCTGAGTCAACACATTGACCTGCTCGGCGAGCAGCACCGCGTGGAACTCCTGCGGTGAACCGGCCACCGACTCAGACACCACCACCAGCCGCCCACCACCGAGCAACGCCGCCCAAATCTCCCACACCGAAAAGTCGAACGCATACGAATGACACTGCGTCCACACCTGTTGCCCCGGCAGGCCGGTGGGCATCGACTGCACCACATGGGTCAGGTTGCGATGACTGATCGCCACCCCCTTGGGCACACCGGTGGTGCCCGAGGTGTAAATCAGATAGGCAATGTCTTCGGGCGCCGGCGCCGGCAAGCCCCTACCGGGCTGGCTGGCAATAGCCGGGTCGTCGACATCCACGACCACCACATCACCGCCGCGCAACCCCGACCCCGGCTCGGCGGTGGTGATCGCGACCAGCGGCGCGGCATCGGCCACCACATCACCGCCGTGCAACCCCGACCACCGCTCGGCGGTGGTGATCGCGACCGTCGGCGCGGCATCATCGAGCATGAACCCGATCCGGGCCGCCGGCAGCCCCGGGTCGATCGCCAGATAGGCCGCCCCAGCCTTGAGCACCGCCAGCATCGCCACGACCGCCTCAGCGGATCGCTCCAACAACAGCGCCACACACTGCCCCGCACCCACCCCCTGCCCAACCAGCAGATGCGCCAACCGATTCGAGGCCTCATCCAGCTCGCGATAAGTCCACCAGAGCTCACCACAGCTGATCGCCACCGCTGCCGGTGTGCGCGCGGCCTGCGCGGCGAACACCTGCGGAACCGACACCGCTGTTGCGGGTTGGGTCAACACCGCCCGGTTCCCGATCTCATCGAGGCGGGCGTGCTCACCGGCGTCGAGCACATCGATCGACGACAACCGCCGAGCCGGATCAGCGCTGATCGCTTCCACCACCCGCTCTAACCGCTCGATCAGCGTTTGGATGCTGGCCGCATCGAACACATCGGTGCGAAACTCCACCACCCCACCGATCCCGGCGGGCTCACCAGCCTCACCCCAGCGTTCGGCCAGCGAAAACACCAAATCCATCCGGGCGGTGTGGGTGTCCGCCGGCAACGCGCTGACCCGCACATCACCCAACGCCAACCCCGCCGCGGAATCACTGTCCTGCCCGGGAAAGTGCTGCCCGGGAAAGTTCTGCCAGGCCAACATCACCTGCACCAGCGGATGATGGGTCAAACTGCGGGTCGGGTTGAGCCGCTCCACCAACACCTCAAAGGGCACATCTTGATGCTCATAGGCGGCCAGGCTGCGCGCGCGCACCTGGCCCAACAGCTCAGCGACACTAAGATCCCCAGCCACATCCACCCGCAACACCAACGTGTTGACAAAAAACCCGACCAGCTCATCAAGCGCCGGATCACCGCGCCCAGCGATCGGGAACCCCACCGCCACATCACTGCTGGCGCTGAGCTTGGCCAGCAGCACCGCCAAAGCAGCCTGCAACACCATGAAACTGGTCGCATTGTGCGCCCGAGCCACCCCACGCACCTGCTGCTGCAACTGCGCCGGCCACTGCACCGCCACACTGGCCCCGCGATAATCAGCCACCAACGGATAGGGCCGATCGGTGGGCAACCCCAGCCGCTCAGGCATCCCGGCCAACGCCTGTTCCCAATAAGCCAACTGCGCTGAAATCGGGCTGTCGTGCTCGGCGAGCTCCCCTAGCTGCGTGCGCTGCCACAACGTGTAATCGACATACTGCACCGCCAACGGCGCCCACCCCGGCGCCTGCCCGGCACACCGGCTGGCATAGGCCACCCCCAAATCCCGCACCAACGGAGTCACCGACCACCCATCAGCAGCGATATGGTGCACCACAGCCACCAACACATGCTCATCCTCGGCCAAGCGGAAAAGCTGCGCCCGCAACGGAATCTCCGCCGCCAGGTCAAACGGGCGACGCGCCGCCACACCCACAGCCTCGGCCAGCCGATCACCCGGCCAGCCGATGGCATCAACGACCCGCCAACCAAAATCGGCCCGCTCCACCGGCACCACCACCTGCTGCGGTATCCCCTCGACCGCCACAAACAACGTGCGCAAACTCTCCTGCCGGCCCACCACATCAACTAGCGCCGCACCCAACGCCTCAGCATCCAGTCCCCCACTTAGCCGCAACGCCACCGCCATGTTGTAAACCGGTGAGGGCCCCTGCAACTGATCGATAAACCACATCCGCGACTGGGCAAACGACAACGGCACCACCGCAGGCCGCGCCACCGCCACCAACGGCGCCAACCCACCCGCGTCTCCACCGATACGCGGCGCCAGCCGGCGAACCGTGGGCGCCTCAAACAACGCCCGCACCGAAACCCCGGCATCCACACTGGTGTTGATCGCCGCCACCAAACGCATCGCCGACAACGAATCCCCACCCAACTCGAAAAACGAGTCATCCACCCCGACCCGCTCCAAGCCCAGCACCTGGGCATAAATACCGGCCAACACCTCCTCGACCGCGTCAGCCGGCGCGCGATACCCACCAACGCTGTACTCCGGTGCCGGCAACGCCCGCTTGTCCAACTTGCCGTTAGGCGTCAACGGCAACGCCTCGATCACCACCACCGCCGCCGGCACCATATACCCCGGCAACCGCTCCGCCAACACGGCACGTGCGGCGGCGGGATCGACTGCGCCAGCGATCGATTCGGTGACATAACCCACCAACCGCTTATCACCGGGGCGGTCCTCACGAGCGATCACCACCGCCTGGCCCACCCCAGCCAGCCCCGCCAACGCAGCCTGCACCTCACCAAGCTCAATGCGATACCCGCGGATCTTGACCTGCTCATCGGCACGCCCCACATACGCCAGCTGCCCATCAGTGCGCCACCACACCAAATCCCCGGTGCGATACATGCGCGTTCCCGGCGCTTCGGCACCACCGAACGGACACGCCACAAACCGCGACCCGGTCAACCCCGCCCGACCCAGATAACCAACCCCCACCCCCCGACCGGCGATATACAACTCCCCCACCACCCCGGCCGGCACCGCCCGCAACCACCCATCCAGCACAAACAACGCCGCAGTCGACACCGGCGCACCGATCGGGGCTGGCCCCGACCCCGGAGTCAACGGCACACTCATCGACGCATACACCGTGGCCTCGGTCGGCCCATAGGCGTTGATCACCACCCGCCCCGGCGCCCACCGATCCACCACCTCGGCCGGACACGGCTCACCACCAAGCAGCAACGCCGCCGAGTCCAACCCCTGCGGAGAAAGCGCCGCCACCGCCGAGGGAGTCTGAGTCAACACATTGACCTGCTCGGCGAGCAGCACCGCGTGGAACTCCTGCGGTGAACCGGCCACCGACTCAGACACCACCACCAGCCGCCCACCACCGAGCAACGCCGCCCAAATCTCCCACACCGAAAAGTCGAACGCATACGAATGACACTGCGTCCACACCTGTTGCCCCGGCAGGCCGGTGGGCATCGACTGCACCACATGGGTCAGGTTGCGATGACTGATCGCCACCCCCTTGGGCACACCGGTGGTGCCCGAGGTGTAAATCAGATAGGCAATGTCTTCGGGCGCCGGCGCCGGCAAGCCCCTACCGGGCTGGCTGGCAATAGCCGGGTCGTCGACATCCACGACCACCACATCACCGCCGCGCAACCCCGACCCCGGCTCGGCGGTGGTGATCGCGACCAGCGGCGCGGCATCGGCCACCACATCACCGCCGTGCAACCCCGACCACCGCTCGGCGGTGGTGATCGCGACCGTCGGCGCGGCATCATCGAGCATGAACCCGATCCGCGCGACCGGCAGCCCCGGGTCGATCGCCAGATAGGCCGCCCCAGCCTTGAGCACCGCCAGCATCGCCACGACCGCCTCAGCGGATCGCTCCAACAACAGCGCCACACACTGCCCCGCACCCACCCCCTGCCCAACCAGCAGATGCGCCAACCGATTCGAGGCCTCATCCAGCTCGCGATAAGTCCACCAGAGCTCACCACAGCTGATCGCCACCGCTGCCGGTGTGCGCGCGGCCTGCGCGGCGAACACCTGCGGAACCGACACCGCTGTTGCGGGTTGGGTCAACACCGCCCGGTTCCCGATCTCATCGAGGCGGGCGTGCTCACCGGCGTCGAGCACATCGATCGACGACAACCGCCGAGCCGGATCAGCGCTGATCGCTTCCACCACCCGCTCTAACCGCTCGATCAGCGTTTGGATGCTGGCCGCATCGAACACATCGGTGCGAAACTCCACCACCCCACCGATCCCGGCGGGCTCACCAGCCTCACCCCAGCGTTCGGCCAGCGAAAACACCAAATCCATCCGGGCGGTGTGGGTGTCCGCCGGCAACGCGCTGACCCGCACATCACCCAACGCCAACCCCGCCGCGGAATCACTGTCCTGCCCGGGAAAGTGCTGCCCGGGAAAGTTCTGCCAGGCCAACATCACCTGCACCAGCGGATGATGGGTCAAACTGCGGGTCGGGTTGAGCCGCTCCACCAACACCTCAAAGGGCACATCTTGATGCTCATAGGCGGCCAGGCTGCGCGCGCGCACCTGGCCCAACAGCTCAGCGACACTAAGATCCCCAGCCACATCCACCCGCAACACCAACGTGTTGACAAAAAACCCGACCAGCTCATCAAGCGCCGGATCACCGCGCCCAGCGATCGGGAACCCCACCGCCACATCACTGCTGGCGCTGAGCTTGGCCAGCAACACCGCCAAAGCAGCCTGCAACACCATGAAACTGGTCGCATTGTGCGCCCGAGCCACCCCACGCACCTGCTGCTGCAACTGCGCCGGCCACTGCACCACCACACTGGCCCCGCGATAATCAGCCACCAACGGATAGGGCCGATCGGTGGGCAACCCCAGCCGCTCAGGCATCCCGGCCAACGCCTGTTCCCAATAAGCCAACTGCGCTGAAATCGGGCTGTCGTGCTCGGCGAGCTCCCCTAGCTGCGTGCGCTGCCACAACGTGTAATCGACATACTGCACCGCCAACGGCGCCCACCCCGGCGCCTGCCCGGCACACCGGCTGGCATAGGCCACCCCCAAATCCCGCACCAACGGAGTCACCGACCACCCATCAGCAGCGATATGGTGCACCACAGCCACCAACACATGCTCATCCTCGGCCAAGCGGAAAAGCTGCGCCCGCAACGGAATCTCCGCCGCCAGGTCAAACGGGCGACGCGCCGCCACACCCACAGCCTCGGCCAGCCGATCACCCGGCCAGCCGATGGCATCAACGACCCGCCAACCAAAATCGGCCCGCTCCACCGGCACCACCACCTGCTGCGGTATCCCCTCGACCGCCACAAACAACGTCCGCAAACTCTCCTGCCGGCCCACCACATCAACTAGCGCCGCACCCAACGCCTCAGCATCCAGTCCCCCACTTAGCCGCAACGCCACCGCCATGTTGTAAACCGGTGAGGGCCCCTGCAACTGATCGATAAACCACATCCGCGACTGGGCAAACGACAACGGCACCACCGCAGGCCGCGCCACCGCCACCAACGGCGCCAACCCACCCACACGCCCACCAATACGCGGCGCCAACCGGCGAACCGTGGGCGCCTCAAACAACGCCCGCACCGAAACCCCGGCATCCACACTGGTGTTGATCGCCGCCACCAAACGCATCGCCGACAACGAATCCCCACCCAACTCGAAAAACGAGTCATCCACCCCGACCCGCTCCAAGCCCAGCACCTGGGCATAAATACCGGCCAACACCTCCTCGACCGCGTCAGCCGGCGCGCGATACCCACCAACGCTGTACTCCGGTGCCGGCAACGCCCGCTTGTCCAACTTGCCGTTAGGCGTCAACGGCAACGCCTCGATCACCACCACCGCCGCCGGCACCATATACCCCGGCAACCGCTCCGCCAACACGGCACGTGCGGCGGCGGGATCGACTGCGCCAGCTGATCGATTCGGTGACATAACCCACCAACCGCTTATCACCGGGGCGGTCCTCACGAGCGATCACCACCGCTTGGCCCACCCCAGCCAGCCCCGCCAACGCAGCCTGCACCTCACCAAGCTCAATGCGATACCCGCGGATCTTGACCTGCTCATCGGCACGCCCCACATACGCCAGCTGCCCATCAGCACCCCAGCACACCAAATCCCCGGTGCGATACATGCGCGCCCCACCACCACCGAACGGACACGCCACAAACCGCGACCCGGTCAACCCCGCCCGACCCAGATAACCAACCCCCACCCCCCGACCGGCGATATACAACTCCCCCACCACCCCGGCCGGCACCGCACGCAACCACCCATCCAGCACAAAAAAGCTGAGATGCGCCAACGGCGCACCGATCGGGCTGGCAGTGCTGTTGACATCACCGTCGACGATTTCCCGCAACGAGGCGTGCACCGTCGTCTCGGTGATGCCATACATGTTGATCAAGCGTGGTGATGCCGGGTGGTTGCCCAGCCACGTCCGAAGACGCTGCGGTTCTAGCGCTTCGCCGCCGAACACCACCGTCTCGACCTTCAGCTGCTCTCCCAGCTCGGGCTGCAGCACAGCAGCGGTTTGCAGCGCATAAAACGCCGACGGGGTCTGGCTTAACATGCTGACTCGTTCGGCGGCCAGCGAGGTGTGGAAGTCCTCCGGTGAGCGCACCACCGACTCGGGCACCACCACCAACCGCCCACCGTGCAACAGCGCCCCCCAGACCTCCCACACCGAAAAGTCAAATGCCAACGAATGACACTGCGACCACACCTGTTCCGGCCCAAGGTCCAGGGCGACGTCCACTGCCTCCAGCAGCTGGGTGACATTGTGGTGGCTGATCGCCACCCCCTTGGGCACACCGGTGGTGCCCGAGGTGTAGATCAGATAGGCGATGTCATCGGGCGCCGGCGCCGGCAAGCGCCGTACCGGGCTGGCTGGAATAGCCGGGTCGTCGACCTCCACGGCCACCACATCACCGCCGTGCAACCCCGACCACCGCTCGGCGGTGGTGATCGCGACCGTCGGCGCGGCATCATCGAGCATGAACCCGATCCGCGCGACCGGCAGCCCCGGGTCGATCGCCAGATAGGCCGCCCCAGCCTTGAGCACCGCCAGCATCGCCACGACCGCCTCAGCGGATCGCTCCAACAACAGCGCCACACACTGCCCCGCACCCACCCCCTGCCCAACCAGCAGATGCGCCAACCGATTCGAGGCCTCATCCAGCTCGCGATAAGTCCACCAGAGCTCACCACAGCTGATCGCCACCGCCTGCCGGTGTGCGCGCGGCCTGCGCGGCGAACACCTGCGGAACCGACACCGCTGTTGCGGGTTGGGTCAACACCGCCCGGTTCCCGATCTCATCGAGGCGGGCGTGCTCACCGGCGTCGAGCACATCGATCGACGACAACCGCCGAGCCGGATCAGCGCTGATCGCTTCCACCACCCGCTCTAACCGCTCGATCAGCGTTTGGATGCTGGCCGCATCGAACACATCGGTGCGAAACTCCACCACCCCACCGATCCCGGCGGGCTCACCAGCCTCACCCCAGCGTTCGGCCAGCGAAAACACCAAATCCATCCGGGCGGTGTGGGTGTCCGCCGGCAACGCGCTGACCCGCACATCACCCAACGCCAACCCCGCCGCGGAATCACTGTCCTGCCCGGGAAAGTGCTGCCCGGGAAAGTTCTGCCAGGCCAACATCACCTGCACCAGCGGATGATGGGTCAAACTGCGGGTCGGGTTGAGCCGCTCCACCAACACCTCAAAGGGCACATCTTGATGCTCATAGGCGGCCAGGCTGCGCGCGCGCACCTGGCCCAACAGCTCAGCGACACTAAGATCCCCAGCCACATCCACCCGCAACACCAACGTGTTGACAAAAAACCCGACCAGCTCATCAAGCGCCGGATCACCGCGCCCAGCGATCGGGAACCCCACCGCCACATCACTGCTGGCGCTGAGCTTGGCCAGCAGCACCGCCAAAGCAGCCTGCAACACCATGAAACTGGTCGCATTGTGCGCCCGAGCCACCCCACGCACCTGCTGCTGCAACTGCGCCGGCCACTGCACCGCCACACTGGCCCCGCGATAATCAGCCACCAACGGATAGGGCCGATCGGTGGGCAACCCCAGCCGCTCAGGCATCCCGGCCAACGCCTGTTCCCAATAAGCCAACTGCGCTGAAATCGGGCTGTCGTGCTCGGCGAGCTCCCCTAGCTGCGTGCGCTGCCACAACGTGTAATCGACATACTGCACCGCCAACGGCGCCCACCCCGGCGCCTGCCCGGCACACCGGCTGGCATAGGCCACCCCCAAATCCCGCACCAACGGAGTCACCGACCACCCATCAGCAGCGATATGGTGCACCACAGCCACCAACACATGCTCATCCTCGGCCAAGCGGAAAAGCTGCGCCCGCAACGGAATCTCCGCCGCCAGGTCAAACGGGCGACGCGCCGCCACACCCACAGCCTCGGCCAGCCGATCACCCGGCCAGCCGATGGCATCAACGACCCGCCAACCAAAATCGGCCCGCTCCACCGGCACCACCACCTGCTGCGGTATCCCCTCGACCGCCACAAACAACGTCCGCAAACTCTCCTGCCGGCCCACCACATCAACTAGCGCCGCACCCAACGCCTCAGCATCCAGTCCCCCACTTAGCCGCAACGCCACCGCCATGTTGTAAACCGGTGAGGGCCCCTGCAACTGATCGATAAACCACATCCGCGACTGGGCAAACGACAACGGCACCACCGCAGGCCGCGCCACCGCCACCAACGGCGCCAACCCACCCACACGCCCACCAATACGCGGCGCCAACCGGCGAACCGTGGGCGCCTCAAACAACGCCCGCACCGAAACCCCGGCATCCACACTGGTGTTGATCGCCGCCACCAAACGCATCGCCGACAACGAATCCCCACCCAACTCGAAAAACGAGTCGTCCACCCCGACCCGCTCCAAGCCCAGCACCTGGGCATAAATACCGGCCAACACCTCCTCGACCGCGTCAGCCGGCGCGCGATACCCACCAACGCTGTACTCCGGTGCCGGCAACGCCCGCTTGTCCAACTTGCCGTTAGGCGTCAACGGCAACGCCTCGATCACCACCACCGCCGCCGGCACCATATACCCCGGCAACCGCTCCGCCAACACGGCACGTGCGGCGGCGGGATCGACTGCGCCAGCGATCGATTCGGTGACATAACCCACCAACCGCTTATCACCGGGGCGGTCCTCACGAGCGATCACCACCGCCTGGCCCACCCCAGCCAGCCCCGCCAACGCAGCCTGCACCTCACCAAGCTCAATGCGATACCCGCGGATCTTGACCTGCTCATCGGCACGCCCCACATACGCCAGCTGCCCATCAGTGCGCCACCACACCAAATCCCCGGTGCGATACATGCGCGCCCCACCACCACCGAACGGACACGCCACAAACCGCGACCCGGTCAACCCCGCCCGACCCAGATAACCAACCCCCACCCCCCGACCGGCGATATACAACTCCCCCACCACCCCGGCCGGCACCGCCCGCAACCACCCATCCAGCACAAACAACGCCGCCCCCGACACCGGCGAGCCGATTGGCGGCACTCCCGACCCTGCCGCCAGCGGAGCACTTTTGGACGCCCACATCGTCGTCTCGGTCGGCCCATATACATTGACCATCAGCCGCCCCGGCGCCCACCGATCCACCAGCTCAACCGGACAAGGCTCGGCGCCAATCACCAACGCGGCCGAATCCAACCCGTCCTCGGAGAGCACCCCCACCGCCGACGGGGTCTGAGTGAGCACGTTGACGTGTTCTGCGACGAGCACCGCGTGGAACTCCTCCGGTGAACGCGCCACCGACTCGGGCACCACCACGAGCCGCCCACCGTGCAACAGCGCACCCCAGATCTCCCACACCGAAAAGTCGAACGCATACGAATGACACTGCGACCACACCTGTTCCGGCCCGAGCTTCATGCCGACTTCTAGAGAGTCGAACAGCTGGGCCAC
Organism: uncultured Actinomycetota bacterium; assembly: GCA_963808375.1. Lineage (GTDB taxonomy): Bacteria > Actinomycetota > Actinomycetes > Mycobacteriales > Mycobacteriaceae > Mycobacterium. The sequence goes on along the minus strand of CAWEFS010000004.1, from coordinate 64,043 downwards.
GTTGTGGTGGGTGACGGTCACCCCTTTGGGAACCCCCGTGGTACCGGAGGTGTAGATGATGTGCGCGAGATCGTCGGGCGCCGGCGCCGGTAGTGGTGTGCTGGGCTGGGTTCCGATGCGGTGGTCGTCGACATCGACGACCACCACGTCGCACCCGTCCAGCCGCTCGGCCAGCCCGGCGGTGGTGATGGCAACCAACGGCGCGGCATCATCGAGCATGAACTCGATCCGCGCGGCTGGCATCAACGGGTCGATCGGCAAATACGCCGCCCCGGACTTGAGCGCCGCCAGGATCGCCACAATCGCCTCGACCGACCGCGAAAACAGCAGCGCCACACACTGCCCCGGGCCCACACCATGGCCGGCCAACAGGTGCGCCAACCGGTTTGCGGCCTCCTCTAGTTCGCGGTAAGTCATGGAGCGGCCGTTGAAGGTCACCGCCACCGCCTCAGGTGTGCGGGCCACCTGGGCGGCGAATAGCTCCGGAACCGACACCGGCGTGCTCGCCGGCTCGGTCAGCACCGCCCGGTTGCCCCACTCATCCAGGCGTTCGTACTCGTCGGCGTCCTCCAGATTGATCGACGACAACCGCCGTCCCGTGTCGGCGGTCACGATTGCTGCCCCGACTCGGCGGTCATTGCCACCAACACCCGCCTGAATCGCTCGATGAGCGCCTCGATGCGCGGCGCGTCGAATACGTCGGTGCGGAATTCCACCGTCCCTCCAATTCCGGCGGGCTCGCCGGCCTCAGTCCAGCGTTCGGCCAGCGAAAACACCAGATCCATGCGGGCGGTCCGGGTATCCACCGCCAGCGGCGTAACCCGCACATCACCCAAATCCAACCCGGCCGCGGGACGGTGGTACCAAGGAAGGTTCTGCCAGCCCAACATCACCTGCACCAGCGGGTGATGGGTCAAACTGCGGGTCGGATTGAGCCGCTCGACCAGCACCTCGAAGGGCACATCTTGATGCTCGTAGGCAGCCAAGACACGCTGTCGCACCTGGGCCAGCAGCTCGGCGACGGTGGGGTCACCGGCCAGCTCCACCCGCAGCACCAAGGTGTTGACGAAAAACCCGACCAGCTCATCGAGCGCGGGATCACGCCGCCCGGCGACCGGGAACCCCACCGCCACATTCGGGTTGGCGCTGATCTTCGATAGCAGCACCGCCAGGGCGGCCTGAACCACCATGAAGCTGGTCGCGTTGTGCTCACGAGCCACTCGGGCAACCTGCTGCTGCAGTTCGGCCGACCAGTTGACCGCCACACTCGCGCCGCGGTAATCAGCCACCGGTGGATACGGCCGATCGGTGGGCAACACCAGATGCTCGGGCATCCCGGCCAGAGCATCCTCCCAGTAGGCCAGCTGCGCGGCAATCGGGCTCTCGCTATCAGCCAGATCGCCCAGGTGCTCACGCTGCCACAGCGCGTAATCGGCATACTGCACCGGCAATGGCGCCCACCCGGGAGCCTGCCCGGCACACCGGCTGGCATAAGCCATCCCCAGATCACGCACCAGCGGGGTCATCGACCAGCCGTCAGCGGCGATATGATGGGCCACTGCCACCAGCACGTGCTCGTCATCGGAGACGCGGAAAAGCCGCGCCCGCAATGGGATTTCGGCGGTCAGATCAAAACTGTGGCGCGCCGCGGCGCCGACGGCCTCCGCCAGCCGGCTGGCCGGCCATCCGGTGGCATCGACGACGTCCCAGCCGAAGTCGGCCCACTCGACCGGCACCACCAGCTGCTGGGGTATGCCGTCGACCGCCGGGAACAGCGTGCGCAGGCCCTCATGGCGGCCCACCACATCAGCGAGCGCCGCACCCAACGCCTCGGCATGCAGCCGCCCGCTTAGCCGCAAGGCCACCGCCAGGTTGTAGATCGGTGACGGCCCGTGCAGCTGATCCAGGAACCACAACCGGTTCTGAGCAAACGACAACGGAACCACCGCAGGCCGCTCAACCGCCACCACTGTGTCTCGCCGACCCGCGTCTCGACCGATACGGGGCGCCAACCGGCGAATCGTGGGCGCCTCGAACAACGCGCGAACCGAAACGCCGGCATCGAGGCCGGTATTGATCGCGGCGATCACCCGCATCGCGGAAATACTGTCCCCGCCCAGATCGAAAAACGAGTCGTCGACTCCGACCCGGTCAAGCCCCAGCACCTGGGCGTAGGTACCGGCCAGGATCTCCTCGACCGCGTTGGCTGGGGCGCGGTATCCATCGGCATCCTGGTACTCCGGTGCCGGCAGGGCCCGGGTGTCGAGTTTGCCGTTGGGCGTCAACGGCAGGGCGTCGATTACCACCACCGCCGCCGGCACCATATACCCCGGCAGCCGCTCGGCCAACGCGGCACGCGCGGCGGCGGGATCGACTGTGCCAATAGACGATTCGGTGATGTAGCCGACGAGGCGCTTGTCGCCGGGGCGGTCCTCGCGGGCGATCGCCACCGCCTGGCCCACCCCATCGCAGCCGGCCAGCGCGGCCTGGACTTCACCGAGTTCGATGCGATATCCGCGGATTTTGACCTGCTCATCGGCGCGCCCCAGATACTGCAGCTGCCCATCAGCACCCCAGCACACCAGATCCCCGGTGCGATACATGCGTGTTCCCGGCGCCCCGGACCTGGCGAACGGACACGCCACAAACCGCGACGCCGTCAAACCGGCCCGCCGCCAATACCCGCAACCCACCCCGGTACCCGCCACATACAACTCGCCCACCACCCCGGCCGGCACCGGACGCAACCACCCATTCAGCACAAACAACGCCGCCCCCGGCACTGGCGAACCGATCGGCACCACGCCCGAGCCCGCTGCCAGCGGCGCACTGATCGATGCAAACACCGTGGTCTCGGTGGGGCCGTAGGCGTTGATCATCACTCGCCCCGGCGCCCACCGATCCAGCACCTCCGCCGGACAGGGTTCAGCAGCCACCATCAACGCCGCCGAGTCCACACCCTGCGGCGAGAGCACTCCGACCGCCGACGGGGTCTGACTTAAGACGCTGACCTTTTCCGTGACTAGCAAGGAATGAAAGTCGTCGGGGGAACGCGCCACCTCTTCGGGCACCACCACCAGACGCCCACCGTGCAACAGCGCACCCCAGATCTCCCACACCGAGTAGTCGAAAGCCAAGGAATGACACTGCGTCCACACCTGTCCCGGCGCTAGCTCCAGGCCGACATCCAGGCAGTCAAACAGCCGGGTGACGTTACGGTGAGTGACCGCCACGCCCTTGGGCACCCCTGTGGTGCCGGAGGTGTAGATCAGGTGGGCGATGTCATCGGGAGCCGGGGCCGGCAGCGCCGTGCTGGGTTGACTGCGAACAGCAGGATCATCGACATCGATGACCAGCAGCTCACGCCACTCCAGCCGCGACCGCAGGCCTGCCGTGGTGATCGCGGCGATCGGCGCGGCATCATCGAGCATGAAACCGATACGGGCCGCTGGCAGAACCGGGTCGATCGGCAGATACGCCGCCCCGGTCTTGAGCACCGCCAGAATCGCCACAATCGCCTCAGCGGATCGCTCCAACAACAGTGCCACACACTGCCCCGCGCCCACACCCTGCCCAAGTAGTATGTGCGCCAACCGATTAGACGCCTCATCGAGCTTGCGATAATTCCACGAGACCTCACCGCACACCAACGACACCGACTCGGGTGCGCGGGCCACCTGCGCGGCAAATAATGCCGGAATCGACACCGGCGTCGATGCCGGCGCCGTCAACACCGCCCGGTTACCCCACCAATCCAGGCGTTCGTACTCGTTACGATCCAGGAGGTCGATCGACGAGAGCCGCCGCGTCGGGTCGGCGGTCATCGCCACCAACACCCGCTCCAACCGCTCGATCAGCGTTTGAATGCTGGCCACGTCGAACACATCGGTGCGAAATTCCACCGTCCCGCCGATCCCGGCCGGCTCACCAGCCTCGCTCCAGCGCTCGGCCAGCGAAAACACCAAATCCATTCTGGCGGAACGGGTGTCGACCGGTATCTGCGTGACCCGAACCTCACCTAGGGCCAACCCGGCCGCGGGATCGCTGCCGTGCCCGGGAAGATTCTGCCAGCCCAGCATCACCTGGATCAACGGGTGATGGGTCAGCGATCGAGTGGGGTTGAGCCGATCAACAAGTACCTCGAAGGGCACATCTTGATGCTCATAGGCGGCCAGGCTGCGCGCACGCACCTGGCTCAACAACTCGCTGACACGGGGATCATCGGCCACCTCAACCCGCAGCACCAAGGTGTTGACGAAAAACCCCACCAGCTCATCGAGCGCCGGGTCACGGCGTCCAGCAATCGGGATGCCCACGGCCACATCAAGACTGGCGCTGAGCATGGCCAGCAGCACCGCCAGGCCGGTCTGGATCACCATGAAGCTGGTCGCGTTGTGCTCGCCGGCTAACGCGCGCACCCGCTTTTGCAGCTCGACCGGCCAGTTCACCGCCACACTGACCCCGCGGTAATCGGCCACCAGCGGATAGGGCCGATCGGTGGGCAGCTGCAGGTGCTCGGGCATTCCGGCCAACGCCCGCTCCCAGTAAGCCAACTGCGCGCCAATTCGGCTGTGGTGGTCGGCCAGATCGCCCAGGTGCGCCCGCTGCCACAACGTGTAATCGACATACTGCACCGCCAACGGCGCCCACCCGGGAGCCTGCCCCGCACACCGGCTGGCATAGGCCACCGCCAAATCACGCCCCAGCGGGGTGATCGACCAGCCGTCGGCGGCGATATGGTGCACCACAGCCACCAACACGTGTTCGTCGTCGCCGGTGCGGAAAAGCCGGGCCTGCAACGGAATCTCGCTGGTCAGGTCGAACGTGTAGCGCACTACGGTGTCGATGGCCTCATCCAGCCGGCTGGCCGGCCAGCCGCTGGCATCAACAACGTCCCAACCGAAGTCGGCTCGCTCAACCGGCACCACCAGCTGCTGCGGAACACCCTCGACCGCCACAAACAGCGTGCGCAGACTCTCCTGGCGGCCCACCACATCAGCCAGCGCGGCACCCAACGCCTCGGCATCCAGCCGCCCGCCCAGCCGCAACGCCACCGCCATGTTGTAGAGCGGTGAGGGCCCGTGCAACTGCTCCAGGAACCACAACCGGCTCTGCGCAAACGACAACGGAACACGCTCCGGGCGCGGCATCACCCGCAACGGCGGATGGGCAGGGCCGCCCCGATGCCGGTGCAGATACTCGGCGAGATCCTCAACAGTGGAGGCGTCAAACAGATAGCGCACCGGCACTTCCCTGCCCAACGCCAACTGCAGCCGCGCGCTCACCCGGGTGGCGATCAACGAATCCCCACCCAGGGCGAAGAAATCATCATCGAGCCCGACCCGGTCCACGCCCAACACCTCGGCGAACACGTCGGCGACGATCTTTTCCGTCTCGGTCTGCGGCGCCCGGAAGTGGCTGGCCGCGAACACCGGCGCTGGCAGCGCTTTCCGGTCGATCTTGCCCGAGGAGGTCAACGGGAACGCCTCAAGCACCACAACGTGCGCCGGCACCATGTAATCGGGCAACCACGCGCTCAATCGCTGCCGCACCGCGCTGATTTTGGTGTTGGTCTGGGGGTCATTCGCGTGGCTGGTGCGTTGCTGGGCTCCGGCAGGGGACAGATACAGGTCGGTCAGCGGCGAAGTGTGCCGGCCGTCGGGGTCGATTGAGGTGATGAAAACCGCATCCAGGGTGCCCGGTTCGGCGCCCCAGGTGACCGCCACTTGATATCCGGCGATTTCGCCGAGGCGGTGCAATTGTTCGGGAACGGCGGCTTCAGGAGTGGCGGTGGCGGTGACTTTGACTAGTGCGTCGGCGACGGGTAGCCCGGTAGCCAGGGCGGCTTCGATGCCGACGTCGGTTATGACGCCGGCGCGGGGGACGCCGGTGATCCGGACGGTGCCGGGACGCTGGGAGACCAAGCGATGGTGTAGGCCGTCCAAACCCTCACATTCGGCCCACGCCCAGCTGAGGGCGACGGCCATTGAGCGGACCGGCGCGGGGGTTTTGTAGACGGTGACGTCGTAGCGATACCGGCTCAGTTCGTTGTCGGCCATTCCGCGTTTGACTTCGATGTCGAGTCCGGCCACCGACGCATGGCCAGCGGCCCAGCTGGTGAAAAACTCAGGAGCAAGCAGTAATTCGGGTTCACCGAGCATGGCACGTTGGACTCGCTGGCGGATCTCGGCGGTATCGGTGGCGTTGGTGCGGGCCAGCGCCACCCCGGTTTGGAACGCTCCCTGCAGCGTGTGGTTGCGCACATCACCGATAAACAGTGCCCCGCTGGGCGCCAGCAGGTCCATGGCGTTGTCGATCACCTTGGCGAGGTAGCTCACGTTGGGGAAGTACTGAATGACCGAGTTGAGAATGATGGTGTCGAAGTGGTCCGGCGGCAGAGCCTCGCTGACGTGTGCGGGCCGCGTCAGTAGCTCGACCCGATCACGCCAGTCAAACTGCAGCTGCTCCAACGAGCGAGCCAGCTCTTCGATGGCCACCGGTGAAAAGTCGGTGGCGACATACTGATCGCAGTGCGGAGCGATCTGTGACAACAGCAATCCCGAGCCGACGCCGATCTCCAGCACGCGACGCGGCCGCAAGCCCTTGATCCGCTCCACCGTGGCGGCGCGCCACTCGATCATTTCCTCGAGCGGGATCGGCTCGCCGGTGTAGCTGCTGTTCCACCCCCGGAAGTCCATGCCGAATCGGGACTCGAGGTTTTCGCCGTAGAGGTCGTCGTACAGGTGTTGCCACTCTTCGACGTTTTCGACATCGTGGTCGGCATCGGTGTTTTGGTCGAGGGTGACGTAGGCGACCAGATGGGATCCGGTGGCGCTGTCGTGCACCGTCACGGCGGCGTGCGTGACGTGCGGGCAGGTCAGCAGGGTGTTTTCGATTTCGCCCACTTCGATGCGCTGCCCGCGCAATTTGATCTGGCTGTCGGCGCGACCAACAAAATCGAAGGTCCCCTCCGGGGTCCAGCGGACCAGGTCACCGGTGCGGTACATGCGCGTTCCCGGGCCGCCAAATGGGTTGGCCACGAACCGTTCCGCAGTCAAATCCACCCGGCCTATGTAGCCGTGCGCCAGCGCCCGTCCACTGACGTACAGCTCACCCACCACCCCGATGGGTGTCGGGTTCAGCCGCTGGTCCAGCACCAGCGTGCACACCCCGGGGATCGGACTGCCGATGTGAACCGGCCCTTCGGCCGATAGAGGTGCACTGATGGTGACCCAGATGGTGGTTTCGGTTGGGCCGTAGACATTGAACACCCGCCGGCCCGGCGCCCAGGCGGCCACCAACTCCGCCGGAAACGCCTCACCGCCGATCATCAACTTGTCGAACCCGTCCAACCGGGCGGGGTCTAGCGACGACAGCACCGTCGGAGTCAGGAATGCCGTGTTGACGCGCTGGCTTTGCAGCAACACCGTCAGCGGCTCGCCGGCATACACCCCTGGGGGCGCCACCACCAGCGCCGCCCCTGACCCCGCCGCCAATAGCATCTCGCAAACCGACGCATCGAAGGTCGTTGAGGCCACCATCAGGACCCGCTTGTTCGCGTCCAACCGGCATGACTCCGGTAGGGCCGCCGCCCAGCCCAGAACACCCTCGTGGCTCACCAGCACCCCTTTGGGGACGCCGGTCGAACCCGACGTGAAGATCACATAGGCAGCGTCACTCGCCGTCAGTGGTGCCAACCGATCGGCGTCAGTGATCACGCTCGCACTGCGCCCCGACAGGTTCAGCGCGTCGATACGCAGCACCGGGCGTATACCGGCCCCGGCCATGTCGTCGGAGCCGCAGGTCAAGACGCGCACCACCCCTGCGGAGTTCAACACCTGGGCAACCCGCTCGACGGGGTGGTCGCGATCCACCGGTACGTACACGCCGCCGGCCTTGGCCACTGCCCACCACGCGACCACCAGTTCCGCGCTGCGCTCTATCGCCACGCCCACCGCGCGCTCCGGACCCACGCCCGCGTCGATCAGCGCCCGCGCCACGCGCGTCGACCACTCGTCGAGCTCGCGATACGACAGCTGCCGAGAACCGTCGATGATCGCCACGGCGTCCGGGTCGGCGGCTACCGCGGCAGCCAACAACTGCGGAGCCACCCCCACCGGCGCACCCACCCCGGCTCCAGACCACCGTGACAGCACCAGATCGCGCTCACCGCGATCCAGCAACGACACCTCCCCCACTACCACCGACGCATCGGCCACCACCGCCTCGACCATCCGCCCAAACCAGGCGACGAACCGCTCGATGGTGGACCGGTCATATAAGTCCGTGGCATACGAAACCACCCCGGCGGCCATGGGCGCAGCCGGATCCTCGGTAGGCACCTCACTCAGCTGGATGTCCAGGTCGAATTTGGCGGTGCGGGTGTCGGCCGCCAACGGCTCGACACTGACCCCGTCGAGCGCCACCATCTCGGGGCGCGCATTGTTCTGGAAAGCGCAGATCACCTGAAACAGCGGATGATGCGCACCAGAGCGCACCGGGTTGAGCCGCTCGACCAGCAACTCGAATGGCACATCCTGGTTGCTGTAGGCATCCAGCGCCTTTTGACGCACCCGCTCGAGCACATCGCTGAACCGGTGGGCAGAATTCACCGCCACCCGCAACACCCAAGTGTTGACGAAGAACCCGACCAGATCGTCGAGCGCCGCATCCGACCGCCCCGCGATAGGGCTGCCGATCGCCACGTCCTCACCCGCCCCGGCGCGGTGTAACAACACTGCGGTGACCGCCTGAAAAACCATCGAGGCGGTCGCGTTATGCGCCGCCGCCAGCGCCTTGACGTCCGCCCACACCGGCGGGTCGATGCGCACCTCCACCACATCACCGCGGTAACTGGGCACCGGAGGGCGGGCTCGATCCGCCGACAGCGACACCACCTCGGGCAGATCGGCCAACTCCCGCTGCCAATAGGCCAACTGTCCCGCAATCACACTGTCGGGATTAGACTCCGCCCCCAACCACTCCTGCTGCCACAACGTGTAATCGGCATACTGCACCGGTAACGGCGCCCAGGACGGCGTCCGGCCCCGCAGCCGCGCCCGATACGCCTCGCCCACATCCCGGACCATCGGCGCCAATGACCACCCGTCAAAAGCAATGTGGTGCACCACAAGACCCAACACGTGCTGCTCGGGCCCCACCGCATAGATCTGCGCCCGAACCGGGATCTCTGCGGACAAGTCAAATCGATACGCCGCCAGCGCCGTCAACTCGCCGGCCACCTCCTGCTCCGGCAAAGAGATCACCGCCGCGCCTTCGCGCTGCCACATGCCAGCCCGGGCCGGCAACACTTCCTGGCAGGGCAGACCGTCCATGTCGGGGAATATGGTGCGCAGCGATTCGTGGCGGGCGATGACGTCATCCAGCGCCGCGCCCAGCGCCGCCACATCGAGTGGGCCGCTGATCCGCAACGCGGTCGGCACGTTGTAGGTCGCGACCCCGCCCTCGAACCGGTTGCGAAACCACAACCTGCTCTGGGCGAACGACAGCGGAATCACTTCGGGCCGCTGGCCGGCCAGCAATGGCTTGCGTCGACTCGTCTGAGCACTGATGTGGGGCGCCAACTGCGCGATGGTGGGGGCGTCGAACAGGGTGCGGACCGCGAGATCGGCGCGAAGGCTGGTTCGGACTGCAGCGATCACCCGCATCGCCAGCAGCGAATCCCCGCCCAGGTCGAAAAACGAGTCATCGACACCCACGCGCTCGAGGTCGAGCACCTTGGCGTAGATGCCGGCCAGAATTTCCTCGACTGCGCTGGCCGGGGCGCGATAACTACCACCCGTGTGGTGGTACTCGGGTGCCGGCAGCGCGCGTTTGTCAAGTTTGCCGTTGGGTGTCAGCGGCAGCGCCTCCATCAGCACCACCGCCATCGGGACCATGTATGCCGGTAGCTGATCGGCCAGCGCGGCACGCGCGGCGACGGGGTCCGCAGGCCCGGTGACATAACCCACCAAGCGCTTGTCGCCGGGGCGGTCTTCGCGGGCGATCACCACCGCCTGCTCCACCCCGTCCAGCCCCGCCAGCGCGGCTTGGATTTCGCCGAGTTCGATACGATAGCCGCGGATCTTGACCTGTTCATCGGCGCGCCCCACATACCGCAGCTGTCCATCGGCACCCCACCAGACCAAATCGCCGGTGCGATACATGCGCGTTCCCGGCGCCCCGGACTCGACGAACGGGCACGCCACAAATCGCGATGCGGTCAACCCGGCCCGGCGCACATACCCGCACGCCACGCCGCGGCCGGCTACATACAACTCCCCGACTACACCGGCTGCCACCGGGCGCAACCAACCGTCCAGCACGAACAGCGCCGCCCCCGGAACCGGCGAGCCAATCGGCGGCGCCCCGGATCCCGCGGCCAGCGGCGCACTGATCGACGCGAATACCGTAGTCTCGGTCGGGCCGTAACCGTTGGTCATCACCCGCCCCGGCGCCCACCGATTCACCACCTCGGCCGGGCACGCCTCACCGGCGGCCATCAACGTCACCGACTCCAAACCCTCTGGGGACAGCTGCCCCACCGCCGACGGTGTCTGCAACAGCATGTCCACGCGTTCGCCGACCAGCAGCTCATGGAAGTCCTCTGGAGAACGCACCACCTCTTCGGGCACTACCACCACCCGCCCGCCATGCAGCAGCGGAGCCCAGATCTCCCACACCGAGGCGTCAAAGGCCAACGAGTGGCACTGCGTCCACACCTGCCCGGGGGCGATCGCGGCGCCGACACCCAGGGTGTCGAACAGTCGGGTCACGTTCCGGTGCGTCACGGCAACACCTTTGGGTTCGCCAGTGGTGCCTGAGGTGTAGATGATGTGGGCGATGTCATCGGGTGCCGGCGCCGGCATGTCCGTGGCCGGGTAGCTGGCGATGCGAGGGTCTTCGACGTCAACAACCGGCAGGTCGTACCCGTCCAGCCGCGCGCGCAGTCCGGCGGTGGTGAGCGCGCCGATCGGCGCCGCGTCGGCGAGCATGAACTGCATCCGCGCCGCCGGCAGCCCCGGATCGATCGGCAGATATGCCGACCCGGTTTTGAGCACCGCCAGGATCGCCACGATCGCCTCGGCGGAACGTGAAAACAGCAGCGCCACAGACTGTCCCGGGCCGGCACCGAGAGCGGCCAGCAGGCGCGCCAACCGGTTGGCGGCCTCATCGAGTCCGAGGTACGTCAGGCAGCGGCCGTCGAAGGTCACCGCCACTGCATCGGGGGTGCGCGCCACCTGTGCGGCCCAAAGCGCCGGAATCGAAACCGACGTCGCGGGATGGGTCAACACCGCCCGGTTCCCCCAGCCGTCCAACCGCGCCTGCTCGGCTGCATCGAGCAGATTGATCGATGACAACGACCGCCCCGGATCGGCGGTCATCACCAACAACACGCGCTCCAGCCGCTCTACTAATTCGCGGACATCGCAGTCAAAGAAGAACTTTTGCGGACCGGCCGTGTTCAGAAATATCTGGTCGTCAGCTCTTATGAACCACAGCTCAAGCTGATCCTCGAAGCCAGAATGGGTCACAGCCCCCGACCCGGCAGCGTCACCAAAATTCGCCAACCGGGTAGCAGGAATAAAATTGAGAACTACCCGATCCGAGATCGTGTCGGACCCCCGCAGACCCGCCTTCTTCTCGAGAACGTGCACCGGGAACCGTTGATGCTGCAGTGCTTCTCGCATTCGGGTGTCGACATGTTCACAAAAACCAGCGATCGCTGACCCTGACGAAGCTTTCAACACGAGCGGTACCACCCCGGATAGCATCCCGGGCACCGTGTGTGCGTCCGGACGCACCCGCCTCGTGACCGGAAAGTCGAGCACCACCTCCGAACCCTCGACGTCGCACCCCCGCACCAGTAGCGCGCAAGCCGCAGTAATCACCGACGCTCGACGCACCCCAAGCGCCTTCGATAACCGGCGGATCTCGCCGACGACGAACGGATCCAATTGAACCGGCGCAGTAGCCTCACCAGGATCACGTCCCCCTGCGGCGTGCGCCGATCCATAACGCGGCTGGCGTCCCTGCGGAAGGTTTCCGGTCCAATAAATCTGATCATCGAGATAATCGGTAGACGCTTCGTATTCCAGCTCGCAATTAATCAGATCACTCAGCGACCCAAAGAAAGCAGGCGGAATCGGGCCGCCAGAAGCCATTGCAGAATAGACAGCCGCAATCCGGTGAGAGATAAGAGCCAAGCCAATTCCGTCGATCACGATGTGATGGCAGCACACGAACAAATAGAATTCATCTATCCGCGTTTGCAACAGCGCGAATTTGAACAGCGGGCCACTCAGCGGCATCAGCGTGCGTTGAATTGATGCCGCTATCTGGTAGGAGCCCCGTTCAGGATCCTGCGAACCCATGAGCTCATAGCGAGCAAGCTCAACGTCCGGGTAATCAAACGCCTTCTGGAAAACTTGGCCGTCAACCTGGAAAAAGCCAGCTCTAAGTGGTTCGGCCTCGCGCACCACTTGACGGATCGCCGCCTCGAGCAGACCGGGCTCGATCGCGCCCTCGATTCGCCCGAGCATGCCGATCTGCCACTTCGCACCGACGCGACCCGTTTCCTGTGCAAGCCATATGTCGAGCTGTCCGCGCGTCAACGGAAGTGCCCGATCATCAAGCTTCATCGGAACTCTCCCACAAGACATGGCTCAGTTACCAAAAGCCTTCACCCGGTGCCGGCGTCGCGCGCATATCTTTGCGCGTATATCGGGCCAGTTCCGTTCAATGCAGTCGCGACATGCGGCGCCCGGGCCCGTTTCGCCGAGGTTCGCTCGCCAGCCGGCTGGAACGCCGGCGAAAGTCGGCCACCGGCTACGTTGGCCCCTCGTCGCTGACTGAGACGAAGATGTGACATTGTCGTCGTCGAACGGGTTGATGCTCAACGGTTCTCCGGACTATCTAGTCGTACCGCGTGACCATTTACCATACGGGAGTACAAAAAGACGGATTCGGGTTTTGGGTGAAGTTTCTTCAGGTGGTCCAAGTCCAGGACATAGTTGACCGCGGTGCGTCGCGTGCGGACCGCGTCGTTTGAATAGCCGGTTCGACGCTCAATGCACGCTGGCGGGGAAACGAGACGGCACGGTCACCGCGGCCTTAGCGGCTCTGGGCGCCCACTTAGCAGCTGGGTACGGCTGCGGCGCGGCCCTGCTCACCCGCCGACGCGGGGCTGACGACAGGTTCAGGTTCAAGGTCGCGTCAACCATTTTCAGCTATCCACTCTGCGGTGAAGGGCACGCCTTTGACGATTCCTTCGGCAAGTTGGCCCGCCAGAGACTTTTCAAGTGTGCCGCCGACTACTGGGATGTTAACCCTCACCGACGCCAAGTAAGTCAGCCGAGATCCGCTTTGCAGTGGCGCCACCGATACTTCCCAGACGGCGGAAAACGGAATCGGAGGAGCCGCCACACTGACTTCGCCACGCAGCCGGCCGCCGTCGACCCGGCTCCACTTCTCGCGTTGCACGACCTCTAGATCGGCAGGGTGCAAACGGTTGATCAATTTCGGCAGTCGGTTCCGTACCAGGGTCGCAGCGATGACCGCATTCACCGCGCCGTCTGCGTTGACGGTCAGCGATTTCAGGTCGGCGGTGCTTTCACCTATTGCCAGCCTGGCCCGCCAATAATTCTCATCGCCGAACGCCGAAAGAAATTGTTCGACGCTGGCCGGCGATTCGACTGAAATATCGAATGAATGCGGCATAATAGGGCCACACTACCGGTTATCGATCCGGGCGCGCGTTGCTGATGCATCCTCTAAGCCGCCCCACCACGCCATCTGATTCACAGACGACCGGACTGGTATATTTCGGCGACCGCAACGAGGCAGAGGCGTACCTCGCCGAGCATGGTTGGCGAATGACCGGCAGCAGCATCCGAGAACTGTTGGCACTCAACGGCCTTCCTCCAATGGACGACGAAATGCCGTTCGCTGACATGCGTTACATCAGTGGCACGTTGACCGGTGCGCGAAACGCCAGTTAGGAGCTATGAGATGACCGGCAGCAACTCACCGCGGTACGACGGCGACACCTGGGACCCGGCATCGAGCGTGGGAGCGACCGCCACAATGGTTGCGGCCTCGCGCGCGGTGGCGTCGCAGGGTCCCGACGCGCTGCTCGACGACTCCTTCGCCGACCCGCTGGTACGTGCGGTGGGACTGGTCCCGTTGATCCAGGTGATGGACGGAGAAATCGACCTGGAAGACGACCCGTTGCTGAACCGCGCAACAAGAAGTCAGCAGATCGCGGTCCGGACAAGGTTCTTCGACGATTTCTTCACCGACGCCACCGGTTCAGGTGTGCGGCAGGCGGTGATTCTGGCTTCCGGACTGGACACCAGGGCCTACCGCTTGCACTGGCCGGCCGGCACGGTGGTGTACGAGGTCGACCAGCCGAAAGTCATTGAATTCAAATCCAACACGCTGGCCGAGATCGGCGCCACCCCTGACGTCGACCGCCGCACGATCGGCATCGACCTGCGTGACGACTGGCCAGCGGCCTTGCGCCAGCACGGCTTCGACGTCGATCAACCAACCGCATGGAGTGCCGAAGGACTGTTGCCCTATCTTCCGCCAGACGCTCAGGACCGATTATTCGACAACATCACCACGTTGAGCGCGCCGGGCAGTCGGCTGGCTACCGAACATTTGCCGGACCCACAAGCCTTCGCCGGTGAGCGCGCCCAGCGCATCAGCGAGCGGTGGCGCCGACTGGGGTTGGACCTCAACATGGCCGACCTGTTTTACCAAGGCGAGCGCAGCATCGTCATCGACTACCTGTCCAACCACGGCTGGCAGGTGGACGCGCATCCCGCCAGAGAGCTCTACGCGCGCAACGGATTCGAGTTTCCCGAGGACGCGTTGATGGCTACGTTCGGTGAGATGAGTTACGTCATCGCCACCCGCAAATAGCGCGTCGGCTCCGCTACCGCCGCGACTCGCCCAGCCACAACACGCTGGTACCGGTGAACGTCCGCTCGACCTGATCCACTAATCCGGTGACCGACTGAGCGAGCAACACGCCCAGCGCGTCGGGCAAGGAGGCAGCCGCGGGCAGTGACGACGGGCGCGGCCGCAACAAGTCCCACAGCGAGGAGCCCGGATAGTTGGCGATTCGCACGTCGGCGTCTTCGTCGAGGCCGGCAAGTATCTTGGCGCGACGCACTGCGGTACGTAGTCCACCGAGTTCGTCGACCAGACCGCGCTCCAGGGCATCGGCCCCGGTCCACACCCGGCCCTGCGCCACGGCGTCCACGGCCTGAATGCTCATCCTGCGTCCCTCGGCGACGCGCTGCACGAAGTCGGCGTAGAGCAGGTCGGCCTCGGTCTCAACCTGGGCGTGCTGCTCGGGCGTGAACGGCGCGTTGATCGACCAAGCGTCGGCATTGGCGTTGGTGCGTACCGCATCGGATCCGACGCCGAGTTTGCCTTTGAGATCCCTGGCTACCAACTTTCCGGCTACCACGCCGATTGAACCCGTGATAGTGCCCGGGTTGGCCACGATGGCGTCGGCGGCCATCGAGACGTAGTAGCCACCGGAGGCAGCAACCGCACCCATCGAGGCCACCACAGGCTTGCCCATCTTCCGCGCCTTCGTCACCGCACGCCAGATGGTTTCCGACGCAGTGACCGAACCGCCCGGGCTGTCGACTCGCAGGACAATCGCGGCAACCGAGTCGCTGGCGGCCGCTTCGCGCAGTGCCGCGGCGATGGTGTCGGCGCCGGCGTTGGACGGCCCGAGCGGCATCCGCGACCCGCCTCGTCCGCTGACGATCGCCCCGGCCAACGTGACCACGACTACCGTAGGCTTCGATTTGCGACCGGGAAGCGACGGCACCGGCGGCGTGAGCCGCGGCGCAGTCATGCGCGCGTACCGCGCTAGATACAGCCGCGGCGGCGCATTCTCATCATTGTCCGCGTCTTCTGTCTCGGGCGAGAAGCCCTCTGGGTCCGCGAGTTCCGCTATTCGAGCATAGGCTTCGTCGCGGAACCCGATACGGTCGATCAGGCCGGATTCGACCGCGTCGTCGCGTAACAGCGGCGCACGGTCGGCCAGCGCATCGACGGCGCTGGGGTCAATCCCGCGTGCCTCGGCCACCGCTTGCCATACCTGGGCACGCAGACTCTCCAACAGCCGGGTGTCGGCCTCTCGATGGGCGTCGGTGTAGCGGTCCTGCGTGAAGAGGTTCGCGAAAGACTTGTATTCGCCTTTAGCAATGAACTGCGCTTCGACGCCGGCCTTCTCGAGCGCATCGCGAAGGAACAAAGCGGTGGTCGCGAAACCGACCAGGCCGACGGTTCCCGATGGTTGCATCCAAACCTCGCCGAACGCCGAGGCAAGGTAGTAGGACATCGTGCCCGGGTAAGTTTCGGCCCACGCCAGCGACGGCTTCACGGCGGTGAAAGCGGCGACGGCTTCCCGCAGTTCCTGCACCGGGCCCGCGGCAGCTGATGGCACCTGGATGCGCGCGATCAATCCGGCGATGCGCCGATCCTCGGCGGCGCGGTGGATTGCGGTCACCGCTTCCTGCAAGGTCAGCGACCGACCGGCACCGCTGATGATGGTCAACGGATCAAAGCCGCTGGTCTCTGCCGGCGCCGAATGCAGGTCCAGTTCAAGCACGCAGTCCTTCGGCACGCCGTGGTGGCGGACAGTATCGATATGGCGAGCAAGGGAAAGGACGTCACTGGGGCCGGGCAGGAAAGCAAACATGTATGGAAGCCTACCGACGTTCGCACCCTACGCCCGTACGGTGGTGAGGTGAGGTTTTCGATCTCCATTCCGCAGCGCGACAGCAACGGCTTCGACGCAGCAGGTCTGCGGTCTTATCTGACGCGGGCAGAGGAAGCGGGCTTCGAAGGAGGTTGGACGCTGGAGCAGGTAGTCGGCGAAGCGCCGCTTTTGGCGCCCTTGGAGTTGCTGGCGTACGCGGCAGCCTGCACGGAGCGGCTGCGCCTGGGAGTCGGCGTGCTGGTTTCGTCGTTGCATGATCCCCTTCAGCTGGCTGCGGCGGTGACCGCGGTCGACCGGCTCAGCCACGGGCGCCTGGACCTCGGCGTCGCGCCCGGCGGCGCCTTTCGCCAATTTCCCGCTTTCGGCGTGCAGAAGGAAACGTTCGTCGGGCGGTTCACCGAAGGCCTGCAACTGATGAAGGCCGCGTGGTCCGACGCACCCAGGGTGACGTTCGACGGCCGGTTCCGCCAAGTCGATGATCTGCCGATCCAGCCGAAGCCGGTGCAGCGACCGCATCCGCCGATCTGGTTCGGCGGGCAGGCGCCCAAAGCGTTGGCGCGGGCGGTACGCCACGGCGACGCTTTCCTGGGCGCCGGTTCGTCGACCACCGCGAACTTCGCCGAGGCGGTGAAGACGCTACGCCGAGAACTCGATGAGCAGGGCAAGGATCCGACGGGTTTTTCCATCGGCAAGCGCGTCTACTTGATGGTCGACGACGACGCTGATCGTGCCCGCGAACGGGTGCTCGCGGGATTGCACCGCATTTACGGGCAGCTGAACGGGATTGACGCGGTCCCGGTGTCCGGCACCGCCGAGGATGTCGCGGCCGGCGTGCGCGAGGTAATCGACGCCGGCGCCGAAATGGTCCTGCTCAACCCGGTCGGCGGCAGTGTCGTCGAGGACCGCGAGCAAATGGAACGCCTTGCCGCAGAAGTCGTTCCGCAATTGAGGTGAACCACGTAAATCGTGCCGATCGTGCGAATTCATACGCGACACGCCGGGACTGACGTATCAAACCGCACAGCCGCGACGGCGCCGACTCGACGTCGTGCCCCGAAGTCTCAGAGCTGGGTGACCGAACCACCTGCGGCGCTGATCTTCTCCCGGGCGCTGCCACTGAACTTGTGCGCGGTCACGTCGACATTGACGGTCAGCTTGCCGTCACCGAGCACCTTCACCAAGGTGTTCTTACGCACAGCGCCCTTGGCCACCAGCTCGTCGATCCCGATCGAACCACCTTGCGGGAACAGCCGGTTGATGTCACCGACGTTGACCACCGCGTACTCGGTGCGGAACCGGTTGCGGAAGCCTTTGAGTTTGGGTAGCCGCATGTGGATCGGCATCTGGCCGCCCTCGAAGGTGGCCGGCACGTTCTTGCGTGCCTTGGTGCCCTTGGTGCCCCGCCCAGCGGTCTTGCCTTTGGAACCCTCACCGCGGCCGACGCGGGTGCGCTTGGTTTTCGACCCGGGCGCGGGCCGCAGGTCGTGAAGTTTGATGGTCACTTAGTGTCCCCTCCGGCGGACGAATCGGCGGGCTGCACGTCGACGAGGTGGCGTACGACCGCGATCAATCCACGAGTCTGGGCGTTGTCTTCACGGATTACCGAGTGGCGAATCCGCCGTAAACCCAACGTGCGCAAGCTTTGCCGCTGCTTCCAGCGTGCCCCGATGGTGCTGCGCACCTGGGTGATCTTCAGCTCTGTCATTAGTTATGCCGTTCCCTCGCGCGCGGCGCTCGCGGCCAACGCATCGCTCTCCCGCCGGGCCTTGAGCATCCCGGCCGGGGCGACGTCCTCAATCGGCAGCCCCCGGCGGGCGGCCACCTCTTCCGGACGCTGCAACAGCTTGAGCGCCGCGACGGTGGCATGGACCACGTTGATCGCGTTGTCACTGCCCAGCGACTTGGACAGGATGTCACGCACGCCGGCGCATTCCAGCACCGCACGTGCGGCACCGCCGGCGATCACACCGGTACCCGGGCTGGCCGGCCGCAACAGCACCACGCCGGCAGCCGCCTCACCCTGCACCGGGTGGGTGACGGTCCCGCCGATCAGCGGCACCCGAAAGAAGCCTTTGCGGGCCTCCTCGACGCCCTTGGCGATGGCGGCCGGCACCTCTTTGGCCTTGCCGTATCCGACACCGACCATGCCGTTGCCGTCACCAACGATCACCAGCGCGGTGAAGCTGAAGCGTCGACCACCCTTAACCACCTTGGACACCCGGTTGATCGCGACCACACGTTCCAGGTAGTTGCTCTTGTCGCCGTCACGCTCGCGGCCGCGGCCGCCTTCACGACGGCCCCGGCTCTCGCGCCCGTCGCGCAGTTCACCACGGTTGTCGCTGCGAACCTCGGCGGTCCCTGCGCTTCGCGCCGGTGCGCCGGTAGGCTGCCCGCCTGCTCCGGCCGACTGCTCCGCCATCATGCGGTCCTTCCATTCTGGTTCGAAAAGTACATCGATTCGCTCATCATCAGAAGTTCAACCCGTTTTCGCGCGCGGCATCGGCCAGCGCCGCGATCCGCCCGCCGTAGCTGTAGCCGCCCCGGTCGAAGACCACGGTGTCCACGCCGGCGGCCTTGGCCCGCTCGGCGATCAACTGGCCGACCCGCACGCTGCGGGCCTTCTTGTCGCCCTCCACGCCACGGACGTCTGCTTCGATCGACGACGCGGCCGCCAAAGTAGTGCCGTCCAGGTCGTTCACCAGCTGCACATGAATATGCCGGGCGGACCGGTGCACCACCAACCTGGGGCGCTGCGGCGTGCCGGAGATCTTCTTGCGCAGCCGCGCGTGCCGGCGCAGACGCGCGGTGCGGCGCGTGGCGGACACGCTCTTGCCCAGAGTCTTCGACGATGCGGCGGGCGCTTGTGCTGCAGCCATGATCACTTACCTGTCTTTCCGACCTTGCGGCGGATCTGCTCACCCTCGTAGCGCACGCCCTTGCCCTTGTACGGGTCCGGGCGGCGCAACCGGCGGATGTTCGCCGAGACCTGGCCGACCTTCTGCTTGTCGATCCCCGAGACCGAAAATTTCGTCGGTGACTCCACCGCGAAGGTGATGCCTTCCGGCGCCTCGATGACGACGGGGTGGCTGTACCCGAGGGCGAACTCGAGGTTGGTCCCCCTGAGCTGCACGCGGTAACCGACGCCGAAAATCTCCATCTTGGTGGTGTAGCCCTGCGTCACGCCGGTGACGAGGTTGAACACCAAGGTGCGCGAGAGCCCGTGCAGCGAACGGTTGCGCCGCTCGTCGTTGGGACGGCTCACGACAATCGCACCGTCGTCGTCGCGCGACACGGTGATCGGCTCGGCGATCGCCAGATCCAGTGACCCCTTGGGCCCCTTCACCGACACGTTCTGGCCGTCGATGCTGACGTCGACTCCGGCGGGAACCGGAACCGGCTGCTTACCAATACGCGACATTTCTACTCCCTCACCACACGTATGCGAGGACTTCGCCGCCCACGCCCTGTCTGGCCGCCTGGCGGTCGGTGAGCAGACCCGACGAGGTCGAGATGATCGCCACGCCCAGGCCGCCGAGCACGCGCGGCAGGCTGGTCGACTTGGCGTACACCCGCAGACCCGGCTTGGACACCCGGCGCAGGCCGGCAATACTGCGTTCCCGGCTCGGTCCGTACTTGAGCTGCACGATCAGCGCTTTGCCGACCCGCGCGTCCTCAGTCCGGTAGTCGCTGATGTAGCCCTCGTTCTTGAGGATCTCGGCGATGTTGGCCTTGATCTTCGAGTGCGGCAGGCTCACCTCGTCGTGGTACGCCGAGTTGGCGTTGCGCAGACGCGTCAAGAAGTCTGCGATCGGGTCCGTCATGGTCATTTGCGCCCGCTCCTCCTCATCGCTGCGCTCTGCATCGTCGCCGGTCGGGTCATTTGCGCCCGCTCCTCCTCATCGCTGCGCTCGCAAGCTGGGGTGCCCCCGCGCTCTGCATCGTCGCCGGTCGGGTCATTAGCTCCCCGCCTTCACCAACTGCTCTTCTGCACGCCCGGCAGCTCGCCGGCGTGCGCCATCTCACGCAGGCATATCCGGCACAAGCCGAACTTGCGGAAAACCGCATGCGGCCGCCCGCACTTGCTGCACCGGGTGTAGGCGCGCACCGCGAACTTCGGTTTGCGTTGCGACTTGTTGATCAGAGCCTTCTTCGCCATTCTGTTCACTTCTCCTTGAACGGAAAACCCAGGGCGCGCAACAGCGCTCGTCCCTCGTCGTCGGTCGTCGCCGAGGTGACGACGGTGATGTCCATGCCGCGGTTTCGGTCGATGCTGTCCACGTCGATCTCGTGGAACACCGACTGCTCGGCCAGCCCGAAGGTGTAATTGCCCGATCCGTCGAACTGCGCCGGCGACAATCCCCGGAAGTCGCGGATACGCGGCAGCGCAATGGAAGTCAGCCGGTCCAGGAATTCCCACATCCGGTCGCCGCGCAGCGTGACCCGCGCGCCGATGGGCATGCCTTCGCGCAACTTGAATTGGGCGATGGATTTGCGGGCCCGTCGGATTTCCGGCCGCTGCCCGGTGATCAGCGCCAAGTCGTTGACGGCACCGTTGATCAGCTTGGCGTCGCGGGCGGCTTCACCGATGCCCATGTTGACGACGACTTTCACCACGTTCGGGATCAGCATGACGTTGGCGTAGTGGAATTGTTCATTGAGCGCGCCGCGGATCTCGTCGCGGTAGCGCACCTTCAGCCGCGGCTGAACCTTGGCCGGGCTTTCAGTCGTCGTCATTTCTGAATGTCCTTGCCGTTGCGCTTGGAGATGCGAACCCGCTTGCCGGTCTCCTCGTCCACCCGGTAGCCGATGCGGGTGGGCTGGCCGTCGGAATCGACCACCATCACGTTGGAGACGTGGATCGGGGCTTCCTGAGTCACGATGCCGCCGGATTGCGCGCCGCGCTGATTGGTCGAGACGGCGGTGTGCTTCTTGATCCGGTTGACGCCCTCGACGAGCACCTTGTTACGTGTCGGGAACGCCTGCAGCACCTTGCCCTTGGCGCCTTTGTCTTTGCCCGCGATCACCAGGACGGTGTCGCCCTTGTGGACCTTCATCTACAGCACCTCCGGAGCCAGCGAGATGATCTTCATGAAGCGCTTCTCGCGCAGTTCGCGACCGACCGGGCCGAAGATGCGGGTGCCGCGCGGGTCGTTGTCGGGCTTGATGATGACTGCGGCGTTCTCGTCGAATTTGATGTAGCTGCCGTCGGGACGCCGGCGTTCCTTGGCGGTGCGCACCACCACGGCCTTGACCACATCACCGCGCTTGACGTTGCCACCCGGAATGGCGTCTTTGACCGTCGCGACGATGACGTCGCCGATCCCCGCGTAGCGCCGGGAGGACCCGCCGAGCACGCGGATACACAAGATCTCTTTGGCGCCGGTGTTATCGGCCACCTTCAGCCGCGATTCCTGCTGAATCACTAGATCTCCTGACCTGGGTCGACGTGGGCACGCCCACGCCGTGCCTCTCATGAGCGATGCTGACGCTGCGAGCCCGGCAGCACCCACCAGAGACCTGGTGTGCGTGGTCTTTCATTGCTTCCTGGTCGCCGAAGGGCACGCAGGGCCGCCACCTGACGGCCGAGGTCTGCCCACGGCAACCCTTAGAGTCTAGGGGACGAGCAGCTCAGCGCCAAATTCGTGGAGCACCGCCGTCATACCGGCGGCTCGGGGTCGTACTGGATACCGCGGCGCACCTGACGGGCCCGTTCGGCGCCCACCAGGCGAGCGACCAGATGCAGAGCCATGTCGATACCGGCCGATACTCCTGCTGCGGTGATCACCGCACCGGAGTCGACGAACCGCGCCTCGCGCTGCACGTCGATGCTGGGATCGATCTCGGCGAGCAGATCCAGCGAAGCCCAGTGTGTGGTCGCCGGCCGGCCTTTGAGGATGCCGGCGGCGGCGTACACCAGCGATCCGGTGCACACGCTGGCCATCAAGGTGCCGTCGTCGCGGCGACGGCGCACCCAGTCCAGCCGGTCGTTGTCGCGCAGCTGCGCCCGGGTGCCCTGGCCGCCGGGGTAGATCAGCACATCGAGCTTCGGGCGTTTCACCTCACAGTGCTCGGCCCGAACCGAAAGCCCCTTAGCGCAACGTATTTCACCGCCGTTCTCAGCGAAGGTGAAGACTCGCCAGCCGTCGTCGGGCCAGGTCCGGGTCCAAAAGGACAACACCTCCCACGGTCCGACCGCGTCGAGTTCCTCGACGTCGGGAAACAGCAGGATCCCGATGTGCTGCACGGCTCCTCCTCACTGGCGAGCGTGCGTGTCGGTACACCGGCACGCACCAATCCGCGTATCAGACTGCACCCTCAGCGCTGCTGCGAGTCCGCCACACAACGGAAACCGATGTGGCTGGTGGCGGTGTCCTGCGACTGCGGTGACCGGGCCGCCGGTCGGTACCGGTGGCAGTACTCCGGCGCACACAGGTGTGACCCGCCTTTGAGGGTCTGGCTGACCTTGGGATCGGGCCAGGCGTCGGCCGTTGCGGGCGGTGTGCAGCAAGCCTTGGGCGGCTGATCGAGCCGGTGGTGGACGCTGAACTCGGTGGTCGTCCATTCCCAGACGTTGCCGATCATGTCGACCAGTCCGTACCCGTTGGGCGGGAAAGCGCCCACCGGCGACGTGCCCACCCAGCCGAGTGCGCCGTCGTTTCGGTAGGGGAACCTGCCCTGCCAGGTGTTGGCCATCAGCCGGCCGTCGGGCACCGCGTCGTCTCCCCAGGCGTACACCGTCGTGGTCCCGCCACGCGCGGCGTATTCCCACTCCGCCTCGGTCGGCAACCGGCGACCGGCCCAGCGCGCGTAGGTCGCCGCGTCCGGGTAAGCCACCTGCACAACCGGATGGTCGGCTCTATCGGCGACGCCGCTGTCCGGTCCGAACGGGCGGCGCCAGCTGGCTCCGGGCACCCAGGTCCACCACTGCCGCCAGTCGCGCAGGTTCACCGCACCCGAGGCCGGCCGGAACACCATCGCGCCCGGGACCAGGTCGGCCGGGTCAGCACCGGGATATAGCGCCGGATCTATCGGTTGCTCTGCGACGGTCGAGTAACCGGTGTCGCGAACGAAAGCATCGAACTGGGCATTGGTCACCGGATGCCGCTCGACCGCCAATGCGCCCACAGCCACGGTGTGGATCGGAGCCTCTTCTGGATAGAAGCTCGTCGAGCCCATGCGGAAGGATCCGCCGGGCAACTCGACCAGCTCCGTCAGCACGCCTTAAAGGGTAGGGCCGCCGCGGACGCTGCCGAGCACAACCCAGCTTCAGTCTCCCTGCCGGACCCAGGAAAAGATGTACAGGCTCATCGCGGTGGCCAGGACGATCAGCACCCACTGCACGACCGCTTGGTCGATCGAGGCGCCGGGCGGTGGGGCGCCGGGCAGGATATTGCGCAGCGGCACGATGGCGAACAGGTTCGCGGCGTACCAAGTCGCGAACGGCGGCAAGAACTTTCGCCGGCCCAGCGCCATCGGAATGGCCGCCAGCAAACCAAGGTCGGCAGGCTGATGAGCACCAGACAGATGCCCAGGTCGAACAGCAGCGGGCCAACATTTTCAACGGCCCCATCAAGCGGTGGGACGTTCTCGTCGTTCTACAACCCCCACTCAGGGCGACGTCTACCCGATCGTGATGGCAACCTACGAGATCGTCTGCTCCGAGTACCCCCGCCCTGATGTCGCTCAGGCGGTCAAGGGTTTCCTGATGGCGACACTCGGCCCCGGCCAGAACGACCTGGACAAGCACGAATACATTCTGTTGCCGCCGGACTTTCAGGCGCGGGTGGCACGCGCGGTCGACGCCATCGCCTGACCGCGCGTGGCGTGCTAATCTCGCGAGAAGGCAAGCGCCAGTTGCTTTTCCAGGTTCTCGTAGGGTACGCCCGACGTGTCAACGGTTACCTGTGCGATTGTTCCGCCGGTGAAGGCGAACGGGGCTTTGTAGCGACCCGACACCGCCGACCCGGTATTGCGTCCGACGCTGATCGTGGCGCCGGCGAGCCCGAAGGTTCCGGGCTGCGCGATCATCTCCGGCAGCCCCGCGACTGAGTCGGCGTCGACATACAGTGCTGCCTGCCCCAGCGGCGTGTGGCTGTTGGCCACCGTCCCTGTGCGCGCGTAACGCACCCCGAACAGATGCCGGCCCAGTGGTACGGGATCCGGCGAGGAAATCAACTGCTCGCGCTCCCCCAAGAAGTTGTACGCATAGTGCAGCCGCCCGTCCTGAATGAACAGAACATGTCCACCGTGTGCGCCGCCCTGCTTGAACAGCACACCTTCGGCCCCGGTGGTGTCGACCGTCACGTCGGCGACGACGGCGAACGACTTGCCGCCAAGCTCGACGGCCGCTCCCATTCCCACCTCGGCGGCGTTCGGATAGTAGTTGAACGTCGACCGCTCACGCGACAGGTAGGGCCGCCAGCGCAGCATCGTCTCGACGATGTTCAGGTCGGCTATCGGAAGGCCGTTGTATTTGGCCGCTTCGGAGTACCACAACGCCTTGAGCTCCGCCAGCTTGTCCGGATGCTCGGCAGCCAGGTCGCGGCACTGACTGCGGTCGGCCGCCAGGTGGAACAACTCCCAGCGGTCGGCGTCGAAGTGCGACCAGCCCGCCGGTGTCGCGGCATGCACGGTATTGGCGAACCAACCGTTGTGCCAGATCCCCCGGGTGCCCAGCATGGTGTAGAACTGAGTCTGTTTGCCGGTGTCGGCGGTTGAATCACTCAGTGCCGCCTTGAAACTCACGCCGTCAAGCGGACGTTGCGGGATGCCCTTGACGGTGTCCGGTGCGTTGATGCCCAGCAGGTCGTAGACGGTGGGGGTGATGTCACAGACGTTGACGTAGGTGTCGCGGACCTCCCCGTGCGCGGCGATGCCGGCGGGCCAGGAGATGATCGCCGCGTCGGCGATGCCGCCCTCGTGTGAGGCGTACCGTTTGAACAGCTTGTACGGGGTGTTGAACGCCATCGCCCACCCGATCGGGTAATGGTTGTAAGTTTCCGGGCCGCCGAGCCGGTCCAGGTACTTCAGGCTCTCTTCGACGCTGTCGATGTAGCCGTTGAAGAATTTCTGCTCGTTTACTGATCCGTTCGGTCCGCCTTCACCGCTGGCCCCGTTGTCGCAGATCACCACGATCAGGGTGTTGTCGAGCTGCCCGGAGTCTTCCAAATAGTCCAGGATGCGGCCGATCTGGGCGTCGGTGTAGCTGAGGAATCCAGCGAACACTTCGGCCATCCGCGCGAACAGCCTTGTCTCCTGGTCCCCCAGGGAGTCCCACGGCCGCACCGTGTCCTGCAAGGGCCAGGGTTGACCCTGCGGACCCGTGACGTTCAGGTAGGGGTTGATCGGCGACAATTCGGTGTCGGGCGGAACGATCCCGAGGGCCTTCTGCCGCTCGAGCACCGTCTCGCGGTACTTCTCGTACCCCATGTCGAACCGACCGGCGTATTTGTCGGCCCACTCGGTGAACACGTGGTGGGGCGCATGTCCGGCGCCCGGGCACACGTAGCTGAACCACGGCTTGTCCGGGGCGATCACCTTCGCGTCGCGGATGAATTCAATCGTCTTGTCGGCGACGTCTTTTGACAGGTGGTAACCGTCGTCCGGCGTGCCCGGAGGGGTTACCGGGTGGTTGTCGTAAACCAGGTCGGGATACCACTGATCGGTTTCACCGCCCAGGAAGCCGTAGAACCGTTCGAACCCGCGGGACAGCGGCCAGTGCCGCTTCGTCGACGCCAGATTCGACTCCTCCAACGGCGTCAGATGCCATTTTCCGGTGGCGTAAGTGTTGTATCCCCGTTCGGCCAGCACCTCCGAGAGCAATGCCGTTTCAAAGGGAATGCGGCCGTTGCAGTTCGGGAAGCCGTCGGTGAACTCCTCGATCGTGGCCATACCGACCGTGGTGGCGTTGCGACCGGTCAGCAACGACGCTCGCGTCGGCGAACACAACGCCGTGGTGTGGAATTGCGACAACCGCACACCGCGTTCGGCGATCCGGGACATCGCCGGCATGTCGACCAAACCACCGAAACAGTCCCAGGTGGCGATGCCGATGTCGTCCCACACCAGATACAGGACATTCGGCGCATTTTCCGGCGCCGTCGGGGCGGCATAGGGACCCCAATCCGGCTCCGAATCCCGAATATCCAGCTCGATTCTGCCGCCGAACTCGGTCGCCATCGCCGACCCCGCTTTCTTCGTGTGTGGCGAGGAGACTACACCGGTCAGCTGAACATCGACCCGCGGTTCAGCTCCGGTTTCGGGAGCCGGATCGCTCGGCACTGATCGCGGCTATCGCGTCGATCACCGCGCCCGGGTTGTCCAGGGCGAGGAAGGTCTTGCCGATCGGGACCTCGATCAGTTTCCCGTTGCTGAACAGCCCGGCCAGGCGCCGGCCCAGTTCGGGGGTGAACGAGCGGTCCTGTTGACCCCACACCACGGTGACCGGCTTGGTGAACCGGGGTAGGCGGGTGGCCACGTCGGTGAGATCGGCGGCTTCCACCTCACGCAGCAGTCGCGCCAGGTCGCGGCAAATACGCGAGTCCCTTTGACAGGGTTGCAGCCAGCCGGCAGTGAGGTGTGGATCGGGCCGGTCGACCAGCAGACCGAAACCAAGCGGCGAGTGGCGCAAGGCCCGTACCCGCAATGCTGTGGCGAGCGTCCGGATAGAGATCGGGCCACGAAGTAACTTGAATGCGACGTCGAACGGGAAGGGCGGGCACTGGTCGAAAGCGTCGCAGTTGGTGAGCACCAGGCGGCCGATCCGGTCCGGGTAGGCGTCAACCACCAGTTGGCACAAGCCACCTCCGGTGTCGCAGCCGACCAGCGTCACATCGGAAAGGTCGAGAGCGGCGAGCGCGTCGTTGATGATCTGCGCCACACCGGGCAACGACAGCGCCGTGGCGTCGTGGACCGGGATGGTGTGTGACCCCAGCGGCCAGGTCGGCACGATGCAGCGGAAGCCGCGGCGGGCCAGGCCTTCGGCGACCTCGCCCCACAGTTCGCCGTTGACCAAGATGCCGTGCACGAACAGCACCGGCGGGTGCGCCGAATCGTGCGGCCCGAACACTTGGTAGTGGATTGTGGCTTGCTTGAGCGCGAGTTCTGGCATGTCGTTGTTCCTCCTGAAGAAAGTCGGTAGGCGACTTCCTCAGATCGAACGTCAACGGCTGCTGCCAGATCCACCCGTTGCACTGCCAGATACTGCCAACACCGCGGTCACCGGCGCTGACAGCGCACGCCTCCGCGGCAAGCTACCCGGCTACTTGGCCTTCTCGAGAATTTCGACGAGCCGCCAGCGTTTGGTCGCCGACAGCGGACGTGTCTCCATCAGCGACACCCGGTCACCGATGCCGGCGATGCTGTTCTCGTCGTGCGCCTTCACCTTCTTGGTGGTGCGGATGATCTTGCCGTAGAGCGGGTGCTTCATGCGATCTTCAAGCTCGACGACGATGGTCTTCTGCATCTTGTCGCTGACCACGTAGCCGATGCGGGTCTTGCGTCGGCCGCGCGGCTTCGGGGTGCGCGGAGTGTGCTTGGCTCCCTTGGCGGCGCCGGCGTCTTTCGGCGCCGTCTTCGGCGCCGTGGCCTTCGCGGCGGCTTTCGTGCCGGTCGTTGTCTCTGCCATCACGATTCCTCATTTCCAGCACCGTCCGGACCAAAGGCGAGACCCAATTCTCGTTCTCGTAGCACGGTGTAGATGCGTGCGATCTCCTGACGTACCGTGCGCAGTCGACGGTTGTTGTTGAGCTGCCCGGTCGCCATCTGGAAACGCAAGTTGAACAGCTCCTCTTTGGAGCCGCGCAGCCGCTCGGCCAGCTCGTCTTCGGTCAGTTCACGCAGTTCGCCGGCGGAAACTCCCACGGCCATCAGAACTGCTCCTCTCGGGTGACGATGCGAGCCTTGATCGGCAGCTTGTGAATGGCCCGGGTCAGCGCGGCCCGCGCGATCGCCTCGTTGGGGTAGCTGAGCTCGAAAAGCACCCGGCCCGGTTTGACGTTGGCCACCCACCACTCCGGCGAGCCCTTGCCGGAGCCCATCCGGGTCTCGGCGGGCTTCTTGGTCAGCGGGCGGTCCGGGAAGATGTTGATCCACACCTTGCCGCCACGTTTGATGTGGCGGTTGATCGCAATACGTGCCGACTCGATCTGCCGGTTGGTGACGTAGGCATGCTCGAGCGCCTGGATGCCGTAGTCGCCGAAGCTCACCGTGGTGCCGCCACTGGCGATGCCGCGCTGGCGTGGGTGGTGTTGCTTGCGGTGCTTGACTCGACGGGGAATCAACATGGTTCAGCTCTCCGTGCTTGACGTCTCGACGGTGGCTTCGGCCGCCGCGGGAGCGGGTGAGCTGACGGCGGCCTCTTCCGCGCTCGATGCCGCCCGTCCTGCTTCAGTACTGGTGCTCGTGGTGCCCGACGCGCCGCTGCGGCGGGGCCGGGTGCCCGACGGCCGCTCACGGCGGGGACGTTCGGCGCCGGCCGAGGGCGCCGCCAGCTCCCGCTTGCCACCGACGATGTCTCCCTTGTAGATCCACACCTTGACACCGATGCGGCCGAACGTGGTCTTCGCCTCGTGCAAGCCGTAATCGATGTCGGCGCGCAGCGTGTGCAGCGGAACGCGGCCTTCGCGGTAGAACTCCGAGCGGCTCATCTCCGCGCCACCGAGCCGGCCGGAGCACTGCACCCGGATGCCCTTGACGTTGGGTTGGCGCATCGCCGACTGAATCGCCTTGCGCATCGCGCGGCGGAACGCCACCCGGTTGCTCAGCTGTTCGGCGACGCCCTGCGCCACGAGTTGTGCCTGCGACTCAGGGTTTTTCACCTCCAGGATGTTGAGCTGCACCTGCTTTTTGGTGAGCTTCTCCAGGTCGGCGCGAATGCGGTCAGCTTCCGTGCCGCGGCGGCCGATGACGATCCCGGGCCGGGCGGTGTGGATGTCGACCCGCACGCGGTCTCGGGTGCGCTCGATCTCGACGTCGGCGATGCCGGCACGCTCCAGGCCGCTGGACAGCAGCCGGCGGATCGCCACATCTTCCTTGACGTATTCCGAATACTGCTTGTCGGCGTACCAACGCGACTTCCAGTCAGTGGTGATACCGAGCCGAAAGCCGTGTGGATTGATCTTTTGGCCCACTACTGCGAGCCTCCCTTCGGATCGGAAGTCTGAGGCGTCGCGGCGGATTCCGTAGCAGGCGCCTTCTTCGCAGTTTCCTTCTTGGCCGGCGCCTTCTTGGCGGGCGACTTGGCCGCCGCCTTTTTCGCCGGAGCTGTGGTGGTGGCCGGTGCCTCCGGGGTCGCGGTTGCGCGGGCGGGCGCCTTCGAAGTGGCGGTGGCGGCCTTGCTGGCTTGCGCGCGGCGTGCCCGCGCCGACTGCGCCGAACGCTCGTTGCGCGCCGGCCGGCTCTCCACCACCACGGTGATGTGGCTGGTGCGTCGACGGATTCGGAACGCGCGGCCCTGCGCACGGGGACGAATTCGCTTGGCGGTCGGGCCGTCGTCGGCGTAGACGGTGGCCACCACCAAGCTTGCCGGATCCAGCCCGTTGTTGTTCTGCGCATTGGCCGCGGCACTGGCGATCACCTTGGCCACCGGCACGCTGGCCGCTTGCGGAGCCCAGCGCAGGATGTCAAGTGCGTCGGCCACCGACTTGCCGCGCACCAGGTTGATCACCCTGCGCGCCTTGGTCGGCGACACCCGCACGAACCGCGCTTTGGCCACCGCAGAGGGGAATTCGATCGGGGCGCTCATCGCCGCTTGGCCTTCCGGTCGTCTTTGATGTGTCCCTTGAAGGTGCGAGTGGGCGCGAACTCACCCAGCTTGTGCCCGACCATCGACTCGGTGACGAACACCGGCACATGCTTGCGTCCGTCGTGCACGGCGAAGGTGTGGCCGATGAAGTCCGGGATGATGGTCGACCGCCGCGACCAGGTCTTGATGACCTGCTTGGTGTTCTTCTCGTTCTGAGTGTCGACCTTCTTGAGCAGATGGCCGTCGACGAACGGGCCCTTCTTCAGGCTGCGTGGCATGATTCGCTACTCCTGGCTAATCCTGGACGGCCCTAGCGCCCGTGCTTCTTGCCGGTGCGCCGGCGTCGGACGATGAGTTTGTCGCTGGCCTTATTGCGTCGGCGGGTACGCCCCTCGGGCTTACCCCACGGGCTGACCGGGTGGCGACCACCCGACGTCTTGCCCTCACCACCGCCGTGCGGGTGATCCACCGGATTCATCACCACACCGCGGACCGACGGGCGCCGGCCCTTCCAGCGCATCCGGCCGGCTTTGCCCCAATTGATATTGGCCTGCTCGGCGTTGCCGACCTCGCCCACGGTGGCGCGGCACCGCACGTCGACTCGGCGGATCTCGCCGCTGGGCATCCGCAGTGACGCGTAGGTTCCTTCCTTGCCGAGCAGCTGAATGCTCGAGCCGGCCGAGCGCGCCATTTTGGCGCCACCGCCGGGCCGCAGCTCCACGGCGTGCACCAACGTACCGGCCGGGATGTTGCGCAACGGCAGGTTGTTGCCCGGCTTGATGTCGGCGTTGGCGCCGGACTCCACCACGTCACCCTGCGACAAGCCCTGCGGCGCAATGATGTAGCGCTTCTCGCCGTCGAGGTAGTGGAGCAGCGCGATGTTGGCGGTCCGGTTCGGGTCGTACTCGATGTGCGCGACCTTGGCGTTGACCCCGTCTTTGTCGTTGCGGCGGAAGTCGATCAACCGGTAGGCGCGCTTGTGCCCGCCGCCGCGGTGCCGGGTGGTGATGCGGCCGTGCGCGTTACGTCCACCGCGACCGTGCAGCGGGCGCACCAGTGACTTCTCCGGAGTCGACCGGGTGATTTCGGCGAAGTCGGAGACGCTGGCACCGCGACGACCCGGAGTGGTCGGCTTGTACTTGCGAATTCCCATGGTGGCTGAGTCTTTCTTCTCTCGGCTGGGCCTCGGCTAGGCCGGAGCTCCGAACAGGTCGATCGGCTTGCTGCCCGGCGCCAGAGTGACGATGGCACGCTTGGTGTCCTTGCGCTTGCCGAACCCTGCCCGGCTGCGCTTGCGCTTGCCCTGCCGGTTGGCGGTGTTCACCGACGCCACCTTGACCGCAAAGATCTTCTCGATCGCGATCTTGATCTGCGTCTTGTTCGAGTCCGGGCGCACCAGGAAGGTGTATACGTTGTCATCGATCAGGCCGTAGGACTTCTCGGAGATGACCGGCGCCAGGATGATGTCGCGGGGATCGCTGATGGTCGCCATCTACGACGACACCTCCTCGGCCGTGGCGGATTTGGCAGCCGCGTTAGCGGTGATGTAAGCGTTCAGCGCCTCGACGGAGAACACCACGTCGTCGGCACGCAACACGTCATAGGTGTTGAGCTGGTCCGGGGCCAAGATGTGCACACCGGGCAGGTTGCGCACACTCTTGCTGCCGATCTCGTCACCGCGCCCGATCACCACCAGTACCCGCTTGCGATCGGTCAGCGTGCCGAGAAACGCTTTGGCGTCCTTGGTCGACGGCGCCTGACCCGCCACGATTTCGGTGACCGCGTGGATGCGGCCGTTGCGCGCCCGGTCCGACAGCGCACCGCGCAGCGCGGCGACGATCATCTTCTTCGGGGTGCGCTGACTGTAGTCGCGTGGCT
The DNA here is from genome assembly GCA_963808375.1 of uncultured Actinomycetota bacterium. GTDB lineage: Bacteria > Actinomycetota > Actinomycetes > Mycobacteriales > Mycobacteriaceae > Mycobacterium. The sequence goes on along the minus strand of CAWEFS010000004.1, from coordinate 31,671 downwards.
TGGGGCCGTGCACGATGCCGCCGCCGGTGAACTGCGGAGCACGCACCGACCCCTGCCGGGCGCGGCCGGTGCCCTTCTGCCGGTAAGGTTTACGTCCACCACCGCGGACCTCGCCGCGAGTTTTTGTGGAATGCGTACCCTGCCGGGCCGCCGCACGCTGCGCGGTGACGACCTGGTGCAGCAGCGCGATGTTCGCCGGCACGTCGAACAAGTCGGCCGGCAGCTCGATGGAGCCGTCCGTCCCGCCGGCCGGTGTCTTGACATCGATTGACAGCGTGTTCGCCGAAGTCATTACTTCTCACCTCGTTTGATCGCGCTCCGGACCACGACCAGCCCACCGGTGCGCCCGGGGACGGCACCTTTGATCAGCAGCACGCCGTTCTCGGCATCGACCTTGTGCACCAACAGGTTCTGCGTGGTGACCCGGTCGTTACCCATCCGACCGGCCATCCGGGTGCCCTTGAACACCCGCGCCGGGGTCGCGCAACCGCCGATCGAGCCCGGCCGCCGGTGCACCGCCTGTGCGCCGTGGCTGGCGCCCTGGCCACGGAAACCGTGGCGCTTCATGGTGCCGGCGAACCCCTTGCCCTTCGAGGTCCCGGTCACGTCGACATAGCTGCCGTCGGCGAAGATCTCGGCGGTCAGCTCCTGGCCGACCTCGTATTCGGCCGCCGCCTCGGGACCGTCGAGACGCAACTCGGCCAAGTGCCGACGCGGGTTGACGCCGGCGGCAGCGTACTGACCGGTGAGCGGCTTGTTCACCTTGCGCGGGCTGATCTCGCCGTAAGCCAACTGCACTGCGCTGTAGCCGTCGCGCTCCGGAGTGCGGATGCGGGTCACCACGTTGGGTCCGGCTTTGACCACCGTCACCGGGACGACGCGGTTGTTCTCATCGAACACCTGCGTCATCCCCAGCTTGGTGCCCAGGATGCCTTTCCGGGTTGTTGAAGCCATAACTTTGTCAGACTCCTACTGAATGTTGACGTCGACGCTGGCTGGCAGGTCGATGCGCATCAACGCGTCAACCGTCTTCGGGGTCGGGTCGAGGATGTCGATCAACCGCTTGTGGGTGCGCATCTCGAAGTGCTCCCGCGAGTCCTTGTACTTATGCGGGGATCGAATGACGCAGTAGACGTTCTTCTCGGTCGGCAGCGGCACCGGGCCCACTACGCTGGCGCCTGTGCGGACCACCGTTTCGACGATCTTGCGCGCCGAGGCGTCAATCGCCTCGTGGTCATAGGCCTTGAGCCTGATGCGGATTTTTTGTCCCGCCACGCTTCTCGTACCTTTCTCCTGCTGTCCGGTAGTGCCGCGCTCCGCCCTCAAAAGGCTTCGTGCCGTCGCGCCCGCTGTTCCGCCGCTGTTTACCTGTCCTGGTGCACCGGTCCGCGCGTGCGGATGTCTCACCCGCACGCAGCCTCGTTCGCGTCCAAAATCGTCGCTGCGAGGTTGGGACCGGAGGCGCCCGTACGAGCGCCGGTCGGATGCCCGGCCAGGCAGAACCCGGCGCAAGGCAACCTGAACAGTATGCCCTAGATCCCGGCTTGCGCCAAATCCTGCCGCCGGATCACCGGCGGCGCTGATCGGTGCCGGCGACCCGGCGCGCCGGACCTCACCGGGCTTTGCGCAGTCCCTTCGCGCCGGCCCAGAACGGGCACTGGTGCGCCGCGTCGAAGCCGGGCTGCGATCGGCTGCCGTCGGGCTGCAACGACATCCACGGGCTGCCGGCCGGATTGTCACCGAGCGGCGGCCAGGCGGGCAGGCCGGCCACGTTCGGGGCGCCGCTGATCACGAACTGGCTCCAGTACCGGATCATCTCGTTGGACAGCGCCCGCTGCGCCGGAATCAACGGCTGTGCGCCGCCGATGTTGAACAGGTAGCGCAGATCCAGGGAGTGGCTGGCGCCGACCGCGAACGGCGCCCGTCGCATCAGCGCGGTCGCTGGGGCATGTGAGTCGTTGAATTCGTAGCCGTAAACGGGCGCCTGCCGGTGCAGACCGTCGGCGACCCGGTCGGCGACGCAACTGAACAACCCATCGGTGGCCGCCGCGGCATAGGCCAGCGAAACATCACCGCCGAAGCGCTCGGGCGGATAGTGCGCCTCTACCGCACGGCTGTCGGCGCCGAAGATCTCAGCCAATTGAGCCGGATATTCGGCCGCTGTCATCACCCGGCCCAAGTGCGCGTACCGCAGCGCCGCGAACATGGTGAACTCGTCATGGGTCGTGCCGATCAACACCGGGACCTTGGCAGCGTGACCGGTGGCTGCGGCCGCGACCGGATCGGCCGGAAGCGTCGCCGTGCCGGTCACCGGGCCGGACAGGGCGTCGGAGTCGCCGAGCCACACGTACCACGGCGGGCGGGCGAGCTTCGTCGCGGGTAGCGCCCGTAGACAGTCCGCGGCGGTCGCCGGGTTGCCGCAACCCACCGACGCCGCGTAATCAAAGCTGGTGTGCTCGGCGCCGGCGATGTCGGCTTGTGCCGAACACGGCCCGCTCTGGATGATCGCCGCGCGAAACAGCCCGACCGAACCGGGCGCCACCAGGTGATCGCAAACCGACATGCCGCCAGCGGATTCCCCGGCGATGGTCACCTTGGCCGGATCACCACCGAAGCTGGCGATGTTGCTACGGACCCAACGCAGCGCAGCTTGCTGATCGGCCAAACCGTAGTTGCCGACGTCGTTACCCGTGCCGAGCGAGGGATGCGCCAAGAATCCGAGCGCGCCCAGTCGGTAGTTGAGCGTGACGACGACGATGTGACCCTGCGCCGCCAGCCACCGGGAGTTATAGATGTCACCGCTGCCGTTGACGAAGCCACCGCCGTGGATCCACACCATCACCGGGCGCTTCGCGCTGCCACCCACCGATGGGGTCCAGACGTTCAACGTCAGGCAGTCCTCGCTGGTCGCCTTCGTGGCGCGGCCTTCCTGCATGCACTGCGGGCCAGGTTTGCTGCCGTCGCGCAGATCTTTCCAGGGCGCCGCCGGTCGCGGCGGCTGCCAGCGCAATGGGCCGATCGGGGGTGCGGCATACGGGATGCCCTGAAACACCCGGTAATCCGCGGCGACCTGACCGCGTATCAAGCCCATCGAGGTGCGGACGACGCCGGAGTTCAGCGCGCCGGTGTCACCTTGTCCGGGTGTTCGGGCGGTCACCGAGCCGCCGTGACCGCACGCCGCGGCCAGCATCGTCAGCGCGAGCAACGCTGCGGGCGCCGGGCCCCAGCGGACTCGGCGACGAAGCGTTCCGATCGGCATGAGGCTTCAGCCTAAGCGAAGGCCGGCCCAGCACTTGAAAGCAAACCGCGGCGCGGGTCGCCGCGCCGAAGTGGAAGCCAAGCACCTTGCTACTCGAACGTGCACTACTCAGGTGCACTCTCGGCGGTGATTTCGGCCCGCCGCCTGCGCTGCACGTGCAGAAAACCGTCCACGGCCGCGTGCGCGCACTCGCGGTAGTCGAAGTCCGGCAGTGTCGACAGCCGCCCGAGCACGATGGGCCCGATCAGCAACGCGACGGCGCGGGCGCGGTCGATCTGCCCCAGCTCGGCCACCGCCTCCGGGCTGTCGAAGATGGCATCGAACGGCGCTGCATACTGCTGGGCGATACGTTCCCGCAGCGTCGTGATCGCGGTGCTGTCGCACGTTTCGCTGTGCCGGGCTGCCGGCAGATGTTCCAGATCGCCGCCTAACGCCAACCACGACATCGCGGTCAAGGTGGCCGGGGCTTCGGCGACGCCTTCGGCTTGTGCCAATACGACCGCGACGAGCCGGTCCCGCAGGGCACCCTCTGTCGGCGGCATGGGAGCGGGCGGAATCAGGTTGTTGAAAGCCGCTGCCAGCAAATCGTTTCCGCTGGGGAAGTGGCGGTACAAGGTCGCGCGGGCTACGTTGGCGGCGCGGGTGACCGCGTCGACGGTCACCGCGCTGGGACCGCCAGACCGAAGCAGCGAAGCAGCGGCGTCCAGCAGCCGGGCCCGCGAACGCGCCGGCCGGGGATCGCTAGTACTCCCGGGAATTTCCCGCCACCTCCCTGCGAAGGTTTCGAAACGAGACTATTCGTCTACCTATAAGACTGACCGTCTCAAAACTTCTACCACCGAAAGGACTCGCCATATGGCCGAGACCCTCATCCGGCCTGACCAGCGTACCGACGCGACCCCCCTCGGTGGCTCACCTCGAGCACGAGCTTGGACCCTCGTCGTCACCTGCATGGGCGTGTCGCTGGTCATCGCGTCGATGGTCGCACTGAACACGGCCCTACCTGATATCGCGGTGGCCACCGCCGCGACCCAATCCCAGCTGACCTGGGTGGTCGACAGTTACACGCTGGTGCTGGCCTGTCTGCTGCTGCCGGCGGGCGCGATCGGCGACCGTTACGGGCGGCGTGGAGCGCTGCTCACCGGTCTGGCGATCTTCACGGCCGCCTCCGTCGTGCCGGCGATAGCGGGTCAGCCCTGGCAGATCATCGCCGCCCGGGCCGCGTCCGGGGCCGGGGCAGCGTTCATCATGCCCGCCACCCTGTCGCTGCTCACCGCGGCGTACCCGCGCTGGGGAGCGCATCAAGGCGGTCGGAATCTGGGCCGGGGTCGCCGGTTCGGGCGCCGTCGTCGGAATGCTCGGGTCAGGTCTGCTGCTGCACCTCTTCTCCTGGCATGCGATTTTCTGGGCCTTCGTGGGCGCGGGAGTGCTGATTTTCGTGCTGGGGTGCACGGTGGCGACCTCGCGCGACGAAGAAGCGACACCGGTGGACTGGTTGGGCGCCGCGCTGAGCGGAACCGCGGTGGTCATCTTCGTCTTCGGGGTGGTCGAGGCTCCGGCGCGGGGCTGGACCAACCCGTTGGTGTACGGCAGCCTCACCGCCGGCACAGCGCTTGCCGCCCTCTTCTGCGTCGTCGAAGTGCGCCGCCGCCACCCGTTGCTAGATGTCCGGTTGTTCCGGAGACCGGATTTCGCGACCGGTGCGGCCGCCATCACGACGTTCTTCCTGGCCATGTTCGGCTTCTTTTTCGTGATGATGCAATACATCCAGCTGGTGATGGGTTACAGCCCGATCGGCACGGCGTTGGCGCTCACCCCGCTGATGCTGCCGATGCTCGCACTTTCCGTGCTGTCCCAGTGGTATCTGCCCCGTCTGGGTCTGCGCGTCGTGGTATTCGTTGGTCTGCTACTGATTTCGGCAGGTTTCTTCTGGATGCGCGTGCTCGAGGTGCATTCGCCGTATAGCGAACTGGTATGGCCGCTGCTGGTAATGAGCACCGGCATCGGATTCTGCACAGCGCCAACCACTTCGGCGATCATGACCTCGGTGCCCGATGAGAAGCAGGGTGTCGCGTCGGCGGTCAACGATACTACCCGCGAGCTCGGAGCGGCCCTCGGAATCGCCTTGGCCGGATCAGTATTGGCGACGAGTTACGGTCATTTCGTCCGGCCGGCGTTGTCGAATTTCCCCGCGGCGGTTCGCGGGCCCGCTTCACACTCGCTGGCTCAAGCCATGGAAATCTCGAAAGCGCTCGGTCTGCAGGGAGCTCAGCTTGCGCAGGTCAGCAAAACCGCCTTCCTGCAGGCAATGGCTTCGTCGTTCACGGTGCTCTCGGCGATCATCGCGCTCGCCGCGGTGTTGATTGCGATGTGGGCGCCGGGACGAGACGGTCGGCAGTTGCGGCCGATTCGGCGGCTCATCGGTCAATCCGGCAGGGACCAGCGCTAACCGGCCGAATCACTTGAGCAGCTGGGCGATCCGGTGCGCCAGCATCACGATCGTGGCGTGCGGTCCCCGGCTGGTGATCGTCGGCAACACTGAGCCATCTACCACCCACAGATTCTCCACGCCGTGCACGCGGCACTGGTGATCCACGACGGCTCGGCTGTCGTTTTCCGTCCCGATCGGCGCACTGCCGCACAGATGTTGCGACGTCGACCAGGTTGGCGGCCCGAGTCCAATTGCAGTGGAGATGATCTCACGCGCTAGTTCCACCCCCTCGCGCAGTGCGGCGACGTCACCCGGCTCGCTGTCGTAACGATGCTCGATGCGAGGGGACACCAGTGGATCAGCGGACTGTAACGCTACTCGACCACGCGCCCGCGGCTGCATCAGCGCCACCCCGATGTGTGGCCAATCCGGATGGCCGCCCGTACCATCGCCGACCATCGCGACGAATCCACCCGTGTAAGGCCGTATCTCGACGCCATCAGAGGTGCTCAGAACGACCTCGAGCACTGGCCGGCTTGTCGCCACAGCCCAATTGGTCGGCAAAACCCATTCCGGGTGATCACTGCAGCTCTTCCCGACCGGCAGTGGTGCCACCAGGCTCACTCCGGCCGCATGCAACATCACCTCGTCACCGATGCCGGATAGCATCAACAGGTGTGCTGATTCAATCGCGCCGGCGCACACTATGATTCTGTCGGCAGTCACCGTGATCGGACCACCTGGCCCGAGAGCGTCGACGCCGAACACCCGGGTGCCCCGGATACGCAACGCTACCGCCCGGGTCGCCGCACGCAGCGTCAGATTCGGCCGATTGAGCGCCGGAATGAGAAACGTTGCACCCGAACCGTTGCGCACGCCGTCGACGATGTTCAGCGGCACAGCACCCACGCCGGACGGCAGTGACCGCCCCGATTCAGCGTCATTGAGGTCGGTGATCCACGGGAAGCCGACGGTTTGCGCGGCGGTCACGAAAGCTTCCGTTGCGCCGACGAATTCACGGGTGCGCCGGATTGTGATCGGGCCGGCGTTGCCGTGAGCCGGCCCCTGAAAATCCAGATCTGTTTCGATCGCCCGGAAATGTTCCAGCACGTCCGGCCACGCCCACCCGGGGGTGTCGATGGCATCGAAATCACCCGGTAAACCGCGGCAGAAGTAGCCGCCGTTGACCGCTCCCGAACCGCCCACCGTGGATCCCCGCATGATCGGCAGCAGCCGGACCGGGTCCTCGGTGAGCTGGGTCTGGTAACGCTGAACCAGCGGGCTGGCGGCGCCGATCGGTAATCGCAGCCCGTCGGTGGTCTGAGCCCGCAACATCGGATCGGTCAGATTCGGCCCGGCTTCCAGCACCGTCACAATGCAGCGCGGGTCTGCTGAGAGCTGCTCGGCGACAACTGATCCAGCACTGCCCGCACCGACGATCAAGACGTCGCTGTGCGGGACGGCCTCGAACAAAGTAGGTGAAATCCGATGGCCGAACGTGTCAGGTTCGGATCTGCGGTTTGAGGGGGCCGATGTTGCGCTCGCGCAGCACCCCGCTCCACAGACCCAGTCCGTAGGCCAGGTCGTCCACGCGCTTCAGCAGCAGATACGACAACAAGCCGATTCGCCTGTTGTCCCCCTCGGCGTCTCCGCGACGGCTGACCCAGTCCACGACGCCATCGAGGATCGCCGCGATTACCACGGCTCTGCGGCACTGCCGGGACATTATGGCGGCAACCAGCGCCACCGGCCAGTAGTGCCGGCAGATTGCCGACGCCAGTTGCAGGGCCGCCGACCACAGGCTGCGCACCGCCACCACCACCACGTCGGAGAGCTGAGTGTCCTCGCCGTGCATGGCTTTGGCGATCTTGCGTCCCGTCAGCGCGGCGGCCAGCAGTGAGGCCAGGTAACCCAGGCAGGAGCCGACGGCCATCAGGGTCCACACGGCCAGCCCCCAGCCTGAGATCACCAAGGGCGCCGTCTTGTCCGGATGACGGGCGGCCAGCGGAGCAGCCGATCCGCCGTAGAACGCCCTTCGGGCAATCCAGTCCTTCAGCTCCGTCCGGTGATCGTGGGCCACCAACGCTATCGGCTCGTAGCGCAACCGGGCGCCGGCTTCCACCAGCCGCCAGCACAGGTCGACGTCCTCGCCGGACCGCAGCGTCTCGTCGAAACCGCCGAGGTCCCGCAGCGCTGACGTACGGCAGACGATCGCCGCGCTGGGCACATAGGACACCGTGCTGTACGGGAGCACCGGCGCTTCACGCTGACCCAGGTCCAGCGACGAGCGGACCGCCTCGTATCGGGCCACCAAATGGTCGCTCTGGGACAGCCCGATGATGCGCGGCGCCACCAGCGCGACCGTCGGGTCGCAGAAGTGGCCGAGCAGCGCTTCCAGCCAACCCCGCCGCGGTACGACATCGGAGTCCAAGAACGCGACGAAGTCGGTCGAACAGGCGCCCAGACCCGTGTTCCGCGCCGCCGCAGGCCCGCGGCTTTCGGGATGGCGCAGCACTTCGATATCGGGGTGGGCGACCGCGAAATCGTCGCGATCGATCGGTGGCCAGGATTCGTCGTCGATGATGATGATGCGCAGGCCGCGCAGTGCGGAGACCAGTCGTCGTAGTCCACAAGGGTTGTCGCGGACCGGGATCACCACGGTGACGTCACGATGCGAGGGGCCGCCGGCCGGCCGCGGGTGCGCCACCGTGGCGTCCAGCAGCGTACGGGCGAGTTCGGCACTGACCGCATCGTGGACCTTGAGCCGGCCGTCGGCCAGCATGTCCTGCGCAGCCGGCGCCAGCCTGAGCAGTCGGGTGGGCGAGCCGCCCAGCAAAGTGGAGCCCTGGCCGAGCACGCGCACACGCCGGTCGACTTGCACGGCGAATCCGTCGGGCAGCCGGGTCTGACTCATACCAGCATCCCGTCCGGGCCCGGAGCCCAGTTCACGATTTGCCGGACGCAGCCATCGACCATCTCGGCGAAGATACGGCTGCCCTCGGCGGCGGTCGCCGTGGTCGCGTCGCCGAGCACGCCGACTTCGCTGACCGCTGCCACTCCCCCGCGCCGCATCGACGGCAGCAGGTCTGCCAGCGGCGCACCGTTACCGGCGCACCACCGGTCGGTCAGCACATCTAACGGCGAGATATGCAGCAGCACCGACGTTTCGGTGTGGCCGGCATGCGCGTCGGCGCCGGCGACGGCGCACGCGCACCAACCGACGTCACGGCCCTCGGCTCGTAGCCGACGCACCGCGCGGTGGAGCGCGACGAGGTTACCGCCGTGACCGTTGACGAAAGCCAACCGTTGAGCCCAGCAGGCTGCCGACCTGCCGTACTCGACGAGCAGCGTCGTCAGCGCATCGGTGCCGATCGAGATGGTCCCGGCGAAGCTCTGATGCTCACCGCTGTCACCGTAGGCGATCGCCGGCGCCACCAGCCAGCGCTCGCCGCCCGGTGCCGACGCGGCGCCCAGGCGCACGGCAACAGCGCGGGCCACCGCGGTAGCGATCCGCGTGTCGGTGTCCAGCGGCAGATGCGGGCCGTGCTGTTCGGTGGACCCGACCGGGATGAGGACTGCCGACGACACGCTACTGAGCTGGCTCGACGTCGAGCCCCCGAGTTCGGCGAGGACAGCCACCCGGTGATGGTAGGACGAATTAACCTGGCGTGCACCGATTGTTACCAGCTCGCTGATGAATTTTCTTCCGGCACCGCCGGATTTAGCCGAAACGGGTCACGGCAGCCACGGCTGCCACGTCCGCCCCAGCTGTTTGGTGGCGACCCGCTGCGCCCGGCTGCGCCGCGCTTGCGATCGCCACGGCAATATCGCCGGGCGACAGGCGGGTTACCCGTTGACGCCGGCTACCCGCTGACGCCGGCTACCCCGAGCGCCCGGGTGAAGCCCGGCGGGACGACGACGTCGTCCCGGGTCAGGTCGTGCACCGAGGCCCGCCCCAGGCCGCCGAGGGTCGAGTCGACACCGCCACGCAGAATGTCAAGCACATTCTCCACCCCGGCCTGACCGCCGGCAGCCAGTCCCCACAGATACGCGCGACCGATCATGACGGCGCGCGCGCCCAACGCTAGCGCTTTGACCACGTCGCTGCCACGCCGCACCCCACCGTCCAGGAGCACCTCGACCTGTTCGCCGACGGCCTCGGCCACCGCAGGCAACGCGCGGATCGTGGCCGGTGTCCCGTCGACATTGTTCCCACCGTGATTGGACACCGAGATGGCCGAAACACCCGCGTCAACAGCTTTTTTGGCGTCGTCGACGCGGATCACTCCTTTGAGCATGAACGGTCCGCCCCAAAGCTGGCGCAACCAGGCGATGTCCTCCCAGGTCGGCGGCGGCGTGGCCATCCATTCGCCGTACGCGGCGAAGAAGGTGGGACCGGGCTCGCCGCGCCGGGCCTGGTTGGGGACTCTGAGGTCGGGCGGCTGCAGCGTCTTGGCCCAATCCCACAGCCACCGCGGTCGGGTCACCGCCTGCGGAGACAGTCGCAGAATCGTCGGCAGGTTCATCTGCTCGGGGATCGCGGGGCTGCCCCAGTCACGCCCGTGCGAGAACGTCCAGTCGGTGGTGACGATCAAGCCGACCGCTCCGGCTTGCCGCGCCCGTTCCACGCGCTCGGCGATCGCGTCGCGGCTGCCGAGCCAGTACATCTGGAAGAACACCTTGTCGTTGGCGGCGACGACCTCTTCGATCGGCTTGCTGGCGAACGACGACAAGCCCATCGCAGTGCCGCGGGCCGCCGCTGCGCGCGCGACGGCCACTTCACCGTCAGGGCTGACCGCCTGCACGCCGGTCGGCGAAAGGATGACCGGAAACGGAACCTGTTGACCCATCACAGTGGTGGACAGGTCGCGCTTCTCGATGGCACCGATGACGTGCGGCGCAAAGCCCAGCTCGCTGAACGCCTCGACGTTGTCGGCGGCGGTCACACCCTTCTCGCTGGCCGCGACGAGAGCCAGGTAAACACTCTTGGGCAATCGGCGCTGGGCCCGTCGCTGGGCGATCGACACCGTTTCGAACCAGGTATTGCGGGCCACGGCTACACCGGACTTTCGTTGCACAGCCGGCTGGGCGGTCGCTCGGGCGGACGCGCCGACAGCGTCAGAGCGACCGGTCCGCTGCGCCGCCGTTGCCGGGAGTGGTCACTGCCCGGACGCGGCTTGGCACCGACCGTAACGGGCGCGCCGTAGCCTTGTACGCACTCCGGATCGGGGCCCGCCAGCGGCAGCCCGGTGAAGAATTTGGCGGCCATGCAGCCGCCCCGGCAGCTGTCGTAATGACCGCAGCTGCCGCAGGCCCCGGCCGACTGCGGTGCGCGCAGCTCCCGAAACAGCGGCGCGTTCTTCCAGACGTGGTCAAACCCCCCGTCGCACAACACGTTTCCGGCAAAAAAGCGGTCATGGATGGCGAACGGGCAGGCGTACACATCACCGATCGGGTCGATCAGACAAACCACACGCCCGGCTCCGCACATGTTCAGCCCGGCCAGCGCCCCGGGTTCACCCAGGCCCGAGAGGTGGAAGAACGAGTCACCGGTGAGCACCCGCTCGCCCTTGGCGACCAGCCAGTTGTACAGCGCAACCTGTTGCGCACCGGTCGGGTGTAAGTCGTCCCAGACATCGACACCGCGCCCGGACGGCCGCAGCCGGGTGATCCGCAGGGTGGCGCCGTAACGGTTCGCCAGCTCGGCGAATTCGTCGAGTTGATCGACGTTGTGCCGGGTGACGACGACCGAGACCTTGGCGTCGGAAAATCCGGCCGCGGCAAGGTTTTCCAGAGCGCGTACCGCCATCGCATACGATCCGGCGCCCCGGATGGCGTCGTTGACCACGGCGGTGGCGCCATCCAGTGAGATCTGCACGTCGACGTAGTCACTGGCGGACAGTCGCGCAGCGACCTCCGGTGTGATGCGCACACCGTTGGTGGAGAACTTCACCCCGACGTGGTGGGCGGTGGCGTAGTCCACCAGCTCCCAGAAATCGGCGCGCACCGTGGGTTCGCCGCCCCCGATGTTGACGTAAAAGACCTGCATACGTTCCAGCTCGTCGATGATGCTCTTGCACTGGCTCGTCGACAGCTCACGCGGATCGCGTTTGCCCGACGACGACAGGCAATGCACACAAGCCAGGTTGCAGGCGTAGGTGAGCTCCCAGGTCAGGCAGATCGGCGCGTCGAGCCCGTGCTCGAACTGTTCGATCAGTCGGGCCGAGCCCGGCGCGGTCGAAGTCACCGAAGTTCCTGCGACACAAGCATTTGTGACTCGGCCAGGACGCCCAGCGCGTGCAGGTAGGGCCCGTGCCCAGCGTCGTCGACTCCGGCAGCGCGACACGCCGATCGGGCATCCGGGTGATCGGCCAGGGACCGCACTACGGCGAGGATCGTGCGGTTCTTCAGGAATGACAGCTTCCGGGTGCCGAAGTGGTAGAGCAACGCTCCGAACGGTTCCGGTCGCACGGCTACCTGCGGATGCAGCCGCCACCGACGGTCCGCATCGAATCCGACGGGCGTCACGGCAGATGCCGGGCTCTCGAGTCCCGCGGCCGGCACGGTCAGTAGACCCCACACATCCCGTCGATGGAAACCTCTTCCACGAGAGTTTCCGTCACAAGCTCGGTGTCGGTGTCGGCCTGGTGTTCCATGAAGCAACCTCTCGTCTCGGACTCGACAAGCCGGGGTGTCCCCGGTCACAATCTTGGTCAGAATATGGCATCGAGTGCCAGAAGGAAAGAGGCGACCGGAACGATGAACGCGACGCGGCCGGAACTCGGGCCCCGGCCCGGCCGGCGGCGCTCCACCACGCCACATCACATCACCGACGTGGCGTTGGAACTGTTCGCCGAGCGCGGCTTCGACGCGGTCAGTGTCGACGACGTCGCGCGGGCGGCTGGTATCGCCCGACGGACGCTGTTTCGTTATTACGCCTCGAAGAACGCAATCCCGTGGGGCGACTTCGACGCTCATTTGCAGCACCTACGGCAGCTGCTGAGCCAGGTCGCACCGGACGTGCCGCTGGGCGCGGCCCTCCGCACTGCGTTGTTAGCGTTCAACACTTTTGACGAGTCAGAGACCGTCCGGCATCGCCAACGCATGCGGGTGATCCTGCAAACCGCTGAGCTACAGGCCTATTCGATGACGATGTACGCCGGATGGCGGGAGGTGATCGCGGAGTTCGTGGCCCGCCGGTGCGGTGCCAAGACCACCGACCTGCGACCGCAGACGGTCGCCTGGCTGATGCTCGGAGTCGCGTTGAGCGCATACGAGAACTGGCTCGCAGACGAATCGTTGTCGTTACCCGAATCGCTCGCCCACGCATTCGACGTGGTCAGCGGTGGACTCGATCAGCCGGATCGATGAGCGGCGCCGACCGACTGCTGGAGTCGTTGCGCCTGCAGGGACGGGCGTGTGCGGCCCTGGGTTCCCCGATGTATGGCGAACTCCTGCACCGCGTCGTTGCCGACGTCGGCGCCGGCGGAGTCTTCGCGGACGTGCTGGCCGGCTACGAGCGCGCTCCCGGGCGCCTCGCTGTGCCGCTGCGACTGCTCGGCGGCTTGCACCGATTGGCGCTCGACGGCCGGGCGCCCGGCCTGCGCCGCTGGTACCCGAGCGCCGGCGGCACCTGGGCCGCTGATGAGGCATGGCCACAAATCACCTCGACCGCAGCCGAGCACATCAGCGTGTTGCGGGCCGCGCTTCACCAGCCACCGCAAACCAACGAAGTCGGCAGAGCCGCGGCACTGATCGGCGGTCTGCTTGTACTCGTCAGCCAATTCCCCTTGCCGATCCGGCTTTTCGAGATCGGATCCAGCGCCGGGCTGAATCTGCGCGCGGACCACTACCGGTACCGCTATGCCGGTGGAGGCTGCGGACCTGCCGACTCCCCCGTGACGGTCGAGGGTGCATGGCAGGGCAAGCTGCCGCCCGGCAACGCTGTGACGATCGTGCAGCGGGAGGGCTACGACATTGCCCCCGTCGACGCCACCACCACTGCGGGGGAAGTAACTCTGCTCAGCTATGTATGGCCCGACATGACGGCGCGGCTCGATCGACTACGTGGTGCGATCGAGATCGCACGGCGGGTGCCGGCCGCCGTTCAGCGGCGTGCTGCCGTCGATGCCGTTGCCGGGTTGCGGCTTACCGAAGGCACGCTGACCGTGCTGTGGCATTCGGTCGTCTGGCAGTATCTGTCCGCCGACGAGCAGGCCGCTGTCGGCGCCGGGATAGATGCTTTGGCCGCGCAGGCGGACGCCCGGTCGCCATTCGCCCACCTGTTGTTCGAGCCGCAGCGCCGCTTCCGGGAAGGCCCGGTTGCCTTCCTGCTGCGGGCCCGCAGCTGGCCGGGCGGTGTCGACCGGGTGTTGGCAGAGTGTGGCCCGCACGGACCACCGGTGGTCTGGGAGTAGCCGAGGCGGCGTGATTCGCTGGTGCCTGCAACGCCGCCTGCTGTACTCTGCGGCCGTGCCCGGGACACCCGTCCTCATGATCGATCTCACCGTCGTGCGGGATAACTTCCGTGCGCTGCGCGTCGCGCTGCCTCAGGCGTCGATCCGGTACGCGGTGAAGGCCAATCCGGCGCACCCCATCCTGCGCCTACTGGCCGCCGAGGGTGCCGAGTTCGACGTCGCGTCGGTGGGAGAGGTGGATGCCTGCGCGGTGGCCGGTGTCAGCGGCAGCGCCTTGACGTTCGGCAACACCGTGAAGAAGGCGTCAGACGTGGCCTACGCGTACGCCCGGGGACTACGTCGATTCACCTTCGACACCGACGAAGGCCTGTCCGCGATCGCTGAGCATGCGCCCGGCTGCGGCGTCGAATGCCGCATCGCGCCGGCTTTTCCGCCGTCGGTGACACCGTTCGGCCACAAATTCGGTTGCGCACCCGTCGATGCCGTCCGGCTGTTGAAGCGAGCGACGGATCTCGGTTTGTGCGCGGACGGGTTGTCCTTCCACGTCGGCTCACAGCAGCTCGACCCAAGGGTCTGGCAGCTCGGAGTTGATTGCGCTGCAACAATCTTCGATCGGGCAGGGCAATTGACGACGCTCAACGTCGGCGGCGGTTTCCCAGCGTCATACCTGACCGGTGCGCCGGGCATCGACGTCATCGCCGACACCCTGGACGCGGCGCTGACCCGCAACTTCGGCGGGAAGCGCCCGCGACTGACCATCGAACCGGGCCGGGTGATAGTAGCAACGGCCGGCTCTATTCGCTGTGAAGTCGTTGCGGTGCGTAGGGGCACCGACGGCCGCCGCTGGGTGTATTTGGACGTCGGCCGCTACGGCGGACTCGCCGAAACGGAGAACGAGTACATCCGATACCGGCTGCGCACCGCCCGCGATGGTGACGCGACAGGTGACGCTGTCGTTGCGGGACCCACCTGCGACGGGGATGACGTCCTCTATCAACGGTATTCGTTGCCGGTGACGTTGCGCGCCGGTGATCCAGTGATCATCGAGGCCGCTGGTGCGTACACCGCAAGTTATGCGTCCACCTCGTTCAACGGGTTTCCGCCACTGGCGCAGCATTTCGTGGAAGTGATCGATGCAGTTCCGGCCGGGTAGCCGCTTCGGCGGGTGCCACGTGCTGGCACAACTTTCCGGGATCGATCCTGCGCTGGCCGACGATACCGCCCGGCTCCGCAGCATTTTGAGCGACGCGCTTGCCGGCGCCGGAGCCACTGTCTGCGGCATGCTGGATCAACGGTTCACACCGCACGGCGTCACGGTCGTCGCGCTGCTGACCGAGTCACACGCCTCGATCCACAGCTACCCCGAGCGGGGTGCAATGTTCGTCGACGTCTTCACCTGCGGCGACTCCGCTGACGCCGAATACGCGGTCCGGTTGCTCTGCGACAAGCTGGCGGCGTCAGATGCTGTTGTGCAGACCGTCTTTCGCGGCTCTGGCAAGGAGATCGCCGAACCGTTAGCGCCGGGGCTCAGCCGCAACTGGCAGCTCTCCGAAGTCCTTTGCGATGTGCACACCGATTTCCAGCATGTCGTCATCGGCCGGACCGAACAAGGTGTCGCCTTGTTCGCCGACGGCGAACGGCAGAGCGCCGAATTCAGTCAGCTCGTGTACCACGAGGCGCTGCTGGTGCCCGCGTTGTTGCTGGCGTCGCGGATACAGCGGGTACTGGTCATCGGCTCCGGTGAAGGCGTGGTCAGCCAGCTCGCGGTCGCGGCAGGCGCCGCCCACGTCGACCACGTCGACATCGACCGCCAAGCGGTCCGGCTCTGCGCCGAGCACCTGCCTTACGGCTATTCGACGGCAGAACTGCTGCGAGCCGAGAACGGTATCGGACCGATCACCGTGCACTACGGTGACGGCTGCCGCTTCGTCGAGGAGACAACCGACATCTATGACGTCGTCGTCATCGACGGTCCCGACGAACGCACCGAGGCGGTGCAGCACAACCGTCTCTACGGTGCCGAATTCCTGGCGCAGTGCTCCCGGATCGGTGAGGTGGTTGTCGGCCAGGCGGGCTGCCCTACCTTGTGGCGCAACGCCGGTTTGCAACGGTCCTGGCGCCGCTTCGGGGAAAGCTTCTCTCAGGTCGTCTATTTTGGTAGCGACGAGCATGAGTGGGCGTTCATGTCCGGCCTCGACGAGCCGCTGCCCTTCCCGGTCGAAACGATGCGAAACCGGCTGCCTGAGCTGGCCTACCGGCCCCAGACGATTGACGCGGAATCGATTGCAGCAGCGACGGTTCCGCCGAGAACGCTGCGGACTCTCATCTGAGTGGAATGCGGTGCGGGACGAAAGCCGCTCCGTCGTCGGTGATCAACCCGGCTGTCTCACGGATGCCGAGACCCGCCGACGAGTCACCCACCATCCACGCCCCTAGTGCCGGGCGCATGTCACCGAACTCCGGCAGTGGGTCGAGTAGCTGATAGACGAAGCCTTCTTCACCGTAGACCCCACCGGTGGCAGTTTCCATTTCGGCGCCGACGATGGTGATGTTTGCTCCTTCGCGACCGAGCTTGGGCTTGCGGACGTATTCGGTCAGCACGTGCGGCTCATCGAGGTAGGCGGGCAGCAGATTCGGATGCCCCGGATACATCTCCCAGAGCACAGCCAGGATGGCTTTATTCGACAACAGGGTCTTCCACAGCGGCTCGATCCACAATGTCTGTGGCAGGCTCTCTGTGACATGCTTGCCGAAGGAGTCGTCGAGCACCCACTCCCACGGGTAGAGCTTGAACATGGCGTGGATCGGCGCCTCTTCCAGGTCGACGAATCGCTGCAGCGCTTCGTCCCAGCCCACGTCTTCGATGGTCAGCGCCACTGTGTCGAAGCCCGCTTCGGCTGCGGTCTCCTGCAGATAGTTCGTCGTGATCTGATCTTCCCCGGTTGCTTCGGCACCGGACCAGGAGAGGTGCAACTCACCGCCGGGCAACAGGCCGCGCAGGCTCTTCCAGCGGTCGACCAGTTGCTCGTGCAGCGAATTCCACTGGTCGTCGCCCGGGAATCTTTCTTTGAGCCAGTGCCACTGCAGGATCGCCGCCTCGAGCAGCGTGGTCGGTGTATCGGCGTTGTATTCCAGAAGTTTGGCCGGAGAGCGGCCATCGTAGCGCAGGTCGAACCGTCCGTACACATGCGGGTCGGACCGGCGCCACGATTCACCGATGGCAGCCCAACTCCATTGCGGCAGGCCGAAATCGGCGTACCGCTCGGTGAGGACCACCTGGTCGACGGCGTGTAAGCACATCGAATGCAACAGCTCGACGTCGGCTTCCAATGCGAGTATTTCGTCCATCTCGAACTCGTAGAACACCGACTCGTCCCAGTACGGGCGGTCGACGCCGTTGCCGTACCGAGCCGGCGTTCCGTAGATGAGGCCTTGCGATTCGACGATCGACTGCCAATTAGGGCGCGGCGCGGTGGCGACGCGTCTCACGAGCCGCCGCCGCGAAATCGGGTGCCCAGACCGCCACGCTGAATAGTGCTGCCGGACTTGGTGGTGACGGTTGCGCCTTTCGGCGCCACCGTTGTCCCGCCGATCGGGCGTGATCCGACGGAGCCGGAACTGCCGTAATAGTAACGGTAACTGTGTCCGCCGTAGTAGAAGAAGCCGCTGGGCCCCAATGTGTGATCGGTGCAGTAGTTATCCGACACGACGACCGGTCGGCCATCAGCGTCGTCTCGGACGCATTGGGCAGTCACCCGATCCGGCGACAAGGCCAGATAGCCAAGACCCGCAATGCCCCCGACCGCCCCGACGGCGGCTGTGGCGCCGATCAGCCGACCGGTTCGCGCCCGCCGCTTGGCTTCCGCTTGCAGGCGCGCTTCTTCGATCTCGCGTTGCTTGCCGGTGTACTTCTCGCGCGCGCGTAATTCAGCGACCGTGACCGGGCGGGGCCGAGTGGTCGCAGGATCCTGACGTCGCACGCTGCCGGGCCGGTGCGCGGACGGCTCCTCGCCATCCGGTTCCTCGGCAGGGCGGCTGACACCATCCGCTTCATCGGCGGGCAGCACTTGTTCCTGCTCACCGCTTTCCGCCGATGGATTTTCCTCCGAGCCCACTGACACTCCTCGCGATGGGTCGTCAGCCTAACACCTCCGATATCGGCGCAGCCGCGGCAATTTTCCCGCGGGTCTTCATGACCGGCCCCGGCTTACCACCGCCGACGACGCCGGCGACCACGCCGTCCCGCTCGTAGAACGCCAGGAACTTTCGGCCGTCGTCCTCGACGAGATGCACGATGTCGGTGGCCTGCGGCTCGCCGAGGCACTGGATCTTCACGTCGTACTGGTCACTCCAGAAGTAGGGCACGACGACACCCGACGGCAGATCTTTGCCGAGCATCGCGGGCACGACCACACGCGCCTGCTCAGCGATATTGCTCCAGTGTTCGACGCGCGCCTGATGCCCCCGGGCGTGGCGCCAGGAGGCGACGTCACCGAGTGCCCACACATGCGGTGCGCTGGTGCGTCCGGCGGCGTCGCACACCACGCCGTTGGCCACCCGGACGTCACTGCCCTCGAGCCACTCGGTCGCCGGCCGTGACCCGATGCCGACCACCACCAGATCGGCCGCCAACTCGGTGCCGTCGGTCAACACCACGCTGTCCACCCGGCCTTCGCCGCGGACTTGGTCGACCGCGACTTCGGTGCGAACGTCGACGCCTTCGGAACGGTGCAGCCGCGCGACCAGGCCGCCGATCCGGGTGCCCAGCACCGCGGCCAGCGGCGCGGGTTGCGGCTCCACCAGCACGACCTCTACCCCGAGGCCGCGCAGACTGGCCGCCACCTCACAACCGATGAAACCGGCGCCGATGATGACGGCGCGGCGGGCGTCCGAAGCGTGTCGGCGCAACGCGAGGCTCTCGTCGAATGACCGCAACACCCCAATACCCTCTAGCTCTGGAAAAGCCGGAATACGCTTGGGCACAAGGCCGGTGGCAATGACCAGTTCGTCGTAGCCGAGTTCGGTTCCGTCGTCGAGAGTCACCGTCTGCTTGGCGGTGTCGAGTCCGGTCGCCGCAGAGCCGAGCCGCAGAGTGATGTGGTGTCCGTCGTAGAACTCGCGCGGCTTGAGGGTCACATCGTCGACCTGGCTGCGCAGGACTTCCTTGGACAACGGCGGCCGGTCGTACGGGAGATGCACCTCGTCGCTGACGATGGTAATCGGCCCGGTGTAATCAGCCCGGCGCAACTGCTCGGCAGTCCGGGCGGCCGCCAGGCCCCCGCCGACGATCAAGATTCCCTTGCCGGGTCCGTTGCCGTTTGTGCGAGTGGTCACGGGGAGTTCATACACGATGTCGGGACTTGCGGTTCAACGGCCCGTGCCATCCGCCCTAGTACTTCAGCACACCCTTGTCGACAGGTATCTGAGCGCCCGACAGGGTGCCCGACCCGTCACCGGCCAGCCACACGACGACGTCGGACACCTCGTCGGGAGCCATGAATCCCTTCGGCTGCAATGGCATCGGCGGGAAACTGTGCATGAAACTGCTGTGCTTGCCGAGCAGTTGGATCAGTGCGTCGGTCTCGATCATCGGAGTGTCGACAGAATAGGGGTGGATGGAATTGACGCGGATGCCGAACTCGCCGAGCTCCAATGCCAGCGTGTTGGTCAACCCCACCAGACCGTATTTCGTCGCGGTGTAGTGACCGTTGCCCGGTGTGGCTTTGACTCCGGCTGCCGAGCTGACCACGACGATCGACCCGCCGTTGCCCGCGTTGATGATTGCCGGAATCGTCGCGCGTAGCGTCCGCCAGGTGCCGGTCAAATTCACTCCGATGACGGTGTCCCACTGTTCGTCGGTGAGTTCCCAGAGCCGCCCCCAGCCCAGCACACCGGCATTGGCGATCACGATGTCGAGCCGGCCGAACTGTTCGACACCGTCGGTCACCAACTGACGTAACGCTGCATCGTCGCGGGTGTCGACTTCTCGGGCCAACACCTTGCGGCCCTCGGCTTCCACGGCGCGGACGGTTTCAGCGAGATCCTCTGCGGTGGCGGCCGGGTAGGTGATGGTCGGGACGGGCGAACAGATGTCCAGCGCGATGATGTCCGCACCCTCGCGTGCCAGTCGCACGGCGTGCGAGCGCCCTTGGCCGCGCGCGGCGCCGGTCACGAATGCCACTCGCCCCTGCAGACTTCCCGACTGTGCCGACTGTGCCGTCACTACCGCCCCTTCCGCTGACTGCCGATCAGGCTAGCAGCGAAACTGAAACGTGTTCCAGCCCGGCGACGATGCAGAGCGAAGCGATGAGGAGGAGCCGGGCAGTCCAACCCAGCCCGGCGACGATGCAGAGCGCGGGGGCACCCCAGCTTGCGAGGGGACGATGAGGAGGTGCCGGGCAATCCAAATCAGCCCGCCGACGGCAGTGCTGCCCAGAGCCGCAGCGTCACTCTTCCGCTATCGCGGTGCGGTGACACGGTAAGCCACACGCAAAACGGCGCTCACCCTTCGAGGTGAGCGCCGTTCTGGCCGATCGAATTACTTGTTGATTTTGACGACCCGGCCGGCGCCGACGGTGCGGCCACCCTCGCGGATCGCGAACCGCAGCCCCTCGTCCATCGCGACGGGCTGGATCAGCTTCACCGAGATATTGGTGTTGTCGCCGGGCATTACCATCTCGGTGCCCTCCGGCAACGTCACCACACCGGTCACGTCGGTGGTGCGGAAGTAGAACTGCGGACGGTAGTTGTTGAAGAACGGCGTGTGCCGGCCGCCCTCGTCCTTGGACAGGATGTAGACCTGGCCTTCGAACTCGGTGTGCGGAGTGGTGGTGCCGGGCTTAGTCACGACCTGGCCGCGCTCGACGTCCTCACGCTTGATGCCACGCAGCAGCAGCCCGACGTTGTCGCCGGCCTGACCCTGGTCGAGCAGCTTGCGGAACATCTCCACACCGGTGACAGTGGTCTTGGTGCTGGTCGGCTTGATGCCGACGATCTCGACTTCCTCGTTCACGTTGATCTTGCCGCGCTCCACCCGGCCGGTGACCACGGTGCCGCGGCCGGTGATGGTGAAGACGTCCTCGACGGGCATCAGGAAGGGCTTCTCGGTCTCGCGGACCGGGTCCGGAATCGACTCGTCGACGGCGTCCATCAGCTCCTCGACGGACTCGACCCATTTGGCGTCGCCCTCGAGCGCCTTGAGCGCGGACACCCGAACGACCGGTGCGTCCTCGTCGAACTCCTGGGCGGCCAGCAACTCGCGGACCTCCAGCTCGACCAGCTCGAGCAGCTCCTCATCGTCGACCATGTCGGCCTTGTTCAGCGCCACCAGAATGTAGGGCACCCCGACCTGACGGGCGAGCAGTACGTGCTCGCGAGTCTGCGGCATGGGGCCGTCGGTCGCGGCGACCACCAGAATCGCACCGTCCATCTGGGCGGCGCCGGTGATCATGTTCTTGATGTAGTCGGCGTGACCCGGAGCGTCGACGTGTGCGTAGTGCCGCTTCTCAGTCTGGTACTCCACGTGGGAGATGTTGATCGTGATCCCGCGCTGACGCTCCTCGGGCGCGTTGTCGATCTGGTCGAAGGCGCGCGACTCGTTGAGGTTCGGGTACTTGTCATGCAGAACTTTGGTGATCGCCGCGGTAAGGGTGGTCTTGCCGTGGTCAACGTGACCGATGGTCCCGATGTTGACGTGCGGCTTCGTCCGCTCGAACTTCGCCTTCGCCACTTCTGTGTCCTCCTGGACTTGTTGGTGCTGGTTACAGCAGGTTTGATTTCTTCAGTTGTGCCGCGGTGGTGACCGGGAAAGGGTACTCCGCGCCGCTGTGCCCGATCGCTACTGGCCTGTCGCCTTCGCGATGATCTCTTTCGACACGTTCGCCGGCACTTCAGAGTACGAGTCGAACACCATGGAGTAATTCGCTCGGCCCTGGGTCTTCGACCGCAGGTCGCCGACGTAGCCGAACATTTCCGACAACGGCACGTGCGCCTTGACGACGCGAGCACCGCTACGCTCCTCCATGGCCTGGATCTGGCCACGGCGGGAGTTCAAGTCGCCGATCACGTCACCCATGTAGTCCTCGGGCGTGATGACCTCGACAGCCATGATGGGCTCCAAGATGACCGGTTGTGCTTGCTGCGCAGCCTTTTTCAAAACCTGCGAACCCGCGATCTTGAACGCCATCTCCGACGAGTCCACCTCGTGGAAAGCGCCGTCGAGCAGGGTGACCTTCAAGTTCACCAACGGGTAGCCGGCAAGCACGCCGTACTGCATGGCGTCCTGGGCACCGGCGTCGACCGACGGGATGTACTCCCGCGGGATGCGACCACCGGTGACTTTGTTCTCGAACTCGTAGGTGGCGCCGTCTTCGCCGTGAAAGGGCTCGATGCTGATCAGCACCTTGGCGAACTGGCCAGAGCCACCCGTCTGCTTCTTGTGGGTGAACTCGACCTTGTCCACCATCCGCTTGATGGTCTCCTTGTAGGCGACCTGCGGCTTACCGACGTTGGCCTCGACTTTGAACTCGCGGCGCATCCGGTCCACCAGAATGTCCAGGTGCAACTCGCCCATGCCACCGATCACGGTCTGGCCGGTTTCCTGGTCTAGATGCACCTTGAAGGTCGGGTCCTCCTCGGCGAGCTTCTGAATCGACAGGCTCAACTTCTCCTGGTCGCTCTTGGTCTTGGGTTCGATGGCCACCTCGATGACCGGGTCGGGGAAGGTCATCGACTCCAGCACGATCTGCTGGTTCGGGTCGCTCAAGGTGTCACCAGTGGTGGTGTCTTTCAGGCCGATCACCGCGTAAATGTGACCAGCCGAGGCCCGCTCGACCGGGTTCTCCTTGTTGGAGTGCATCTGGAACAGCTTGCCGAGCCGCTCCTTTTTGCCTTTGGTCGCGTTGATGACCTGGCTGCCGGAATCGACGGTGCCGGAGTACACCCGGACGTAGGTCAGCTTGCCGAAGAAGGGGTGCGTGGCAACCTTGAACGCGAGCGCAGAGAACGGCTCGTCCGTCGACGGGTTGCGGGTGATCAGCTCGTCCTCTTTGCCGGGCACGTGACCTTCGGCGGGCGGTACGTCTAGCGGCGAAGGCAGGTAGTCGATGACCGCGTCCAGCATGGGCTGTACGCCCTTGTTCTTGAAAGCGCTGCCGCACAGGACCAGGTACGCCTCGGAACTGATGGTGAGCTTGCGCAGCGCACCCTTGATCTCCGCGATCGACAGTTCTTCGCCCCCGAAATATTTCTCCAGCAGCGATTCGTCGGTCTCGGCGACCGCCTCGAGCAACTTGGTGCGGTATTCATCGGCCTTCTCGGCCAGTTCGGCCGGGATGTCGACCGTGTCGTAGGTCTCGCCCAGCTTCGTCTCGCCACGCCAGACCTTGGCATTCATCTCGACCAAGTCGACGACGCCTTCGAAGTCACCCTCTGAGCCGACCGGCAGTTGAATTGGAATGACGTTGGCGCCCAGACGCTCCTCCATGGTGCGCACGGAGAAGTAGAAATCAGCGCCGATCTTGTCCATTTTGTTGACAAAGCAGATCCTCGGCACGTCGTACTTGTCGGCCTGCCGCCAGACCTGCTCGGATTGCGGTTCGACACCTTCTTTGCCGTCGAACACCGCAACGGCGCCGTCGAGCACGCGCAGACTGCGCTCCACCTCAACGGTGAAGTCGACATGGCCCGGGGTGTCGATGATGTTGATCTGGTTGTCTTTCCAAAAGCAGGTGGTGGCGGCGGAGGTGATGGTGATCCCCCGCTCCTGCTCCTGCTCCATCCAGTCCATCGTGGCGGCGCCGTCGTGCACCTCACCGATCTTGTAGCTGATGCCGGTGTAGTAGAGGATGCGCTCGGTGGTCGTCGTCTTGCCGGCGTCGATGTGCGCCATGATGCCGATGTTGCGGACCTTCGTCAGGTCGGTCAGCACGTCCTTCTGTGCCACAGAAGTCTTCCCACTCTTTCGGTTGCTAAGTTAGCTGTCGGTTGCGCCCGGCGCTCTTAGGTGAGGCCGTTGGCGGCTCTCACCAGCGATAGTGCGCGAAGGCGCGGTTCGCCTCGGCCATCTTGTGGGTGTCTTCGCGTCTTTTGACGGCGGCACCCAGGCCGTTGCTGGCGTCGAGAAGCTCGTTCGCCAGGCGCTCGATCATGGTCTTCTCGCGGCGTTGCCGTGAGAATCCGACCAGCCAGCGCAACGCCAGCGTGGTCGACCGGTCCGGGCGCACCTCGACGGGCACCTGGTAAGTCGCACCACCCACCCGACGACTGCGCACCTCGAGAGCCGGTTTGACGTTGTCCAGAGCCCGCTTCAGCGTAATGACGGGATCGGTGCCGGTCTTGTCCCGGGCTTGTTCGAGCGCCCCATAAACAATGCGTTCGGCCAGCGATTTCTTCCCGCGCAGCAGCACTTTGTTCACCAGCTGGGTGACCAGCTGCGAACCGTACACCGGGTCGTTGACCAGCGGACGTTTGGGCGCAGGCCCCTTGCGCGGCATCAGCCCTTCTCCTTTTTGGCGCCGTAGCGGCTGCGGGCCTGCTTGCGGTTCTTGACACCCTGGGTGTCCAGCGATCCGCGGATGATCTTGTAGCGCACACCGGGCAGGTCCTTCACCCGGCCACCACGCACCAGCACCATCGAGTGCTCCTGCAGGTTGTGACCTTCGCCGGGAATGTAGGCCGTGACCTCGACCTGGCTGGTCAGCTTGACACGCGCGACCTTCCGAAGCGCCGAGTTCGGCTTCTTCGGAGTGGTGGTGTACACGCGGGTGCACACGCCACGGCGCTGCGGGCTGCCCTTGAGGGCCGCGGTCTTGACCTTACCGATCTTGTCGCGGCGACCCTTGCGGACCAGCTGCTGAATGGTTGGCATCTACCGGCTTCCTGTGTCGCTGTCTACGTTCATGTCCTGCTGTTTTGCCCCGCCGCAGCACCCCGCGGCCGGGTGTGTCGCATGAGTCCGCCGCGGAGTCATCCGTAGCGTGGACATGCAGATTGGCCCGGCGAACGCGCCTAAGGTCACCACAGGCGCCTCGAGCCGCCAGGCACGAACCTTCACAATACCCGGCGCTGGTTGCGCAGGTCAAAGCGGCGAAGACGCCGCCGTCCGCCAGCTCCGGTTCCCGGGCTGCCCTAGCCGGAGTCAGGTCGCACGGCGGGTGGACTGCGGCGTTGCAGCCCCGCCGCAAGCCGCAGCACCATGTCGGAGAACACCGCGTCAGTGTCGATGTCGTTCATGACGCCGGTCATCTCCAAAAGGACGAAACCGTGCAGCGCCGACCAGAACTCCAGCGCCGCGTAGAACGCCTCTTCGCCATCGAGACCGTAAGAAGACAGCACCGAGATCACCGGCGCAGCCGCCCCTTTGGTTGCGGCGGTGTACTCGGGGTCGTCGCCGCCCAGCGGCATCCGGGTGAATGCGGAGTACCGGCCGGGATGGTGATGGGCGTAGCTGCGGTAGGCACCGGCCATCACCAGCACCGCGTCATCGCGTGTCCGGCCTTCCCCGGCGCGTTTCAGCATCGAGATGATGTCCTCGATGACTCTCATCCGGACCGTGCGGCGCAGGTCGTCCAGGCTGTCCACGTGGTTATACAGCGACGGCCCCTTGGTTCCGAGGTGCGTCGCGAGTGCATTGATCGTCAGTGCGTCCCAGCCTTCGCGGTCCAAGAACGTCAGGGCGGCGTTGACGATGACGTCGCGGCTGAGCTTCGCCGGCCGGGCCCCGGCGCGACCGCCGGCACGCGAGCGACCAACCGGGGGTTCCGGCTGAGCTGCCATGGTGATCGCCCTTCGGTTGCGATGACCGGTCGGGTCAACACCGCTTTCTCATTATGGATCGAGGGTCAGCGAAGAACTGTAGTGGAAGCTCACCGCGCGAACGCGCCAGCTGTCGGGCACCGGCGCCGACAAATGGCCGAACTGTGCCATCGCTTCGACGAAGTTACTAGGCTTCCTTCCAGCGCTGGGCGGCGATGGCGGTCTTCCCCAACGGCGACCCCTTCGTATAAGACCGCGGCCGCGAACCGGGGATGACCACCCGCCTGATGCGCATCCCGGCGTGAGCCGGCCGTACTGATACCGACGAAACGAGGAAACATGCGCATCACCGCCTCTTCCCGACTGGCAAGCGGAGTCGCCGTGCTGGCAATCGCTCTGGCGCCGGCGGTGGTGGGAGTGGCCGGCTGCGCCAAGAAGAGCACCACCGGCAGCCCGGGCACCTCGTCGTCGGCGAGCAGCTCGACCGCGGCGACGACCTCGTCGAGCCCGGAGAGTTCCACCGCACAGATCCAGATCGGCAACACGCTCAATTACGGATCGTTCGGCACGACGGCCGACCTCGACTGTGCCGACGGCAAGGGGTTGAACGTCGGTGGGTCCAACAACACGCTGACCGTCAAAGGAACCTGCTCAAATGTGAGCATCGGCGGCGCCGACAACAAGATCACGTTCGACAAGGTCGACAAGCAGATCACCGTGGTGGGGCTGAACAACAGCATCACTTACAAAGACGGTGACCCAAAAGTCGAGAACCTCGGCCAGGGCAACACAATCAACAAGGGCTGATCAGGTCATAGTGCCGTGGCGGCCGGCGCCGGCCGCGAACCGTCCGGCACCCTCGTTTGCTTCGGCGGCGACCCGGGCGATGCTGGCGAACTCAAAGTCGAGGGCTTCGGTCTCCGGTGTCCCCCACTGGTGCAGCGCTGACAACCGGTCCGACCGCAGGCACTGCTGCGGCAACGCGGCCAGCTGCCCCGCCAGCTCTTCGGCATGCCGGCGGGCCTGGCCCTTGGGCACCACGCGGTTGGCCAATCCGATCGCCAGCGCTTCCTCGGCCGCCACGGCGCGCCCGGTAAGGATCATGTCCATCGCGCGGCTGTGGCCGATCAGCCGTGGCAACCGGATGGTGCCGCCGTCGATGAGCGGCACACCCCAACGTCGGCAGAACACGCCGAACACCGCATCCTCCTCCACAACCCGCAGGTCACACCACACGGCGAGCTCCAGACCGCCGGCAACGGCGTAACCGCTGACCGCGGCGATCACCGGTTTACTCAGCACCATCCGGGTCGGCCCCATCGGTCCGGGACCGGTTCGGTGCACCGAGTTGGCCTCCGGCGTACCGAACGCCTTCAGGTCAGCTCCGGCGCAGAACGTCCCGTTGTCGCCCCACAACACCGCCACGCTCGCGTCGTCGTCACCGTCGAACTGCTCGAACGCCTCGTGTAAGGCGGCCGCGGTGGGCCGATTGACCGCGTTGCGTGCTTCCGGCCGGTCGATGATGACAGTGGTCACCGCGCCGTTGCGTTCCACCCGCACCGGACCGCTCATCTCGCCTCCACTAATTGGATTTGGTCACGCCGTCCGGTCAACTCGGTGGCGAAGTCGGTGTAGACGGCACGCAGCCGCGCGCCCGGCCACCCGGTCGGCAGCAGTTCGGCGGGCAGCATCGGATCGGTGAGCAGGTGGCGAACCATTGCCGCGGCGACCACGAATCGGCCGGGGATGTCCGAGGCAACCGCCATCTGCTCAAGCAACTGCTGACCTGCCAGCACCCATCCCGGTAGATCCCACAGCAATCGGGCCAACTCGTCGGGCGCCCCGTCGCGGGCCCGCAGTAGCCGGACCCGATCACCGACCTCTGACTCCAGGTCGGCATCCAGATTGTCCGGCCGCATCCACACGCCTTCGCGCAGTTCCCCGAAGCGATGCTGGCGCAGCGTGGTGCGCAGTGCCGCCCGGGTGCGCGCGTCGGTGCCCACACTGGTCACGATCACCGTCGTCCAGTCCCCGCGCCAGGGGTGCACACGCGGGCGCATGGCGTCGTCCTGGCGGCGCTGACGGGCCAGCAGCCGATCTGACAGCCGGTAGCCGTCGGCGGACCGGATCAGGTCGCCGGCGCTGACCATTCGGGTCAGCGCCACCCGCAACGTCGGCTCCTTGATACCGAAGTCGGCAGTAAGCCGGATCAGTTCACCGGCGCTGGCCCGCGCCGGATGCGCTCCGAGCAGCACGCTGAGCACCACCGACCGAGCGGTCATGCGCTTCAGCGGTCGCGGCATCGATCGTTCCCGCTCACACCTGGGAGGTCCGGCGACCATGGTCACCGAACGGCTCGTCGCGGTGGCGCACCGCCTCGCGGAACCCGTGCTCGACCGCGTCGGCGACGAACGCGTGCCCCTCCGGGGTGTGGCGGGCGATGCCGTCGAAGACGGTGCTGACCATCCTGCTGGTTGCCACTCCCTGCTGCAGTAGCGCGGAGTTGAGCGCCAGCTTGACCATCACCAACTGGTTGACCGGCACCGCGGCGATCCGCTCGACAAGACGCTCGGTGCGCTCGTCGAGGTCCTCCGGTGCCGGCGCCTCGACCGCCAGGCCCCACTCGGCCGCCTGCGCGCCGGTGATGCAATCACCGGTCAGCAGTAGTCGTTTGGCGCGTTGATCACCTAGCCGGTGCGCCCACAAGCCCGCGGCCGGCACTCCCCAAACCCGGGTCGGCGGGTAGCCGATCTTGGCGTCCGCGGCGGCGATTACTTGGTCGGCGTGCAGCGCGATGTCGGTGCCACCGGCCACGCAATACCCGTGGATTTTGACCACGGTCGGCTTGTCGGCATGCATCAGGCTGGAGAAGCCGCGCACGAATCGGCTCATCATCTGATAGTCGATCACCGGATCCCACGGCTGGTTCGGCAGGTGATTGACCGCCTGTATCGTCCCGTCCAGCACAGTGCCCCGGTAGGCGCCGGTCCCGCCGGCCGACGAAGTCCTGTCCGCATAGGCGGACAGATCAAAGCCGGCGCAGAAGCCTTCGCCGCGACCTGACACCAGAATGACGTGGACGTCTGGATCCAGATCAGCACGCTCAACCAACGCCGACAGCTCCAGCGGAGTGTCGGCGACGATGGCGTTGCCTTTGTCAGGCCGGTTGAAGGTGATTCGCGCGATCCGGTCGGTGACCTCATAGGTCATCGTCTTCAGGTTGTCGAAGTCGACCGGCCTGATGGCGTGGGTCATCTGCGCCGCTCCTCCCCATCGCTGCGCTCTGCATCGTCACCGGCGCGGGTCATTTGCGCCGCTCCTCCTCATTGGCGCCCCTCCTGCGGGGCACGGTCGGGTCGCCGACGAGCGTCATGCCTTGACGAGCGCCCGCTCGAGGATCGGGGCCAGGTCCAAGCCGGTCGGCATCGTGCCGAACGCACCGCCCCACTGCCGGTCGAGGCGAGTGGCCAGGAACGCCTCGGCCACCGCCGGATGCCCGTGCCGCACCAGCAGCGAGCCCTGCAACGCCAAACAGATGTGCTCGGCAACGGCGCGCGCCCGGTACTGAATCGTCTCCAAGTCGCCGAGCTGCGGGCGTAGCCGCTCGACGTGCACGTCCAGCCGTCGATCCTGACCGTTAGTGCGGGCCAGCTCGTCAAACAGCACTTCGATGCATTCCGGCCGGGTGGCCATCGCGCGCAGCGTGTCCAGCGCGCTGACGTTGCCGGAGCCTTCCCAAATGCCCATCAGCGGCGCCTCGCGGTACAGCCGCGGCATGCCGGAGTCTTCGACGTAGCCGTTACCGCCCAGGCATTCCATCGCTTCGGCGGCATGCGGTGTAGCGCGTTTGCACACCCAGTACTTGGTGGCCGCCAGGCCGATGCGACGCAGCAGCCCCTCGGTCTGGTTGCCGCGCACCGCGTTGTCGGTGGCTCCGGCCATCCGCATCGCCACCACGGTGGCGGCCTCGGCCTCAACAGCCAGGTCGGCGAGCACGTTGCGCATCAACGGCTGATCGATCAGGTAAGCGCCGAACGCCTTGCGGTGCTGGGCGTGGTGCATGGCCTGGGTGACGCCGGTGCGCATACTGGTCGCGCTGCCCAGCGCACAGTCGAGGCGGGTCAGGTTGACCATCTCGATGATGGTCGGCACACCGCGGCCCTCCTCGCCGACCAGCCATGCCGTGGCGCCGTCGTATTCGACTTCGCTGGAGGCGTTGGCGTGGTTGCCGAGTTTGTCCTTGAGCCGTTGCAGGAACATCCGGTTGCGGCCGCCGTCGGGCAGTACCCGCGGCACCAGGAAACACGACAGCCCGCCCGGGGCCTGCGCCAGCACCAGGAAGATGTCGCACATCGGCGCGGAGGTGAACCATTTGTGGCCGGTCAGGCTGTAGGCGCCGTCGGCGTTGCGGGCGGCGTCGGTCGTGCCGGCCCGGACGTCGGAGCCACCCTGCTTCTCGGTCATCGACATCCCGGCGGTGATACCGAGCTTGGTCGCCGGAACCGTCAGCTCCGGATCGTAGTGGCGACTGGTCAGCAGCGGTTCATAGACGGCGGCCAGTTCCGGGTTGCAGCGCAGCGCCGGGACGACGGCATAGGTCATCGAGATGGGGCACATGTGGCCGGGCTCTGCGGTCCACACCGACGTCTTGGCGGCGCGGACGACATGCGCACCGGGCCGGTCGTCGGCCCACGGCGCGGCGTGCAGCCCATGCTCGATCGCCGCGCGCATCAGCTCGTGGTAGGCCGGGTCATAGTCGACTTCGTCGACGCGATGGCCATACCGGTCGTGGGTACGCAATATCGGCTGGTTGCGATCGGCCAGCTCACCCCAGCGCTGCGTCTGGCGGGAACCCGAGATCGCGCCGACCTCGGTCACTTCGTCGAGGCCCCACTGGCCTCCTTCGCGGATCAGTGCCTCGATGAGCACCGGCGAGGACGCGGGGTTGTAATTTTCCAGCGGTGGAACCTGGTTGGTGACGACATGGGTGTCCGGCATGCCCATGATGTTACATTTATTCGACAGCCGCACAAGTGCTGTAACGCTAGTCGCTGAGGTGCTCGCGCAGGAAGGCGATGTCGTCTTTACGGCCCTCATCGGCGGTCTCGCAGATCACCGGCGCGTCGGCCGCCCTGACCACCGCCACCAGCAACTCCGGATCGATCTGACCCTTACCCAGGTTCGCGTGGCGGTCAGCGCCGGATCCGGCGGCGTCGCGGGAGTCGTTGCAGTGCAGCAGGTCGATGCGGCCGGTGATGCGCTTGATGCGGTCGACCGCGTCGATCAGCGCCTCCCCCGCCGCCCAGGCGTGGCAGGTGTCGAGGCAGAAACCGATGCCGGTGTCGCCGATGTCCTCCCACAGCCGGGAGATGGTGTCGAAGTGACGAGCCATGGCGTGATCGCCTCCGGCGGTGTTCTCCAGGTACACCGGCACCTCGGTTTCCAGCCGCCGCATGGCTTTGCGCCAGCGCTCACAGCCGGCGTCGATGTCATCGTCGTCGGCGTGGCCGCCGTGCACGATGACGGCGGTGGCGCCGATCTCGGCGGCCGCGTCGCAGGTGTCCTGCAAGATCTTGCGCGACGGAATCCGCACGCGGTTGTTCGCCGATGCAACGTTGATCAGGTACGGAGCGTGCACGTACAGCGGCACGGCTGAATGCCACAGCGCGGCAGCGTCGTCCCGGGGTTTCGGCTTCTTCCAGCTCTGCGGGTTGCCGAGAAAGAATTGCACGACGTCGGCGCCGTCGGCCTGCGCCGCGGCGAGCGGGTCCTCTGTTCGCACGTGTGAACCGATCAGCACGGCGGCCAGT
>CAWEFS010000003.1:0-71213 GCA_963808375.1 uncultured Actinomycetota bacterium | reverse complement strand
GGGATTCGAACCCCTGACTTCTGCCTTGCAAAGGCAGCGCTCTACCAACTGAGCTAAGGCCCCTCGTCCTGATCGCCGGGAGTTTCCGGCGCCACGTGCCACACCTCGACGCTGCGACGTGACGCCACCGCCGCGAACAGCACAACGATCGCGGTCGCAAGCAGCGTCAGTTGCGCGACGCGTCGTGGTGAACCCATGGTTGTGGGCCTAGGAGGACTCGAACCTCCGACCTCTTCGTTATCAGCGAAGCGCTCTAACCGCCTGAGCTATAGGCCCGTGCTGCCGGATGGCCGAGCGACGAGATTACCGCAATCGGCGCCCCCGGCCCAAACCGAGCGTCTCCAGTTAATCGCGGTCTGCCAGTGTCACTTCGATGCCACCGATGAGGTCGGTGGTCAAGTTGTAGATGAACGCACCGATTGTGGCCATCGCCGTCAAGAGGACGATGTTGACCAGGCCGATCAGCACCGCGCCACCGAAGATGGTGCCGCTGGAAACCAGTTCACCGCTGCCGCTGGTGTTGGTGAGCAGATCACCGACGTTGCTGTTCAGTTTGCTCCACACGCCCATGCCGCCGAGGACCAGGTATAGGAATGCCACGGCGATCATCCAGACGAAGAACAGCGCCACGGACAAGATCAACGACACCTTGAGCGTGCTCCACGGGTCAATGCGGCGAACCTGCATGCTGGCACGCACCGGTCCGCGAGCCCGTCGGGGCGAGAGCGGCGCCCGACCCTCCGGCGAACCCGCTCGGCCAGCACCCGCTCCCGATTCTTTCCGCAGCGTTTGTCGCGGTAGCGGACCCGACAGATCGGGAAGCTCGCTGGCGTACGCCTCGGTGTGGCGGGCTTCGGATCGGGACTCGTCCCGGCTCTCAATCGGGGTCGGCGGCTCCTCCGCCGGGGCGGCGGGAGGGGGCGCAGGTGCACCCGAGAAAAGCTTTGAGGCGGCGGTGCCGGAGATGAAGCGGCTCACCCGGGCCTCCACGTCGGGCGGCCCGGTTTGATGCGTGCTCGACTCGCCACCCGACCGCTGCCCGCTTTGCCGTGGCCGGCTTGCGGCGCGCTGCCATGGCGGTATCTCACCGGCATCGGTCAACCGGCCGGTGCCCGCATTGGCGGGCGAGTGGTGCGCGCCGCTTTGGTCGGGCGTTCCGTTGCGGCCGCCCGGACCGTCGCCGGATCGAGATCCCGGCTCGTTCGGTGAAGTCACCGCCGGCTCCTTAACTGTGCGCCCCGGTTGTCCCGGGCTGGATTCGAGCGCTCAACTTGTCCTCGGGCCGTCATAACACGCATCGGCGGCAGAGCTATCAGGTTAGCCATCCGCATCTTCGTCGGTTATCTCGGCCACTTCGGCTTCCTCGGCGTTGCGGGCAATGGCTAACAGTGTGTCGCCCTGGCCCAAGTTCATCAACCGAACGCCCTTGGTTTGGCGTCCCGCCTTGCGGACTTGGCGTGCCGCCGTGCGGATCACCCCTCCGCCGGAGGTGATGGCGTAGACCTCGGCGTCGTCGTCGACGATCAGCGCCCCTACCAGCCTGCCACGCCGCGAGTCGTACTGAATGGTCAGGATGCCTTTACCGCCGCGGCCCTGCGGGGTGTACTCCTCGAGCGCCGTCCGCTTGGCGTAGCCGCCGGACGTGGCGACCAGTAGATACATCCCCTCCCGCACCACATTCAGCGACAGCAATTGGTCGTCGGTGTTGAAGCGCATCCCCTGCACGCCGGAGGTGGCCCGGCCCATCGGTCGCAGCGCTTCATCGGTCGCCGAGAACCGGATGGACTGGCCTTTGGCCGATACCAGCAGCAAATCCTCGTCGGCCGAGCACAGCACCGCACCGACCAGTTCGTCGCCGTCGCGCAGGTTGATTGCGACAATCCCACCCGACCGGTTGGAGTCGAAGTCGGTGAGCTTGGTTTTCTTGACCAAACCCTTGCGGGTCGCCAGCACCAGATACGGCGCATCCTCATAGCCGCGGATCTGGATGACCTGCGCGATCCGCTCCTCGGGTTGGAAAGCCAGCAGGTTGGCGACGTGCTGTCCGCGTGCGATTCGGGACGCCTCGGGCAACTCGTAAGCTTTGGCCCGGTACACCCGGCCCTGAGTGGTGAAGAACAAAATCCAGTCGTGCGTCGAGCACACGAAGAAGTGCGCGACGATGTCATCCTGCTTCAGCCCCGCACCCTGCACACCCTTGCCGCCGCGTTTCTGGCTCCGGTACAGATCGGTCTTGGTGCGCTTGGCGTATCCGGTCTCGGTGATGGTGACGACGACGTTCTCGCGGGCAATCAGATCCTCGTCGCTGACGTCGCCGTCGGCTGCCACGATTCGAGTTCGGCGGTCGTCGCCGTGCTTGTCGACGATCTCGGCGAGCTCGTCCCGGACGATCCCGCGCTGCCGCTCCGGTTTCGCCAGGATGTCTTCCAAGTCAGCGATTTCGGCTTCGATCTTGGCCAAGTCGTCGACGATGCGCTGCCGTTCCAATGCCGCCAGCCGGCGCAGCTGCATGTCGAGGATGGCCTGGGCCTGAATTTCGTCGACATCGAGCAGTTCGATCAGGCCGGTCCGCGCGATCTCGACGGTTTGCGACGCCCGGATCAGCGCGATCACCTCGTCCAGCGCGTCGAGGGCTTTGACCAGTCCGCGCAAGATATGGGCGCGTTCGTTGGCCTTGCGCAGCCGGTAGGTGGTGCGCCGGACGATCACATCGAGTTGGTGCTCGACGTAGTGGCGGATCATCTGGTCGAGGCGCAACGTGCGTGGCACCCCGTCGACGATCGACAACATGTTGGCGCCGAAGCTGGTCTGCAGCTGGGTGTGCTTGTAGAGGTTGTTCAGCACCACCTTGGCGACGGCGTCCCGCTTGACCTCGACGACGATGCGCACGCCGACCCGGTCGCTGCCCTGATCTTCGACGTTGGAGATGCCGGCCAGCTTGCCGTCGCGGACCTGGTCGGCGATCGACGTGATGAAGTTGTCGTGGTTGACCTGATAAGGCAGCTCAGTGATGACAAGGGAGGTACGGCCTTTCGCGTCCTCCTCGACCTCGACGACCCCGCGCATCCGGATCGACCCGCGTCCGGTCTTGTAGGCATCGGCAATTCCCTGTGACCCGACGATGAGTCCGGCGGTGGGGAAGTCGGGCCCTTTGACCCGTTCCATGACCGCGGCCAGCGTCGCCTCTTCGTCGGCGTCGTAATTGTCCAGAGCCCAGAACACCGCTTCAGCAAGTTCACGCAGATTGTGCGGCGGGATGTTGGTCGCCATGCCGACCGCGATGCCGCCGGATCCGTTGGCGAGCAGGTTGGGGAACCGGCTCGGCAGTACCGTCGGCTCCTGCACGCGGCCGTCATAGTTCGGAATGAAATCGACTGTCTCTTCGTCGATTTCGCGCAGCATCTCCATCGCCAACGGAGTGAGCCGCGCCTCGGTGTACCGCATGGCGGCCGGCGGATCATTGCCCGGTGAGCCGAAGTTGCCCTGCCCGTCGACCAGTGGGTAGCGCAGCGACCACGGCTGGGCCATCCGCACCAGAGTGTCGTAGATCGACGCGTCGCCGTGCGGGTGGTAGTTGCCCATCGTTTCAGCAACGGAGCGCGCCGATTTCGCGTGGCTTCGGTCCGGACGGAATCCAGAGTCGAACATCGCGTACAGCACTCGGCGGTGCACCGGTTTGAGCCCGTCACGCACCTCGGGCAGCGCGCGCCCGACGATGACGCTCATCGCGTAGTCGATGTAGCTGCGCTGCATCTCCTGCTGAATATCGACCGGTTCGATCCGATCGACGGAGTCGCCGCCGGGCGGCAGCGTGGTGTCAGTCATCTATCCCTCTTCTACTGGGCGGCCGGCAGAACCCGACCCATCAGACATCAAGGAAGCGGACGTCTTTGGCGTTGCGGGTGATGAAGCTACGGCGCGCGTCGACGTCCTCGCCCATCAGGATGGAGAACAACTCATCTGCGGCGGCAGCGTCGTCGAGGGTGATCTGACGCAACACCCGCACCGAGGGGTCCATGGTGGTTTCCCACAGCTCCTTGGCATCCATCTCACCGAGGCCCTTGTACCGCTGGATGCCGTCGTCTTTGTTGATCTTCCTGCCCGCCTTTTGGCCGGCTTCGAGAAGACCGTCTCGTTCGCGGTCGGAGTAGGCGAACTCCGGTTCGCTGCGTTGCCATTTCAACTTGTACAGCGGGGGCTGTGCCAAGAACACGTGCCCATTTTCGATCAGCGGCCGCATGAACCGGAACAAGAGCGTCAACAGCAGCGTGGAGATGTGCTGGCCGTCGACGTCGGCATCGGCCATCAAGACGATCTTGTGGTAGCGCAACCTGGTGAGGTCGAACTCGTCGTGAATCCCGGTGCCGAGCGCAGTGATGATGGCTTGGACTTCAGTGTTCTTCAGGACCCGGTCGATCCGGGCCTTTTCAACGTTGATGATCTTGCCGCGCAACGGAAGGATCGCCTGGAACATCGAGTCGCGGCCGCTTTTCGCGGAGCCGCCGGCCGAATCGCCCTCGACGACATACAATTCCGACTTTCGCGGGTCGGTAGAACGGCAATCGGCCAGCTTTCCCGGCAGACCGCCCAGATCCGTGGCGCTCTTGCGGCGTACCAGCTCCCGAGCCTTGCGGGCCGCGATGCGTGCCTGTGCTGACGAAACCGCCTTGTTGACAACAGTTTTGGCTTCGGCGGGGTTTGCTTCGAACCAATGTGTCAGTTGCTCGTTGCACACCCGCTGGACGAACGACTTGACCTCGGTGTTGCCCAGCTTGGTCTTTGTTTGCCCTTCGAATTGCGGTTCGCTGACTTTCACCGAGATAACCGCTGCCAGACCCTCCCGGATGTCGTCGCCGGTCAGGTTCGCGTCCTTCTCCTTCAGCAGCTTCTTATCCTTGGCGTACTTGTTCACCACGGACGTCAGCGCGCTGCGGAAGCCCTCCTCGTGGGTTCCACCCTCGTGCGTGTTGATGGTGTTGGCGAAGGTGTGCACCGATTCGGAATATCCGCCGTTCCACTGCATCGCGATCTCGACTTCGTGGCCGGCGCCTTTGCCATCAAAATCGATGATGCTCTGCTGAATCGGGCTCTTGGTGCGGTTGATGTGCTTGACGAAGTCCACCAAGCCGCCCGGGTAATGGAACGTGCGGTGCTTGACCTTCTGCCGCGGCGCGACGGATTCGGCCGCCTTCTCTTCGGCGGACTTGGGCGCCTCGGCGGTGTCGCTGACGACATCGTCGACGATCTCTTCGTCACTGACCCGCTCGTCCGTGAGGTTGATCGTCAAACCCTTGTTCAGGAAAGCCATTTCCTGCAGCCGGCGTGCCACGGTCTCGAAGTCGTATTCGGTTGTCTCGAAGATGTCGGAATCGGCCCAGAACCGGACGGTGGTTCCGGTGCTCTTGGTGGCCTCGCCCTGCTTCAGGTCTCCGGGCACGGCGCGGTCGTAGGACTGCCACCAGCGGTACCCGTCGCGGGCGATGTCCACCTCGAGCCGGCTCGACAGCGCGTTGACCACCGACACCCCGACACCGTGCAAACCACCACTGACGTTGTAGCCGCTGTGTTCACCACCGAACTTCCCGCCGGCATGCAGCTGAGTCATCACCACGTCGACGGTCGGCACGCCGGTGGCATGCATCGCCACCGGGATTCCACGGCCGTTGTCGGCCACCTCGACGCTGCCGTCGTTGAGTAAGCGCACATCGACCTGGTTGGCATAGCCGGCCATCGCCTCGTCGACCGAGTTGTCGACCACCTCCCAGATGAGGTGGTGCAGGCCGCGCTCGCCGGTGGAGCCGATATACATGCCCGGGCGTTTGCGGACCGCCTGCAAGCCCTCGAGAATCGTGATGGACGAGGCGCCGTACTCCTCTTGTGCCTTCTTCTTGGCAGCCACGATCGGAAAGCTCTCCTTGGGGTTCGTGTGCGAGCGGTCCAGTCACCGCAGCAAGTCCTGCGACCAGTCTACCGTCACGTACCGGCCGCACCTATTCTCCAGCCGCGTTTCTACACGGCTATCCGCGCCGTGAATTGCGCATTTCGAAAGCGGGGGTGTCCTGACGCTGGCGAAACAGGTTCATCGCGTCCTGGCGCCTCTGAGCCGACCATCTTCGGCGGCCCGCGGCGTCAGCCGTAGGTGTCGCGCGGACCCCTGCCGGCGATGTGTAGCGGCCCCTTGCGCCACGACGGCGCCGACGGACCCGTGATCCTCAGCGACTTCACCACGCCGTCACCGACTGCTCCGGCGATCTTCGCGAGAAGCTGCGCCTGCATCATCCGCAGCTGGGTGGCCCACGCGGTCGATTCGGCGGCCACGGTCAGCACCCCGTCGGCCAATCCGATCGGCGTCGCGTGGTCGGCGATCTGGCTGCCGACCACCGTCGGCCATTGACCCAGGACTGTGCCTTCGGCGACCCGCGGCGACCAGCCCCGCTTCTTGGCCAAGTCGCGCGCTACCCGGCCAAGCGGTTGAGGGTCACGGTAGTCCGGGCCTGGACCGGACCAGCTTCGCCGCCGCCCGGTGCCGGCCACGCGGCGCGCAGCCGGCATTGTGCGGCCGCGCCCGATGTTCTGACCACGGCTGCGCGCTGCGTCACGGGCTTCCTCCAGCGTGCGCCGGACCAGATCCATCGCCGCCGAATTCTCAGCCCGCTCTGATCCGAGCGGCTCGGGTCCGTCGTCGATGTTTGTCATGACATCGCCACCGACACCCGTCCGCCGTCGTCGTCACGTGAATCGATCCGCACTTGTCTCGCGTCCCAGCCCGCCGGGATGTCCTCGGGCACCGCCGCGGTCACTAACACCTGCTCTGCGGATCCGACGGCGGCGGCCAACGCACGGCGACGAGCCGCGTCCAGTTCGGCGAAAACGTCGTCGAGCAACAGCACCGGGTCACTGCCCTCGGCGCGCAACAGCTCGTAGGCGGCCAACCGCAAGCCCAATACCATCGACCAGGCTTCGCCGTGGCTGGCGAATCCTTTGGCGGGTTGATCACCCAACAGCAATTCCAGGTCATCGCGATGCGGACCGACCAGACAGACCCCTCGCTCGAGTTCCGCGGACCGCCGCTCAGACAGCGCCGTCAGCAGCGCGGCTTCCAGCGCAGCCACGTCAACAGCATCATTCGGCTGCAGAACCAGGCTGGCGCGGTAGCCGACGGCAGCAGCGCGGGAGCCCGGCGCCACCAGCTGATAAGCCTTGGCAACTTCGGGCGCCAACTCGTTGACCAGTTCGAGGCGCGCGCTCATCAGCTCCGCACCGTGCGCAGCCAGGCGGGCGTCCCAGACATCCAGGGTGTCCAGCACGCTGCGGTCGCCTCGTTGCCGGGCTCCGAACGCCGTCTTCAGCAGCGCCGTGCGCTGGCGCAAGACTCTCTCGTAATCAGAGCGCACCGCGGCGACTCGAGGCCGGCGCACTGTGGCCAGGTCGTCAAGGTATCGGCGTCGATCGGCGGGATCACCGCGCACCAACGCCAGATCCTCCGGAGCGAACAGCACCGCGCGCAGCACCCCGGCCACCTCTCGGGTGCTGCGCACCGGCGAGCGGTTCAACCGCGCCTTATTGGCCCGGCCGGCCGCAATCTCCAGGTCGACGGCACATTCGCGGCCCTCGCTGACCACGATCGTCGACACCTGCGCCCGCTCCGCACCGATCCGGACCAGCGGCGCATCCGTTGCCACCCGATGCGAGCCGAGGGTGGCCGAGTACCACAGCGCCTCAACGAGATTGGTTTTACCGTAGCCATTCGGGCCGACGAAAACCGTCCGGCCGGGCTCGAGCTCCAAGTCGGCATGCGCCCACGACCGAAAGTCGCGCAATCCCAGGTGCCGAACGTACACAGCAGGACGTCAGCCGGGCAACCGCACCGGCATCAGCAGGTACACGTAGTCCGTTTGCACCGCGGGGAACGGCCCGGAATCTTGCGGCGACGCCTCGTCGTCGGATGCGGGTCGCAGCACCGCCGGCCGGCTGGGCGTCGTAAACCCGAACGACACCCGCTCAGAGTGCAGCGACCCCAGCCCATCGGTCAGGTAGATCGGGTTGAAGGCGATGGTCAGGGGCTCACCGGCGAAGTCGACGGACAGATCCTCTTCTGCTCGACCCACATCGTCCGCGCCGGCAGAGAGCCGCAGCAGTCCCTCGGCGAATTCCATCCGGACCTGGGCTCCGCGGTCGGCGACCAGCGCCACCCGCTTGATCGCCTCAGTTAGCTCAGCTACGCCGATAGTCGCGACCGCTGTGTGCTCGGCTGGCAACAGCTGCCGAAACTTGGGGAACTCCGCGTCCAGCAGTCGCGTCGTGCTGCGCTTGCCGTTCCCGCTGATGCCAAGCAGACCGTCCTTGCCCACCCCGGACCCAGCGCCCAGGGACAGATGTACCTGTGAGCCGTCGGGGCCGGCTTTGGCCGCCTCCGCCAACGTCTTGGCCGGCACCAGCACCGCCGCCTCGATATCCGGCGCTGCGGCAGACCAGATCAATTCCCGGACGGCCAGTCGGAACCTGTCGGTGGCGGCCAGAACAACCGCTTCGCCGGAAATTTCAACCCTGACGCCAGTCAGCATGGGCAACGTGTCGTCACGGCCGGCCGCGACCGCTACCTGACCGATGGCCTCGGCGAACAGCTCGGCCGGGAGCGTGCCGGTTTCCGCGGGCAACGTCGGCAAGGTGGGGTAGTCCTCAACGGCCATCGTCGGTAACGAAAACCGGGCGCTTCCGCAGTTCAGCGCCACGCGAGTGCCCTCGACGTGAAAGTCGACCGGTTTGTTCGGCAACGCGCGGGTGATGTCGGAAAGCAACCGTCCCGATACCAAAACACTTCCAGGAGAAGCGATTTCGGCTGAGACCCGGACCTCGGCGGACACTTCGTAGTCGAATCCGGAGATCAGCAGCCCATCCTCGGTGCCGCGGAGCAACACACCGGCGAGCACGGGCACCGTCGGCCTGGTCGGCAGATTCTTGGCCACCCATGCCACCGCGTCAGCGAAGTCGTCACGCACCAGCCGAAACTTCAAGTCGTTGAGGCCGACTTTCGTCGTCGCCACATTCATTAGCGGTCCCTTCATCACTTCCAGCCAACGACCCTCGAAGTCAGCAACTACCCGCCCTATCGAGCGGGTGACGAACGCCTGGGGGCTGCGATCCGCCACAACGACCGTAGCGGCAGTCGACAACCACGGTAGAGCTTCCAGCTCCATCTTGGAGGCTAATCGACACCGGTGACACCATGTCGTCCGTGCCGGTCGGGCCCGGTTGAATCGGGAATCCCCAAGCCGTTCTTCAAAGAAGAACTGATGAAGAGATGTCAATAACAGTATTAAGGCCTGTGCACGCTGGGGACAGCTGCCCATCCATGCTGCTCGACGGTGTTCGAGGTTGTGAATCACAGTGAGCACGACTGTGTAGAGCGTGTGGTGCAGTGGGGAATGAAGCACCGCTGTGCACGACGATCCCGGGTGCGGGCAACATTGTGAGGACTTGATGCACAGGTCTGTGCACACGGTTTCGGCGCGACAAGCGGCGCGCACCGACAGCGGCGGGAGGCGCGGCGAAACTGACGTCAGCGCTTGGAACGCTGGCGAATTCGAGTGGTGAGCTCCTTGACGTGATCGAACACCTCTTGGCGCTCAGCCATCTCGGAGAGGATCTTGCGCTGCGCATACATCACCGTCGTGTGGTCACGGTCGAAAGCCTGACCGATCTTGGGTAGCGAAAGGTCGGTGAGTTCACGGCACAGGTACATCGCAATCTGCCTCGACTGGGCCAACGCACGAGTCTTGCCCGGGCCGCGGAGTTCGTCCACCGTCGTGTCGAAGTACTCGGCGGTAGCCGCCATGATGGTGGCCGCACTGATGTGCATGGTGCCGGCGTCCGCGATCAGGTCCCGGAGCACTATCTCGGCCAGGGCTTTGTCGATCAGGGTTTTGTTCAGTGAGGCAAATGCGGTGACCCTGATCAGCGCGCCTTCCAATTCCCGAATGTTGCGCTCGATGCTGCTGGCGATCAGCTCGAGCACATCGTCGGGGACCGCGAGGCGTTCCATCTGTGCTTTCTTGCGTAGGATGGCAATCCGGGTTTCCAGCTCGGGTGGCTGCACATCGGTGATCAGTCCCCACTCGAACCGCGTCCGCAACCGGTCTTCCAAGGTGGCCAGCTGCTTGGGCGGCCGGTCGGAGGAGATGACGATCTGCTTGTTGGCGTTGTGCAGCGTGTTGAAGGTGTGGAAGAACTCTTCCTGGATACCTTCTTTGCCCTCGATGAACTGGATGTCATCGACGAGCAGCACGTCGACATCGCGGTAGCTGCGTTTGAAGGCGACCTTGCGGTCATCGCGCAGTGAGTTGATGAAGTCGTTGGTGAATTCCTCGGTCGAGACGTACTTGACCCGCATGCCGGGAAACAGTCGCTGGGCGTAGTTGCCGGCGGCGTGCAAGAGGTGGGTCTTACCGAGCCCGGATTCACCCCAGATGAACAGTGGGTTGTACGCGCGGGCCGGCGCCTCGGCGATGGCCAGGGCTGCCGCGTGGGCGAACCGGTTGGACGCGCCGATCACGAAGGTTTCAAAGGTGTAGCGGCGGTTGAGACTGGTCCCCCCGGGAGCGGCCGGATCGTTGTTGCGAGGCCGTTCGGTGAAGTACTTCGGCCAGGTCTCGTGAGCGCTGGCCAAGGCCTCGCTGTCTTCGTCAACCTCGTCGGTTTCAGCGATCGTCTCAACGGGAGGCGGCACCGTAACGGTGTCACCGTCGTTATGGGGTTGGGGCGCAATCCGGACGCCCAACTGAACTTCTTGGCCCAGCCGGCGGCTGAGGGCGTCGGTGATCTGGGCGCGAAGATGCCGTTCGATCTCGTTCTGCACGAAGCTGCTCGGCACCGACAGCAGGGCGAAGCCCTCGACGATGGTCAACGGCTGGACGAGATTCAGCCAGGCTCGTTGTTGCGGAGTCAGCGGGGCGACTAGCGTCTCGCCGTTGGTGATCGGACGGTTTGCCACCGTGTCGCCGTTGAGCTCGGAGACGACATCGCTCCAAACCGTTGCGAAGGTCGAACCGGGATCATCGGTCAACGACAGATCCCCCTGGTTCACGTTCGAGGTACAGCCATCCCGGCGACGAGGGACTGTCCACATGCTTATCCACAGGTGTGGACAGAGCGGTCGTCACCGCGCCGAAGGTTATCGGGGACGGCCCCCGGGGGTGGCGATCGAGATAGCCGGTACGGGCTGTACGACTACCGACCCGATCCGCCATCCTCGCTTCGTTGTCGGGCGCCGTTCCAGGCTGAAACGGCATTGCCCGAAGCTAACAGTTTTCTGTTCGGGTGCCAACCGTTTGGCGACATTCCTGGGAG
The DNA here is from genome assembly GCA_963808375.1 of uncultured Actinomycetota bacterium. Lineage (GTDB taxonomy): Bacteria > Actinomycetota > Actinomycetes > Mycobacteriales > Mycobacteriaceae > Mycobacterium. The sequence goes on along the minus strand of CAWEFS010000003.1, from coordinate 59,867 downwards.
TTAGTTGACAACGAGTATGTTGTTGCGGTGGCCGGTGTGACACGAGCGCCGGAGCGATGTTCGGCCAGCGGCAGCAGAGCCTAGTTTGACCCGGCGACAGGACGGTCAGTACCCTCAAACAGTCGCCCGAACGTCGGCGATACGGCTGCGCCCGGGCAGGATCCGGAGTCCGCGCCGGCTACTGACAAGACACCGAGTTCGTCACCACTCACCAGGATGACACGGACCGCTCGGTCCGATGGCTGAGTGCAGGCGGACTGCGGCGGCAGACGCACTGAGGAGACACCCGTGGCCAAGGGCAAGCGGACCTTTCAGCCGAACAACCGGCGCCGAGCCCGGGTGCATGGCTTCCGGTTGCGGATGCGGACTCGTGCCGGGCGGGCAATCGTCTCGGACCGACGTCGCAAGGGGCGGCGGTCGCTCACCGCGTGAGCTGACTACCGGATATAAGCGGTGCTTCCCGCGCGCCATCGCATGACGCGGTCGACCGATTTCGATGTGACGGTCAAGCGCGGAGTACGCGCGTCCCAACCTGACATCGTTGTGCACGCGCGTCGCCGGGACGCCGCGGCGAGGTCTGTGGCTCCAGTTGCACGGGTCGGCTTCGTCGTCGCCAAGTCGGTGGGTTCGGCGGTGCAGCGGCATCGCGTGACGCGCCGATTACGTCATGTTGCCCGCGGCGTGCTCGAGGACATGGATCAGTCCGAGGATCTGGTAATTCGCGCACTGCCGTCCAGCCGCGACGCCGTATCGGCGACGTTGGACGCGCAGCTGCGCGCGGGGCTGCGCCGCGTGCACAAGTTGATGGGTTCGCCGACAGGGCCGAGGCCGTGACGGGGCGACTAGCGAAGAACGCGGGCACCGCGGGCCAAGCCGTCGTCCGCGCGTTGATCTACTGCATCCAGTTGTATCGGCACATGGTGTCGCCGTTGCGACCGCCGACGTGCCGCTTCATGCCGACGTGCAGTCAGTACGCCGTGGACGCCCTGACCGAGTACGGGCTGATCCGGGGGAGTTGGCTGGCTGCGCGGCGCCTCGCCAAATGTGGGCCGTGGCATCGGGGAGGATGGGACCCAATACCTGAGCGCTGCGACGGTGAACCCGACCGCAACGGCGATGCCAGCAGCGACCCAGTGATGCGACGGGAGAGTGCTTCTTTTGTTTGATTGGTTCAGTCTCGACGTCTTCTATTACCCGGTGTCGGCGATCATGTGGCTCTGGTACAAAGCGTTCTCACTAATTCCGGGGCTGGGGCCGACGAACTTCTTCACGTGGGCGCTGTCGGTGATGTTCCTGGTTTTCACGTTGCGGGCGCTGCTCTACCAGCCGTTCGTTCGGCAGATCCGAACCACCCGGCAGATGCAGGAGCTGCAGCCGCAGATCAAAGCCCTGCAGAAGAAGTACGGCAAGGATCGCCAGCGGATGGCGCTGGAGATGCAGAAATTGCAACGAGAGCACGGCTTCAACCCGATCTTGGGCTGCCTGCCGATGCTGGCGCAGATCCCGGTGTTCTTGGGGCTGTATCACGTGCTGCGGTGCTTCAACCGGACCTCCACGGGCATCGGCCAGCTGGGCTTGTCGCCGGAGCGCAACCGACAACTGGGCAACTACGTCTTCAGCGCCAAAGACGTCGGGCACTTCCTGGACGCGAACCTGTTCGGCGCTCCGCTGGGGGCGTCGATGACACAGCGCGGAGCGACCCTGGCTGCCTTCGCCGACTTCAGTCGGCCCGCGGTCATTGCGGTGGGAATGCCGGTGATGGTCCTGGCCGGCATCGCGACCTACTTCAACAGCCGGGCGTCGGTGGCGCGGCAGAGCGCCGAGGCTGCGGCCAACCCGCAGACCGCGATCATGAACAAGCTGGCGCTGTACGTATTTCCGCTCGGAGTCGTCGTGGGCGGACCGTTCCTGCCGTTGGCAATCATCTTCTATTGGTTCTCTAACAACATCTGGACCTTCGGCCAGCAGCACTACGTCTTCGGGATGATCGAGAAAGAAGAAGAGGCGAAAAAGCAGGAGGCGATTCAGCGGCGGGCGGCGAACGCGCCTGCGCCGGGTGCCAAACCTAACCGCGCCGCCAAAGCCCCCGCAAGCGGTAACGGCATCGGAGTTGTTGCCGAGCCGGACGGGGGAGCGCCACTGACAAGTGCACAGCCGGACGGCGTCGGCGACGAGGTGGGCGGCGGAAAACCCGCGCAAGCCAACGTCAGCCGGTCCAATCAGACTGCGCGCAGCAGTACTTCAGGCAGCCGGGCGCCGCGTCCCGGCGCGAAACCCAAGAAGCGCAAACGCTGACCCGCTGACCCGCGGGTACGGTCGGCGGCCACGAAGAAAGTGTGGCGGGTAAACGGATTCCACGGTGCGTCAGCGCCGACAACAGACGGGACGAGGAGGACGGGCATGACCGATGCCGACACCACTGACCGCGACGCAGAGCCGCAACAGCTGGAACAGGACGTCGCTGACGATGCCGAGGCTGCGCCCGAGGCAGACGGTCTGGAGGAGCGCCTAGTCGCCGAAGGCGAGATTGCCGGCGATTACCTCGAGGAGTTGCTGGATCTGCTCGACTTCGACGGGGATATCGACCTGGACGTCGAAGGCAACCGGGCGGTCGTGAGCATCGACGGCGGCGAGGACTTGAACAAGTTGGTCGGCCGCAAAGGCGAAGTTCTCGACGCGCTGCAGGAGTTGACCAGGCTGGCTGTTCACCAGAAGACCGGTGTGCGCAGCCGATTGATGCTGGACGTCGCCAGCTGGCGCCGGCGGCGTCGGGAAGAACTGGCCGCTCTGGGCGATAAGGTTGCGAGGCGAGTCTTGGCGACGGGGGAGCGCGAAGAGCTCTCTCCCATGACTCCGTTCGAACGCAAGATCGTGCACGACGCGGTGGCCGAGGTGCACGGTGTGCACAGCGAGAGCGAGGGTGTGGAGCCGTCGCGCCGCGTGGTCGTTCTCGCGGATTGACGCGCAGAGTTACACCGGTGTAGTTCTCTCCCACACCGCGATCGGGCGTCGGAAGGATGTTTCACGTGAAACATGTGGACGCCGCGGCGGGAGGCGGCCAGGCTGGCGGCGGACCGCCTGACGGCGCCAAGCTGGTATTCGCGGCGCAGCTGGGCCAGGCCGAGCGGTATGCCGCACTGCTCTCCGGTATCGGGGTGGAGCGCGGTCTGATCGGGCCGCATGAAGTACCGCGGCTGTGGGAGCGCCACCTGTTGAACAGCGCAGCGGTAGCAGAGTTGCTGGGTGCCGGGGAACGAGTCGTCGACTTGGGTAGCGGTGCCGGCTTACCCGGCATACCGCTGGCCCTCGCCAGGCCAGACCTCCGGGTGGTCCTGCTCGAACCGCTGCTGAGACGGAGTAATTTCCTCACCGAAGTGGTGTCGATGCTGAAGTTACCGGTCGAAGTCGTTCGGGGAAGAGCAGAGGAGCCAAGGGTGCGAAGCCAGTTAGGTGGGGCGGACGCTGTCGTATCCCGCGCGGTGGCCAGTTTGGACAAGCTCACCCGATGGAGCATGCCACTGCTACGTCCCGAGGGACGCATGCTGGCGATCAAGGGCGAACGGGCCGAGCAGGAAGTGGCCGAGTTTCGGCGTGTGCTGAAGTCTTCGGCTGCCGAGAATGTCAGGGTAGTGGCATGCGGCGGTAACTTCATCAATCCGCCCGTGACGGTGGTGGTGGCACAGCGATCGTCCCGCGGTCCGCGGCCGCGCTCCGCCGGACGGGTCTCGAGCAAGGGGTCGCGATGAGTGCACACGACGGGCACGTTTCACGTGAAACATCGAATGACTTCGACACCCCGATCGGTGACGCTGCCAAGCGTGCGATGCAAGTACTGCACACCGCCCACGACGAGCTGGCGCGGCCCCCACAGCGGCGGCTGTTCACGATCGCCAATCAGAAAGGCGGCGTCGGCAAGACGACGACGGCCGTGAACCTCGCTGCAGCCCTGGCCGTCCTGGGTCTCAAAACCCTGGTGATCGACCTGGATCCGCAGGGCAACGCCAGCACGGCCTTGGGTATCACTGATCGCCACGCCGGTACGCCCTCGTCCTACGAAGTGTTGCTCGGCGACGTCCGGCTGGCGGACGCGCTGCGACGCAGCCCGCACAGCGAACGCCTTTTCTGCGTGCCGGCCACCATCGACCTCGCGGGGGCGGAGATCGAGTTGGTGAGCATGGTGGCGCGGGAGAACCGGCTTCGGACGGCGTTGGCGGCGCTCGACGAGCTGGACTTCGATTACGTTTTCATCGATTGTCCGCCTTCGCTCGGGCTGCTGACCCTCAACGCCCTGGTGGCCGCGCCGGAAGTGCTGATCCCCATCCAGTGCGAGTACTACGCACTCGAGGGGGTTTCCCAGCTGATGAAGAACATCGAAATGGTCAAAGCGCATCTGAACCCGCGACTCGAGGTGACCACCGTCGTCCTGACCATGTACGACGGCCGCACAAAGCTCGCCGACCAAGTGGCCGAGGAGGTGCGCCGCTATTTCGGAAGCAAAGTACTGCGTACGGTGATCCCGCGCAGCGTGAAAGTCTCGGAAGCACCGGGCTACAGCATGACGATCATCGAATACGATCCCGGGTCCCGCGGCGCGATGAGTTATCTGGACGCCGGCCGTGAACTCGCCGAACGCCAACAACCAGCAGCCGCGAAGGGACATGCATGAACCAGTCATCACGCAGGAAGGGCGGACTCGGCCGCGGGTTGGCATCACTGATTCCCACCAGTCCGCCCGACGCCGGTGTCGCGACGCCCTCATTCGGCCCGCGACTGGGTGAAGCGGCGGCCGACGTCGTCATCGGCGGCCCGAAGCCGACGGACTCCGGCTCCGCGGGCTCGATGGGCGCGGTGTACCGCGAGATTGACCCCGCACTCATCGAACGCAACCCGCGGCAGCCACGACAAGTCTTCGACGACGAGGCGCTGGCCGAGTTGGTGCATTCGATTCAGGAATTCGGTCTCATGCAGCCGATTGTGGTGCGGCCGCTGGACGGATCCGACGGTGCGGCGCGCTATCAGTTGGTGATGGGGGAGCGCCGGTGGCGCGCTGCCCAGCAGGCGGGCATCATCGCTATCCCCGCGATCGTCCGGCAAACTGATGAAGACAATCTGCTCCGCGATGCACTGTTGGAAAACATTCACCGCGTGCAGCTGAACCCGCTGGAAGAGGCGGCAGCGTATCAACAACTGCTCGACGAGTTCGGTGTCACCCACGATGAACTTGCATCCCGCATCGGACGGTCCCGTCCGCTGATCACCAACATGATCCGGTTGTTGCGGCTGCCGATTCCGGTGCAGCGACGGGTGGCCGCGGGTGTGTTGTCAGCAGGCCATGCCCGCGCCCTGTTGGCGTTGGAGGCCGGCCCGGAGGCTCAAGAAGAGCTGGCCGCGCGGATCGTGGCCGAGGGCCTCTCGGTGCGCGCGACCGAGGAAGCCGTCACCTTGGCCAACCGTGGCGACGCCACCACTCCAGCGCCACCGCGCCGCAGACCGATTCAAATGCCGGGTCTGCAAGACGTCGCTGAACGGCTGTCCAGCGCTTTCGACACCCGGGTCACGGTCAGTGTCGGCAAGCGTAAAGGAAAGATCGTCGTCGAATTCGGGTCGGTGGATGATTTACAACGCATCGTCGGCCTGATGAACACGGCCGAAGCTCGGTAGGGGCGTGACCGCAGACACCGAGTCGTTACGTCACTGTGACGCCGGCGCGACCGGTAGCTCCTGTCCAACCGACCAACGGGCGAAAGTCAGTGCGTGACACGAGGTTTCGTACCGACGAGCCGGACTGGTGAAAGCCTGGTACGGAATCGTCAACCACACTGGCTCGTCGCGGCCAACTCTCCTATCCTGGAAGCGTCGCTGACCGACGGATGTGTCAGCGCGGTGACGATGCGGAAGCCGGGCGATCGGCAGAGCCCTGCAGGGTGCGGACCGCCCGGCCTGGTCATAGGCCGAGCTCGCAAGGGTCACCAACTGCAGCACCGCACGGAGGCTCAGGAGTCAAGTGACTGCTCGGATCACGCCGCTGCGGCTCGAGGGCTTCGAGCAGCTGCCCAAGCATGCGCGTCGGTGCGTCTTCTGGGAGGTCGATCCCGGCACCCTCGGTAACGACGACCGCTTGGCGGATCCGGAGTTCGAGAAGGAAGCCTGGCTGTCGATGGTGATGCTCGAATGGGGGTCATGCGGCCAGGTGGCGACCGTCGCGCCGGCCGACTGCGTACCCAGCGAACCACCATGCCTGGGCTACGTGCTGTATGCGCCGCCCGGAGTGGTGCCGCGCGCGCACCGATTTCCCACTGCGCCCGTATCCGCCGATGCGGTGTTGCTGACTTCGATGGGCATCGAGCCCGGTGCCCTGAGCGACGACCTGCCTTACAGCCTGGTCACTCGGGTGGTGGACGAACTGATGCGGCGCGGGGTGCGGGCGCTGGAAGCTTTCGGCCGCACCGACGCGATCGTCGAGCTGACTGAGCAGCCGACGACCGATGCCGACCTCCGACCGGTGCTCGATGCGCTAGGGGACTGCTCGGTGGATCGCTGCATCATCGCCGCAGACTTCCTGCAGGATGTCGGCTTCATGGTGGTGGCGCCGCACCGGTACTTTCCCCGGTTGCGCCTCGAACTGGACAAAGGCCTGGGTTGGAAGGCCGAAGTGGAAGCCGCGCTGGAGCGGCTGCTGGAGAATGCGCGGCTGCAGACCGCGGGGCTGCAAGAGGTTTCCGCCGGCTCGTTAACTACGAACCGCTGAGCCGCCCGGCCTGCTCCACCGAAAGCTCGTGGGCGAGTAATTCAGCGAACGTAAACGTGCCGGTAGGCCGGTCGTTTTTACCCAACAGATAAAGCCGCTTGACCGCCGCGAGAATGCCTTCGGCAATGGCGTCGCGGGTGTGGGTGGTGACCAGCATGGCCCGGTCATTGGGATTAGTGATGTAGCCAACGTCAACCTGAACGGTGGGCATCCGGGTCAGCCGCAGTAGGTCCCAAGTCCGTCCATGCGTGCGGCAATCGCGTAACCCGGTGCGAGCCACCACTTCTCGTTGGATGAAGTCGGCCAGCATCCGCCCAATGGTGGATACCGAACCGTGCGAATTACCAAAGTGGAAGGAAGCCACGCCATTTGCCGACGGGCTGGCCTGCGTGGCACAGCGCAAGCTGATCATCAGGTCTGCACCAACGGCGTTGGCCGTCGCGGCGCGCTCGTCGTCCGACGGGCTGTGGTTGGGCGGCCGGGACAGAAAGGTCTCCATACCGATGGCGGTCATTCGGCCTTCAAGCCGACTGGCCAAGTCCCACAGGACGTCTGATTCGCTGATCGGTCCGGCTGCGCCATGGGTGATCAGGCCGTGGTCCGAGCCGCCGCGGCCCGGATCGATGATGATCCGCTTTCCCGAGAGCTTGGGCCCCGAGCGCCGAACCAACTCCTCCTCGCGGATGGCGTGCAGCGAACCGCCGGTGACGCGTGAACTAAGAAAGTACAACGAGCGCAACGTTTCTGGACCGCATATGCCGTCGGCGTACAGACCGTATTCGCGTTGGTAGGACATCAGCGCATTGTGGGTCTGCAGACCGAAGTATCCGTCAACCATGCCGGTGTAGAAACCGAGATCTTGCAATCTGGCTTGCAGCGTGGCGACGTCATCGCCGTACATCGGTGCACCGAACTGATGATTCAGCGTGCGCGCACCGAGCCGGTAGGAGGCTTCCTTGACCGCGCGGTAGGTGGCTTCGCCGACGATGCCGTCGACGAGGAGGCCGCGATTCTGCTGAAAAGCCCGCACCGCGTGGTCGAGTTGTTCGTCGAAGACATCGAGCGCCAGGTGGCTTCCGGTGATCAGGTCGTCATCGGGGCTGTCGAGCAGTCCAAGGGCGGCCAGGGCGGCGCGAATTTCGGCGACCGCGGCGCCACGGTCGCCGCAACGCAGCGCGTCACCGTCAGCGCGGCGCGGACTCGACATCCCGGGGGCCTCCATGAGGTGTGATCAGAGCTGCCGGTTCGGCGTACCGGTATTGTCGCAGAAGCCCACCGTTTTCTGGAAAACGCCAGGCAGATGACGCCCAGATTGGCGCTAGGTGCTATACGTCGTCGGAAAGTTCCCGCAGCAGTGCGGCTTTACCCTTTGCGCCCACAATCCGTTTCACCGGCTGGCCGTTCTTGAACAGAATCAGCGTCGGGATCGACACCACCTGAAAACTACGCGCTGTCTCCGGATTGGCATCGACGTCGAGCTTGGCGACGGTGAGCTGTCCAGACTTCTCGGCCGCAATTTCCTCGAGCACCGGCGCCACCATCCGGCACGGCCCACACCAGGTGGCCCAAAAGTCAACCAGCACAGGCTTGTTGCTGGAGAGGACCTGGTCAGCGAAAGAGGCGTCGGATACTTCGACCGGGCCGCTCGCGTGGTGCGCGCTTGTCATCGAGGTGCTCCAATCAGGTCAGTGCCGGTGGCATCGGTCAATTCGGTCTCGTCGTCAGAATCGTCACGTTCGGCGAGCCACCGCTCGGCGTCGATGGCGGCCGCGCAGCCGGTGCCGGCCGCGGTGATCGCTTGACGGTAACTGCGGTCCACCAAGTCGCCGGCGGCGAACACGCCGTCCACCGAGGTGCTGGTCGACGGCTGCCGCACTTGCACATAGCCGTCCGCGTCCATCTCCACGATGCCGCGCACCAGCTGCGAGCGCGGGTCGTGGCCGATGGCGACGAACACCCCCGTGACGGCCAGGGTGTATTCCTCGCCACGGACGGTGTCCCGGACGCGCAGGCCGGACACCGTCCCGTCGCCTTCGACCGCAAGCACAACGTGATTGGTGAGGAAACTGATCTTGTCGTTGCTGCGGGCGCGGCTGAGCATGATCTTCGATGCCCGGAACTCGTCTCGACGATGCACGACCGTCACGGTGCGGGCAAAGCGGGTCAAGAAGGTGGCCTCTTCCATCGCCGAATCGCCGCCACCGATGACGGCGATGTCTTGGTCGCGGAAGAAGAATCCGTCACAGGTGGCACACGCGCTCACCCCCCTGCCCAGCAGTTCCTGCTCACCGGGCACTCGCAGATAACGGGCCGCTGCGCCCATCGCGAGGATGACCGCGCGCGCCTGATAAATCTCTCCTTCGGCGGTGACAACGGACTTGACCGGACCGTCCAAGGACAACGACTCGACGTCTTCCATTCGCAGGTCCGCACCGAAGCGCATCGCCTGCTCGCGCATCTGATCCATCAATTCCGGGCCGGTGATGCCGTCGCGGAAGCCGGGAAAGTTCTCCACCTCGGTGGTCGTCATCAGCGCCCCGCCGAAGGAGGTGCCCTCGAAAACGACCGGCGCGAGCTGCGCGCGGGCAGCATAGATGGCCGCCGTGTAGCCGGCAGGGCCGGAACCGATGACAATCACGTCGTGCACGGTGCTGGAGGAGGTCATTCGAACCTTTCGGATTCAACGTGCTGGCGGGCACTAAACAAGCCCTTCATCTGGCTACGAACGCCAGCCTAGGCGCTGCTGTTCCCGTACCCGTTACGGCCGGCGGACCACCGTATCGGCCAGCAGCCCGGTGTCGGCCGAGCTGCAGTTCGATGAAACGACGAGGACCGTCAGTGCTTCAGGCGTGTCGCCGGGCACCACCAGTAGTACCGCCGGCAGGCCGTTGATCTCGACCGGTTGGGCGCCGAGCACTCGGGTCGACGCCGGATAGCCCAGGCCGGTCAAGCACGACGAGCGCCGGGCGGGATCACCCAACGCACCGTAGTTGGGCGTGCGGTCGAGCAACGCAAGGATCTGCGGGTTGGACAGCGGGATGACCGTCGGGCGAGACGACACGGTGATGTGCTGGGCCGTCGTGGGAGCACCCGGAGCCGGTGCGCGCGCCCGCAGCAAAGCCGCGCTGCCCAACGCGATGGCAAGGACAGCGGCAGCCACACCGGCGATGGCCGCGATCATCCGTGCCGGTGGCAGACCGGGCCGCACCGAGTGCGCGGCACCAGCACGAGCCACGCCGCTCGGGAACGTTGCCGACCGCAATGCCGCGCGCACCCTGTCGACAGCCGATGCGGGGACCTCGGCACCGGCCGCGGTGTCGATGCTCAGTGCGGCGACATCACCGCGCACCCGGTTCAGCGCCGCCAAGACGTGGCCGGCGGCTGGGTCGGCGCGAATCCGCTTACGAAGTTCAGCGGCTTTGTCGTCGTCGAGCAGACCCGCCTGCAGATCAGCGAGCAGGTCTGGTGTCAGCGGTGCATCCGTGTCTGCTTCGTCGCCGCCCGCGTGATCTGGCGGGTCGTCTCCAGCGCCACTCATCGGGCCAAGTGTCCGTGATGCACAGACCGACCGCCACAGAGGCCCCCGAACGCGACGGCTACCCGGTCGGACGCTCGACCGGTCGAGACGACGGCACGTCGACGGCAAGGTAACCAAGCGCTGCTGCCAGGCGGACGCGGGCCCGTGCGCAGCGACTTTTGACGGTGCCCTCGGCCACGCCCAGCAACTGGGCGGTCTCGGCGATCGAACAGCCCTGCATGTCGACGGCCACAACTGCCGCGCGCTGTTCGACCGGTAGCCGCATGAGTGCCCGGTGCACCATAATGGCCGTCTCCACTTGACCGGTCCGGTCGCCGACCGCGGGGACGTCGTCCAGCGAAGCACACTGTTGCGACTTGGTGCGGCGCAGCCGGTCCAGGCAGGCGTTGACCACGATGCGATGAAGCCAACTGATGACTGCCGCATCGTGGCGGAAGGACCCGGCGCCCTTGTGCGCCGAGAGCATCGCGTCCTGCAGGGCGTCCTCAGCGTCCTCCGCAGTGCGGCTGCTCAACTGGGCCAGCCGGTGCAACTGCCGGTGATGGCGGAGGAACAATTCTTCGAACGCGTAGCGGTCGCCGGCGACATGGGCGGCCAACAATTCAGCGTCGCTGCGTTCCTGCGGAACCATGGACCGGAACCCCACGGCCGGACAGTAACCAATCGGTGTCCTGACGGCACTTCACCCGAACGCAACCGGTGTGGGAGGTTGCGGAGGTGTCACGACGCGGGTTGGACGGTGACCTCGGAGATGTCGGCGCGGCTCTCGCCGTTAGTCGTTCCCAGCGTGGATATCCACACCAGCAGGTACGACGTCGGTGAGGCCGCCTTCACCGGGATGCTGTTGTGGCCGGGATGCACTGACGTCAGCGCTGTCAGGGCGGTGGTGTCTGCGAGTTTGGCTGGAGCCGACGTCGATGCCGAGCGGATCTGCACCTTGGTGCCGGTGGCGGAGGTGTCGAGGTTGACGGTGCCGACGGCAGTCGGTTTCGGCAGTTGCAACATGAGTCCTACGCCGTTTTTGAAACTCGGGAACGGCACAGCGTCGTGGTAGGTGTCCGTCGACCAGGCGGTGCTCGGTTTGCCGTCGATCGCGAGACCGGCCTGATCGGGCTCGTCGGCGTCACCTTCGGGTGAGAAGACGGTGGCCTTCACTGGCCTCACGACGTTGCCGGGTGTCGCTTCACCCGGCGAGGCCGACGCCGTCGACGACGGCCCGTTCAGGCCCAGTCGGTCTTTGTCCAGGCCGCCGCCGAGGTTGCCGAAGATTTTGCCCAGTACCGTCGCCATGACGAGCAGGGCCACCAAGATGATGGCGCCGGCGGCGCCCAGGCCGATCAGCACATTGCGTCGGCGACGCGCGCGGGTCTCGTCGTCGACGGGCCCCGAGCCGAACCGTCCGCGCCGCGCTGCAGTGTCGGTGACCGGGCTGATCAGTTCGGTGCGGTCCGCCACCTCGGTGGCCTGCTGCAGCAAGTTGAGGAACGTCGAGGCACTGCGGATGCCACCGTCCTCCTGGATGGCGTGTACCGCCGCCGCGGAAATCTGAAACGGGATGTCCGGGTTGATCAGGATCGGTTCCACGGGTTGCCCGACCGCATCGCGACGGGCCGGCGCCAGTCCGCTGCGCGCCCCTTTTTCGGGCAGCGGCCAGCGATTGACCAGCAGGGCGTACAGGGCGGCGCCGATGCCGCGGATGTCGTCTTCCGGAATGGCCTCGGGCAAAGTAGCCGGAAACGCCAACACGACTTCGCCCTCGATGCTGACCCGCACCCGACTGGAGTGGTCGATCGACAGCGCCACACCGGCGTGGTGCGCGGCTTCGGCGGCGGCGGCCAGCGCCTGCATCGCCCGGGCCGCACCCACCGGCGACGGCTTGGTCTCAGCGACCTCGGGCAACGATCCGCCGCGGACCCACTCCGCCACCACCAGGCCACCATTCCCGATGTGGATGACGTCGAGGACGCGGGCGATGCCCGGCTTGTCGACCCGGCTGAGCCGCGACGTGCGGGCCAGGATTTCGCGTACCCGATCGTCGGGCAGCGTGCGGTCCGGGTCGACAAAGGTCAGCGCCACCTGTCGGTTCAGCGCCGTGTCGAGGGCCTGCCAGAACTGCAGAGGCGCTGCGCCACCATGGGAGACCAGCAGACGATAGCGTCCGTTGGCGATCCGGGCACCGGGCACCAACTGAAAGTCTTCGCGCGCGCCAGATGACTCACCACCCGGTTCCGCTGGGGCGTCGAACTGGACCGATCCCAGCAGCGGGTCACCCGGCGAGTCGCCGGCGATCTCACTCGACTGACCGCCATTCGAGCCTCTCGGCCTGACCGGCGGCGTCAGCCCCGCTTCCGAAGCGAGCGAGTAGTCACCGGGAATGTCCGGTTGGAAATCATCCGCGGCCGGTGACGATGCGGGCCGTGGAGGGGCCAGGGGAGGAGCCGGCCCATCTGATCCGGCCGGTGACGATGCGGGCCGTGGAGGGGCCAGGGGAGGAGCCGGCCCATCTGATCCGGCCGGTGACGATGCGGGCCGTGGAGGGGCCAGGGGAGGAGCCGGCCCATCTGATCCGGTCGATAAGCCCGGCAACCCGGCTTCTGAGGCTGATGTGGACGCGGCGCTGTCCGAGGGGCGGTCGGTCACCTCCGGTCCTTTCTTCGTGCCGGCTTCCACCACAGGCTCTGCGGGCCGGATCGGCTGTGGAATCCGATACCCCCCCGGCGCAGGCGAATTCCTGTGCTCAGAGTACGTGACCACGGCATCGCCAGATGAGCGATCTTGCACCACCAGGCGATGATGGGTCACCGCATTGCGGCCGGCCAGCATCCGGCGGACGGCAGCCAGCGCCGACTGCGCCTCAGGAACGCCACCACCAACCATGACCGCGGCCGTAATCGGCAACATCACCGCAGCCAGTGCCCCCAGCCGCAGCAGCGACCCCGCACCGCCCCAGTGACCGGTCAAAGCGGTGAACTTCAGCAACCGATCGGCCGCGTGGGCCAACAGCCCGGCCAGCAGTGACGCTGCAGCGGTCACCAGGATGGTGTGCACCTCTCGGATGCCGACCAGGTGGCCCCGTGGCGGCCGCAGCGCGTGCCGCAGCAGGTAGTAGCCGGTGATGGCCCCGGCCAGGAAACCAAGGCCGTTCGCCAGTCCCAGGTAGCCGGCGACCAGCTCGCGGTCGGTCGTGAGGTGTGGGGCGATCACCGAGGCGACGACCTTCACCGCGGTGATCACCACGATCACCACGATGGGTGTCCACGGCTGCTCCCGCGCATAGAAGACGCGCAGCTGCAAGAGGACCAGGGCGTAGGGGATCAAGGTGAAGGCAGACAGGGCGATGGCCGCGCCCAGATACCCGGCGTCAACTTCGCCGAAATGGCCGTATGCGAACAGCGCGCTGCCCATGGCCGGGCCGCCGACGGTCATGAAGGCCACCGTCGGGATCAAGATCACCAGCGTCAACCGGGTGGCCAATGACAAGTCGGCGAGCACGCCGCGGGTGTCGTCGGCGGCGGCATTGCGGCTCAGCCGTGGCATCACCACGGTCAGCACGGTGACGCCGACCATCCCGAACGGCAGCATCAACACCAGCCAGGTGTAGTTGTAGATGGCCGGCCCGGAGGCCGCGGCCGAGCTGGCGATCCGGTTGCCGATCACCAGGCCGAGTTGGCTGATCAGCACGTACAGCACCATGGCGGCGGCCATCGCGCCGAACCGCTTGAGCCGCGCGTCGATACCCCACAGCGGACGCAAGCTGATGCGCTGACGGCGGATCGCGGCGAGCAGCACCGCCGTCTGAGCGACGACCCCCAGCGTGGTGCCGATTCCCAACACCAGCAGCTTGGCGTTGCCCATCCGGACGGGATCGACCGATAGTTGGCCGGGCACCGCCAGGTAGACGCCGAGGGTGACGATGGCGACGACGTTGTTGACCACCGGTGCCCACGCCGGTGGCCCGAACACGTTGCGGGTGTTCAAGATCGCCATGAACACCGAGGACAACCCGTAGCAAAGGACCTGCGGCAGCAGCAGGTAGGCGAACGCGGTGGTCAGCGGTTCGTTGACGCGAGGATCATGGCCCAGCATCAGGCCGACCAGCAGTGGTGCCACCAGCACCGACAACGCCGTGGTGACCAGCAGCACGGTGGTAGCCAGGGTGACCAGCCGGCGCACGAACAGCGCGCCGCGGTCCGGGTCGTCTTGTTCGGCGCGCGCGAGCACCGGCACAAAGATCGCGGTGAAGGTGGCCTCCAGCACAAGTGCCGCGACCAGGTTCGGCAGTTGGTTGGCCACCGAGAAGGCACTGGACAGTGCGGCACCCAGGATGGCGGCCAGCAAGACGATGCGGGCGAACCCGGTGATCCTGCTGACCAGCGTGGCCAACGCCATCCCCCACGACCGCGACACCAGCGCTGCGTCGGAAAGTTCCTGACGGGCTGGCGGCGGTACGGGGGAAGACGTGGGTGAGAGATGGGCAGCCGCGGGCATTGGCCGCCGGTGCCAAAGCGCTGGCTGCGGTGATCCCTGCGGCGGTAGGTGTGCCCTCGGCGGTGGCAGATTCCGTCCGGCGGAACTCATACCCGGTGCTCTTCGTCGACGCGACGATCCAGCCGAGGTTCCCGCGGACCAGGCCGGCGGTCTTCGCTGAGCAGGGCGGCGTCGGCGGGGTCCGGACGGTCCAGGTCGGCGGGGTCGGGCTGGCCGCGGAACCGGTGCCACAGCCGCCGGCCTGCCAGTGTGATCAGCACGGCCGCGGCCGTCAGCGTGAAGGCGAACAGCACCTTGCCGTAGGCATTGGAGTGCACGGACAACCGGGCGGGCTCACCCAGTGACAAGCCGTCCGGGGTCCGCAGCGACACGTCCACAGCGACCCGCTGGGTGAAGTTGACTTCGATCGGCACCCGCAGCGGCAGGTAACCCGGCGGGAGTTCGACCTCCCCGACATCGGTCACCCGCATGCCGGGCGGCGCATCGACTTGCAGACGGACGCGGATCGGCACCGCCAGGCCGTTGTGCAACGCCAGCGGAAGCGGACTGTGCTCGGTGGCCAATGTGTACGAACCACCCGGGTTGACTATGGTCACCGCACCGAACAAGTCGTCGACGGCGTGGCCGACTGTCTCCAGCCGCTGGTGGGCCAACCCGTTGCGGGTGTCCGGCCGGTCTTCTTGGCTGATCGCGCGCAGCATGTCCTCCCGCAACGGCGCGGTGTACTGGACGCCGGTCAACCCGGTGCGCGCATCAGCGGAAAGCGCCGACGTCAAACCCCACAGCCGGCTGAGGCTGGCCTTCATCTTGGCGATGACGTCGTCGTCGAATCGGCCGCGCACCGTCGTCGGGCTGTCCAGCGGTTGCAAGGTTCCGGGGATCGATTGGGCCGCGGTCACCAGTGTCGGCAGCGGGCGTGGCACTGCCAGCCCGGAGCGGACGGCGGTGGCCAGGGTGCTCAGCACCGCCTGGGCGTCGTCGGTCTGCAGATTCCACGACGCCGGCGGCAGCAGGATCTCAGAGCGCGTCGCGGTATTCGGCTGCAACGCGCGCCACAGCAGGGCGCCGAGTGCGTCCTGGCGGCGGGCGGCCGAAGAGTCGTGGTGCAGCCGCACGGCCAGTGCGGCGTCCAGGTAGGTGGGTGCAATCGGATCGGGGCCGGCGGCCGCCAAGGCGGCTCCGACGGCTGGATCGAACGGCGCGTTCACCAGGTGCGGGCACAGCCGCCGCGGCGCGAGGTCGGCGGTCGCCGATGCGTTGCCGCCGGCGTCGTGCGCCGAGAAGCCGGCGGCGGAGATCGCCACCGTGGGGCCGTCGGCGTTGAGTAAGTCGGCGGCGCGGTTCGTCAGCGGACCGTCCGGCAGTAGGGTGGCGCCCCGCGCCGACGTGACACCCAGTATTTGATCGACGACGTCACCCGCGGTGTCGACCGCGATGGCGCTCAACCCCGGATCGTTGACGCGGCGCAGCGCGTCCAGGTCGGCTTCGGCATACAGAGTCGGTGTGACACAGGTTTGACGGGCCAGCGTGCGCAACCGCGCCAACCATGTCGTCGCGGCCGCCTGCCCGGTGCCGGGATGGGTGTCGGCGCCGGGTTGTCGGACGGCGCCACCCGGAGGGTCGGATACGACGTAGCCGGCCGTCATCGCGTTCACCGTGACCAGCAGGTCGGGGTCGATAGCCAGGCACAGCGAACGGCCGACGGCGCCGTCGGGGTCCACTTCCCGGCTGGTGGCGAATTCCACCGCGGCCAGCAGGATGTCCAGCCGCCCGCCGGTGGCGAGAGACGTCGCTAGTTCGTCGTCGGTAAGCCGCACCGGAACCGTGCCGCCGGGCGCACCGGGGGACAGCCGGGGCCGGTCGGCCAGCGGCCACAGCATCGTCAGCTGAACCGGCTTGGAAGTGTCGGGGGCGACCACGGAATTCGTGGCGTCCACCGACTTGTCGGTGGAACCGGGTGGCACACCGACCACGGGGAGCAGGAACCGGGCGTTGTCCAGCCGCGCGGGTTCGCCGTAGTCGGGTGTGCCGTTGACGTTTACCAGTACCGGATACACCCCGGGCTGATCGACGCCGAGCGATGGCACCGTCGCCGAGCGCACCGGGGCCGACAATGTGAACCCGGCGCCTTGGCCGCGCGGCAGCTCGGGCGCGAGGGTGACGAACTCTGACCCGGGTTGGTACTGGTCGGTGGCGCCGTCGAGGTTGGAGCGCAAACCGGCCGACGAGTCCACCGCTGCGGCGTGCTCGAGGCGGACCATCACATCGCGGACGAGACGGTCACCGACGTTGGTCACCATGCCGCTGACGGTCACGACGGCTTCGCTGGTCGTCGACACCACGTCGGGGGTGACTTGATCGATTCGGACCTGCAGGAACGGGGTGGCGCCCGGTTCACCCGCCCGCGCGTGCGGGATCGCGGCGGGCACAGTGAACAGGGCCGCCAAGCCCGCCACGATGCCGGCCAACACGGCAAGGCGCGAAACCGCGGTCCGCCGGTGCCACGGCGCTGTCACGGCGCCGGACCGCGACCGTTCTTCCGGCCCGGCGCGGGTTCGTCCATGCGTCGGTTGCTGCTGCGAGAATGCGTTTGCGGCCGCCGCCGCGGAGAGCTGGGCGGCAGGGGGGGCAACGCTTTCGGGCCGTCGGTCTGGAGTCTGTCGATCAGTTCGTCGGCTACTTCGGCGAGCCGCCGCTCGTCGGCGTAGGCCAGCCGCGAGGGCAGCTCCTGGATCGGCACCCAGGCGACCTCCGCTACCTCGACGTCGTCGTCGGAAAGCTGTCCGCCGGAGAACCGCATCAGGTAATGGTGCACTGTCTTGTGCACCCGCCGCCCTTCGGTGACGAACCAGTAGTCGATGCTGCCCAGCGCCGCCAACACATTGCCGTGAATGCCGGTTTCCTCGGCAACCTCGCGGATGGCGGTCTGCTCGGCGGTTTCACCCAGCTCGATGTGGCCTTTCGGCAGTGACCAGAGCATGCGGCCGCGGCGGTCGACGCGACCGATGAGAGCGGCGACCTGATCCTCGCGGGGACCGTCCAGGCCGTCGATCACCAATCCGCCGGCCGATGTTTCGTGCACGGTACGGAGCCGCTCAGACCCGCGACGTGTTGAACCGGAACTCCGCGTCTTAGCTGCGGCCGCCTCGGCATTGGGCTGCTTGTCAACGGGACCGGCGGTTCGACCACCGCGACGCCGACCTCGGCGTCGACGTGGCTTGGCTTGTTCGCCGTCCGACACCCAAGCGATAGTAGCTGGCACGCCTCGGCGATCTCCGCTCCACTCGCCGGGTGTCCGGCGGGCATGGTTGCCGGATCAGGTTGCATGGTCCGGTCCGTCGACGGGCCGTTCCGGCCCTTTTCTCCCCGGACTGGGTTGGATGGTCCGGTCCGTCGACGGGCCGTTCCGGCCCTTTTCTCCCCGGACTAGGCTCATCGAACGTGCCTGGAACCGCTGAGGACGCCGCACGGTTGACCGCGGCGGCGGTCGCCCTGAACAGGCACGCCGACGTCCTGCGGGAACTCGGGGCGCTGTTTGCCGCCGGCGGCCACGAGTTGTACCTGGTCGGCGGATCGGTGCGGGACGCGCTGCTGAGCCGGTTGAGCCCGGATCTGGATTTTGCCACAGACGCGCGCCCCGCCGAAGTTCAACAGATCATGCGGTCCTGGGCCGACGCCCTATGGGACACCGGTATCGAGTTCGGCACCGTCGGCGTCAACAAACACGGGCAGCGTCTGGAAATCACCACCTTCCGCGCCGACCGCTACGACCAGGTGTCGCGTAATCCGGAGGTGCGTTTCGGCGACCGGATCGAAGACGATCTGATCCGCCGCGACTTCACCGTCAACGCGATGGCGGTGCGGCTGACCTCGACCGGGCCAGCCGACTTCGTCGACCCCACGGGCGGGTTGGCGGCCCTGGACGAGGGTGTGCTGGATACGCCCGCCGCGCCGGAGGTGTCCTTCGGCGACGACCCGCTGCGGATGTTGCGCGCCGCCCGCTTCGTCTCCCAGCTGGGTTTCACCGTCACGCCGCGGGTGCGCACCGCCATCAAAGAGATGGCGCCCCAACTGGCACGGATCACCGCCGAACGGGTGGGCGCGGAACTGGACAAACTGCTGCTCGGCCAACATCCGGCGGCCGGTATCGATCTGCTGGTGGAGACCGGGATGGGCGATGTGGTGCTGCCCGAAGTCGGCGGCATGCGAATGGCCATCGACGAGCACCACCAGCACAAAGACGTCTACCAGCATTCACTGACCGTGCTGCGCCAGGCGATCGAGCTGGAGGACCCCCGGCCCGAGGGCGGACCGGACCTGGTGTTGCGGTGGGCTGCGCTGCTGCATGACATCGGCAAGCCCGCCACCCGGCGCCACGAACCCAACGGCGGCGTGAGTTTCCACCACCACGAAGTGGTCGGCGCCAAGATGGCCCGCAAGCGGCTGCGCGCGCTGAAGTACTCCCGGCAGATGGTCGAAGACGTCTCACAGCTGGTGTACCTGCACCTGCGTTTCCACGGCTACGGCGACCGGAAGTGGACCGACTCGGCGGTGCGCCGGTACGTCACCGACGCCGGACCCCTGCTGCCGCGACTGCACAAACTGGTGCGCGCCGACTGCACGACCCGCAACGCGCGCCGCGCTGCCCGGTTGCGAACCAACTACGACGACCTGGAGCGTCGGATCGACGAACTGGCCGCCCAGGAGGACTTGAATCGGGTGCGGCCCGACCTGGACGGTAACGAGATCATGCAGCTCTTAGGTATCCCAGCCGGCCCGCAGGTCGGTGAAGCCTGGCGTTACCTCAAAGAACTGCGGTTGGACCGCGGGCCGCTCGGCCACGAGGAAGCGAGCGCGGCGCTGCTGGACTGGTGGCGCGCCCGCGGGAACCAATAGCGGCGCACCCGCGTCGGACCATAGGTGGATTACTGCTTGGGCAACGGTGTCGGCACCGCCGCGATGTGGGACGGTCAACCCACGCTTGACATCGACGGTGACGGCCGCCTGGATGCGGTCGCCCTGGACTTCGACGGCGACGGACTGCGCGACGACGCGCTGGCCGATCTGGACGGCGACGGTCTGGCCGACCACGCGGTGCTCGACCTCGACAACGACGGCAGCCCGGAGATCTACTTCACCGACGACGGTTCCGGAACATGGACGCTGCCGGTGGACCGGGGCGGGCAGATGCGCTGGTTCGGCCTCGACGGGGTCGAGCACACCAGCGGGTCGCTGGTGGACTTCGACGGCGACGGCCAGATCGATGACCGCTTGCTCGACACCAACGGCGACGGCCTGGCCGACCGTGCGCTATGCGCCGATGACGGAGGGGCCACCGGCTATGTCGACACGGACGGCGATGGGCGATGGAACGTCAAGCTGGCCGACATCGACGGCGACGGCACCGCGGACGCGGCGTCAGCGCCGTGAGAATCGCACGGCTCGCATCCGCACCTACCGCCCACCGCCGGCATCCAGGGCGCGTCTCTCTTCGCGCGTTACACGCGCTCATCGCCCATGGCTGTGGTGGTGGGCCCCGTCTCTCTTCGCGCGTTGCACGCGCTCATCGCCCACGGCCCGGCGGGCCGGCGAAAGCTTGGGCGATGCCGAGCCAACGCTGTGCGTCGGCGCCGTGCGCCGTGACGTCCAGCGCGACCAGCGGCCGCCGCTGTGTCACCAGGCAGCAGAAGTCCTCGGCCGCGCCGGTGACCCGCTGCGCCGCATCTGGGGGACCCCAGGACCACAAGGTGCCGTCGGGAGCCCGCAGTTCGACGAAGAACAGTTCTGTCGGCGGTGTCAGACCGTTGATCACGAACGCGAAGTCACGAGTGCGGACACCGATGTGGGCGATCGAACGCAACCGCGCGGTCGGCCGGCGGGTCACGCCGAGGGCATCGGCGACGTCGAGTCCGTGCGCCCACGTCTCCATAAGCCGGGCCGTCGCCATCGATGCCGCGCTCATCGGTGGTCCGAACCACGGCAACTTCTGGTCCTCGGGAACTTCGAGAAGTGCCTCATGCAGCTGGTCACGAGTCCGGCGCCATTCGGCGAGCAGCCGCTCCGGCGGTGTGCTCGCCAATTCCTCGGCGCCCGCGTCGACGAAACCGGTCGGATTCTTCGCCGCCTGCGCCTGCACTTCCACGAAACCGCGCGTGTCTTGCACTGCCGTCAGCGCGACACGATCGGTCCACCACAGATGTGCGATCTGGTGCGCGATCGTCCAGCCCGGCGACGGCGTTGGCTCGGCCCACCGGTGTTCGGGCAGCACTGTGACGAGCGCGTCCAGCTCATCGCTTTCAGCTTTCAGGTCGGCCACCATCGGGCCAGGACGGGCCACCGGGTTACCTTAACCGGCACCTGCCAACTGGCCCCGACGACCGACCACCGCATGCACCACCAGGCCGGTCAGATACAGCACTGTCCCGGCCAGCGCCAACGCGGGGGAGTGCCCGTCGTCGGGGATGACGGTCGCTGCCGCTGTGATCGAGGCGACGAACGAAACCCAGAACAGCGCGTCCTGCACGGCGAATGCGTGTCCGCGCAACGCGTCGTCAACATCCACCTGCATCGCGGCGTCGGCGCACAGCTTGACCACCTGCCCGGCCAGGCCGAGAAACACCGCCGACACCACCATGACGGGCAGGTGCAGCCAAGCCGCCCCGACCTGGACGACGCCTGCAACGGCCAGCGCTCCGTTGGCGGTGCGGTAGCGCGTCCAGCGGCGCACCGCGGGCGGCGTCAACGCGTTGGCCGCCAGTGAGCCGGCTCCGGTGGCGGCGACGAACAACGCCGCGGTGCCCAGACCACCGACCGCCGTCGCGCGCGCATGCCGGATCAACATCAGCGCCAACAACGTGTTGACGCCGAACGCCATGCGATGTGCCGTCAGTGCGGCGAGGGTGGCCGCGACCGTCGGGCGGTCCAGCACTGTCCGCGCACCGTCCAGCCACCCGGTCAGCACCGCGTTGACGGCAGATCCGTGGGCGCTGCGAACGATCTCGTCCGGTCCGAGGATGCGTGCGGCGAACCGCAAAGACAGCACTAGGGCGATCAGCACCGGAACCGCCGCAATGAAGACGATCGAGGCGGCACTTCTGTCGCCGGGCCCGAGCAGCCAGCGCGGCACCAGCATGAGATCGGCACCCAGGAACGCCGCGACGGCACCGGTCGCGGTGGCCAACGCGTTCATCGTGACCACTTGTTCCCGCGGTACGACGTGCGGCAGCGCCGCCGACATCGCCGAGGACACGAAGCGGGCGAAGCCGTTGACGATCAGGGCGCCGCACAACACCGCCACGTCGTTGGCGCCCGTCGCCAGCATCGCGCCCACCCCTGTCACCGCTGCCAACCGGCCCGAGTTGGCGACGTACAGCACGTGCCGGCGATCGAACCGGTCCATCAGCGCACCGGCGAAGGGACCCAGCAACGAATACGGCAGGAACAGGACAGCGAACGCACCGGCGATGGCCATCGGGGCGGTTTCCCGTTGCGGGTTGAACAGCAGCGCCCCCGCCAGGGCCGACTGGAAGAGGCCGTCGCCGAACTGGCTGGCGACCCGCAGCTCCAGCAAGCGCCGGAACGCCGGCAATTCACGCAGCACGCGCCCGACAGTGACCGGCGCACGGGTGCGAAACACACCACCAACTTCCACGAGTGAGGCAGCCGCTGAGAAGTGACCGCACGCAACCTTTTCACAGTACAAATATTCCGAACGGCCCGCGCTTGTCCGCCGCGCAGTCGGTGCCCGGTGCCATGATGGGGGGGTGGCGCAGCCCGAAGACCCCGAGGACTATGTCGCACCCGCCGCTTATCGGGTGCGGGCGGGCACATTGCTGCTGGCGAACACCGAGCTGCTCGAGCCGACGTTCCGTCGCAGCGTGATCTACATTGTCGAGCACAACGACGGGGGCACGCTCGGCGTCGTGCTCAACCGGTCCAGCGAGACCGCCGTCTACAACGTGTTGCCGCAGTGGGCGAAACTGGCGGCCAAACCGAAGACGATGTTCATCGGTGGGCCGGTCAAGCGTGACGCCGCGCTCTGTCTGGGGACGCTGCGTGTCGGCGTCGACCCCAACGGGGTGCCGGGTCTGCGGCATGTGGCCGGTCGCGTGGCCATGGTTGATCTGGACGTTGAGCCAGATGTGGTCGCCCCGCTGCTCGAAGGGGTGCGGATCTACGCCGGATACTCCGGCTGGACCACCGGCCAGCTGGAGGGAGAGATCGAGCGCGACGATTGGATCGTGTTGTCGGCGTTGCCCGCTGACGTGCTCGCTCAGCCCAGGGTCGATTTGTGGGGCCGGGTGCTGCGGCGCCAGCCGCTGCCGATGTCGCTGTTGGCTACCCATCCGATCGACGTCAGCCGGAATTAGCCGGTCGCACCGGATGAGCCGCAGAACAACAGCACGCGGTCAGGCGCAGGGTCGGGTGCACCCTGCGCAACTGCCGCCGCACTGCAGCGGCACCGCCTGCCGGCGCACCGCATACCGGGCGCTCTGCCACGCGCCGGCGGCCACGGTCCCGATGGCACCGGCAATACAGATGACCACGACCAGCACCCCCGTATGGGGTGCGACCAGCGCAACAGCGCCGCCGCTGGCGAGCATGACTCCGGCGGCCAATTGAGTCGGCGCTTGCGCGCGCCGCAGGGCCAGCGCGGCGTCGGTGACCGACGGTCGGGTGAATGACCAGAGCCCTGCGATGGCGGAGGCGACGGCCGCGCAGAGACACAGCAGGCCCGCGATCAACATCGCCTCACAATACGAGGCATCCGCTTACGGGCCGCGACCGCATCTACTGGGTTAGCGCGCCGCGATCGGACCGGCCACCGGCGCGGACGCGGGCTGCGGCGGGCCGGGTGGTGCCGGGGGCGGCGCGGAACCCTGCGTCGCCACCTTGAATCCGTCGACGATGGCCTCGGTAGCCGGTGACTCGGCTCTGGCCTCGCCGGCGCCAGTGGTCACCGCCAAGGACACCAGATACCTGTCTGCACCTGACGTGGCGATGACGTGGCGGTGAATCGTGCTCAGCGTCATGTTGTTCTGCCGGTAGGTGCCTTTGATGATCGACGACGGGAACCCACCGAAATCAGCGAGTGAAGCACCGGCCGTCTTCCACGCGAATAGTTGCTGGCTGTCGACGAAGCCGTGAGTGATCGCCTCGCGCGGGTCGAAGTCACCAATCAGCTTGTACACCACCACTTGCGCGTTCGACGTGTACAAGCTTGTGCCGGAACGATTGGCGATCACTACGAACGGGTCGACGACGTTGGGGTCAGGCACCCGCGTCCAGCGAGGTGGCAGCGGCAAGCTGATGTCGAGTGCCGTGAAATCGTCCGATTTCTGCGGCTCGAGCGCAACGCCCTTGCCTTGCAGATAATCTCGAATCGTGCCCGAGGCCGCCGGAACGACCGCCGCCTGTTGCGGCGGCGCGGCAGCTGCCGCCGGTGCCGGCACCGCCGCCGGACCTGTGCCCAGCGTGCTGTTGGCAACTGTTCCCGGTGCGGCGGCGAATGGTTGATTGACCGTGGCCGGTGCCGGCGTCGGTCCCGGCGGATACACCGGCTCCGCCGATGCGTTGCCACCGGCGAAGCCGACGGCGGCAACGATGCTGAAAAGCACGCCGCCGGCCAGCACTCGCCACCTGCGGTCTAGACGCATCATCGTGTCGGTTCCTTCCGCGGCGCGTCGGTGAGAACACCAAGCTCTGGGGGCTGACTGTAACTACCGCTCGATGACGGCCACCAGAGCTGGAACCGACCCCTGATCGGTCCGCAATGCAACCGAGATGATCGAGACCAAGTTGTGGCCGAACGACGGCGTGGCGCCCTTTTATCCCTGGGTCGCTTCGGCCGGCAGCGCCACATGGCCCAAGCTGTCAGCCAGACCAATTGCTGCAGAGCACGACTGGCGTTTCAGTGCGGCCGCAGGACGATTTCGTGAACGTCCCCGTCGGGAGGCGTGGCCACCGCGTGGGCCACGACTGCGGCCACGGTTTCGGGCCGCAGGAAATTGGCGGCGTCGTACTGGTCGCCTTCGAAGGCGACCAGTTCGTGCTGCATGTCGGTGTCGGTGCGGCCGGGGAAGACGGTGGTCACCCGCAGCGCCGGCTCATCCAGCCGTAGGGAGTCGGCGAAGGAGCGCAACGCGAACTTGCTGGCGGAGTAGGACGCCATACCCGGCGATGCGCTGCGACCGGCACCGGAGTTGATGAACACGACGTGGCCCCCGCTTCGCCGCAGCACCGGCAGCAGGGCCAGGGTGAGGGCAACGGCGCCAAGCACATTGACGTCGAAGGTGGCACGCCAGTCCTCGACCTGAGAGTCACCGACGTGGCCCGGTATCGACACACCGGCGTTGTGCACCAGCACGTCGAGGTCGTCGACGGCTGCGGCGCCGGCGCGGATGGCGTCGGCGTCGGTCAGATCGAGCGGCACCGTCTCGGCCCGCAACCGCTGCGCGACGGCGTCCAGGCGCGGCGACGGCCGACCCGCCAACAAAAGGCTGTGGGTGGGCGCCAAGGCGGTGGCGATCGCCGAGCCGATACCGCCGCCGGCGCCGGTGATGAGTGCAGTCGGCATCTTGACAGCTTAGACGCAGCACCCAATCGCGTTGACCGAAGGCAGGTTACGCTTGTTCGCGCTCGCCTTCGGCATCTGCGGAGCTAACCGCCGGCTCGCAGGTGGCCAGTCGTTCCAGCGGCGCCAGCGCCTTGGTGAGCGTGTCCAGGTCGGACTCGGTGAGCTGGCTGAGCATCGCCGCCAGCGAGGCGTGCCTATTCGCCAGCGACTCGCGATGAACCGCCAGCCCCCGCGGCGTGATGTCGACGAGGACCGCCCGCAAATCCGAAGGGTCGCGGGAGCGTTTCACCAAGCCGATTTTTTCCAGCCGGCGAATCGCCACAGTGGTAGTGGGAGTGCGCACGCGTTCGTGGGCGGCGAGGTCGGTCATCCGGATCGGGCCCTGATCGAGCAATGTGACCAGGATCGACAGCTGCGCCAAGGTCAGATCACCGGCGACCACTCCGTTCGGGTCGCCGCGGCGCAAGATGGTGAACAGCTTGGACAGCGTGCGGTGCAAGCCCTCTGCGAGGTCCGTCACTTCAGGCGTAACGGTTCCGCTCTCCGCCATAATTCGACAGTCTAACTGCTACGCCTGTCGCAGACCGGAAAATCTCGCGGGCGTTAGAGGACCTGGGACAGAAAGCGTTGCAGGCGC
Organism: uncultured Actinomycetota bacterium; assembly: GCA_963808375.1. Lineage (GTDB taxonomy): Bacteria > Actinomycetota > Actinomycetes > Mycobacteriales > Mycobacteriaceae > Mycobacterium. The sequence continues at coordinate 33,880 of CAWEFS010000003.1, read as the reverse complement.
TCTGTTTCAGCTGCGTCAAATATCTTCTCCGGCGGCCCGGTTTCCACCACTTTGCCGCGATCGAGGAAAGCGACGGCATCGGAGGTCGAGCGGGCGAACCCCATCTCATGGGTGACGACGACCATCGTCATGCCTCCGGCACCAAGGTCGGCGATCAGTGCCAGGATGCCTTTGACCATCTCGGGGTCCAGCGCTGAGGTCGCTTCGTCGAAGAACATCACCTGCGGCGCCATCGCCAGCGCGCGGGCGATCGCGACGCGCTGCTGCTGCCCTCCGGACAAGGTGCCTGGCCGGGTGCCGGCTTTGTGTTTGAGCCCGACGCGATCCAATTGAGCCAACGCCAACTCGCGGGCGGCGTCGATCGGCAGCTTCTTCAGCTTGTGCGGCGCCAGCATGACGTTGTCCATCACCGTGCGATGCGGAAACAAATTGAAGTGCTGGAACACCATGCCGATGCGTTGACGCAGCTCGTCGGGGTTGTCATGCAAGACCGACCTGCCGTCGAGCAGGATGTCACCGCGGTCAGGCTCGTAGAGCCGGTTGAGCGCGCGCAGCAACGTCGACTTACCCGAGCCCGACGGCCCGATCACCGCCAGGGTGTTGCCGGCGGCCACCTCGACGTCGATGCCGCGCAGCACCGCGGAATGACCGAGCGAGAGATGAATGTCTCTGCTTGCCAACGACACTGGCTGCCGCTGTGGAACCCCGGCGGTCACGTCATCTCCTGCCCGGAGGTGGTGGTGATCAGGTCGAAGCTGTCCGCCGGTTCTGTGGACCGCCGGCCGCGGCGCAGCCGTGCGTCAATCAGGTTGACCAGATGCGTGAGCGGGATGGTCAGCATGAGATAGAACAGTCCGGCCGCCACCAGCGGTGAAAGGCTGCCGGTTTGCGCATTGAGGTCGCGGCCGACTTGGAAGAGCTCGCGCTGCCCGGCGATCAGCCCGAGGAAGTACACCAGCGCCGATCCTTTGAGCAACGCGATGAACTGATTGACCAGCGCCGGCAGTACCCGTCGAATGCCTTGCGGCATCACCACCAGGCGCATGGCGGCAGGGTAACTGAACCCGAGCGCGCGGGCGGCTTCCAGCTGCCCGGGCTCGACGCTTTGGATTCCGGCACGAAATATTTCGCCGATGTATGCGGCCGCCATCAACCCCAGCGCGGCGATACCCAGCGGGTACGGGTTGTTGCGCGTCACCTCACCGACCAGCGGCCCGACGCCCAGGCCGATGATCAGGATGACGACGACTTCGGGCAAGCCGCGGAAGATGTCGGTGTAGACCCGCGCCGGCCACCGCAGCCAGCGAGACCGCGCGATCCCGGCAACGGCCAGCACCATGCCGAAGGCCATTCCGATGATGCTGGCGCTGATCGTCAGGGCCAACGTGTTCGGCAGCCCGATCTCCAGCAGCACCGGGATGGCGGACTTATAGAGGTTCCAGTCGAGGAAGGAATCGGCCAGTTGGGCGAACGTCGACTTTGGTGTCGGTGGCTCGTCGACCGTGCGGTTGTGGCGTGCGGCGATAGCGCTGAAGGGCGGCAGGTGTGGTTGCGGTGCAGCCTTGGACCCGGGTTTCCACCCGCGCGGCAGCGGGCGGGGCACCCAATTGGTGTACAGCTGTGACCAGGTGCCGTCGGCGATGACGGCGTCCAGTCCTGCGTTGAGCGCCGCAAGCAGCGGCCGGTTGTTCTTGGCGACCGCATAGGCGACGTAGTCGCCCAGCCCGAAGATGTGCCCGACGATCGCGGCCGGGTCGCCGACGTGGACGGCGTTCAGCGCTTCCAGCGCCGGCGCCACCCAGGCGTCGATCTGGCGAGTCTTCAGGCTGGCGTAGAGGGTGATGAAGTCAGGGAACTTGACCGGCTGTATTCGCAGGCTGTCGACGACGTAGGCCTCCTCGACCGTGCCCTGCACGACGCCAATGCGTTGACCTGGCGCAAGATGATCGAACCCGGTGATCGCCGAGCCGGCCGGCACGACCAGCGAAAAGTAACCGAAGTCATAGCCGTTGGTGAAGCTGACGGTGCGCCGTCGCGCGTCGGTGGCGCTGATCGACGCCGAGCCGACGTCGAAGCGACCGGCCGCCACCTGAGCGAGCAGTCCCGCGAAGTCGGTGCCGACGAAATTCACCTGCAGATTCAGCCTTTTCGCGATCGCCCGCAGCAACTCGTTGTCGAATCCGGTGAACCGGCCTGCGCTGTTGATGCAGATGTTCGGCGGCGACTGCGACAGCGTTGCGACTGTCAGGGTGCCTGGTGTGCTGAGCCCCAAAGCGTTGACGTTCACGTCGGTCAACGGCTCGACGTCGGGTGTCGTGTATTTGTCCTCAGTCGGCCGGTTGGCGGTGGCCAGTTTCTTCGGCAACGCGATCGCCCCGTCCTGACCGGACGGCGCGCACTGATCGGGGTCGGCGGCCGCAGGGGCGGCGATGCTCAGTCCGCCCACCAGCATGACGATGATCAGGGCACTGACCAGTCGGCGCAGTGCAGCCACTTCGCGGGTCCTCACCCCGACCCTGTACTTCGTGGGCATGTGTGGCCGAACGTCAGCGGTCGTCCCGCCACCGGCATAACGCCTGGGCCTCGGTCAGGTCGTATTCGGGCCCGCCGGTTCCGACGGTCAGCAGGGTGACGCCCAGACCAGCCAGCGCCTCAGCGTCGGCGATCAGCGCGTTGACGTCGTCGCCGTCCGCTGCGGTCGAGCGGGCGATGGTGCCAGGGTCTCGCCCGACGGCAGCACAGTGTTCGGCGAGCACGCCGGATTTCGCCGGATAGGTGTCGCGGGTGGCGAAGCTGTGCCAGATGTCCGCGTGCTCGGCGACCAACCGCAGGGTCTTCTTCTCACCCCCGCCGCCGATCAGGATGGGAATGTCGCGGGTCGGTGCGGGATTCAGTTTGGTCAGGCGCGATTTGATCCGTGGCAGCGCGGCCGCCAAGTCGTCGAGCCGGCCGCCGGCCGTCCCGAACTCGTACCCGTATTCGTCGTAATCTTTCTGTTTCCAGCCGGATCCGATGCCCAAGATGAGCCGGCCGCCGGAAATGTGGTCGACGGTACGTGCCATGTCGGCAAGCAGCTCCGGGTTGCGGTAGGAGTTGCAGGTCACCAGTGCGCCGATCTGGATGCGAGAAGTCTGCTCGGCCCATGCGGCGAGCATCGTCCAGCACTCGAAATGGGCACCGTCAGGGTCGCCGTACAGCGGGAAGAAGTGATCCCAGTTGAAGGCGATGTCGACGCCGATGTCTTCACAGCGACGGACGGCGTCCCGGATGGCGCCGTAGTCAGGGGCGTGCTGCGGTTGTAGTTGCACACCGATACGGATGGGCTGGTGGGGGGCACTCACACTGTCACGGTAGCGGGTTGACGGACGTGCGCTGTGTGCGCCGCTCCTGGATCCCGGCATCGCCGGCATCTTCGTCGCCGGCGGTGCGCTGTGCGCCGCTCCTCGATCCCGGCATCGCCGGCATCTTCGTCGCCGGCGGTGCTCAGCCGGCCAGCACGTCACGCACGATGTCGACGAGCTCACCAGGTCGATCGCTCTGCACCGAGTGCCCTGAGCCTTCGACTATCCGCATACCGCGAAAGCGCTTGGCGCGCCGGCTTAACTCAGCGGCGTCTTCGTCGGTGACGAATCCCGAATCGGCTCCGCGGATCAGCGTGACGGGAGCGTCGAGGGCGGCGACGTCATCCCAGAGACCGCTGAAGTCCGGCACGGTTCGGATCATGTCGTAGCGCCAGGTCCAGGTGCCGTCGTCGAGGCGGCGCGAATTGTGGAACACCCCGCGGCGCAGCGACTGCCGGTCGCGGTGGGGTGCGGCGGCGGTGGTCAGCTCCAGCATGGCCGCGAAGGTGGGGAACACCCGCTCGCCCTGCATCAACGCGACCGTGCCGCGCTGGTCGGCGGTGAGCTCGGCGTGCCGTTCCATCGCCGATGGTGTGACGTCGACCAGCACCAGCTGGCGCACCAGATCTGGAGCGATTGTCGCCAGCCGGATGGCCGTCAAGCCACCCAGCGACATCCCGACCACCAGCTCGGCGTCCGCGGCCAGTTCGTGCAGCACCGGCGCCAGCGTCGCCGCGTTCAGCCGCGGTGAGTAGTCGCCATCCTCGCGCCAGGCCGACCGGCCGTGCCCGGGCAGGTCCACGGCCAACGCCGGCTCGCCCAGCCCCACGATCACGGTGTCCCAGGTGTGCGCGTTCTGCCCGCCACCGTGCAGATACACCACCCGAGGTGGGCGCTCACCCCAGCGCAGCGCACTGACCGTGCCGTCGGTGGTGTCTTTGTCGACACGTTGCACCGTCGGCAGCGAACCGGTCACTCCGGCCTGCTCGGCGTTCTCGTGCAGCAGCGCAAACTCTGAGAGCCCGGCGAGCTCGTCGTCAGATATGTCTGGCACGCCTTCAGACTCTACGAGCGCCGACAGCCACCTACCCCTCGATGAAGGTTTCCAGCTGGGCGCGGGCCACGTCGTCGGGCAGCTGCTGCGGCGGGCTCTTCATCAGGTACGCCGACGCTGGGATCACCGGGCCGCCGATGCCGCGGTCCTTGGCGATCTTGGCCGCCCGCACCGCGTCGATGATGACACCGGCGGAGTTCGGCGAGTCCCACACCTCGAGCTTGTACTCCAGGTTCAGCGGAACGTCGCCGAACGCGCGACCTTCCAGCCGCACGTAAGCCCACTTGCGGTCATCGAGCCAGCTGACGTGGTCGGACGGGCCGATGTGCACGTCTTTCGTCTTGAATTCGCGCTGCAGGTTGGACGTGACGGCCTGGGTTTTGGAGATCTTCTTCGACTCGAGTCGTTCGCGCTCGAGCATGTTCAGGAAGTCCATGTTGCCGCCGACGTTGAGCTGCATCGTGCGGTCGAGTTGCACGCCGCGGTCTTCGAAGAGCTTCGCCATCACCCGGTGCGTGATGGTCGCGCCGACCTGGCTCTTGATGTCGTCGCCGACGATCGGCACCCCCGCATCGGTGAACTTCTTGGCCCACACCGGGTCAGAGGCGATGAACACCGGCAGCGCGTTGACAAACGCCACACCGGCGTCGATTGCGCACTGCGCGTAGAACTTGTCGGCCTCTTCTGAGCCCACCGGGAGGTAGGACACCAGCACGTCGACCTCGGCGTCGCGCAGCACCTTGACGACGTCGACCGGCTCGGCGTCGGATACCTCGATGGTGTCGGCGTAGTACTTGCCGATCCCGTCGAGGGTCGGGCCGCGCTGCACCACCACGTTGGTCGGCGGCACGTCGGCGATCTTGATCGTGTTGTTCTCCGAAGCGAAGATCGCGTCGGACAGGTCGAATCCCACCTTCTTGGCGTCGACGTCGAAGGCGGCGACGAATTTGACGTCGCGAACGTGGTACGGGCCGAATCGCACGTGCATCAGACCAGGAACCGAGGCTGTCTCGTCGGCGTCCTGGTAGTACTCGACGCCCTGCACCAGCGAGGACGCACAGTTTCCGACGCCAACGATTGCGACTCGGACTTCCGGCTGGGCCCCCGGCGCCGGTAGCGGCTTGTGCTCACTCATTGGGGCGTTCTCCTTACTTCTACCTTTAAGGGGTGTTCATTCGGGCATTCGTGGTGCTCGATCGGCTTCGTCAGCCTTGTTCGGCTGGGCCTTGCGCCACCCGTTCGGCGGCGATCAGCTCATTGAGCCATTTCACTTCCCGCTCACTGGACTCCAGCCCGAGCTGGTGCAACTGGCGGGTGTAGCGATCGAACGAATTGCTGGCCCGCGCGACTGCTTCACGCAGGCCTTCCCGGCGTTCCTCGACTTGCCGGCGGCGGCCTTCCAAGATGCGCATCCGCGCCTCAGCGGGTGTGCGGTTGAAGAACGCCAGGTGGACGCCGAAGCCGTCATCGGTGTAGTTGTGCGGCCCCGTGTCGGCCACCAACTCACTGAAACGCTGCCGACCTGCGTCGGTCAGCTCATAGACCCGCCGAGCGCGCCGCACCGGCGTGCCGGCCGGAGCGGCGTTTTCGGCGATCAGCCCTTCGGACTGCATGCGCCGCAGCGCCGGGTACAGCGAACCATAAGAGAATGCGCGGAAGGCTCCCAGCAAACCGGTCAGCCGTTTGCGCAATTCGTAGCCGTGCATGGGTGACTCGAGCAGGAGGCCGAGGATGGCAAGCTCCAGCACCGAGTCACCTCCTTTGTATTGACCGTTACGATGTCTCAACGCCTCGCGTGATCGTATCGTCCCGATATATTAGCCATGCACGAAGAGTTGTTCAAAATTGTTCAGCTACCGGTCCACCCGAACGTCCGCACCGGCGGCTCAGCCCGACGCATCGGCTCTGGGTGAAGCGTCGAATCCGCGTCGGCACCGGCGCATCCAGGTTGTAATCACGCTGGCTGCAAGCCTGTCCGACCTGCTATGCCCGCGGGTAGATGATGAACGTGGCTATTCAATTTCACTGGTTCCTGCCCACCTACGGGGACTCCCGGTACCTGGTAGCCGGCGGCCATGGCAGCACGATGCGCGGTGACCGGCCCGCCGACCTCAAGTACCTCGCTCAACTCGCCGGCGCCGCTGAGATCAATGGTTTCGAGTCGGTACTGACCCCGACGGGGCAGTGGTGTGAAGACGCCTGGCTCACGACGGCGATGCTGATCGAACAGACCCAGACCCTGAAGTTTTTGGTGGCGCTGCGTCCGGGATTGGTGAGCCCCACCCTCGCCGCGCAGATGGCGGCCACCTTCCAGTGGCAGTCCCAGGGCCGGCTGCTGTTGAACGTGGTCACCGGCGGAGAAAGCACCGAGCAGCGGGCGTTCGGCGACTTCCTGACCAAAGAAGCGCGCTACGCACGCTGCGGTGAGTTCCTCGACATCGTTCGCCAGCTGTGGACATCGGATCACCCGGTGACCTTCACCGGAAAGCACCTACGGGTCGAACAGGCGGCGTTGGCGCGGCGTCCCGAGCCGTTACCGCCGATCTTTTTCGGCGGCTCCTCGCCGCAGGCCGGCCAGGTCGCAGTCAGGTTCGCCGACACCTACCTGACCTGGGGTGAGCCGCCGGGCCAGGTCGGCGAGAAATTAACCTGGATCCGCGGGCTGGCCGACGCTCACGGCCGGGAAGTGAGCTACGGCATTCGTCTGCACGTCATCTCGCGCGACACCAACGAGCAGGCGTGGGCCGAGGCCAATCGGCTGCTCAAGGCCCTGGACCCGCGGACGGTCGCCGCCGCCCAGCAGTCGCTGGCCCGGTCGGAGTCCGAAGGGCAGCGCCGGATGCGTCAGCTGCACGGCGAAGGACAGGGTTTCGCGGCCGGCACGGATGCCCGCAGCTTGGAGATCTACCCGAATCTGTGGTCAGGCGTAGGGCTGGTGCGCGGCGGTGCCGGTACCGCATTGGTCGGTTCGCACGAGGAGGTAGCCGACCGGATTACCGAGTACGCCGACCTGGGGCTCGACCACTTCATCCTCTCCGGCTACCCGCATCTGGAGGAGGCGTACAGCTTCGGTGAGGGAGTCCGCCCGATTCTGGCCGCCCGGGGTCGGCTGAGCGACGGGCCGCGGCAGAACGTACCGGTGCGTTCGGCCTTCCTGCCGAGCGTCGGAGACGCCAGTGCCTCATAGTCCCCCCGGCACCTCCGAGACCTTGTCAGCGGAGCCGGCCGGTCCCCGCGCGTCACAACCAATCGAAGTCGACGTCAGCACGACCCGCACGGTGCTGGCTGCCAGCATCGTCGGCACGACGGTCGAGTGGTACGACTTCTTCCTCTACGCCACCGCCGCGGCGATCGTGTTCAACCACGAATTCTTTCCGTCACAAAGCTCGACGGTGGGCACGCTGCTGGCGTTCGCCACCTTCGCCGTCGGCTTCGTGATGCGCCCGATCGGCGGCTTCGTGTTCGGCCACATCGGCGACCGCATCGGCCGCAAACGCAGTCTGGCGCTGACCATGGTTCTGATGGGCGCGGCGACCAGCCTGATGGGTGCGCTGCCGACGGCTGCTCAGGTCGGGCTCCTTGCGCCGGTCCTGTTGCTGATCTTGCGGCTCGTCCAAGGCTTAGCGTTGGGCGGTGAGTGGGCCGGTGCGGTGTTGCTGGCTGTGGAGTACAGTCCGGTCGGCCGCCGCGGCTTCTACGGCAGCGCCCCGCAGGTCGGACTCGCGCTGGGTCTGGCCTTGGGCACCGCGGTGTTCGCGTCGCTGCAACTGCTGTTGTCCGCTCACGCGTTTGTGACCTATGGCTGGCGGCTGGCGTTCCTGTTCAGCGTGGTGCTGGTGGGCTTCGGCCTGGTGGTGCGACTGAAATTGGCCGAAACACCCGCCTTCCGGGCGATTCAGGCGGCCGAACGCGCCGCCGTGCCGGTGCGCGAGGTGTTCGCCCGTCCGGCGTTGAAAGCGACGGTGCTCGGCTTGTTGTCCAGGTGGGCCGAAGGAGCAGCGTTCAACACCTGGGGCGTCTTCGCCATCGCCTATGCCACCGGCACCCTCGGTCTTGGCAAAGTCAAAGTTCTGGGCGCGGTCACCGTCGCCGCATTGGTGATGGCGCTGTTGTTGCCGGTGTCGGGCCGGCTGACGGACCGCTTCGGCCCTCGGGCGGTGTATGCCACCGGGATCACCTTCTTCGGCCTGGCGGTGTTCCCGGTGTTCGCGTTGTTCGGCACCCGCGACATCGGCTGGTATGGGCTTGGGATGGTCTTGGCGTTCGGCGTCATTCACGCCTGGTTCTACGGCGCGCAGGGCACGCTGTACGCCTCGCTGTTCCCGACACGGATCCGCTACACCGGCTTGTCCACTGTCTATCAGCTGTCCGGGGTGTATGCGTCGGGCCTCACGCCGCTGATCTTGGCCGCCTTGATCGAAGCCGGTCACGGCAGGCCCTGGTACGCCTGCGGCTATCTGACGATGACGGCGGTGATCAGCGTGGCGGCAACCGTTTTGCTCAACCCCACGCAACTGAACGAGTCGAGGACGGAAGCAGAGCGGGTACCGGCCGGATAACCGGGTGAGCCTCCCGCAATTGCCCGGCGGACGTACTCTATTGACCATGCGACTGCAGCGACAGGTGGTGGACTACGCGCTTCGGCGCCGCTCACTGCTGTCTGAGGTGTACTCCGGACGCACCGGTGTGTCCGAGGTGTGTGACGCCGACCCGTATCTGCTGCGCGCTGCTAAGTTCCACGGCAAACTGAGCCCGGTAATGTGCCCGATCTGCCGGAAAGAGCAGCTGACGCTGGTGTCGTGGGTATTCGGGGATCATCTGGGCCCCGCGTCGGGCTCGGCTCGCACAGCCGAAGAATTGGTGTTGTTGGCGTCCCGGTTCGAAGAGTTCTCGGTGCACGTAGTGGAGGTATGCCGGACCTGCAGTTGGAATCACCTGGTCAAGTCGTACGTGCTCGGCGCGACCCGCCCGCCGAAAGGCTCGCGCGACTCGCGGACGGCGCGCAACGGCACCCGCACGGCCAGTGAATAACCAAGGGCGCAAAGACCAATCCGCCACTGACAGCCCTAAAGGGTCAGCGGCAGATGGTGCGTCCACTCGTCCAGTGCCGCCCGACGACCGGCTGACCACGATCATCCCGGCAGTCAACGACGGTCCCGGCCGGGATCCGATCCAGGCGGTCAAGGCGGCGCTGGATGCGGACCCGGTGACGCGGCCTCTGGAGCGGGACCCGATCGAGGCCGTCACGGCAGCACTGAACAGTGCGCCGTCGAAACCGCCGCACGAGGACGACGAACTTTTCGGCGGCCGGCGCCGCCCGGACGGACGCCCTCCGGAGCCGGCGCTGCCGGGGGTACAGCGTCTGCTCGGCGATGTGGCGCACCGCGCCCATTGGGGGTGGGCCCGGCGCGGGGTCTATGTCGCCGCGGCGGTGCTGTTGGTGTTGCCGTTGATCACCTTTGCGATGGCCTACCTGATCGTCGACGTTCCAAAGCCAGGCGACATCCGCACCAATCAGGTCTCGACGGTCCTGGCCAGCGACGGGTCTGAGCTGGCCAAGATCGTCCCGCCGGAAGGCAATCGCGTCGACGTCAACCTGAGCCAGGTTCCGGTCCACGTGCGCCAGGCAGTGATCGCCGCAGAGGACCGCAACTTCTACTCCAATCCGGGATTCTCGTTCACCGGTTTCGCGCGGGCGATCAAGAACAATCTGTTCGGCGGCGACACTCAGGGCGGCTCGACCATCACCCAGCAGTACGTCAAGAACGCTCTAGTGGGATCTCAGCGTGCCGGGGTGAGCGGGCTGATGCGCAAGGCCAAAGAACTCGTCATCGCCACCAAGATGTCCGGGGAGTGGGGCAAAGACGATGTGCTGCAGGCTTACCTGAACATCGTCTACTTCGGCCGTGGCGCCTATGGCATCGAGTCGGCGGCCAAGGCTTACTTCAACAAAGCTCCCGAGCAGCTGACGGTGGCTGAGGGCGCGCTGTTGGCTGCGCTGATTCAGCGGCCCTCCACCCTGGATCCGGCCGTCGACTTGGACGGCGCGATCAAACGCTGGAACTGGGTGCTCGACGGCATGGTGGACATCAAGGCGTTGTCCTCGAGTGATCGCGCCGGGCAGGTGTTTCCGGCCACCCTGCCCCCCGATGCGGCGCGTGAGCAGAATCAGACCACCGGCCCCAACGGGCTGATCGAGCGGCAGGTCACCCGGGAATTGCTGGATCTGTTCAACATCGACGAGCGGACGCTGAATACCCAGGGCCTGCAGATCACCACCACCATTGACCCGCAGGCTCAGCAGGCCGCCGAGAAGGCGGTGTCGAAATACCTCGACGGCCAAGATCCGGACATGCGTGCCGCGGTGGTCTCCATCGATCCGCGCACCGGGTCGATCAAGGCTTACTACGGCGGGTCGGACGCTAACGGCTTCGACTTCGCCCAAGCGGGATTGCAGACCGGCTCGTCGTTCAAGGTGTTCGCGCTCATCGCCGCGCTCGAACAGGGCATCGGGTTGGGCACTCAGCTCGACAGCTCTCCGCTGACGGTCGACGGCATCAAGATCACCAATGTCGAGGGCGAAAGCTGCGGAACCTGCAACATCGCCGAGGCGCTCAAACGCTCACTGAACACGTCGTATTACCGGTTGATGCTCAAACTCAAGCACGGCCCGGCAGATGTCGCCGAGGCCGCGCATCAGGCCGGGGTCGCCACCAGTTTCCCCGGTGTGCCGCAGACGTTGTCCGAGGACGGCCAGGGCGGGCCGCCCAACAACGGCATCGTGTTGGGCCAGTACCAGACGCGGGTTATCGACATGGCCACCGCCTACGCAACGCTAGCCGCCTCCGGCGTGTATCACCCGCCGCACTTCGTCCAAAAGGTGGTCAACGCCGAGGGTCAGGTGCTGTTCGACGCGGCGAACGCCAACGACAACGGTGACCAGCGCATCGACAAGGGGGTTGCGGACAACGTGACGTCGGCGATGCAACCGATCGCGGGCTACTCCAACGGACACAACTTGGCCGGCGGCCGGCCGTCAGCGGCCAAGACCGGCACTACGCAGCTCGGTGACACCGGCTCCGACAAGGACGCCTGGATGGTCGGCTACACGCCGTCGCTGTCGACCGCGGTGTGGGTGGGCACTGTCAGGGACGACAAGCCGCTGGTCAACAAGTGGGGTTCGCCGGTGTACGGCTCGGGGCTGCCCGCCGACATCTGGAAGGCGACCATGGACGGTGCGCTCAAGGGCACCAGCAACGAGTCGTTCCCGAAACCGAGCGAGATCGGCGGGTACGCCGGAGCCCCGGTGGCGCCGCCTCCGGCGCCGCGAGTGCAGGCGCCGCCGCCGGAGACCGTGGTCCAACCGTCCATCGAGGTGGCCCCGGGCATCACCATTCCGGTGGGTCCGCCCACAACTGTTCCTGCCACAACCGGTCCGGCCGAGCCCGTCCCAGCCGGACCGGCTCCCGGCGCGCCAGCCTACGGCGGACCAGCTTACGGCGGACCGGCTCCCGGCGGGCCAAACTTCGGTGGCCCTGAAGCGCCTGCCCCGCCACCGTGACGGGCGTCGAGGGTTCCTCGGCCGCCCTCTCGCCGCTGCCCGCGGCCGCGGACCTGCGAAGTGTCGACAACCGCGATTGCCCGAGCCGCAACGACTTCTTGGGCGCCGCCCTGTCGCAGGTGATCGGTGGACCGGTGGGCCGGCATGCCTTGATCGGCCGCACCAGGTTCTGGACGCCGTTGCGGGTGATGTTTGTCATCGCGCTGGTGTTCATGGCGCTGGGCTGGTCGACCAAAGCGGCCTGCCTGCAAAGCACCGGCAAAGGCACCGGCGACCAGCGGGTGGCCAACTGGAACGACCAGCGCGCCTATTACGAGTTGTGTTATTCCGACACGGTGCCGCTCTACGGCGCGGAGCTGTTGAGCGATGGCAAGTTTCCGTATAAGTCCAGTTGGGTCGAGACCGATTCGAGCGGCAGGCCGCAGACGCGCTACGACGGTCGGCCGGCGATTCGCTACATGGAGTATCCGGTCCTGACCGGCATCTACCAGTACGTGTCGATGACGCTGGCCAAGACCTATACCGCGTTGGGCAATATGCACGTGGTGCCGGTGACTGCCGAGGTGGTGGTGTTCTTCGACGTCGCTGCCATCGGTTTGGCGCTGGCCTGGCTGGCGACGGTGTGGGCGGCCGCCGGGCTGGCGGGGCGGCGGGTGTGGGACGCCGCGCTGGTGGCTGCATCACCGCTGGTGATTTTTCAGATCTTCACCAATTTCGACGCGCTCGCAACGGCTTTCGCGCTTGGCGGACTGCTGGCCTGGGCGCGGCGCCGACCGGTGCGAGCCGGTGTGCTGATCGGGCTCGGCGCTGCGGCTAAATTGTATCCGGCGCTGTTGGTGATTCCGTTGTTCGTGCTGGGATTGCGCACCGGGCGGCTGACCGAGGCGATGCGCACCGCCGCCTGCACGCTGGCGACCTGGCTGCTGGTGAATCTGCCGGTGCTGGTGCTGTTTCCGCGCGGCTGGTCAGAGTTTTTCCGGCTCAACGCTCGTCGCGGCGACGACATGGACTCGATCTACAACGTCATCAAATCGTTGACCCGCTGGCCCGGCTTCGACAGCGGCCTAGGGCTGTGGCAGCCGCCCACCGTGCTGAACGTGGTGGTTGCGCTGCTCTTCTTAACGTGTTGTTCGGCAATAGGTTACGTCGCATTGACCGCTCCGGTCCGGCCACGGCTGCCGCAGTTGGGGTTCCTGATCGTGGCGGCGTTCCTGCTGACCAACAAAGTGTGGAGCCCGCAATTCTCGCTGTGGCTGGTGCCGCTGGCCGTGCTGGCTCTGCCGCACCGCCGAATCCTGCTGGCGTGGATGACGATTGACGCGGTGGTATGGGTGCCGCGGATGTACTACCTGTACACCGAGCCCAATCGCAGCCTGCCCGAGCAGTGGTTCACCGCCACCGTCCTGCTGCGTGACATCGCAGTCGTGCTGTTGTGTGCGTTGGTGATTCGACAGATCTACCGGCCCGACGAAGATCTGGTGCGCTGGAGCGGACGGGTCGACGATCCAGCCGGTGGGGTGTTCGACCGGGCTGCCGACGCACCGCCCGGCTGGCTGCCCGGCGGTCTACGTCCGGCAAAGCTCCGGCGCCCGCGCATCGCGGCATCGCCGGTGCCCGACTTCGCGCAGACTTGATCGCGTCTGCCCGTCATCGACTGTGCGCCCCGGGCGGCCTGCCCCGCCGGATTGTCACCCTGAACGCACCGCAGCAGCTCAGCGCACCTCGGTGGCCGGCCTGCGGCGATTTCGCAGGCCAGCGGCTGGTCAGGTAGCCTGGTCCGGTTGCCGACGCAGGCGACCCTCCTGCCACGGAACGACCGTGGCCGCACACGACCATAGGAGGTGATGAGGTCCCATGCGTCCCTACGAAATCATGGTCATCCTGGACCCCACTCTCGACGAGCGCACCGTCGCCCCGTCGCTGGAGACGTTCCTGAACGTCATCCGCAAAGACGGCGGCACCGTCGAGAAACTCGACATCTGGGGTCGACGCCGATTGGCCTACGAGATCGCCAAGCACGCCGAAGGCATCTACGCCGTTATCGACGTCAAAGCGGAACCCGCGACGGTGTCCGAACTCGACCGCCAGCTGGGTCTGAACGAGTCGGTGTTGCGCACCAAGGTGATGCGCACCGACAAGCACTAGCGCGTGGCGACGATGCGGGCCGCGCAGCGGCGTGAAGAGGAGCTGCGCCAATCTAGCGACAGCCTCACAGGCACGTCGATGAACGGCCGCCGCGCGTCAGACCCGTTGCGTAGGCTCTGCGAAGAGCCGCGCCCAGAACGCCGCGCTCACCCGCCGATCCCAGGAGGACCACGTGGCTGGTGACACCACCATCACCGTCGTCGGAAATCTGACCGCAGACCCTGAACTGCGGTTCACCCCGTCCGGCGCCGCCGTCGCAAACTTCACCGTGGCGTCCACGCCGCGGATCTACGACCGCCAAAGCGGGGAGTGGAAAGACGGCGAGGCGCTGTTTCTGCGCTGCAACATCTGGCGCGAAGCCGCCGAGAACGTCGCTGAAAGCCTTACCCGCGGTTCCCGGGTGATCGTGACCGGACGGCTCAAGCAGCGCTCGTTCGAAACCCGTGAAGGGGAGAAGCGCACTGTGGTCGAGGTCGAGGTCGACGAAATCGGCCCCTCGCTGCGGTATGCCACCGCCAAGGTCAATAAGGCCAGCCGCAGCGGCGGCGGAGGCGGCGGCTACGGCGGCGGCGGCGGATCACGCGGCGGAGGCGGCGGCGGTGGTGCGGGCCAGTCCGGCGGCGGTTCCGGTGACGACCCGTGGGGCAGCGCCCCGGCGTCGGGCTCGTTCGGCGGCGGCGACGACGAACCTCCCTTCTAGACATCACACGAACAGAACGAAAGAAGACAGATCATGGCCAAGTCCAACAAGCGGCGACCGGCTCCGGAGAAGCCGGTCAAGACCCGAAAGTGCGTGTTCTGCGCGAAGAAGGGCCAGACGATCGACTATAAGGACACCGCTTTGCTGCGCACCTATATCAGTGAGCGCGGCAAGATTCGCGCGCGCCGCGTCACCGGCAATTGCGTGCAGCACCAACGTGACATCGCCCTGGCCGTCAAGAATGCCCGCGAGGTCGCGTTGCTGCCTTTCACCTCTTCGGCACGCTAGAACGAGAACGGAATCGACAAACGATGAAGCTGATTCTGACCGCCGATGTCGAGCACCTCGGCGCCATCGGTGACACCGTGGAAGTCAAAGACGGCTACGGACGCAACTTCTTGCTGCCGCGGGGACTGGCAATCGTCGCCTCCCGCGGCGCCCAGCGGCAGGTCGACGACATCCGCCGCGCCCGCGAAACGAAACAGGTCCGCGACCTCGGCCACGCCAACGAGCTCAAGTCGGCGATCGAGGGGCTGGGTCCGGTGCAGCTTCCGGTCAAAGCCGCCGGCGACTCCGGCAAACTGTTCGGCTCGGTGACCGCCGGAGATGTCGTCGCCGCGATCAAGAAAGCGGGCGGACCGAATCTCGACAAGCGCACTGTCCGGTTGCCCAAGACGCACATCAAAGCCGTCGGCAGCCACCCGGTGTCGGTGCACCTGCACCCTGAAGTCGACGTCGAATTGTCGGTCGACGTGGTCGCAAACGCCTGACCCTTAGCACACGCGCACGCCGGGCGGAACCTTTTACGGGTACTCGTCCGGCGTGTCGGCGGCAACACGCTGGCGAACTTTTTTGGGTGTCCGTCGGCCAGTGAACGTAACTGTGCGTTAACGCAGTTCATAAGTGGCTGAAACACAACACGCCCGAACCGGCCACCTTGCGAGACACGCCGAAGAGATTCTCATCCACACGACTTCGAGGCTGTTCTAGGCCCCTAGCCTGCGCCGATGGCACAAGGCCGGGTCTTGCTCCACAAGTTGTCCACACCCGGCTCAACACAGGTGCTCACGGCTGTGCACACCCGATGCACAGGTTGATCAACAACGGCTCTTGGTGTTGGCGCCAGCAACCTTTAGCGTCGACCGTCACGGCCTGTCCCGGGCTATCGCGAGGGGAATGTCGGGGCCGTCACTTACAGTCGAACTACCGACATCGAATGTGCGTTCGAGCGCGTTGCCGGAGGAGGTGAGAGCTTCAATGGCAGTGGTCGACGACCTTGGGTACCCAGGCGTGGATTCGGCATCACCCAGCGAGGACCTCGGTCGTCAGCCCCCGCAGGATCTTGCGGCAGAGCAGTCGGCTCTGGGGGGGATGTTACTGAGCAAAGACGCGATCGCTGATGTCCTGGAGCGGTTACGGCCCGGGGACTTCTACCGCCCGGCTCACCAAAATGTCTACGACGCCATCCTGGACCTCTACGGTCGCGGTGAGCCGGCCGACGCGGTGACCGTCGCTGCGGAGCTGGACCGCCGGGGTCTGCTGCGGCGAATCGGTGGTGCGCCCTATTTGCACACGTTGATTTCGACGGTGCCGACCGCGGCGAACGCCGGCTACTACGCGGGCATCGTCGCCGAGAAGGCGCTGCTGCGCCGGCTGGTGGAGGCCGGCACGCGGGTGGTGCAGTACGGCTACGCCGGGGCGGAAGGCTCCGATGTCGCCGAAGTGGTCGACCGGGCGCAAGCCGAGATCTACGAGGTCACCGACCGGCGGCTGTCCGAGGACTTCGTGCCGCTGGAGGACTTGCTGCAGCCGACGATGGACGAGATCGACGCGATCGCCTCCAACGGTGGCCTGGCGCGGGGGGTGCCGACAGGGTTCACCGAACTCGACGAGGTGACCAACGGCCTGCATCCCGGGCAGATGATCATCGTGGCGGCCCGGCCGGGTGTCGGCAAGGCGCTGGCGCTGGACACGCCGCTCCCGACATCGGCCGGCTGGACGACGATGGGCGACGTCGCCGTCGGCGACGAGTTGCTCAGCGCGGACGGGCAGCCGACGCGGGTGGTGGACGCGACCGGAGTGTTGCCGGGCCGGCCGTGCTATGAGGTCGAGTTCTCCGACGGCACAGTCATCGTCGCCGACGCTCTGCATCAGTGGCCGACCGGGTACGGTGTGCGCACCACCGCTGAATTACGGTGCGGGCTGGACACAATCGCTGCGGCGGGGTCAATCGGGCGGTACGCCGGATGTGGTCGCACCGCGATGCTAATGGCGCCGGTGCTGCAAATCGACGCGGTACGCCGGGTGCGCAGCGTGCCGGTGCGCTGTATCGAAGTCGACAACCCTGCGCATCTGTATCTGGCCGGTCCCGGCATGGTGCCGACGCACAACTCCACGCTGGGCCTGGATTTCATGCGGTCCTGCTCGATCAAGCACCGGATGGCCAGCGTCATCTTCTCGCTGGAGATGAGCAAGTCCGAGATTGTGATGAGATTGTTGTCGGCGGAGGCCAAAATCAAACTGGCCGACATGCGCTCAGGCCGGATGAGCGACGACGACTGGACCCGGCTGGCGCGGCGGATGAGTGAAATCAGCGAGGCGCCACTGTATATCGACGATTCACCGAACCTAACGATGATGGAGATCCGGGCTAAAGCGCGGCGGCTGCGCCAAAAAGCGGACCTGAAGCTCGTCGTGGTCGACTACCTGCAGCTGATGACCTCGGGCAAGCGGCACGAGTCGCGGCAGGTCGAGGTGTCCGAATTCTCCCGCCACTTGAAGCTTTTGGCGAAAGAGCTGGAGGTGCCGGTGATCGCGATCAGCCAGCTCAACCGCGGTCCCGAGCAGCGCACCGACAAGAAGCCGATGCTGTCGGACCTACGCGAGAGTGGGTGCATGACGGCGGCGACTCGGATCCTGCGCGCAGACAACGGTGCTGAAGTGACGTTCGGCGAGCTCATTCGAAGCGGCGAGCGACCCTTGGTGTGGTCCTTGGACGGCAAGTTGCGTATGGTGGCCCGGCCGATGACCAACGTGTTCGCGAGTGGCCGCAAGGAGGTGTTTCGGCTGCGGCTCGCGTCCGGGCGAGAGGTCGAGGCCACCAGCAATCATCCCTTCATGAAGCTTGAGGGCTGGACGCCGCTAGGACAGCTGAATGTTGGCGACCGCATTGCGACGCCCCGCCGGGTGCCCGAGCCGGTCGGCACGCAGCGGATCGACGATTCCGAAGTGATACTGCTCGCGCACATGATCGGCGACGGGTCCTGTGTGGCAAGGCAGCCCATTCGGTATGCGTCGGTCGACGAGTCGAACCTGGTTGCGGTCACAGTGTCTGCTGCACATTTCGGTGTGACGGCAGTGCGGGATGAGTACCCGGCCGCACGTGTGACCACCCTGCGGTTGCCCGCTCCGAATCGGTTGACGCATGGACGACGCAATCCGATCGCCGCCTGGCTGGACAGCTTAGGGTTGTTTGGGAAACGCAGCCACGAAAAGTTGGTCCCCGGCGCTGTCTTCGCGTTGCCGAACGATCAAGTGGCGCTGTTCTTGCGGCACCTGTGGGCCACCGACGGCTCGGTTCGGTGGGATTCGACGGCTGGCCAGGGCCGAATCTACTATGCGTCGACCAGCCGACGGCTGATCGACGACGTGGCGCAGTTGTTGTTGCGAGTAGGTGTTGTTGCACGGGTCAAGCGGGTGACCAAACGTAGTCACCGCGACTGTTGGCACCTTTACATTTACGGTGTCGAGAATCAGATTCGGTTTCTTCGCCACGTCGGTGTCCACGGGCTACGAGCCGCAGCTGCGAAAGAGGTGCTGAACCATCTCGAAGCCGTCGTGAGCAAAACCAATCTGGACACCGTGCCGAAAGAGGTATGGCAGCGTGTGCGTGACGCGTTACAGGACAGGCGCATGACGCACCGCGAGTTTGCCTCCGCCCTGGGTGGGCAGTTCTGCGGATCGACGATGTGGAAGCACTCACCAAGTCGGTCGCGCCTGCATCGCGCCGCGGCAATCCTCAATGACCGTGCCATTCATGGGCTGGCCACCAACGACGCATTCTGGGACAGAGTCGTTGAAATCACCAGTTTGGGTGAGCAAGACGTCTACGACGGGACCGTCGACGGCACACACAACTTCGTAGCGAACGGCATTGCAGCACATAACAGTCTCGAACAAGATGCCGACATGGTTATTCTGCTGAACCGGCCGGACGCGTTCGAGCGTGACGACCCCCGCGGCGGCGAGGCGGATCTCATTCTGGCCAAACACCGTAACGGTCCAACCAAGACGGTGACCGTCGCGCATCAATTGCACCTGTCGCGGTTCGCCAACATGGCGCACTGAGCTCTCGCCGACACCAAGGCGGGATTAGTTGTAGGGACGGACGGTTATTTTCACGTACGGGTCCTGCTGGTGCCGCTTCTCAAGCTCCTAGACGACGCCGTCGTGGACCGCCGCGGTCACCGAGGCCGCCAGGTCAGCTGAAGCGGACGTTCAACGTTGCCAGGCCGAAAATCTTCCGGCCACCGGATTTCGCGCCGACGATGACGACACCCGTGCGGGTCTCCGGGTCCAGCGACTTGATCCGGCCGCTGTACTCGATGTCTGCGCCGTCAAGGGCCGCCACGATCACCGGCTGAGACAGCCGCACCGCGTAGCGGGTGACCGCACCGGGGTCGCCCGACCATGCGGAGGCGAACCCGACACCCAGGCCCATGGTGAGCATGCCGTGCGCGATCACATCGGGCAGCCCGGCCATCTTGGCGATGTCCTCGTTCCAGTGAATCGGGTTGGCGTCACCGGCCACGCCGGAATAGTTCACCAAGTCGCCGCGGGACAGTCGGGCGTGGCGCACCGGCAGCTCCTCGCCAACCTTCACGTCCTCGAAGGACGGCGTCCCGGGCGACCGGGTCGAGCCAGCGTCGGCGATCCGGATCTCGCTGTCGGGACGCACCGTCTTCACATAGGGCTCGCCGGTATCTTCGGCTGCGGAGAAGCCGACGTCGTGCATCATCGCTCTCTGCACGACCGCCTTGATCGCCGGATCGACATCCCCGGCGGTGAGGCCGACGACAGTGGTGTGCAAGGTGTGCACCCGCTCGCCGGCACTGTCGGTGAACGTGTTGGTCACGGTGATCAGGTCTCTGCCGGCGAACCTGCGCACCGACGACAGTTCGACGTCAGTGTGCAGTTCGTCGCCGGCCACGATCGGACGGTGCTGCTCGAAGACCTCTTCGGTCTGCACGTAGGTGTCGTAACCGACAACCACCGACTCGAACAGCAGCCGATTGGCGACCATGCCCGGTATTGACGTGAACGTCAGCGGCGCCACCACACCCGAGTATCCGAGCGCGGCTGCCGCGGCGTCATCCCGGTGCGCGGGGTGATAGTCCTGCACCGCACGGGCGTATTCGCGCACCTTCTCGCGGCCCACCTGGTAGGTGTTCTCCACCTGGTAGTAGTGGCCGACCCGCGCTTCGAGTGCCGACGTTTCTGCTGCTGCGGTCATAAACTACCCAACTTTTCTACCGGCTTGTTCGCTGAGGCCGACGCAAGCACACTAACGCGGCGGCACCGTAGCAATAGACGCCGATACGCTTCGCCGGTTCGTGTCCGTGTGGCCTTCTGATGCTCGTCACGCGCTATCACGGTGTCTGGATCATCGCCCCGCCTTCAACGAGGTACGCATCATCGCCGACGTGAGCGCTGACCTTCATATGGTCCTCGACCGTGTCGTCCGCGCGGTCGACGGCAGTCACGATGACGCCGCGGCCCACGCCGGCCACCGGGGCCGGCACACTGACCGAACTTTTTCTGATCTCGCGATCGGCCGACCAGGCCTTGGTGCGTGAGAAGCAATGGCCGCCGTAGAAATACCTGGTTGCACGCGGCTGGCAATCCGTTGCTGGGCCGAGACTAGCGCTTTGGGACGGCAACGGCGCTTGCGACCCAATTTCAACTTAAGTTCGCTCCTCTAGTGGACCACGACCCAGCAACTCGAAGCCGCATAGCGACTGGACGACAAAACGGGTCCCTCTCACGGGTCCCGGCGGGGAGCGGCGCTTGCCCAACCACTCCTAACCACCCGGGTATCGACTTAGGCCGATTAACACGATAATTGACTCATGACGAAGGTTTTGATGGTGATTTCCGCGGCCGACCGTTGGACACTCAACGACGGGACAGTGCATCCCTCAGGGTATTGGGCTGAAGAGGTGGCCGTGCCCTACCGCATCTTCACCGAGGCCGGATGGGACATCGCCGTCGCCACCCCGGGTGGCAAGGCTCCGACGTTGGATCAACGCAGCCTCGGGATCTCCGGCGGAATGCCTTGGACGCGCCGCAAAGTCAAGCGCTACCTGCACCGCATCCAAGATGTGCTCGGCCACCCGGTATCTCTGGACACTGTCGCTCCGGACGACTTCGACCTGATTTTCTACCCCGGCGGGCATGGCCCGATGGAGGATCTCGCCTACGACGAGACGTCCGGTGCGTTGCTGGCTCATCGCCTGGCCTCGGGGCAGCGGCTGGCCCTGCTGTGCCACGCGCCTGCGGCAATCCTGGCGGCAACCGGGCCTGGCGGCACATCACCGTTCGCCGGCCGCAAGATGACCGGGCTGTCCAACCGCGAGGAGCTGCTCAACCGCTTCGCCAAGAAGGCACCGTGGCTGCTGGAGGACAAGTTGAAGGAAGCCGGCGTGGACTACTCGAAGGGTTTTCCGTTGCGCCCTCACGTGGTCGTCGACGGAAATCTCTATACCGGGCAGAATCCACAATCTTCGGAAAAACTTGCGCAGCGCCTCGTGACAGATATCGTCGGCGCCGCCGGGTGAGCTCCGACAGCGGCACACGGGTACGTTCACCGGCTTGCGCAGCAGACCGAGATTCGATGGCAGCAGATGCATGTCTACTGTTGAGTTCATCGACACCGACCTGCGGCCGCGCGGCTACCGGCTCGTCGGTGTCTTCGACAACGACTCGGATCCGGCGGCGTCGATGACTCATTTCCGGGTACAGCATCATTTCGCGCGTGCCATCCGACCAAGCTGACGGCAACCAGCGCTGAACCGTCGGTGAGGTAAGCCAACGGCCGTGTCGCGTTGCTCCAAGATTGCCGGCGGCTACGACCTGTGACGGCACGAGCCGCTCAGTGCTGAGTAGACCGTCGCCAACGCCCCCTACGCTGCGCGAAAGCGCATCTTCCTGCAGCTAGCCGGTGGGGTCGTAGATGTCTCCGCTCGTGAGTTGATGCGGACCGGCAATAAAAGACGTGCGGTGCAGCAGCGGCGTGATAACGGCATCGAAAAACGACGGCAGCAGACGATAGAAGGCGATCATGGGCCTGTTTACGATACCGACTTGGCGTTCACTCGACCGTCTTTGACCAGTGGCACTCACGATGGCATCAGCGATGGTGTCCGCGGAGTATGCGCCTGGCGGAATTCGAGGCGTGCGACCAGAATAGTTCGCCGCCGTGTGGTACACGGGAGTGTCCACCGGGCCAGGGTTGATGCCGTGAATCCTGATTCCGCTGATGTGTCGGTTCTCCTGGCGCAGTGCGCGCACCAAACCGCTGATCGCGAACTTACTGGCGACGTAAGCGGATTGGTAGGGCACCGCGGTCGTTCCCAGCAGTGAGCCAACCAGAACGAGATGCCCAGCACCTCGACTTCTGAAATGGGCCAAAGCGCAACGCGCGACGTTGGCAGCTCCAAGCAGATTGGTGCGGACGATACCGTCGAAAACATCGGCCGGAAGATCCTCGAACCGGCCGAATGCGGTGATGGCCGCACATTGCGCTACCACGTCGATACGCCCGAAACGTGTGATCGCGTCGTCAAACACCCGTTCCACTTGCTGCACCTGACTGATGTTGGCGGCGTGGACGACGACCTCGGTTGCGCCACGTTCGCGGCACTGTGCTGCTACTCGTTGTAGCGCGAGTTCGTCGC
Source organism: uncultured Actinomycetota bacterium (assembly GCA_963808375.1). Lineage (GTDB taxonomy): Bacteria > Actinomycetota > Actinomycetes > Mycobacteriales > Mycobacteriaceae > Mycobacterium. The sequence goes on along the minus strand of CAWEFS010000003.1, from coordinate 11,124 downwards.
GTGAGGACAGAACGAGCCGCGCTCGCCGGCGGGCGAAGCCGAGGGCCGTCTGTTTACCAATTCCGCTGGATGCGCCCGACACGAGAACCACCTCCCCGCATCGCATTTCGTCCGCGAGTGTCATGCGAGCGTCGCATTCGTGCGGTGGCGGTCGGCGGCGGCTAATGCGCCCAGAGTCGCGACAGCAGCCACCGGTGTCCAACCGCCTCGCATCTGCGCCAACAGCGCGGCACCAACGGCGACCGGGGCGAGCAGCGCGACAGCATCTCGACGACGCGCCCGCACCCGGTCAACGGCCATCGGGGTACCGGACAGGAGGTTGGCCGCGACGACAACCGCTTCTGGCGCTCCAGCGCGACCGAATCCAGCGGCCCGCGCAACGGCCAACACGCCCCAGAACATCAGGGAGGCATCGTGTATTCGCCTTGCGCTCCAACTCTTCGTCATACGACCTCTTTCCTTGTATCCTGTTGCCGCAGTTGAGCCGACGGCACCCTCGGCCAATCCGTTGATGAGTTCTTGCGCGGCTGCCGCGGAGGACCACTTGGGTGCCCACCCCAATTCGCGCTCGATTCTGGAGGTGTCCATCAGCGGCGAGTTCGTGGCCACGTCGTACCACCCTGGCGTCACCGCCACGATGCGAAGGCGACTGAGCAGCAGGACGGCCCGTCGCATGAGGCGGGGATCGATCGGCACGGGACGGGCCTTGATCAAAGCGGCGATGCCTCGGTGGTCCAGCACGTCAGCCGCTACATTGAACGACCCGTGTGCGTGGTTGAGCATCAGAGCCACCACGGCCTCGCCGACGTCGTCGGCATGCACGCATTGCAGCCGCAGACCGTCCGGCAGGGGCACTACCGGCAACGCCCCAACGCGCAGCAGTTTGATGGCAGCGCGCGGAAGGAACGAACCCACGTAGAGCCCCCGAAACAGGAAGGCCGCTTCCCGCTGCACCACCACGGTGGGCCGGAATCGCGCCACCACCATCTCCGGATGGTCAAGAACGAATCGATCCAGGAGCTGCTCGACGAGGACTTTGTGCCGACTGTAGGTGGAGGTGTGCTGACCCGTGATCGGCCAGCTCTCGGCGACCGGCTCGCCGAGCCCCGGAGCATAGGCGCTCAGGCTGGAGGCGTACACCAAATGCGTGACTCGCGCCGCCGTCATCGCGTCGAGAACCGCCCGGGTGCCCAGAACGTTTGCCCGGTACAGGTAATCGGTATCGCGGACCGGCTGAACTGACAACGCCAAGTGGATGACCACGTCCGCTGACCGCATCGCAGAACCAAGCAGAGCCGCAGCGTTGGGCGCCGCAAGGTCGACGGCGTGCCAGCAAATCCGTTCATAAGGGCGGCCGTGAACCGGGGGTCGGCGGCACACGCCGATCACTTCGGCATCCGGAACACGGGTGGCCAACGCCCGCAGCACCCCGGTACCAACGTTGCCGGACGCACCCGTGACAAGAACCCGAACACGCTTGCGCGAATCGGGCGCCGCGTCGAGACGGGGCTTCCCGGCATGATCTTGCATGGTGATCCTGGACTGACGGAGCGCGGCCGTCCATCGTGAAGTGACGCATAGCGCTGCTATTGGATATTCGGTCTACTACTGAACATACCGTTCAAAAGCTCCGCGGCAAAGTTCGGTCGGCAAGCCGGCGCCGGTGCGGGCCAGAAATCGCTCGCGGCGAGGCGAGCAACTTCCTAGGATCCTCGTCCATGGGCACTTCGGTTACTCCCGGCGAAGCGATCGACGCGATTCGAGGTAGCGGAGGGGCCCAGCCGGGTCAGCGTGCGCTGCACGCAAAAGGCACCTTGTATCGCGGGACCTTCACCGCTAACGCCGAAGCGGCCAAGCTCTCCCGTGCGAAGTACCTCGACGGCTCGGCGGTACCGGCGCTGGTTCGGTTTTCCAACGGGTCAGGTAATCCGAAGCCGCTTGACGGCTCGCCCGGCGTACGTGGGCTGGCGCTGAAGCTCACCCTTCCCGACGGGTCGACCACTGATGTGTCGACGCAGACCGCGAGACTATTCGTCTCGAGCACCCCGGACGGGTTCGTGGATCTATTGAAGGCGACCCGGCCCGGCCCGCGGGCTCGGTTGCGGTTGGCCAAGTACGTGTTGACCCATCCCCGGTTCGTGCGAGCCTTGCCTGTGGTGCGCGACGGCAACCGGATCCCTGCCAGTTACGCCAACCTCGCATACCACGGCTTGCACGCGTTCCGCTGGATCGCCGGCGACGGCAGTGCCAGGTTTGTGCGCTACCACTGGTGGCCGGTGGCGGGGGAGCAGTTCCTCTCGCAATCAGCTGCGCAGGGCAAAGGCCCCGACTTCCTCACCGACGAGTTGAATACCAGGTTCGCAAGCGGGCCGGTACGGTTCGAGTTTCGCGTGCAGGTGGCCGGTCCCAAGGATTCGACGGTCGACCCGTCCGCGCCGTGGCGCAGCACCGAGGCAATCACCGTCGGTAGCCTCGATATCACGGGCCCGGACGCTGAGCGCGAGCACGACGGTGACATCGTCGTTTTCGACCCGACGCGGGTGACCGACGGCATCGAGCTCTCCGCCGACCCAGTGCTGCGGTATCGCACCCTCGTCTATTCGAAGTCGGTCAAGCTGCGCACCGGCGTGGACCGCGGTCCCGAAGCGCCCCCCATCTAGCGCGGCTGATCGCGACCGGCTGGCCCTTGCGCCGGGCTTGCTTTAACAGCTTTCGGTTTCGGCGCCGTGCGGAGGGGTAGAGGTTGGCTATGGGTCCCGGCGAGCGGCGTGAGGACTATTCGACCGTGGCTCCGGACGATGGCAGCAAACCGCAGTCGCCGACCGACCTGACGAAGCCCTCCGTAATCTATGTGCTGCGTACGACCGCCCGGCAGTTCGGTCGGGATCAATGCACCGACCTTGCTGCCGCGCTGACGTACTACGCGGTCCTGTCACTGTTTCCCGCGCTTCTTGTCATGGTTTCGCTGCTGGGCGTATTCGGGCAAGGTAAGCGCACCACCGACGCGGTGCTGCAGGTCGTCCGCGGTCTCGGTCCGCCTTCTGTCGTCGACACTTTGCATGCGCCGATCCAGCAGCTCGTCAACTCGCCGTCGGCCGATTTCGCCCTAATTGCCGGCTTGCTGGGGGCCCTGTGGTCGGCGTCGGGATACGTCGGAGCGCTCGGGCGCGCACTGAACCGGATATACGGGATGGAAGAGGGACGCCCGGTTTGGAAGCTGCGTCCGCTGCAGCTGGTGCTCACAATGTTCGGTCTCATCATGGCCGCGGCCGTCGCCTTCATGTTGGCCGTCAGCGGGCCGGTGGCCAAAGCGGTCGGTGATGTCGTTTCCGCCGGACACGAGGCGTTGACAGTTTGGAATATCGCCCGCTGGCCGGTGATCCTGATTTTCGTCATCGCGGCGGTCGCCATTCTCTTCCACGCGACACCGAATGTACGGCAGCCTAAGTTCCGCTGGATCAGCGTCGGCGCGGCTGTCGCGATCCTCGTGTGGATTGCAGCGTCGGTGCTGTTCGGCGTCTACGTGGATAACTTCGGCAGCTTCAACAAGACCTATGGGACGCTGGCCGGCGTCGTCGTGTTCTTGCTGTGGCTGTGGATCACCAATCTCGCACTGCTGTTTGGCGCTGAATTGGACGTCGAACTCGAGCGTGGCCGTGAGTTGCAAGCGGGGCTGCCGGCCGAACGCGACCTGCAACTGCCACCCCGTGACACCCGCGGTATAGAAAAGAACCGGGCCAAAGACGAGCGCATCGTCGAACGGGCTGAAGAGTTACGGCGCTCGCAGGGCGCCGACGAATAGCCACCTTGCCAGGCGAAGCTGCCGAAATGCCGTGGCGCAGCCGCGTTAGATCATCGAACTGTGCTGCGTGCGGGCTTAGCCCCTCCACCCGCCTCAATGGATCTTCGTCAAGGTGAGCGGCACAGGATCGGTCTCAACAGGGTCGGGGTTCCCGCAGACATGCGCGTCAGAGGTTGACCAGTAACGCCCCTTCAAAGTGTCTGGGTTCCAGGTGTAGTGCGCGACACCGGGACCAGTCGTACCGTCACCGCACTGAATTGCTCCGCGGGAACGCACCTCGACCGTCCACTGGTTGTTCACATACCGCGCCACGGCGTGATCGCTCGAACCTCCTTGCGCAATGTCCAAGTCAGCACATCCATCACCGCAGGAAGTGAAGACCCACGTGTTGGGGTGGGAACCGTCGGAGTAATAGGTGACTGCCCAGTATCTGCCGTCCATCTGGGTGGCCGGTGACGTGGAGGTAGAGGACGGGCTTGAGGTCGTCGGCCTGGTCGAATGCTTCGCCGGCGCTCCCGCACAGCCGACGGCTGTGGCGACGATCGCCACGGCAGGAATGGTCACTACCGCTACGCATCGTGCGCAACCCATCATGTGTCCCCCGGCCTCGACGACTAACTCCGCAGTTACCCGGGTAGTTAGCACAACCAGCAACGGCAAACCGGTGATTCGAACAATCGATCGGCGCCTCCACACCGAACGGATTCGCACTGCACTACGACTCGACATCCGGGTCGGCTGTGCCCGCTTCTGGACATGGCATCCCCGACCTCCCCGATTGCGGTGCGACGGACGCGGGTATCCGCCGCTGGCAATCACCTGGATCGAAGGCGAGCGCGATGACTACACCGGACCGGGTCATGCCCCGCCCGGACGTCTCCGGCCGGCTGACCAGGCGGTTGCTCACGGTCGCGTTGGTGCCGGCGATCTCCGGCGCGCTGTACGGCTACGACACCGGGATCATCTCCGGCGCTCTCCTGCAGATCACCAGAGACTTCAGGATTGCAGAGGATTGGAAGCAGGTCATTGCGGCCAGCATCCTGCTCGGCGCCGTCATTGGAGCGTTGGCTTGCAGCTACCTCTCCCAACGACTGGGGCGCAAGAGGACGCTGACTATCGTCGGCGCGGTCTTTGTGGTTGGCGCATTGTGGTGCTCGATTTCTCCTAATCCGATGCTGCTATCACTCGGCAGAGTAGTGCTGGGATTCGCAGTCGGCGGTTCAACGCAAACGGCACCGATGTATGTCGCTGAACTGGCACCGAAGCAATATCGAGGGCGATTGGTGCTTTGCTTCCAGATCGCGATCGGAGTCGGAATCCTGATCGCAACGATGATCGGGGCGTCCGAATTCATCCCCTGGCGGGTCTCCATCGGCGTGGCTGCCGTCCCCGCTGCGCTGATGTTGGGCGTGCTACTGCGCTTACCGGAAAGCCCGCGCTGGCTGATCAACCAAGGCCACACAGACGAAGCCCGCCGCATGCTCGAGCAAGCCCGGCCGCCCGGATATGACGTGGAGGAAGAGCTGCAGGAGATGACGCAGCTAGCCCTTGAGGAGCAGGCGGCGGGTGTCGGCGGCTGGTCCGCCCTGCGACTGGCCTGGGTGCGTCCCGCACTGATACTCGGCTGCGGTATCGCCATCTTCACCCAGCTCAGCGGCGTCGAGATGATCATCTATTATTCGCCAACGATTCTGACGAGCAACGGTTTTGCCGCCGACCATGCCCTGGACGTTTCTGTCGGGCTGGGATTCAGTTACCTTCTCGCCCAGCTTGTGGGTCTCAGCATCATCGACAGAGTGGGCCGACGTCGGCTCACGCTGCTCATGATTCCAGGCGCGGCCGTCAGCCTGTTCGTGCTGGGATGCCTGTTCCTCGCCGGCGAAGACAGCCCTGACTATGTGCCGTTGATCGTCCTCTGCCTGCTCGCTTTCATGCTGTTCAACGCGGGCGGACTGCAGCTGATGGGGTGGCTCACCGGCTCGGAGACCTATCCGTTGGCGGTGCGAGCCGCCGGCACTGCCGCGCAGTCCGCTGCGTTGTGGGGCACCAATCTGTTGATCACCCTGACCCTGCTCACCACGATCAGTGTCATCGGCGTCGGCCCGTTGATGTGGCTGTATGCGTTGTTCAATGTCTGCGCTTGGTTCTTCGTGTTCGTCCGCATGCCCGACTTGACCGGCAGGAGTCTGGAAGAAATCGAAAGCAAACTTGCTCAGGGGAAGTTCCGGCCTGCCGACTTCGCTGATTGAGCTCGGGCGACGCAAATTCGGGCTACACGGAGGCAGTGACCGCGCGTCGGGTCAGGCCGGTTGGCCGACAAGAAAGTCGAGCGGCGCGAGCGGGCCGTATGAATGAAGTATCGCCGGATCTGCTGCACGACCTGGACGCCGCCTTCAGCACGGGTCGAGCGCCGTTCTGCGGCACGCTGTTTTGATCCTCAGCGGCGCGATGCGTTGTGTCACAACTGTTCGGGTCGTTCTCGATTACGCTACAGGTGCGTCTGCGGCTCCGCTCGGACGTTTGGCTCCACCCGATCTTGACGCGTCACCGACAATTGGTTTCAAGGGCGCACGAAGGGTCGGGCCATGGCGACTTTGGTATCGGTGAACGTCGGTCTGCCGAAGAATGTGTCGTGGAACGGACGCACAGTGTTCACCGGCGCCTGGAAGCAGCCGGTGCTCGGCCCGCGTATGGTCCGCCGGCTGAATGTCGAAGGAGACGGCCAGGGTGACTTGGCCGGGCACGGCGGCGAGAACCGTGCGGTGTTGGTTTATCAGCTTGATTCATACCGGTTCTGTTCGCAGCAGCTGGGCCGCAACGATTTGCGGCCCGGTCATCCACACCGTCCTTCGGCTGGTGGTCAGCGCTGTCGAGGGCGTGCTGGCCGGACAGCTAGCGGTTGGAGGTAAGGCCGGTGGGTCGGGTAGCGGTGATCACCGGCGGCAGTCGCGGAATAGGCGCGGCGACCGCATTGGTTCTCGCCAAGCAAGGATTCCGTGTCGTCGTGAATTACCGGTCGAGTGCCGGGGAAGCAGACGAGGTGGTCCGCGCCGCAACCGGCGCCGGGGGTGAGGCTGTCGCGATTCGGGCGGACGTCACCGTACCGGACGATGTGCACGCGCTGGTCGATGAAACTCGACGACGCTGGGGTCAGGTCGATGTGCTTGTGCACAATGCGTTGATTCCCTACGACGTCACGTCGTTCGCCGAACTGACCTGGCAGCAGCTGGGCGGCAAGCTGGACCAAGAACTGCTCGCCGCTTTCCTGGTCACCAAAGCCGTTGTGCCCGATATGATCTCCAGCGGATACGGCCGCCTCATCTATCTCAGCACGGTATTGTCCCGCCAGCCCCGCGAAGGCATGATCACACTGGGTACCGCAAAGGCGGCGCTGGACCAGTTCGTCCGGTTCGTCGCCCTCGAGCTGGCGCCAAAAGGGGTCACCGCTAATCTCGTCGCACCCGCGACAGTGGCCGAGACGAAGGCGAACAAGTTGCTGGACGTCGAAGAAGTGCACCGGCTCGGCACCAACAATCCCATGGGTCGCCTAGTGCGTCCCGACGAGGTGGCCAAGACGGTGGCTTTCTTGGCGAGCGAAGATGCCGGTTTCACGACTGGCCACTATCTGGAGGTCAACGGCGGCCTCTCGATGAACTGAGCAGAGTTCGGCCACCGGGAAACGTTCCCCGGGAAAGGGTTTAGCAGTGCATGTAATCGACCTGGCCTTCGTCGGACGCGGCACTCACGAGGAACTGGTCGCGACCGTCGCCGACCAGGAAGGCTATTTCGAAGACGAGGGTGTCCATGTGGCCCTGCGCGATGGAACCCGATGGAACACCAAGCGTCTGCGCAGCTGTGCGACCATCGGCCTCGGCCGCGCGCTGTTGTCACGGCTTAACGAGGGCATCGAGTGGACCGCGTTGAACGTCAACACGCACCGTCCACTGTTTTGGTTTCTCGGCGGTGCCACCGTTTCGTCGATGGCGGATCTTCGCGGCCGTCGGCTCGCGGTTCATGCGCCCGACAGCCCGCCTGGATGCTTCGCGCGCATCGTGCTGAGACAGCACGGTCTGGATCCGGACCACGACCTGCAATGTGTAGTGCGGCACCCGGGTGATTACCAGATGGACCTCCGGCGCCTTCGGGACGGTTCTGTCGACGCGGCGTACGTCGGAAGCACTCTGGGGCCCGAGCAGATCGCCGAGGAGGAGGGTTTCCACGTGCTCGCGTGGGTGGGAGACCACTTCCAGATCCCCACCGTGGGAATCGCGGTGGACGCAAGCACAGTCGAGATCGACAGTCCGGCGGTGCGGGCGCTGGTGCGGGCCAATCGGCGCGCTCTGCAAACGATGGCGGACCGCCCGGAACTGGCTGTCGACTACATCTCGACTTTCTTGGACCGGATGACGCGCGACGAGGTGCAGCGGTATCACCAGCACTACGTCCGTCCGTATTACACCCGAGACGGCCGCGTGGACCTCGACACCGCCCGGCACGCCGTCAAGGCGGTCGCAGACGAGCTCGGTGTCGCAGCGGTGGCTGCCGAGACCTTCTACGGCCCGTGCTTCGGAGGTGAAAGCCCCGACAACCAAGGAGATGCTTAATGGACGCCGGTTCGCCCTGAACAACGATGGCGGTGCCCCGGGGCGGTTGAGAAGTTCGCCGGTGCTTCGGCGATGATCAAGCGGCGCGCAGGTATTCGATGGGGCTGCGGTTCGTCGCTGCGCGCCGCGGCTGCCAGCGGAACATACCGGCGCCCTGTGCATACGACAGGTGTCCGCCCAACGCGCCGCCGACGCTGATCGCCGTCAAGCCGAGCAAGCTGTATATCCGCGCCGCTCGCTTCCGCTCCCGTCCGTAAGCTCGATAGGACAACAGAAACAACGATGCGCCAATACCATTCGACACCGCGTGAACGAGCCCTACCCGCTGCTGTCGCCGGTCGAGCAGCGGGTAATCGGCCCACCCGGCCAGCACGGTCGGCGGCGTGGCGGCCAGGCCGACGGCAATTAGCCGACGCGCCGCTGTGACGTCTTTGAAGACGACGTCGAACACCGCGGAGGTCATCCAGGTGCCAATGGGCAGGGTGATCAGCAGCGGGTGCACCGGGTGGCCGAGCCAGGACCCGCGGAGCGCGCCGGCGAAGCCGCTACGGTCCAGCAACCGCCCGACGATGCGAGAGGTGGCGCGGGCCGGTGCGTCGAGAGCCTCAACTTCTTCGACGCTGTCCAAGACGTGATGGAGGTTCATTCCGGGTGTCTACCCCCGTCTCAGGACGCCGAATCCAGTAACCCTTGTTCGCCGAAGGCGCGTTCAGCCCCGAAGTCCGGTTATTAACCGTTGCACGCTTCGTGTCAGTGACCGGGGGACATGGTCAGGATCCATCAGGTCGTTCTCCGCCAGCTGGCCCGCCTCACCGGCGATGGTCGTTGCGGTGAACGGCCTCAACGTACGGCCGCCTCCGCGCAACGCCTCGATGGCCTGCCGCAAGGATCCCGAATCGAGCAACGATTGCCTGAACTCATCGACTGACACACCCAGGTGCTCCGCCACCAACTCGTCACGTACCAGAACGATCCGTTGGCGGACGTCGTCGTTTTCAGACTCATCCGGTTCGGCCTCGATGGCTACGTCGCACTCGCTGTCGAACCCCATGGACCGGTTATTCAGATTCGACGAGCCGATCCGCAGCAACCGGTCGTCGACCACCAAGACCTTCGAGTGGACATAAACCGGTGTGCCGCCGTCGGTCGTCGGCCAGTAGACACCCAGTCTCTGATGCTCGTCTGCTGCCCACAGCACTTGGATGAGCCGGTGGCGGGCGCTGTCCATCGCCTGCCGCTCCAGCGGGTTGTTGCCGCGGCGCGGAAGGACGATAACGATCTCCGGACCGTCATCTTCTTTCAGCCGGGCGGCCAGCGCTTCGACAAGACGCCGGGCTGCGAGATATTGGTTCTCCAGAAAGATGACGTCACGTGCCGCGGCTATGGCCGCAAGGTTGAGTGCTTCTACCTCCCGGACCTCAGGGCGATCATCCAGTTCAGGAAGGGTCCGCGCGATGCCGACGTCGACATTGCGCAGCAGCGGCTCCAGGCTGGTCGGCCAGACGATGTGCTTCGCGGCGATCGGGGCAAGCGTCTGGTCCGTTGCGGTCTGCCACCGTGTGACGGCCTGTTCGCCGAGTGCCCGGGCCGCCGCGCCGTCGACTGCGGCGGCCACTTCGTGCCGCGGCCCATAGCTGCGCCCCAGGGTGCGGCGGCTGTGATTGTCGTGCTGATGGTCGCGGCTGTCCCACCGGTCGACGGTGAAGTCGATGCCACCGCAGAACGCCAAGGCATCGTCGATGACTGCGATCTTCTGGTGATGAACCGAGCCGGTCGGATGCGCACCGTCGACGGCGAAGTGGATTCGCCTGCTGCTGATCTGGTTCACCAGCGCTACCGGTGTAAGCCCGACCCAGATGCGGTCGAACGGGGACAGCAGGCGCAGATTCGATCTGAGCAGAAAGATCTGGAGGTCGGCTCGTTTCCACAAGATCCAGTAGAGGAAAGCGCCCAGCTGGTTCGGGCCGGGAAGGGTTTTGGCGCCGCGTTCGAATGCCATCCGTGCGTCGAAGTCCCAGCCAATCAACAAGATTCGGTGTCGGGCACGCAGCATCGCCGCCTTCGCGTGCTTGAAGTAGTCAGCCGCATCGATGATGCAGGCGAATTGATCAGCATGCGCAATGCGCCAGCACGTCTCGCCGGGTTTCAGCAGTCGATCGTCACGCACGCAGATTCTTTCGACGCTATGGGCAGACCAGCGCAGACATAGCCCGTGTCTACCACATTCACGTGCCGGTGCCGGGATCGCTACCGGTAACGTTGATGGGCAAGCAACCTCTGTCAGCGCATCGAAGGAGCCATGTCGTACTACCCGCCGCAGGGACCTCCTGCCGGACCAGTGGGGCCGGGACCAGGACCAGTAGGGCCGGGACCAGGGGGCCCACCCGGTCCGTGGCCGCCCTACGGTGGTCCTCCTCAGTGGCCTCAACCCCAAGGTCCGTACTGGCCGCAACCGTATTGGCCCGGCCCGCCGCGACGGTCCCACAAGGCAATCTGGATCACTGTCGGCGTAGTCGCCATCGCGGCCGCGCTGATGGTGTTGGTCCTGGCTTTGGCTGGTGAGGGTGGCGATTTCAAGGCTGCGCGGGCCCATTCCGGGTCCGCTGAAGACCAAATCAGGCAGACCGTCAGAAACCTCGACGATGCCTACAACCGATCCGACGCCTCGACCCTGACCGCTCTGACTTGCGACCAGCGCAAGGATTCACCCAACTTTCA
>CAWEFS010000002.1:0-690860 GCA_963808375.1 uncultured Actinomycetota bacterium | reverse complement strand
TCAGGTAACTGGCTTGCGGCAGGATGGTCGGCGACAAGCGCGAGTTCACGATCCCGTCGAGGATGCCGAATCGAAACCCGCCCATATTTCCCGATCTGTTGCCGCTGAACCCCATAGTCGCGCTACGGCCTCCCCAAACTGACCTCGAGCAAGCGTTTTCCCGCACGGAATGGCCGTGCGGGAAAACGCTTGCCGTCGTGGCTGTTTCGGCCCTTAGATAATCGACGTGAGCAGGTTCAGTGCCAGGTCGGGGACGAGGCTTCCACCGAGGTTGGTCGCTACACCGCCGAGGTCACCGGCCAGGGAGCCCGGGTCAATTGCCGTGAGCAGCGAGCTCGGGTCGAACGCGCTGAGTAGCGCAGCTGGGTCGAACGCGTTGCCCAGCAGCCCAGTGAAGTCGGCTGCGTTTGGCATGAGCGCGGTGAGGTCGGCTGCACCCGGCAAGATCGAGCTGAAGTCGCCCCCCGATCCGAGCAGCGCCTGGGGGTCGAGCAAGTTGCTGAACAATGTGGCGTCGAACGGGCCCTTGAAGTAGTCGGGGCCGAACGCCCCGAGGAACGAGCCGGGGGCGAGGGCGCCGGAATTCTCGCCCAAACCCAGGAAGCCGAGCAGCGGCAGCGACGCCGCCAGATTATTGGGGTTGGTCAGGATACCGATGTCATTGTTGAGCGCCTGCAGATAGGTATCGGGGTTCAGGTAGCCCAGCAGACCGTCCCCTGCGGGCCCTCCATCGCCGGTCAGGAAGTACTCGAGACCCTGCAGGTAACCTTCCGGCAGGCTCAAAGGCGTAGAGGCGTACCCGGTACCGGGCTCCGCGCCTAGGTTGGTCAAGACCCCATTGGTTCGGTATGCCAGTGAAATCCTGAAGTGTTCCACCAAAGGCCGACGGGATGCTGTAATCCTTCGCCGCGCCCCACCACAAGAAGCTGCCCTCTTGGAATGGGTTGAAGTCGTTGATGTTGTCTTGGACGAGCCTTACAGCGTTTGTAGAAGACGTCCCCGATGTTGGGGATCTGAATCGGATTTCACGCCGGACCTGCCGTCAGACTTGACCGGCAATATCTTCCAAGGGACTGCAGCGGGTTCAGTTGCCCAGGCTGGCCGGACCAGATGGCACCTGTCCCTGTCGTCGTCCCCGAAAGTATTCGGGAGAGTCATCTGAGGATCGGCGACATTGAGTATGTCTCCGGGAGCCATCTCCCTCTACGGTGTCCGTTAACTCGTTGGGAAACGTAAATCCGGAGAGCAGCGATTCAAGCGGCGTTTGGCCATGAATCCAACCGCCCAGATAACCCAGGGGGTTGGCGCATTCGAATTCGCAACCGATGTGGGCGCCATCGATGAACTCGGCCTGCGCGAACGTCTGTAGTGGGTTGACGATGTCGTCTTGCGTGAACGAGAACGGCAGCGCGAAGTGGAGCAGCGCGTCGAGTTGCGGATAGTTGCCGTCGTCCCAACCCCAGGTGTTGCCGATGGACTCCCCGTACCAACTGCCGGTGCCCCCGAGGGCATAGGCACCGTTGGTGGCTATCCCAGCGTCCGGAGTCCCGGGTGGAATCCACCCTGGCACCCCCCAGTCGTTGCCGGCCGGCCCGAGAGCGGACGCATACTCCTGCAACGCCAACGACTCGTAGTACGGGATGTTGACGACGTCGGCGAACAAGTTATAGGGAATGTTCTGGAATGCCCGAGTCGAGAGACCACCGAGATCACCGAGGTTGCCGAGGTCCGCGAGACCGCCAGGTCAGGAAGGAAGCTGTCAATGGAGGTCAGACGCACAGCCGCACTCGAGACGGAGATATCGGGCGGCGCCGCTATTGGAGTGACGGCAATGAGGCTCGCCCCCGCGAGTGCCACACCCGAGATGACTTTTGGCCCCACAGCTGCCTGCATGTGTGTACCCCTTGTCACCTGTGCCCCCCTAGTAGTCGTTGCGCAGTACCGGCTGCGCCGAACTTACCTTAAGAATCGCTGAGGCGCGACTAAATCGCAGATGTGGATGCAACCCGATCGGTCGGCGCCCCGACCTGCAAACCATCGAGAAGGACTAAACACCTGGTTGCCTTCTCCATGGCGCACGGGAGCAAATCGTGAATGTTGCCGCCGACGACATGTTCTTCGCGACCTGGTTCGGTGGGGCGCCATGCGGGCGATCGACGTGGTCGGTCGAGGCAGGCCTAGATCAGCGAAAGCGGCGGTGGAAAGACGTCAGACGCCGCAGAACCGACGGCGAAGGCCGCGCGGTGTCGCCAGGTGTGGTAGAGGATTTAGTCGGCCATGACCGCGGCCGGCAGGCGGCTCCGCTGCGGCTCGCCGCGATACCGCGACGGGCGACCATCGATCTTGCAGATGCGCCACATGGACCGCGCGACGGGATTCATCAACCCCACCTCGTGACACAGCATCCGGACGTCGCCGAAAATGTCCCGCAGCGTCTGGCGCGAGTCGGGTGCGTCGAAGAACAACTCCTTGCGCACCGACCGCGGGATGCCGAAATCCTTGAAGAAGCTGCGCTTCGGCACCACGATCGCCTGGCACAGCGCCCGCATAATGATCGGCACGTACAGCGAGAGCACAAACCGGCTGGGCCGTAGCAGATGCGGAACACGTTTGCACAGGTATTCGTGCGCAAACGACATGTGTCGGGCTTCCTCGGCGACGTGGATCGCCATCACATTCGCCAGGATGGGATGCAATGACCTGTCCTCGCGCAGCATGCTCCGCTGCAGAGAGTCGATCACCACTTCACCCGCCAGCACCCCGAAGAAGAATGTGTTCGGCAGTGGGCCGGCCCATATCGGGAACTGCACCGACAGCCAGCGCAGCCACCGCGGCCCGCCCGGAACGTCGACCCCGATGCGGTTCACCATCTCCTGAAACATCATGGAGTGGTTGCACTCCTCGACGGTTTCGTGCATGCAGTAGCGGTATTCCGGTGATCCATTGGGCACCCAGAACGTGTACTGCATCAGACCGCGGATCAAGAGGTTCTCTAAGTGAACAGAGACCTTCGCGGTGTTGGCATGACGCCACATTCCGATCGCGATCTGCTTTTCTAGCGATTGGTCCCGGTACCACGGATGACGCCCGAGCGGATCGGTCGCCGACAACACCCAGCGTGGGTCGTTCGGCGTGACAGCGAACTCCGGCGCTTCCCAGTCGATGTCGGTGTACGGGTTGAAGTTGCGGCGCACGGACCCCTCGGAGAGGGTCGTGAGGGTGTTTACGTACTCGGTGTCATCGGTGATCTCCAGGCTGCGTTTCCACCGCTTGACCATGCGAATCCAAGCCAGCAACATCAGACCGGCAAAGAGCAGCATGGCGCCCAGCACGCAGAAGATGGCCACCAGTACGACCGGCATCCGACTCCTCCCCTGCGTGGTCTGCATGCAACGTGCTCGAGGCAGACGGTACGGCAGCCTACCGGGGTGACGGCGAAAGATACAGCGTTCACGGCTTGTCGAGCGGTCTCGTTACTTTCTGGACGCCGGAGCGATACACGATCACCTGCGGTTCGGCGCCCGCCCTGGCGCTGCACCCCGAATAGCCGTTTGACCTCGTGCTTGATCAGCTGACGGAGCCGTTCCCGGCGCTGAACCGTGCGGTAGCGTCTACTGCTTATGGGCGCGCAGCACTACCAGGCAGTGATCGTGGGGGCAGGTTTCGGGGGAATCGGAGCCGCGATTCAACTGAACCGGCTGGGCTACGACAACATCGTGATCGTCGAACGCGAGAACGATCTGGGTGGAACGTGGCACGTCAACCGCTATCCGGGCCTCACCGTCGACGTTCCGTCCACCACCTATTCCTACTGGTTCGAGCCGAATCCGTACTGGTCGCGGTTGTACGCCCCGGGGGTGGAACTGAAGCGCTATGCCGAGCATGTCGCCGACAAGTACGACGTGCGTCGCTACATGCGGTTCAACACCACGGTCGAAGGCGCCCGTTGGGACGACGACGCCCAGGTGTGGCGGGTCGCGCTTGGTGGTGGCGAGACCTTGAGCGCACAGTTTCTGATCGCGGCAACCGGTTTTCTCTGCCAGCCACGCACTCCGGATATTCCCGGTATCGACACGTTCGGCGGGCGCATCGTGCACACCGCGGACTGGGATGACAGTTACTCGTTCAAGGGACGCCGGGCCGCGGTCATCGGAACCGGTTCCACCGGTGTCCAGGTCATTCCCGAGCTGGCCAAGGAGGTCTCCGAGCTGACCGTGTATCAGCGCACGCCGATTTGGGTCATGCCCAAGTTGGACGTCGGGTTTGCGCCTGCAGTGCAGCGGTTTTTTGCCAGGGTCCCGCTTGCCCAGCGCGTCGTGCGGTGGTTCACCGACATCGCTATGGAATTCATGATGGTGATTGCGATGTGGAAGTTCCGGTCTATGAAGCGCGTCAACTACGCCGCCGCGGACCTATCCAAACTTCATCGGTTGCTGCTGGTCCGCAATAAGGAACTCTGGCGCAAGATGAATCCCGATTACGACTTCGGGTGCAAGCGGCCGACAATGTCGAACGCTTATTACCCTACGTTCACCAAGCCGCACGTGCATCTGGAAACTACGGGTATCGAGCGGATCGAGCCTGATGGCATTGTTGCCCGCGACGGCACCAAACGGTTCATCGACGCGCTGGTCCTGGCAACTGGGTTCGACGTCTGGGACGCCAACTTGCCGGCGATTGAGGTGATTGGCAGGGAAGGTCGGGACCTCGGAAAGTGGTGGCGCGAGACCAGCTTTCAGGCGTATCAGGGCATCTCGGTGCCTTACTTTCCGAACTTCTTGACGATGGCCAGCCCGTACGCGTGGCTTGGTCTGTCGTGGTTCAACACAGTGGAATACCAGATGCGGCACATGGATCGGTTATTCAGCGAATTACAGCGGCGCGGTGCCCGCACCTTCGAGGTCACCGAGCAGGCCAATGCCCGTTTTCTGGATCGGATGACCAATATGCTCGACGATTCGGTGTTTCATCTCGGCAGCTGTGCCACATCACGGTCCTATTGGTTCAACCACAGCGGGGAAGCACCGCTTTTTCGGCCGACTTCGGTGCGTAACGCCGTCAAGGAACAGGATCGATTCCCGCTGGCGGATTACGCCATAGCCTGACGCCGACCTCGAGGTCGCGGGCTGCCCGCCGGTGCGGCCGGCCGCGGCCACGCATACGCCCAGCAGATACCTGCGGTCCTGTCAGCTAACGAGTTGATAACTTTTGGTTTGTTTGGCCACCTAAGGGGCTAATTTCGGTGTCGTGGGTCAGAAGAACCGTGGTGATCGCCGCACGGTGCTGCCGTCCGGCGTCTACGGCGCCGCCGATCGGCATTTCGGCTGCGCGATTCGCAGCTTCGCTAGCTTGTTTCCGACGCGCCGATACGGTGGCGGGGCCCTGGCAGTTTTTCTCGACGGCGAGCCCGTGGTCGACGTGTGGACAGGTTGGTCAGACCGACGTGGTCGGGTGCCGTGGATGGCAGATACCGGTGCGATGGTGTTCTCCGCGACCAAAGGCATGGCCTCCACGGTCATTCATCGGCTCGTCGACCGGGGGCTGATCGACTACGCAGCCCCGGTTGCTGAGTACTGGCCAGAGTTCGCGGCGAACGGCAAGTCGGCGATTACTGTGCGCCAGGTGCTGCGGCACCGCGCGGGCCTGTCGCACTTGGGCGGTGCCAGCAAGGACGATCTGCTGGACCACGTTCGGATGGAACAGCGGCTGGCAGCCGCCCCCCCGGGAGCCTTCCTCGGGAAACCCGCGTATCACGCGCTTACCTATGGCTGGCTGATGTCGGGGCTCGCGCGCGCGGTCACCGGCCGCGGAATGCGCGACCTTATTCGCGAGGAGCTGGCCGCGCCGCTGGGCACCGACGGGCTGCATCTGGGCAGACCGCCTCTGGGGTCGCCGACGCGGGCCGCGCAGATCATCATGCCGCAGAGCACGATCACCAACCCGGTGTTCAATCAAGTGGCGCCCAAGATCGCCGCCCTGCGGCTTTCCGCCGGCTTCGGTGCGCTGTACTTCGCAGGCGCCAGAGCAATGATGCAAGGCGATACGCCGTTCCTGGATGCTGAGATCCCGTCCGCGAACGGGGTGGTGACGGCGCGTGCGCTGGCCAAAATGTACGGCGCGATCGCCAACGGAGGGCAGGTCGACGGCACCCAATTCCTGTCGCCTCAGTTGGTAGCCGGCCTGACCGGGCGCAAGAATCTTCGGCCCGATCGCAACCTTCTCATACCCCTGGGATTCCACATGGGCTACCACCAAGTTCCGTTCGGTGCCATGCCGGGCTTCGGACACGTCGGGCTGGGTGGTTCCCTCGGCTGGGCCGATCCGGCGAGCGGTCTGGCATTCGCCTTCGTACACAACCGTCTGCTGTCGCCGTTCGTCGTCATCGATCAGGCCGGCTTCGTCGCGACCGCCAGCCTGCTGCGACGGGGCGCCGCGCAGGCCCGCGCGCACGGCTTCGAGCGCGTCACCGAGTTGGGCTCGCCGTATCCCGCGACGGCCGCTGCAGGCTGACTTCGCCGGTCTATTGAGCGTCCTCTAACCTGAAGCCCACTTTCAGCGTCACCTGGAAGTGTTTGATGGCCCCGTTCTCCAGGTGGCCACGCACGGACTGCACTTCGAACCACTCGAGTTCGCGCATCGTCTCAGCAGCGCGGGACACCGCGTTGCGGATTGCCGCGTCAATGCCGTCTGGAGAGCTCCCGACGATCTCGATGACGCGGTACGTGTGGTCGCTCAACTGCATCCCTTTCGCCGTAGGCGGGACAACAGTAACCAGCACGGATGTCATGCGGGGCCGTTAGGAAGGAATTTCGCCGGCGCAAGCCTCGGGACTTCAGCTCGGGGATAGCCGATCGCGTCGGTCACCGGGCGCAGCTCGGGCGGTCAGAGTTGGCCTGCTTGGCTGTACTGCTTAGCGATCGAGAAGGCATACTGGCCGGTCGATTCACGAACCGCCAGATGTGTTGCCTCGGCAGGAATGCTGTGTGCTGAAGCCTGAAATCGGAATGGGGGAGACAGCAGAGCTGGCGCCCAGCCCGCTCAGTAGTTATTGCAGCTGCTGGCGACCTGCTGGATCGTTCCAAGGTACGCCTGAGCCTCCGGGATGCCCTGTAGCTGCTGCTCCATCTGCTGGCGCTTATCCGGCGGCGAGGCGAGGAATTTACGCAAATAGGACTGTGCCACCGGTGACGAGTTGAATTGCGCGGCAGCGGCCGGATCTTGCGCGTTGAGCGCCGACACGACCTGCGGGTAACTGCAGGTGGTGTCGACAATCGGATCCGCGGAGGCAATCCCGGCCCCAGCGGTCAGCGACAATGCCAGACCGCCAACTGCGAGAGCCAGCCTGGTCAACGACAGCTTGGCCATGTATGGACACCTTCCGACTAATAGACTGTCAAACTTTTGACAGGCTACCAGGCCCCGCTGAGAGCCGCTGGCCTAAGAGATTGCCTGGACATCGTCTGTCGGCTACGGGATGTGTTGGCTGAACCCGCAGGGTCAGACGCTGACGACGGTCAAGGTGCCGTAGCACCAGAGTGTTAATCGCATTGATGGTGCTTTCAGGACGGATGTTGGTTGCTCAACATCTTTCGCAGCCGCGCAATGCCGCAAAGGTGGACCGATGCCCGGCATGCTTTAGCCGGTGGCCTAGCCGCACGGCGCAAAGCCGACTCCCGGAATCGGCGTCGAAATCGCGGGGCACACTTGGGGCGGTGGCGGTAGCGACGGTAGCCCCACTCCCGGCGCCCCAATCGCGGGTATGCCGGCGCCGACTGCGCCCGCAACAGCAGAAGGTATGCCTGCGCCGACCACGCCTGCAGCAGTAGGCACCCCGGCGCCTAGCACGCTACCGGCGGGTATGCCGACCCCGGCTGGTATGCCCACCCCCGGCACTCCAGGCACGGCGGGCAAGCTGGGCACGCCAACGGCCGGCACGCCGGGTACTGATGGCGCGCCGGCCGGTGCCGCTGGTTCCGACTCCACAGGCGGCTCGGACGCCGCCTGCGGTTGGGGCTGCGCCTCTGGTTCGGGCTGCGCTTGCGGTTGGGACTGTGCCTCTGGTTGGGGCTGCGCCTGCGTTTCGGGCTGCGCCGGCGGTTTTGGTTGGACGGCCGAAACCAAATTGGGGCACGGGCCGGACCCCGCATCGGGCTGCTGCCCGGGATCACACGTCGCCCAGCTCGGCGCCGGTGTGGCGACCGTGACGACCGCGATCGGAGCAACGGCCATCGCTGTAGTCCATAGGAAAGCAGTGGCAGTGCCACGGACAGACATGGTCATGTAGGGTTCCCCTCCGCAATTGAAGCCGGTTCAGCGCCAAAGCGTAAGGGAACCACTTCTTGCTCCGGCACTTTTCGGCGAGATCCACCTGATGGCAACGTCCGGCCCATCACGCGTTAACCAACCTGCCTGGGCAGCACGTCTCGACCCGCACTAA
The DNA here is from genome assembly GCA_963808375.1 of uncultured Actinomycetota bacterium. GTDB lineage: Bacteria > Actinomycetota > Actinomycetes > Mycobacteriales > Mycobacteriaceae > Mycobacterium. The sequence goes on along the minus strand of CAWEFS010000002.1, from coordinate 682,423 downwards.
TGTCCCGAGGATGCACCGTATGTAGCAATTGACCGAGCGCCTCGGCGCACCGCTGAGTACGGCTGAATGTTGACTGACGAGCGGTTAGGCACTGCTCCGGTGCCGTCGCGCCAGCGCGCCTCCTAGGCAAGGTGCTGTGGTGCTGGCCGCGGTAAGGTGACGCCGGTGAGAGCGTCATCCATTCCGGCTGTAGTGCGTGAGCGTGCCAGTCTGCAACCCAATGACATAGCGTTCACCTTCATTGACTACGAGCAGGACCGGAATGGAGTTGCTGAAAAGCTAACCTGGTCGCAGGCATATCGGCGAGCGCTCAACGTTGCAGAGGAGCTCAAGCTTCGCGGATCGGCCGGTGACCGCGCGGTGATACTGGCACCGCAGGGGCTGCACTATATCGATGCATTTCTGGGATCATTGCAGGCCGAGTTCATCCCAGTCCCGCTGTCGGTTCCGCTTGGTGGGGCCAGCGATGAGCGCGTTAGTTCGGTGCTACGCGACGCGTCGCCGTCCGTTATTCTCACGACGTCGGCTGTGATAGGGACTGTCGCCGAATATGTCAAGTCGCAGTCCGTGGAATTCGAGCCAACGGTCGTGGAGATCGACTTGCTCGACCTTGACGTCCCCAGGGGGTCGGGCGCCAGGCGTGAACACAACGCCGACACGGCGTATCTGCAATACACGTCCGGGTCGACCCGTCAGCCGGCGGGGGTCGTGGTGTCGAACCGCAATGTGCTGGTCAACTTTAAACAGCTCATGTCCGCATACTTCACGGACTACGGCCAGGTTGCTCCCCCCAACACCACGGTGGTGTCGTGGCTGCCGTTCTATCACGACATGGGCTTAATAGTAGGAATTTGCATACCGGTTCTGGGTGGGCTTCACGCTGTGCTCATGAGTCCGACATCGTTCCTGCAGCGGCCGGCCCGGTGGATGCAGTTGCTGGCAAGCAATTCTCACGTGTTCTCAGCGGCCCCGAACTTCGCTTTCGAACTGGCGGCGCGAAAAACATCGGACGAGGACATGGCCGGGTTCGATCTCGGGAATGTGCTAGTCATCATCAACGGCAGCGAACGGGTACAGCCTGCAACGCTGCGGCGCTTTTCAGAGCGGTTCGCGCGCTTCAATCTTCGTGACATGGCGCTACGGCCGTCATATGGAATGGCAGAAGCGACGGTGTACGCGGCGACGCGCACACCGGCTGAACCGCCAAGAATCGTCGAGTTTGAACCCGAGAGGTTGTCCGCTGGCCACGCGGAGCGGTGCGAAGGCGGTACGCCGCTGGTCAGTTATGGCGAGCCGCAGTCCCCGACGATCCGCGTCGTCGACCCCGAGACAAGTGTCGAGTGCCCGCACGGAACGGTCGGTGAGATCTGGTTGCACGGCGACAATGTCGCTGCAGGCTATTGGCAAAAGCCTGACCAGACCAAGCACACATTCGGTGGTCATCTTGTTGGGCCGTCGGCCGGCGCCCCAGAAGGGCCGTGGCTGAGAACCGGGGATTTGGGCTTCTTCTCTGAAGGCGAGCTGTTCATCGTCGGCCGCATCAAGGATCTCCTGATTGTGTACGGGCGTAATCACTCTCCCGACGACATCGAGGCGACGACCCAGGAGATGAGCCCGGGCCGCTGCGCGGCCATCACGGTTCCCGACGAGGGAACGGAGCAGCTTGTCGTCATCATCGAAGTGAAGAAGTGGGGTGACTCCGATGAGGATGCGCTACACAACCTTGAGATCCTAAAACGCGAAGTCACCTCGGCGATCTCAAACTCCCACGGCCTCGCCGTCGCGGATCTCGTTGTGGTAGCGCCTGGTTCCATTCCCATCACCACCAGCGGCAAGGTCAGACGGGCGGCCTGTGTCGAGCGGTACCGGCAGCATGAGTTCATCCGCTTAGACGCGTAGGGTGCCTAGTGGGTGGGAGCGTGCCGTGACCGCCATACGACCGCAACATCGGGCGGAGTTCGGCGCTTCTGTGTGGTACCCGCGACTCGTCCCCAGCCGTCGAGCGAAATGGCAAAACCTATTGACGTCCGCCGACGATTCCGCCTTGCCATGTGATGTAAGAGTTGTTGTCAATTAATGCCGAGGGGCACTCCATGCCTAAAAGATTACCCGTTGTCGCAGCTATTCCGAACTTCAACATGGGCGATTATCTTCGCAGACTGCTCAACCAAATAATGCCGCAGCACTACGATGCCGTATATGTACTCGACGATGCCTCCACCGACCACAGCGTCGACGTGGTTAGTGAGTTCGGCGACGGAGTGAAATTGGTGCGAAGTCTCGAGAATAGGGGTGCCGGCGCTAATCGCAATCAGATCATCGACCACGTCAGAGATGGGTCGCTGATCCACTTCATCGATGCTGATATGGAATTGGAGACCTCCGAGACTCCCGCTATCGCAAGGGAAGCCGTCGAACGTTACGCCGACGGGCGAGTCGGCGCGATTGGCGGGTTAGTTAGCCGAGTAGATGGCAGTCAGGAGCCAGGTAATTATGGCCCGGTATTTTCGCTTTGGGGCACCGTGACGTCAAATCCACTTCTAATAATCGACCGCTTGCGCGGAAGACCACGGCTCGCCGGAGCTATACAACGCATGGTTGCACCAATGATGAGAGATTGGCCCAACGTACTCCAGCCCCCCGCTCCGAGACCAGCTTACTGCCTTCATGAAGGGAATATGCTTATTCACTCCAGCGTATTCAGAACGGTCGGCGGCTATGACCCTGTCTTACGGTCACATGAGGTACAGGATTTGGCGATACGCCTGGAAAAGGTCGGTATCAAACGGCAGTTCGACCCGAGTGTCAGAGTCATTCATCACCACATTGATGTCAGGGGCAAAGATCGTATCAAATGGCAGAACAGCGCCATGGTTTATTTGATACGTAAACACGGACTAATTCGTTTTCTGACCGACCACTAACCTTAGCCGGCCGGGCGTGCAGAGAAACCGTGGTCACCGATTCTCACGTTAGCAACGCTACGCAATAGGGATGAATGCTAACGGATGACTTTGTAACCGAACTTTCTTCGTTGCCGCAGCGGCAGTATTTCTACGAAGCCCCACTGGAAGAAAAGCTTCCAATAACCCACGGCATCGAAGCGTCGCGTCGAGGTGTGAACTGTGTGCGTCGGCAGATAAAAAAATTTTCCGAATCTACGTGCCTGCTTAATGAACCGTAAGTCTTCACCCATTGTTAAGTGCTCGTCGAATCTAAGTCCCGGAAATAGTGAACGCTTCGCCACTTGGATAGCGAACGAACTTCTCCCGAACCGGTGTAGAAGGTTGAAACAGGCGAACCACGCACGCGCGTTGCGGGTGCTGCTGCCAACGGGAAACACCGTAGTAGTGCCTACGGAGAGCGGCTTGCGTGATCTCTGCAGCAGTGTGTCGAGATCTGAGAGGAAGTTCGCTGTGAGAATAGTATCCGCATCCAAGAACACAACCCAGTCGCTCAGAGGCGAAAGCTGGTCGATGCCAAGATTCTTTGCGGCTGATACTCCTGTCTTCTCGCTTGTGAGTACGCGAACGTTCTCGCCTTGGAATTGTCTCGCGATGTCGAGCGTCCGGTCTGCGGAACCGTTCTCGACGACGATGACCTCGTACAGCTCCGTAGGATAGGAAAGTGCCGCGATGTGTTCGAGCGTGGCCGCTATGTACTTCTCCTCATTGTGCGCGGGGAGGACGATGGAAAAGCGCAGCTTCACAGGGGTGATGACATCGGAGTGGAGGCATCGTCTACCAAAACGCGATAATACGGTCGCCATTGTCAATGGAGGCACTGTGCTGGTTGCGATGATCTGGTCCCCTTTACCTCAGACGTGGCCCGCCCCGGTGGCTACCAAGGCGACACCGGCCGCAGCGACGATGACGGCGAGGATCCGCCGACTGTGAGTTCGCTGCCAGGCGCGCAGCTTTCGTACCGAGTCGCACAGTCGTAGCATGACCACTTCGGTTCTCGCAGGCGCCGCCAAGTAACTGATGAGCGGGATCTCGAGGAGTGCAAGCATCACGACGATGTACGCGACAGCGGCGCTGAACTGAGTGCCGATAGCGGTTCCAGAGGTCCGGATAGTGGTGAGCGCCGTCAGGTACTCGACGGGAGGAGGTGCCGCCAAACTAAGGCCGATCACGAACGCCAGCCACGGAAACCCAGCCTCTAACGCTTTCTGGACGCGGTCGCGCAGACGCGAAGATGCGGTCGGTGTGCTCGGGTGCGACGACTCCGAAGGGCCGCCACTGGGCATCGGCACCCGCACCCGTTGTCGCACCGAGACTCCTGCTGCGATCAGCACCGCGACGAGCAGCGCGACCACCCCACCGCCGATTTGAATGTGCCGAACGGCGGAGCTTGCGATCATGCTTGCGCCCATGGATGCGATGCCGTGCAGCACCGTGGACGCGAAGTCACGCAGAAGGACAAGCACAACCAAGGCGACGCTGATGCCCGTTGTCATGCCGCCGAGCCAGAACGCGAGCAGATTAGGCATCGGCCGCGGACGGGAGATCAAAAACATAGCCATCCCGAGCCGCACCGGCTCGGTCGCAGTCATAAGCGCGAGCACCAGCACGGTGGCCCACATCAGGTCACCGCCCTCAGGCTCGCGGCATCTTCTAGCAGATCGGCTGCGAAAGTTACGCTTTCGGCGGGTTTGGTCATCCGTGTGGCGATTTCGCGGGCTCGGGTGACGTACTGCGGTTGAAGGATGGAGCGCAGGTCCGCGACCAGTGATTCTCGGGTGGTGGCCGAAAATCGGCGTGCAGAACCGATTTCGAGCCGTTTGACCACCGCAGCCCAGATCGGCTGTTCAATCCAGATCCAGAGGATCAGCGTGGGGATTCCGGCTCGCATGCCTGCGGCCGTGGTGCCGGCGCCACCATGGTGGACGACCGCGCGGCAGGCGGGAAAAATGGCCGCGTGGTTCACCGTGTGCACAATCTTTACGTGGTCGGAACGCGGGATGCGAATCAAATTATTCGCACCGGTGCAAATCAACGCCCGCTCGCCCAACTGTTTGCAGACCTCACTGATCATCGCGACGGTGTCGGCGGGCGCTTGCACCGGCATGCTGCCGAAGCCGAAGTAGATCGGCGGCGTTCCGGCGGCGATCCACGACAAGACCTCATCGTCGGTATCTGTTGGCAACTCCAGGGTCAGTGCGCCGACGAAGGGCCGTCGGCGATCCCATTCCGCCCATTCAGCTGCTAGCCCGGGGAAGCAGAGCTCGTCGTAGGCCTGGACCTCAAGCGATCCGCGTTCCAGGATCCGTCGTGTCGAGGGCCCGGTTGCCTTCGGCAGACCCAATTCTCGGCGCTGTGCGTCTTCCGGTTTCTTGGTCACGCGCCAATGCAGCCGCCAGAGCGCCGAAATCGTGGAGCGGATCAAGGGCGACGGCAGTGTAGGTATGAGCTGGCCGTTGATCCGCGCTGGGAAGTAGTGCAGCGAAGCGAGCGGAATGCCGTAATACTCCGCGACGTTGGCTGCGAGCCCCTGTTGGATCATGCCCGTCACTAGTAAATCGGCCCCGTCCGCCAACGACACCAGCGTCGTGCCCATCTCCGCCCAGACCTCGCTGAGATAGTCGATGCCTGCGCGCAGCAACTTAATTGAATTCTGGATCTTCCAGAATTTGCGGTACACATCCTCGTCAAGCAAGGCCTGAGTGTCTGGCCCGTAGGCGACCGCCGCAAGCCCGGCCGACTCGACGAAGCCAATCAGGTTGGGCGGAACAGCCATGCGAACCTCGTGGCCCCGGCGTAGCAGCTCCAGGCCGATGGCGGCGCACGGCTCGACATCGCCGCGAGTCCCGTTGACGGCCAACGCAAATTTCATCAACGGCCCCTTTCTCTCAACCGGATTCGGCGCGCAGCCGGGAATTAGAGATGTTCATACATCTCAGCGGTCAGCCGATAGTCTGCAAGCGCTCGTTTTATCAATCGACACAGATATGGCTTCGTGTTTTCGGCGCCGGGCTCATAGCCGCTGATACTGATGTATATCTTGCCGTTGATGCGCCCAGAGAAGAGGTAGAGCTCCCCCTGCGCCCGCTCGGCGCCTTCCCGAGTAGCGCCTCGAGTGAATAATCGCGCGGATATGTCCCTGGGATCGGCACCGTCGATACGCGCTAAGGACTGATCTAAATCCCTCAGGTTCGAACAACAAACTGGCAAATCCGAAGTACCGAGCGCTAATCCCTCCATCTTCCTGGCCAGCAACTTGGGCACGAACGGAATTAGCGGGAGAGGTTTCAGTAGCTCGTTCGGGTTCTGCACGAGGGCGGCGAGGCCTTGCTTCATCTCGTTGCGGATGACCTGCAGGTCCGTCGTCGCGCGCGTCGGATCGATCCGCAAAGTAACCGCTGTGAGCGCGTTCCCTCGGGTGTCGTCGGCAGAACGTTCACTGACAGGCACCGATACCATAACGGTGCCGTCGACAGGACTAACCCGCCCCATCAGTACAGCGAGTCTTGTGGCCAGTGCGATTAATAACGAGTTACTGCTGCCGCCGAGGTCGAGTGCACGAGCATCCCAAGAGGCCAAATCGACCAAGAACGTGCTGGCAGGCACGACAAAAGGCTCATTACTATCACCTGATGTAGAACGAGATGGCGATTTGGGTTGGCTTGCGGTATTGGAGCCGCGCTTGAACACAAGCATGATGCAGGCAATAAACGCGCGAAAAACCTCCGGCAGCCCGTGAAGCGTATCCAGCGCGTCAACGACCAACCCGCGTAGGCGACTGCGCGACCGCGGGGGTGGATAGCCGAATTCCCGCACGTCCCCCTTGACTGCCTCGCCGATCGCGATGCTCACCGCCACGCCATCCGCCACAGCGTGTGAAGTCACCAAGCTGACCGCGGTCCCGCCATCGTCGAGGGGTAGGACTCCGATATGCCAGCAAGGTCCGTGCTCGGGGTCTACCGGAATTTGCCCGCGTTCGTCCATCCAGGTGCTGATCTCAGCGCGAGGCCGGGGCGACGCAGTTATATCGATATCCGGTGCTCGATGCCAGGCGATCCAGCGATGACGGCCAAAAGGCAACGGAGAACGTTCAATTCGGCGCCCAAGCAATCCGCGACCAAGGTTTTCGTTGAATCGGCGCAAACCGTTCAAATCGACAGGACGATCGTAAACCCATGTAACTTGACCTACGGTGTCAACGCCGGTCGCCCGCAATCGAAGAAAAGACGCCTGGTCTAGGAACGCTAGCCTGTTGTCCACCGTAGCTGAGTAACTCGCCGGCCGAGATTTCACCGACGGAACCAAACCTTGCACGTCGTCATGCTTGCTCCTTTGCTAGCAGTTCGTTGTCTGCCGTCGTTCGACAGGCTGTTCGGCATTGGCGGTCATCGGGCCATCCCCGGAGTACGCAGCTCGTTGGCGGTGAGCTGCTGGCCGTTGTCGAGGCCCACGGGGAAGGTACAAGCGGTGGCAGGCCAACACCCAATCCATTGCGCCCCATCGACTCGATGGTTTTCGGACGTGGCTTCCACAGGGGACGTCTTACCTGGCTGATGTCCGTTGGTTTCGCCCAAGTGTTGGCCACTGAATTCGACCGGACGGTTTCCGTTGGTGGTACCTGGTCGTTTGCCGTTCGATTCCATTGGGTGTTTGCCGTTGGTGTGTTTGCCGTTGGTCTCGACGGTCGCATCGCTGCCAGACCAGCGCCCTATCCATCCGGACATCCGGTCATCTTCGGATGACGGGTGCATAGCGGGTGACTTGTCTGGCTGATGTCCGTTGGTTTCGGCTACGTGTCGGCCATTGGTTTCTGCCGGTTGTTTCCTGGCCGCTTCGGCCGGTTGCTTGCCGTTCGCGGTCCCGTGGTCAGCCGGCGCCGTTTCCGCCCCGTTGGCGACGTGCGGCTTCGGGGCACCGTTTCTTTCAACCGGCGGTAAAGGTAGCGGTTGCGGACGGCTGTAGCTTCGACGACTGCGATGACGGTGATGCTCGCTTACCGTCGGCGGTGGGGTGACGCGTGTCTGCTCACCGTGGATAGCTACGTCCGTTACCAGTTGATGACGTGTCGGCTGGCGTCGTCTCCGCCGTTTAAGAGTGAGCAGCCGGGGCCACCATTGGTGCGGCCACCAGTTCGCTTGCCCGACGATTACCGCAATCGCGGGCACCGTTATGGTGCGCACCAGGAAGGTATCCAGCAAGATTCCCATGCCGATCACGAAGCCGACTTGGACCATCGTGCTGATGCCGGCCAACAGAAGGCCGAACATTGAAGCCGCGAAAATGAGGCCTGCAGAAGTGATCACCCCGCCGGTGGAGGCGACGGTGCGGATCACGCCCAACCGCACGCCATGCGGCGACTCGTCACGAATCCGCGAGATGAGCAGCAGATTGTAGTCAGCGCCCATCGCGACCAGTAGAATGAATGTCAGTCCGGGAACACTCCAATGTAATTCCTGTTTGAGAATAAGTTGGAAAACGATGACGCCGATACCAAGTGCCGACAAGTATGAAATTACTACCGAACAGATCAGGTATATCGCTGCGACGATTGCTCTGAGAAGAATCATCAAAATTAGGAGCACGATGATGATGGTCGCTAAGATGAAGAATCGGACGTCATGATTGTAGTACTCACGCGTATCCCGAAGCCCAACAGAGAATCCAGCCATCGATATTTTGGCGTCCGACAGCGCGGTATTCGGTTGAGCTCCCCGAGCAGCCGCGGTAATAGCGTTGACCTGATCCATTGCAGCAGTGCTGAAAGGGTTCAGTTTGGTCTGGACAAGGTATCGAGTCGCGTGCCCGTCCGGCGATATGAAGGCACCAGCTGCCTGCTTGAAATCGTCCCTTGTCAACACCTGCGGCGGGACGTAGAACCCTGCCATCGACGGCCTGTTGGCACCAGACCTCATTGCCAGCAAGAATGCAGACGCCTCGCTGAGTCCGCCGCCCATCTGCTTGACCTGGTCGACAAGCAGTTGCACACCGTCGGCCAACTTCCGGCTACCGTCGGCGAGGGCGTCAGCGCCCTGTTGCAAGGTGGCCAGACGGTTCTGCAAGCCGCCACCCAATAATTGCAATGCGTTGGTGGCGATGGTAAGGGCACTTCTCAGACCCGTCACTAGCGAGTCGAGGCTCTGGGCGGATTGCGCCGACTGCAGCTGACGACCCAGATTGGCTACCTTGTCGAAGGTTCCGTCGTTGCGGGCGGTCACCAGGCGACGCAACTGCACACGCGAGTTGGTGCAGGAGGGATCCGCATCGCAGACCGGGCTGGCCTCAAGTCCTGCCAGCACGGGTCCGACCCAGTCGAAGCTTTTCGCGAGGTTGGCGAAGTTCACGCCGATGGAATCGCCAAGGTCGTGCATGCCAGTGATGAGCTGGGTCGCGTCGTCGATGTCCTTCAGCGTCTTCCCACCGCCGACTTGGTGCAGCCTCGAAGAGAGGCCGTCGACTAAGACGTTGACCGTGCCGATCGCCTGCGCGACTTGGTCCCGCACGCCGGCGAGACTGTCGGCCATCTCATTTTCGCCGTGGATGAGCAAGTCGAGGTCGTCGTTGTGGTTGCTGATCATTTTGGAAGCGTCGCCCAGCTTGCTGCCGACTTCGCCGGCCTGATACGTCGCCCTCGCTTGCTCCAGTGATTCTCCCGTGGGACGGGTGATGCCGCGCACCAGTTCAACGCCGGGCACCTGGCTTACCCGCTGCGCCATCTGCTCGAGGTCGGCAAGGGCTTGGGGGTTCCGCAAGTCGTGTGGTGACTGAACAAAGAGAAATTGAGGAAGAAGGGTGTTCGACGCGAAATGGCGATCCAGCGCTGCATATCCGACGGCGCTCTCGGCGGAACCGGGCAGGCTCTTGCGGTCGTCGTAGTTGTAGTGGGCGAGACTCGCGCAGCCGGCCAGGATGACGAGCATTGTCAAGCTGACGAGCAGATGGGCTCTTGGCCACCGTACGATGCGTATGCCCGAACGTCGCCAAAAACGACTCGTGAGGTCGCGTCGTGGCCGGATCCAACCACGTCGTCCGACGAGCACGAGTATGGCGGGAAGCAGACTCACCGCCGCGAGCAACGCCACCGCAATCGAAATCGAAATCGCCGGACCGACCGTGGTAAATACGGGCAACCGCGAGAACGTCATCGCGAGAAATGTCACGGCCACGGTCGCCGCCGACGCAGCGATCACTTTGCCGATGGATGCCAATGCATTTTTTACCGCTTGGTCTGAATCCGTACCGAGCCGCACGTAGTCGTGGTACCGGCTGATCAGGAAGACGGCGTAATCCGTGCCGGCGCCGATCATAACGGCGCTCATCAAGACGATTGTCTCGCTCATAACGCCCAAGCCGAGTTTTGCCAGGGCAGCCAGGAGGCCCTGTGCAGTCGCGAGAGTTATTCCGATCGTGAGCAACGGCACCAGCATGGTGATCGGGTTTCGATAAACGATCAGCAGGATCAGCAGCACCAAAACTGCAGTCCCGGTCTCGATGAGCTGCACATCTCGCTCACCGGTTTCGGCCATGTCTGTGACAGTGGCCGCGGGGCCGGTCAGGTTGGCGGTAAGCGTGGAGCCGGCGACGGAGCGCTTGACGAGGTCTGCGACGTGCTTGTAGGCCGACCGCGCCGCTGGTGTACCCGTATCACCATTGAGGCTGATTGGTAGATTCCAGGCCTTGTTGTCCTTACTCTGCATGACCTCCCGTAGCGGGGGGGTGCTGAGGAAGTCCTGCAAGTCATGAACGTCTTTCTTGTCCTGATGCAATGTATCGACGAGTGTGTGGTAGGTCGCTTCGTCGGCGGGTCCCAGCCCTTTCTCGTCGGTCAGGACGGCTAACAGCAGGCTGACGGACCCTTTTTCGTGAAATGCCTCGGACATCTCTTTGCCCGTGACCATCACTGGGGCGTCGTCCGGCAGGGCGGCTGACTGTCGTTCTCCGGCGATCACTGACAGCGGTGGCAACGTCAGCGACAGAACGGCCGCGAGCGCGATCCAAAACCCGATGACCACCAGCGGCCAGCGGACGACAAAGTCACCTAGCCGGTGGAATACACCCTTAGCTACGGCTACGTCACGTGTGCCCATATGCCCCGAGATTCATTGCGGAATCCGTAACCTCAGAAGTGAGTCGCTACCCTTCCAGTTGAAAGCGATCATGCGTGGAGAACGTTGCGCAGAGGTGCCATCGCGTCGCGTCCCTCGGCGACGCGGACATACATGGATTTCAGCGCCGTAATATAGCGAGTAACTGATTCGCGGGCGACGGGATTGTCCGGGAAAAGTACAATCACTTGCGTCTCCCTCTCAAGGCGATTGACCCGTATATCTATTTGAGCCTGAGTGCCGCCGTCGTAGTAAAGGCTTGCATTCAATCCGTGCAAATGAGAATTGACCATAGCAGAAAGCGGAGGTATGCCGGCGTCGAGGAAAAACAGCAAGGGAGCCCCCCGCTGAGGCCTATTCAGCCATGGCGCCAACTCGAGTACCCGATCAAGCGGCACGTTCGCCAGGTCGCTACCCGAGTCAAAGGATGCCTGCGCCGCTCGGGCGGTTTCAGAGAAGGATGATGCGACGGGGACGCTGATTGGCACAAAGCCGATGGACCAACCTGTAGTCATAAAGTCCGCTGGAGTGCGCCGGATATCAGTAGGAGTGATTCCATAATATGTTTCGGCGCCGGTCAACTCGTGTTCTGCGAGGGCGGCGCAGGCAAACACACCGCCGCTGAACCGCGCGCCCGCCGCAAGGCACGCGGATTCGAATCTGGCGGTCTGGCGCTCGTCCATCAGCCGTGCAGCCATTAGGTCACAGGGCGCCGATCCATCACCGAGTGGCAACGACTGATCACCGAGTGAGAGCGAGCAGCTCGGGAGCGTTCCGCCATTGATTTCGAAGAATTCGATCCAGGCGCGTACCTCTGGGGAATTCACGGTCAGCGCGGATGTGTACTGGTGCTCCCGAGCGCAGTAATCGTGATAGCTACCCGCCTCTGGCAGCTGGATGGGTGCTCGGCCCGCTACCAAGGTGGTATACATCAGGTGTATCTCGGTGAATGCCACACCGACGAACATCGCGTCGATATTGAGATGATCAATGCAGAGGCAGAATCGGAAGTGGTCGGCTTGCTGAATAATCAGGAAGCGGAAGCAATCCCACTGTAAGGGGTCCGGGGTAGCCAGAATAAGACTCCGCCATTCAGCGGGCGTCACCTCGCCATGCTTGATCGGAGTAAGCGCAATTTCGGCGGGTTCGCGGATAGTGCGCCGGATAATGTGTTCGTCGATGAGCTCGAACCAACTGTGGAAGGTGTCGTGGCGACGCAGGTGCGCGTTGAGGACGTATGTCATGGCACGAATGTCGCATTGACCGGGTATGTCCCAGGCGGCAATGAGCAGCCGTGACATATCGCGACCCCGCGCGGCCTGTTCGCAGTAGCCGCGAATGTGTTGGGCCTGCATATAACTGGTCGGTACAGCACTAATCGGCGCTTGCCGCGCCTTCGCGAGGGCCGCAGGTGACGCCTGCCAAGACACGACTGAGCCGGATTCGGGCACCCAATCGTGGATTGTTCCGAGCGCCAGATTGCCTACTGCTACCACGTTGCCTCCAAGTCTCTTGGTTAGTTGCAGTTCACCGAGGGCCGTTACGTGGGTGCGACTTCGAGCCCGGCCAACGCTTCACAAAGGTGGCCAGCCAACCCTCGAACGGTGGTGATGTCTGTGGAGCCCACACGGATGCCTGTTTCGGTCTCGATGCGCGTGCGCAGTTCGAGGTTGCCTAATGAGTCCAGGCCGTACTCGGAAAGCTGACGGTCCGGATCGACGCGGCGACGCAAGATCAAGCCGGCCTGCTCGGCGACCAGCCGGCGCAGCCGGGTGGGCCACTCGTCGTGGGGCAGGTTGTTGAGTTCGGCACGCAGTTTATTTGTGTCCCTAGAACTTTGCCCCCCAGACCCGAAAGCCGTGGCGAAGGGGCTGCGTTGCGCCAGCTCGGTCAACCACGGTGCACCGGTGATCGGCGTGTATCCGCTGTAGGCGCGGTCGTGGCGCAGCAGCGCCTGGAACGCGTATGCGCCTTCATCGGGAGTAATCGCCGTATCCGCACTTCCGGCCAAAGCGGTGGCGCGGCCGATTTCGGCCCATGCACCCCACCCGATCGCGGTCGCCGGAAGACCCTGCGCGCGGCGCCAGTGGGCGAAGGCGTCCAGCCAGCTGTTGGCGGCGGCGTAAGCGCCCTGCCCGGGTGAGCCCACGAGTGCAGCCGCCGAGGAAAAGACGCAGAACCAGTCCAGTGGTTGGGTGGCGGTGGCGGCGTGCAGGTTCCAGGCTCCGTGAACCTTCGGTGCCCAGTCGCGGTCTAAGAGCTCATCGGTGATGTTGGTCAAGGTGGCGTCCTCGACCACCGCCGCCGCATGCAAGACACCACGTAGCGCAAGCCCGGTAGCGGTCGCCGCCGCCACCAGTCGCTCCGCGGTCCCGGGTTCGGCAATGTCCCCGCACTGCACCACGATGTCGGTACCAATCACCCGGATAAGCTCGATGGTTTCCAGTACCCTAAGCGTTGGTTTCGACCGCGACGACAACACGATCCGGCCACAACCGGCCACGGCCATCTGCTCCGTCAGGAACAGCCCTAGGCCACCCAGCCCGCCGGTGATGATGTAGGCGCCGTCGCCTCGGAAGACCGGAACCTGCTCGGGCGGCACCACCACCCGGCTGCCGCCGGTGCGCGGGACATCGAGCACGAGTTTGCCGGTGTGCTGGGCCGCACCCATCACCCGAACCGCGTTGGCCGCATCGGCAAGCGGGTGACGAGTGCTCTGCGGCATCGGCAGCGACCCGTCAGCGGTCAGTTGGTACACCGTCTTCAGCAGCTTGCGGACCTTGTGCGGGTGGCTGACCGTCATCAGACCCACGTCGACGCCGTAGAACGAGAGGTTGCGCCGGAACGGGAACAGCCCCAGCCGGCTGTCGCCATAGATGTCGCGCTTGCCGATTTCGATGAATCGTCCACCGAACGCCAGCAGGTCGATGCCCGCCCGCTGCGCTGCGCCGGTCACTGAGTTGAGCACGATGTCAACGCCATAGCCGTCGGTGTCGCGGCGGATCTGCTCGGCGAACTCGACGCTGCGCGAGTCGTAGACATGCTCAATGCCCATCTCGCGCAATAACTGTCGACGCTGCTCGCTGCCGGCGGTTGCGAAGATCTCGGCTCCCGCGGCACGGGCTATCGCGATCGCCGCCTGCCCCACACCACCAGTCGCAGAGTGGATCAATACTCGGTCGCCGCTGGTGATATCCGCCAGGTCGTGCAGGCCGTACCAGGCGGTGGCGTGCGCGGTGGTCACCGCCGCCGCCTGGTCGTCGGTCAGCCCGGCCGGCAGCGTGACCGCGTTGTTGGCATCACAGGTGACCAACGTGGCCCAGCAGCCGTTTGCCGACAAGCCCCCGACATGGTCACCGACCTGGTGATCGGTGACACCCGGGCCGACCGCTGTCACCACACCGGCGAAGTCGGTACCGAGCTGCGGCAGGTGTCCCTCGAAGCTGGGGTAGCGGCCGAACGCGACCAGGACATCGGCGAAGTTGATGCTGGACGCGGTGACCGCGACCTCGATCTGTCCTGGCCCCGGCGGAACCCGATCGAAGGCGGCGAGTTCCATCGACTCCAGATCACCCGGTGTGCGGATCTGCAGCCGCATCGCGTCGCGCTCATGGTTGAGGACGTCGGTTCGCCGCTCCTCGGGCCGCAACGGAGCCGGGCACAACCGTGCGGTGTACCACTGGCCATTACGCCAGGCGGTCTCGTCCTCCTCGGACCGCACCAGCAGCTGTCGGGCCAGGTGCTCGGCGTTGGTGGCTTCGTCAATGTCGATTTGAGTGGCGCGCAAGTGCGGATGCTCCGTGCCGATCACCCGCATCAAGCCGCGCAACCCGGCTTGCTCCAAGTTGGCTCGGTCACCAGGCAGCACCGTCTGGGCACTCCTTGTCACGAGGTACAGGCGAGGCGGTTCACCCGCGATGTCGGGTAATTCGCGGGCGATGCGCACCAGATGACGCACATAGTCCCCACCCCGGACCGCGCACTCCTCGTCCGGGTTGCCGTTCTTCGGACCCGTCAGGACCACCACTCCGTCGAATCCGCCGGCACAAATATGCCTTTCCAGCAGTTGCTTGTTCCCCGGGTGGTCGGCTTGCCGTGGCCAAGTCATCGTCGTGCATTCCGCACCACCAAGTTTCATGGCGTCGGTCAACTTGGCGGCCACGACATCCGCCGTCGTGGAAGTGCTGACCAGAAGCCACTTGCCAGGGCCGACATGGTCGGCCTCCGTCAGTTCTCGCTGCTGCCATTCGATGGTCAGCAGCCGCTCTCCCAACACCCGATCGCGGTTGCCAGCCTCGGGCATCCCGGTGCCCAGCCTCAGCCCGCACACGGTCAGCAGGACTGTCCCATGCTCGTCCAAGACATCGAGATCTGCCTCGACTGCGGCGGCGTCAAGACTGGTGAGCCGCGCATAGCAGTAACCGCGCGTTGCGGGTGGGACCGTACACACGCAGCCGACGTACGCCCAGCGGCAAGAGCAGACCGTCGGCGGCTGCAGCCCGGACTTCGGGATGGACTGCGACGGACTGGAAGCAGGCATCCAGCAGTGCGGGGTGCACGCCGTAGGCATCCTGCTGTGATCGGATGGAGCCGGGAAGGTTCACTTCGGCCAGCACGGTGCTGACTGGCTCTTCCGATGTAAGTGCGGCGGTCAGCCCGGTGAACCCCGGACCGTACTGGATACCGCGCTCGTCGAACCACTGCCGCAACTGGTTTCCTTCCATGCGGCACGGATGCGCCGCCAGCAAGGCTTTGATTTCGTTTAGGGGTGGTTGTTCGGCGTCCTCGACCGCGTGCAGGAGCGCGCTGGCTCGCCGCACACGTTCCCCGTCCCGGTCGGTCTCCACTACGAAGTTGACGACGCCGGACGACCTGACCGAGGCGGTGGCACCGACCGAGGTTCTTTTGTCGAGCAACAGCATCTGCTTCGAACCGGAGGTCCCGGACCTCGGAGGCTTCGCCGAGCACGGCGCGCGCGGCTGCCACCGCCATCTCGCAATAGGCAGCCCCGGGTAGGGCGGCCACGTTGTGAACCTGATGGTCGCCGAGCCACGGCAGCGCCTCGGTGCCCAGTTCCGCCTCCCAGGCGTGCCGCTCGGGCTCCTCACGCAACCGGACATGCGCGCCCAACAGCGGGTGCACAGGAAGCGTGCAACCGCCGCGTGTCGGCAGTGTCGTGACCGTCCGCGACTCAATAGCAGTGGACGGTGGGTCCAGGTCGGCAGCGGCGTGTCCACCAGCCGCCCGGCCGGATAGAGCACCGAAAAGTCCACCGCGGCACCCGCACAATGTAGATCGGCCAGCAAGTCGCGCAGCCCATGCGGCAAGGCTTGTTCGCGGCGCATGGCGGCCAACGCGGCCAGTGGTACTTCGAGGCTGCGGGCGGTCTGCTCGACGGCGTGGGTGAGCAGCGGGTGCGGTGACAGTTCGGCGAAGACCCGGTAACCGTCCTCCAGAGCCGCCTGCACCGCCGCGGCGAACCGCACGGTGTGACGCAGGTTGTCCGCCCAGTAATAGGCGTCGCACACCGGCCGTTCGCGCGGGTCGAACAGGGTCGCCGAGTAGTACGGCACCTCCGGTGTCATTGGGCGCAGCTCGGCCAGCGCATCGGTGAGATCGTCGAGAATCGGATCGACCTGGGGGGAGTGCGACGCAACGTCGACCGCCACCTCGCGGGCCATGATGTCACGCTGCTCCCATGCCGCAACGACCTCGCGCACGGTCTGGGTGGCGCCGCCGATCACCGTCGACTGCGGGGAGGCCACCACTGCCACCACGACGTCGTCGTCGACGCCGCGGGCCATCAGCTCCGAAAACACCTGCTGGGCGGGTAGTTCTACCGACGCCATCGCGCCGGCACCGGCAATCCGGGACATCAGCCGGGAGCGCCGGCAGATGACGCGCACACCGTCTTCCAGCGATAGGGCACCGGCGACGACGGCCGCTGCCGCCTCCCCCAGTGAATGCCCGACGACAGCGCCCGGGCGTACCCCGTAGGACTTCATCGTGGCGGCCAGCGCGACCTGCATTGTGAAGATGGCGGGCTGCACCCGCTCGATACCGGTCACGGTCTCGGGCGCCGACATGGCCTCGGTCACCGAGAAACCGGATTCCCGGGCGATCAGCGGCTCGGCTTCTGCGACGGCCTCGGCGAATGTCGGCTCCGTTGCCAGCAGATCGGCGCCCATCGCGGCCCACTGCGAACCCTGCCCGGAGAACACCCACACTGGTCCTCGGTCGTCTTGACCGACCGCGGCGTGATGCGGGCTGTCACCATCGGCGACCTCATGCAAGGCCGCGCTCAGCTCTGGCAGGCTGCTCGCGATGACGGCGGCTCGCACCGGCCGGTGGGCACGCCGACGCGCCAGCGTGTAGGCGAGGTCCGGCAACGCGATGTCATCGGTATGGTTGTGCACCCAATCGGCCAGCCGGCTAGCGGTGCGGCGCAGTTCGTCGGCGGAGGTGGATGACAGCGGAAACAGCAGTGGGGCCGCCGTCGCGGGTTCAGGTGTCGCCTCGGCCAGTGCGATTGCTGGTGCTTGTTCGACGACCGCGTGCACGTTGGTTCCTGACCATCCGTAGGACGAGACCGCCGCCAGTCGTGGCTGCGGGCCGTTCGTCGGCCATGGTGTGATCGACTGCGGCACGGACAGTTGGGTGTCGATTCGGGCAAGGTCATCGGGTAGGCGAGTGAAGTGCAGGTTCGGTGGAATCTTGCCGTGTTGCAGGGCGAGGATCGCCTTCATCAGGCCGAGTGCTCCCGCGGCCGACTGAGTGTGCCCGAAATTGGTCTTGACCGATGCCAGCGCGCAGGGGGCGTCGGCTCCGTAAACCCTTGCGAGGCTTCCGTATTCGATCGGGTCACCGACAGAGGTGCCGGGCCCGTGCGCCTCGACCATCCCGACGCTGCGAGCATCCACGCCCGCGGCAGCCAACGCCGACCGGTACACCGCGACCTGTGCTTCCAACGACGGGGTCGTGATCGTTCGCGGAATGACCATCCTGATTGGCGGCCGTACCACGCACCACGGCAAGGACCCGATCACCATCCCGAAGCGCATCCGGCAGCCGCTTGAGCAACACCACGACGCAACCCTCGGCGGACACGAACCCATCGGCCGAGACGTCGAATGAATGGCAACGTCCAGTCGGGAGACATCATGCCCTGCGCCGATGCCGAGACGAACCTGCGCGGTTCCAGCATCACATTAACCCCGCCCGCCAGGGCGAGGTCGCTTTCACTCTCGTGCAGGCTGCGACAGGCCATGTGCACGGCCAGCAGGCCAGAAGAACATGCCGTGTCCAACGTCAGCGCGGGTCCATGGACGCCCAGCGCATAAGCGATCCGCCCGGATGCTTGGCTGAAATTGGCCCCGATGTTCCCGTATGGCCCCTCCAGCGCATCGGAGTCGGCGGTCACCAACTGGTAGTCGCTGTTGGTTAACCCGACGAACACGCCGGTCTGGGAACCGGCGATCGTCTTCGGAGTCAGACCCGCATGTTCCAACGCCTCCCATGAGATCTCCAGCAACAGGCGGTGCTGCGGATCGATCGCGGTGGCCTCCCGCTCATTTATGCGGAAGAATTCGGCATCAAAGCCCGCGACGTCATCAAGGAATGCGCCCCACCTCGACACCGACCGGCCTGGCACACCGGGTTCGGGGTCGTAGTACTCGTCGGCGTCCCATCGGTCTGGCGGGATTTCGGTAACGAGGTCGTCGCCCCGCAGCAACGCTTCCCAGAGCTGCTCGGGCGATTCGATGCCGCCGGGAAGCCGGCAAGCCATGCCGATGACGGCAATAGGAGTAACTGGACTTTTGCCGGCGGCGAGCGAAAATGCTTTCATTTCCGGATCGCGTAACTGGCCACCGATCTGATCGGAATTCGCCATTTCCCCCTCCTAAAAGCAAACGCGGAGAGAGGCGTGCCCGTCGCCTGACTCCGGCCCCCCCTCGTCCGGCGAACGAGGGTTTCTACAACCCGATGCCCATTGAATTTGTTTGCTCAGCAGTCAATTTCGTGCACATGATCGCCCAGGTGCACGGGTGAGATAGGCGGCACAGGAGTGCCGCTCACGCCCAGCCGTCCCATAGTTACACCCCCGAGACCGCAGGTGACCGTCTTCTCACCCTTTTCGGCGACGATTCTCAGACTGATCTCAGGTTCCGCACTTTAGCAGATTGCCGTTACGACTAGATAAATGCTGTTTAAAGATTAGGAATACGTAAATTTATTGCGAAATCGGGGCGCTGCGCGGGCTGCCATGCTTTCCGGGGAAGGCCCGGCTCGGCCATCGCAGGGGCCGGGCCGGTGCTGCGTCGCCGTCGATTGACCTGACGACCAGTAATCTCTAGCGTCCTGCAGATGCGAACCAGGGTCGCCGAATTGCTCGGCGTGGAGTACCCGATCTGCGCCTTCAGCCACTGCCGCGACGTCGTCGCAGCGGTCTCCAACGCCGGCGGATTCGGCGTGCTCGGCGCCGTCGCGCACAGCCCGGCGCGGCTGGAGACAGAACTGAGCTGGATCGAAGAGCAGACCGGCGGCAAGCCCTACGGGGTGGATCTGCTGTTGCCGCCGAAATATGTGGGTGCCGAGCAAGGAGGTATCGACAATCAGGAGACCTCTTCGCTGCTGCCCGCAGAACATCGTACGTTCGTCGACGAACTGCTGACCCGGTACGGCGTCACGGCGCCGGCCGATGACCGGCGGCGCTCCAGCGGGCTGAACATTTCGCCGAAGACCTACCAACCGCTGCTCGATGTCGCATTCGGCCATGACATCCGGTTGATCGCAAGCGCCCTAGGGCCGCCGCCGCCGGATTTGGTTGAGCGCGCGCACGACAACGACGTGCTGGTCGCGGCTTTGGCCGGCACGACGCGGCACGCGCAGCGACATGCCGCGGCCGGGGTCGACCTCATCGTCGCCCAGGGCAGCGAGGCCGGCGGGCACACCGGTGAGGTGTCGACGATGGTGCTGGTACCCGAAATAGTGGATGCCGTCGATCCGGTGCCGGTGCTGGCCGCGGGCGGGATCGCACGCGGCCGTCAAGTCGCGGCGGCGTTGGCGCTGGGCGCCGAGGGGGTGTGGTGCGGCTCGGTGTGGCTCACCACCGAGGAGGCTGAGACGACAGCGGTGGTCAA
Organism: uncultured Actinomycetota bacterium; assembly: GCA_963808375.1. Taxonomy (GTDB): domain Bacteria; phylum Actinomycetota; class Actinomycetes; order Mycobacteriales; family Mycobacteriaceae; genus Mycobacterium. Next base: position 662,218 of record CAWEFS010000002.1, on the reverse strand, counting down.
GGACAAGTTTCTGGCCGCTACGTCCTCGGACACCGTGCGGTCCCGGTCGCTGACCGGCAAGCCCGCCCGCATGTTGCGAACTGCGTGGACCGACGCGTGGGAGAGTTCCGACAGCCCCGATCCGCTCGGCATGCCGCTGCAGAGTGCGCTGGTCAACGAGCCGCAGTACCGGATCAACCAGGCCGCCAACCAGCCGGACTCGAGGGCTCGCGAGCTGGTCACCTATTTCGTCGGTCAGGTCGTCGGGTCGCTGGACAAGGTGCGCCCGACCCGGTCGGTCGTCCTGGAAATGGTGACGGAGTTCATCGACTCCGTCGGGCAGTTGAGCCAGCTGGTCGAACCGTGACCCGGCGGTGTCGTTGCTGGTCAGACCGGTGCGTATCGAACTCGTAAAGAAGGCGACACGCTGTGCGGAATGATTTGACCTGACTCGAACGTTCATGCATCATCGGACATGCAAGCACCTCGTTAGGTGAGGCGGCTGCACGAATACAGGCCACTGACCCCGAACGTCGAGAGACGCCCCGGGTCAGGACAGCTCCTCCCGGCTTAAGGGTTGAGCCCAAGTGGCTTCCGGGTCCCGGACACGTCGTGCAGTGCCGAAGCTCTAGCGAGTGGGGTGCGGTCGCCTACTGAGTAGGTGTCTGCTCTCCTGCCTGCGCGTAATCATGCGGTTCTCCGCATCTGGCGTGACTGAGGAGGTGAGGGACAGATGAGTTCCACGGAAAGTCCGGATCGAGATCCGGGTCCTGTTTCGTCCCGCTCCGGTTCCCGGCACGCCGACCCTCGGATGCGCTGTACGCGCTAGCGAAGCGAGCGTCGCCTTCAGAGCAAGGCCCACGACGGGTCAGCTCGGAACCGCCCGGGACGGGACGTCAAGAGTCCGCAAAGACCGCTTGATTTCCGTCTAGGAGGCAATCATGACCGCTGTTCTGTACGACGAAGTGGTAACCACGGTGCCCGCGCCGCGGCTCACGCTGGCGCCGGAGCCCGCACCGGCCAAGGTGTCAAAGAAGCGCAACACTCAGCAGGTTCAGGCCGGCGGCGACCCACTAGTCGACGGCGCCGCTCGTCTGCTCAGCGTCCCGCTGCGTCACCTCTACGCCGCCCTGTGGCGTGCCGGGGTGCTCGAAGTCGGTGCGTGAGCCGATGGCCGGCGAACCACCACTTTCGCTGTCCTACAATCCATTCCAACAACACAATTCCGTCTTGCCAGGCCGCTGAAAGTTATCGGGCGGCCTGGCAAGTTCTTTGTGGTACCCCTCAAGAGCCCTTCAAACGACAGTGCCGCCGCCCGGCGGGCCGGGACCGATCAGGGCAGTCAGCCCGTCCCGGTAGGCGCTGAGGCTGTGCCGATGCACCCAGTCGGCTGATCCACCGCTGTCGATGTCGATCTGTGCGCCGACATGCGCGTACGCACCGAACGGCGGTCGGGGCACCAACGGCACGATGTCCAGGTGATTCACCACCCGAAAACAGCTCTCGATCAGCGCATTGAACGCCGAGACGAAGGAGGGCAGCCCTACTCGCGGTCCGGCGAACGTGATCAGACGCGGCTCAATGACATTGGGGGGCATGTTGCGGAAGACGTCGGGTGCCGCCAGGACCGCCACGGCGGCACCGAGGCTGTGTCCGGTGATCAGGATGTTGTCGCAACCGGCGCAGGCGGCGGCCAAGTTGGTGGCGATGCTGTCGCGAACGGTCTCGTAGACGACCTGGAAGCCGGTGGCGACCTGGCCGAACCCGGCGAGCGGCAGATAGGCCGTCGGAACGGCGTCGAAGTCGGCCAACCAGTCCGCCAGATCCGAGCTGCCGCGAAAAGACACGAACGCCGTGCGGGTGGCCGGATTGCGACCCATCAGCCCGAAGATGTCGGTGTCCTTGGCCATGGCCGCGACCGTCGGGTACTGGTTGGCCGTCGCTGCCAGCAGGACGTCGTCGGCTTCGACCAAAGCGGTCTGGACGTAACCGGCGGGGAGGGTGGCCGGAAGCCCGTTCATCACGTCGTAGGCCGCCGCCGCTAGCGGCAGAGCCACGTCCCGGGCGAACACGGCGTCGAATGCCACAGCCTGCAGTGTAAAGAGGACCGCCTGGCGTGTGTGACGATCCGGCAATCCGTAGAATCGGTGGCAACGGCGCCGATCCGGCCATCACCGGGGAGCCTTCGGAAGAACAGCCGGTCGGGCTCAGTAGAACCGAACGGGTAAGCCCGTCACAGCTGTGGAAATGAGCGGTCGCGCGTGAGCGTGACAAGCGGGGTGGTACCGCGGCGCTCGCGCACCGGCGCGTCGTCGTCCCCGAGGCCTGCACCGGCACGACGTGCTGAACCGGCACTGGGGCACATGGAGACGACGCGATGACCGAGCACACTTACCCGAAGCCGACCGGGGGCGCGCCCGACTTCCCAGCCCTGGAGGCTGAGGTCCTCGACTATTGGGCCGCCGACGACACCTTTCGCGCCAGCATCGCCCGTCGCGCCGAAGCCCACGAATTCGTGTTCTACGACGGGCCGCCATTCGCCAACGGGTTGCCGCATTACGGGCATTTGCTCACCGGTTACGTCAAAGACATCGTCCCGCGGTATCGGACCATGCGCGGTTGCAAAGTGGAGCGCCGATTCGGCTGGGACACCCACGGTCTGCCCGCCGAACTCGAAGTCGAACGACAGCTCGGCCTGACCGACAAGTCGCAGATCGACGCGATGGGCATTGCGGCGTTCAACGAGGCGTGCCGGGAATCGGTGCTGCGCTACACCGCCGAGTGGCAGGCCTACGTGACCCGCCAAGCCCGTTGGGTGGACTTCGACAACGACTACAAGACGCTGGATCTGTCCTACATGGAGTCGGTGATCTGGGCGTTCAAACAGCTGTGGGACAAGGGCCTGGCCTACGAGGGCTACCGGGTGTTGCCGTACTGCTGGCGCGACGAGACGCCGCTGTCCAACCACGAGCTGCGGATGGACGACGACGTCTACCAAAGCCGGCAGGATCCTGCTCTGACGGTGGGTTTCGCGGTCGCCGACGGCCAGCTGGCCGGTGCCTATCTGCTGGTGTGGACGACGACGCCGTGGACGCTGCCGTCGAACCAGGCCGTCGCCGTCAACCCGGACGTCGACTACGTTCTGGTGCGGGCGGGGGACCGGCGTTACCTGCTGGCCCAGGCCCGGCTGGCCGCGTACGCCCGCGAGCTCGGCGACGAACCCGAGGTGCTGGGCAGCTACCGAGGGGCCGATCTGCTCGGCCTCCGCTACCTACCGCCGTTTCCGTATTTCATGGACAGCGCCAACGCCTTTCGCGTGCTGCCCGGCGACTTCGTCACCACCGAAGACGGCACCGGACTCGTGCACATGGCGCCGGCCTACGGCGAAGACGACAAGGAAACCGCCGACAAGGTCGGCATCGTGCCGGTGACCCCGGTCGATTCCAAAGGCCGCTTCGACGCCACCGTCCCGGACTACCAGGGCCAGCACGTCTTCGAGGCCAACCCGCAAATCATCCGCGACCTTAAAAATCACAGCGGTCCGGCGGCGGCGAACGGCGCTGTGCTGCTTCGGCATGAGACCTACGAGCACCCCTACCCGCACTGCTGGCGTTGCCGTAACCCGCTGATCTACCGCGCGGTGTCGTCATGGTTCGTCAAAGTGACCGAATTCCGCGACCGCATGGTGGAACTGAACCAGCAGATCACCTGGTATCCCGACCACGTCAAAGACGGCCAGTTCGGCAAGTGGCTGCAGGGCGCCCGGGACTGGTCGATCTCGCGGAACCGCTACTGGGGCACGCCCATTCCGGTGTGGGTCTCCGACGACCCGACCCGTCCGCGCATCGACGTCTACGGCAGCCTCGACGAGTTGGAACGCGACTTCGGTGTGCGGCCGGACAACCTGCACCGGCCCTACATCGACGAGCTGACCCGGCCCAATCCCGACGACCCGACCGGCAGATCCACGATGCGGCGCATCTCGGACGTGTTCGACGTATGGTTCGACAGCGGCTCGATGCCCTATGCGCAGGTGCACTATCCGTTCGAGAATGCCGACTGGTTCGACGGAGTCGGATCCGCCGACCCTGCCGAGCAGGTCGACGGGCACTATCCGGGTGACTTCATCGTCGAATACATCGGACAGACCCGCGGCTGGTTCTACACCCTGCATGTGCTGGCCACCGCGCTGTTCGACCGGCCGGCGTTCAGAAGCTGTGTGGCGCACGGGATCGTGCTGGGCTCCGACGGCCAGAAGATGAGCAAGTCGCTGCGCAATTACCCCGACGTGTCCGAGGTGTTCGACCGCGACGGCTCCGACGCTATGCGCTGGTTCCTGATGGCCTCGCCGATCCTGCGCGGCGGGAATCTGATCGTGACCGAGCAGGGTATCCGCGACGGCGTCCGCCAGGTGCTGCTTCCGCTGTGGAACGCCTACAGCTTCCTGGCCCTCTACGCGCCGAAAGCCGGGACCTGGCGCACGGACTCGACACATGTGCTGGACCGCTACATCCTGGCCAAGCTGTCGGAACTACGCACCGACCTCACCGCGTCGATGGACGTCTGTGATCTTTCGGGCGCCTGCGAGCAGCTGCGCCAGTTCACCGAGGCGTTGACGAATTGGTATGTCCGACGGTCCCGGTCGCGGTTCTGGGAGGAAGACGGCGACGCCATCGACACCCTGCACACCGTGCTGGAGGTGACGGTGCGGCTGGCTGCGCCGCTGCTGCCGCTGACCACCGAGGTCATCTGGCGTGGCGTCACCGGCGGGCGTTCGGTGCATTTGACGGACTGGCCCGACACCGGCGAGCTGCCCGCCGACGCGGCGCTGGTCGCCGCCATGGACCAGGTCCGCGAAGTGTGTTCGGCAGCGTCGTCGCTGCGGAAGGCCAAGAAGCTGCGGGTGCGCCTACCGTTGCCCAAACTCACTGTGGCTGTGGACGATCCGCAGCAGCTGGTGTCGTTCGCCGATCTGATCGCCGACGAGCTCAACGTGAAACGGGTCGAGTTCACCGATGCCATCGATGCCTACGGCCGTTTCGAACTGACCGTCAACGCCCGGGTTGCCGGGCCCCGGCTCGGCAAGGATGTGCAGGCCGCCATCAAAGCGGTCAAAGCGGGCGAGGGTGTGCTCAATGCGGACGGCACGCTAAGCGCGGGACCCGCTGTGCTGCAACCCGATGAATACAGCTCGCGGCTGGTGGCCGCCGACCCGGAGTTCACCGCAGCGCTGCCCGGCGGCACCGGACTGGTGGTGCTGGACGGCACGGTGACTCCCGAGCTGGAGGCCGAAGGTTGGGCCAAGGACCGCATCCGGGAACTACAGGAATTGCGCAAGTCGACTGGGCTTGACGTCTCCGACCGCATCAACGTGGTGATGTCGGTGCCCGCCGAACGGGACCAGTGGGCTCGCACGCACCGCGACCTGATCGCCGGCGAAATCCTCGCCACCAGCTTCGAGTTCGCCGAGCCGGACGCGGACGCCGCCGAGATCGGCGACGGTGTGCGGGTATCGCTTGCGAAGGCGTGAGCCTGCGCGCTGTCCAGGTCACCGGCCACGGCGGTTTAACAGCGGAAGTGACACACTTTTGGCCCGCCACGCAGCGACAATCAGCGACGGCGACCCTACTTGTCGCTGCGAGGCGGGCACTAGGGGTGTTGGTCGTCCACGTCTCGCCGCAGTTCGGTTCGGCTAAGGCTCGACCTGCGCGTGCTGGGTATGTGACAGCAGAGCCCGCCGTGCGTGCGGCCAGAACGGTATGCCGGCCAACACTGTGCCGCCGGCGGCGATGAAACCGATCGCGACGTCGACGCTTTCGCGGCCCTGGGCCTCCCAGTAGACGTCTTCAAGATCGAGCAGTAGGGCCAGTTCGTCGCAGATCATCGCGTTCGCCGCTCCGAACGCGACAGCGGCTACCGGATGCCGCCGCTGCTCTTCCGATCCGCGCAGGCCCACCGCACCAACGGTCGCCAGCAGGGAGATCCCGAGGTTGTAGTGGTGAAAATGCCTGCCGCCTAACGACATTCCGCCACCCTCCGGGCCGTGGCCGGCGTGAATCCAGTGAGTCAGCGCGCGCAGTCCCGCGAACGTGACGGTGAATGATGCCCACGCCAATACGGCGGACCGTTCGCCGGACGTGAGTCGGCGCAGCCATTCCTCGCGCAGCCGCGACCAACGGCTCGCCTCCGGCCGGTGCATCAGCCCGCCTTGACCGCGCGCCAGCGCAGCCGACCGCCGTCGCTGTCGGTAACCACGTCGACGAATCCGGCGGCGCCCAAGCGACCCGGCAGCGCTTCAGCCGTCAACGGATTGCAGATGTCGCGGAAATGCAGGACCCGGAATCGCACAGAGGACAGGCTGTCACTGCCGGCGAAGGCGCCGCCGGGTCGCAGCACCCGCAACGCTTCGGCGAACAACCGGTCCTGCAGTTCGGCGGTGGGTATGTGGTGCAGCATGGTGAAGCACACGACGGCACTGAACTCGCCCGCGGGCAGACCGGTGTCGGTGCCGTCACCGTTGATGATCCGTGCCCGGTCGCCATACCGCGTGTGCAGGCGCTCGGCCATCGGAGTGTCGAGCTCGACAGCGGTGTAGTGCGGAACCCGATCGATCAGCACCCGGATGTTGGCGCCGTAGCCCGGGCCGATCTCCAGCACCTTGTCGCCCAGCTCCACGCCCGTGAGCGCCCAGGGGAGCAGCTCACTTTCCACCGTCGTGGCCCACTTGTCGGACCTGCAGAGCAGCCGGTGCGCCAAGTTCATCGCCATGGTCTGGAACGCTAGCGGTTGTGACGTCGCGCTGGGTGCTGCACCTGGACATGGACGCGTTCTTCGCCTCCGTCGAGCAGCTCACCCGGCCCACTCTGCGGGGCCGGCCGGTGCTGGTCGGGGGTCTGGGCGGTCGTGGAGTGGTGGCCGGCGCGAGCTACGAAGCGCGCGTGTTCGGCGCGCGCTCGGCGATGCCGATGCACCAGGCCCGCCGGCTGGTCGGCTCCGCCGCCGTCGTGTTGCCCCCCCGCGGCGTGGTGTACGGAGTCGCCAGCCGCCGAGTCTTCGACACCATCCGCGCCGTCGTACCGATCGTCGAACAGCTGTCCTTCGACGAGGGTTTCGGTGAGCCGACCGAACTCGCCGGCGCGTCAGCCTATGACGTCGAGCGCTTCTGTGAACGGTTGCGACAACGGGTGCGCCAGGAGACGGGTCTGGTTGCATCGGTCGGCGCCGGTTCCGGTAAGCAGATCGCCAAGATCGCCTCGGGACTGGCGAAACCCGACGGCGTGCGGGTGGTCTCACGCGGCGAGGAACTGGCGCTGCTGTCCGGCCTGCCGGTGCGCCGGCTGTGGGGAATCGGCCCGGTCGCCGAGGAGAAGCTGCACCGGCTGGGGGTGGAGACGATCGGTCAACTCGCCGCGCTGAGCGACGCCGAGGTGTCCAGCATCCTCGGGGGCACCGTGGGTCCCGCGCTGCACCGGCTGGCCTGCGGGATCGACGACCGCCCGGTGGCCGAGCGCGCCGACGCCAAGCAGATCAGCTCCGAGTCCACTTTCGCCGTCGACCTGACCACCCTCGAGCAGCTACGGGAGGCGATCGACCCGATCGCCGAACACGCGCATCAGCGCCTGATGCGCGACGGTCGGGGAGCGCGCACCGTGACCGTCAAGCTGAAGAAGTCCGACATGAGTACGCTGACCCGTTCGGCCACCTTGCCCTACGCGACCGCCGACGCCGTCACGCTCACCTCGACGGCTCGGCGACTGCTGCTCGATCCGCAGGAGGTCGGTCCGATCCGTCTTCTCGGCGTGGGCTTTTCCGGTTTGACCGATGTGCGCCAGGAGTCGCTGTTTCCCGGCTTGGAAGTCTGCGAGCCGGAGCCTGCGGCGCAGCACTCCGTCGAGACAGCGACTGCGGCGATGTTCACCGCGGGTGCCCAACCGTCGCCGTGGCGGGTGGGCGACGATCTGACGCACCGCGAGCTCGGACACGGTTGGGTGCAAGGGGCCGGCCACGGCGTGGTCACCGTGCGGTTCGAGACGCGCGCCTCGGGCCCCGGTTCGGCGCGCACCTTCCCCGCCGACACCGGCGAGCTCGTGCACGCCAATCCGTTGGACAGCCTGGACTGGCCGGACTACGTCGCGGCGCTGCGAGACGCCGCACCGGCGGCCGGCTCAAGCCCAGCGAGCGAGAACGTCAGCCACGGGTAGCTGAGCGGCCATTGCCGCCATTAGCAGTACGCGAGTCTGGCTCGGCCGCAAGCGCGGAACCATCAGTGCGCCCGCCTCGGCGAGGTCACGGCCCGGGCCGTATCCGGGCCGCACCCGCCCGTAGGGCACTCGGGTGCTCACCGCGACCGTCACGCCGTTTCGGCAGTGCTGCCGGACCCCGGCGACCAGCGCCGTGGGAGCGTTGCCCGAGCCCAGCGCTTCCAGCACGACGCCGCGGGCGCCGGCGGCCACACAGGCGTCCAGCGCAACCGCGTCCCCGCCCGGGTAAGCCGCGACGATGTCGACCCGCGGAGCGGCCGCCGCGCGCACGCCGCCGATTTGGGGACGGGTTTTGGCCCGCGTGATACCGCCGTCGATGGTGCCCAGCACTTCACCGGCGAAGCCGTCGGCGCCGCCCACCTTGTGCAGACCGAGCGGCTGCCACACCCGCCCGCCCAGGCACACCAGCACACCGGTGTCGTGAAAGGCGGGCGTCGTCGCGATCGTCAGCGCGTCGCGCAGGTTGGCCGGGCCGTCGGCGTCCGGAGCATCGGCGCTGCGCATGGCGCCGGTGAGCACTACCGGGGCGGTGCCGTCATAGCTGAGTTCCAGCCACAGCGCCGTCTCCTCCAGGGTGTCGGTGCCATGGGTGACGACGACGCCAGCGGCGCCGGCACGCGCGGCGGAACGCACCGCGGCACCGATGCGGTCCCAGTCGGCCGGCGTCAGTTCGGAGCTGTCCAGCGTCATCAGGTCCACCACGTCGACGTTCAGGCCGGCGGTCAATGCGGCACCGCTGTAGGTCGGGCGCAGCACGCCGGCAGAGTCCGCGCTGGTGGCGATGGTCCCGCCGGTGGTGATGACGGTCGGGCGGCCCATGTCTGGGGATGCTAGACGCACGTCTCGGAGTGGCAAGGGATGATAGGTGAGTGACTGAGGATCCCACCGGGCCGGCTGAGCCGGGGACGGCCGGTGCCGACACGGACGCCGTCGCGGCCACTGCCCCTCCGCGGCAGCTGCGTCTGCTGCTCTCGGTCGCGGCGGTCGTACTGGCCCTCGATGTCGTCACCAAGGTGCTCGCCGTCGAATTGCTGACGCCCGGGCAGCCGGTGTCGATCATCGGTGACGCCGTGACCTGGAACTTGGTGCGCAACTCCGGGGCGGCGTTCTCGATGGCGACGGGCTACACCTGGATGCTGACGGTGGTGGCCACCGGCGTGGTGTTCGGCATCTTCTGGATGGGACGACGACTGGTGTCGCCGGGCTGGGCCATCGGGCTGGGCATGATTCTGGGCGGCGCGACGGGAAACCTGGTCGACCGGTTCTTCCGGTCACCGGGCCCGCTGCGGGGACATGTGGTGGACTTCCTGTCGGTCGGCTGGTGGCCGGTCTTCAACGTGGCGGATCCGTCGGTGGTGGGCGGCGCCATCCTGCTGGTCACTTTGTCGGTGTTCGGCTTCGACTTCGACACCGTGGGTCGGCGCAAGGCCGGCCAGCGTTGACCGCACCAATGACTCGCTCGATGCCCGTCCCCGAGGGGCTGGCCGGCATGCGCGTGGACGCCGGGGTGGCCCGGCTGCTCGGGCTGTCCCGCACCGCCGCGGCGGCGCTGACTGAAGACGGCGGCGTCGAACTCGACGGTGTACAGGCCGGGAAGTCTGATCGGCTGACGTCGGGCGCCTGGTTGCAGGTGCGGATACCGGAACCGCCGAAACCGCCGGAGAACACACCGGTCGACGTCGAGGGCATGACGATCCTGTACTCCGACGACGACATCGTCGCCGTCGACAAACCCGCGGGCGTCGCCGCGCACGCCTCGGTGGGCTGGACCGGCCCGACCGTGCTGGGCGGCCTGGCGGCCGCCGGGTACCGGATCACCACCTCGGGGGTGCACGAGCGTCAGGGCATCGTGCACCGTCTGGATGCCGGCACCTCCGGGGTGATGGTGGTGGCGATCTCGGAACGGGCCTACACGCTGCTCAAGCGGGCGTTCAAACAGCGCACCGTCGACAAGCGCTACCACGCACTGGTGCAAGGCCACCCGGACCCGTCCAGCGGCACCATCGACGCGCCGATCGGCCGCCATCACGGCCATGACTGGAAGTTCGCCGTCACCGCCAACGGCCGGCACAGCATCACCCACTACGACACCCTGGAGGCGTTCGTCGCTGCCAGCCTGGTCGACGTGCATCTGGAAACCGGCCGCACCCACCAGATCCGGGTGCACTTCGCCGCGCTGCATCACCCGTGCTGCGGGGACCTGACCTACGGTGCCAACCCCAAGCTCGCCGAAAAACTCGGGCTGCAACGGCAATGGCTGCACGCACGGGCGTTGGCGTTCACACATCCGGCCGACGGGCGGCAAATGGAGATCGTCAGTCCGTATCCGCCCGATTTGCAACACGCGCTGGATGTGCTGCGCGCCGAGGGCTGACGCGGCGGCCAGGCGGGCATGTGGTGGGCGGATTCTGGCCGGGAGTGCGCACCTGTGCCCGCTGGGCGCTGGTCCAAAGCGCGACTCAGATCCCTGCGGTCGCGGCGTCCGAGGCGATCTCAGGGGCCAGCGGCGCGACGACGCCGATGATCTCGGCGACCGTCGCGGTCGGAACCCCGGCGGCGAGCAGCGCGTCGGTCAGGTATCCGGCCACCAGGTTGAAGTGGTGCATGGTGATGCCGCGCCCCTGGTGAACATGCTTCATCGGCGCACCGGTGTAGTCCTCGGGCCCGCCCAGCGCGGCCGCGAAGAACTCGGCCTGCTTGCCTTTGAGGCGATTCATGTTCGTGCCGGCGAAAAACGGCGCCAGGTGCGCGTCCGCGAGCACCCGGGCGTAAAAATCCTCGACGACGACTTCTATCGCCTCATGACCGCCGATCTGGTCGTAGATGCTGCCGGGGGTGGTGATGACCGGTTGACGTTTGCGAAACGGCGAGAGCATTCCCATGCCCCCAGCCGACCACCGCCGGATTGCTCATCCGTTAGGCAGCCATCACCGCGGCATTACCTGCCGTAAAAAGGCGATTGCCGCCGATTCACCAACACGGCCTGCCGGGCGTGAGCCGTCGTCTAGGTTGGCTCTCATGAATCTCGGTGACCTGACAAGCTTGGTGGAGAAGCCGATCGCGGCGGTGTCCAGCATCATCAACACACCCAACTCGGCCGGCCGGTACCGGCCGTTCTATTGGCGGAACCTGCTGGAGGCGGTGCAGGGTCACACGCTTTCTGAGGCCGTCGAGGGGAAAACCGTCGTCATCACCGGCGGCTCGTCGGGCATCGGTGAAGCGGTCGCCAAGAAGATCGCCGAGGCGGGCGGTGAGGTGGTGCTGGTCGCCCGCACGCGGGAAAAGCTGGAGAAGGTGGCTGACGAGATTCGCGGTGACGGCGGAACCGCACACATCTATACGTGCGACCTGTCGGACATGGACGCCATCGCGAAGATGGCCGATCAGGTGCTCTCCGACCTCGGCGGGGTCGACATCCTGATCAACAACGCCGGCAAGTCGATTCGGCGTTCGCTGAAACTGTCCTATGACCGGATCCACGACTACCAGCGCACGATGCAGCTCAACTACTTCGGTGCGGTACAACTCATCCTCAAGTTCGTCCCCGGCATGCGGGAACGCGGCTTCGGCCACATCATCAACGTCTCGTCGGCCGGCGTGCAGACCCGCGCGCCCCGTTTCGGCGCGTACATCGCCAGCAAAGCCGCGCTGGACACGCTGTGTGACGCGCTGCAAGCGGAAACGGTCCAGGACGGCGTCCGGTTCACCACTGTGCACATGGCGCTGGTGAAGACGCCGATGATCAGCCCCACCACGATGTATGACCGGTTCCCGACGCTGACACCCGAGCAGGCCGCCGGCGTGGTCGCCGACGCGATCGTGCACCGGCCGCGGCGGGTCAGCTCACCATTCGGGCAGTTCGCCGCGGTCGCCGACGCCTTGAATCCGTTGGTGATGGATCAGGTCCGCAACCGCGCGTTCAGCATGTTCGACGACTCCGACGCAGCCCGGGGCGGGGAGGGCGATAAGGGTGACAAGGGCGACAAAGGCGAGAAAACCAAGGACGATTCGAAATTCGACAAGCGAAGTGAAGCCTTCGTGCGGCTCACCCGCGGAATTCACTGGTAGACCGGGCGTGAGTGCGCCGGCGACGATGCAGAGGGTAGCGATGAGGAGGAGCGGCGCCAATGAGTGCGCCGGCGACGATGCAGAGGGTAGCGATGAGGAGGAGCGGCGCCAATGAGTTTGCCCAAACCTAATAACCAGGCAACCGTCGTCATCACCGGGGCGTCCTCGGGTATCGGCACTGAACTGGCGCGCGGGCTGGCCCGCCGCGGCTACCCGCTACTGCTCGTGGCGCGCCGTCGCGACCGCCTGGAGGAACTCGCCGACGGCTTGCGTGACGAATTCTCGGTGGCCATCGAGGTGCTGCCGCTCGACCTCGGTGACACCGACGCCCGCCGGCAACTGGCCGAGCGGCTGCAGAAGGAATCGATCGCCGGCTTGTGCAACAGCGCCGGCTTCGGTACCAGCGGACCGTTCCACACGTTGCCGATTGAGCGCGAGACCCAACAAGTCACGCTCAACGCGCTGACGTTGATGGAACTCACTCATGCCGCGCTGCCCGGCATGGTCGAGCGCGGCGCCGGAGCAGTGCTCAATATCGCCTCGATCGCGGCGTTCCAGCCGTTGCCCGGCATGGCGGTCTACTCGGCCACCAAAGCTTTCGTTCAGACCTTCTCCGAAGCAGTGCATGAGGGGCTGCACGGCACAGGAGTCTCGTGCACCGTCTTGTGTCCGGGACCAGTGCCGACCGAGTGGGCCGAGATCGCCGACGCCGAACACGTCAACATCCCTCTGGCGCAAGTCTCGCCTAGCGACGTCGCTGCAGCCGCAATCACGGGGATGGTCGATGGTAAGCGCAGCGTCGTGCCCGGGTTGGTGCCCAAAGTCGCCAGCGTGGGCGGTCGGTTCGTACCGCGCAGCGTGCTGCTACCCGCCCTGCGGATGGTCCGGGAACTGCGCCGCTAGACCGTATGGGGGGCTGGGGCCTCGCTCACATGTGAACGTGGGTTGCCGTCAGGAAGTTGGTCCTGGCCGGTAGAGCCACAGATGTGGGAGGCCCCAGTGGAGTTTCAGCGTACGAGTGTTGGTTTGGATGTGCACGCGCGATCGGTGGTGGCGTGTGGTTTGGACCGGGAAACCGGTGAGGTGTTCGAGCGTCGGCTGACACCGAATCATCGAGAGATCCTGGAATGGATCGGCGGGTTGCCGCAGCCAGTCGCGGTGACCTATGAGGCTGGTCTGACCGGGTTTGGTCTGAGCCGATCGTTGGCCACAGCGGGGATCGACTGCGTGGTGGCCGCCCCGTCGAAGTTGATTCGTCCATCGGGTGATCGGGTTAAAACCGATGCCCGTGACGCGGCGTTGTTGGCCCGGTTGCTGCACTTGGGTCAGATCGTTGCGGTCACAATCCCGACCGTGACGCAGGAGGCGGCCCGGGATCTGGTTCGTGCGCGCGAGGACTGCCGCAGCGATCTGATGCGGACCCGGCACCGATTGTCGAAGTTGTTGTTACGCCAGGGCATCGTCTACTCCGGCGGGAAGGCCTGGACAGGGGCTCACGAGCGCTGGCTGCGTCAGCAACGCTTCGCTGCGGTCGGACTGAAGCTGGCTTACCAGGAGGCCTTCGACGCGATGCTGGTCACCCAGGATCGCCGCGATCGCCTCGACGCCGCAATCACCACGATGGCCGCTGATTCGGAGTTCACCGCGGTGGTGACCCGATTGGGCTGTCTACGCGGAGTGTCGACGTTGACCGGGTTCGCGCTGGCCGTCGAGATCGGCGACTGGCAGCGATTCACCGGCCGGACGCTCGGCGCCTACCTAGGGCTGGTGCCCACCGAGTGCTCTTCTGGGGCGATACGGGTCCAGGGCGGGTTGACCAAGACCGGGAATGGGCATGCCCGCCGGTTGCTGGTTGAGGCGGCCTGGCATCACCGCAAACCGTACCGCCCGGTGGCCGCGCTGCGGCGCCGCTGGGACGCCGCCACACCGGCTGCCCGCGCACGCGGTAACAACGCCAACAGGCGCCTACACACCCGCTGGGAACGTTTCGATGACCGTAAGAAACGACCCGTGGTCGCCAACGCCGCGATCGCGCGGGAACTGGCCGGCTGGTGCTGGTCACTAGCGGTGCTCGACGACTAACCGGCCCCCGACGTCCAGATGAAGAACTACGCGATGGTGTCGGCCGGCGACTTGGGGGAATCCGCGTTAGGGCTATGAGCAATCACGTTGCACCGCAAGGTGATCACACTCGACTCTAGACAAGCGGTCACACTCCGACTCGAAAGTACCGTCCTGCGGTGACCAACCCGCGCATATCAGACTGACCCGCGTCGACAACGACACGCTCGACACCCACGCCGCACTTCACCTGGTCAACGAAGCGGTGGCCCCAGCGACGGCTGAGGCCACCGCTTCACCCTGCCCGCTTGACAAAACACCCTCCATATCAGCCCTACGACGATGCGGGCCAGAATGGCGCGAGGAGGAGTGGGGCAATTGAGGCTCGCCCTACGACGATGCGGGCCAGAATGGCGCGAGGAGGAGTAGGGCAATTGAGGCTGAGACACACTCACCCGACACGCCGAAACTGGTCGGTGCCCGGTCATAGACTGGCCTCCCTATGAGCAGTCCTTCTTCGCGGTCCTTCGTGCACCTGCACAACCACACCGAGTATTCGATGCTGGACGGCGCCGCGAAGATCACGCCCATGCTGGCCGAGGCGCAGCGGCTGGAGATGCCCGCGATCGGGATGACCGACCACGGAAACATGTTCGGCGCCAGCGAGTTCTACAACGCCGCCACTGCGGTCGGGATCAAGCCGATTATTGGCGTCGAGGCTTATGTCGCTCCCGGTACCCGTTTTGACACCCGCCGCATCCTGTGGGGCGACCCGGCGCAGAAGAGTGACGACGTGTCCGGCAGCGGGTCCTACACCCACCTGACCATGGTCGCCGAGAACGCCACCGGGCTGCGTAACCTGTTCAAGCTGTCGTCGCTGGCCTCTTTCGAAGGTCAGCTGGGCAAGTGGTCCCGGATGGACGCTGAGTTGATCGCCGAGCACGCCAACGGCATCATCGCCACCACCGGCTGTCCGTCCGGTGAGGTGCAGACCCGGCTTCGTCTCGGTCAGCGCCGCGAGGCGCTGGAATCGGCGGCCAAGTGGCGGGACATCTTCGGGGCGGACAGCTACTTCCTGGAGTTGATGGACCACGGGCTGTCCATCGAACGCCGGGTCCGCGACGGCCTGCTAGAGGTCGGCCGCACGCTGAACATCCCGCCGCTGGCTACCAATGACTGCCACTACGTCACCCGCGACGCCGCGCATAACCACGAGGCGCTGCTGTGTGTGCAAACCGGCAAGACCCTGTCGGATCCGAATCGGTTCCGGTTCGACGGCGACGGCTACTACCTGAAGTCTGCCGCCGAGATGCGGGAGATCTGGGACGGCGAGGTGGCCGGGGCCTGTGATTCCACTCTGCTGATCGCCGAGCGAGTCAGCTCGTATACCGACGTGTGGGCGCCCCGCGACCGAATGCCGGTCTTCCCGGTGCCTGAGGGCCACGACCCAGCGTCGTGGCTGCGGCACGAAGTCGACGCCGGTCTGCGCCGCCGGTTCCCGGACCGGCTGCCCGACGGGTACGGGCAGCGGGCCGGCTACGAGATTCAAGTCATCTGCGACAAGGGCTTTCCGTCGTACTTCCTGATCGTCGCCGATTTGATCAACTACGCGCGCTCCGTTGCCATCCGGGTGGGGCCCGGTCGCGGATCGGCGGCCGGCTCGCTGGTCGCCTACGCGCTGGGCATCACCGACATCGACCCCATCCCACACGGTCTGCTGTTCGAGCGGTTCCTCAACCCCGAACGCACCTCGATGCCGGACATCGACATCGACTTCGACGACCGCCGCCGCGGTGAGATGGTCCGGTACGCCGCCGACAAGTGGGGCCACGACCGGGTCGCGCAGGTGATCACCTTCGGCACCATCAAAACCAAAGCCGCACTGAAAGATTCGGCGCGGATCCACTACGGGCAGCCGGGCTTCGCGATCGCCGACCGGATCACCAAGGCGCTGCCGCCGGCGATCATGGCCAAAGACATTCCGCTGTCCGGGATCACCGACCCGGCCCATGACCGTTACAAAGAAGCCGCCGAGGTCCGCGGCCTGATCGACACCGACCCCGACGTGCGCACCATCTATCAGACCGCGCGCGGCCTGGAGGGTCTGATCCGCAACGCGGGCGTGCACGCCTGCGCGGTGATCATGAGCAGCGAGCCGCTGACCGACGTGATCCCGCTGTGGAAGCGCCCGCAGGACGGCGCCATCATCACCGGCTGGGACTACCCGTCGTGTGAGGCGATCGGCCTGCTGAAGATGGACTTCCTCGGCCTGCGCAACCTGACCATCATCGGCGACGCGATCGACAACATCAAAGCCAACCGGGGCATCGACCTCGACCTGGAGTCCGTGCCGCTGAATGACCCGGCCACCTTCGAGTTGCTGGGCCGCGGCGAGACGCTGGGTGTTTTCCAGCTCGACGGCGGCCCGATGCGCGACCTGCTGCGCCGCATGCAGCCCACCGGTTTCGAAGACATCGTCGCGGTTCTTGCGCTGTACCGGCCCGGCCCGATGGGCATGAACGCCCACAACGACTACGCCGACCGCAAAAACAACCGGCAGGCGATCAAACCGATCCATCCAGAGCTCGAGGAACCGCTGCGCGAGATCCTCGCCGAGACCTACGGCTTGATCGTCTACCAAGAGCAGATCATGCGCATCGCGCAGAAGGTGGCCAGCTACTCACTGGCCCGAGCCGACATTCTGCGCAAGGCGATGGGCAAAAAGAAGCGCGAAGTGCTGGAAAAGGAGTTTGAAGGCTTCTCGCAAGGCATGCAAGCCAACGGCTTCTCGGCCAAAGCCATCAAAGCACTGTGGGACACCATCCTGCCGTTCGCCGACTACGCATTCAACAAGTCGCACGCTGCCGGCTACGGTCTGGTGTCCTATTGGACGGCCTACCTCAAGGCCAACTATCCAGCCGAATACATGGCCGGTCTACTTACCTCCGTCGGCGACGATAAGGACAAAGCCGCGGTCTACCTGGCCGACTGCCGCAAACTCGGCATCACCGTATTGCCGCCCGACGTCAACGAGTCGGCGCTGCACTTCGCCTCGGTGGGCACCGACATCCGTTACGGACTCGGGGGAGTGCGCAACGTCGGCGCCAATGTCGTTGCCTCGCTGCTCAGCACCCGCACCGAGAAAGGCAAGTTCACCGACTTCTCCGACTATCTCAACAAAGTCGACATCGCGGCCTGCAACAAGAAGGTCACCGAATCGCTGATCAAGGCCGGCGCATTCGACTCTCTGAGCCACCCACGCAAGGGACTGTTCCTGGTGCACACCGACGCCGTCGACTCGGTGCTGGGCACCAAGAAGGCCGAGGCGATGGGTCAGTTCGACCTCTTCGGCGGGGAAGACGCCAGTGTCGGCGCGGTATTCACCATCAAGGTTCCCGACGAGGAATGGGACGACAAGCACAAACTGGCCTTGGAGCGCGAAATGCTCGGCTTGTACGTGTCCGGGCACCCGCTCAACGGGGTGGCGCACCTGTTGTCGGCCCAAACCGACACCGCCATCCCGGCGATCCTCGACGGCGACGTGTCCAACGACAGCGCGGTACGGGTGGGCGGCATCCTGGCCTCGGTCAACCGGCGGGTCAACAAGAACGGAATGCCCTGGGCCTCGGCGCAATTGGAAGACCTCACCGGTGGTATCGAAGTGATGTTCTTCCCGCACGCCTATTCGGCGTATGGCGCCGACATCTTGGACGACGCGGTAGTGCTGGTCAACGGCAGGGTCAAAGCCTCCGATGACCGCATCTGCCTGATCGCCAACGAGCTGGTGGTGCCGGACTTCTCCAACGCGCAGCCAGACCGGCCGCTGGCCGTCAGTCTGCCCACCCGGCAGTGCACCAGTGACAAAGTCAGCGCGCTCAAACAGGTCCTGGCCCGTCATCCCGGCACCGCCCACGTGCACCTGCGGCTGATCAGCGGAGAGCGCGTGACCACGCTCGAGCTCGACGCCGCGCTGCGGGTCACGCCGTCGCCGGCGCTGATGGGTGACCTCAAGGCGTTGCTGGGCCCGGGTTGCCTGGGCGGCTAGCGGGCACAAAGGAGAACGGCGATGACGCCAACTGAACGTCCGGCCACCCTGTGCGAAGCATTCCAGCGCACCGCGGCCGTCGATCCGGACGCGGTCGCGGTGCGCACCCCGGGGGACAGCCAAACTTTGACGTGGCGGGCGTACGCGGCGCAGGTCCGTGCGGTGGCGGCGGGTTTGGCGGGGCTCGACATCGGACGCGGCGACACCGTCTCGCTGATGATGGCCAACCGGATCGAGTTCTACCCGCTTGACGTCGGAGCGCAACACCTCGGCGCTTGCTCGTTCTCGGTCTACAACACCCTGCCCGCCGAGCAGTTGGGCTACATCTTCAGCAACGCCGGCCCCAAGGTGGTGATCTGCGAAGCGCAGTACGTGGACCGGATTAAGGCCAGCGGCGCGGCCGTCGAGCACATCATCTGCATCGACGGGCAGGTGCCCGGGACCCTGACACTCGACGACCTCTACGCCGCGGCGCCGAAATACTTCGATTTCGATTCCACCTGGCGCGCAGTGCGCCCCGACGACGTGATCACCCTCATCTATACGTCCGGCACCACCGGCAACCCGAAAGGTGTGGAGATGACCCACACCAACCTGCTTTTCGAGGGCTATGCGGTCGATGCCGTGCTGGGGGTGCGGTTCGGTGACCGCGTCACGTCCTTCCTGCCGTCGGCCCACATCGCCGACCGCGCAGGAGCGTTGTACAACCAAGAGCTGTTCGGCGTCCAGATCACCGTGATCTCGGACGCGCGTGCGATTGCGGCGGCGCTGCCCGACGTGCGGCCGACCACCTGGGGCGCTGTTCCGCGGGTGTGGGAAAAGCTCAAGGCTGCAATCGAATTCGCAGCAGCTAACGAACCCGACGGGCAACGCCGTCAAGCTCTGCAGTGGGCGCTGGGGGTCGCTGCCAAGCGCGCCGACGCGCTAATGGCCGGCGAATCGGTGCCCGACGACGTGGTTGCGGAATGGGCAACAGCCGACGAACTGGTGCTCTCGAAGCTGCGGGCAAAGCTGGGACTGGATCAGCTGAGGTGGGCGGTGTCGGGTGCGGCACCGATTCCCAGGGAGACTCTCGGGTTCTACGCCGGCATCGGAATTCCCATCTCCGAAGTGTGGGGGATGTCCGAATTGAGTTGCGTGGCCAGCGTCAGTCATCCGCGGGACGCCCGGCTCGGCACCGTGGGCAGGCTGCTGCCCGGGCTGGAAGGCACGGTCGCTGCAGACGGTGAGTATTTGGTGCGCGGGCCACTGGTCATGCGGGGCTACCGCAAAGAACCCGAAAAGACCGCCCAAGCCATCGATCCCGACGGTTGGCTGCATACCGGCGACATCCTGGACGTGGATCCCGAGGGCTATCTGCGGGTGATCGACCGCAAAAAGGAATTGATCATCAACGCGGCGGGCAAGAACATGTCGCCGGCCAACATCGAGCGCGCGATCTTGGCGGCGTGTCCGATGATCGGTGCGATGGTCACGATCGGTGACGGGAGACCGTACAACACCGCCTTGATGGTCTTCGACGCCGATTCGGTGACCCCCTATGCCGCGCAACGCGGACTTGCCGACGCCTCACCGGCCGCGCTGGCGTCGGACCCGGGAGTGATCGCACAGATCGCGGCTGGTGTGGCCGCAGGCAACACCAGATTGTCCCGGGTCGAGCAGATCAAACGCTTCCGCGTCCTGCCTGCGCTGTGGGAACCCGGCGGCGACGAGATGACGCTGACAATGAAGCTCAAGCGGCGACCGGTCGCCGCGAAGTACGCCGCCGAGATCGAGGAACTGTATGCCTACGAACCGGGACCCGACGTTCACGAACCCCTTGCCGCTGCGGCCGCTCAACGGGCGTAAGCCAAGTGGTGGCTGTGCCGTTTGCCGTTGAAGTCCTCGGGGTATCGCACTCAGACCGGTGTTTCTAGCAAGGGCGAGCATCATTCGCCAGCACGGCGCATCACCAGTTAGACGGAATCTCGTTGATCTGTCAGAACTGCTGGAGCCGGGGTGCCGGATAAGTCGTGCAAGGGGCGGCACGTTCGGAATCTAAGTATCAGGAGGTAGTCATGACATCGGTGACGGAGTCGGTTGACGTCGAGGTGCCGATCTCGGTGGTATACAACCAGTGGACCCAGTTCGAGTCATTCCCGGAATTCATGAACGGCGTCGAGCGGATCACCCAGACCGATGAGCGGCACAGCCACTGGGTCACCAAGGTCGGCGGGGCCGAGCGGGAGTTCGACACCGAGATCACCGAGCAGCACCCCGAGGAGCGGGTCGCCTGGAAGAGCACCGACGGCACCACGCACGCCGGTGTCATCACTTTCCACCGGCTGAACGATGAGAGCACTCGAGTGACTGCGCAGATCGACTGGCACCCAGAAGGTGTGGTCGAGAAGGCCGGCGCGCTGCTGGGCGTCGACGATCACCGGGTGAAAGCAGACCTGAAGCGATTCAAGAAATTCATCGAGTCGCGCGGGCAAGAGAGCGGCGCTTGGCGCGGTGACGTGCCGGCCGGATCCTAGGACGATATGACGCAACCGGACGACGACCCGCTGGGTCGTTCCAAGAAGCTGGAGAACATCGTCGATGAGCTCGGCGACAAGGTCGCCGAAGAACGTGAAGCCGAAGGCGTGCCGGGCAGGCCCAGCGAGCGGGAAAACACCGTCTTCGGCGGACCGCGCGAAGAGCCACCAGATTAACGGCTTGTTCTTGGCTGTCCGCTGAACCGCAGGCGGCGAATCACGCGGGCACCGCGTTAAGGTGGCGACATGCCGCTGTCCGGAGAATACGCCCCGAGTCCATGGGATTGGTCCCGCGAACAAGCCGACAAATATGCCGAAACCGGTGGTGCTGAAGCCGCCGACATGAAGGGCAAACCGATCATCCTGCTGACGACGGTCGGGGCCAAGACAGGCAAGCTGCGCAAGACGCCGCTCATGCGGATCGAGCACGACGGCCAGTACGCGGTCGTCGCGTCGCTGGGCGGAGCACCGAAAAACCCGGTGTGGTACTACAACATCGCCAAGAATCCCCGGGTGGAATTGCAGGACGGCAGCGTCACTCGCGACTACGACGCCCGCGAGGTATTCGGGGACGAGAAGGCCGTCTGGTGGGAGCGTGCGGTGCAAGCCTGGCCGGATTACGCGGACTACCAGAAAAAGACCGATCGGCAGATCCCGGTGTTCGTGCTGACTCCGGCGAGCTGAGCCGCGGGGCTGATGGCGGCGACCCGCTGCGCCCGGCTCCGCCGCCCTTGCGATCGCCGCTGGGGATCATGGCGGCGACCCGCTGCGCCCGGCTCCGCCGCCCTTGCGATCGCCGGGGCTGATGGCACGCGGCCCGGCGTGTCACCATTGAGCGGTGTCCGCTGACTTGAGCCGAAGCCCGACGCCCAGCGTCGGGCCGCTGTCTGCGGCCGACATCGACGGCGCGGCCAAGCGCATCGCGCCGGTCGTGGCGCCGACACCGCTGCAGCGCAGCGATCGGCTGTCGGCGGCGACCGGCGCCACGGTCTACCTCAAGCGCGAGGACCTGCAGTCGGTGCGGTCTTACAAGCTGCGCGGTGCCTACAACCTGCTGGTGCAACTCACCGAGGAGGAAATCGCCGCCGGCGTGGTGTGCTCATCGGCGGGTAACCACGCGCAGGGCTTCGCCTATGCCTGCCGGTCACTGGGGATTCGGGGCAGGGTGTACGTGCCGGCCAAGACGCCGCGCCAGAAACGGGACCGCATCCGCTACCACGGCGGCGAGTTCGTGGAGCTGATCGTGGTTGGGTCGACTTACGACATGGCAGCGGCGGCTGCGCTCGAAGACGTCGGGCAGACCGGCGCCACACTGGTGCCCCCCTACGACGATCTGCGCACGATGGCCGGTCAAGGCACCGTCGCGGTCGAGATACTCGACCAGCTCGACGAGAGCGTCGGCGAACCCGACCTGGTGGTAGTACCGGTCGGCGGCGGCGGCTGCATCGCGGGCATCACCACCTACCTGGCCGAACGCACCGCCAACACATCGGTGCTGGGTGTCGAACCGGCCGGTGCCGCGGCGATGATGGCCGCGCTGGCCGCCGGCCAACCGGTGACCCTGGACCACGTCGACCAGTTCGTCGACGGCGCGGCGGTGAACCGGGCCGGGACGCTGACCTACGCGGCGCTGGCCGCCGCCGGTGACATGGTGTCAATCACCACGGTCGACGAGGGTGCGGTGTGCACCGCGATGATCGACCTCTACCAGAACGAAGGCATCATTGCCGAGCCCGCCGGCGCGCTGTCGGTCGCCGCGGTGCTGGAAGCCGACGTGGCGCCGGGTTCTGTGGTGGTGTGCCTCATTTCCGGCGGCAACAACGACGTGTCCCGCTACGGGGAGGTGCTCGAGCGTTCCCTGGTCCATCTCGGCCTGAAGCACTACTTCCTGGTGGATTTTCCGCAGGAGCCCGGCGCGCTGCGCCGGTTCCTCGACGAGGTGCTGGGGCCCAACGACGACATCACGCTGTTCGAATACGTCAAGCGCAACAACCGGGAGTTCGGTGAGGCGCTGGTGGGAATTGAGCTGGGCTCGGCCGCCGACCTGGACGGTCTGCTGGCGCGGATGCGGTCCACCGACATCCAGGTCGAGCCGATCGAGCCGGGTTCCCCGTCCTACCGCTACCTGCTGTGATTCCGCGCAAGCGTGTGCAGTGGTACAGCCGTCGCGGTGTGTCGGCGTACAGACACGCACGCTCGCGGCGTCAAGGGCTGAAGTGGGTGTGCGGCCGCGGCACGGCGGCGCCGTCGACGACGATGTCGATCTTCTCGTTGTAGAACGCCACCAGGCCGGCGATCGGCGCGACAGCCGGTAGCGGATAGTGGTATGTCCACGCGAGGTCGCTGTGCAGCGTTTCCCCGATCCGCACCGACCAGTACGCCGACGTCACTCCCTTGTACGGGCACAGTGTCTGGGTGGTGCTGGGTTCCAGGTGCTCGAAAACGATATCGGTCGGGTCGATGTAATACCTTGTCGGCAAACCGGTTTCGAACAGCATGACCGGTGACTGGGTATCCGCCAGCGGCACACCGTCGAGCTCGACGCGGACGTGCCGGTGCGACCGCAGCACATCGACCCGCGAATACGGGTTGCGGGGGTGACCGTAGATCGGCTCGTCTTCCTCGAACCATCGCAGCAGATCCCACTCGAATCGCACCGTTCCGGCCACCGGGCCGTCGCTGTCGGCATCGAAGACCCGCGCCGCCGCCTGATGGGTCTGCCCGGCGCCGATCAGGGAATGCAGCCGCGACGGCCCGAACTGCACTTGCTGGGGATGGTCTTCGTCGCGCAGGAACTCGGCGCGGACGTCGGCCAGCGGGATGTAGTACTGCGGGTAGTACGGCACTTCCCACACGTAGCGGGCCGCCGTGGTATCGAAGACCAACTCCTGGGCCAGGTAGCCACGTACCCGGCGCGGGGCGGGCTCGACCCTGCCTCTGTCGGCGGCCGCCTGGGGGTAGCCAGCTCCAATGGTCATGCTGTCTCTATACGCCGCCGGCGGTCGAACGTCGACCTCTCGTGTCTGAAACGCCGAAATAACGCGACAACTCGACGTTGGGCGGTTAATCGGTCGTCAGCAGCGCGAACGAATGCCCCGGCAGCTCGGTCGAGTCGCCCAAGTTGGGCGAGCCCCACGCCAGCACCACCTCACCGCGCACCGGCACGGTCACCGTCTGCTCGCCCAGGTTGAATGCGGCGATGAAGCGGCCACGCCGGAGCAGAAACCAGCGTTGCTCTTCGTCATAGTCCACACCCATGTGGTCCAGCCACGGGTCGGCGAGGTCAGACTCGTTGCGTCGCAACGCGATCAACGCCCGGTAGAACTCGAGCAGGTCGGCGTGCTCGCCGGCTTGCACTTCGTCCCAGTTGAGCTTGGAGCGCAGAAACGTCTCGGGGTCCTGCGGGTCGGGGATCTCGTCGGCGTCCCAGCCGTGTTCGGCGAACTCCGCCTTGCGGCCTTCGGCGGTCGCTTTGGCCAGTTCGGGCTCGGGATGTGAGCTGAAGAACTGGAACGGGGTGGACGCGCCCCACTCCTCACCCATGAAAAGCATTGCGGTGTATGGCGACAACAGCACCAGCGCAGCCTTGATCGCTTGCTGGCCGAAAGTCAGGTTTTGCGACGGGCGGTCCCCGACCGCGCGGTTGCCGACCTGGTCGTGGGTGGTGGTGTAGGCCAGTAGCCGGGTCGCCGGGATGTTCTCGGTGTCCAGCGGTCGGCCGTGCCGGCGGCCGCGGAACGACGAGTACGTGGCAGCGTGAAAATAACCGCCGCTCAATGTCTTCGCCAGCGTTGCCAGCGACCCGAAATCGGCGTAGTAGCCCTGGCGTTCACCGGAAACCGCGGTGTGGATGGCGTGGTGGATATCGTCGTCCCACTGGGCGGTCAGCCCGTATCCGCGGACGGCCCGGCCTGCGCCGCGCGGGGTGATCAGCCGCGGATCATTGAGGTCGCTCTCGGCAACCAGCGACAGCGGCCGGCCCAGCTGTTCGGCCAGCGCATCGGTCTCTGCGGCCAACTCCTCCAAGAGGTGGATCGCCGTGGTGTCCACCAAGGCATGCACCGCGTCCAACCGCAGGCCGTCGGCGTGAAAGTCGCGCATCCAGCGCAACGCGCAGTCGAGGATGTAGCGGCGCACCGCGTCCGAGCCGGCGTCGGCGATGTTGATGCCCTCACCCCACGGGTTGCTGCCCGACGACAGGTACGGGCCGTACCGGGGCAGGTAATTGCCCGACGGCCCAAAGTGATTGAACACCGCGTCGATCAGCACACCCAGGCCGCGGCGGTGGCACGCGTCGACCAACCGCACCAGCCCGTCGGGGCCGCCGTAGGGCTCGTGTACGCAATACCACAGCACGCCGTCGTACCCCCAGCCGTGCGTGCCCGAGAACGCGTTCACCGGCATCAGCTCGACGAAATCCACTCCGAGATCGACCAGATAATCCAGCTTGTCGATCGCCGAATCGAAAGTGCCGGTCGGGGTGAACGTTCCGACGTGCAGTTCGTAGATCACCGCACCGTCGCATGCGCGACCCCGCCAACCCTGATCGGTCCACGCGTCCGGCGACGGCTGCCACAGTTGCGATCGGGCGTGCACCCCCTCGGGCTGGCGCGCCGACCGCGGATCCGGCAACACCTGGGCGTCGTCGTCGAGGACGAACCCGTACCGGGCGTCCGGTGCGGCCTCGACGTTCGCCCGCCACCAGCCGTCCGGCGAACGCTGCAGCGCGTGCGCCGTTCCGTCGATGTCCAGACGGACCATCCCGGGCTCGGGCGCCCAGACCGCGAATTCAGTCATCGCCGCGCTCCAACAGCACTACGGGCAGGTCGGCGAACAGGTCGGCAGCCGGCGCCGTTCCGTTGACCCGCCGGCCGGTCAACACGTCGACCCAGGATCCGGCGGGCAACGGTACGGCGGTGTCACCCCACCCGGTGTCCCGCAGGCGAACGGTCCAGCGGGTGACGGCCACCACCACATCGTCGCCGCGGCTGAAGGCGACGACGTGATCGGCGGCGCCGCCGGTGGCGAGCACCCCGTGGTAAGCACCGTGCAGGAACGTGTCGGGGCGCTTGCGCCGGAGCCGCAGCGCTGCTGCGACAACTCGAATCTTGCTGTGCCGCAGACTTTGCAGCTCGGCCCGTCGCACGTCATAATCGACTGCGCGGCGGTTGTCGGGGTCGACGAGGCTGTCGTCCCACAGTTCGGTGCCCTGGTAAACGTCGGGGACACCGGGCACCGTCAAAGCCAGCAGCTTCTGACCCAATGCGTCGCTTTCGGCATGCGTGTGCAGCTGACCGACCAGCTCGGTGAGCTGCGCGGCCACCGGTCCGTCCAGCATGGAGTCCAGCCAACGGTGCACCGCGCCCTCGAACTCAGTGTCCGGGTCGTTCCACGTCGTGTGCAGCGCCGCTTCGCGGATCGCCTTGTCGGTGTAGGCGTGCAACCGTTCCCGCAGTTCGTCAGTGACTTTGCCGTTCACCGGCCATACACCGAAAATGTTCTGCCACAGGAAAAGTCCGGTCGCATTGTCGGGGGAGGGGTTGCTGTTCTCCCATCGGGTGACGAACTCCACCCATAGCGATGGCACCTGCGAGAGCACCCCGATGCGGGCGCGCACGTCTTCACCGCGCTTGGTGTCGTGGGTGGTCAACGTGGTCATCGCCGCCGGCCAGAGCCGGGCGCGGCCGGCGGCGCTGAGATGGAACTCCGCTGCGCCGACGCCGAACCGCTGCGGCTCGCCGCCCACTTCGTTGAGCGACACCAGCCGGGCGTCCCGGTAGAACAGGCAGTCTTCCACCGACTTCGCGGTGACCGCGCCGCACAATTGCTGCAGCCGGGTATCGGGTTCGCCGCCGGCGGCGACAGCGGCGGCCAGTATCTGCAGCGGCTGGCGCAAATCAGGTGCGGCTGTCTCGGTTTCGGCCACGGAGGTGGGCAGCAGCGCTGCCAGTCCCTGATAGTCGGAGCGGTAGACGTCGATGTGGCCGAGCAGCGCGGCCACCGCGTCGGGGAGCTGGGGGTGGTCTGCGCCGGTCGTGGCGGCGACGGTGCGTCGCAGCCGGGCCAGTTCACTGCCCAGGGTGTCGGTGGCCACCTTCGCCTTCAGGGCGCGCAGAAGCGAAGGGGTGGCTTGATAGTCGATGCCGGTCGACTCGTAAAGCGCTGTGAGAGCGGGCTCCCCGGTCGGGTCGACGAACACTCCGCCCACCTCGCGCAGCACGTTGTAGCCGGTGGTGCCTGCCACCGGCAGCGTCGGCTCCAAGGCCTCCTCGAGGCCCAGGATCTTCTCGATGACGATGTAGCCCTGCGGGCCGACCAGATCGCGCAACCACGTCAGATAACCCGCGGGATCGGACAATCCGTCCGGGTGATCGATGCGCACACCGTCCACCAGACCCTCGGTGAACCAGCGTTTGACCTCGACGTGACTGGCGTCGAACACCGCCCGGTCTTCCTGCCGGAGCCCGGCCAGCGACGTGATCGAGAAGAAACGCCGGTAGCCGCAGATTCCGCGCCGCCATCCGATCAGCTGGTAGTGCTGACGATCGTGTACCTCGGGACCGGTGCCCTCGCCGGTGCCGGGCGCGATCGGGAACGCCAGATCGCCGAGCCGCAACAGCTCGCCGTCGACGGTCAGGTCGGCGACATCGTCGTCAGATCCCAGAACGGGCAACAGAATTCGCCCGTCGGCCAGATCCCAGTCGATGTCGAAATATGTTGCGTACGCCGAACCCCGGCCGTTGCGCAACACATCCCACCACCATGGATTCTGCTCGGGCTTGTCGATACCGACGTGGTTCGGCACGACGTCGATGATCAGGCCCAGCCCGCGTTCGCCGGCCGCGGCGGACAGCCGTGCCAGAGCTTCGGCGCCGCCGAGTTCGGCTGACACCGTCGTCGGGTCGGTGACGTCGTAGCCGTGCGTCGAACCGCGAACAGCGGTCAGCACAGGGGAGAGGTAGACGTGCGAGATGCCGAGGTCGGCAAGGTAATCCAGTAGCTTCTCCGCATCGGCGAAGGTGAACGCGAAGCCGCTTTCTTCACCACGAAGTTGCAGCCGGTACGTGGAGAGAACTGGAAACGCCATGCGTCAGCGCGTCTTACGCAGCACGAGTACCGACCGGCCCGGCAAGCTGACTTTCTCACCGGCGTCTACCCGAGCGTCGGCGCCGGTGACAGGTTCGGCGGTGTCCAGTTCCACTGTCCACTCCAATGCGTAGTCGTCGTGCGGTGTGACGAAGTCCATGGCGTCGTCGTGAGCGTTGAAACACAGCAGGAACGAGTCGTCGGTAACCCGGCGGCCGCGCGCGTCGGGTTCGGGAATGGCTTCACCGTTGAGGAAGACGCTCACGCAGTTCCCGAAGTCGCTGCCCCAATCCTCGTGGGTCATCTCCTGCCCGGTCGTCGTCAGCCAGGCGATGTCGCGATCCTCTTCACCGCTGCCGAGCGGCTCGCCGTCGAAGAACCTGCGCCGGCGGAACACCGGATGGTCTCTGCGCAGCTTGGTCGCCTTGCGGGTGAATGCCAGCAGGTCGGCGTTCTCGTCGGCCAATGTCCAGTCCATCCACGACAACTCGGAGTCCTGGCAGTACACGTTGTTGTTGCCCCGCTGGGTGCGCCCCATCTCGTCGCCGTGCGCGATCATCGGCGTGCCCTGGCTGACCATCAAAGTGGCGATCATGTTGCGCATCTGCCGGCACCGCAGCTCGGTGATGTCGGGGTCATCGGTGGGACCTTCTACCCCGCAGTTCCAGGAGCGGTTGTAGCTCTCCCCGTCGCGGTTGTCCTCGCCGTTGGCTTGGTTGTGTTTCTCGTTGTAGGACACCAAGTCGTGCAGCGTGAACCCATCGTGGGCGGTGACGAAATTGATGCTGGCGCTGGGCCGGCGACCGGTCGCCTCGTACAGATCCGACGACCCGGTCAGCCGGGAAGCGAACTCGCCGAGTGTTGCGGGCTCGCCCCGCCAGTAATCACGCACAGTGTCCCGATACTTCCCATTCCATTCCGTCCATAAACCGGGGAAGTTGCCGACCTGATAGCCGCCTTCGCCGACGTCCCACGGTTCGGCGATCAGCTTGACCTGGCTGACCACCGGATCTTGTTGCACCAGGTCGAAGAACGCCGACAGCCGGTCTACGTCATAGAATTCACGCGCCAGCGTGGACGCCAGGTCGAACCGGAACCCGTCGACGTGCATCTCGGTCACCCAGTAGCGCAGCGAGTCCATGATCAGCTGCAGGGTGTGCGGGTGGCGGGCATTGAGGCTGTTGCCGGTGCCGGTGAAGTCCTTGTAGAACCTCAGGTTTTTGTCGTCGAGCCGGTAGTAGGCGGCATTGTCGATGCCGCGGAAGTTGACCGTCGGGCCCAGGTGGTTGCCTTCGGCGGTGTGGTTGTAGACCACGTCGAGGATGACTTCGATATCTTCCTCGTGAAAGCTGCGGACCATCGCTTTGAATTCGGCGACCGCGCCGCCGGCTTCGCGGTTGGACGAATACTGCTGATGCGGGGCGAAGAAGCCGAATGTGTTGTAGCCCCAGTAATTCCGCAAGCCCAACTCCAGCAGTCGGCTGTCGTGCATGAACTGGTGGACCGGCATCAGCTCGATGGCCGTGACGTTCAGCGACTTGAGGTGGTCGATGATCACCGGGTGGGCCAGACCGGCGTAGGTGCCTTGCAGGTCCGGCGGTACACCCGGGTGGGTCTGCGTCATGCCTTTTACGTGTGCCTCGTAGATGACGGTCTCGTGGTAGGGGGTGCGCGGCGCCCGGTCGAACGCCCAGTCGAAGAACGGGTTGATCACCACGCTGGTCATGGTGTGGCCCAACGAGTCGACCATCGGCGGAGTGCCGGTGTCGCCGGACTGGGCGCCGTCGCGTTTCACGGCAGCCAGATCGTAGGAGTACAACGCCTGACCGAAGTCGAAGTCGCCGTGGAAAGACTTCCCATACGGGTCGAGCAGCAGCTTGCTGGCATCGCACCGGTGACCCGCCGCGGGTTCGAAGGGCCCGTGCACCCGGTACCCATACCGCTGTCCGGGGCTGATACCGGGCAGATAAGCGTGCCAGACGTAGCCGTCGACTTCATCGAGGGCCACCCGAGTTTCGTTGCCGCTCTTACTGATCAAACACAGCTCGACCTGTTCGGCAATCTCGGAGAACAGCGCGAAGTTGGTGCCGGCTCCGTCATAGGTGGCGCCGAGTGGATAGTTGGTGCCGGGCCATACGGTCGGCCGTGCCGGCGGCGCGTCGCCAGCACCGGTGTTCAGTTGTCTCGGCAGCATCACTTGACTGTAACCGCCGAACACCCGATTCGACGTGCTCATCCACGGGCCGTGGCGTGACTCACGCGAGCCGGGCGGCGAGGCGTCACCACCAGCCGGTGGCCGCCGCGATCTGGCGGCCGAGCTCCGGGATCAACGTGCGCACATAGGTGGCCGAAAGGTGGTGAGCGTCGTGATAGATCAGCACGTTGCCCTCCACCGCACGGCAGATGTCGGCGCGGCAGATGGCATCCGACATGTCCAGCGCCTTGAGCAGCGGGAACTGCCCGACGAAGTCCAGCGTCGGGTTGTTATCGGAGAGCACTTCGGAGCGTTTGATACCGCAAGACGCCGCGTTACCGCCTTTGGCCAGGCAATCGGCGGGTTCGAACGGCTTGCCGTCCTTGACCAACCAGGGCGTGTCGCGCATCCCGAGGACTGGAATGTCGTTGTCCGCGAACGTCTGCCATATCCCGACGTACCCGGCGGGCATCACATCGCCGGGCTTGATGTTCCACGGCCGGGTGGATGTGGTGAACACATAGTCGGGATGATCGGTGACCAGTTTGGCCATCGTCTTCTGCACCCAATCGCGGCACTGTGGGTAGGCCTCGTTGTTGCCCATGATCAACGGGTTCTCATCCGTCGACAGCGGGCAGCCCATCTTCAGGTAGGTGACGACTTTGAAGTGCTGGATGCGGCCGAGCAAATCCAGGGCGGTCAGCCAGTGCTCGGCGTGTGATCCGCCGGCCAGCGCAATGGTGCGGGCCGCGGCCGGGTCCCCGTAGGTGCAATTGATCAATGCCGGGTTGGTGAAGTCGCTGATGCAACCGTCGCGGGTGGACGGCGGCAAGTCGTCTCTGGATTCCAGCACGGTGGGACGCATCTTCAGCTGTGGCACCCGCGCCTGGGTGACAACGGCCCGGGCGCCGGGGTAATCGTGCGGGTTCAGGCCGGTCAGTTCCTTGCCGGACGCGCGTTGCAGCGTCACCTCCTGGCGCCAGCTGAACGACGTGACGGTCAACGTCACGCCCAACAGGGCCACCACCGAACCCAGCGCCATCGTCGGGCGGCGCAAGCGCACCCGCCGGGGAACTGCGAGCAGCGGCGGCGGGGACGCCGCGGGTGCCGAGCCGTCGATGGCGGCCGGTGCGCGATACCGCAGCGGGCCTTCGACGTGCCGGTTGGTCAGGTAGGCCAGCCCACCGGACAGCAGCAACACCAGGGTGCCCTCGACGAAATTGGCGTGCGCATGGCCGGTGTAGGACAGCCAGAAGATCAGCAGCGGCCAGTGCCAGAGGTAGAGCGAGTAGGCCATCGCCCCGAGCGTCACCAGCGGTCCGGCCGCCAACAGGCGGTTGGGCAGCGGCGGCCGGCCGGCCGCGCCGGGACCGTCCTGGCGGTTGGCTCCGGCGAGAATGAACAGCACCGTTGCCAAGACGGGTACCGACGCCCACGGTCCGGGAAACTGACGGACGCCGTCGATCAGGGCCCCGCAGGACAGCACCGCGGCCAGCGCGGCGGTGCTCAGCACCGTTCGCAGCCACATCGGCCAGCGGATGTAGGGGACGAGCGCACCGGCAAGCGTTCCCAGCAGCAGCTCCCAGGCCCGCGCGAAGCTGTCGTAGTAAGCGGTGGCCTGGTTGTCGCGGTGCGCGACGATCGCATAGCAGAACGACGCCACCGCCAGCACGCTGAGTACGACGATGAACAACGTGCGCAGCCGCGCACCCAGCCTGCGTCGCAGCAGGTACGCGAGCCCGAACACCAGCCCGAGAAACGTCACGTAGAACTGGCCCTGCACCGACATCGACCAAATGTGCTGCAGCGGGCTGACCGCTTCCCCGGCGCGCAGGTAGTCGGCGACGGTGTGAGCTAGCAGCCAGTTCTGGTAGTAGCCCAGGCTGGCCAGGCTCTGGTCGGCGAAGGTCTCCCAGCGTGTCTGCGGCTGAATGAGAATCGTCAGCACCGCGCACCCGGCCAGCACGACGACCAGCGCCGGTAGCAGCCGGCGGACCAGCCGGACCAGCTCGGGCAACGGCGACAGCGCTGCCGTCGGGTGCAATCCCGCCCGCAACACTTTGCCGCCGAAGAAGAACCCGGACAGCGCCAGAAACACGTCCACACCGCCGGACACCCGGCCGAACCAGACGTGAAACATGGCGACCAGCGCGATCGCGATGCCGCGCAATCCGTCGAGGTCATGCCGGTAAAAGGCGGACTTCGCCGGTGCTGTCGCGGGGTTCTGCGCCACCGTAGCGGCAGCCGATCTGGGCGCGGAGACGGTCATCATGATCGAAAACAATCTACCTAAGCCGCCGCGATCTGCTGCAGTGCGCGCGCCGCGCCGCAGGTCAGTAGTCGATGATGCGGGTCAGGTACGGGGCCATGCTGGCGGTGCGCACCGACGACACCGTGACAACGGGATCAGTGGCCTCCAGCATCTGTCCGTTGCCCAGGTACATCGCGACGCTTTGGCTGCCGCCCGGGCCGAAGAAGATGAGGTCGCCGGGCCGCGCCTGCGCCGGTGCGACCTTGCGGCCCACGTTGTACTGCTCGGCGGAGGTGCGGGGCAGCTTGATGCCGGCGCCGGCGAACGAGTACACCATCAGACCGGACGCGTCGAAACCGACGGTGTTCGCATTCGGGCCGGTGCCGCGCGTCGGCCCGGCGGCGTTGCCCCCGCCGTAGAGGTACGGCACGCCGCGCTGGGAGAGCCCACGGGCGATCACGGTGTTCAGGGCCTGCTGGCGGGTCACCTGCCCGGAGTTCGAGTCGGCGGCTGCGACGCCCGGTAGGGCCGGCGTCGGCGCCGCAAACAGGGTCACAGCCAGCGCCACTGCGCCGATGGTTCGCTTTCCGATGTTCATCTCTGTCTTCCTTTCTGCGGTTTCGGCGCGATGTCTCAGCGCCTCGCGGATTGGACCGACCACTGAATCACAGCAGTCACTACAGACACATTGGCAACAAACTGGAGCGAGGGCCACTGCTCAGCGGGTTGCTGGGAACTTCTTTGTCGGACCGTGACCGGACGGTGACCGGTTGACTGCCTGAACCGCCAAATCAGGGGCAGCGGTTGTGATCTCAGTCTCAGCGGGACAGCTGCGCGCCCGTAGCCGCGCCGGGGTGCTCGTGCCAGTAGTTGTTGCTGAACGCGGTGATCGCCGAACCCGTCACCGCCGCACCGATCACCAGAACCAGAGCCAGCACCGGCCAAAAGGACATGTACCAGCCCTTCACCAGCGAGACGAGCGGGCCGAGGATGACCGCGGCGAACGCCGCCCCGACACCGCCCCACACCACCGGAAAGATGTAGAAGTCAATACCGAACGGCGCCGGGGTGCAGGTGTCATCGGTGCATACGTCGGCAAGAAAACCGAAGAGCCGGGACGGCCAATCCGTCGTCGTCGCCAGCACCACCAACAGAGTCGTCAGGGCGACGGTGCAGACCACGTCCCACGGAGCCAGCCGCAGCCGCAGCACGCGTAATTGCGCGCTGTCGGACCGCTCCGGCTGCCCCGGGACCTCCGCCGACGGCGGGGAGTCGGCCGGCTCACCCGGGAACGGAACCTCGTCGGCTCGATGCTTTCGCGTCACGGCTTTTCATGGTCCCCGATGGCCGGAGATTCTGCGACCGGGCGGCGCGAGGCGGGCAACCTGCGTCTTCTGATTTACCCTCGATCGTTATGCCTGCGGCGAATCCGGGGCTGACGCCCGAACAGATCAGCGCTATCGACGCGGCCCACCTGTGGCACCCCTACAGCACGATCGGCGCTGAAGCCGTGCCGCCGGTGGTCGTGACCGGTGCGCACGGCGCGTATCTGACCGTAATGCGTCACGGTTCGCCGGTTGACGTGCTCGATGCGATGAGTTCCTGGTGGACCGCAATCCACGGGCACGGGCACCCGGTGCTCGACGCGGCGGTGACCGCGCAGCTGAACACCATGAGCCACGTCATGTTCGGCGGTCTCACGCATGAACCGGCCGCCCGGCTGGCGCAGCTGCTGGTCGACCTCACGCCAGCGGGTCTGGACACCGTGTTCTTCAGCGATTCGGGGTCGGTGTCGGTGGAGGTCGCGGTCAAGATGGCGCTGCAGTACTGGCGCAGCCGCGGCCGACCGGAGAAACGGCGGTTGATGACCTGGCGCGGGGGCTATCACGGCGACACCTTCACCCCGATGAGCGTCTGTGACCCCGACGGCGGCATGCATGCGTTGTGGACGGACATTCTGGCCCGCCAGATCTTCGCACCGCAGGTGCCGCGGGACTACGACCCCGATTACAGCGCCGCCTTCGACGGGCAACTGGCCGGGCACGCCGCCGAAGTCGCGGCCGTCGTCGTCGAACCCGTCGTGCAGGGCGCCGGGGGCATGCGGTTCCACGACCCGCGCTACCTGACCGATCTGCGCGAGTCCTGCCGGCGTCACGGCGTGCTGCTGGTCTTCGACGAGATCGCGACCGGTTTCGGCCGGACCGGCGCACTGTTCGCGGCCGACCATGCCGGGGTGAGCCCGGACATCATGTGCGTCGGCAAGGCGCTCACCGGCGGTTACCTGAGCCTGGCCGCCACCTTGTGCAGCACCGAGATCGCGCACACCATCAGCACAGGTCCGGCCGGTGCCCTGATGCACGGCCCCACCTTCATGGCCAACCCGCTGGCATGCGCGGTCTCGGTCGCCAGTGTGGAGCTGCTGCTCGCCGGTGACTGGCGGTCGGCGGTCGCCGAGCTCGGTGCCGGCCTTCGCGACGGGCTGGCACCGGCGCGCGCGTTGCCGGGGGTGACCGATGTGCGGGTGTGCGGGGGGATCGGCGTCATCGAATGCGACGGGCCGGTCGATCTGTCCGTCGCGACCCTCGCGGGACTCGACCGCGGCGTCTGGTTGCGGCCGTTCCGCAATCTGATCTACGCCATGCCGCCCTACATCTGCTCGCCGGCCGAAACAGCGCAGATCACCTCGGCAATGGTCGACGTCGCACGAGTCACCGGCTCTCGTAGGCTCTAGCTCGATGGAAGTCTCCGCAGAAGCTACCGCCGTCTCGCCGCTGGCCTGGCTGGACGAAGTCGAGCAGCAACGACGGCAGGCCGGGCTGCGGCGCGCGCTGCGGCCCCGTCCGCCCATGGCCACCGAACTCGACCTGGCGTCCAACGACTATCTGGGGTTGTCGCGGCATCCTGACGTCATCGCCGGCGGAGTGCAGGCGTTGCGCACCTGGGGCGCTGGTGCGACGGGATCGCGACTGGTCACCGGAGACACCGAGCTGCACCAGGAGCTCGAGTCGGCGCTGGCCGACTTCGTCGGCGCCGAGGCGGGTCTGGTGTTCTCCTCGGGATACACCGCCAACCTCGGCGCGGTGGTCGGACTGTCCGGGCCGGGTGCTTTGGTGGTGTCCGACGCCTACTCGCACGCGTCGCTGGTCGACGCGTGCCGGCTGTCCCGGGCACGCGTGGTCGTCAGCCCGCACGGTGACGTCGACGCCGTCGAGGCGGCGCTGGCCTGCCGCGACGAGGACCGCGCCGTGGTCGTCACCGACTCGGTGTTCTCCGCCGACGGGACACTGGCGCCGTTGCAGCCGCTGCACGAGGCGTGCCGTCGTCATCGCGCGCTGCTCGTCGTCGACGAAGCGCACGGCCTGGGCGTGCGCGGCACCGGTGGCCGCGGGCTGCTGCACGAGCTCGGTCTGGCCGGCGCGCCCGACGTGGTGATGACCACCACGCTGTCCAAGTCGCTGGGCAGCCAGGGCGGTGTGGTACTGGGGTCCGCGGCGGTGCGCGACCACCTGATCGACGCCGCCCGGCCGTTCATCTTCGACACCGGGCTGGCTCCGGCGGCGGTGGGTGCGGCGCTGTCGGCGCTGCACCTGCTGGCGGCCGAGCCCTGGCGGCCCGGCGCGGCGCTGCGGCACGCCGCGGTGCTGGCCGACATCTGCGGTGTGGCGACCCGCCCGGAGTCGGCGGTGGTGTCGGTGATCCTCGGCGACCCGGAGGTGGCGCTGACGGCTGCGACGGCCTGCCTGGAGGCCGGCGTCCGGGTCGGCTGCTTTCGGCCCCCGACCGTCCCGGCCGGCACGTCGCGGCTGCGGCTGACCGCACGCGCTTCGCTAGGCGTGGAGGACCTGGAATCGGCCCGGCAGGTTCTGACCAGCGTGCTCGGTGAGCGATCCCGGGAACACCCAGGACGGCGTTGACGGTCCTGGTGGTGACCGGCACGGACACCGGCGTCGGGAAGACGATTGTCACCGCCGCGCTGGCGGCTCAAGCGCGGCAGGCCGGCCTGGACGTGGCGGTGTGTAAGCCGGTGCAGACCGGGGTGGCTGCCGGCGACGACGACTTGGCCGAAGTCGGCCGGCTGGCTCGAGTGACCGAGTTGGCCGGACTGGCGCGGTACCCAGAGCCAATGGCCCCGGTGGCCGCCGCCGAGGAGGCCGGCCTGCGCTTGCCGACCCGCGGCGAGGTGCTCGAGCTGGTGCGTAACACCGAGCGCCCGCAGCGGCTGACTTTGGTCGAAGGCGCCGGCGGCCTGCTGGTCGAGCTGGCCGAGGCGGGTGTCACGCTGCGCGACCTTGCCGCCGATCTGGGCGCCGCGGTCCTGGTGGTGGCGACCGCCGGGCTGGGCACGCTCAACCACACCGCCCTGACGCTGGAAGCCCTTGCCGCACACCACGTCGGTTGCGCGGGCGTGGCCATCGGCAGTTGGCCGGCCCGGCCGGATGCGGTCAACACCTCCAACCGCTCGGCGCTGGCCCGCCTGGCGCCGCTGCGGGCCGTGCTGCCGGCCGGAGCCGGATCGCTGGACCCTGACGCGTTCGCCACGATGAGCGCCGAGGCTTTCGACCGGACCTGGCTGGAATCGCTGGTCCGCTGATGGTGCACTCGATCGAGCTGCTGTTCGACCGCGACACCGAAGCCACGCTGCGGCGGATCTGGGATGATCTGGTCTCCGCGGACATGCCCTGTCACGCGCCCGCCGGTCGGCCGCACCTGACCCTGGTGGTCGCCGACGGCATCGCCGCCGACGTCGACGCGCTGCTGGTTCCGGTGGCCGAGCAGCTGCCGCTGCCCTGCACCGTCGGCGCCGCGCTGTTCCTCGGTCGCACCAATGCCATCCTGGCGCGGCTGATCGTGCCGACCGCGGCGCTGCTCGGCCTGCACGCCGAGGTCTACCGCCTCAGCCGTGACCATCTACAGCCCGGCCCCGGCCCGCACAGCGTGCCCGACCAGTGGACGCCGCACGTCACGCTGGCCCGACGGGTCGCCGGCCCGGCCCTGTCTCCGGCGCTGCGCCTCGCGGGGGGACCGGCGCCGATCGAGGGGAGCTTGGCGGGTCTGCGCCGGTGGAACGGCACCACCCGGGTCGAATATCCGATCAGCTGACCCGCAGGCGCTGGCTCGGCGGGGTCGCCGGCGCGATTATGGACTGATGCCGTTGTTCGACGCGGCCGCGACGCTGGCCGATGCCCCGCCCGGCCTGTTTCCCGCGCGTCAACAGATGGCGGTGTCGCTGGGATTCCACATTGTGCTCGCCGGTTTCGGCGTGGCGTTCCCCGCGATGATCTTCGTGATGCACCGGCGCGGGCTGGTGCGCGACGACCCGGATGCGCTGCGACTGGCCAAGCGCTGGTCGAAAACGGCGGCAGTGCTGTTCGCCATCGGAGCGGTGTCGGGGACCGTGTTGAGCTTCGAGATGGGCTTGCTGTGGCCGGGCTTGATGGGCCGGTTCGGCGACGTCCTCGGCCTGCCCTTCGCGCTGGAGGGGTTGTCGTTCTTCATCGAAGCGATTTTTCTGGGTCTCTACCTCTACGGGTGGGGTCGCATGCGCCCACGGCTGCACCTGCTGATGCTGATCCCGATGGCGGTCTCCGGCGTCGTCGGGACGTTTTGCGTGGTCGCGGCCAACTCCTGGATGAACTACCCGACCGGGTTCACCATCCGCGGCGGTCCCGACGGCACCGTCACCGACGTCCGGCCGTGGACGGCGATGTTCAATCCGTTGGCGTGGCTGCAATTCCTGCACATGTGGCTGGCGGCGTTTCTTTTGGTCGGACTTCTGGTGTCGGGGGTTTACGCGGCCGGACTGCTGCGCGGGCGCGTCGACGATCATCACCGGCTCGGGTTCATCGTGCCGTTCCGGTTCGCTTCGGTGGCCGCCGTGTTGCAGCCGTTGGTCGGGCATGTGCTCGGGCTGCAGGTGGGTCGCAAGCAGTCGGCCAAATTGGCGGCCTTCGAACTGGCCCTGCACCGGGAGCCCGGGCCGGCGCCGCTGCGCTTGGGTGGTTTTCTCATCGACGACAGAGTCCGTTGGGCGGTGCCCATTCCCCGCGTCGGCTCGGTCATCGCGCGCGGCACCCTGAACGGGACGGTTCCGGGTCTGGCCGACGTCCCCAAGCCCGACTGGCCGCCGGTCAACGTCACCCACTGGTCCTTTCAGCTGATGGTCGGCATCGGCCTGCTGCTGGCGCTGGCGGTTGTGGTGTTCTGGGTGACGCGCCGGCGCGGCCGCGACCTGCTGGACAACCGCTGGTTTCTGCGCTTCTCGGTGATCGCCGGGCCACTTGCGGTGATCGCGCTGGAATTGGGTTGGGTGGCAACCGAGGTGGGACGTCAGCCGTGGACGGTGTGGCAGGTGCTGCGGACCGCCGAGGCGGCGACGATGAACCGCGCGATCTGGTGGAGCTACAGCGGAGTGCTGGTCATCTACCTCGGCATGACCGTCGCCGCCTATGTGGTGCTGCGGTCGATGGCCAGGCGCTGGCGCGCGGGCGACGAAGAACTGCCCAGTCCCTACGGACCCGCCGCGAAGGCCGACCGATGAGCGTGGCCGCCGTGATAGCCGCGGCCACGTTCGTCGGCGTGATCGCCTATGCGCTGCTGGGTGGCGCCGACTTCGGTTCCGGCTTCTACGACCTCACCGCCGGTGCCGGCAGACGCGGGGCCGAGTTACGGACCTTGATCGACCACAGCATCGGGCCGGTGTGGGAGGCCAACCACGTGTGGTTGATCTACGTGCTGGTGATGTGGTGGACCGGATTCCCGAAGGCTTTCGCGGCGGCGACGACGACGCTGTTCACTCCGCTGATGCTGGCGCTGGCCGGAATCGTGTTGCGCGGCGCGGATTTCGCGTTCCGCAAGTATGCCGCTACGTTCGGTCAGGCCCGGCTGTTCGGTGCGATGTTCGCCGGGTCCTCGCTGATCACGCCGTTCTTCTTCGGCACTGTGGCCGGTGCGCTCGCCTCCGGGCGGGTGCCGGCCGCCGGTTACGGTGACCCGGTCAGCTCGTGGCTCAATCCGACGTCGCTGGTCGGCGGTTGCCTGGCCGTCACCACCTGCGTCTTCCTGGCGGGGGTGTTCTTGACCGTCGATGCGGTCCGCGGGGGAGAAGCCGAGCTGGCCGCGCGGCTGCGCGGCCGCACCATCGGCGTGGGAGTGGTCGCCGGGTTGGTGGTTTTCGCTGGACTGGTTCCGGTGCTGCACGACGCGCCCACCCTCAGCCATGGCCTGACCCATCAAGCGCTGCCGCTGCTGGTCGTCGCCGCGCTCGCCGGGCTCGCCACCCTGGTGCTACTGGTGCGCGGTTTCCAGTCGAGGCGGCGCTCGCTGTGGCCGGTCCGCGTTTGTGCCGCCGTCGCGGTGACCGCGGTGGTCGCCGGCTGGGGTGTGGGTCAGTACCCGTGGCTACTGGTCGACCAGTCCCGCATCGCCGACGCCGCCGGTGCGGCGCCGACGCTGGCGGCGCTGCTGGTCGTCGTCGCGCTGGCCGGGGTGGTGGTGCTGCCCGCGCTCAGCTACCTGCTGTGGTTCACCCAGACCGGAGACTCGCGTCCCACAGTCTCGCCGGCCCCAAACGCGTGACGAATCCGTGCTCAGCGCACCACGATCGTGTGCTCGGTGCGCGCCACCAGCTCTCCGATCACCGGCGCACCGGGGATCTCACCTGCCAGCAACAACCCGCCGGAGGTCTGCGCGTCTGCCAATAGCAGCGCCTCGTCCTCGTCGATTGCGCTGAGGTCGACGTGCGGGGCGACCCAGCCGAGGTTGCGCCGGGTCCCGCCGCTGACATAGCCGTCGGCCAGCGCCTGCCGTGCCCCGTCGAGGTAGGGCACCGCAGCAGCGTCGAGCACCGCTGTGACCCCGCTGGCCCGGGCCAACTTGTGCAGGTGGCCGAGCAGTCCGAACCCCGTCACGTCTGTGGCGCATTCGACGCCGGCGGACAGCGCCGCGCGGCAAGCCTCGGCGTTGAGAGTCGTCATCACATCGATCGCCTGCTCGAAACGCTCGCCGGTGGCCTTGTGTCGGCTGTTGAGCACGCCGACGCCCAGCGGTTTGGTCAGCGACAGCGGCGTGCCCGGTTTGCCGGAGTCGTTGCGCAGCAATCGATCCGGATCGGCGATGCCGGTGACCGCCAGCCCGTACTTCGGCTCCGGGTCGTCGACGCTGTGCCCACCCGCCAGATGGCAGCCGGCGAGGCCGCACACGTCCAGCCCGCCGCGCAGCGTCTCGGCCGCCAGCTCGAACGGCAGCACGTCGCGGGGCCAGCCCAGCAGATTCACCGCGACCACCGGCCGGCCACCCATCGCGTACACGTCGGACAACGCGTTGGTCGCCGCGATCCGGCCCCAGTCGTAGGCGTCGTCGACCACCGGGGTGAAGAAGTCCGTCGTCGCGATCAGCGCGGTGCCGGGCGCGATCCGCACCGCGGCCGCGTCGTCGCCGCTGTCCAAACCGACCAGCAGCTCACCGGCCGGGTCTTGTGGCCGCACCGCCGTCAGCCCGGACAGCACATCCTCCAGCTCACCGGGGGGAATTTTGCAGGCGCAACCGCCGCCATGGGCGTACTGGGTCAATCGGTAGGTCACGGCATCCATAATTGTCTTCCATGGCCCAGGGAGGTGTGTCCGGTCTGGTGACCGGCGCGGTCTTCAAAACCGTCGAGCGGCAGACGCTGCCGTTGGCGGGTTCGATTCCCGTCCGCCTCCGCCATACTCCCGGGGCCTGAGGTGAGTGCCGACGACGACCGCCGCAGGCGGGTGCCGCGCACCGACGTGCTGCTCGCCGATCCGCGGCTGGCCCAAGCGGCGCGCACACTGGGCCGAGCACTGGTGAAGTCCGTCATCGGGCAGGCGCAGGAGCTGGCCCGGGCCGGGCAGATCGCACCGGAGCGAGTGGCCGAGCACGCGGTCGCCGCCTTGCCCGCCACCGCCTCGAGCCTGCGGCCCGTCGTCAACGCCACCGGGGTGGTCGTGCACACCAACCTGGGCCGGGCACCGCTGTCGGCGGCCGCGCTGGACGCGGTGGTGGCCGCCGGCGGCGCCACCGACGTCGAATTCGACCTCGCGACCGGTCGCCGCGCCCGCCGCGGCCGCGGCGCGCTGGCCGCGCTGGCGCAGTCGGTGCCGGTGGCGGGCGGGGTGCACGTGGTGAACAACAACGCCGCGGCGCTGCTGCTGACCGCTCTGGCGTTGGCGCCCGACCAGGAGATCGTGCTCAGCCGCGGAGAATTGGTCGAGATCGGGGATGGATTCCGCATCCCGGAGCTGTTGGCTGCCACCGGGGCGCGGCTGCGGGAAGTCGGCACCACCAATCGCACCAGCCTGCGTGACTACGCCGATGCGATCGGCCCGGACACCGGATTCGTGCTCAAGGTGCACCCGTCGAACTTTCACATCACCGGCTTCACCTCGGCGGTCGCGGTGCCGGAGTTGGCGCGGCTCACCGGTGAGCGGAAGGTGCCGCTGGTCGTCGACATCGGCTCGGGGCTGCTGGCGCCGCACCCGGTGCTGCCCGACGAGCCCGACGCGACGTCGACGCTGCGCGACGGCGCCGATCTGGTCACCGCCAGCGGCGACAAGCTGCTGGGCGGGCCGCAGGCCGGACTGCTGCTCGGCGACGCCGGCCTGATCGAGCAGCTGCGCCGCCATCCGGCGGCGCGCGCCCTGCGGGTGGACAAGCTGACCCTGGCCGCGCTGGAGGCGACGCTGATCGGTCCGGCCTCGCCGGTGGCGGAGGCGTTGATTGTGGACGTCGGGCAGCTCCGGCAGCGGGCGGAACGGCTCGCCGCGCAGCTGCCCGACGCCCGGGCGGTGGATTGTGTCGCGGCGGTCGGCGGCGGTGGCGCACCGGAGGTGCAGCTGCCCAGCGCCGCGGTGAGCCTGCCGGAGTCCTACGCCGCCGCGCTGCGCGCCGCCAGCCCGCCGGTGGTCGGACGCTTGGAGGCCGGGCGGTGCCTGCTGGACTTGCGCACGGTGCCGCCCGAGCAGGACGAGCTGCTGGCTGCGGCGGTGCGGGCGTGTTCGTCATAGCCACCGCCGGACACGTCGACCACGGCAAATCCACCCTGGTG
Source organism: uncultured Actinomycetota bacterium (assembly GCA_963808375.1). Classification (GTDB taxonomy): domain Bacteria; phylum Actinomycetota; class Actinomycetes; order Mycobacteriales; family Mycobacteriaceae; genus Mycobacterium. The sequence goes on along the minus strand of CAWEFS010000002.1, from coordinate 619,694 downwards.
CACCGGCTCACCGGCATGTGGCCCGACCAATTGGCCGAAGAGCAGCGCCGCGGCCTGACCATCGACCTCGGTTTCGCCTGGACCGAACTGCACGGGCGCCAGGTGGCGTTCGTCGACGTGCCCGGCCACCGGCGGTTCGTCACCAACATGCTGGCCGGGGTAGGCCCGATGCCCAGCAACAGTCCGGTGCTGTTCGTCGTCGCGGCCACCGAAGGCTGGATGCCGCAGTCCGAGGAGCACCTGGCCGCGCTGGATGCCCTGGGCGTCCGGCACGGGCTGCTGGTGATCAGCAAGGCCGACCTGGCCGATCCCGGCCCCGCCATCCGGCAGGCACAGGACCGGTTCGCCGCCACCTCCCTCGCTGATTGCCCGGTGGCGTTCGGCACGGATCTCGACCATCTCCGCGCCGAACTGCTGCGGCTGACCGACCGGCTGCCGCCGCCGGACCAAAACGGCGACGTCCGGCTGTGGGTCGACCGCAGCTTCAGCGTGCGCGGCGCCGGCACCGTGGTGACCGGCACGCTGTCCGCCGGCACGATCCGAGTCGGTGACGAGCTGGAACACGCCGGGCGTCGCGTCACCGTCCGGGGACTGCAGTCGCTGGGCCGAAACCTGGCCGAGGCCGCCGCGGTGGCGCGCGTCGCGCTGAACTTGCGCGGCGTCGACCGGCAGGACATCCGTCGCGGTGACACGGTCCGCACTCCGCGCGCCTGGTTGGACACCGACGAGATCGACGTCACGCTGCGTTCGGAGCAGACGCTGCACCGCCGACTGGTGCTGCATGTCGGGTCGGCGGCGGTGCCGGTGCAGGTCCGCCGACTGGGAGATACGGCGGCCCGGCTGCGGCTGAGCCGGCCGCTGCCGCTGCGGGTGGGGGACGTCGCGTTACTGCGCGACCCGGGGGAGCACCGCATCGCCGCCGGGATCGACGTGCTCGACGTGCAGCCACCCCCGCTGCGGCGCCGCGGCGCGGCGCGCGTCCGTGCCGAGGAACTGGCCGCCGGCTATCTCCGCCCGCCGGAATACGCACGGGCCACCGAGCTGCGGGCGATGGGGATGCCGGTCACCGGGCGGCGGATCGGTGACTGGGTGGTGGATCCACAGTGGTGGGCGGCACGCCGCGACCAGGCCACTGCGACGGTCCGGGTATGGGCCGAGCAGCACGACGTGGCGGCGGGCATGCCGTTGGAGACGCTGCGACAACAGCTGGGACTGCCCGCCGCCGACCTGGTGGCCGAGCTGCTGCGTGAAACCGACTTGGCGGTCGCCGACGGGGTGGTGCGCCCGCCCGGCGCGGCACTGCCCGCCCGGGTCGACAAAGCCGTCCGCACGTTGGAGGAGTGGCTGACCGCCGAACCGTTCCGCGCTCCGGAGGCCGGTGAACTGGCCGACCTACACCTGGGTGCCCGGGAGCTCGCCGCGGCGGTGCGGGCGCGCCGGCTCACCCGGGTGGCCGACGGCGTCGTGCTGGGCCCGGACGCGCTGGAACGGGCGGCCGCCATCCTGGCGGACCTGCCGCAGCCCTTCACCGTCAGCGATGCCCGTCGCGCGCTGGGCACCACCCGCCGCGTCGCCGTGCCGCTGCTCGAACAGCTCGACGCGCGGCGAGTCACCCGGCGGAGCAGCGACGGCACCCGGACAATGGTTTGATCTAAAGGATGGACTTCCGGAGGTTGATTCAGTCCTGGCCGGTGTACCGGCAGGTGACCGGCGCGGACGCGCTGGGCCGCGGCAAAGCCGCCCAGTCCGCCCAGTCGGCGGCGCTGCAACCCCGCACCGCCTCCGCGGACAGCGTCGCACACTCCGTCTGCCCGTTCTGTGCGGTCGGGTGCGCGCAGAAGGTGTACGTCAAGGACTCCCAAGTCGTCCAGATCGAGGGCGACCCGGACAGCCCGATCTCCCGCGGCCGGCTGTGCCCGAAGGGTTCGGCAAGCAAACAACTGGTCACCGGCCCGCAGCGGCAGACCAAGGTGCGTTACCGCGCGCCGTACGCCACCGAGTGGCAGGACCTGGACTTGGACACGGCGCTGGAGATGGTTGTCGACCGGGTGCTCGACGCCCGCGGCAAAGGCTGGCAGGACTTCGACGCCGACCGCAACACGCTGCGTCGGACCATGAGCATCGCCAGCCTGGGCGGTGCGACACTGGACAACGAAGAGAACTATCTGATCAAGAAGCTGTTCACCGCGCTGGGCGCATTGCAGATCGAGAACCAGGCGCGTATTTGACACTCCAGCACGGTTCCCGGTCTGGGAACCTCCTTCGGTCGCGGCGGGGCGACGGACTATCAGCAGGATCTCGCTAACTCCGACTTCATCGTCATCATGGGCTCGAACATGGCCGAGGCGCATCCGGTCGGGTTCCAATGGGTTGTGGAGGCCAAATCCCGCGGCGCCGGCGTGGTCCACATCGACCCGCGATTCACCCGCACCAGCGCGGTGGCCGACCGGCATGTGCCGCTGCGCGCGGGCACCGACATCGCCTTCCTGGGCGGGGTGATCAACTACATCCTGAGCAACGAACTGGACTTCCGCGAATACGTCACCGCCTACACCAACGCCAGCTTCCTGGTCGGCGAGGACTTCCAGGACACCGAAGACCTCGACGGGCTGTTCAGCGGCTACGACGACGCGTCGGCGTCCTACGATTCCTCGACCTGGCACTACGAGGCCACCGAATCCGGCGGCTACGCCGGCGGGGGCGCGAAGGAGCGCAGCGCCCCCCAACAGCAGGGCTCCGGTGGGGCACCGGTCGAGGGCGGTGCCGGCGACATTCCCGCAGATCCGACGCTGCGACATCCGCGCTGCGTCTACCAGGTCCTCAAACGGCATTACGCGCGCTACACACCGGAGATGGTGGAGCGGGTGTGCGGTGTGCCGGCCGAGACATTCCTGCGGGTCGCGCGGGCCTGGACAGAGAATTCCGGGCGGGAGCGCACCACCGCGCTGGTCTACAGCGTCGGCTGGACCCAGCACTCGTTAGGAGCGCAGTTCATCCGCGCCGGCGCCATCATCCAGCTGCTGCTGGGCAACATCGGCCGCCCCGGCGGCGGGGTGTTCGCGCTGCGCGGGCACGCCAGCATTCAGGGCTCCACCGACGTGCCGACGCTGTTCGACCTGCTGCCCGGCTATCTCGCCATGCCGCGGGCCGGCCAGGAGACGCTGGCGGACTACCTGGACACGATCACCGCAAGCAACCAGAAAGGTTTCTGGCGCAACGCCGACACCTACATGGTTTCGCTGCTCAAGGAATACTGGGGCGCGGCGGCCACCGCGGAGAACGACTACTGCTTCGACTACCTGCCGCGCGTCGACGGTGACCACGGCACCTACCGCACGGTGATGGACATGGTCGACGGGAAAGTCTCCGGTTACTTTCTGCTCGGTCAGAACCCGGCCGTCGGATCCGCCCACGGGCGGCTGCAGCGGCTGGGCATGGCCAACCTGGACTGGCTGGTGGTGCGCGACCTGGTCATGATCGAGAGCGCCACATTTTGGAAGGACGCCCCCGAGATCGAGACCGGTGAGATCAGCCCGGAAACCTGCCGGACGGAAGTGTTCTTCTTCCCGGCGGCGTCGCACGTCGAAAAAGCCGGCACGTTCACCCAGACCCAGCGGATGCTGCAGTGGCGGGAGAAGGCGGTCGAGCCGCCCGGTGACGCCCGCTCAGAGCTGTGGTTCTTCTACCACCTGGGTCGGCGGCTGCGGGCGAAGCTGGCCGGGTCGACCGACGAACGGGACCGGCCGCTACTCGAGCTGGCGTGGGACTACGCGACCGAGGGCCCCGATGGCTCGGATGATGCTGAGCCGTCGGGTGCCGACGTGCTGCGGCACATCAACGGCATCGACTTGACCACCGGTCGTACGGTCGACGGCTACACCAGCCTCAAAGCCGACGGCAGCACCGCCTGCGGTTGCTGGATCTACAGCGGCGTGTACGCCGACGAGGTCAACCAGGCGGCCCGACGTAAACCGCACGATCAGCAGGGTCCCTACGAGTCGGAGTGGGGCTGGACGTGGCCGATGAACCGGCGGGTGCTCTACAACCGGGCGTCCGCCGACCCGCAGGGTCGGCCGTGGAGTGAACGCAAGAAGCTGCTCTGGTGGGACCCGGACAAAGGCGACAACGGGGAGTGGACCGGCTACGACATCCCAGACTTCGAGAAGACCAAGCCGCCGGACTACCGCCCACCACCGGAGGCGGTGGGTGTCGAGGCACTGCGCGGCGACGATCCGTTCGTCATGATGGCGGATGGCAAGGCCTGGTTGTTCGCCCCCAACGGCGTGGTCGACGGTCCGCTGCCCACGCACTACGAGCCGCACGAGTCACCGGTGCGCAACGCGCTGTACGCCCAGCAGGGCAACCCGGTGCGGAAGGTCTACGGCCGCCCGGACAACCCGTCCAACCCGTCGCCGCCGGAGGCGCACAGCGACGTGTTCCCGTTCGTGTTGACCGCCGCGCGGCTGACCGAGCATCACACCGCGGGCGGGATGAGCCGGCAGCTGCCGTATCTGGCGGAGCTGCAGCCGGCGCTGACCGTGGAGGTGTCGCCGGAGCTGGCGGCTCAGCGCGGCCTCGAGCACCTGGACTGGGCGCACGTGATCACCAGCCGCGCCGCGGTGGACGCCCGCGTGCTGGTGACCGACCGGATGAAGCCGCTGCGCGTCGAAAACCACGTGGTGCACCAGGTGTGGCTGCCCTATCACTGGGGGCACACCGGACTGGTGGACGGCGACGTCGTCAACGACCTGCTCGGGGTGGTCACCGACCCGAACGTGTTCATTCAGGAGAGCAAGGTGGCCACCTGCGACATCCAGCCGGGCCGGCGACCACGTGGGCCCGCTCTGCTGGCCTACGTCGAGGGATACCGGCGTCGCGCCGGCATCACCCCGCAAACCGGTACCCACCTGAATACCACCGCGTCCAGAAGAGTTCCGCACAGCGAGCCGGAGGACCAACAGCCATGATCTTCAAGAGCGGGGACGCTTCCAACAGCTTGTACGGGCCGTTGGACGATCCCGCCGGCGACGCCGGCCATACCGACCACCCGGCGCGGGTCGGATTCTTCACCGACACGTCGATCTGCATCGGCTGCAAGGCCTGCGAAGTGGCCTGCAAGGAATGGAACATGGTGCCGGTCGACGGGTACAACCTGCTCGGCATGTCCTTCGACAACACCGGAATGCTGGGCGCCGACAGCTGGCGGCACGTCGCTTTCATCGAGCAGAACCGCCCGCTGGGCACGCAGGACCCCGGTCTGGCGGGGTTGCCGACCGGCGCGTCGGTAACCGAAAAGACCGCCGAGGTCGTTGCCGCGGCGGTCCAGGCCACCCCCCGCGGCGGCGGGGAGTTGGGCACCACGCCGATCGACCTGGGCGTCCCGCGCTTCGAGCGTCCCGGCGACCTCACCGGCGCCGAGACCCGCACTGCTTTCCGCTGGCTGATGAGCTCTGATGTGTGCAAGCACTGCACGCACGCCGGGTGTCTGGATGTCTGCCCGACGGGGGCCCTGTTTCGCACCGAGTTCGGCACCGTCGTGGTGCAACAGGACATCTGCAACGGGTGCGGATACTGCGTGTCGGGGTGCCCTTACGGGGTGATCGACCGGCGCGAGGGCGACGGGCGGGCCTGGAAGTGCACGCTGTGTTACGACCGGTTGCAGGACGGCCTGGAGCCGGCGTGCGCCAAAGCCTGTCCCACCAAGTCGATTCAGTTCGGCCCGCTGCAGGAGCTACGCGAGCGGGCCGCTCGCCGCGTCGACGAACTGCACGAGCGCGGGACACCCGAAGCCCGGCTCTACGGGCACGACCCGAACGACGGGGTGGGCGGTGACGGCGCGTTCTTCCTGCTGCTCGACGAGCCAGAGGTGTACGGGTTGCCGCCGGACCCGGTGGTGCCCACCCGGGATGCGCCGGCGATGTGGAAGTACGCCGGGATGGCGGCGTCGGTCCTGTTCGGTGCGGCGTGCTCGGCGTTCCTGGGGCGGGCTCGGCGATGACCGAAGGGCACGTCGGGAACGTCAAGACGCGCCGGTCCGGACGCGGCGGCAACCGCGAGCAGCTCGCCGTGCCGCCGGCGGAATTCCGGTCGTACTACGGCCGCGCAGTGCTGAAAACACCGGTGTGGGAGTGGAAGATCGCCGCCTACCTGTTCACCGGTGGCCTGTCGGCGGCCTCGGCGCTACTGGCCGCGGGCGCCGATCTGACCGGCCGGCCCGCGTTGCGCCGGGTGAGCCGGGTCGGGTCGCTGTCCGCGCTGCTGGCCAGCATGTATCTGCTGGTCGCGGATTTGGGCCGGCCGGAGCGGTTTCATCACATGCTGCGAGTCGCCAAGCCCAGTTCCCCGATGAGTGTGGGCACCTGGATTCTGGTGGCCTACGGGCCGGGTTCGGGTGTGGCCGGTGTCGCAGAACTGCTGCCGGCTGCGCTGCGGCGCCGCTGGATCGGCCGGCTGCTGGGCTGGGCGGCGCGGCCGGCGGGGTTATGGGCGGCGGTGACGGCTCCGGGGGTGGCGTCGTACACGGCGGTGCTGCTGTCGCAGACGGCGGTGCCGGCCTGGCGCGAGGCGCACCCGTACTTGCCGTTCGTGTTCACCGGGTCGGCGGCGGCCAGCGGCGGCGGGTTGGGCATGGCGCTGACTCCGGTCGGTGAGGCCGGTCCGGCGCGCCGGCTGGCCGTTGCCGGGGCGGCGATGGAGATCGCCGCCTCGCGGCTGCTCGAGCAGCGGCTCGGGCTGTCCGCTGAGGCTTACACCACCGGTAAAGCCCACCGGCTGCGGGTGTGGGCCGAATACCTGACGGCCGGTGGGGCGCTGGGCACCGTGGCGGCCGGCCGCAGCCGGGCGGCGGCGGTGCTGTCCGGGGCGGCCCTGCTCAGCGGCAGCGCGCTGCAGCGGTTCGGCGTGTTCGAAGCCGGCGTGGAGTCCACCCGCGACCCGAAGTATGTCGTGGTGCCGCAACGCGCCCGGCTGGATGCGGGCCGCCCGGCCCGCGGCGACGACCGTGGCGGACCCCAGTTTCCGCGGTTGATGGCAGCGACGCGGCGGGTGCGCGCCGCCGCTGCTCAGCGGCTGGGCGACCGTCGGCCCCGGTAGGCTGACAACTTATGGGCCGGGTCACGGCGCGCCGGCCGGCACGACACCTCAGCAACGGGTCCGCGACGTCCCGGCCGGAGACCCTGGCTGTCGAGGAGCCGCTGGAGATCCGGGTCAACGGCACCCCGATCACGGTGACCATGCGCACCCCCGGCTCGGACTTCGAGCTGGCACAAGGCTTCCTGCTCACCGAAGGTGTCATCGCGCAGCGCGACGACGTGCTGACCGTGCGGTATTGCCGCGGCGCCTCGGGGTCGGGTGCAGGTGACGGGGCCAACACCTACAACGTCCTGGACGTCACGCTGGCGCCTACCGTGCCTGCCCCGGAACTAGACGTGACCCGCAACTTCTACACCACCTCGTCGTGCGGTGTCTGCGGCAAGGCTTCACTCGACGCGGTGCGACTGATCAGCCGCCACGCACCGGGTGACGCACCCGCTCAGGTCGCCGTCGACACCTTGACCGCGATGCCCGCCCGACTGCGCGCCGCGCAGAAGGTGTTCGCGAGCACCGGAGGCTTGCACGCCGCGGCGCTGTTCGACGTCGACGGCACGATGCTGATCGCGCGCGAGGACATCGGCCGGCACAACGCGGTGGACAAGGTGATCGGCTGGGCGCTGGAATCCGGCCGGATCCCGTTGAGCACCGTCGTGCTCGTAGTCAGCGGCCGGGCGTCGTTCGAGCTGACGCAGAAGGCGGTGATGGCAGGTATACCCGTACTGGCGGCGGTGTCGGCGCCGTCCTCGCTGGCGGTCGACTTGGCCGGCCAGTCCGGTGTCACGCTGGTCGCGTTTCTGCGCAGCAACTCGATGAACATCTACACCCGCGCTGACCGCGTCGCCGCGCACTAGCCACCGAAGAGCAGATACAGCCCGGTGAAGGTATAGCCCACCATGACCAGCATCATGGTGAGCTGGCCGGTGAGTTGATGGCCCTTGGGCAGCAACCGCAACGCTTTGTCGTGCGCGGCGATGACCGCGACGATGTGCCCGGTCACCACGCTCGCCACCTTGATGCCGGCCAGTATCGGCGGGTGCATCGACAACACGTAGGCGACGTGCGCGTGGCTCAGCCCCAGCAAATTCCAGCCCCGGCCGAGCGGGTCGCCGAGCGCAATGAACGCCTGCTGACCCCGTTCCACCAGATACGTGACGTAGTGGGCGAAGATGTAGCCCACCACGATCGGGATCAACGAGTGTGCCATCTCGCCGGGCAGCGCGCGGCGCTCGTCGCGGTTGACCCCCCCGGTGGCTCGAGCGGCAAGTGAGAAGGTCAGCGCGACAATGGAAATGAACACCAGCAGCCCGACGGTCCGCAGCGCCGAGGACGACACCGTCGGAGGCATCCCGTGCGCAGCGCGGCCCACCCCGTCGGCGAAGCTGCGCCAGGTCGGCGACGACGAATAGCTGTCGAACGCCGTCGATCCCAGCAGCACCGACAACACCGCGACCACTCCGGGTCGCACCGGCAGCGACGGCAGATGGTCGAACGGGTTGCCGAACACCACCTGTCCGCTGCCCATGTTGGTGTCGATGGCCTGCGCACGGCGAAACACCGACAATCGGGAGACCGCCACGCTGTACACCCCGAACGGATCGACTCGGGCCAGCCAGCGCTGCCCGCACAACCAGGCGCCGCCGAGCAGCACCACGACGTAGACCAGCAGCCACGTCTTGACCCCTGGCAGCGACGCCGAATTCGGGCTGGCCAGTTCCATCCAGACGAAGGCGAACAAGCCCATCGCCGCCGGGCGGTACCCCCAACTCTCCGGGTAGGCCAGCCGCGGCCGGTGCAGGCGGTGCGGGGTGATCCGCCGCAGCAGCAGGTACACCGTGCGCACCGGTGAGATGACCCGCCACACTGGCCCGAAAAGCAGCGACGACGCCACCAAACCGACCCACAGCAGCACGTAGAAGGCGCCGAGCAGCGCGTTGTTCTGCGTCTGCGGGCCCCACAGCCCGGCGATCAGCACCCACAGCGCGAACACCAGCGCCAGCGCGGCGATCACCCAGCGGGTGAGCCGGGCGTCAACGAACCGGGTCAGCGCCGGCAGCGGCCGGCCGGGCTTGAGCGGGTCGAAACGGGGCCGGCGCCACGCGAACGCGACCAGCGCGAAGGTGAACGTCAGCGCCCACGCGGCGCCGACCATCGCGTAGGCGTACGGCACGGGGAGGTCACCGGACCCGCCCAGACCGTGCGCCAGGATGACCGTGGCGCCGCCGGAGGTCACTGACGCACTTGAATTGTGGCGACCGTCCGGTCCAGGTGGTGCAGTTCGACGTCCACGTTGCCCGGCACGTCGACGCTGAACTGGAACGTCTGGTTCGGCGCGGCGGCGATCTTGAATTCGTGATCGGGCACCGAGTGGACGTGCAATTCGTCTGACGGCGTCGCTGGTGATCCGGAACGTGATCGGCTGGTTGACCCTGGCCTGCAGCGTGGCGTTGACCGGAGTCACCTGTCCGTGGGCGATGGTGACATCGACCGAAAGGTTGCCCGGCGCAGGCTTGTTCGCCGAACCCCCGCAGCCCACCAGACCGCTGACCAGCGCCGCCGCAACAGCCGGGACGAGCACTGATGAGCGAAGCGCTGGTCCCGCTGTCATGCCGCCCGCGGGGGAGAGCGGTCCAGCGCGTGCTCCTCGGGCTGCGTCGGCGCGGTGTCGCGGGCGTTGATCCGGCCGGCACCCCAGGTCAGTGCGGTGATGACGGTCAGGGTGAACACCAGTACCACGATGCCGCCGGCGGTGAACAGCCACGCCGGGACGCCCGGGTCGCGTTCCCGCTGCAGGATCGACACTTCCAGGACGAACGGTTTGGTGCTGACCGCCTGGGCGGGGATCTCCGGCACCGGAATCGCCGGGTCGGCGGGCGCCCAGATCGGCACGGCGGTCAGTGTCCGGCCGTCGTTGACCCGCAGCAGCGTCTTCCACTCACCCCACACTGGGATTGGCTGGGTGGACACGTAGTGTCCGGGCCCGACCTGTTTCAGGCGGTCGATCTGCAGACCGCGGTCGTTGGTCATCTTGCCTTGCCAGGACAGAATCGTCAGCCAGTCGGGGTGGGCGCTGATCAGCGTCGGCGGGTTGATCTGCACGTCGGCCGACACCATCCGCTGTCCCGGCTTGCTGGGCAGGTCGGCCAGCTTCACCGTGGCGGTGTCCTTCTGCGGCACGTTGATGTGCAGCCCATTGGCGACCGTGGCGCCGATCACCAGCACGGTCAGTGCCACCGCGGTGATGCCGAAGGCCCTGCTGGGCAACTTCTGGGTGGTCAGCACCATTCCGAAAAGCGCCGCGCACACGCCGGCCAGGATCGCGACCGGTACCGCCGTCGGCAGTGCCTCGCGCCACAGCGGTGACGGCCACGGGTAGTGGTAGACCGCGCCGATCCACAGCGACTCCAGCCAGAGCCCGGCGGTGCCGATGCCCAGGCCGGCGACCGCGCCGAACAGAATCGGGCGCTTGAACAGCGGAGTGAGGGCAATCGCCTCGACGACCAGCGCCGGACCCAGGTACAGCGGGAACCAGTTGATCGGGGCGCCCAGGATCGGTCCGACGATCAGCGCCACCGCTCCGCGCAAGCCGATCGCGAACAGAGCCGCGATGACCGCTGCGCCTCTGCCCATCGTCATCCGGGCGACGATGGCCGCGATCGCTGCCGCCGCGGCAATCAGCATCGGCTGGAACACCAGCCGGAATTGCGGGACACCGAAGTCGAATTCGATTTGATACACCGACATCCCGATGAACAGTCCGCCCAGCGACAGATACCGCATGGCCTTGACGAACCACTTCTCCGGCTCCGCGTTCGGATCGGCCCGCCTGCTCTCGTACTCCAGCATCAAAGTGGCGAATAGGGAGAAGTTCGCGCCGCCGATCATCATCAGGTGAGTCGGGCCCCAGAGCGTGACGTCCTGACCGAAGATCCGATGCCAGATGTCGTCGAGCGGGAACCCGATCATCGCGTACATGCCGCAGCCGGCCATCAGCACGCCGCCGACCGGCGCGTACCAGTTCCGGGTGATGCGCACCGCTGCCGGCCCCGGCTTCTCGAACGGGATCGTGATCGCCAACATGCCGGCAACGAAGATGCCGAACAGTCCGATGATGATGAAGTAGTGCGCGGGGTTGGCCAGCGGACCCGGGTCGCGGCCATTGCCGATGTGCCAGCTGACGTCCCAGATGAAGCCGAAGAGTGCGCAGATGATCGAGGTGGTGAACACCGCGACGGGCAAGGCCACCCACGCCGGCCGATTGAACTTGTTGCCCATCTTGTCGGCGATCGTGGTCAGCAGGGAGATCCGATGGGTCCGGTGCGCCCAGCCGACGTACAGCATGAACGCGCCGATGATCCCCGCCGCGATCGTGAGACCGACGACTTGGCCGAGGGCGGCGCCCTTCGCCGGGGGCGACTCCGCCACAACCGTCAACATCACCGTTGACTCCTCTCTAATGACTCAGACCGATGATAAACAGTCGTTCACTCAAAGCCAACTTACTGCGACGTAGGATATCCATCCAGTGACATCCGGGACTGAATATGCCCTATTTACCGACACTTCGGTCCTGCTTCTCGTCAGCAGGTGATTGTTCAGTCGAGTCGGCACTGCGCCGGTCTTTCATCGCGACGTACAGCACGACGCCGACGACGACGAAGGCAGGCAGAAAGGCCGGGCCGGCCAGAATGATCCAGTGGTGAGCCAGGTACTGCACGTGCGGTTCGGGCATGTTTTCTGTGCTCCGGGCGAGTGCTGGTTCCGGCGGGGACCGACCGGTGCGCGCAGGATAACCATTCTCCAGCTGTTTCAACCGCCCCGACTGCACCTCGTTTGATTCGGTGCACCGAACATGCCCTAGCCTGGCATGCCTAGCCTTGACAACAAGGTTCGTGCAGCGGCGATCAGTCGCTCGGACGCAGCGTTCGAAGAAGACGACAAAGGGGAGTGCCTGGTGACTCACGCGGCGACTCGATCAGCCACCGACAGCGGCATCGATTCGCAGAGCACCGACATCCTGGCAGTGGCCCGCGAACAGGTGCTGCACGGCGGCGTCGGTTTGACCGAGGGCCAGGTCCTGCAGGTGCTGCAGCTGCCCGAAGACCGGCTGGAAGAGCTGCTGGCGCTCGCGCATGAGGTGCGGATGGCTTGGTGCGGTCCCGACGTCGAGGTCGAGGGCATCATCAGCCTGAAGACCGGTGGCTGCCCCGAGGACTGTCATTTCTGCGCACAGTCCGGACTGTTCGCCTCGCCGGTGCGCAGCGCCTGGCTGGACATCCCCAACCTGGTGGAGGCGGCCAAGCAGACCGCCAAGACGGGCGCCACCGAATTCTGCATCGTGGCTGCGGTCCGGGGCCCCGACGACCGGTTGCTGGCGCAGGTCGCGGCGGGTATCGAGGCGATCCGCAACGAAGTCGACATCAACATCGCGTGCTCGCTGGGCATGCTGACTGCCGAGCAGGTGCAGCAACTGTCGGCAATGGGCGTGCACCGCTATAACCACAACCTCGAGACGGCCAAGTCGTTCTTTCCCAACGTCGTCACCACCCATACCTGGGCGGAGCGCTGGGACACGTTGTCGATGGTGCGCGACGCGGGCATGGAGGTGTGCTGCGGCGGCATCCTCGGGATGGGCGAGACGATCGAGCAACGGGCAGAATTCGCTGCGAACCTCGCCGCATTGGGTCCTGACGAGGTGCCGCTGAACTTCCTGAACCCCCGGCCGGGCACCCCGTTCGGGGATCTCGAGGTGTTGCCGGCCGGCGCAGCGCTGAAAGCGGTGGCGGCGTTCCGGCTGGCGCTGCCACGGACCATGCTGCGGTTCGCCGGTGGCCGGGAAATCACGCTGGGCGACCTGGGCGCCAAGAAGGGCATCCTCGGTGGCATCAACGCGGTGATCGTCGGCAATTACCTGACCACACTGGGCCGGCCCGCCGAAGCCGACCTGCAGTTGCTCGACGAGCTGCAGATGCCGCTCAAAGCGCTCAACGCAAGCCTGTAGAAGGTACTGGCGGCTGATGGTTCGAGATCTGCCTGTCCCGGTCGGTGCGGGCGACTACAACGTCTACACCGGCGGCGCGGACTCGTGCGTTCCGGCCGCGGCGCAGCTCGGCTTGGAGCCGCCCCGGTTCTGCGCGGCCTGCGGCCGTCGCATGGTCGTTCAGGTCCGCCCCGACGGTTGGTGGGCCAAGTGCTCGCGGCACGGAGTGGTCGACTCAACCGATCTCGACGAGCGGTGCTGACTATGCCGGCGGATCCCGTCGGTGCGCCGCGCCCAGCTCGCCGGCGGGCGCTGGCGGCCGTGGTCGCAGGTCTACTGGTGATCGGTGTGCTGATCGGCGGGATGTGGGCGATCATCGCCCCGCCCATCCACGCGGTGGTGGCGCTGACGCACAGCGGCGAGCGGGTGCGCGACTATCTGGGCGACGAGGCGGACAACTTCTTCGTCGCAGCCGCCATGATGTTGGGCCTGCTGACCCTGCTCGCGGTGGTGGCTGCCGTGCTGGTGTGGCAGTGGCGGGTGCACCGCGGGCCGGGAATGGTCCTCGGGCTGTCGATCGGTGTGATCGGCGCCGACGCCGCCGCTGCGGCGGCCGGAGCGCTGCTGGTGCGGCTGCGCTACGGGATCGTGGACATCGACCGGGCGCCGGTGACGCACAAGGATCCGTTCCACTACTTCGTCGAGGCGCCGCCGGTGCTGTTCGGCCACACCGCGCTGCAGGTCGCGTGCACTGTGCTGTTGCCGGCTGCGGTCGCCGCGCTGGTGTATGCCCTGTTGGCCGCGGCGTCACCGCGCGACGACCTGGGCAGCTACCCTCTCGGCGACTTGGCGCAGCCTAGAGCGGACGCCGCCGAATCGGTCTACCGGTAATGACCTTCGCGGCGATCCTGCCCAGCCGCGCCATCCCGACGTAGGTGGCCGGGTTGAACATCGTCGGCCATGTCGTCCGGATCAGGTGATCGGTCAACGGCCGGCGTGCGAAGCGGTCCTGCAGCCACCGCAATGTCATCGGCGCGGACAGCGGGTGTAGCAGCAGGTGCTCGTTGAAGGCGTCCCGGTGGTAGGTGACGTCGGCTCCGCCGCCTGAGTAGGCGTCGGCGAGGTTGTCGATGTCGTCGACCGAGATCAGGTAGTCGTGCACGGCCTGGATGATCAGCACCGGCGGGGTCGGCACGGTGGTGCCGAGTTGAATGTTGTTGAAGACGTACTGCACCTCAGGCATCGCCAGCACTTCTTCGAGCGGCGTCACCAGGTAGTCCCCGAGGTCCTTGCGCGCCATGTGCAACACCGCGCCGACGGTGGTCATCTCCTCCAGCCGCTTGAGCATCAGGCGGCCCTTGTCGCTGGAGTGCTCCTGGATGACCCGGTTCAGGTCTGGATAGGTGTGCGACAGGGCGGCGACCACCATGGCCGGCAGGCCCGCCAGCAGGTGGCCGTTGAGCCGTCGGAAGGTGCGGGCGAGATCACCCACCGGTGACCCCAGCACCGCGCCGACGATGTCGAGCTCCGGCGCGTAGTCGGCGCAGATCTCTGCAGCCCACGCGGTGGCCAGCCCGCCGCCGGAGTACCCCCACATCGCCACCGGCGACGACGGGGACAGTCCGAGGCGTTCGTAGTTCAAGGCGGCGCGCACGCCGTCCAGCACGCAGTAGCCCGGTTGGTACGGCGCGCCCCACATCCCGTGCGGACCCTCGTGGTCGGGCACCGACACCACCCAGCCCTCTGCGATGGCGGCGTTGATCAACAGGAATTCCAGCTGCGCCAAGGAGCCGATCGCCTTGGCTCGTCGGCGCAGCGCGTAGGACGGAAAGCAGCGCGAGACCACCGCGTCGATCGCGCACTGGTAGGACAGCACCGGGCGGGGCCGGTCAAGTTTGGCGCTCTTCGGGACGATCACCGTCGTCACCGTGGCCTCGGGCTGGCCGTTCATGTCCGCCGTCCGGTACAGCAGCTGAACGGCTTTCGTCCGTTGCGGGACCAGGCCGAGGAACGCCAGCTCGACGTCCCGCGAGCGCAGCACCGTGCCGGGCTGGGCGTGCTGGAAACCGGGTGGCGGCTGGTAGAACGGGTCTTTCGATGGCAATACGGGCCGCGCCTTGCGCTGCAACTCCTGATGCGGAGCCCGACCGATCCATTCGGCGCCGGTCACGCTCGCGAGGCCGCCAGATTCGCCCATCGGTGCATTCTTGCTTGAGGAGCGGTTAAGAAGCCAATCGGCGCGCGGGCCGGGCCGCGATCTCACCCGTTACCCGGCGGGCGCAGCGCGGCGAATTCGTCAGTGACCCGCAGCTGAGAGTCGGTAAATCGGTACAGCGCCGCCGGGCGGCCGCCGCTGCGACCGGAATGCGCGATGGTTCCGGTCTGCGTGATCACCCGGCGCCGGGCCAGCACGCGCTGCAGATTAGTCGTGTCAACCTGGTAACCCAGCGCCGCGCCGTAGATGTCGCGCAGCGTCGACAGTGCAAATTCTTTGGGCGCCAACGCAAATCCGATGTTGGTGTAGGACATCTTGGCCACCAGTCGGGCCCGGGCGTAAGTGATCATCGGGCCGTGGTCGAAGGCCGTCGGCGGCAGCGCGTTCACCGGATGCCACCGGGTGTCCGGCGGTAGCTCCGGAGTGGCGGGGGAGGGCACCAGGCCCAGGAAAGTCGAGGCGATCATCCGGATGCCAGGCACCCGGTCCGGATCGGAAAACGCGGCAAGCTGCTCGAGGTGAGCAAGCTCACGTAGGTCAACTTTTTCGGCGAGTTGACGACGAACCGACCGGGTCATGTCTTCGTCGTCGCGTAACCGGCCGCCCGGCAATGACCACGCGCCGCGCTGCGGATCTCGCGCCCGCTCCCAGAGCAAGACATTGAGCTGCGGCTTCGACGTTTTGGCCCCTGCGGGGGGTGGGCGCACCTGGAACACGACAGCGAGCACTTCGTGAGCGGTGCTACCATGAGCCATGTTTTCGATTGTAAGTCGAAAACCTCCCGGCGCGGAAGGAGCGGCCATGACGGTCCTCAATTGCACGCACACGGTGGCAGACGACTCGCAGACCGACCTGGCTGCCGGGATCACCAATTCACCGTCCGGATACACCGGTGTCGACGGCGACGGACGGTGGGCCGCCGAGGTGCGCCGGCTGGCCAAGGCGCGCAACGCCACGATCCTGGCGCACAACTACCAGCTGCCGGCCATTCAGGACGTCGCCGACCATGTCGGCGACTCGCTGGCGCTGTCGCGGGTGGCCGCCGATGCACCCGAGGACAGCATCGTGTTCTGCGGCGTGCACTTCATGGCCGAGACCGCCAAGATCCTCAGCCCGCACAAGACGGTATTGATTCCTGATCAGCGCGCCGGCTGCTCGCTGGCCGACTCGATCACCGCTGATCAGCTGCGGGCATGGAAAGCCGAGCATCCCGAGGCCGTCGTCGTCTCCTACGTCAACACCACCGCCGCGGTCAAGGCGCTCACCGATGTCTGCTGCACGTCGTCCAACGCCGTGGACGTCGTCGCGTCCATCGACCCCGACCGCGAAATTCTGTTCTGCCCGGACCAGTTCCTCGGCGCCCATGTCCGCCGCGTGACCGGACGGGCGAACATGCATATCTGGGCCGGCGAATGCCACGTGCACGCCGGCATCAACGGCGACGAGCTCACCGAGCAGGCCCGCAGCCATCCCGACGCCGAACTGTTCGTGCACCCCGAATGCGGTTGCGCCACCTCGGCGCTGTACCTGGCCGGCGAGGGCGCTTTTCCGGCCGACCGGGTCAAGATCCTGTCCACCGGCGGAATGCTGACGGCGGCGCACCAGACCCGCGCCCGGCAGGTGCTGGTGGCCACCGAGGTCGGCATGCTCTACCAATTGCGCCGGGCCGCACCGGGCGTCGACTTCCGCGCGGTCAACGACCGGGCGTCGTGCCGGTACATGAAGATGATCACCCCGGCCGCGTTGTTGCGCTGCCTGCTCGAGGGCGCCGATGAGGTGCACGTCGACGCCGAGACCGCTGCGCTGGCCCGGCGCAGCGTGCAGCGGATGATCGGCATCGGTCAGCCCGGCGGCGGGGAATGACCGGGACTTCAGCTCGACGACAATGCGGGCAGGAATGGGCTCGAGTAGAAGTCGGGCTATTCGACCTCGCCTGGCAGCAGCGGGCCGACGTGGTCGTCGTTGGCACCGGTGTTGCCGGGCTGGCCGCGGCGCTGGCTGCCCACCGGGCCGGCCGCCGCGTCATGGTGCTCAGCAAGGCCGACCGCCGGCCCGGGATGACGGCGACCCACTACGCACAGGGCGGCATCGCGGTGGTATTGCCGCACAACGACGACTCGGTGGAGGCCCACGTCGCGGACACGCTGGCCGCCGGCGGCGGCCTGTGCGAGCCGGAAGCGGTGTACTCGATCGTCGCCGACGGTTACCGCGCGGTGAGCGAACTGATCAGCGACGGGGCACGTTTCGACGAGACGGCGTCGGGCCGGTGGGCGCTGACCCGGGAAGGCGGGCACAGCCGGCGACGGATCGTGCATGCCGGCGGCGACGCCACCGGCGCCGAGGTGCAGCGCGCGCTCGACGGCGCGGCCGCCGCGCTGGACGTCCGGACCAACCACTCCGCGGTGCAGGTGCTGCACGACGGCGCTGCGGTGACCGGGGTGCTGGCCCTGGGTCCGGACGGACTCGGCATCGTGCATGCGCCGGCGGTGATCCTGGCCACCGGCGGATTGGGGCACCTGTACCGCGCCACCACCAACCCGGACGGCTCGACCGGTGACGGCATCGCGCTGGCGCTGCGGGCCGGCGTCGCCGTCAGCGACGTCGAGTTCATCCAATTTCACCCGACGATGTTGTACTGCGCCGGCGCCGGCCGGGGGACCGGTACTCGACGACCGCTGATCACCGAGGCGCTGCGCGGCGAGGGCGCGGTGCTCTACGACTCGCGCGGAGAGTCGGTGACCGCGGGGGTGCATCCGATGGGCGACCTGGCGCCCCGCGATGTCGTCGCGGCCGCCATCGACGCCCGGTTGAAGGCGACCGGGGACGACCACGTGTTCCTCGACGCCCGCAGTGTCGGGGCCGTGGCGGCCCGGTTCCCGACCGTGACGACCGCCTGCCTAGCCGCCGGCATCGACCCGGCGCGCCAGCCGATCCCGGTGGTGCCCGGCGCGCACTACAGTTGCGGCGGCGTGGTGACCGACGTCTTCGGGCAGACCAAACTGCCTGGTCTGTTCGCCGCGGGCGAGGTCGCTCGCACCGGCATGCACGGTGCCAACCGGTTGGCCTCCAATAGCCTGCTCGAAGGACTGGTGGTGGGCGGCCGGGCCGGCCGGGCCGCGGCGGCGCACGCCTTGACTGCCGGCCGGTCGCGCGCCCGGTACCCGGATGCGGTCGGCCTAGAATGTGCTCACGTGGCGCTGAATCGTGTTGTGCTGCAAGAGGCTATGACGCGTTACGCCTCGGTGGTCCGCGATGCCGACGGGTTGCGCCGGTTGACCGACGCGTTGTCCGGTGGGACGGTTCGCCGGCCGTCGCGCCGCGCAGATCTGGAAGACGCGGCTTTGACGCTGACCGCCCGGGCGGTGGCCGCCGCGGCGCTGGCCCGCGAAGAGAGCCGCGGATGTCATCACCGCGCTGACTGTCCGGACGCCGCAGCCCAGGCCTGCAGCATGACGGTGCGGCTCAGCGCCGAAGGCGGGGCCGTCGCAGTCGACGAGTTGGCGGCGGTGGGCTGATGGCGCCGTGTCTGCGCCGGTGACGATGCAGAGCGAAGCGATGAGGAGGAGCGGCGCCGTGTCTGCGCCGGTGACGATGCAGAGCGAAGCGATGAGGAGGAGCGGCGCCGTGTCTGCGCCGGTGACGATGCAGAGCGAAGCGATGAGGAGGAGCGGCGCCGTGTCTGCGCCGGTGACGATGCAGAGCGAAGCGATGAGGAGGAGCGGCGCCGTGTCTGCGCCGGTGACGATGCAGAGCGAAGCGATGAGGAGGAGCGGCGCTATGTCATTGTCGAAGAGCGAACTGGCTGACGCGCGGCTCACCATCTGCCGGGGACTGGACGAAGACCTTCGCTACGGCGCGGACGTCACCACGATGGCGACGGTGCCGGCCGGCGCGGTGGTGACCGCGGCGCTGGTGACACGCCGGCCCGGGGTGATCGCCGGCGTCGACGTCGCCTTGCTGGTGCTCGACGAGGTGCTCGGTGCCGACAGGTACCGCGTGCTCGACCGCGTCACGGACGGCGTTCGGTTGCCGGCGGGCGCCGCGGTGCTGACCGTCGAAGCCGAGACTCGGGGGCTGCTGACCGCGGAGCGGACGATGCTGAACCTGCTGTGTCATCTGTCCGGAATCGCCACCGCCACCGCGGCCTGGGTCGACGAGGTGTCCGGCACCAGCGCCAAGATCCGCGACACCCGCAAGACGGTTCCGGGCTTGCGGACACTGCAGAAGTACGCCGTCCGCGTCGGCGGCGGCGTCAATCACCGGATGGGTCTGGGTGACGCCGCGCTGATCAAGGACAACCACGTCGCGGCGGCGGGTTCGGTGGTGGCGGCGTTGTGCGCCGTGCGCGTGGCCGCGCCCGGGCTGCCGTGCGAGGTGGAAGTCGATTCGCTGGAACAGCTCGACGAGGTTCTGGTCGAGGAACCGGAGTTGGTGCTGTTGGACAACTTTCCGGTGTGGCAGACCCAGATCGCGGTGCAGCGCCGCGACGCTCGGGCCGCTGTGACTGAACTGGAATCGTCGGGTGGGCTGGCGTTGGACAACGCCGCAGCCTACGCCGGAACCGGCGTTGACTATCTGGCCGTCGGCGCCCTCACCCACTCGGTGCGTGTGCTGGACATCGGGCTGGATTTTTGACTTCGGGCTCAATCTGCTGACTGCTACCGGTCCGTCGGTGGTGTCCCCAGTTCGGCCCGCACCAGCGCAGCCTTGCGCAGGATTCCGTCGGGTGAAGCGGTGGTGCCGCCGTCGACCGTCACGAACGCCACCCGCCCCCGATCGTGCGGGCCGCGGCCCCAGGCAGCGCTGGACGGCCCAATCAAGGCGCTATCGAGCGGGTCGCCGGCGATGTGACGAACTTCGCTGCCATGCCGGGGTTCGAGTGGAACGCGGTCCAGGGTGTTCGCGCGGTGCCGAGTGACGTAGGCGACGCCCGCGTCCTCGTCGATGCAGAAGTCGTCAGCATTGTCGATCGCGGCGACGAACTCAGCGCCACTGGCAGGGTCGAGGGTCACCGGGTCGACTGCCACGCGCATGAAGACCTGCTGGGCCGTCGAGGTGTAGTACACATAGCCGGTGTCGGCGCCGTAGCGCACCCCGTTGACGCCGGGCTGCGGCGGCGGTGGCACGCCACTGTCCGGATCCATCGTCATGGTGTCGTGAGCCAGCCAGACTCGGGCGGTCGCCCGGGCGGCGTGCTCAGTCAAATCGACGCGCCAAATCAACCCGGCGAAAGCGTCCGCGACGAGCAGTACCCCCGCGGTGAGCATGCAGCTGCCGTTGAGCCCGCGGGCCCGTTCGTCGAAAGTGAAAACAATCGTCGGCGTCACCGGTCCGCCGGGAACCCATCCGGTGAGATCGACACGCGCCAAGTGAGATTCGTGACTGGTATAGGCGTCGCTGAGGTTGAGGATGAACACGTCCGGTGCCACCTCGGCGATCCCGGAGACCAGGTGGTCGAAGGTATGAACCAGGACCGGGGCGACCTCCACATCAGGTTCCGGTCCGGGCACGCACCACAGTTCTTTCTGCAGGACCGCGGTGACCAGCACAGAGCCGTCGCGGCGGACGGCCAGGTTCTCCGCGAAGTAGTTCTCCGGAAAGTAGGCAACTGGTGTCAGGGCGACGGCCGGGATAGGGGGGAGCGGCATGGAAGCTTCTTTCGTCGGGAACGGTGCGGGTCATTGGTCGAGGCCGACGGCGTTCGACGGGACGTCGAATGCGGCCAACGTCATGCACACGCCGGTGAACCAACCGAGTAGGACGGTGACGTCGACGATGCCGGCATCGCTCAGGAGTTTTCTGGCGCGGCGATAGAGACCCAGCGGTACCACCCGGGCGGCGATCAGCGCGCAGGTCAGTTCATAGACGACCTGCTGGCGAGGGTCGTCGAACGAGGTGCGCAGCCCGGCGATCAGGGCTTGAACTTGTGCTGGAGCCAGTCCGCCGGCGTCCATCCCGATGAGTTCGTGTTCGTAATTGGCGTACGCGGTGCTCCACTTGCCGTTGATGAGGTTGGTGACGATCTCGATCTCGGCTTTGCTCAGCGTCGAGTCGTTCTGGTAGTAGGCACCGGTCGGCACGATAGTCGTGGAAAGATTCGGGTTGGCCAGCCAGATCTTGTGCGGGCCGGGTACCTGACCGCGCAGTTGGCGGGTGAAGTTGTAGGCGGCTTTCATATCGAGGGTCATAGCCTCAACCGGGGTTTCGACGAAGCGACCGAAAGTACCGAAGTCCGATGCGGTGCCCATACCTAACCTCCTTAAGCGAATGGTCATTCGCTTTACCTTGACAGAGCACTAACGCGTGAGTCAAGAACGAATGTTCGCTTTTTTGATATGGTCTTTCGATGCCGAGGAGGTCGTCGCTGTACCGTGACGAGCGGCGCGCCCATATCTTGGCGGCTGCCCGACGCTGCTTCGTCCGCGACGGATTTCACCAAACCTCGATGCAGGACTTGTTAGCCGAAGCAGGCCTGTCCGCCGGAGCCGTCTACCGCTATTTCGACAGCAAAGACGCAATGATCGTCGCAATCGCCGAGGAGAACTTGGCTGAGGTGGTGAGCATCGTGCGAGATGGTGTTGAGCAGGGCGATGACGTAGGAACGGCGCTGGCCTCGGCGCTGGAGTACGTCGGAGTCCGGCACGCCGAGGACGGGTTCGGTGCGATCGCGCTGCTGGTTTGGTCAGAGGCGCTGCGGAACCCGGCGCTGGCCAGCCGGCTCGCCGATTCGTTCAGCGCCGCAACCGCTGCGCTCGCCGGGGTAACGAACAGAGCTTTGGGAGACAGTGCCGGACTCGCGCCGGAGGATCTCGCGAACACGCTGCTGTGTGTGCTGCCTGGTTACCTTCTGCAGTTGACGATGCGAGGAGCCGAGGCAGTCAAGCCCATTCCGGACCTTCTCCGCGCGCTGGTCGCTCGGGTCGGGGTCAGCTGATGTCCGCCACCAGCATTGCCAGTCGGTCGACCTGCAGTCGGGCCAGCAGCGGCAGCCCATGGCCCGGCGAGCCGGGCGGCAAGATGCGCGGATTGGTCAGATGCACGGTGCGGCGAGTGAAATGCACGTCAGCTTCACCGGCAGCCAGCACATTCTTCACCCAGTCGGTCTTCCCGTGACCGAGCGCGATCGCCAAGACGTTGCCCTTTCGGTAGGCGGTCACGATCGTTTCGTAGGGTTTGCCCGACTTGCGGCCGCGATGCTTGATCACCGATGTCCCCGGCAGGTATTTCACCAGCGGTTTGAGCGCTGGATTCATGTACTTGACCTGGAAACGGTCGAACCACGGCGGGAAGATCCTCGGGAAGCCAGTGGCATTGCCGGGACGGTCTACGGCGGACATGATGGCTCCATTCGACCTGACGGCGATCTGCGGTCACTGTACCGGCCGCATATTCGGTTGAAATGCCTGGGACAATGGACGGCGTGAACGTGATGGCCCGCATCGATCTGCGTGGTGCAGCGCTGTCCGCTGCCGAGCTGCGGGCCGTGTTGCCGCGCGGCGGCGCCGACGTCGACGCGGTGTTGCCCCGGGTGCGGCCGATCGTCGACGACGTAGCCGAGCGGGGCGTGGCGGCCGCGTTGGACTACGGGCAGTCGTTCGACGGCGTCCGCCCGTCGGCGGCCCGGGTGCCGGCCGCTGAGCTGGCCACCGCGCTGGCCGGTCTGGATCGCGACGTGTTCGCCGCGTTGCACGTGGCGATCGAACGAGCCCGCGCCGTGCACGCCGCCCAGCGTCGCGCCGACTGCACGACCACGCTGGGTCCGGGCGCGTCGGTCACCGAGCGCTGGGTGCCCGTCGAACGGGTCGGACTGTACGTGCCGGGCGGCAACGCCGTCTACCCGTCGAGCGTCGTGATGAACGTAGTGCCGGCACAGGCTGCCGGCGTGGACTCGTTGGTAGTGGTCAGCCCGCCGCAGGCGCAGTTCGGCGGGCTGCCGCACCCCACGATTCTGGCCGCCGCCGAGCTGCTTGGCGTCGACGAGGTGTGGGCGGTCGGCGGTGCCCAGGCGGTGGCGTTGCTGGCCTACGGCGGCGTCGACACCGACGGCACCGAACTGGTGCCGGTCGACATGATCACCGGACCGGGCAACATCTACGTGACGGCCGCCAAGCGGCTGTGCCGCTCGCGGGTCGGCATCGACGCCGAAGCCGGGCCCACCGAGATCGCCATCCTGGCCGACCACACCGCCGACCCCGCCCATCTGGCTGCCGACCTCATCAGCCAGGCCGAACACGACGAGTTGGCCGCCAGCGTCCTGGTGACCCCGAGCGCCGAACTGGCCGACGCCACCGAAGCGGCACTCGACAACCAACTCGGCACCACCGTGCACCGGCAGCGGGTGACGACTGCGCTGAGCGGCAGCCAGTCAGCGATGATCCTGGTCGACGACTTGGACGCCGGCATCTGCGTGGTCAATTCCTACGCCGCTGAGCACCTGGAGATCCAGACCGCCGACGCAGCCGCCGTCGCAGCCCGGATCCGTTCCGCCGGCGCGATCTTCGTCGGCGCGTACGCGCCGGTCAGCTTGGGTGACTACTGCGCCGGCTCCAATCACGTGCTGCCGACAGCCGGCAGCGCGCGGCATTCCAGCGGACTGTCGGTGCAGACCTTCCTGCGCGGCATCCATGTCGTCGATTACACTGAAGCCGCGCTGAAAGACGTTGCCGGACATGTCATCGCACTGGCCAAGGCAGAAGACCTGCCCTCGCACGGCGAAGCGATCCGACGGAGGTTCGAGCGATGACCCGATCCCATTTGCGGGTCACTCTCGACCAGTTGCCGCTGCGCGATGACCTGCGTGGCAAAAGCCCTTACGGTGCCCCGCAACTGGCGGTTCCGGTGCGGCTGAACACGAACGAGAACCCGCACCCGCCCAGCAGGGCGCTCGTCGATGACGTCGTCGCGTCGGTGCGCGACGCGGCCGCTGACCTGCACCGCTATCCCGACCGGGACGCGGTTGCCCTGCGCGCCGACCTCGCCGCCTACCTGACTTCTCAGACCGGTGTACCGCTCAGCGGGGAAAACCTCTGGGCGGCAAACGGTTCCAATGAAATCCTGCAACAGCTGCTGCAGGCGTTCGGCGGACCTGGGCGCAGCGCTGTCGGATTCGTGCCGTCATATTCGATGCATCCGATCATCTCCGATGGCACCCACACCGAATGGATCCAGACCCTCCGGGCCGACGACTTCAGCCTGGACCTCAACGCCGCCGTTGCCGCCGTGACCGAGCGCCGGCCGGACGTGGTGTTCGTCGCCAGTCCGAACAACCCTACTGGCCAGAGCGTTTCGTTGACCGAGCTGCGTCGGCTGCTGGATGCGGTCCCGGGAATAGTGATCGTCGACGAAGCCTACGGCGAGTTCTCCTCGCAACCCAGTGCGGTGGCCCTGGTCGAGGAGTATCCGACCAAGCTCGTCGTTACCCGCACCATGAGCAAGGCCTTCGCGTTCGCCGGCGGCCGGCTCGGATACCTCATCGCCACCCCGGCGGTCATCGACGCGATGCTGCTGGTGCGCCTGCCGTACCACTTGTCCTCGGTCACCCAGGCCGCTGCCCGCGCCGCCCTGCGGCATGCCGACGACACCTTGGGCAGTGTCGCAACCTTGATCGGTGAGCGGGAGCGGGTGAGTGCGGCACTGACCGAGGCTGGATACGACGTCGTTCCCAGCGACGCCAACTTCGTGCTGTTCGGCCGGTTCGCCGACGCGCCCGCCACCTGGCGGCACTACCTCGACGCTGGAGTGCTGATCCGTGATGTCGGTATAGCCGGCTATCTGCGCACGACCATCGGTGTGGCAGAGGAGAACGACCAATTCCTGCGCGTCAGTGCGCGACTGGCGGCGACAGAACTGGCCCAACCACTGGGGGCGTCATGACTGCCGGTCGGGTTGCGCGCGTCGAGCGCACAACCAAGGAAAGCGACATTGTCGTCGAACTCGACCTGGACGGCACCGGCCGCGTGCACGCGGACACCGGTGTGCCGTTCTATGACCACATGCTGACCGCTCTCGGGAGTCACGCCAGTTTCGACTTGACGGTGCGCGCCAAGGGTGACGTGGAGATCGAGGGTCACCATACGATCGAAGACACGGCAATCGTGTTGGGCCAGGCGCTCGACCGGGCCCTCGGCGACAAAAAGGGCATTCGAAGGTTCGGGGATGCGTTCATCCCGATGGACGAGACGCTGGCTCACGCCGTCGTCGACGTCTCCGGCCGACCATACTTCGTGCACACCGGTGAGCCGGACTATCTGCGGCACACCACGATCGCGGGAAGTTCGGTGCCCTATCACACCGTCATCAACCGGCACGTGTTCGAGTCGCTGGCCGCCAACGCCCGCATCGCCTTGCATGTGCGGGTGCTCTACGGCCGTGACCCGCACCACGTCACCGAGGCCCAGTACAAGGCCGTCGCCCGTGCTCTGCGTCAGGCTGTGGAGTCCGACCCGCGGGTGACCGGTGTGCCGTCCACCAAAGGGACGCTGTGACAACCAAATCCGTCGTAGTGCTCGACTACGGCTCGGGTAACCTGCGGTCGGCGCAGCGTGCGCTGCAACGGGTCGGCGCGACGGTTGAGGTGACCACCGACTACGACGCCGCTGCTGCGGCCGATGGCCTCGTGGTGCCCGGTGTTGGTGCGTTCGACGCTTGCATGACTGGCCTGCGAGACGTCAACGGCGACAAGCTGATCAACGAGCGGTTGCAGGCCGGACGCCCGGTGCTGGGCATCTGCGTCGGCATGCAGATCCTGTTCGAACGAGGCATCGAATTCGGCGTCGAGTCCGCTGGTTGTGGGCAGTGGCCCGGTGCGGTCACCCGCCTGGACGCACCGGTGATCCCGCACATGGGCTGGAACGTGGTCGATGCCGCAGCAGGCAGCACGCTCTTTCAGGGACTCGACGGCGCGACCCGGTTCTACTTCGTGCACTCTTACGCTGCCCAGCGGTGGACCGGCAACCCGGACACGCTGCTCACGTGGGCCGTACACCAGGCGCCGTTTCTGGCCGCTGTCGAGGACGGTCCGTTGTCGGCCACCCAGTTTCACCCCGAGAAGAGCGGCGACGCCGGGGCGACGCTGCTGCGCAACTGGGTGGAGGGGCTTTAAGAGGTGACGCTGATTCTGCTGCCCGCCGTCGACGTCATCGACGGGCGCGCTGTGCGGCTGGTACGTGGCAAAGCCGGCAGTGAATCCGAGTACGGCTCAGCGGTGGACGCCGCGCTGGGTTGGCAACGCGACGGCGCGGAGTGGATTCATCTGGTGGACCTGGACGCCGCGTTCGGCCGCGGCTCCAACCGGGAACTGCTCGCCGAGGTCATCGGCAAGCTGGACGTGCACGTCGAACTGTCCGGCGGCATCCGCGACGACGAATCGCTGGCCGCCGCCCTGGCCACCGGCTGTGCACGGGTCAACCTCGGCACGGCCGCGCTGGAGAATCCATTGTGGTGCGCCCAGGTGGTGGCCGAGCAGGGCGACAAGGTGGCTGTCGGTCTGGATGTAGAAATCGTCGACGGCCGGCACCGGTTGCGTGGGCGCGGCTGGGAGACCGATGGTGGCGACCTCTGGGAGGTGCTGGACCGTCTCGACCGCGAGGGTTGTTCGCGGTTCGTGGTCACCGACGTGACCAAGGACGGCACGCTGGCCGGCCCCAACCTCGAGCTGCTGACTGCAGTCGCGGCCCGCACCGATGTTCCGGTGATCGCCTCCGGCGGGGTGTCGAGTCTGGCTGACTTACGCGCGATTGCATCCCTGGCCGATCACGGAGTCGAGGGTGCCATCGTTGGAAAAGCGTTGTACGCCGGTCGATTCAGCTTGCCCCAGGCGTTGGCCGCGGTAGCGGAGTAGCGCAGTGGCGGTGCTGGAATCAAAAGACCTGGTTGCTTTGGTGCGTCAGGCGTCGGCGATCCTTGACGCGGCCACCGACGAATTCGTCGCGGGTCATCGGGCCGATTCGGCGGTCAGCAAGCGCGGCAACGACTTCGCCACCAAGGTCGATCTTGCGATCGAGCTTCAGGTGGTCGACGCGCTGATGCGGGAAACCGGTATCGGCGTGCACGGTGAAGAATTCGGTGGCCCGGACTTCGACTCGCCGTGGGTGTGGGCGTTGGACCCGGTGGACGGAACGTTCAACTATGCCGCCGGGTCGCCGATGGCCGCAATCCTGTTGGGCCTACTGCACCATGGTGAGCCGGTGGCCGGGCTGACGTGGTTGCCGTTCACCGGCCAGCGCTACACCGCAGTGCTGGGCGGTCCGCTGCTGAAAAACAATGTGCCGCAGTCACCGCTGATCTCCGGTGAGCTGGCCGACTCTATCGTCGGTGTCGGAACCTTCAACGTCGATTCACGCGGCCGGTTCCCGGGCCGCTACCGGATTGCGGTGCTGGAGAACTTGAGCCGGGTGTCTTCGCGGCTGCGCATGCACGGTGCCACCGGAATCGATCTTGCCTACGTCGCCGACGGAATCTTGGGTGCCGCAATCAGCTTCGGTGACCACGCGTGGGATCACGCCGCGGGGGTGGCGCTGGTTCGCGCCGCAGGCGGTATCGTGACGAACCTGGCCGGTGAACCGTGGACGCCTGACGCGGGTTCCGCGCTGGCCGCGGCGCCGGGAGTGCACGAGCAGATGCTCGACGTCTTGCGCAGTACCGGCGGTCCGGAGCGGTACTGATATGTGCTCATCGAATGATGTTGCGGTGCGGGTCATTCCGTGCCTGGACGTCGATGCCGGACGGGTGGTCAAGGGTGTCAACTTCGGCAATCTCCGTGACGCCGGCGACCCCGTCGAACTCGCCGCCGCCTATGACACCGAGGGCGCCGATGAGCTGACGTTCCTTGACGTCACCGCGTCGTCGGCGGGGCGTACCACCATGCTCGACGTGGTACGCCGCACGGCCGAGCAAGTCTTCATTCCGCTGACCGTCGGCGGTGGCGTCCGCACCGTGGCCGACGTCGATGCGCTGTTGCGCGCCGGTGCGGACAAGGTCTCGATCAACACCGCCGCGATCGCCCGCCCGGAGTTGCTGGCCGACTTGGCCCAGCGATTCGGGTCGCAATGCATCGTGCTGTCTGTCGACGCACGCACCGTGCCGACGGATTCGTCGCCCACACCGTCAGGCTGGGAGGTGACCACACACGGTGGTCGCCGCGGCACCGGCATCGACGCCGTCGAATGGGCGGCGCGCGGTGCGGAGCTGGGAGTCGGTGAGATCCTGCTGAATTCGATGGACGCGGACGGGACGAAAGCCGGGTTCGACCTGGCGATGCTGCGCGCAGTGCGCGCCGCGGTCACTGTGCCGGTGATCGCCAGCGGGGGAGCGGGTGCGGTGGAACACTTCGCACCGGCAGTCGGGGCGGGGGCCGATGCGGTGCTGGCGGCCAGCGTGTTCCATTTCCGCGAGTTGACCATCAAAGAGGTCAAGGCGGCGATGGCCGCCGCGGGGATCAGTGTGCGATGACGCTGGACCCGGCAATCGCAGGCCGCCTCAAGCGCAATGCCGACGGGTTGTTCACGGCGATTGTGCAGGAGCGGGGCAGCGGTGACGTGCTGATGATCGCCTGGATGGACGACGACGCGCTGGTCCGCACGTTGGAAACCCGTGAGGCGACGTATTTTTCCCGGTCACGCGGCGAGCAATGGATCAAAGGGGCGACCTCGGGTCACACCCAACATGTCCATTCGGTGCGCCTGGACTGCGACGGTGATGCCGTGCTGCTGGAGGTCGACCAGGTCGGCGGTGCCTGCCACACCGGCGAGCACAGCTGCTTCGACGCTGACTTGCTGCTCGGTCCGGAGGATTGACCGGCCTTTCGTGCACGTCGATAAGACCCGAGGTTAATTCTTCGATGCGCCGCGGGCGGATGGCCTGGCCGATGCTACGGTTTCGCTCGTGCCTCCGACCGCGACGTTCCGCGAGCGGGTGCGCGGTCCGGTGACAGCGGATTCGAGAACGTTCTTGCTGACCTCCCCTCGTCGACAGCCGGTCGTGCGGACGTGCTTTCGGATACCTTCGTGACTCCGCTCGGGGACTTCACCATTCCAATTAGTGACGCAGTAGCAGGTCTTGGCGCCGATTCTTTCCTGGAACCCGTCCTGGCAGCCTAACTACCCTGTTCTGAGCCAGCCGCTTGCTGAGCAGGCATGTCGGGCTACCAGCGGCTGTCAATCCGCGTAGGCCGCCGCCACCTCTGCTGCCAACCTTGCGTTGGCCAAGACCAGCGCAACGTTGGCGGCCAGCGATGCACCGCGCGTGTGGCGGTGGAAGAAGTCGAGCAGGAACGGTGTGACGTCCTTGCCGCTGACACCGTTTACCTCGGCGGCAAGTAGCCCGTCGGCAAGCACCCGGTCGTGTTCGGTCGGGTCCATCTGGTTACCAGGTGCGATGGGATTGGCCAGCACCAATCCGTAACTGTCGGTTCGCATTCGGCGCCGTGCCCGCAACACGTCGGCCACCTGCGCCGCCGTCTCCACTCGCCAGCCCACCGGGTGGCCGGAGTCGGCAAGATAGAAGGCGGGGAATCGGTCGGTGCGGTAGCCCATGACCCCGACGTTGAGGGTTTCCAAGCGTTGCAGCGTGGCCGCAATGTCGAGGATCGACTTGACGCCCGCGCAGACCACCAGAACTCCGGTTCGCGAAAGCGTTGTGAGATCGGCAGATTCGTCCCAGCTTTGGCGTGCCTCGCGGTGTACGCCACCCAGCCCGCCGGTGGCGAAAACCGTGATTCCGGCCACGGCCGCAAGGTGCGCGGTTGATGCGACCGTCGTGGCGCCGTCACCGCCGCGCGCCGCGAGCACTGCCAGGTCACGGACGCTGACCTTGACCACCTCGTTGCCGGTGGCGATTCGGTGCAGTGCGGCGTCGGTCAAGCCGATGTGTGGCTCGCCGCCGATGATCGCGATGGTGGCCGGCACCGCCCCGCCCGCCCGCACCGCATCCTCGATTCGGCGCGCAATCTGCAGGTTGTCCGGGCGCGGCAAGCCGTGGCTGATGATTGTGCTTTCCAGGGCGACGACCGGCCGCCCGGCGGTCAGCGCGTCCAACACGTGCGGGTGGATATGCACCAAACGACCCTACGTCGCCGGCCGGTGGATTCCAGCGGCCGGCTGAGTACAAGTCGTCGGCCATGTCCCCGCGCAGACGGCCGCTCGATGCCGCAGGTGCTGCGCGCTGAGCGCGGCGAAAGCCCGTCGTTTGAGTGGTCAGTGACTGCTCGCTCCGAGCGTATCGACAATCTGCGCAAGAAATTGGTCGCGCGCAGCGACATTCTTGCGTGAGAGGTTGGGGGTGAGGCGCGATGTTAGGACGCCGAACTCGATGGCGGGTCCGTTGCTGCGGTGCACCACTAGGGTCGGAGGCTTGGTCAGGCGGGGCTGCTGTTGGCCAACCGTCACCTTCATTATTGAAGGCGTATCGCTCGAAACGCTTCTGACCAGCTTCTGCGCCCAGCCGATCACCGTCATGACTTGCCCTACCAGAGGTAGGGGGCCCGACGCTGCTTGAACAACTTTCAGTCCCATCGAGGTCAACGCGAGCACGCCCTTGACGTTCACCGGCGTCAATAGGAGCCGTTGATTCGTGAGAACCAGATCACCGCCTATCCATGAAACATCACTTCTGATCAAGCATCCCGGGACCCGGGCTACTTCAACTTCTTCCGGTCCGAATTCAACAGGTTCGACCTCTGGAAGGCGTCCAACGGAAGGCCAACCTGCGAATCCCATAACCGGCTCCTCTCCAGGTGAATGCGGCAACGTCGTCGTGCGGATAATCACCCAGGTGCTGGTCCTCGTTCGTGACCCTGGCTCTCGGAGGCCTTGACGGCGAGCATGCTGGCAATCTGACTGCCCTGGTCAGTCACGTTGTCTCCGCAAGCTTTGACGTCGACGACGAAGTCGTACACCGCGCTCAGCGCGCGTTGGCAAGTGTACCTGGGGTCACTGCGCTCCGCGTACGTCAGAAGAAGAGTGCTGCCGCCGACGCTGGTTCCCTGTCTGGTGGGACTTCGCAGCGTCCAGGCGTACTCGTTCGAGGGCGGCTCTGCGTAGGTGACAGTGACGGTTCGCCCCGCACATTCTGCCCATTGCTTTGCCGACTGTTCCAGAATGGCCGCTGGCTGTTCTGAATTCGGCGGATAACTTGTCACACCCTGGTCGACAAAGTAGCCAAGGTCGCTGCCCGCTCGTGCCATTTTCGGCGGCCGCGGCGGATCCGTCTGCACTCGCCAGCGGACGCGAGATCCATCGCTGTGCTGGTACGTAACGTTGAGGCCCGGATAAAGCACGCCCGCGCAGTCTCCCTCGGACAACTTGGAAAGACGTCCTCTATCTTTGAACTGGCTTTCTTCTTCGTTAGGCGTCATTTGCTTCGCGCCCATGATGGTGCCGACTTCCGTATTTCCCAGCAGCATTGCTTTCAGAGGGTCATCGGCAGAGGTAGTGGTCTTAATGATCACGAGTGCTGTTACCGCGACGATTGCCAGGCATGCGGCTCCGGCGACATACCAGGTTCTGCTGAACCGGCGATTCGGACGGCCTCCAGCGCTGCCACCTTCCGCGTCGTTGAGGTCGCCTGGCGGCTTCGGCGCGGATTGCGGGGAGGGTGACGGCAACGTTTCTCGCGGTGGTTGAGGAACCGGACGCGGATCACTAGAGCGAGGTCCGGGAAACGGCACGGTGAAAGCATCGATCGACGCCAGGGTCCTGTCGATGTCGTTGCGAACTCCCCACATCACGTCGCGGCGGTCACGTAGCTTGTACAGCAAAGCGGTAATGTCCCGCACGGCTTTCGGGTCATGGCGGTCGTCTTCGAGCCGACGAGTCAGCTCCAGCAGCAACTCATCCTGCTGGTGGCGGCTGAGTTCTCGGCGCTCGAGGGTGGCCGCCAACCGCATCAGATAGGCGAAGGGCACCGGGGGCTCGGCGGGCAGCCGCGGAGGCAAAGGACCGCTTCGTGCCCTCGTCCGCTGAACCGACGTGATCAACCGGTGAGTGTTCTCCTTCGTCGGGTTCCGGTAGTCGAGGATGTGAGTGGCCGCCAACGGCGTTAGTCGCACGTTGTCGATCGGCCCGATCTGGATGGGGAGAATCGGCCGCTGTAGCGCTTGTGCGTAGCTGAATTCGGCTTGGCACGGCTTCGAGCGCAGCGAGTTATTCGTGGCTGCGACGATGAACACCTGGCAGCGACGGATCTGTTCGAGGATCTCCCGCCACCATGCCTCTCCGCCACCTAGGTCGTTGTCCCACCACACTTGCTGTCGCGCGCGCCGCAGGGCAGTCAGCAGTGGCTCAATGGACTTTCGGTCCTGGCTCGCATAGCTGACAAAAAGCATAAATCTCCTGATCGGAAGCGAGAATCCTGAGAATTGTACGGTCGGAGCTTACGGACTGCACAGGAAGTCACGAGATTTCCGTGCCGCGTAGTGCGATGCGCGTCGACCCGGCTGTCAACGGCGAAGGCCTGTCAGATCAGCCAAGCATGCGACGTCTCAAAGTGCAGGCTCGTTATCGGCGATGTGCGGTCTCGACACTCCGGCTTTGCCGTCAGGATAACGCGGGGTGGTTCCACACACGTCGACAACTTGAAGACCGACCGCCGCCAACATTGATGGGATGGCTTTGATGAAATTGGTGTCCCAGTCAGCCACCTTGCGAGGCAGCTCATGCCAAGGAACTAAGTGCGGGTCCTTTTTGGGACCCTCCTGCTCGTCACCATAGCTATAGCCAAGCGCTAACTTTTCATTGGCCCATCGCTCATGTTCCATGACGCTAAGGTCGTGCAGCTCCTTGGCGGTAAAGGTGAACGATTCAGCATGCCAATCTCTCAGCGGCGCGATTTCGCAACCGATTCGGCGCAATTTCACGCCGATATGACGCGCCTGAGCGCGACTGGACTCCTTGAGGGATGCATCCAAACCTGACCACTCGGGTATGACGTTTGAACTTCCAGCCGCCATCTGGCAGTAGCGGCGATGGATCTCCCGGGCGATGAGTTCGAACGACCCCCCTTCGACCAGTTCGACATTGCATGTTTCGCGAAGCGTCTCGAAAACGGAAAGTCGGAGACTGTCGGGCGCGTTGCTGTTTTCAAGTAAGCGAGCCACACCGTGAGCACGCGAGAGCGCTGCAACCACCGGTACGGTCACATCGAGTGCGTAACGCAACTTCAGCGCGGTTTCGACCGTTGTCTCGTCACGCCCCGCTGCCACGTAGACCTGGGAGATCGGCGCGGCGGTGTCGTCATAGTTTGCTGCGCCGGCGCGGCCGGCCCGCCGTTCCCGATCAGCGGCCTTAAGTCCCTTTATGTCGCGAACGCTGTTGGTCAAACAGGTGAATTCGCAGACCTGCTCCACCACCGGGTGGTCGGCCAGCAGCGCGCGAACACGCTCGCGCGCGCGGTCGTCGAGCACAGTCACGAGCAGTCTCGTGCCACTGTCCCGGCCTTCGTGATGCCACTTGCGGGCGGCGTGCAGGATAAGCTCTGACCCCAATGCGTCCAGGTGCGCTATAAGAATGTGGGGACTGCGGCCGGCGCCGAAAGGGTATTGATCGAATAGCTTTTGTGCCCCTAATTCGTCGGTGTTGAAGAAATCCAAAGTCGACTCCTCAGCGCCGCGATTTGCCTCCTCGATTCGAAGAAGCAAACACAGACCGGGGTCGCTGACGCGGGCGAGGCAACGCATTTTCCGATGGCGAGTGGGTCCAGACAGCCGCCGAACGGCGCGCCCGAGCCAACTCTCCTGGTGCGTGCCATCAGCTATCTCTGTCGCACGAATCACGATCTCGGTGTTCACCACGCTATCTGCGGTCACGGCGAGAAGCCGGTTTGCGCGCTTCACCCCTGCCGCTTCGAGCGTAGATCTCAATTGCGCGTCTCCCGCAATGACCGGCACGCCCCAGTCATGGCAGGTCTTGATACGAGGATTGGCCCCGTCCGCTTCGACGACGACAACTTTGTAACCCGCCAACCGCAGCTGCCGCAGAAATTCGAAGCCGACGTAGCCCAAGCCGCAAAGTATCAAATGACCGCTCTTCAGCGGGACAAGCATCCGCTGCGCCCGGTCACGTAGCAACGAGATCAGTGCGATAAGTGCTGCCCAGCCGGCGACGATCGGTGCGACGTAACGAGCTATGTCCAACCAGATGCCGACGTTCGTCTCCGGTTGGGGAGCGGCATGCAGGAAGAAAAGTTTTATGCTGCCGTAGATAGCGTCCGATAGCGAGTGGCTGACATGCTCTTGACGCTCTGAGTGGGCCCTGTCCTGATAAGACCAGTAGCCCCAGCAGCCGAGAAGGAAAGCCGCGATGCCGGCCAGGGCGAGGAACCAATACAGTCGAGGATGAATAAGCATTGCCAAGATACGTTGGCTAACGCTGATAGGCGGCGCTTCTGGGCGATCGAGACGTCGTGCTGTCAAAGGTGCTTCCATCTCAATTAGCTAAGTGAACAAAGACCGTGGTTAAATTGTCGCGGCGTATGGCCAGGATTATCGGATTCTCCCCGGCGCTGCAGTGAAAATTGTGGACGCCTCGCTGTGTGTGGTGACGCTTACACCGCCGGCCATTTTCACGGTCAGCACCGTACCGTGTCAACTGCTTCAGCATCGATCATTGTCCGACTGACGGTGCGCGCTCGGCAGATGAACCAGTAAGTGGTGTTTAGAGCCGTCCCCGTTCGAGCGAAGTGACCGCGCGTCCTCGTAACAGCAGCCTCGACGGGTGTGGAATCATCCGCATCCATGAGCAATGACCGCACCGACGGGAAGCTGCCGCAGTGGGAGTACACCTGGTTCCACGCAGAGGGCGCCGATGCACTGAATGAGCTGATGCGTAAAGCGAACTCGCTGGGCAAACAGGGGTGGGAGATGATCAATTTCTCAGTCGACGAGCAGCGACCGTACACGGCCGTTGGCTTCTTCAAGCGGCCGTTACCGGAGGACCCCGCACCGCCCCGGCGCTATGTCTGATCAGCGCCATCGAAACGGACGCCGGCCAAGCCGCTTTCAGCCGCCCGTGTCCAATCCGGCGGCCGCAGCTATTGCGGCACGGGGCCATTCAGCACGGCTGACAGCGGGCTCGATGCGGTCGCGCCGGACAGCTGCGAGGTTGATTGCCGTGCCGTCGGTCACCGCGGCCGGCACCCGGAAGCTATAGCGCCGTTCGTCGGTCCCAATGGCCAGCAGCGCGTCCGACTTGTCGAAGCCGTTGCTGCGCATGGCGTCTTCGGCCCACTTCAGCGGCGTGAGCCCGGAAAAATTGTTGACGTACACCACCCACAGGCGCACGTTGCGCGCGGCGTAGAGCTTGTTCACAGCTCGCTCCACGGCGGCGCGGCCGGGTGGGGACAGCGCGCCGGCCTGGTCGGTGACGTATTTGTCCAGGTGCAGTGATGGCGCCGGCACGGCCGGTGGCACAGTACTGCTGGTGGGCTGCGGCGCGGTGACCGCTGGCGCGGCGTCGCCGGACTGGCTCGACTGCCGGTGCAGCAGTCGGGCGCCGATAATCGCAGCCGCGGTGATCAGCACGACGGCCGCGACGCTGATCCCCAGAGTCGCGGGCCGGAGGGTTCGACGACGCGACACCGGCAGCGCGGTTGTCGACGGCTCGCCGGCGCCCGCAGCAGAGGGCATGGCGACCGTGGACGCTGCTGCCGTTCGTGGTTGATCGCCTTCGCCGCTGAGGGCGGCAGCGAACTCCGCACAACTCGGATAGCGATCAGCCGGTTGCTTTGCGATTGCCCGAGCGAGGACTTCGTTAAGCGCGGCCAGCTCGGGCCGGCGGTCGGCCACTTGGGGTCGCGGCGCCGAGAGGTGCTGGGCGATGACCACCGCCGGATTCGAGTTCTCGAACGGCGCTGAACCGGTGAGCATATGAAAGGCTGCGCAGCCCAGTGCGTATTCGTCGGCGCGGCCGTCGAGATCCAGCCCTTTCAATTGCTCTGGCGCGCAGTAAGCGGTGGTCCCGACCATCATGTTCGTTGCGGTGAGACCGCTGATATCAGCCAGCTGCCGGGCTATCCCAAAATCCGCGAGTTTGACTCGTCGCCGCGTGCCGGAGTCGTCGAGCAAAATGTTGGCGGGTTTGACGTCGCGGTGCAGCAACCCGCGGGAATGGGCGTAATCCAGCGCGTCGGCGACCGCCGTGATGATCTCGAGCACCTGCTGCGGCGGCATCCCGGAGCGGTACCGACTTCCCAGCAGGCGCGCCACGTCGGTGCCTTGCACGTACTCCATCGACAGCCACAGTTGCCCGTCGAACTCGCCTCGATCGTGGATACCGACGATGTTCGGATGAGACAGCCCCGCCGCCACGTCGGCTTCCCGGCTGAAGCGTTGCCGGTACTCGTGGTCGGCGGTGAGTTGCGCCGGCAAGATTTTCAACGCGTCGTGACGGGGCAGCCGTGGATGCTGAGCCAGATACACCACACCCATGCCGCCGGCCCCGAGAAGTCGCACGATCGTGTAACCGGCGAACACGTCACCTTCGTTGAGACCACCCGTCGCCGGCATGACTGCATGCTACAAAGCCGACCGGGCCCGGCTAGGGATAGTCGGGCAGACCGTGCGTCTGCGGCCGGTAATCGCACTGCTTGCGTATTCCGTGGCCGTCGGTTTTGTCCCAGTCTATTTTTGCAGCGGCCGCACGATCACAAGTCAGCGC
Organism: uncultured Actinomycetota bacterium; assembly: GCA_963808375.1. Taxonomy (GTDB): domain Bacteria; phylum Actinomycetota; class Actinomycetes; order Mycobacteriales; family Mycobacteriaceae; genus Mycobacterium. The sequence goes on along the minus strand of CAWEFS010000002.1, from coordinate 582,763 downwards.
GAAATATGTTGCGTTGACCGACCCGTGTTTATCCGCCACCGGTCCTTTGACGGTGACAGTCCCGCGCTGAAACTGCGGATCTTTGAACAGCGCTTTCCACACCTGCCCAGTTGGCAGAACCAACTGCTCGTCGGCGATCCGTTCCTTGTGAAAGACCGTCATATTCGCCTCATGCACGGTGTAGCCGATCGCACAAGTCGTTCGGCCCGTGCAATCGACCTGCGGTGCGCCATCCATCTGCGCAGCGAACCGGTCGCCGGCGACCGCGTCGCGCACAACCTTGGTCACCGCGTCATTGCTGACCGTGAATGATTCGGGAGCCGAGTACCGGTCGTTTGACGAGCAGCCGGCAACGACAGCGAGCGCGATAAGAGACACGAAAGCTGCGGTTTGCGCGTCGTTTGCCATTCCGACACATTAGGGACCTTCGATTGCGTCGGCAACGATTCGAAGATCGGCGCGACCGCTAAGCCGAAGATCGCGCCTGCAGTACCGCCAGCGCTTTGTCGGCGTGGGAATTGAAATTGAACTCGCTGCCGATGACGTCGAGCAGAGTGCGATCGGTGTCGATGACGAAGGTGGCGCGTTTGACGGGCATCAGTTTGCCGAGCAGCCCGCGCTTGACGCCGAATGCGCGCGCCACCGCGCCGTCTGTATCGGCCAACAGCGGGTAGTCGAACCCGTGACTGGCGGCGAACTGCGCCTGTTTGGCCACCGGGTCGACGCTGATGCCGACCCGTGACGCACCGACCGCGGCGAACTCGGCGGCTACGTCGCGGAAGTGGCAGGCCTCCCGCGTGCACCCCGGCGTGCCCGCGGCGGGGTAAAAGAACAACACGACGGGGCCGTCGGCCAGCAGACTGCTCAGCTTCCGCGGCGCTCCGGTCTGGTCGGGCAGCTCAAACTCGGCCACGGTGTCCCCGGGTTTCATTGGGTCAGGCTAGCCCAGTGCTGAGCCCACGGCGAACATCGGTGTCTGGGAAGATTGCAGCGTGCGCGCCAACGTAACCGCGACTACTTCGCGCAAGGATTTCCGCGCGCTGGCCGGCGCGCACCGTGTGGTCCCGGTGACGCGCACGGTGTTGGCCGACGCCGAGACGCCTCTGTCGGCCTACCGCAAACTGGCCGCAAACCGGCCCGGTACCTTCCTGCTGGAGTCGGCGGAGAACGGCCGGTCCTGGTCGCGGTGGTCCTTCATCGGCGCCGGATCGCCCTCGGCCCTCACGGTGCGCGGCGGTCAAGCGGTGTGGCAGGGCACCGCACCCCAGGACGCACCGACCGGCGGTGACCCGCTGGAGGCGCTGCACGCTACTTTGCAGCTGCTGGCCACGGCAGCACTGCCCGAACTGCCACCGCTGTCCGGGGGCATGGTCGGGTTCTTCGCCTATGACATGGTGCGCCGGCTGGAACGCCTGCCGCAGCTGACGGTCGACGACCTCGGCCTGCCCGACATGCTGCTGGTGCTGGCCACCGATGTTGCTGCTGTTGACCACCACGAAGGCACCATCACGCTGATCGCCAACGCGGTGAACTGGAACGGCACCGACGAGCGCGTCGACGAGGCTTATGACGACGCGATCGCCCGACTCGACGTGATGACCGCAGCGCTCGGTCAGGCGCTGCCGTCCACGGTCGCCACTTTCACCAGACCCGAGCCGCACCCGCGGGCGCAGCGCACCGTCGAGGAGTACGGAGCGATCGTCGAGCGCCTCGTGAAAGAGATCGAGTGCGGCGAGGCCTTCCAAGTAGTTCCGTCGCAGCGCTTCGAAATGGACACCGACGTCGACCCGATCGACGTGTACCGGATCCTGCGGGTGACCAATCCCAGCCCTTACATGTACCTGCTGCACGTGCCGAACGACCAGGGTGGAACCGACTTCTCGATCGTCGGCTCCAGTCCGGAGGCGTTAGTTACCGTCCAGGACCGCTGGGCGACGACGCATCCGATCGCCGGCACCCGCTGGCGCGGGGCCACCGAGGAAGAAGACCAGTTGCTGGAGAAAGAGCTGCTGACTGACGAGAAGGAACTTGCCGAGCACCTGATGCTGGTCGATCTGGGCCGCAACGACCTCGGCCGGGTCTGCGTTCCGGGCAGCGTTCGGGTCGAGGACTACAGCCACATCGAGCGCTACAGCCACGTCATGCACCTGGTGTCCACCGTGACGGGAATGCTCGCCGTAGGGCGTACCGCGTTGGACGCGGTGACGGCCTGCTTTCCGGCCGGGACGTTGTCCGGGGCGCCGAAGGTGCGCGCGATGGAATTGATCGAAGAAGTCGAAAAAACGCGGCGCGGCCTGTACGGCGGTGTCGTCGGATATCTGGACTTCGCCGGCAACGCCGACTTCGCGATCGCGATCCGCACTGCGCTGATGCGCGACGGCACCGCCTACGTCCAGGCGGGTGGCGGTGTGGTCGCCGACTCCAACGGGCTCTACGAATACACCGAGGCGGCCAATAAAGCACGCGCGGTGCTGCACGCCATCGCCGCCGCGGAGACGCTGGCGACTCCGGTGACCGGGCGCGATGACTGACCCCGCGCGCGGCCAGCGCTTCATCCGGATCGCCCAATTGTTGCTGGTCGCGGGCGCCGGTGCGCTGTGGGCGGCGTCGCGGCTGCCGTGGGTAGTGCTGCGGTCGTTCGACACGCTCAGCCCACCAAGGACGTCGACAGTGTCCGGGGGGTCGTGGTCGACGGGGCTGTTACCGCTGGCCCTTCTGCTGGTAGCGACGGCGCTTGCGGCCCTGGCGATACGGGGCTGGCCGTTGCGGGCGCTGGCGCTGCTGATCGCGGTGGCGAGCCTGGCCATCGGCTACCTGGCCGTCAGTTTGTGGGCGATACCGGACGCGGCGGTGCGGGCGGCCGACATCGCCCACGTTCCGGTGTTGTCGCTGGTGGGCAGCGAGCGGAAGTATGCCGGCGCGACCACGACGTTCTTGGCCGCGCTGGCGGCGCTGGCCGCCGCGGTGCTGCTGATGCGGTCGGCGCAATCTGACGGTGACCGGACAGCGAAGTATGCGGCTCCCGGCGCGCAGCGCTCGATCGCGCGAGATGCTGACGACGCGGTTTCTGAGCGAATAATGTGGGACGCGCTGGACGAGGGTCGTGATCCAACTGATCGACCGCCGCCGGGTTCCGACACGGAGGGTCGGTGACAGCCCACGGCCCTACGGCCGCTACCCTTCAGAGACGTCGTCGAAGAAACGGCGGCAACGTGGGGAGGAACACACGGATGACTCCGGCAACTGTGCTCGACTCCATCATCGAGGGAGTCCACGCGGATGTTGCCGCCCGTGAGGTCGTTGTAAGCCTTTCTGAAATCAAGGCGGCAGCCAAGGCGATGCCCGCGCCTTTGGACGTCATGGCGGCGTTACGCGCGCCAGGCATCGGTGTCATCGCGGAAGTCAAGCGGGCCAGTCCGTCAGCGGGCCGGCTTGCGCCCATTTCCGACCCGGCCGAACTGGCCCGTGCCTACCAAGACGGTGGCGCGCGGATCATCAGTGTGTTGACCGAGGAACGACGTTTTCACGGCAGCCTCGACGACCTGGACGCCGTGCGGTCCGCGGTCTCGATACCGGTGCTGCGCAAAGACTTTGTGGTGCGGCCGTACCAGATTCACGAGGCGCGCGCACACGGCGCCGACATGCTCCTGCTTATCGTCGCGGCGCTCGAGCAGCCTGCGCTGGAGTCGATGCTGGAGCGCACCGAGTCGCTGGGCATGACGGCGTTGGTGGAAGTGCACACCGAAGCCGAAGCGGACCGGGCGCTGAAAGCCGGGGCTCGGGTGATCGGTGTGAACGCCCGCGATCTGAAAACTTTGAAAGTCGACCGGGACTGCTTTGCCCGGATCGCTCCAGGTCTGCCCTCCGACGTGATCCGGATCGCCGAATCCGGTGTGCGCGGCACCGCCGATCTGCTGGCGTACGCCGGCGCCGGTGCCGACGCGGTGCTGGTCGGGGAGGGCTTGGTCAAAAGCGGCGACCCGCGCGCTGCGGTCGCGGACTTGGTGACGGCGGGCCGGCACCCGTCTTGTCCGAAACCGGCGCGCTGAGAAGATCATGCCCCGCAGCAGCGGAAATGTTGAACCCGATGAGTCCTTTGCACGTTGAGTTCCGATGATGGCTAACTTTTTCGGCCTGAATCTTCCCCGTTCCAGTGCGGCCATTGCAGAGCCCACCCGTCACGATCCTGACTCGCGTGGTCACTTCGGGGTGTACGGCGGCCGCTACGTTGCAGAGGCGTTGATGGCGGTGATCGAAGAAGTGACCGCCGCCTACGAGAAGGCCCGCACCGATCAGGAATTCCTTGACCTGCTCGACAACTTGCTGGCCAACTATGCCGGTCGACCGTCGCCGCTGTACGAGGCCACCCGGCTGAGCGCGCACGTCGGCGGTGCGCGCATTTTCCTTAAGCGAGAAGATCTGAACCACACCGGTTCTCACAAGATCAACAATGTGCTCGGTCAGGCGCTGCTGGCGAAGCAGATGGGCAAGACGCGGGTCATCGCCGAGACCGGCGCCGGCCAACACGGCGTTGCCACCGCGACCGCCTGCGCACTGCTGGGTCTGGACTGCGTCATCTACATGGGCGCCGTCGACACCGCACGCCAAGCGCTCAACGTCGCGCGCATGCGACTGCTGGGCGCCGAGGTGGTCTCCGTCGAATCGGGATCGAAGACGCTCAAAGACGCGATCAACGAGGCGTTCCGGGACTGGGTCACCAACGCCGACAACACCTTCTACTGTTTCGGCACCGCTGCCGGACCACATCCATTCCCCACGATGGTGCGTGACTTTCAGCGAATCATCGGACTCGAGACGCGTGTGCAGATCCAGGAGCAGGCTGGCCGATTGCCCGACGCCGTGACCGCCTGTGTCGGTGGCGGCTCGAATGCGATCGGCATCTTTCACGCATTCATCGACGACCCGGGTGTACGTCTGGTCGGCTTCGAGGCGGCCGGTGACGGCGTCGAAACCGGCCGTCATGCCGCGACTTTCACCGGCGGGTCGCCCGGAGCCTTCCAGGGATCGTTCTCGTATCTATTGCAGGACGCCGACGGTCAGACCATCGAATCCCACTCGATCTCGGCCGGGCTGGACTACCCCGGCGTCGGACCCGAACACGCATGGCTCAAAGAGATCGGCCGCGCCGAATACCGGCCGATCACCGACAGCGAGGCCATGGACGCCTTCCGGTTGCTGTGCCGGACCGAGGGCATCATCCCGGCCATCGAATCCGCGCACGCGGTGGCCGGTGCGCTCAAGCTCAGCGCCGAACTGGGCCGCGGTACGGTGCTCGTGGTGAACCTGTCAGGCCGCGGCGACAAGGACGTTGAGACAGCGGCGAAGTGGTTCGGCCTGTTCGACGACAAGCCGGGCAATAACAGCAAGGTCGGCGCGTGACTGATGGAACCCCCGGTTTGACACCGCTTTTCAGGTCTTGCCGGGATCGCGGCCGCGCCGCCTTGATCGGCTACCTGCCCACCGGTTACCCCGACGTGCAAACCTCCATTGCTGCGATGGTCGAGCTGGTGGAAAGAGGCTGCGACATCGTCGAAGTCGGAGTGCCGTATTCCGATCCGGGAATGGACGGGCCGACGATCGCGACTGCTGCGGAGGCTGCTTTGCGCGGCGGGGTGCGAGTGCGGGACACCTTGACCGCAGTCGAGGCCATCACCAATGCCGGCGGCCGTGCCGTGGTGATGACCTACTGGAATCCGGTACTGCGGTACGGCATTGACACTTTTGCCCGCGACCTTGCCGCCGCCGGCGGATACGGCTTGATCACACCCGATCTCATCCCCGACGAGGCCGATGACTGGCTGGCAGCAGCGGACCGGTATCAATTGGATCGGATCTTCCTGGTCGCGCCGTCATCGACGCCGCAGCGGTTGTCGGCGACCGTCGAGGTGTGCCGTGGATTCGTCTACGCCGCATCGACGATGGGTGTCACCGGAGCCCGTGACGCGGTGTCGCACGCCGCACCGGAACTGGTGCGACGGGTCCGGGCGGTGTCCGACATCGCCGTCGGCGTGGGCCTAGGGGTGCGGTCGCGCGCGCAGGCCGCCGAGATCGGCAGCTACGCGGACGGCGTCATAGTCGGCTCGGCGCTGGTGTCAGCCCTGAGCGACGGACTGCCCGCATTGCGCGCACTGACTGAGGAACTGGCCGCCGGCGTGCGCCAGAAGGTCACTTCGTCATGACGACCAGATACTTGGCCTATTTCCCGAGTCCGCCTCGAGGCGTCTGGTATCTGGGACCGGTTCCCATCCGCGCGTACGCGTTGTTCATCATCGTCGGCATCGTGGCCGCACTGCTTATCGGTGACCGGCGCTGGGCGGACCGCGGCGGGGAGCGGGGCGTGATCTATGACATCGCGCTGTGGGCCGTTCCGTTCGGGCTACTCGGCGGCCGGCTCTATCACCTGATCACCGACTGGCGAACCTACTTCGGTGCGGGTGGCGCCGGTTTCAATGCGGCGCTGCGTATTTGGGACGGCGGGCTGGGCATCTGGGGAGCGGTTGCTCTCGGTGGTGTCGGCGCCTGGATCGGATGTCGGCGGCGAAACGTCTCGCTGTCTGCGTTCGGGGATGCGGTGGCCCCGGGCATCGTGCTCGCTCAAGCCATCGGTCGGCTCGGCAACTACTTCAACCAGGAGCTTTTCGGTCGAGAGACGACGATGCCCTGGGGTTTGGAGATCTACTACCGCCGCGACCCGTCGGGGTTCGTCGACGTCCACTCCCTCGACGGCGTGTCTACCGGCCAACTGGCGCTCGTCGTGCAACCGACGTTTCTCTACGAATTGCTCTGGAATTTGCTCGTTTTCGCGGCGCTGCTCTACCTGGACAAGCGGTTCGTCCTTGACCGCGGGCGGCTGTTCGCCACTTACGTCGCCGCGTATTGCGTGGGGCGTTTCACCATAGAATTGCTGCGCGACGATGCGGCCACTCACATCGCCGGCATCCGGATCAACTCTTTCACCTCGACGTTCGTCTTCATCGGCGCCGTCGTATACATCATCCTGGTGTCAAGGGTCCGGGCAGGCGCAGTCCCGTCAGGCGTGCCTGCGACGGCTGTGGCGCAACCCGTTCCGGAGCCGGCCGACGAGCTTGTAGCCGTCTCATCACGCGCTGCCGGTGCCCCGATTTCGGCTGATGAGCTTGGAAGTGACATACCGGCCCTGGCGCCTGAAGCCGAGGCGGTTGCGGCGGAGGCCGAAGCGGTCGAAGGCGACGCTCCTCAAGCCGAAGTCCTGCCGGCCGAACTCGGGCCCGCTGAGGCCGGCGAACCTGCGGGGCAGGAAGTCGAGACCGACCAGCTCGAACCCGCGCTTGAGGGGGCCGAAGTATCGGAGCCGGTGGAGGCGGAAGCTGCACCGGTTGAGCCGGAAGTCGAGTCGGTTGAGGCGGTCGAGTCGGTGGAGCGGGTCGAGCCGGGTGACATTGAGGCCGAACCTGCTGACGGTGAGGTACTTAAGACGGTCGTTGAGCCCGCTGATGCTGAAGAACCTGCGGGGCAGGAACTCGAGACCGACCAACCCGAACCCGCGCTTGAGGAGGCCGAACTAGCGGAGCCGGTCGAAGGGGAAGTCGAGCCGGTCGAAGGGGAATTGGAGCCGGAAGTCGAGCCGGCCGAACCCGCGCTTGAGGTAGGCGAAGTATCAGATCTGGTGGAGGCGGAAGCCGAACCGGTTGAGCCAGAAGTCGAGCCTGCCTTAAGCGAAGTCGACTCGGCCGAGCCGGAAGTCGAGCCGGGTGACATTGAAGCCGAGCTTGCCGACGGTGAGATACTTGAGACGGTCGTCGCGCCCGCCGATCAACCACCTGCGGGGCAGGAACTCGAGGCCGACCAATCCGAACCGGCGCTTGAGTTAGCCGAAGTAGCGGAGCCGGTCGAAGGCGAGGTCGAGCCGGCCGAAGGGGAATTGGAGCCGGAAATCGAGCCGGCCGAGCCGGAAGTCGAGCAGCCCGAACCCGCGCTTGAGGTAGCCGAAGTATCGGAGCCGGTGGAGGCGGAAGCCGAACCGGTTGAGCCGGAAGTCGAGCCGGCCGAAGGTGAAGTCGAGCCGGTAGCCGAAGTAGCGGAGCCGGTCGAAGGCGAGGTCGAGCCGGCCGAAGGGGAATTGGAGCCGGAAATCGAGCCGGCTGAGTCAGAAGTCGAGCCGGCCGAACCCGCGCTTGAGGTAGCCGAAGTATCGGAGCCAGTGGAGGCGGAAGCCGAACCGGTTGAGCCAGAAGTCGAGCCTGCCTTAAGCGAAGTCGACTCGGCCGAGCCGGAAGTCGAGCCGGCCGAAGGTGAAGTCGAGCCGGTGGACGACGAAGTGGAGCCGGTGGACGCCGAAGTCGAGCCGGTCGAGCCGGGTGACATTGAAGCCGAGCTTGCCGACGGTGAGATACTTGAGACGGTCGTCGCGCCCGCCGATCAACCACCTGCGGGGCAGGAACTCGAGGCCGACCAATCCGAACCGGCGCTTGAGTTAGCCGAAGTAGCGGAGCCGGTCGAAGGCGAGGTCGAGCCGGCCGAAGGGGAATTGGAGCCGGAAATCGAGCCGGCCGAGCCGGAAGTCGAGCAGCCCGAACCCGCGCTTGAGGTAGCCGAAGTATCGGAGCCGGTGGAGGCGGAAGCCGAACCGGTTGAGCCGGAAGTCGAGCCGGCCGAAGGTGAAGTCGAGCAGCCCGAACCCGCGCTTGAGGTAGCCGAAGTATCGGAGCCAGTGGAGGCGGAAGCCGAACCGGTTGAGCGAGAAATTGAGCCGGCCTTAAGCGAAGTCGACTCGGCCGAGCCGGAAGTCGAGCCGACCGAAGGTGAAGTCGAGCCGGTGGGCGACGAAGTGGCGCCGGTGGACGACGAAGTGGAGCCGGTGGACGCCGAAGTTGAGCCGGTCGAGCCGGGTGACATTGAAGCCGAGCTTGCCGACGGTGAGGTACTTGAGACGGTCGTTGCGCCCGCCGATGCTGAAGAATCTGCGGGGCAGGAACTCGAGACCGACCAATCCGAACCCGCGCTCGAGGTAGCCGAAGTATCGGAGCCGGTGGAGGTGGAAGCCGAGCCGGCCGAGCCGGAAGTCGAGCCGGCCGAAGGTGAAGTCGAGCCGGTGGACGACGAAGTGGAGCCGGTGGACGCCGAGGTCGGGTCGGCCGAGCCGGAAGTCGAGCCGGCCGAGGTTGAAGTCGAGCCCGAATTGGAGCCGGCCGAGGCTGAACCCGAGCCCGTCGACTCCGAAGCTCACCCATTCGAAGTGGATCAGCCGATTACCGACGTCGCGCCGGATGCTGAAGGTCCCGAGACACCGGCCGCAGCGGACGAGACAGCGGCCATTGCGGATAGCCCGCCAGATCCCCAAGACGCAGTCGAGGCCGCTGAAGACGGCGCTTACGCTGCGCGCAGACGACGTTGGTGGCGGCGCCGGCGATAGCTATCGGTCGAGATGGTCGGTAACCCCGACTATGCTGAAGCGTCGTGGCGAGACGTGGAAAGATCGTCTGCACTCTAGGCCCGGCCACCAGTAGTGACGAGTCGGTCAGGGCGCTGGTCGAGGCCGGGATGGACGTCGCCAGAATGAATTTCAGCCACGGCGACCATCGCGACCATAAAGCCGCCTACGATCGGGTGCGCGCAGCCTCCGACGCCACCGGCCACGCGGTCGGAGTGCTCGCCGACCTGCAAGGCCCGAAGATCCGGCTCGGTCGATTCGTCGGCGGCGTCACCTACTGGGCCAATGGCGAGACCGTGCGGATCACCGTCGAAGATTGCCAAGGAAACCACGATCGGGTGTCGACCACTTACAAGCAATTGGCCAAAGATGCCGTCGTCGGTGACCGGGTGTTGCTCGACGACGGCAAGATCGGTCTGCAGGTCGAAAGCGTCGACGGTGACGACGTGGTGTGCACCGTCACCGAAGGCGGCCCGATCAGCGACAACAAGGGCATGTCACTGCCCGGCATGAACGTTTCGGCACCCGCGCTGTCCGACAAGGACGTCGAAGATTTGGAATTCGCGCTAACTCTCGGTGTCGACATGGTGGCGTTGTCCTTCGTGCGGTCCCCATCGGATGTCGAGCTAGTGCACGACGTGATGGACCGGATGGGACGTCGGGTGCCGGTGATCGCCAAGCTGGAGAAGCCCGAGGCGATCGACAATCTCGAGGCCGTGGTGCTGGCGTTCGATGCCGTCATGGTGGCCCGTGGCGACCTCGGAGTGGAACTGCCGCTGGAAGAAGTGCCGCTGGTGCAGAAGCGGGCCATCCAGATGGCCCGGGAGAACGCGAAACCGGTCATCGTGGCGACGCAGATGCTCGACTCGATGATCGAATATTCCCGTCCGACCCGCGCTGAGGCCTCTGACGTCGCCAACGCCGTCCTCGACGGCGCCGACGCGGTGATGCTGTCTGGCGAAACCTCCGTGGGCAAGTACCCGTTGGAGGCGGTCCGGACGATGGCCCGGATCATCTGCGCGGTCGAGGAGAATTCAACCGCCGCACCGCCGTTGACCCATGTCCCGCGCACCAAACGCGGAGTCATCTCATATGCCGCCCGGGATATCGGCGAGCGGCTCGACGCGAAAGCCCTCGTGGCGTTCACCCAGTCCGGCGACACCGTGCGACGTCTGGCGCGACTGCACACCCCGCTGCCGCTGTTGGCCTTCACCCCGCTGCCGGAGGTGCGCAGCCAGCTGGCGATGACGTGGGGCACCGAGACGTTCATCGTGCCCACGATGGAATCGACCGACGCCATGATCCGGCTCGTCGACAAATCGCTGCTGGAACTGGGCCGCTACAAGCGCGGCGAGCTGGTGGTGATCGTGGCGGGCGCGCCGCCGGGCACGGTCGGCTCGACGAACCTGATCCACGTGCACCGGATCGGCGAGGACGACCTCTAGTCTCATTTCCGATGTCTGATTTCGACGAGTTGATGGCCGTACTGGACCTGAACGATGTCGCCGAGGACTTGTTCATCGGATCCCATCCGAGCAAGAATCCGCTGCGAACGTTCGGCGGGCAGCTGATGGCGCAGTCGTTCGTGGCCGCCAGTCGCACGCAGCACCGCAAGTTGCCGCCCAATGCGCTCTCTGTGCATTTCGTCAACGGGGGCGACCCCGCGAAGGACATCGAGTTCCGGGTCGTGCGGCTTCGCGACGAGCGGCGCTTCGCCAACCGGCGCGTCGACGTCGTGCAGGACGGGACACTGTTGGCGTCGGTGATGGTCTCCTACCTGTCTGCCGGCCACGGCCTCGAGCACAGCGTCGAACCACCCGCGGTTCCCGAACCGGACAAGCTGCCCAGGATCGGCGAACTGTTGCGCGGTTACGAGCGAACCGTGCCGCTGTTCGTTGAGGCGCTGCAGCCGATCGACTGGCGGTACACCAACGACCCGTCGTGGGTGCTACGCGACAAGGGCGGCCGGCTGGCGCACAACCGGGTCTGGGTGAAGGCCGACGGGGTGCTGCCCGACGACCCGGTGCTGCACACCGCCACGATGGTGTACTCCTCGGACACCACCGTGCTGGACTCCGTCGTGACGACCCACGGGCTGTCCTGGGGGACCGACCGAATCTTCGCCGCCAGTGTCAACCACTCGATGTGGTTTCACCGCCAGGTCGATTTCAACGACTGGGCGCTGTATTCGACGTCATCGCCGGTAGCCGGCGAATCCCGCGGCTTGGGCACCGGACACTTCTTCGACCGGACCGGGCGGCTGGTCGCGACGGTGGTGCAGGAAGGGCTGGTCAAGTACTTTCCCAGCGCCCGCACCTGACTCGATAACAGTCCGGTAGCGACGCATCAGAACGCCGCACCGCGGCAAGCCGCGGGCGTACCGTTTTGGTGAGGATTGATTCCGATGAACGATACGTCTGTCGTCACATCCCGACCTCGTGCCGGCGAACGCGTTGTCGTCAACGTCGATACCGCCGCGGCGCGCTGGATCGGGACGTTGGCGCTGCTCAGCGCGGCGTGCTGGCTCATCACCGTGTTCACCCACCAGCACGCGCAGTGGCAGGCGACCGGCCGGCTGGCCTGGTCGATCACCGTCGCGGCCGCGGTGGCGCTGATCGCACGCGGTATCTTCCTGGGCCGACCGGTGACCGCGTTGCATGCGACCGCGGCCGCTACCGCGCTCATTGGGGGAGTAGCTGCGCACGTGCTGTCCCTTGATCTGCTCGGCGACGCACTGATCGCCGGTTCGGGGTCGGCCTTGATGTGGCCCACCTCCGCTCGGCCTCGTGCCGCCGACCTGCCGCGAGTGTGGGCAGTGATCGACGCGACCAGCGGAGATCCGTTGGCGCCGTTCGCGATGCAGACCGGGAAGTGCTATCACTTCAGCGCGGACGGTGCTGCGGCGCTGGCTTACCGCACGCGGATCGGCTACGCAGTGATCAGCGGCGACCCACTCGGCGACGAGCGGCAATTTCCGCAGCTAGTGGCGGAGTTCGCGGCGGTGTGTCGTAGCCGCGGCTGGCGGTTGGTGGTGCTGGGGTGCAGCGAGCGCAGATTGGGCTTGTGGAGCGATCTTCCGGTGCTCGGCCGATCGTTGCGTGTAGTACCGATCGGCCGCGACGTCGTCGTTGACGTGCCCGGCTTCGAGATGGTGGGACGCAGCTACCGCAACCTGCGCCAGGCGGTGCAGCGCACACACAACTGCGGCATCACCACCGAGGTCGTTGCCGAGCAAGCACTCGACGACCGCCGGCTGGCCGAGCTGATCGACGTGCTGCGGGCATCACCGAGTGGGGCGCACACCGACCGTGGGTTCTCGATGAACCTGGACGGCGTGCTCGAGGGTCGATACCCCGGCGTGCAATTGATCATCGCCAGAGACGCCGACGGTCGAGTGCAGGGTTTCCACCGCTATGCCGTCTCGGGCGGCGGCAGTGACATCAGCCTCGACGTGCCGTGGCGTCGCGCCGGCGCTCCCAACGGAATCGACGAGCGGCTCAGCGTCGACATGATTCGCGCGGCCAAAGACGTTGGCGCGCAACGTTTATCGTTGGCGTTTGCGGCTTTTCCGGAGATCTTCGACCAGAATTGCCGCAGTCACGCGCAGAGATTGTGCTATCGGCTGATCCATCTGCTGGATCCGTTGATCGCGCTGGAGTCGTTGTACCGGTATCTGCGTAAGTTCCAGGCGCTCGCTGACCGGCGCTACGTGCTGGTGCACCTCAGCCAGGTGGTTCCGTTGCTGTACGTGTTGTTGACCCTGGAATTCCTGCCGCGGCGGCGCCATTTGTGACGGCCGGCAGGTGTGCTCTGGTGGCGTGGCGGATCCCGAACGACGACACGATCTCAGATACGCCGATGATGATGAGCCAGATGCCGACGACCTGAGCCAGGATCGTTATCGACGAAAACGGCTCAACCAGCGTGACGATGCCGGCCAACAAGGTGATGACGCCGATCAGCAGGTGCCAGATGCGGCCGGGGACGGTGGGGTCGCCGACCGCTGAGAGCGTCGTCGCCACCCCACGAAAGATGAAGCCCACGCCGATCCAGATAGCCAGCAGCAAGATCGCATTCGGCAGGCTCCGGAAGCAGAGCAGCGCCAAAATCAGTGCCGCCGCACCGCTGATGAACAGCAGCACCCGCCCGCTGGCGGAGGTGTGCAGGCTGAAGCCGAAGACGACTTGCACGATGCCGGTGATCAGCAAGTAGGCGCCGAATACGATCGCGGCGAAAACAACGCTGACCCCGGGCCGGGCCAACACCAGGACACCAAGAATCAGTGCCAGGATCCCGGACACCAGCGTCGACTTCCACAGATGCGTCAGCAAACTCGGAGGAGTAGTCGTTGTCATGGCCGAAGTGTCGCACATACACGACCTCAGGGCGAGAGACTTCAGTGGTTCAGACCCCGGCCCGCCGCGCCGCCGCGGCAGGCACCCGTTGGCCGCCGGTCTGCGATTGGCGGCCGATGAGATACCAGGTACGCATCACGCCTTTGCCCTTGACGTGGACCTCGCCCCGCTCACGCAGCACGAAGTTGCGCTGCAACCGCTCAAAGACCGCTTCGGGAACCTGGATGTGTCCTTCGGCGTCCGTGGATTCCATCCGCGACGCGACGTTAACCGCGTCGCCCCAGACGTCATAAAAGAACCGGCGTGAGCCGACCACGCCGGCGACCACCGGTCCGGAGGCCAGGCCGATGCGCAGCGAGACCGCCCGGCCGTGCGGGTCTGTCAGCTCGGACACCGCGTCAGCCATGTCCAGCGCCAGGTCCGCCAGCGCCTCGACATGATCGTGCCGCGGCCACGGCACGCCGCTGACCACCATATAGCAGTCGCCGCTGACTTTGATCTTCTCCAAGCCGTGCTTGTCGACGAGAGCGTCGAAGTCGCTGTACAGCCGATCCAAAAAAGTCACGAGGTCAGCCGGTGCGGTGTCGCTGGCCCGTTCCGTGAAACCGGCGATGTCGGCGAACAACACTGAGGCGTCTTCGTACTTGTCGGCGATCACCTGTCGCTGCGGGTCTTTGAGCCGGGCCGCGATGCTGGCGGGCAGCATGTTGCTCAGCAGGGCCTCGGAACGTTCGTACTCCAGTTCCATCACCGCTTCGGCCCGAGCGATCCCGCGCAGCGCGTACCACATCGTCATCACGACCATCGCGCAGGCAGACACCGCCGCGATGACGAAGCCCAGCTTGGCGGCCCACGGTGGCTGCACGCCGGTGTCACGCGGCACCGAGAACTCCAGGGCGATCACCAGGCCGGCGGCCACCGCGGCCAGCGCCGATGCCAACGCGATGTGTTCGATCCCTAGCTGCAACACCACCAGGCACGCCGTCACGAGCAGAAAGAACTGCAAGCCGTTGCCGGTGCCCACATTCCAGGAAATGGCGACGATCGACACGTAAGAAGCGCCGACGAAGGTCAGCGGCGCAACGAGTTTGCCGAAACGATGCAGGAGCGGGACCGTCGCGAAAATGGTCGCCGCGGCGAGGTCGATTAGTTGCGGCGTCGATGCGCCCGCGCCGGCGAAAACACCGAGCAGCCCATAGCCGCCGCACACCAGCACTGCCATCCAGGCGTTGATGTTGAGCACATCGAGGCGCCGGGCGGCGCTGTCTACATAGTGCTCACTGCGGGCACGCGACTGCTTCCGCACTGCCGCGACGCAGTTCGGCCTTGACGAATCACCTGTCGGTGGGGCACCACACTTCCTGGCCGCCACGGAAAAAGCCTAGCCCGTCAGCGCGGTGTCAACCGCATGATGCGGATGGTCCGGTTACCGCTTGTCCGCTCCGCGTACTTGGCGTAGCCCGGGTAAAAGTCGACCGCCAACTCGAACAGCCGGTCGCGGTCGGTCCCCTCGGCTTCGTGAGCTGTGAACGGCCCGCCGCGCGGTCCGATGTGCAGTTCGCAGTCGGGGTGGGTGACCAAATTGTGGTACCAGCTGGGATGCCGTTGACCGCCATAGTTCGACGCGATCACTATGACGTCGTCACCGTCGGTGAAGTAGCCGAGGGGTGTTTCCCTGCGCTGGCCGCTCCGGGCGCCGATCGTCGTCAACACCACCATCGGCATCGCCCCGCCTGATGAGTTGACCCGGCCGCCGGAGAGCTTCATGATCGCCGCGTCCAAAGGTGCCGCGACTGTGCGGTGCACTGCTGCGCCCGCTTTGGTGGCGGTGACTCGGGCCAAGCCGCGCTTCAAGGCGCTCTGGGCTGCGCGCGGGTCGACGCGGGGGATCCCGTTGATCGTGTCGTCGGACATGTTTTGCGAGCTTAGGCCGGTGAGTGCGTTGCCAGAAGCCCCTAAGGCCATCAGGACCCCGCCGCGCAACTGATCGCGCACTGAGGCCACGCTGTTTCGCTTCGCCGAGCAAAATGGACGGTGTGAGTTGGTCGAGGTACGAAGGCAGGGCGCTTGCGGATCCGCGCCTGGCAGGGGACGCGCTGTTCGCTGAGCTTGCCGACTTCGTGCGCTCGAAGAATTCACAGTTGACAGACATCCGCCTGGAGCGGGCTGACGCATCCGGGGAGTACGACACGGGCGTCGAGCCGGCCAAGCGGTGGTACGACGTCGTCTATTTGGCCGACGAGACGTAATCGCTAACTAATCGACTGATCGCCGCGAATTAGTGCATCATCTTCGAGACAATCAGCCGCAATACGGGATCGGGCAAAGGAGTGGCCATGACCACTGAGCCGACGGCTACCCGGTCGCAAGACAACTCCCTCGTCGGCATCGGCGCCGGTCTGGTTGCCATAGTCATAGCGGGATACGTGTGCAGTTGGGCCGGCTTTTCTCAACCGACGGCAACGAGCGTGATGGGCTTGGCCCTCGGTGTCCCCGCGGCGGTCGAATTTCGGATGAAAAGCCGTCACCGCGACGTCGAGGCCGACATCGAGCGAATTCAGCGCGGTGACCTGCACCGTCCGGTCGGGCTCGTCGTCATGCTGCTCGCCGCGGCGATTGTGCTGCTCGACTCGGCGATGGGGCTCTTGCTAGTCGGCGTGTCAGAAGCGCAGAAGCGCCTCGTCGAAGCGGGCGTAATGAACCGGAACAGCGCAGAAATAGTGTTGAGCCCGTTCTTTGGCGTCATCCTTTTGACTCTGGGCCTTTGCATCTTCCTTATCGCGTCTTACGCGTCGCACTATTTCAGAACGCGCCCCTACCTCTGGACCGCCACTGCTGTCGCCTGCGCCTGGGTTATTCGAGAGATCGTGCTGATCGCTTTGCGGTCGACGAGGGAAGTGAAGAGCGTCGTCAAGGACGCCTACGGTTCGCTTCCCAGCGTCTTGGCGGCCGAGGTCTTCGTCAGCTTCGGATTTTTGGTCGTCTGCCTGGTGGGAGCGTGGCTGGGTAGGCGCTACCACGATGCGTTTCTCGCAAAGAAGCTGGCACGTGTGCAGGCCAAGGTCTCGACTGCAATGCCGCCGACGCAGAATCCCGGTGCCTCGCAGAGTCCCACGCCCGAAGTGGCCACTCTTGTCACTCGGAGCAGTGACCTCCCTGCCACGCCGGAGAACCGCCGCACCGGGGACCAGTTCAGGAAGATCGAGAGGCTTGCTCAGTTGCGAGCCGCCGGCGCACTGACCGAGGAAGAATTTCAGGTGAAGAAGGCTGAACTCCTTGCTCGGATTTGAGGCGTCCAACCTAGGCGGCTACTTCCTCAGCGAGTGCCCTCGGTGAGATTCGAACTCACACTGGACGGGTTTTGAATCCGTTTCCTCTGCCAGTTGGGATACGAGGGCGTGGCCGGTACCGGCTGCCGGACCGGCCTCCCACCATAAAGGATGCGGATCGGCGCACCATGCATCAACCCCGCGGTCGCTGAATGGCGAAGCACACGGGACAATGACGACATGACCAGCTCAACGACCGACGCAGAGGCGTTCGCCGGCCGCCGCGTGTTGATCGCCGAAGACGAGGCGCTCATCCGGCTTGACTTGGCCGAGATGCTGCGTGAAGAGGGCTACCAGATTGTCGGTGAGGCCGGCGACGGCCAAGAGGCCGTCGAACTGGCCGAGCAACACCAGCCCGATCTGGTGATCATGGACGTCAAGATGCCCCGCCGCGACGGCATCGACGCCGCCTCGGAGATCGCCAGCAAACGCATCGCTCCGATCGTCGTACTCACCGCCTTCAGCCAGCGCGACCTCGTCGAACGCGCGCGGGACGCCGGTGCGATGGCCTATCTGGTGAAGCCGTTCTCCGTGAGCGACCTCATTCCGGCCATCGAGTTGGCGGTCAGCCGGTTCGGCGAGGTAATCGCGTTAGAACGCGAAATCGCCACGCTGTCCGACCGGCTGGAAACCCGCAAGCTCGTCGAACGGGCGAAAGGCCTACTGCAAGCTAATCAAGGTATGACCGAGCCTGAGGCGTTCAAGTGGATCCAGCGTGCCGCCATGGACCGGCGCACCACCATGAAACGGGTGGCCGAAGTGGTGCTGGAAACGTTGGACCCGCCCAAGGACGCTTGAGCATCATTTGCCGCTCAATCGAGTGTGCGGTCGTGGCGTCGAGTGTGCGTCCTGGGCGGCAGAATCGGCCGAATCTCGCCCTCAGTGCACACTCGCTAACGCCTCAGCACGTCATCTAGCGCGCGACGATCACCGACGAGCCGTGGCCGAACAACCCCTGGTTGGCCGTGACGCCGACCTTGGCGCCCTCGACCTGGCGGCCGGTGGCCTGGCCGCGCAATTGCCAAGTGAGCTCGCACACCTGCGCGATCGCCTGCGCGGGAATGGCTTCACCGAAGCAGGCCAGCCCGCCGGACGGGTTGACCGGGATGCTGCCGCCGATCGCCGTCGCGCCGCTGCGCAGCAGCGCCTCGGCCTCGCCTCGGGCGCACAGACCCAGATGCTCGTACCAGTCCAGCTCCAGGGCCGTCGACAGGTCGTAGACCTCGGCCAGGCTCAGATCCTCGGGCCCTATCCCGGCCTCCGCGTAGGCGGCGTCGAGGATCTGATCTTTGAACACCCGATCCGGGGCCGGCACGACGGCGGTGGAATCGGTTGCGATGTCGGGCAATTCGGGCAGGTGCTGCGGATAGCGGGGCGTCACCGTGCTGACCGCGCGTACCGACGGCACACCTTCCAGGGAGCCCAGGTGTTGACGAGCGAACGTGGCGCTGGAAACGATCAGCGCCGCCGCACCATCAGAGGTGGCGCAGATGTCGAGCAACCGCAGTGGCTCGGCGACCACCGGGCTGGCCAGCACGTCCTCGACGGAAGTTTCCTTGCGGAACCGGGCGTTGGGGTTTTGCAGGCCGTGTCGAGCGTTTTTCACCTTGACTTGGGCGAAGTCCTCGAGGGTGGCGCCGTAAAGGTCCATTCGGCGTCGCGCGAGCAGCGCGAAGTACACCGGGTTGGTGGCCCCGATCAAGTGGAACCGCTGCCAGTCCGGATCATTCCTGCGTTCCCCGCCCACCGGGGCGAAGAAGCCCTTCGGCGTGGTGTCGGCGCCGATGACCAGCGCGACGTCGCAGAAACCGGCCAGAATCTGGGCGCGCGCGCTCTGCAGGGCTTGCGAGCCGCTGGCGCACGCGGCGTAACTGGAGCTCACCGGGATGCCGTTCCAGCCCAACTTCTGCGCGAAGGTGGCGCCGGCGACGAAGCCGGGATAGCCGTTGCGAATGGTGTCGGCGCCGGCCACCAGCTGGATCTGCCGCCAGTCCAGCCCCGCCTCGTTCAGCGCGGCCCGCGCGGCGGCTACGCCGTATTCGGTGAAGTCGCTGCCCCACTTGCCCCACGGGTGCATGCCCGCGCCGAGGATGTAGACCGGTTGCGGCATCACGACGCGATCTCCCACCCGTAGACAATCCGCTCGACGCCGTCGTCGTCGACAAACAGTGGAAGGGTCGTCAACTTCATTTCCATGCCGACTTTCAGATCGGCCGCCAGCGTGCCGTCCGCCACCTTGCCGAGGACGATCAGGCCCTCGTCGGCGAGTTCGACCGCGGCGACGGCAAACGGGGTGAACGGGTCGGGTGCCGGGTAGGGCGGCGGCGGGGCATAGCGGTTCTCGGTGTAGCTCCACAGGGTGCCGCGCCGCGACAGCGCGACCTGTTCGAGCACGTCGCCGTCAGAGCCGTCGCAGGCCGGGTTCGGGCAGTTGTTGGCCCGAGGCGGAAAGACATAGGTGCCGCACTGCGGGCATTTGGCGCCGATGAGGTGCGGGACGCCGGCGGTGTCGGTGGCGAACCATCCGTCGATGGCCGGTTCCCGGTGGGTGGCTGCTGACACGTGGTCAGCGTACCGAGAACAGCGGAGAAACTGAAACGTGTTCCAGTTTGGTGCCGCGCTCCTCGGTGTCGGAGCCGATGCCTAGAGTTGATCCCGTGAGCCCAGCGAGGACGGCCAGCCCCAAGACGCAAGCCGGCAAGTCCGCGGACCAGAAGCCGACTCTGATGCTGCTGGACGGCAATTCGCTGGCCTACCGGGCGTTCTATGCGCTGCCGGCGGAGAACTTCAAAACCCGCGGCGGGCTGACCACCAACGCGGTTTACGGGTTCACCGCCATGCTGATCAACCTGCTGCGCGACGAATCGCCGACGCACGTGGCAGCGGCGTTCGACGTGTCGCGTCAGACCTTTCGCTCCGAGCGCTATCCGGAATACAAAGCCAATCGGTCGACGTCACCTGACGAGTTCCACGGTCAGATCGACATCACCAAGGAAGTCCTTGTCGCGCTGGGCATTACCGTGCTCGCCGAACCCGGCTTCGAAGCAGACGATCTGATCGCGACGCTGGCCACCCAGGCCGAGCATGAGGGCTACCGCGTGTTGGTGGTCAGCGGGGACCGCGACTCGCTGCAACTGGTCAGCGACGACGTCACGGTGTTGTATCCGCGCAAAGGTGTCAGCGAACTCACCCGCTTCACGCCCGAGGCCGTGGTCGAGAAATACGGGCTGACGCCCAGGCAGTACCCGGACTTCGCGGCGCTGCGCGGCGACCCCAGCGACAACCTGCCCGGCATCCCCGGGGTCGGGGAGAAGACGGCGTCCAAGTGGATCGCCGAATACGGCTCGCTGCAGTCGCTGGTCGACAACGTCGATTCGGTGCGCGGCAAGGTGGGTGACGCGCTGCGCGCGCACCTGGCCGGCGTGGTGCGCAATCGCGAGTTGACTGATTTGGTGCGTGACGTTCCGCTGGCGCAGACGCCGGACACCCTGCGGATGCAGCCGTGGGACCGCGACGAGATCCACCGGCTCTTTGACCATTTGGAGTTCCGGGTGCTGCGCGACCGGTTGTTCGAGACGCTGGCCGCCGTCGAGCCGGAGGTCGACGAGGGATTCGATGTGCGCGGGGGAGCGCTGGAGCCGGGCACTGTGGGTCAGTGGCTGGCAGATCACGCCGGCGACGGGCGCCGGTCGGGGCTGGCCGTGGTCGGCACCCACCTGCCCTACGACGGCGACGCCACCGCTTTCGCCGTCGCTGCCGCCGACGGTGACGGTGCCTACATCGACACCATCACCTTGACCCCCGACGATGACGCCGCGCTGGCCGCCTGGCTCGCCGACGAGGCGAAACCCAAGGCGCTGCACGAGGCGAAGCTGGCGATTCACGACCTTGCCGGGCGGGGCTGGACGCTGAACGGGATCACGTCCGACACCGCGCTGGCCGCTTACCTCGTTCGGCCGGGGCAACGCAGTTTCACCCTCGACGACTTGTCACTCCGCTACTTGCGCCGCGAGCTGCGGGCTGAAACGGCTGAGCAGCAACAACTTTCACTGCTCGATGACGTCGACGGCGTCGACGATCAAGCGGTGCAGACGGTCATCCTGAGGGCCCAGGCGGTGGTGGATCTGGCCGCGGCGCTCGACGCCGAACTGGCCCGCATCGACTCCCAGGCGCTGCTGGTCGAGATGGAGCTACCGGTTCAAGGTGTACTCGCAGACATCGAGGCTGCCGGCATCGCGGTCGACCTGGACCAGTTGACGGCGTTGCAGAGCGAATTCGGGGACCTGATCCGCGACGCCGCCGAGGCCGCGTACGCGGTGATCGGCAAGCAAATCAATCTCGGCTCGCCCAAACAGCTGCAAGTGGTGTTGTTCGACGAGCTGGAGATGCCCAAGACCAAGCGGACCAAGACGGGCTACACCACGGATGCGGACGCTGTGCAGGGTCTTTTTGAAAAGACCGGTCATCCGTTCCTGCAGCACCTGCTCGCGCACCGCGACGCCACTCGGCTCAAGGTGACCGTCGACGGGCTGTTGAGCTCGGTGGCCGGTGACGGCCGGATCCACACCACGTTCAACCAGACCGTGGCCGCGACGGGACGGCTTTCGTCGACCGAGCCGAACCTGCAGAACATCCCGATCCGCACCGACGCCGGCCGGCGGATCCGGGACGCGTTTGTCGTCGGATCGGTCGGCGGCACGGACTACGCGGAGCTGATGACCGCCGACTACAGCCAGATCGAGATGCGGATCATGGCGCACCTGTCCGGTGACGAAGGTCTCATCGAGGCGTTCAAGACCGGCGAAGACCTGCACTCCTTCGTGGCGTCGCGCGCGTTCAGCGTGCCGATCGACGAGGTGACCGGTGAGCTGCGCCGTCGGGTCAAGGCGATGTCCTACGGCCTGGCGTACGGCCTGAGCGCCTACGGGTTGTCGCAGCAACTGAAGATTTCCACCGAAGAGGCGAAAGTTCAGATGGACGCCTACTTCGCCCGGTTCGGCGGAGTCCGCGATTACCTGCAGGCCGTCGTGGAACAGGCGCGGAAAGACGGCTACACCTCGACAGTGCTGGGTCGGCGGCGCTACCTGCCGGAACTGGACAGCAGCAACCGGCAGGTCCGGGAGGCCGCGGAACGGGCGGCGTTGAACGCGCCGATTCAGGGCAGTGCTGCGGACATCATCAAGGTCGCCATGATCGAGGTGGACAAGGCGCTCAAGCGGTCGGGACTGCGGTCGCGGATGTTGCTGCAGGTGCACGACGAATTGCTGTTCGAGGTCGCCGACGGGGAGCGCGACCAGCTCGAGGCGTTGGTGCAGGACCGGATGTGCGGCGCGTATCCGCTCGATGTGCCGTTGGAGGTGTCGCTGGGTTACGGCCGCAGCTGGGATTCGGCGGCGCATTAGGGTCGCGCGCGACGACGGCGCCAGACATACTGCGTTCAGCGGGTTCGGGTTCCGTCGCATCAAGGGGGTCTCGCCGTCGCCGCTGTGACCCTCAATTCGTTTGTTCAGCGCTCAACCACGTGTCTGCTTCGGGCAATTCCGAGCCGGACGATGCCTCGTCAAGGAGTGTCATGAACGCAGGGTGGATGGTCCCCTTCATAGTTCTCGGCGGCGCGCTGCAGACCTGCGGCGCCGCGATGAACAACCAGCTGTACAAGCACATGATCAATCCGTGGTTGGCATCGGCGATTTCAGCTGCCGTGGTGGCGTTCTTCTTCGTCGCGGCGTTCCTGGTCAGGCCCCGACCGCTGCCCTCCGCGCAGGACGCCGCCTCGATGCCGTGGTGGGCCGTGATCGGCGGTCTGGTGGGAGCGGTCCAGGTGTACGCCGGCCTGACGCTGGTGCACCGGGTCGGCGCCGGAGCGTTCATGGGGATCACCGTTACCGCGGCGCTCATCATGTCGCTGGTGATCGACCACTTCGGCTGGCTGCGGGTGGCGCCGCACCCGATCACGCCAGGGCGCGCCGTCGGCGGCGCGCTGTTGGTCTGCGGGGTCGCTTTGATCGCCCGGTTTTAACCCACACCGGGTTTGGCCAGCATGTACCCAGTCGAGTAGCCTCGACGGGTAATTGAATCTGTCCAGTGACGATGCAGAGCGCGCAGCGCGATGAGGAGAAGCTGGACAGTCCAAGTCAGTGTCCCTACGACCCAACCTGTCCGGAGCAACCCAACAATATGCCGAGTCCCACCGTCACCTCGCCGCAAGTAGCCGTCAACGACATCGGCTCGTCCGAGGATTTTCTCGCCGCCATCGATAAGACCATCAAATACTTCAACGATGGCGACATCGTCGAAGGGACCATCGTCAAGGTTGACCGGGACGAGGTTCTGCTCGATATCGGCTACAAGACCGAAGGGGTCATCCCCTCCCGCGAGCTGTCCATCAAGCACGACGTCGACCCCCACGAGGTGGTGTCCGTCGGTGACGAGGTCGAGGCTCTGGTCCTCACCAAGGAGGACAAAGAAGGCCGGCTGATCCTGTCCAAGAAGCGCGCGCAGTACGAGCGCGCCTGGGGCACGATCGAGGTGCTCAAAGAGAAGGACGAGGCCGTCAAGGGCACCGTCATCGAGGTCGTCAAGGGCGGCCTGATCCTCGACATCGGCCTGCGGGGCTTCCTGCCGGCTTCGCTGGTAGAGATGCGACGGGTCCGTGACCTGCAGCCCTACATCGGCAAAGAGATCGAAGCCAAGATCATCGAGCTGGACAAGAACCGCAACAACGTGGTGCTGTCGCGACGGGCCTGGCTGGAGCAGACGCAGTCCGAGGTGCGCAGCGAGTTCCTCAACCAGCTGCAGAAGGGCGCCATCCGCAAGGGTGTGGTGTCCTCGATCGTCAACTTCGGCGCGTTCGTCGACCTCGGCGGTGTCGACGGCCTGGTGCACGTCTCCGAACTGTCCTGGAAGCACATCGACCATCCGTCCGAGGTGGTCCAGGTGGGCGACGAGGTGACCGTCGAGGTGCTCGACGTCGACATGGACCGCGAGCGGGTTTCGTTGTCGCTCAAGGCCACTCAGGAAGACCCGTGGCGGCACTTCGCCCGTACTCACGCCATCGGCCAGATCGTCCCGGGCAAGGTCACCAAGCTGGTGCCGTTCGGTGCGTTCGTGCGGGTCGAGGAGGGCATCGAGGGCTTGGTGCACATCTCCGAGCTGGCTGAGCGCCACGTCGAGGTGCCCGACCAGGTGGTCGCCGTCGGTGACGACGCAATGGTCAAGGTCATCGACATCGACCTGGAGCGTCGCCGCATCTCGCTGTCGCTGAAGCAGGCCAACGAGGACTACACCGAAGAGTTCGACCCGGCGAAATACGGCATGGCCGACAGCTACGACGACCAGGGCAACTACATTTTCCCGGAGGGCTTCGACGCCGACACCAACGAGTGGCTCGAAGGGTTCGACGCCCAGCGCAACGAGTGGGAAGCCCGCTACGCCGAGGCCGAACGCCGGCACAAAATGCACACCGCGCAGATGGAGAAGTTCGCCGCTGCCGAGGCGGCCGGACCCGACACCGGTCGGTCCGGAGGCAACGGCACACCGGCGGAGGAGTCCAAGGGCGGCTCGCTGGCCAGCGATGCCCAACTGGCTGCCCTGCGGGAGAAGCTGGCCGGCAGCGCCTAGCCGGCACCCGACGACGCGATGCTTCGGATCGGGCTGACCGGCGGCATCGGCGCCGGCAAGTCGGCGGTGACAGCGACCTTTCAGCGGTGCGGTGGCGTCGTCGTCGACGCCGACGTCATCGCCCGCGAGGTGGTCGAACCGGGCACCGAAGGGCTGGCTGCGCTGGTCGACGCGTTCGGTGAGGACATTCTGTCACCGGACGGCGCGCTGGACCGGCCGGCGTTGGCGGCCAGAGCGTTTGGCGACGACGAGGCGCGCAAGACCCTCAACGGCATCGTCCATCCGCTGGTGGGCAAGCGGCGGGAAGAGATCATCGCGGCGGTACCGCCGGATTCGGTGATCGTGGAGGACATTCCGCTGCTGGTCGAGTCCGGGATGGCGCCGCTGTTCCCGCTGGTCGTGGTGGTGCACGCCGACGCCGAGTTGCGGGTGCGGCGGCTGATCGAGCAGCGCGGCATGCCGGAATCCGACGCTCGAGCGCGTATCGCCGCCCAGGCCGGTGACGATCAGCGCCGTGCGGTAGCCGATGTGTGGCTGGACAATTCGGACACACTGGAAGCGTTGGCCGAACAAGCTACTGACGTCTGGAATCACCGGATCAGCCCGTTCGCGCGCAACCTCTCCGCCCGGCAGGGGGTGCGGCCGGCGCCCCGGCTGGTGCCGGCCGACCCGGCCTGGTCCGACCAGGCGCAGCGCAGCATTGCCCGGATCGCGGCGGCGTGCGGGGGCAAAGCCCGGCGCGTCGACCACATCGGCTCGACCGCGGTACCCGGGCTGGATGCCAAAGATGTCATCGACATCCAAGTCACCGTAGAGTCCCTCGACGCGGCCGACGACCTCGCCGAGCCTCTGCTGTCGGCCGGTTACCCCCGTATCGACGACATCACCGGCGACGTCGCATTGAGGTCAGTTGCCCGCAGCACCGTCGACGTCTACGACCACACCGACGACCGGAGCCTCTGGTACAAACGGCTGCACGCCTCGGCCGACCCGGGCCGGCCGACGTTTGTGCACCTGCGGGTGGCGGGCTGGCCGGGACAGCAGTTCGCCCTGCTGTTCGTCGACTGGCTGAAAGCCGATCCCGAGGTTCGCGAAGAATATCTGGCGGTCAAGCAGCAGGCGGCTGCCGCGGTGCCCGCCGACGACGGTGTCGCGGCTAGCGAGGCCTCAGCCTCGGCCAAGGAGCCGTGGTATTTCAGCGCCTACCCCCGGGCGTGGGACTGGGCCGACGCGACCGGGTGGCGGCCGTAATTCAGGACGGCGGAAGCGGTGCGCCGCAGGCCAATACGCCGTTCGTCGGGTCGCTGGTGTTCGGTGCCGGTTTGACGACCTGGTCCTGCTGAGTGGCGACGTTGTCGTCGACGTCGATCTCGCAGTGCACATTGGCCGAATACGGGAAGTGAACCGCCACCTGCAGACCGGCTTTCGACGGGTCGGCCAGCACGGTGTTGGCCTCGAAAGAGTTGCCCGGCAGGGTGCTGAGGTTGGTCGTGCTGGTCTGGTTGTCGTTCATCAAGAAGGTGGCCATGGAGCCGGGGGCGATTCCGTCGACCCGCGCGATGTAGGTGACGTTGTGCAGGTCGGCCGCAGCGGTCGCCGGCGTCAACTGTGCGCCGACGACAACAGCGGACAGGGCGGCGATGATCGTCCATCGATGGTTGCCGGCGCTCATGCTTGCCGACCTTACTTTGCGGCCCGAGCGGGCGTGAATCTGCCGTCGGTCACTTCGCGCCCCGCCAAGTGAGTTCCATCCCGGCCGCGGACAGCCACCGCTGCAGGTCGTGATCATGCCGTGCCAGCCCGTCGACAGCGGCCACGACGCGCCGGATCGCCCGTTCGCCCTGCTCCGGTGACAGCAACCGGTGCTGGATTGCGGTGATGAACTCGTCAAGGTCGGTCAGCTCGGTGCCGACGCCACCGTGCACCACCAGGTCGAGGTAGTGATCTTCGGAGTGCCAGGCCGGGTGGCCGGGGGTGTACTCGCCGACGTCGAGGTAGTAGTCCTGCTGACGTTCGTAACCGGCGTTGAAGTGGAACACGGTGGCCCGCAGGCCCAGCGACGGCAGCAGCCAGGACTCGATGTAGTGGAACTGCACCCGGCCCGGCGTGGGCCGTGCCATGTACAGACCCCACGGTCGCAACTGGTAGACGTCGACGGCCCGCGCGATCCCTTTCGGATCGGTGTTGGTGTACGCGACCAGGTCGAAGGTTTCGTGTTTCGGCGGGTGAATGGCGTCACCCTACCCCGCTCGCCCCGGCCACCCCCCTCACCGGCGCAGCCGATCTGCGCCGCTCCTCCTCATCGCTGCGCTCTGCATCGTCGCCGGCGGGTCAGCGGTGCAATCGGATCTTCCACCGCACGAAGCCGGTGTAGAACACCGACAGCGCCGCCAGCATCCCCATGTCGAACAACCAGGCTTTGGCGGTGTGCTGCCACCAACGGTCCTGAGCAACCAGCGTGGCAGGCACCAGATGCCGCACGTCGACGGTAGACGACGCCGCGGCGTATCCCCACCGCGCCGGCGTCAGCCAGGACAGCTGGTCGAGCAACGTCCGGTCGGTGACCGGCACCATCCCGCCGCACAACACCAGCTGCGCCATCACCGACACTACGAACAGCGGCATGATCTGCTCACTGGAGCGCACCAGAGCCGAGCAGACCAGCCCGAACATCGCAGAGGCCACGCACGTCGCCGCCACGGTCACATACAGCTCGACCGTGGCGTTCCCGAGCAGCACGGCACCTCTGGTGGGGGCGCCCTTGCCGGCGATGACGATGGTGGTGGCTATCGCTGCCTGCAGGATGGCAAACCCGCAGAACACCCCGGTCTTGGCCAGCAGATAAGCGGTGGTCGACAATCCCGCCGCCTGTTCGCGCTGAAATATCGGGCGTTCACCGATCAGATCGCGGATCGTCAACGCCGTCCCCATGAACGCGGCGGCCGGGATGAGCAGCGCGAGGATCTGGATGGACTCGTCGGGCGTGTCACCGGGCCGGGCGATGTGGAATCCGTTGTGCCCCGGCACGGTCAGGGACAGCGCGCCCAGGATGAACGGCAGCAGCGCCAGGAAGACGAAGTAGGCGCGGTCGGCGACCACCAGGCGGATCTGCCGACGCGCGATGGTGGAGAGCTGGCGTCGCAGGCTGGTGTGCACCGGCTCGCCGAGATCGGCGGGCTTGTCGGTTTTCGTGGCCGCCGGCGCTTGCTTGTTCTCCAGGAAGCGGCGATTGGCCTCGTCGGGGTCGGCGCCCACCTTGGCGAAGATCTTGGCCCAGTTCGTAGTTCCCATCGCCGAACCGACCTGGTCGGGCGGGCCGTAGAACGCCGTCTTGCCGCCGGGCGCGACCAGCAGCACCTGATCGCACAGATCGAGGTAGGACAGCATGTGCGTCACCACGATCACCACGCGACCGGCGTCGGCGAGCTGGCGCAGCATCATCATCACCTGGTGATCCAGCGCCGGGTCCAGGCCCGAGGTCGGCTCGTCGAGGATCAGCAACGACGGTCCGGTCAGCAGTTCCAGCGCCACCGACGCCCGCTTGCGCTGTCCGCCCGAGAGCTTGTCCACCCGGGTGTCGGCGTGCTTGGTCATGTCGAGTTCTTCGAGCACCTCGGCGACGACCCGGGCCCGATCGGCTTTGCTGGTGTCCGGCGGCAGCCGCAGCTCGGCCGCATAGCCGAGGGCCTGGTTCACCGTCAGCTGCCGGTGCACGACGTCGTCTTGCGGAACCATCCCGATCCGGCTGCGCAGCGACGCGTACTCGGCGTGGATGTCGTGACCCTCGAACGTCACCGAGCCGGTGCTCGGCGTCGTGTAGCCGGCGATCAGCCTGGCCAGTGTGCTCTTGCCGGCGCCGGAACCACCGATCACCGACGTCAGCGTGCCCGGCCTGGCCACCAGGGAGATGTCGTTGAGCAGTCGCTTGCCGTCGATCTGAAAGTTGACCGAGTTCACCTCCAGGCCGCCGGAGCGCGTCGCAGCCTCGGTACGCCGGACCAGGGTGCTGTCGGTGAACACCAGGTCGACGTTGCCGATGGTCACCACGTCGCCTTGGCTGAGGATCGCCGAGCCCACCCGGGTTCCGTTGACGAATGTGCCGTTGACACTGCGGTCGCGGATCTCGGCGCCCAGCGGTGTGAGGACCAACGTCGCATGATGACGAGAGGCCAGCACGTCGGGGATGACGATGTCGTTGTCGCTGGCCCGGCCGATCGTCACCGAGCCGGCCGGCTTGTCGTCGGGAGCCGATCGCTGCGACATGAACCGGACAAACCGGGTTGCCAGGCTGTCGGCGTCGCCGCCTCCGGCGTTGACGACCGTCATCTCGTTGGACGCCGGCGTATTCAACGGCGGCATCAGGTCCCGCAACGACGGCACCCCGGTGTCGACGGCGGTGGCTTCGGCGGCCGGCGTGTCGCGGGGAAGCGGTGCGCGGGCGAGGTTTTGCTGAGCGGCCGGACGGTTGGCTTCCCGCTGCGGCGGGGGCGGTGCTTTGGGCGGGTAGGACGGCGGGTGGCGCCGCGCCGCCGGGGGTGGTGCCGCAGGTCTTCCCGCCGACGGTGGGTGCTGGGGCGCGCCGTTCGGCGGCGCCGCCGGCCGTGGCCGCGAGGGCGCCGGCTCGGGACGCGGCGGTGCAGCGTCTTGACGTGCCGACCATGATGTGGTCGGTGCGTGGGCGTCCGGCGCCGAACCGGCCATCGGCGGTCGGCCGGCCCGATGCGGCTGGCGGTTCAGCTCGAAAGTCAGCCGCGGGCCGCCGGCGTTGCCGATGTTGATGCTCTGGCCGTCGCGGATGTCGATCACCGGTGTGCGGTAGCCGTTGAGGTAGGTCCCGTTCACCGACCCGTTGTCGATCGCCTGC
Organism: uncultured Actinomycetota bacterium; assembly: GCA_963808375.1. Taxonomy (GTDB): domain Bacteria; phylum Actinomycetota; class Actinomycetes; order Mycobacteriales; family Mycobacteriaceae; genus Mycobacterium. The sequence goes on along the minus strand of CAWEFS010000002.1, from coordinate 553,165 downwards.
CATCTGCCCTGGTCGAAGCGCAGTATGAGGTGCGCGCGGGAGATCCGCGGATCGATGATGCGAATGTCGGCGCGCAGGTCACGTCCGATGACGACGTCGTGACCTGGCGCGAAAGTGCGTTGGGACCCGTCGTGGCGAATGGTCAGCGCTGGCAGGACTGGTCGACTCACAATTTCAGTATTGCTGCTCTCGCAGGCTGCCTCATGAGCCCGCGCTGTGTGTTGGCTATGTGTCGCGTCTGCGCCGAATGAGCGGTCGGACGCGGCATTGCGGTCAGGGCTGGTCGAAGGCATCGAGTCTTGATTGACACATGATTCATAGGTGTTTCATAACCGCCGCGGGCCCCCACCCGACTCGATCTTTAGGCATCATGCGAAACGTGAGGGGAAACGGTCGATGCAGGACGAGATAAGCGCCACCACCCGGCGATGGGAGGTCAGCCGCCGCTTTCTCACCGATCCGCAGCGGGCCCGGTCAGCGCTGCGGCGCGGCTATCAGTCGCTGCCGCAGCTCGGGGTCACGCAGCTGCTGCATCGCGTCCCGCTCGTCCGGTCCGCCCCGAGCGCCGACGCACGGGCCCCCCGGCTTGACCGTGCAGAAGCAGGACCGGAAGCTCCGGAGTCCGCGTCTGACCTTGGGGAGAACGCGCGCCGCCCAGCGGTGAACAATCACACCACCTTCGCCGGCTACACCGTGCTGCGCCCGCTGGGCTCGGGTGGGATGGCCGACGTCTATCTGGCGAAGCACCCGAGGTTGCCGCGCCGCGACGCGCTCAAAGTCCTCACCACCGACCTGACCGCCGACAGCGAATTCCGGGAGAGATTCAACCGGGAAGCCGACCTGGCCGCCACGCTGTGGCACCCACACATCGTCGCGGTGCACGACCGTGGCGAGTTCCAGGGCCAGCTGTGGATCGCGATGGACTACGTCGAGGGCACCGACGCGGCCCACCTGGTCAAGGAGCGCTACCGCAAAGGGATGTCCGTCGAGGACGTCTGCAACATCGTCTCCGCCGTCGCGAGCGCGCTCGACTACGCGCACCACCGCGGGCTGCTGCATCGCGACGTCAAGCCGGCCAACATTCTGCTCACTCACCCCGAAGCAGGGGAGCGGCGAACACTGCTCGCAGACTTCGGCGTCGCGCGCCAGCTCGCCGACGTCAGCGGCATCACGGCCACCAACGTGGCGGTGGGCACGGTCGCTTACGCCGCGCCTGAGCAGCTACTGGGCCAGAAGATGGACGGCCGGGCCGACCAATACGCGTTGGCAGCCAGTGCGTTTCACCTACTCACCGGGGCGACGCCGTTTCCGCACACCAACCCGGTTGAGGCCATCAGCATGCACCTCAACTCCCCGCCGCCGCGGCTCAGCGACCACCGGCCGGAGCTGGCGCACCTTGACGACGTGCTGCGCAAGGCCATGGCCAAGGAGCCCGACGAAAGGTTCGACCGGTGCCGCGACTTCGCCACGGCGTTCAGCGACCGGGTCGCGGCTGTGGCGGGGAAACGAAGCCGGAACAAGCCGGTACGGTCGGTGGCCAGGTCGTCGCTGCAGGACGGTTCGTCGTGGCGGACCGTTCGGAACTGGTCGTTGCGGACCAAGATCGCCACCGCGGTCGTCGCCACCATGCTCATCGCCCTGGCGATCACCTGGGCGACCTCCTGGTTCTTCTGGCCCGGACCGCCCGCCGGGCGACTGACGGCGCCCCCGCAGCTGCATGCGACGTCTTCCAATCAGCCCGCCGGCAGCTCCGGAGGGTCAGCGTCCCAGGCGGTGCTCGACGGGACCTACCGGCTCGATTACGACCGGGCCAAGCAGACATCCAACGGTGTCATCGGCAACGACGGGGCGCCCAGCAGCTGGTGGGCGTTTCACTCCTCCTGCACGGCGAGTGGATGCACCGCCACCGGCACCAAGCTCGACCCGGTCAACCATGAAGTCGCGAAGACCACCGGCAGCGGTAATACCAGCGTGCTGACCTACGTCAACGGACACTGGCAGAGCGCACCCCGGCCGATGCAAGTGCAGGTGCGGTGCCGCCAGAACCGGACGGTGACGACCAGCCAGGACGAGATGGTGGTGTGGTCGTTGACGCCACAGGCCGACGGCACGCTGCGCGGTGTGCAGATCCAGACCGTCAAGGCCAGCGCCTGCGGGGCGCAGGGGGCGACGCTGCGGGTCCCCGCCGTCGCGACCCGGGTAGGCGATGTGCCGCCGGACGTGACGGTGACCGACCCGACTACGGTGGCCGGCGCCCCCGGGGCACCCGCCCCGGCAGCGGCGCCCGCCGCCCTGGGCGGGGCCTGCAGCGACGTCGACAAGCTGGCCTACGACTCCAGTGCCAACGAGCCGGTGGTCTGCGAGGACAACACTTGGGACAAGGCGCCGCTGACGACCGGCGTGCACCCGGCCGGGACGTCCTGCGACGAGCCGGACACCCCGGTGTTCGCGATGTCGAAATCCGAGGACGGCTACCTGATCCAGTGTGATCCGACCACCAAGGTCTGGACTCGGCAGCACGCCTGACCGGCGCCGCTTATGGTCCGCTCCTCTCCGCTTCTGCCCGGCTCCTCCTCGGGCCGTTGCCGCCCGCATCGTCGCCGGGCGGGGCCGTTGCCGCCCGCATCGTCGCCGGACGTTGTCGGTGGCCGGCACTAATCTGGATGCATGGCTTTCGCTACCGAACACCCGGTGCTCGCGCACTCGGAATACCGCGCCGTCGACGAGGTGGTGCGCGCCGGTGGCCGTTTCGAGGTGGTCAGTCCGCATTCGCCGGCCGGGGACCAGCCGGCCGCCATCGAAGAGCTCGAGCGACGCCTCACCGCAGGGGAACGTGACGTCGTGCTGCTGGGCGCCACCGGCACCGGCAAGTCGGCGTCCACCGCATGGCTCATCGAGCGGCTGCAACGGCCCACCCTGGTGATGGCGCCGAACAAGACTCTGGCCGCCCAGCTGGCCAACGAGCTACGAGAAATGTTGCCGCACAATGCGGTCGAATACTTCGTGTCGTACTACGACTACTACCAGCCGGAAGCCTACATCGCGCAGACCGACACCTACATCGAGAAGGACAGCTCGATCAACGACGACGTGGAGCGGCTGCGGCACTCCGCGACGTCGTCGCTGCTGTCGCGACGCGACGTAGTGGTGGTTGCCTCCGTGTCGTGCATCTACGGCCTGGGCACACCGCAGTCGTATCTGGACCGCTCTGTGGAACTGCAGGTCGGCATCGAGGTGCCCCGCGACGCGCTGCTGCGGCTGCTGGTCGACGTGCAGTACACCCGCAACGATCTGTCCTTCACCCGCGGCTCGTTCCGGGTGCGCGGCGACACCGTCGAGATCATCCCGTCGTACGAGGAGCTGGCCGTTCGCATCGAGTTCTTCGGCGATGAGATCGAGGCGCTGTACTACCTGCACCCGCTGACCGGTGACGTGATCCGCAAGGTCGAGTCGCTGCGGATCTTCCCGGCGACCCATTATGTGGCCGGCCCGGAGCGGATGGCCCAGGCGATCTCCACCATCGAGCAGGAACTGGCCGACCGGCTCGCGGAGTTCGAGCGCCAGGGCAAGCTGCTGGAAGCGCAGCGGCTGCGGATGCGGACCAACTACGACATCGAGATGATGCGCCAGGTCGGGTTCTGCTCTGGCATCGAAAATTACTCACGGCACATAGATGGCCGGGGACCGGGATCACCGCCGGCGACGCTGCTCGACTACTTCCCGGATGACTTCCTGCTGGTCATCGACGAGTCGCACGTCACGGTGCCGCAGATCGGCGGCATGTACGAAGGTGACATGTCGCGCAAACGCAACCTGGTCGAGTACGGGTTCCGGTTGCCGTCGGCGTGCGACAACCGCCCGCTGACCTGGGAGGAGTTCGCCGACCGGATCGGGCAGACGGTGTACCTGTCGGCCACCCCCGGTCCCTACGAGCTGAGCCAGTCCGGCGGAGAGTTCGTCGAGCAGGTGATCCGGCCGACTGGTCTTGTCGACCCGAAAGTGGTGGTCAAGCCGACCAAGGGTCAGATCGATGACCTGATCGGGGAGATCCGGAAACGCACCGCAGCCGATCAGCGGGTGCTGGTGACCACGCTGACCAAGAAGATGGCCGAAGACCTCACCGATTACCTGCTCGAGATGGGCATCCGGGTGCGGTATCTGCATTCCGAGGTCGATACGCTGCGCCGGGTGGAGTTGCTGCGTCAGCTGCGGCTCGGTGAATACGACGTGCTGGTCGGCATCAACTTGCTGCGGGAAGGGCTGGACCTGCCGGAGGTGTCGCTGGTGTCGATCCTCGACGCCGATAAGGAAGGCTTCCTGCGCTCGTCGCGCAGCCTGATCCAGACGATCGGCCGGGCCGCCCGCAACGTCTCCGGTGAGGTGCACATGTATGCCGACACCATCACCGAGTCGATGAAAGAGGCCATCGACGAGACCGAGCGGCGTCGCGCCAAACAGATCGCCTACAACGAGGCCAACGGCATCGACCCGCAGCCGCTACGTAAGAAAATCGCCGACATCCTCGACCAGGTCTATCGGGAAGCCGAGGACACCGACGCCGTCGCCATCGGCGGATCAGGCCGCAACGCGTCCCGCGGGCGGCGCGCGCCGGGGGAGCCGGGTCGCGCAGTCAGCGCGGGGGTGTTCGAGGGCCGGGACACAGCGCACATGCCGCGTGCCGAGTTGGCCGACCTGATCAAGGACCTCACCGCGCAGATGATGGCTGCGGCGCGGGACCTGCAGTTCGAGCTGGCGGCGCGATTCCGCGACGAGATCGCCGACCTGAAGAAAGAGCTGCGCGGGATGGATGCCGCCGGTTTGAAGTGACGTTCGTGCGGCCATTCCGGTCTGTGCAGCGCCGACCCCCCGACCCAAGCGTTCCCGATTCGTGATAGACGTGAATTCCGTGACAGACACCGTCGAGGCTCCCATCGAAGGGTGGCGCGACCTTTTGGGTCGCGAGTTCCTGGGTACTTCGACGCTGCTGGCCGGCGGTGTCGCGCTCTACGCCACCAACGAGTTCATCACCGTCAGCCTGCTGCCCAGCACCGTCACCGACATCGGTGGTGAGCGCTGGTATGCCTGGGTGACGACGTTGTATCTGGTGGGGTCGGTGGTGGCGGCCGTCACGGTCAAGCCCGCGCTACTGCGACTCGGCGCCCGGTCGTCCTACCTGCTGGGGCTGGCGGTGTTCGGGTTCGGCAGCCTGGTGTGCGCGACGGCTCCCAGCATGGAGACGCTGCTGTTGGGCCGCACGCTGCAGGGGGTGGCGGGCGGTTTGTTGACGGGTCTGAGTTACGCGATCATCAACACCGCGCTGCCGCGGTCGCTGTGGACGCGCGCGTCGGCGCTGGTCGCGGCCATGTGGGGCGTCGCTACGGTGACCGGCCCAGCCATCGGCGGGGTGTTCGCCCAGTTCGGCCTGTGGCGGTGCGCGTTCGGCGCAGTGGCGGTGCTCACCGCAGCGGCGGCCGTGCTGGTGCCGCGGGTGGTGCCGGCCGGCCGCGGCAGTAATATTCAAGACCGCGACGACGCGCCGCCGTCCCGAGTGCCGTTGTGGTCGCTAGTACTGCTGGGATTGGCCGCTTTATGCGTCTCGGTCGCCGGGTTGCCGCACAAGTTCGCCGCGATGGCCGGGCTGCTGCTGATCAGCTTCGTGCTGGTCGCGGTCTTCCTGGTGCTCGACCAGCGGATGTCGGTGACAGTGCTGCCGCCCGCCGCGTTCGGCTCGGGTGCGCTCAAGTGGATCTACGTCACCATGAGCCTGCTGATGGGTGTGGCGATGGTCGACATGTACGTCCCGCTGTTCGGCCAGCGGCTGGCGCACCTCAGCCCGGTGGTTGCCGGCTTTCTCGGCGCGGCGCTGGCCGTCGGATGGACGCTCGGCGAACTGGTCAGCGCGTCCCTGCACGACAGGCAGCTGATCACCCGCGTCGTCGCCGCAGGGCCGCTGGTCATGGCGGCCGGCCTGGCGTTGTACGCGGTCACCCAGGTCGAAAACGCCACGCGCGGCACAGTCGCGGTGTGGGCCTTCGCCCTCCTGCTCAGCGGCGCCGGGATTGGAATGGCCTGGCCGCATCTGTCCGCGTGGGCAATGGAGGTCGCCGACGAAAACGAAAACGACGGCGCGGCGGCCGCCGCCATCAACACAGTGCAGCTGATCTCCGGCGCCTACGCCGGGGGGCTGGCCGGCGTTGTGGTGAACGCCTCTGGAGGCAGTGACGCGAGCCCGGCCCGCTGGCTGTTCGCTTTGTTCGCCGGCTTTGGCGTCGCTGGCACGCTGGCCTCCTACCGCGCCGGCCGAAGACGGCAGGTACCGGTCAGCGAACGGACTTGACGACCTGGGCACGGTGAAATTGCCAACGCTCGACTATTCGGAAGCCCAGCTCACCGGCGAACCGGTAGGCCGGCGCGTGACCCAGCACGCGACCCGGCGCCAGTGAACGGCCGCTTTGATGGTTCGGCAGGGCCTTGTCGTGGCCAGAGATCGTCCAGAGGGTGGCGCACTTGTCGAGCTGACGGGTGACCAGCCAAACCGCCACGTGACCGTCCCACAACCAGCCGCGGTCCGCTGCCCGGGCACCCCGGCCCACGTCGATCAGCGGGCGGAACGCCGCCGGCCGAGTGGCCACCAGCGCGCGGATCGGGCCGGGCGCCCAGTAAACCGTATTGTCGATCAGCAGGCAATCTCCGGGCACTGCGTGCGCAGCGACCACGTCGGCCACCTGGCTGTAATCCCAACCCTCTTTGGCGTACCGGGTGCGTTGCGAGAAAAGGTAATTGGGCGCAGCCGCGACGGCGAACACGACCAGCAGGCTGATGACCTCCCAACGCTTGCGGGTGACGGTGACGATGCACACCCCCAGCACGGCAGCCATCGCCGGCGCGGTGAAGAACAAGTAGCGCGGGAAGTACACCGGCTTGCTGACCGCCGAATAGATGACGCTGACCGCAGTGGGCAGCACCATCCACACAGCGCACACAAGCAGCAGGCGCCGGATGTCGCCGCTGGGCCCGACAGCCCCGCCGAGCCGGAACACGCCGGCGGTGAGGATGACGAGGCCGGCCAGGATCGCGAACGGCACGCTGTTTTCGAAATACTGGTGCTGCACGATGTCGACGACGTTGTGCCAGTTGAGCGGAAAGATCCAGGCGACCTGGTAGATCTGTCCGTGCGCGAAGACCATGAACGGCGTCATGACTGCTATCGCGACCGCTGAGGAGACGGCCCACCAAATCGCCGCGGCCTTGCCGGGCCGCAGCGCCGGCAGCATCGCTGCATACACCACGACCAGCAGCGCCAGGTTGAGGTTCACCAGGACCGATAGCATGAGAACCAACGCGTAGGACAGCCATAACCAGGGCCGGTTGCGGCGCACCGCGGCAATCAACAGCACCGTGAGCCACACGGCGGCGGTTCCCGACAGTGCGTAGGAGCGGGCTTCGACGCCAGCCCACGTGGTGCGGGGCAGCAGCGCGTAGATGACACCGGCACACACCGCGGTGGCCCTGCCGGAGAATTGCCTGGTGAACACCACGGTGCCGGCGGCGGCGCCGCCGACGGCGAGGCAGCTCGGCACCCGGGACCAGAACTCCGTCGGCGGAAACACCATGAACCAGCCGTGCATCAGCACGTAGTACAAGCCGTGCACCGCGTCGATGCGACTGAGCAGCAGCCAGAGCTGGGGCAAAGTGCGACTGGCTGACGCGGAGATGGTTGCGCCCTCGTCGAACCACAGCGACGGCCGGCAGGCGCCGGCGCCGCTGACCACCGCGGCCAGTGCGGCGATCACCAGCGGGTCTCTCCACCGCCCGGGACGATGCGGCTGAAGTGACGGGTCGCCGGCGACCGCCTCCGACGTCGGTTCAGCGAGTGTCGAGGCGGACATGATGGTTGTCACTGTAAGGCTCCTCCGGTGACGCTCATGACCGCTGCCTGCCCGAAATAATCGCTTCGTGGCGCCGGTCACCGCACGCACCGCCGCCGTGGTTTGCTAGATCCGCAGTCAAGCGTGCGAGTAGTAACGAATTTGCTGTCCGGCGGCTACGTTCGCCAGCCGGCCTACGTCAACGTCGTTCGCCGGGGAAGGCAGTTGAGGCCGGGCGACCCCGCGGTCAGGCTGGCGGTGTGTCGCAGAATACGACCCTCCGCATCCAGCGAAGCGATACTGTCTTGGGTTGGCGTAGCAACCGACACCTGGGAGGGTAAATGAGCGTCTATCGGACCGTGGTGGTAGGAACGGACGGCTCCGACTCGTCCCTGCGCGCGGTAGACCGGGCCGGAACGATCGCCGGTGCGAACGCGAAGTTGCTCATCGCGTCGGCCTATTTGCCCCACGGTGAGGATTCGCGAGCTGCTGACGTTCTCAAAGACGAGAGCTACAAGGTATCGGGCAGTGCTCCCATCTACGCGATTCTGCGTGAGGCAAAGGAACGCGCCCGCGCTGCCGGCGCCAAAGACATCGAAGACCGGGCTATCGTCGGCGCACCGGTCGACGCGCTCGTCGGACTTGCCGAAGAGGTGTCAGCTGATTTGCTCGTCGTGGGAAATGTCGGTCTCAACACAATCGCGGGCCGATTGTTGGGATCGGTGCCGGCCAATGTGTCCCGCCGGGCAAAGGTCGACGTGCTGATCGTGCACACCACACCCTGACCACCCCTGCGGCCGCTCGCTATCAGGCCGACGACGCGGGCCGCGTCAGGTGGAAGGTTCGCGTCAGCCCGGCCGGATGCGTTGTGAGCGTCACTTCCACCGCCCCGCCGGTCGTGACGACGTAGCGCTCCTCCACGACCGGCCCGTCCTCGCGGCGGTCGATCGGGCGCCGGGCGAGATCCGCCTCGTGGTTCAACTCCGGGTCGAACGGAAACCACACCGGATCGTAGGGTGTGACGTCGCCGTCCGGTCGGTCGCCGGAGAGCCGGCTGCACTCGAGGAACCGGAAATGCCCGATGTTGTGGGCTGCCCGATAGGTCCGGTTGACGACGACCGGCGGTTGGCCGTCGCTCGGCAGCGTGATCCCCTTGGGCAGTATCGGATCGAAGGTGACGTCGTGGCCGGCCTGCGCCTCGCGAAAGACGCCGAAATGCCGTGACAGCCGGTCCGACAAGGTGAATCCGGCTTCTTTGTCCAAAAATCCGGCCAGGCCGATAGCGGTGGCGGCGAACGGGTGCGGCGACCGCTTGACCCGTTTGTCGTCGAACGCCGTGCGCAGCATGCGCGCGATCAGCGGGAAGCTGCCGGCGCCGCCGACCACGTAGATCCCGGCCACCTCCGACCAGTCCACGTCACCGGTCACCGCGGGGCCGGCGTCACCGTCGATATCACTGTCAAGGCGGCCAGGATCCCGCAGCACCCGCCACAGCACCTTTGCCGTCTTGTCGACCAGGGGAGCGCACACGGCGTACACGTCGTCGATGAGGCAGCAGAACGGCGGCCGGTCGACCGCCGACAGGTCGACCAGGAAGCGACGGGTGTTGGGCCCGACGGCTTCCTTGCGGGTCGCGCACTCCTCGAGCAGCGCGTCGCGAGTGGCGGCGTCCAGCCGGCGAAGTCCGGCGGATTTGCCGACCAGCTTCAGGATCGCCTCGTCGAAGTCGTCACCGCCGAGGCGTTGGATGCCTTCGCTGGCCACCACCTCGCTGCGCCGACCGGTCATCTTCAGCAACGACGCGTCGAAGGTGCCGCCGCCCAGGTCGTAGATCAGCACGTACTCGCGTCTGGCCGAGATGGTGGAGCGATACCGGTGAGCGTATTCGAAGCCGGCCGCGGACGGCTCGTTGAGCAACGCCACCACCTCGAAGCCTGCTTGGGTGAAGGCGTCCAGGGTGAGGAAACGTTGCGCGCTCGAGGCGTTGGCCGGGACGCTGACCGCGGCCTCGATCCGCTCGCCGGTGCCCACGTCGATGTTCGAGCGGTCCTGCAGGTCGCAGCGCAGCTGCGCGAGGAAACGCGTGAAAAGCTCACCGAGCCGGTAAGGGCGTCCAGCCAGGTCGACTTCGGTCTGCGGTCCGGCATCGTTGAGCAGCCGTTTGAAGGATCGCAACAACGACCAACCCGGTTCACGGCGCACTGCTGCGGCGTCCAGGCCGAATCGGAGTTCGCCGGCGGCGTTGGCAGCGATCAGCGACGGCCAGGTGTCGCAGCTGTTCGAGCCCTCGAAGGAGACGACGGGGTAGTTTCCCCGGTCGACGACCGCTACGACGGTGTGGGTGGTGCCGAAGTCGATGCCGACCTTCATCCCGCAGATACTAGGCGCAGCAGGGCGTTTCGACTGGCTTACCAGCCGCGTTCCCGCCAGTCCGTCAAGCTGGGCCGCTCGGCGCCCAGTGTGGTGTCGTCGCCGTGCCCGGGGTAGACGACGGTGGAGTCGGCGTAGACGTCGAACACCCGGCTGCTGACATCCTCCAGCAGCTGGGTGAAGTCGCCGGGCTGCCACGTTTTACCGACTCCGCCGGGGAACAGGCAGTCGCCGGTGAACAGTTGTGTGGCGTCCCCGGCGGCGGGCCCGCCGAGCGCCAGCGCGATCGATCCGGGGGTGTGGCCGCGCAGGTGGATGACGTCGAAGGCGAGTTCGCCGATGTGCACGGTGTCGCCGTGGCCGAGCAGACGGTCGGGTTTGACCGGCAACGGTCCGGCGTCGATCTCGTGTGCGGCGGTCGGCGCGCCGGTGGCATCGGCCAGCGCTTCCAGTGCCTGCCAATGATCGAAGTGCTGGTGGCTGGTGACGATCAATGAGACGTTCGGGGCGTGTTGCCGGACCAGTTCGATGAGGACACCCGCGTCGTTGGCCGCGTCGATCAGCAAGGTTTTACCGGTTCGGGAACATGTGATGAGGTAGGCGTTGTTGTCCATCGGGCCGACCGAGACCTTGACGATGGTTGCGCCCGGCAGGGTGCGCCGCGCAGCGGTCCCCGGTTCGACATGCCCGGTGTAGTTGTCGTCGACGGCAGTCATTTGCGCCACTCCTCGGTTTCGGCGGGCCGTAGGCGTAACGCTACTGCCGACGGATCGTTGTCGGCAGCGGCACCTAGCATTGGAATGAGGTGTGGAGAAGATGAGCGAGAAGGGGCCTGGTGGCTGACCGCCTGATCGTCAAAGGTGCGCGTGAGCACAACCTGCGCGGCGTCGACCTCGAGCTGCCGCGCGACGCGATGATCGTCTTCACGGGCCTGTCCGGGTCGGGCAAGTCGTCGTTGGCCTTCGACACCATCTTCGCCGAGGGTCAGCGGCGGTACGTGGAGTCACTGTCGGCCTACGCGCGCCAGTTCCTGGGTCAGATGGACAAGCCGGACGTCGACTTCATCGAAGGGTTGTCCCCGGCGGTGTCGATCGACCAGAAGTCGACCAACCGCAACCCGCGGTCGACCGTCGGAACCATCACCGAGGTCTACGACTACCTGCGGTTGCTGTACGCGCGTGCCGGCACCCCGCACTGCCCGGTCTGCGGCCACCGGATCGCCCGGCAGACGCCGCAACAGATCGTCGACCAAGTGTTGGCGATGCCGGAAGGCACTCGTTTCCAGGTGCTGGCCCCGGTGGTGCGCACCCGCAAGGGCGAGTTCATCGACCTCTTCGAGAAGCTGAACAGCCAGGGCTACAGCCGGGTGCGGGTCGACGGCGTGGTGCACTCGCTGACCGACCCGCCGAAGCTGAAGAAGCAGGAAAAGCACGACATCGAAGTGGTGGTCGATCGGCTCACCGTCAAGGTCAGCGCCAAGCAGCGGCTCACCGATTCGGTGGAGACTGCGCTGAATCTGGCGGACGGCATCGTGGTGCTCGAGTTCGTCGACCACGACCACGACGCGCACAACCGCGAGCAGCGGTTCTCCGAGAAGCTGGCCTGCCCCAACGGGCATTCGCTGGCCGTCGACGACCTGGAACCACGGTCGTTCTCGTTCAACTCGCCCTACGGCGCCTGCCCGGAGTGCAGCGGTCTGGGCATCCGCAAGGAAGTCGACCCGGATCTGGTGGTGCCCGACCCGGAGTTGACGTTGGCCGAAGGCGCGGTGGCGCCGTGGTCGATGGGCCACACCGCTGACTACTTCACCCGGATGATGGCCGGCCTCGGTGATGCGATGAATTTCAACGTCGACACGCCGTGGCGCAAGCTGCCGGCCAGGGCGCGCAAGGCGATCCTGGAAGGCTGCAACGAGCAGGTGCACGTCCGCTACCGCAACCGGTACGGCCGCACCCGGTCTTACTACGCCGACTTCGAAGGCGTAATGGCGTTCCTGCAGCGCAAGATGCAGCAGACCGAGTCCGAGCAGATGAAGGAACGCTACGAAGGCTTCATGCGGGACGTGCCGTGCCCGGAATGCGAGGGGACGCGGCTCAAACCGGAGATCCTGGCGGTCACCATGGCTGGGGGCGACCGCGGTGCGAAATCGATCGCCGAGGTGTGTGACCTGTCGATCTCCGAATGCGCCGACTTCCTGGCCGCTCTCACGCTGGGCACTCGGGAGGCGGCGATCGCCGGGCAGGTGCTCAAAGAGATCCAGTCGCGGCTGGGCTTCCTGCTCGACGTGGGGCTGGAATACCTGTCCCTGTCGCGCGCGGCCGCCACGCTGTCCGGCGGTGAAGCGCAGCGGATCCGGCTGGCCACCCAGATCGGCTCGGGATTGGTCGGTGTGCTCTATGTGCTCGACGAGCCGTCGATCGGCCTGCACCAGCGCGACAACCGCCGACTCATCGAAACCCTCACCCGGCTACGGGATCTGGGCAACACGCTGATCGTCGTCGAACACGACGAGGACACCATCGCGCATGCCGACTGGGTGGTCGACATCGGTCCGGCTGCGGGTGAGCACGGCGGCCAGATCGTGCACAGCGGCACCTACGCCGAATTGCTGCGCAACAAGGATTCGATCACCGGCGCCTACCTGTCCGGCGCCGAAAGCATTGCGGTGCCGGCCATCCGGCGCCCCATCGACCGGCGGCGCCGACTGACGGTGGTCGGCGCCCGTGAGCACAACTTGCGGGGCATCGACGTGTCGTTTCCGCTCGGCGTGCTGACCTCGGTCACCGGAGTGTCCGGCTCGGGGAAGTCGACGCTGGTAAACGACATCCTGGCTACGGTGTTGGCCAACAAGCTAAACGGGGCACGCCAGGTTCCCGGCCGGCACACCCGGGTCACCGGGCTCGACAACGTCGACAAGCTGGTGCGGGTCGACCAGTCGCCGATCGGCCGCACCCCGCGGTCCAATCCGGCCACCTACACCGGGGTATTCGACAAGATCCGGACTCTGTTCGCGGCGACCACCGAGGCCAAGGTCCGCGGCTATCAGCCGGGCCGCTTTTCGTTCAACGTCAAAGGTGGCCGCTGCGAGGCGTGTTCGGGTGACGGCACCATCAAGATCGAGATGAACTTCCTGCCCGACGTGTACGTCCCGTGTGAGGTGTGCCAGGGCGCCCGCTACAACCGGGAAACCCTCGAAGTGCACTACAAGGGAAAGACGATCTCCGAAGTGCTGGACATGTCGATTGAGGAGGCGGCGGATTTCTTCGAGCCGATATCCGGCATTTACCGCTATCTGCGCACGCTGGTCGATGTCGGGCTCGGTTATGTTCGGCTGGGTCAGCCGGCACCCACGTTGTCCGGTGGGGAGGCGCAGCGCGTGAAGCTGGCCTCGGAGCTGCAGAAACGCTCGACCGGGCGCACGGTCTACATCCTCGACGAGCCGACCACCGGCCTGCACTTCGACGACATCCGCAAGCTGCTCACCGTCATCAACGGCCTGGTCGACAAAGGCAACACGGTCATCGTGATCGAGCACAACCTCGACGTGATCAAGACGTCGGACTGGATCATCGACATGGGCCCCGAAGGCGGCGGGGAAGGCGGGACGGTCGTCGCGGAGGGCACCCCCGAGGACGTCGCTGCGGTGCCGGAGAGCTACACCGGCAAGTTCCTGGCCGAGACGCTCAGAGTGTCGGCAGTCCCGGCCCGGCGGCCCGCCAAACGCAAACGCGTCAGCGCCTGACGGTCAGCCAAGCGCGTCGACCCAGTTCGGGTCAGAGGTGTTGACCTTCTCGTTGCCGTTGAATACCGCCGGTGTGGCGGCGCTGGTCGAAAGTGCCTGAAGAGACGAATACCCTTGCGCCGCTTTTGTTTTCGCGGTGCTCAACAATTTGCCGGATCGGATGCAGTCCGAGTTGTCCGAAGCCCCGGTTCTGTCGGCCAGTGTCGCCAGGTCGTCGTCGGTGGGGTCGACTGACCCGTTCTCCTGCGGCTGAAAGTCGGCGGCGAAAAGGCCGGCGTAGAAGTCCTGGTAGACCTTCGGATCTTTGCCCGCAGCCACGCAGTAGCTGGCCGCCACCGCGCGGGTCGAATAGCTTTTACTGGCCGAGTCCTCGTCGAGGAAGTTGAGCAGGTGGTAGCGCACGGCGATCCTGCGAGCATCGACCGCTTGCTGAATCTGAGCCGACGATGATCTGACGAAGGCGCCGCAGGCCGGGCAGATGGGTTCGTCGAAGACGTCGATGATGGTTCGGGCAACCGGGCTGCCGACGAGCACGCCGTCATCGAGCTCGGTCACCGTGACGGCCCGGGGATCCGCCGCCGGAGATTCCGTCCGGCCGATGACGATCAGGGCAACGACCAGGATGGCCACCAGCGCCAGGACCAGCGGCACGCCGACGAGCAGCCACAGCCGGCGCTTCTCGGAACGCGGCGCCGGCGCAAACCCCCAGGGCCCGAGGCCGGGGGACTGCCCGGCCGGCGGGGTCCCGTATGGGCCGGGCCACGGCCAGGGTGCCGGGCCGGCGAACGCTGCCGGAGCCGGGTAGCCGGGCGGTGACTGGATCGGACCGCTCGACGGTGCCCAGCCGGGCGCCGGTTGTGGCGCGGCAGGAGCCGGCGGCGGCGTTCCGGGCAGTTGCGCGGGCGGCGGGGATGAACCCGGCGGCGGGAACTTGCGGCGGGGTGACCCGGCCCGGCCCCAGTTCGGCGCGAAGCTTCGGCAGCGTGGACTCCAGGCTGTGCTTGAGCATGGTGTCCGCGCGCTGCTGGTCCGGTGTGCTGAGCGCCCTGTGCGCGGCCCGTGTCAGTTCACCTGCGGTGGCGGGGCGGTCTTCGGGGCGTTTGGCCATGCCGCGGGTGATGACCTCGTCGAAACCGCGTGGGAGATCGGGCCGTTGCCGGCTGGGTTGCGGGATGGGTTCATGCAGGTGCGCGCTGGCGTACTCGCCGACACTGTCGGCGCGATACGGCGGCGCCCCGGTCAGGCATTCGAAGAGCACGCACGCCAACGCATAGATGTCCGCGCGGTAGGTGACCGGGCTGTTGGACCTGAACCGTTCGGGCGCCATATAGCGCCAAGTGCCCATCAGCGTCCCGATCTTGGTGAGCCGCTCGTCGGTGCTGGCGCTGGCGATGCCGAAATCGACGAGATACGCGAAGTCGTCTTCGGTCACCAGGATGTTCTCCGGCTTGATGTCGCGGTGCGTGATCCCGGCAGCGTGCGCGGCGTCCAGCGCCGACCCGACCTGATTGACGATCATCACCGCGCGCGGCGGGCTCAGCCGTCCGAACCGGGCAAGCAGCCCGTGCAGGTCGGTACCCGCAACCAGCCGCATCTCGATGAACAGCTGGCCGTCGATTTCACCGAAATTGTGGATGGGGACGACATGCGGTTCCTGCAGCTGTCCGGCGGTACGTGCTTCCCGCTTCAGCCGGGTCCGGAACTCGGGGTCGCGCGACGCCGCCTCGGAAAGCAGCTTGAGCGCCACCACCCGCTCGCGCACCGTGTCTTCGGCCTCATAGACCTCGCCCATCCCGCCACGGCCGAGCAATCGTCTGAGGCGATACGGGCCGACGTGAGACCCAACGCGCGAACTCTGCGCCGCGTTGTTCATCGCCGACTCCTCAGGCCATACAACGACTCACCAGCCGCAGCCACCCCACTGTCCGCTCCGAAGGTAGATTAGCGTGCTTTCATGGTGGATTTTGCGCTGCGATCGTGCGGCCTGCGCGGGCATGCGACGTTCGCGCCCGACGAGTCGGAGCTGCGGGAGCGTCTCAAGGCCGACACCCCGGCCGGAGAGGCGTGGCGCTGCCTGCGGTGCGAGACCTTCGTCGTCGGCCCGCCGCGCGGCAGCGGCCCGGCGAGCACCGCGCCGGAGATTCCCCGCGGTCGGCTGCTGCGGGACCGGACGTTGATGCGGGCGCTCGCCGTCGAACGCGCCGTGCGCGGCTTGATCTTCCTGCTATTGGCGGCCGGCGTGCTCAAGGTCCGCGGGGCGCGGGACCGCTGGCAGCAAGCGTTCGATCAGGACCTGCCGCTCATTCGGCCGCTGGCCAGCCAGATCGGCTGGAACCCGGATGATTCGAAGATCGTGCACCACATCAGCAGCGCGCTGCAGTTGTCCTCGTCGACGTTGCTGCTGATCGCAGGGGCGGCGGCCGGCTATGCGGTGATCGAGTTCGTCGAGGCGGTGGGTCTGTGGCTGATGAAGCGCTGGGGCGAGTATTTCGCGGTGATCGCGACCAGCGTGTTCCTTCCTCTGGAGGTCTACGAATTGACCGAGAAGATCACGGCGCTGCGGCTCGGCGCGTTCGTGATCAACGTGCTGGCCGTCATCTGGCTGCTGTGGAGTAAGCGGCTGTTCGGGCTCAACGGCGGTGGGCGCGCTTATCACGAAGAGCACGAGGCCGAGAGCCTGCTGAGCATCGAACGGGCGAGCGTGCGGCGGGACGCCCAGAAGTCAGCCGCTGCAAACTGAGCGGCTCAGCGGTTATCGCGAGCTTGGCTGAAGGCCGGGCGAAGCGGGTCGCCGCCATTGACCTAGCGGGGTTTTGCCAGCGGGAACGGCAGGGTGTCGCGGATGCTGTGCCCGGTGATCAGCATGACGACGCGGTCGACGCCCATGCCGAGGCCGCCGGTGGGGGGCATCGCATACTCCATCGCCTGCAGGAAATCCTCGTCGAGTTGCATCGCTTCCGGGTCACCGCCGGCGGCCAGCAGCGACTGCTCCTGCAGACGCCGGCGCTGCTCGACGGGGTCGGTCAGTTCGGTGTAGGCGGTACCCAGCTCGACGCCCCAGGCCACCAGATCCCAGCGTTCGGCGACGCCCGGCTTGCTTCGGTGTGGCCGGGTCAACGGGGACACCGAGATGGGGAAGTCGGTGTAGAACGTCGGCTGCTCGGTGCGGTCCTCCACCAGGTGCTCATACAGTTCGAGCACCACTGCACCGGCGTCCCAGCGGGGCAGGTACGGAATGCGCACGGCGTCGGCCAGCTTGCGCAGCGTCGCCAGGTCGGTGCCTGCGTCAAGGTGTTCACCGAGCGCTTCCGACACCGCGTCGTGCACGGTTTTCACCGGCCAGGTGCCGGAGATGTCGACCGGTTCCAGGCCGCCGTCGGCGCCGCCCGCACCGTCGTGTCGCCGGGGCCGCATCACCACCTGCTCGCCGTTGGCGGCCTCCGCGGCGTTCTGGATCAACTCACGGCAGCCGTCCACCCAGGTCAGGTAGTCGGCGTGGGCCTGATACGCCTCGAGCAAGGTGAATTCGGGGTTGTGACTGAAGTCGACGCCTTCGTTGCGGAACGCGCGGCCCAACTCGAAAACCCGCTCGACCCCGCCGACGCACAACCGCTTCAAATACAGCTCAGGCGCGATTCGCAGGTACAGATCCAGGTCGTAGGTGTTGATGTGGGTGATGAACGGGCGGGCGCTGGCTCCGCCGTGGATCTGCTGCAGGATGGGCGTCTCGACTTCGACGAAGCCCTTGGCGAACAGCGTCTCCCGAATGACGCGCAACACGTTGCTGCGGGCGGTGATCAGCTGGCGGGACTCGGGGTTGATCGCCAAGTCGAGGTAACGGCTGCGCACCCGGGCTTCGGGGTCGGCCAGTCCCTTCCACTTGTTCGGCAACGGGCGCAGGCACTTGCCGACCAGCCGCCAGCGCTGCACGATCAGCGACGCCGTGCCGTTCTTGCTGAAGCCCATCTGCCCGGTCACCTCGATCAGGTCGCCGAGGTCGATGGCTTTGGTGAAATCAGCGGTGCGGGACTCGTGCAACCGC
Source organism: uncultured Actinomycetota bacterium (assembly GCA_963808375.1). Taxonomy (GTDB): domain Bacteria; phylum Actinomycetota; class Actinomycetes; order Mycobacteriales; family Mycobacteriaceae; genus Mycobacterium. Next base: position 535,143 of record CAWEFS010000002.1, on the reverse strand, counting down.
GAATTGTCGAGCAGCAGTTGCATCTCGCCGGACCAGTCACGCAACTGGGCGAACAGCACCCCGCCGAAGTCGCGGATGCGCAGCACCCGTCCGGACACCGTGACGCTCTGGTCGTCGGCGGCTTCCAGCACCTGCAGCGCCTGAGCCACCGTGTGACTGGGTGGGTGGCCCACCGGGTAGGTGTCGACTCCGCCGGCCTGCAGCGCCTCCAGTTTGGCCAGCCGCACCCGCATCTGGTCGGGGAGCCGCGGATGCAGCTCGTCGGCGCCGGTGAACTCGGCCTGCCGCAGCTTGGACAGATCCGGTGCGGAGCCGTCGGGGTGGAGCAGTCCGCTTGCGACCAGGCTTGCCGGCACGGACGGATGGTGGCCGGTGTGCTGCTTGTTGCGGCGGATGAACGGCAGCACGAGGAAGCCCTCGGCGAATGCCGAGGCAACGCCCACGCGGGGGATCATCCGGGCGTCCTCGTAGCAGGCGTACCGGGGCACCCACTCCGGCTGGTACTTCACGTTCGACCGGTACAGCGTTTCCAGCTGCCACCAGCGGGAGAAGAACACCAGGAAGCCGCGCCACAGTCGCGCCACCGGCCCGGCGCCGAGCTGGGCGCCTTGGGCGAACGCCGACCGGAACATCGCGAAATTCAGCGAGATACGCCCGATGCCGCGACGCTCGCCGGTCAACGCCAGCTCACTGACCATCAGTTCGATGGTGCCGTTGGGTGACTGCGGGGAACGGCGCATCAGGTCCAGCGACACGCCGCTGTGTCCCCAGGGCACCAGCGACAGCATGGCGACCACCTGACCCTCCCGGTTGACCGCCTCGACCAGCAGGCACTCCGCGTCAGCCGGGTCACCCAGCCGGCCCAGCGCCATCGAGAAGCCGCGCTCGGATTCGGTGTCCCGCCAGGCGTCCGCACGCTTGATCACCTGCGCCATCTCCTTGGCATCGACCTCCGCATGCCGACGGATCTGCACTGTCAGCCCGGCCCGGCGCGCCCGGGTGACGGCCTGCCGCACGCCGCGCATCTCCGGACCGGACAGCTTGAACGCGGCGGTGTACAGGATGGCTTCGTCACCCAGTTCCAGAGCGTTGAGCCCGACTTCCCGGAACGCCTTCGCGCCCTGCGAGCTGGCGCCCATGACGCCCGGCCTCCAGCCGTAGGTCTGGCACAGTTGCAGCCAGGCGTCGATGGCCGCAGGCCACGCCCGCGCATCGCCCACCGGATCGCCGCTGGCCAGGCAGACACCGACTTCGACGCGGTAGGTGATGGCGGCGCGACCGCTGGGGGCGAACACCACCGACTTGTCCCGGCGGGTGGCGAAGTAGCCCAGGGAGTCGTTCTTGCCGTACAACTCGAGGAGCCCGCGGATCGCCGATTCGTCCTCGCCGGTCAGTGCATTGTCCGCCTGCTGCGACCGGAACAACACGCTCGCCGCGGCAATCAACGCCAGCGCGCCGAACAGGCCGAATACCGCGTTGAGCACAACCGACGGCTTGCCCTCGAAGAAATCCGGGTCGGCCACCGCGAAGCCGATGACCCGGTTCACCACGTACGGCAACCGGTCGGCGGGCTGCAGCGTGCCGGGGAAAAGCTCAACCAGCCCCCAGGACAGCCCGATGCCGATCGCCCAACCGGCCAGCAGCGCCCCGGCGGCCTTGTACAGCGCCCCACGCCGAACCTTGGCCCAGAATTCGCGGTACGCCAGGGCCAGGATGAGCAGTGCCGCCAGATGCAGCGTCAGGCCGATGGTGTCGCCGGACGTTTCCAGCGCCGTTTCGTCGCCGCCGGCCAGGCCCTGGACGTTCAGGACGACGGCAAGGACCAGGTTCAGCACCAGCACCCACCAGCCGATCCGTTTGCGGGCGCTCAAGGCGCCGGCGAGGAGCGCCAGTACGAACGACCAGGCGAAGCTGGTGTCGGGGAAGTTGAACAGGTAGTCGTTGATGAACTCCCGCGGAACCTTGATCAGCCACCGCACCACCGGTGACACGCTTGCGATCAGCGACAGGGTGGCGATAATGCCGACCGTCCAGCCGGCTGCCGCCGGTACCCAGTGGAATCGGGAGGCGGACCTCGAGCGACTCGCGATGACTGTCACGGCGCGAGAATATTCCTTCAAGCTAGGACGTGCTTGCAAAGCTGGGCCGCAGCTGTGGCGTCAGCACGCCTGCGGTACCGGGATTTCGCGTCGTGACTGCTAGACTGGCGTTTGCGACCGTCCCGGCGAAGCCAGGGACAGCAAGTGGAGTCCCACTCCCACCGTTGGCCGCCGAGATTCTGCGAAGGGTCTCCAAGAGGCTCAGCGGTCCGGTCACGGGCAGTTCGTGATGCCCGTTCTGCGGAGGACGCAGGCGGTTCACGCCGCGACCGGTCGGCATCCGGGCCCTGCTGTTGCAGGGCCTTTTTGCTGGTGGCGTGTGTTTTCCACAGCTACGTCCGACGCTGCTTCGAACGAGCCGAGGCGCGGTTGCGACCAGCAGACAACCCGCAACCAGGGAGGCCCCATCAGCACTGAGACCCGCGTCAACGAGCGCATCCGCGTACCTGAAGTTCGGTTGATCGGGCCAGGCGGCGAGCAGGTAGGCATCGTGCGCATCGAAGACGCGCTGCGGGTCGCCGCGGACGCCGATCTCGACCTTGTCGAAGTCGCGCCGAACGCCAGACCGCCGGTCTGCAAGATCATGGACTACGGCAAGTACAAGTACGAGGCGGCGCAGAAGGCGCGTGAGTCTCGCAAGAACCAGCAGCAGACCGTCGTCAAGGAGCAGAAGCTGCGACCCAAGATCGACGACCACGACTACGAGACCAAGAAGGGCCATGTGGTCCGCTTCCTCGAGGCCGGGTCGAAGGTCAAAGTCACCATCATGTTCCGCGGACGCGAGCAGTCCCGGCCCGAACTGGGCTACCGATTGCTGCAGCGCCTGGGCGCCGACGTCGCCGACTACGGATTCGTCGAGACGTCAGCCAAGCAGGACGGACGCAACATGACGATGGTGTTGGCTCCGCATCGGGGTGCGAAGACGCGCGCCCGGGCAGCACAGCAGGCAGACGGCGGCTCGGTCGATACCAGACCGGCGGCAAGCAGCGAGAACGACACCAGATCGACCTGAGAGCAGAACTGAGGACACATGCCGAAAACCAAGACCCACAGCGGAGCCTCTAAGCGGTTCCGGCGCACTGCCACCGGAAAGATCATGCGTGAGCACGCGAACCGCAGGCACCTGTTCGAGCACAAGCCGACCACCCGTACCCGGCGGCTCGAAGGGCGGACGGGCGTGTCCGCCAACGACACCAAGCGGGTCAAGAAGCTGCTGAACGGCTGACCACACACTTTTCCAGCGGCCAGAGCTTCATGCTCTGCTGCAGCCGCACAACCTACGTCCGAACCAGATAGGAACAGCCATGGCACGCGTGAAGCGGGCAGTCAACGCGCAGAAGAAGCGGCGCACCGTTCTGAAGGCCTCGAAAGGCTATCGCGGCCAGCGGTCCCGGCTCTACCGCAAAGCCAAAGAGCAGCAACTGCACTCACTGAACTACGCGTTTCGTGACCGCCGGGCCCGCAAAGGCGAGTTCCGTAAGCTGTGGATTTCCCGGATCAACGCCGCCGCACGGGCCAACGACATCACCTACAACCGGCTCATCCAGGGCCTCAAAGCCGCCGGCGTGGAAGTTGACCGCAAGAACCTGGCGGACATCGCCGTCACCGACGCGGCGGCCTTCACCGCGCTGGTAGAGGTGGCCCGGGCGGCGCTGCCCGACGATGTGAACGCCCCGTCGGGCGAGGCTGCCTGATTCGGCCGGCCGCGCCTCGTGCCGCGTGCTCACTGAACGCTCGGCCCGGGTGGTCGCAGCGGTCAAACTGCACCGCCACGTCGTGCGCCGCCGGGAACAGCGATTCCTTGCCGAGGGCGCGCACCTGGTGCAGGCGGCGACGGAGCGCGGGCTGGTCCGCGACGTCTTCGTCACCGAAGCCGCTGCGCAACGCCACGCCGGACTGATCGGCTTACAGCAGGCGCCGGTGCACCTGGTGACCGAACGCGCCGCCAAAGCGCTGTCTGACACCGTCACGCCGGCCGGTCTGATCGCGGTGTGTGAACCGCCGCGGGTGCAGTTGGCGGACGTGCTGGCGGCGGCGCCGACGCTGGTCGCGGTTGCGGTGGAGATCAGCGAGCCAGGCAACGCGGGCACGTTGATCCGCATCGCGGACGCGCTGGGAGCCGCTGCGGTGATTTTCGGTGGGAGCAGCGTCGACCCGTACAACGGCAAGTGCCTGAGGGCATCAGCGGGCAGCATCTTCGCCATCCCGGTCCTCACCGGCCGGGAGCCCGGTGCCCTCCTCGACGCCTTGCGCGCCGCCGGGCTGCAGCTGCTGGCCACCGCGGTCGACGGCGAGGTGTCCCTCGACGACGCCGACGCGCTGCTGGGGAGGCCGACGGCGTGGCTGTTCGGACCCGAAGCGCAAGGCTTGCCCGCCGACGTCGCCGCAGCCGCGGACCATCGGGTCAGCATCCCGATGCGCGGCGGCGCGGAGAGCCTGAATGTGGCTGCCGCGGCGGCGGTCTGCCTTTATCAAAGCGCCCGCGCGCTCAACTCTTCGACCGGCTGAGGTCTTCGGAAATTCCGGACTGCGGTCCTCATTTCGGCGCGCTGAGCAGCCGTTTCGTCCCGCGACGTGGCGCAGCACACGACCGTCGCGATTGCCCGCTCCGACCTTGAACCCTATCCTCGACTAAGTGGAACTCGGGTCCGATCCGGCGTCCGGCGAGCCCGAGCAAGTGGCAACCGCGCCGGCCCCTGATGAGTCGCATCGGCGATCTCCGGTGCAGTGGCTGCGCAGCAAGAATCACAGCCCCGGCGTCGTGGACTTGCTGCGCCGGGCCCGTCGGGTGCTGCCCGGGGATCCCGACTTCGGTGACCCGCTGTCCACCGCCGGCGAAGGCGGACCTCGTGCCGCCGCGCGGGCGGCGAGCCGGTTACTGGGGCAGGACGCCGCTTCCCGCGAAATGAGTCTCGGCGCCCTGCAGGTTTGGCAGGCGTTGACGGAGCGGGTTTCCCGGCAGCCGGCAAATGCCGAGATGACGCTCGTGTTCACCGACCTGGTCAACTTCTCGGAGTGGTCCTTGAAAGCCGGTGACGACGCGGCTCTGACATTGTTGCGGCGCGTCGCGCGAGCCGTCGAACCGCCACTGCTCGATGCCGGGGGAAGCATCGTCAAACGCATGGGCGACGGCATCATGGCGGTGTTCGACGAGCCGATCGTCGCGGTACGGGCTGCCTGCGGGGCCAGGGAGGCGCTGCAGTCGGTGGATGTGGATGGCTACACACCTCGGATGCGGGTCGGCATCCATACTGGGAGACCTCAGCGCCTCGCGGCCGACTGGCTCGGTGTCGACGTCAACATCGCTGCGCGGGTTATGGAACGAGCGACTAAGGGGGGGATCATGGTTTCCAGCGCGAGCCTCGACCGAATCTCGCAGGCAGATCTCGACAGACTCGGCGTCGTTGCCAAGAGGGTCCACCGATCGCTGTTCGGCGGGAAACCGGCGGGGATACCCAACGATATGGCGATCTACCGGTTGCACACTCGTAGGGAACTGTCAGACTCCCACAAAACCGCCGACGCCGAACCGCGGGCATAGTAGGTGGGAATGTCTTTCTACTCATCACGGTGCTTGCCGATCCTCGCCGCCCTGGCGCGGGTGCGAATCGCGTTGGGTTTCGGAGCGATCCTGGCTGCAGTCAGCACTGCGCTGGTCGTTCTCGGTCCGCGCGTGCGGGACGACGTGGTCCGCCACATGAGCACGAATGTGCACAACCTGGCGCACGGCCATCTGGCCACGTTGCTCGGCAGCGCCTTCGTCAACGACGCCGGACCCTTCTACATCTGGCTGCCCTGGCTGATCTGTCTGCTCGCCCTGGCTGAGCTGCTCTGGCACGGGGGCCAAGTGGCGATCATCTTCTTGACCGGCCACATCGGGGCGACGCTGGTGGTGGCGGCCGGCCTGGTCACCGCGCTGAAGCTGGGCTGGTTGCCGATCTCGATCACCCGTGCCAGCGACGTCGGAATGAGCTACGGTGCCGTCGCGGTGCTGGGTGCCTTGACGGCGGCCATCCCGGCGCGCTGGCGCCCGGCGTGGATCGGTTGGTGGCTGGCGATCGGCGCCGCGGCCGTCGCCGTGGGCGACGATTTCACCGACGCCGGCCACAGCGTCGCGTTGGTGCTGGGCATGCTGATCGCTACCCGACTCCGCAAGCAGGTCTACTGGACGCCGGTGCGCTATTTGCTGTTAGCGGGATCGGCTGGTTTCGGCTTCCTGTTGCTGGCGCATACCGGCTGGTCTTCGCTCGCCGCAGCAATCGCCGGCCCGGCGGGTGCCCTGACCGCGGAAGGAATTGCCCGCCTGCGCGCCGCGCGACGGACGCCGAGGAGAATCGCCGAGCCGGCTGCTGCGCCCGCCATGACCGGCTGAGACGTTCGATGGCTCCCCGCGCCGTCCGGACACCTCGTGCCTGCGCCCGCAGCGGAAGCCGGATCAGCTAACCTCGACGCAAGTCCGAGGCTCACACGCCGAAGCAATCCGGGCCGGCCCAGTGCCGTGCACATCCCCGCCGGCGGCCGTGCGGCGCGCGATGGGAGTGCCCGCTCTGCGCGGAGCAGCAGGACCTTACCGTCAGCGAGGAGAGTGTCGCCGCGTGGGTGATCAACCCGTCGACTCGACGTTGCTGTCACCGGAGGCCTTGACCACGACAGTCAACACCGCCCGGCAGGCGTTCACGCTCGCAGCCGACCTTGGCGCCCTGGCGCGGGCCAAGACCGAGCACCTCGGTGACCGCTCGGCGCTGGCGCTGGCGCGTCAGGCCCTGGCCAAGCTGCCGAAAGAGGACCGGGCTGACGCCGGGCGGCGCGTCAACCTGGCCCGCTCCGACGCACAGCACGCCTACGATGACCGGCTCGCGGCGTTACGGGCCGAACGCGACGCGGCGGTGCTGGTGGCCGAGAAGATAGATGTCACACTGCCGTCGACCCGTCAACCGGTCGGCGCCCGGCACCCGATCACGCTGCTCGGCGAACACATCGCCGACACCTTCGTGGCAATGGGGTGGGAACTGGTCGAGGGCCCGGAAGTCGAAAGCGAGCAGTTCAACTTCGACGCCTTGAACTTCCCGCCCGACCACCCCGCGCGCAGTGAGCAGGACACCTTCTACATCGCGCCGGAAGGCTCCCGGCAATTGCTGCGCACCCACACTTCGCCGGTGCAGGTGCGCACCCTGCTGGCGCGGGAATTGCCGGTGTACGTCATTTCGATAGGCCGCACGTTCCGCACCGACGAGCTCGACGCCACCCACACGCCGGTCTTCCATCAGGTCGAGGGGCTGGCGGTGGACCGGGGCCTGTCCATGGCGCATCTGCGCGGAACCCTGGACGCTTTCGCGCGCGCTGAGTTCGGCCCTGCGGCACGTACCCGAATCCGCCCACACTTCTTTCCCTTCACCGAGCCGTCCGCCGAGGTCGACGTGTGGTTCGTCAACAGAAAGGGTGGACCCGGCTGGGTGGAGTGGGGCGGTTGCGGGATGGTGAACCCGAATGTGTTGCGCGCGGCCGGGATCGACCCGGAACAGTATTCGGGTTTCGCGTTCGGGATGGGGCTGGAACGCACGCTGCAGTTCCGCAACGGCATCTCCGACATGCGTGAGATGGTTGAGGGCGATGTCCGGTTCTCGCTACCGTTCGGGGCGGGCGCCTGATGCGCGTCCCGTACAGCTGGCTGCGGGAAGTCGTCAACGCCGGGTCACCGGGGTGGGACGTGTCCGCGGGCGACCTGGAGGAGGTGCTGCTCCGGATCGGCCACGAGGTCGAAGAGGTGATCACCCTCGGGCCGGTGGCCGGACCGCTGACGGTGGGACGGGTCAGCGAAATCGAGGAGCTGACCGAGTTCAAGAAGCCCATCCGGTCGTGCCGCGTCGACGTCGGAGAACCGCAGCCGCGTCACATCGTCTGTGGGGCAACCAATTTCGTAGTGGGTGACTTGGTTGTCGTGGCATTGCCCGGTACCACGCTGCCCGGCGACTTCGCGATCATGGCCCGCAAGACCTACGGCCGCGTCTCCGACGGGATGATCTGCTCGGCGGCGGAACTGGGTTTCGGTGCCGACCATTCCGGCATCCTGGTCCTGCCTCCTGGTACCGCTGAGCCCGGAGCCGAGGCGGCCAAGGTGCTCGGCTTCGACGACGTGGTGTTCCACCTGGCCATCACTCCCGACCGCGGCTACTGCATGTCGATCCGCGGACTTGCTCGCGACATCGCCTGTGCCTTCGACGTGGACTTCGCCGACCCGGCCGCCAGCGATGCGGTGCCGGTGTTGCCGGCCGACGGCGACGCATGGCCGCTGACGGTGCAACCCGGGACAGGCGTGCGCCGATTCGCGCTGCGCTCGGTCACCGGACTCGATTCGGCAGCGGTGTCACCCTGGTGGCTGCAGCGCCGGCTGTTGCTGTCCGGCATCCGGGCCATCACCCCGGCCGTCGACGCGACCAACTACGTGATGCTCGAACTGGGCCATCCGATGCACGCACACGACCGCAACCGGATCAACGGCGGATTCAATGTCCGATTCGCCCGGCCCGGTGAGACCGTGGTGACCCTCGACGACATCGAGCGTCGCCTCGACCCGGCCGACGTGCTGATCGTCGACGACGTCGCCACCGCGGCCATCGGCGGCGTGATGGGGTCTGGCAGCACCGAAGTGTGCGTCGACTCCACCGACGTCCTGCTGGAGGCCGCTGTCTGGGATCCGGCCGCGGTATCGCGCACCCAGCGCCGGCTGCACCTGCCCAGCGAAGCGGCCCGCCGCTATGAGCGCGCCGTCGACCCGGCCGTTTCGGTGGCCGCGCTGAACCGATGCGCGACGCTGCTCGCCGACATCGCCGGCGGCACGGTATCTCCGGCGCTTACCGACTGGCGCGGTGATCCGCCGCAGGACACCTGGTCGCAACCACCGATTCGGATGGCAGCCGACCTGCCCGACCGCATCGCCGGGGTGCGCTACCCGCCCGGCACTACGGCTCGGCGCCTCACCCAGATCGGCGCGGTGGTCGCCGACGACGCCGGCGCACTGACCGTGACGCCGCCGAGTTGGCGTCCCGACCTGCTCCAGCCGGCCGACCTGGTCGAAGAGGTGTTGCGGTTGGAAGGGCTGGAAGCCATCCCGTCGGTGCTGCCGTCGGCGCCGGCCGGCCGCGGGCTGACCGCGTCACAACAGCGCCGTCGAGCGGTCGGTAAGGCATTGGCATTGTCCGGCTACGTCGAGGTCCTCACCACTCCGTTCCTGCCCGCGGGCGTCTTCGACCGGTGGGGCCTGCCCGACGACGACCCGCGCCGCATGACGACACACGTGCTCAACCCGTTGGAAGCCGACCGCCCGCAGCTAGCCACCACACTGCTGCCGGCTCTGCTGGAAGCGTTGAGCCTGAACGTGTCTCGGGGCATCGTCGATGTTGCGCTGTTCGCCGTCGCCCAAGTGGTCCAACCCACCGACATCACCCGCGGCGTCGACCCGATCCCGGTGCACCGCCGGCCCACCGACGCGGAAATCGCGACGCTGAACTCGTCGTTGCCGCGGCAACCCGAGCATGTCGCCGCCGTACTCACCGGACTGCGCGAGCCGCGCGGACCCTGGGGTCCGGGGCGGCCGGCCGAAGCCGCCGACGCCTTTGATGCGGTGCAGACGATCGCGCGGGCCGCCGGCATCGAACTGACATTGCGGGCCGCCCAGTATCTGCCCTGGCACCCCGGCCGCTGCGCAGAGGTGCTCATCGGGGACCTCGCAGTCGGTCACGCCGGCCAGCTGCATCCGGCCGTGATCGAGCGCTCCGGCCTGCCCGCGGGCACCTGTGCGGTCGAGCTGAACCTCGACGCCATCCCGATCCAGGACATCCTGCCGGCGCCCAAGGTGTCGCCGTTCCCAGCCGTGTTCCAGGATGTCAACCTGGTGGTGGCCGCCGAGACGCCCGCGCGGGCGGTGGAGGACGCCATTCGCGCCGGGGCCGGTGAACTGCTCGAGGACGTCCGGCTGTTCGACGTCTACACCGGCCCCCAGGTCGGCGACGGACGTAAGTCACTCACCTTCGCGCTGCGTTTCCGCGCCGCCGACCGCACGCTCACCGAAGACGACGCCAGCGCCGCCCGCGACGCCGCCGTGCGCTGCGCGGCCGAACGCGTCGGCGCAGACTTGCGCGGCTAACAGCCGGGATGTTGGCGAACAGGCATGAATTTGCACCGCGCTGCATAGTAATGCAAAAATGGCTGTCATGACGACCGTAGCGGTGGCCGGGGCAAGCGGCTACGCCGGCGGTGAGATCCTGCGGCTCCTGCTCGGCCACCCGGCTTACGCCGACGGTCGGCTCACCATCGGCGCCGTCACCGCCGCCGGCAACGCGGGCAGCACGCTGGGCGAACACCATCCGCACCTGCTGCCATTAGCCCAGCGGGTCTTGCAACCCACTGATGCAGCGGTGCTCGATGACCACGAGCTGGTGTTTTTGGCGTTGCCCCACGGCTACTCGGCAGAGCTGTCGGCGCAACTCGGCGCGCAGACGGTGATCATCGATTGCGGTGCGGATTACCGGTTGACCGATCCGGCAGCCTGGCAGCGGTTCTACGGTTCACCGCATGCGGGGAGCTGGCCTTACGGGCTGCCCGAACTGCCCGGAGCACGCGAGCGGCTGACCGGCGCCCGCCGGATCGCGGTGCCCGGTTGCTATCCGACGGCGGCGCTGCTGGCCCTGCTGCCCGCCATCGCCGAGGACCTGGTCGAGCCCGCGGTCAGCGTGGTCGCCGTCAGCGGCGCATCCGGGGCCGGTCGCTCCGTCAAGCCCGACCTGCTCGGCTCGGAGATCATCGGATCGGCACGGGCGTACAACATCGCCGGCGCGCACCGCCACACCCCGGAGATCAAACAAGGCCTGGAAGCGGTGACGGACCGCAACGTCACGGTGTCATTCACCCCGGTGCTCATCCCGACTTCGCGGGGAATCCTGGCCACCTGCAGCGCACGCACCCGGTCGCCGCTGTCGCAGCTGCGCGCCGCCTACGAGAAGCATTACGACGCTGAGCGGTTCGTGCACCTGCTGCCGGACGGGCAGTTGCCTCGCACCGGTGCCGTGATCGGCAGCAACGCCGCACACGTCGCCGTCGCGGTGGACGAGGACGCGGAGATGTTCATTGCCGTCGCCGCAATCGACAACCTGGTCAAGGGCACCGGCGGGGCCGCCGTGCAGTCGATGAACCTGGCCCTGGGCTGGCCGGAGGCCGAGGGCCTTTCGGTGGTCGGGGTGGCGCCGTGACACGCGCGGACGACGATGGTGCCGGCGCAGCCGGGATCAAGGAGTGGCGCAGATGACCGATCTGCGCGACGACCTGCGGCTGCTGCGCGCTCAGGGGGTCACCGCTCCGGCCGGATTCCGCGCCGCGGGCGTGGCCGCCGGCATCAAGGCGACCAGCAAGCCGGATCTCGCGCTGGTCTTCAACGAGGGTCCCGACTACGCGGCCGCCGGGGTGTTCACCCGCAATCGGATCAAGGCCGCTCCGGTGCTGTGGAGCCAGCAGGTATTGACCACGGGTCGACTGCGGGCGGTGATTTTGAATTCCGGCGGCGCGAACGCCTGCACCGGGCCGGCCGGCTTCCAGGACACCCATGCCACCGCTGAGGCGGTCGCCGCCGCGTTGTCGGAGTGGGGTACCGAAACCGGGGCCATCGAGGTGGCGGTGTGCTCGACCGGCCTGATCGGTGACCGGTTGCCTATGGACAAGGTGCTTGCCGGAGTCGGTGAGGTGGTGCACGAGATGGCCGGTGGATTGGCCGGCGGTGAGGACGCCGCCCGCGCCATCATGACCACCGACACGGTGCCCAAACAAGTTGCGCTGCATCACCCGGACAACTGGACGGTCGGTGGGATGGCCAAAGGGGCCGGCATGCTGGCGCCGTCGTTGGCCACCATGCTTTGCGTGCTCACCACCGACGCCCTTGTCGAGGCACCCGCACTCGAGACCGCGCTGCGCCGCGCCACTGCGCTGACGTTCGACCGGCTCGACGTCGACGGGTGCTGCTCCACCAACGACACGGTGCTGCTGCTGGCCTCTGGAGCCAGCGAAATCAGGCCGGCGCAAACCGATCTGGACAACGCGGTGTGGCGGGTGTGTGACGACCTATGTGCCCAATTGCAGTCCGACGCCGAAGGCGTCACCAAACGCATCACCGTCACGGTGACCGGAGCCGCCAGCGATGACGACGCCGTCACCGCCGCCCGAGTCATCGCCCGGGACAGCTTGGTCAAGACCGCTCTGTTCGGCTCGGATCCCAACTGGGGTCGCGTACTCGCCGCGGTGGGCATGGCACCCGTGCACCTGGATGCCGAGCGTATCACCGTGTCATTCAACGGCTTCGATGTCTTCGCTGACGGCGCCGGAGTGCCCGGCGCGCGCGAAGTGGACTTGTCAGGCGCCGATATCGTGCTCACCGTCGACCTAGGACTGGCTGACGGGCGCGCCAGCATCCGGACCACCGATCTGTCCCACGGGTACGTCGAAGAGAACTCGGCCTACAGCTCGTGACCACCCCCACGCCGCTACCCACCCATCTCAAAGCCCAGGTGCTGGCCGAAGCGCTGCCCTGGCTCAAGCAGCTGCACGGAAAGATCGTCGTCGTCAAATACGGCGGCAACGCGATGACCGACGACGTCTTGCGCTGCGCATTCGCCGCCGACATGGCGTTTCTGCGGAACTGCGGAATCCATCCCGTGGTGGTGCACGGGGGCGGACCGCAGATCAGCACGATGCTGAAGCGGCTCAACATCCAGGGCGACTTCAAAGGCGGCTTCCGGGTCACCACGCCAGAAGTCCTCGACGTGGCGCGGATGGTGTTGTTCGGCCAGGTCGGCCGCGAACTGGTGAACATGATCAACGCGCACGGACCGTACGCGGTGGGCATCACCGGTGAAGACGCTCAGCTGTTCACCGCGGTACGGCGCAAGGTCACCGTCGACGGCGTGACCACCGACATCGGTCTGGTCGGTGACGTCGACAATGTCAACACTGCCGCGTTGCTCGACCTGATTGCGGCGGGGCGCATTCCGGTGGTGTCCACCCTCGCCCCCGACATCGCCGGTGTGGTGCACAACATCAACGCCGACACCGCCGCCGCGGCGCTGGCCGAGGCGTTGGGCGCCGAGAAGTTGCTGATCCTCACCGACGTCGAAGGCCTCTACACACAGTGGCCGGACCGCGAATCACTGGTCAGCGAAATCGACACCGTCGCCTTGACGACACTGCTGCCCACGCTGCAGACCGGCATGATCCCAAAAGTCGAGGCGTGTGTGCGTGCCGTGTCGGGCGGCGTGCCCAGTGCGCATGTCATCGATGGTCGCGTCGAACACTGCGTGCTCGTCGAATTGTTCACCGACGCCGGCACCGGCACCAAGGTGGTGAGACCATGACTCAGGTAGGTGCGGGCACCGAGTCACTGCAGCAGCGGTGGTCGCAGGTGATGATGGACAACTACGGCACTCCGCCGCTGGCACTGGCGAGCGGCGACGGCGCGATCGTGATCGACGCCGACGGCCAGACCTACCTGGACCTGCTGGGCGGCATCGCGGTGAACATCCTTGGCCACCGGCATCCCGCCATTATCGACGCGGTCACCCGGCAGCTGTCCACGCTGGGCCACACCTCCAACCTGTATGCCACCGAACCGGGCATCGCGCTGGCTGAAGCGCTGGTGGATCTGCTGCACGCCGACGCACCGGCCCGGGTGTTCTTCTGCAACTCCGGCGCGGAGGCCAACGAGGTGGCATTCAAACTGTCCCGGCTGACCGGCCGCACGAAAGTGGTTGCTGCGCAGGGCGGCTTCCACGGCCGCACCATGGGCGCGCTGGCGCTGACCGGCCAACCGGACAAGCAGGCGCCGTTCAAGCCGCTGCCCGGCGAGATCAGCCACGTGCCGTACGGCGACGTCGACGCGCTGGTCGCCGCCGTCAGCGATGACACCGCGGCGCTCTTCTTGGAACCGATCATGGGGGAGTCCGGTGTCGTCGTCCCGCCGGACGGCTATCTCGTCGCCGCGCGCGAGATCACCGCACGGCACGGGGCACTGCTGGTGCTCGACGAAGTGCAGACCGGGATGGGACGCACTGGAACGTTTTTTGCACACCAGCACGACGGCATCACCCCGGACGTGGTGACACTGGCTAAAGGGCTCGGCGGCGGCCTGCCGATCGGGGCCTGCCTGGCGGTCGGTCCCGCGGCCGGCCTGTTCACTCCGGGGCTGCACGGCAGCACCTTCGGCGGGAACCCGGTGTGCGCGGCCGCTGCGCTCGCGGTGCTGCAGGTGCTGGCCGCTGACGACCTCGTCAAGCACGCGGGAAGTGCCGGAAAGAGGTTGCGACACAACGTCGAAGCTTTGGGACACCCACTGGTCGATCACGTGCGGGGCCGTGGCTTGCTGTGCGGGGTAGCGCTGACCGCTCCGCGCGCCAAGCAGGTCGAGGCTGCCGCCCGCGACGCCGGATACCTGGTCAACGCGCCGGCCGCCGACGTCGTCCGGTTGGCGCCGCCGCTGATCGTCACCGAGCAGCAACTCGACGGGTTCGTCGACGCGCTGTCCGGCATCCTCGATACCGCAGCCGGAAACGGGTTGTCATGACCCGGCACTTCCTGCGCGACGACGACCTGTCACCGGACGAGCAGGCTCACGTGCTGCGGCTGGCCGCCGACTTGAAAAAGGACCCCTTCAGCCACCGCCCGCTCGAAGGACCCCGCGGCGTCGCAGTGATCTTCGACAAGAACTCCACACGCACCCGGTTCTCCTTCGAGGTCGGCATCGCCCAACTCGGCGGACACGCCGTCGTCGTCGACGGGCGCAGCACGCAACTGGGTCGCGACGAGACGCTCGGTGACACCGCAAAAGTGTTGTCGCGTTTCGTCGATGCCATTGTGTGGCGCACCTTCGGCCAAGACCGGCTGACAGCCATGGCGGCCGGCGCGACGGTGCCCGTCGTCAACGCATTGTCCGACGAGTTCCACCCGTGTCAGGTGCTGGCGGACCTGCAGACAATCGCCGAACACAAGGCATCGCTGGCCGGACTGCGGTTGTGTTACCTCGGCGACGGCGCCAACAACATGGCGCATTCGCTGCTGCTCGGCGGCGTCACCGCCGGCATGCACGTCACTGTTGCTGCGCCGCAGTCCTTCTCGCCGGATGCGTCGGTGGTCACCGCAGCCGAGCAGCGTGCGGCGACTACCGGGGCGTCGGTCACCGTGACGACCGATCCGCACCGAGGCGTTGCCGGCGCCGATGTGGTGGTGACCGACACCTGGACCTCAATGGGCCAGGAGGACGACGGGTTGGATCGGCTCCGCCCGTTCCGGCCGTTCCAGGTCAATACCGCCCTGCTCAGCAGGGCAGACCCGGAAGCCCTTGTACTGCATTGCCTTCCGGCACATCGCGGCTATGAGATCACCGACGAGGTGATGGATGGTCCGCACAGCTTGGTCTGGGACGAGGCCGAGAATCGCCTGCACGCGCAGAAGGCGCTGCTGGTGTGGCTTTTAGAGCAGTCGCTATGAGCCCGCGCCGCCGACGATGCAGAGCGAAGCGATGAATAGGAGCGGCGCTATGAGCCCGCGCTGCCGACGATGCAGAGCGAAGCGATGAGGAGGAGCGGCGCTATGAGCCAAAGCGGCTCCAGGAGCGTGCCGGAAGCCACCCGCGCCGGCCGGCAAGCGCGCATCGTGACGATCCTGTCGTCAGCGCCGGTGCGCAGCCAAAGCGAACTCGCCGCGTTGCTGGCGGCAGAAGGCATCGACGTCACCCAGGCCACCCTGTCCCGGGACCTGGAGGAGCTCGGTGCGGTGAAGTTGCGCGGCGCCGACGGCGGGGTCGGGGTGTATGTGGTTCCCGAGGACGGCAGCCCGGTGCGCGGAGTCGCCGGCGGCACCGCCCGGCTGTCGCGGCTACTCGGTGAACTGCTGGTGTCTACCGACTGCAGCGGGAACCTGGCGGTGCTGCGCACGCCGCCGGGCGCCGCGGACTACCTGGCCAGCGCGATCGATCGCGCCGCGTTACCCTACGTAGTCGGCACTATCGCCGGAGACGACACCATATTCGTGGTATCCCGCGAGCCGATGACCGGAGCCGAGCTCGCGACCGCCCTCACTGACCTGAAATGACGTAAGGAGATTGGTGATGTCCGAACGCGTCATCTTGGCGTATTCCGGCGGTCTGGACACCTCCGTGGCAATCAGTTGGATTGGCAAGGAAACCGGCCGGGAGGTCGTCGCCGTGGCGATCGACCTGGGTCAGGGCGGCGAGGACATGGCGGCGGTGCGTCAGCGGGCGCTGGACTGCGGGGCCGTCGAATCGGTCGTCGTCGACGCGCGCGACGAGTTCGCCGAAGGCTACTGCCTGCCCACCATCCTGTCCAACGGTCTGTATATGGACCGCTATCCGCTGGTATCGGCGATCAGCCGGCCGTTGATCGTCAAGCACCTGGTGGCTGCGGCGCGTGAACACGGCGGCACCACCGTCGCGCACGGGTGCACCGGCAAGGGCAACGACCAGGTGCGGTTCGAGGTTGGATTCGCCGCTCTTGCACCGGATCTGGAGATCCTCGCGCCGGTCCGTGACTACGCGTGGACCCGGGAGAAGGCGATCGCGTTCGCCGAGGAGAATGCCATCCCGATCAATGTCACCAAACGGTCGCCGTTCTCGATCGACCAGAACGTGTGGGGCCGGGCGGTGGAAACCGGTTTCCTGGAGCATCTTTGGAACGCTCCTACCAAGGACGTCTACGCCTACACCGAAGACCCGACCGTGCACTGGAGCACACCCGACGAGGTGATCGTCGGCTTCGACCAGGGAGTCCCGGTGTCCATCGATGGCAAAAACGTATCGGTGCTGCAGGCGATCGAAGAGCTCAACCGGCGCGCGGGTGCCCAGGGGGTCGGACGCCTCGATGTGGTCGAAGACCGATTGGTGGGGATCAAGAGTCGCGAGATCTACGAGGCGCCGGGGGCGATGGTGCTGATCACCGCGCATACCGAACTCGAGCACGTGACCTTGGAGCGTGAGCTGGCGCGGTTCAAGCGTCACACCGACCAGCGCTGGGCCGAGCTGGTTTACGACGGAATGTGGTACTCGCCGCTGAAAACCGCATTGGAGACGTTCGTCGCCAAGACCCAGGAATACGTCTCCGGTGAGATCCGGCTGGTGCTGCACGGCGGTCACATCGCCGTCAACGGCCGCCGCAGCGCGCAGTCGCTGTACGACTTCAACCTCGCCACCTACGACGAAGGCGACAGTTTCGACCAGTCCGCTGCCCGAGGGTTCGTCTATGTACACGGGCTGTCGTCGAAGCTGGCCGCTCGCAGGGACTTACGTGTCGAGCCGGGAGAACCGCCCGCTTGAGCACCAACGAAGGATCGCTGTGGGGCGGGCGGTTCGCCGACGGTCCCGCGGACGCGCTGGCCGCGCTGAGCAGATCCACCCAGTTCGACTGGGTGCTGGCGCCTTACGACATCACGGCTTCACGCGCGCATGTGCGGGTGCTGTTCGGGGCCGGCCTGCTCACCGGTGAACAGCGCGACGGATTGCTGGCCGGCCTGGACCGGCTCGCCGATGACGTTGCCGACGGCAGCTTCGGCCCGCTGCCCAGCGACGAGGACGTGCACGGCGCGCTGGAAAGAGGGCTGATCGAGCGGGTCGGCCCCGACCTGGGCGGGCGGTTGCGGGCCGGGAGATCCCGCAACGACCAGATCGCCACGCTGCTGCGCATGTGGTTGCGCGACGCCGTACGCCGGGTAGCCGCTGGCGTGCTCGACGTCGTCGACGCGCTGGCCGGCCAGGCCGCGGCGCACCCGAGTGACATCATGCCCGGCAAGACGCATCTGCAGTCGGCGCAGCCGATTCTGCTGGCGCATCACCTGTTGGCGCACGCTCATCCGTTGCTGCGCGACGTCGACCGGATCGTCGACTTCGACGATCGCGCAGCGGTTTCGCCGTACGGTTCGGGGGCGCTGGCCGGCTCGTCGTTGACCCTGGACCCGGACGCAATCGCTGCTGAACTGGGTTTCGATGCAGCAGCTGACAATTCGGTGGATGCGACGGCCGCTCGGGATTTCGCCGCGGAAGCCGCCTTCGTGTTCGCGATGATCGCGGTCGACCTGTCGCGGCTGGCCGAAGACATCATCATCTGGAGCTCGACCGAAGTCGGCTATGTCCGTTTGCACGACTCCTGGTCGACCGGCAGCTCGATCATGCCGCAGAAGAAGAACCCCGACATCGCCGAGCTGGCGCGGGGTAAGTCAGGCCGCCTGATCGGCAACCTCACCGGTTTGCTTGCGACGCTGAAGGCTCAGCCGCTGGCTTACAACCGCGACCTGCAGGAGGATAAGGAGCCGGTCTTCGACTCGGTGGCGCAGCTGGAGCTGCTGCTGCCAGCGATGGCCGGGCTGGTCGCCACTTGCGAATTCGACGTCGAGCGGATGGCGGCGTTCGCCCCGGCGGGTTACACGTTGGCCACCGATATAGCCGAATGGCTGGTGCGGCAGGGAATTCCATTCCGCGACGCGCATGAGGCTGCGGGCTCGGCGGTGCGCGTGGCCGAGCAGCGCGGCGTCGGACTCGGCGAGCTGACCGACGAGGAACTGGCCGCCATCAGCCCGGCCCTCACCCCAGAGGTCCGCGACGTGCTGACGATCGAGGGTTCGGTGTCCTCCCGCGATGCGCGCGGCGGCACCGCGGCGGTCCAGGTGACCCAACAGTTGGACACGGTTCGTCAAACGAGCGCGGACCTACGGCGGCGGTTGCCGCCGCGCCGGGCGAATCAGCCCTGAGCTCCGTCGATGACCCTGTGCAGTGCGTGGGCGGCCAGGGTCAGCGAATGCTCGGCTCCCAGCACGGCGCTGCAGTCGGAGATCAAGGCGTTGGTGCGGGCCCGGGCGGCGTCCAAGCGACGGCCGCGCCGTAGCAGGTCGGCCAGTTCGAATCGGCGTTGCAGGGCTGCTTCGGATGCCGGCCCGGACAGTCTGGTGGCCTGTGCTACCGACTTCTTCGCCTGCAACACCGCAGTCATCAGTTGGGCCATCTCTGCACGGACCTGGCCGGCGTTCTCGATGGCGCGCTCCCGGCCGTCCGCGTCCAGGGCGGCGGGATCGCCCCAGGGTCGTTGCGGATCGAAATCACCAGCGGCGTCCTCGATCTCGAAGTCGAAAGAAACCTCAGTCGCGACCGCTGAGTACTCATCGAGGAAGTGCTGCCAGGCGGTTCGCTGTTCTCGCAACGTCTCCCAGCCGGCCATGGTCAACTGGTTGTTTTCACCGAGCGCCCGGACCTCATCGTCGACGAGCACTTCCCAGTCCGAGACGCGGTCGAGCAGGTCACCTTCGCCGGCCGGCAACCACAGTGCGCGGGTGTGCCGGGCCAGCAGCGTGTGCTGGTGGTCGTAGCCCAGCACAGCGGCCAGCAACGGGATCAGCCGGTCGAAGTCAGTCACCGCGGCGGCGGTGTCTCCGGCTTCGCCCAGACACACTGCGGCCGTGAGCTGCACCGCCAGACTTTCTGGGTGTTGATCACCAAGTGTCCGCCGAATGCCCAGTGCCGCGGCGGCCAACTCGTCGCGGGCGCCAATCCGGTCGCCGAGCTGTCGTCGTAGCTCGCCGATCTGGTGGCGGGCACCCAGAGTCGAGTGATGTTCGGGTCCGAGAACCCGTTGTTCGTCGCCGTAGAGCGCCACCCACACCGGCAGCGCCTCGGCCGGGGTGACCCCGAGCATCGCGTCCCCGCAAGCCAAGACGTGCCGTGCCGCCAAAGTGCTCGGGTGATCGCGACCCAACACCTGCGTCGCCGTCGGAATCAGCTCGCGTACCGGCGTCAAGGCGCCGGAGACATCACCGGTGTTCAACCGCCAACCGGCCAGCAGCACGGCCATGCTTAGCGTGTCGGGATGGTGCTCGCCGGACGTTTCGGTCAGTGCGGTCAGCAACTGTGTGCCGAGCCGTACGGCGTTGTGCACATCGCCGGACGCCGAGCTGGCCATGGCTGCTTCCTGCAGCGCGCCCAGCGACGCGTCGCCGGCCGACTGATCAGCCTCACAAGGAGTGAATCCGATTTTATCTGAATCGCTTTCACTCATCCGTTTCTCGCCAGGCGCTGGGGTACATAGCGGTCTGAGCTTACCGCGCAGCGTGGCCGGTTCAGTGCAGAAGTCTGGGCAGCTGTGTAATCACCGGGTCCGCGGCATTCAGTCGCCGACGTCCAACCGCTCCGAGATTTCCAGCCAGCGGTTCTCCAGAGTGTCCACTTCGTTCTGAAGGGCGCGCAATTCCCGCGTCAATCCCGTCAGTCCGACATGGTCGGACTGGTCGTGCTCGGCGATCTGCACATGCTTGGCCTCGATCTGGTCGGCCAGCCGCGTCAAGCGTCGCTCGACAGCGGTCATCTCCTTTTCCGCGGCTCGTAACTTCGCGCCCGAGAACGTCTGCGGCTTACGGACAGCTGTGGGTGTACGCGCGGTGCGACCGCCGCTGTCGTCGGCCGCCAACCGCAGGTATTCGTCGACGCCACCGGGCAGATGCCGCAGTCGGCCGTCGAGAATTGCGTACTGCTGATCGGTGACGCGTTCCAGGAAGTACCGGTCATGTGAGACGACAATCAGCGTGCCCGGCCAAGAGTCGAGCAGATCCTCCGTGGCGGCGAGCATGTCGGTGTCCACGTCGTTGGTCGGCTCGTCGAGCAGCAGCACGTTGGGTTCGGCCAGCAGCGTGAGCATCAGTTGCAGCCGGCGCCGCTGACCGCCGGAGAGTTCACCGACCCGCGCCGAAAGCTGGTCGCGGGCGAACCCCAGCCGTTCCAGCAGCTGCGTCGGCGTCATGTCCCGGCCGTCAACCTGGTACCCGGCCCGCAGCTGGCCGAGCACGTCGACGACACGTTCGTCGGTCATCGGCGCCAGCGCATCACCCTGCTGGTCCAGCATCCCAAGCTGCACCGTCTTGCCGCGCTTGACTCGTCCGCTGTCGGGTTCGACGGTGCCGGCGATCAGTGCCAGCAGGCTGGACTTGCCCGCGCCGTTGGCCCCAACGATGCCGGTGCGTTCCCCGGGACCGATCCGCCACTCGACGTCGCGCAGCACCGGCCGGCCGGCGAATGACACCGAAACGTCGAGGAGGTCGATCACGTCCTTGCCGAGCCGCGCGGTGGCCAGCTTCGCCAGCTCGACGGTGTCACGCAGCGGCGGCACTTCGGCGATGAGCTGATTAGCGGCGTCGATCCGGAATTTCGGCTTCGAGGTGCGTGCCGGTGCGCCGCGGCGAAGCCAGGCCAGCTCCTTCCGCATCAGATTCTGCCGCTTGGCCTCTGCTGCGGCCGTCAGCCGGTCCCGCTCCACCCGCTGCAGTACATAGGCCGCGTAGCCGCCGTCGAACGGCTCGACGATCCCGTCGTGCACTTCCCACGTCATGGTGACCACTTCGTCGAGAAACCAGCGGTCGTGCGTGACGAGCAGCAGTCCGCCGGTGTTGCGGCTCCATCGTTGCCGCAGATGCCGAGCCAGCCAGGTAATCCCCTCGATGTCGAGGTGGTTGGTCGGCTCGTCGAGAGCGATGACATCCCACTCACCGACCAGCAGCGCCGCCAGCTGCACCCGGCGCCGCTGACCACCGCTGAGGGTGGCTACCGTTGCCTCCCAGGCGATGTCGGATACAAGGCCCTCGACCACGTCGCGTATCCGCGGATTGGCCGCCCACTGATGCTCGGCCTGATCGCCTATAAGGATCTCCCCGACGGTGTGTCGAACGTCGAGGGTGTCAGATTGGTCGAGCTCGCCCACCCGCAGACCGCTGCGCCAGGTCACCCGGCCGGAGTCCGGGCGTAACCGGCCGCTGAGCAGTCCCAGCAGGCTGGACTTGCCGTCGCCGTTTCGTCCGACGATGCCGATCCGTGCGCCGTCGTCGATGCCCAGGTTCACCGACTCGAAGATGACCTGGGTCGGATAGGCCAAGTGGATGGCCTCAGCCCCCAGCAGGTGCGCCACTGGATGAAGGCTAGCGGCGATCGCAAGCGCGGTGGAGCCGGGCGCGGCGGGTCGCCGCCGTCAGAGCTAGCGGCGATCGCAAGCGCGGTGGAGCCGGGCGCGGCGGGTCGCCGCCGTCAGAGCTAGCGGCGATCGCAAGCGCGGTGGAGCCGGGTGCGGCGGGTCGCCGCCGTCAGAGCTAGCGGCGATCGCAAGCGCGGTGGAGCCGGGTGCGGCGGGTCGCCGCCGTTAGAGCTAGCGGCGATCGCAAGCGCGGTGGAGCCGGGTGCGGCGGGTCGCCGCGCGCCAAGCTAAAGCCGTGGGGCCGGCGAAGGGGATGTGCCATGATGTGAACGCTGCCAGCGCAAACGCAGCAGGGTGTTAGGGAGCAGCGGTGGATCTGAACTTTTCGGCGGTCACTCGGCCCGTCGAGCGTCTGATGGCCACGGCGCAGAACGGCCTCGAGGTCTTGCGGCTGGGTGGACTGGAAACGGGCAGCAAACCGTCGCCGTCGCAGATCGTCGAGAGCGTGTCCATGTACAAGCTTCGGCGATATTTCCCGCCGGACAGTCGCCCCGGGCAACCGGCAGCCGGGGCGCCGGTGCTGCTGGTGCACCCGATGATGATGTCGGCCAACATGTGGGACGTCGCGGGAGACGACGGTGCGGTCGGGATTCTGCACAGCGCTGGGCTGGATCCCTGGGTCATCGACTTCGGCTCACCGGACAAGGTCGAGGGCGGGATGCGCCGGAATCTGGCCGACCACATCGTGGCCCTCAGCCAGGCGATCGACACGGTAAGCGAGGCCACCGGCCACGACGTCCATCTGGCCGGATACTCGCAGGGCGGGATGTTCTGCTACCAGACCGCGGCCTACCGGCGCTCCAAAAACGTGGCCAGCATCGCCACATTCGGTGCGCCGGTCGATACCCTGGCCGCCCTGCCGATGGGTATCCCGGCCAATCTGGGCGCGGCTGCCGCCAATTTCATGGCGGACCATGTCTTCAACCGATTGGACATCCCAAGCTGGCTGGCGCGCACGGGGTTTCAGATGCTTGACCCGGTCAAGACCGCGAAGGCCCGCGTCGACTTCCTACGCCAGCTGCACGACCGTGAGGCGCTGCTGCCGCGTGAACAGCAGCGCCGGTTCCTCGAATCCGAAGGTTGGATCGCTTGGTCGGGTCCGGCGGTATCGGAACTGCTCAAGCAGTTCATCGCGCATAACCGGATGATGACCGGTGGTTTTGCCATCAACGGGCAACTGGTGACGCTCAACGACATCAAATGCCCGGTGCTGGCTTTCGTCGGCGAGGTCGACGATATCGGTCAACCAGCGTCGGTGCGCGGCATCCGGCGCGCAGCGCCGAACGCGGAGGTCTTCGAATACCGCCTGCGCACAGGCCATTTCGGCCTGGTTGTCGGCAGCAAGGCGGCAGAACAGACCTGGCCGACGGTGGTCGACTGGGTGCAGTGGATTTCCAGTGGCCAGGACAAGCCGGCGGGTATCGAGGTGATGGCCGATCAGCCGCCCGAGCACACCGACAGCGGTGTCGCGCTGCGTTCCCGGGTCACCCACGGTGTCATCGAGGCCTCCGAGGCGGCGATCGCCTTGGCCCGCGGGGCGGCCGACGCCGTCGTCTCGGCCAACAGATCCGCGCGGACCATAGCGGTGGAAACCGTTCGGACGCTGCCACGCCTGACCCGATTGGGGCAGATCAACGACCACACCCGCATCTCGCTGGGCCGGATCATCGGCGAACAGGCGCACGACGCACCGAGGGGCGAGTTCTTCTTGTTCGACGGGCGGATGCACACCTACGAGGCGGTCAACCGCCGCATCGACAATGTGGTGCGCGGCTTGATCCAGGTAGGGGTGCGGCAGGGCGAGCACGTGGGCGTGCTGATGGAGACCCGGCCCAGTGCGCTGGTGGCCATCGCCGCGTTGTCCCGCCTGGGTGCCGTCGCCGTCCTGATGGCGCCGGACATCGACCTGGCCGCGGCGACCCGCATCGGGAAAGTCAGCGAGATCATCACCGATCCCACCAATCTCGACGTGGCCCGGCAACTGCCCGGCCACGTGTTGGTGCTCGGTGGCGGCGAGTCGCGCGATCTGCATTTGCCCCAAGACGCTGACGTCATCGACATGGAGAAGATCGACCCGGACGCCGTCGCATTGCCCGCATGGTACCGGCCTAATCCCGGCCTGGCGCAGGATCTGGCCTTCATCGCGTTCACCTCTGCCGGTGGCGAACTGGTCGCCAAACAGATCACCAACTATCGCTGGGCGCTGTCGGCATTCGGAACCGCCTCGACGGCGTCCCTGGGGCGCGGCGACACCGTGTACTGCCTGACGCCGCTGCACCATGAGTCGGGGCTGTTGGTCAGCGTCGGCGGTGCGGTGGTCGGCGGTGCGCGTATCGCTTTGTCCCGCGGCCTGCGCCCGGACCGGTTTCTCGCCGAGGTGCATCAGTACGGCGTCACCGTGGTGTCCTACACGTGGGCGATGTTGCGTGACGTCGTCGACGATCCCGCGTTCGTGTTCCACGGCAATCATCCGGTGCGGCTGTTCATCGGCTCGGGTATGCCAACGGGCCTCTGGCAGCGCGTCATCGACGTGTTCGAGCCCGCACAGGTGGTCGAGTTCTTCGCCACCACCGACGGGCAGGCGGTGCTGGCCAACGTGTCCGGCGCCAAGATCGGCAGCAAGGGCCGTCCGCTGCCGGGAGCCGGCACTGTCGAATTGGGCGCCTACGATGCCGACCACGACCTGATCCTGGAGAACGACAACGGTTTCGTCCAAGTCGCTGACGTCAATCAGGTCGGTGTGCTGCTGGCCAAGCCCCGCGGACCGATCGATCCGACCGCGTCGGTCAAACGCGGCGTGTTCGCGCCCGCCGACACCTGGATCTCCACCGAATACTTGTTCCGCCGCGACGCCGACGGAGATTACTGGTTGCTGGGCAGACGCGGCTCGATAGTCCGCACTGAACGCGGAATTCTCTACTGCGACCTGGTCACCGACGCGTTAGGCAAGATCCGGTCGGTCGACCTCGCGGTGACCTACGGAGTGTCGCTGCGGGGGCGACCGTTGACGGTGTCCGCTGTCACGTTGCGGCCGGGCACGACGGTGACCGCCGCCGAGCTGACAGAGGCTTTAATGGATCTGCCGATCGGGGTGGGACCCGACATCGTGCACGTCGTGTCCGAAATCGCGCTGAGCGCAACGTGCCGGCCGATGGTCAGCGCTTTGCGTGCGGCTGGCATTCCCAAGCCGGGACGCCACGCCTGGTGGTTCGACGCGGAAAGCAACCAGTTCCGGCGCCTGACGGCAGCGGTGCTGACCGAGCTGTCCGGCACGCAGTGAGGATGAGGCGATGATCGACCAGACACTGTTGGACATCCTGGTCTGCCCGGCAGATCGCGGTCCGTTGCTGTTGGTCGACCGGGCAGGCGGCGGAGTGCTCTACAACCCACGACTGCGGCGCGTGTACCGCATCGAAGACGGCATTCCGGTGCTTCTGGTCGAGGAGGCCGTCGAGGTGGACGATCAAGAGCACACCCGACTCATGGCGCGGGCCAGTGAGGCAGATCGCCAGTGAGGTAGCGCTGCAGATTCGGCGCGATGGTTTCGGCGATCTGCGCGATCGGCAGTGACGCGAACGGCTCCAATCCGATGACGTAGCGCGCCATCGCCACGCCGACGAGTTGGGACGCGACGAACTGGATTCTGATGACGCCGGTGCCCGGAGGATCGTCGACGCGGGCGCCGACTTCCGGGGCGATCACTTCCTGAAGGAACGCCCGAAACAGGTTGACCTCCGAGCCGGCCAGGATCGATCGCAGGGTAGCGGTCATCCCCGCGCCCATCTCGGAGTCCCACAGCGGCAACAGCACTGACGGCACTGCCACGCCAAGTTTTTCGACCGGCACTTCACGCAACCGGTCGAGGACGTCGTTCGGGTCGACCGGAATGCGGACCGCCGCGGCGAATAACTGCTCTTTGGTGCCGTAGTAGTGGTGTACCAGCGCGGAGTCCACGTCCGCGGCCGCGGCCACCGCCCGAATCGACGTCTTGTGAATTCCGTTGCGGGCGAACAATAGGCGGGCCTGTTCCAGAATCCGTTCCCGCGTATCCGAGCTACCCGGCGGGCGTCCGGGCCGTTTGCGTTCGCGGCGCTCGCTCAACGGATTACGACGTCCGGCGCCGCAGCGTCACGGCAGCCAGGCATAACGCCGCGATCGCAAACCCCAGTACCACGAGCATGTCGCGGATCGCGGTGTCCGTCAGCTGCGGATGAGCAGCCACCTGTTGTAGTGCCTCCAATGCGTAGCTGGCGGGCAGCACGTCGCTGATCCACTGCAGCCATGTCGCCATCATGGCCCGGGGAGTGATGATGCCGGCCAGCAGGAACTGCGGCACCAGAACAAGGGGGATGAACTGCACGGCTTGAAATTCGGTGCGGGCGAACGCACTACACAGCAGGCCCAACCCAACGCCCAGCACCGCGTTGATGATCGCAATGACAAATACCCACACGGGGCTGCCCGCGGTGTGCAGACCCAACAGCCAAAACGAGACCGCGCAGGCCACCGACGCCTGCACGGCGGCGGCAACCGAGAACGCGGTCCCATAGGCGAGCAGCAGGTCCAACCGGTGCAGCGGGGTGGTCAGGATGCGCTCGAGCGTCCCGGAAGCACGTTCGCGCTGCATGGTGATCGACGTGATGATGAACATCACGAACAGCGGGAACAGACCCAGCAGGATCAGGCAGGCGCTGTCGAACGCCGTTGGCGTACCCGGGCGGTGCGGGGTGTCTTCGAACATGAAGTACATCAGCGTGATCACCAGCACCGGTACCAGCAGGATCATCGCGACGCTGCGGCGATCGGACGCGACCTGACGCAGTATCCGCGCCGTGGTGGCGGTATACGCGTGCGGGCTTAACCGGCTTTGGGTTCGGTCTGCTGTGCGGTGCTGCGCCTGATGACCGACAGAAACGCTTCCTCTAGCGACGTGCATCCGGTGTCCTCTCGCAGTCGGGTCGGGGTGGTGTGCGCGATCAGGTGCCCGTCCCGCATGAGCAACAGGTCACCGCAGTTGTCGGCTTCGTCCATGACGTGACTGGACACCAGCAGCGTGGTACCGGAATTCGCGAGCCCGCGGAACTGCTCCCACAGGTCTGCCCGCAGCACCGGATCGAGGCCGACCGTCGGCTCGTCGAGGACCAGCAGCTGCGGTCGACAGACCAGCGCACAGGCCAGTGACACCCGGGTGCGCTGACCGCCGGATAGATTCCCGCAGTAGGCGGTGCGGTGGTCGCTCAGGCCGACCCGCTGGATGGCGTCGTCGGCGGCGCGCTCGTCGAATCCGTACAGGGAGGCGAAGTAGCGGACGTTGTCGACGATCCGCAAGTCGTTGTAAATCGTCGGGTCCTGTGGCATGTAACCCACTTGCCGGCGCAGAGCGGCTGACCCGGCCGGGCGGTCCAGCACTGTGACATTGCCTGACGTCACGATCTGGGTGCCGACGATGCAACGCATCAAGGTGGTCTTACCGCAGCCGGACGGACCGAGCAGCCCAGTGATGGCACCGTGATCGATCCGCACCGACAAGCCGTGCAGGGCAGGCCGCTTACCCCGAACAACGCGCAAGTTGCGGATCTCGATGGCCGGTGACACGTCTGCAAAGGGTAATTCATCGGTTGATGAACTCATCATGGAATGAATATCCGCTCCCGGCGCCTGCCTGTCAAGAGCCACTATCAGGAGAGGGCAAGATCTCTGCAGTGAGAGCGGACCAATTGGCGGTCGACCCGATCGCCGCTGCCCAACGACTACTCGGCGCCACTTTGATCGGTCGCGCAGTCAGCGCGGTCGTCGTCGAGGTCGAGGCCTACGGAGGCGGACCGGACGGGCCCTGGCCGGACGCCGCAGCGCACTCCTACCGGGGACTCAACGGCCGCAACGCGGTGATGTTCGGACCTGCCGGACGGCTCTACACCTATCGCAGTCACGGAATTCACGTGTGCGCCAACGTCGCGTGCGGCCCGGACGGAACGGCGGCCGCCGTACTACTGCGGGCCGGGGCGATTGCAACCGGCCTGGACGTGGCACGGTCACGGCGCGGACCTGTCCCGCGCGACGTGGCCCTGGCCCGCGGACCGGGTAATTTGTGCTGCGCGCTGGGAATCACGCTGGTGGACAACGGCATCGACTTGTTCGATCCGGGCAGCCCGGTGCGGCTGATACTCAGCGACAGCGTCGCCGGGGTAGCCGGACCCCGGGTCGGCGTCAGTCAGGCCGCCGACCGGGCCTGGCGGCTGTGGCTGCCCAGCCGGCCGGAGGTGTCTGCGTACCGGCGCAGTCCCCGCGCGCCCGCGCCGGGGGCCAGCGACTAGTCACTCGGCGGTCGCCCGCTGCGCCGATCTGCCGTTGCGGGAAGATCTAGGACCGTGGGCACCGAAATGTTCAGGTCTTCCGCGATCCTCGACGAGCTTCGCTGGCGTGGCCTGATCGCGCAGTCCACCGACCTCGACGCGCTGGCCGCCGAACTGGATTGCGGCCCGGTTACCGTTTACGCCGGTTTCGACCCCACTGCGCCGAGCCTGCACGCCGGCCACCTGGTGCCGTTGCTGGCGCTGCGGCGGTTCCAGCGGGCCGGCCACCGTCCCATCGTGCTGGCCGGTGGCGCCACCGGCCTGATCGGCGACCCTCGGGAAAGCGGCGAGCGGGTGCTCAACACCGACGACACCGTGCTCAGTTGGACGCAGCGCATCCGCGGTCAACTGGAACGCTTCGTCGATTTCGACGGCTCCCCGACCGGTGCGATCGTTGAGAACAACATCACCTGGACCAGCGCCATGTCGGCGATCGAGCTGCTGCGCGACGTGGGTAAGCACTTCTCGGTCAACGTCATGCTCGACCGCGACACCATCCGCCGGCGGCTGGCCGGCGACGGCATTTCCTACACCGAATTCAGCTACATGCTGTTGCAGGCCAACGACTTCGTCGAGCTGCACCGTCGGCACAACTGCACGTTGCAGATCGGCGGCTCCGACCAGTGGGGCAATATCATCGCCGGAGTGCGGCTGGTGCGCCAGAAGCTGGGCGCCACCGTGCATGCGCTGACCGTTCCGCTGGTGACCGCCGCTGACGGGACCAAATTCGGCAAATCCACCGGCGGTGGAAGTTTGTGGCTCGACCCTGAACTGACCACCCCGTACGCCTGGTACCAATACTTCGTCAACACCGCCGACGCCGACGTCGTGCGGTATCTGCGCTGGTTCACCTTTCTGTCCGCCGAGGAGTTGGCCGAGCTGGACGAGGCAACGGCATCGCGCCCGCACGAGCGTCGCGCACAGCGCCGGCTCGCCCGGGAGCTGACGACGCTGGTCCACGGCGAGGCGGCCACCGAGGCCGTCGAGCACGCCAGCGGTGCCTTGTTCGGCCGCGGCGAGCTGGCCCGTCTAGACGAGGCGACCCTGACGGCTGCACTGCGCGAGACGCCTGTGGCCGAGCTGGCTCCCGGCGCTCCCAACACGATCGTCGATCTGCTGGTGGCCAGCGGACTGGCCTCGAGCAAGGCGGCCGCCCGCCGCACGATCGGTGAAGGCGGGGTAGCGGTCAACAACGTCAAGATCGACGCCGACGAGTGGTCGCCGGAACCGGCGGACTTCCTGCACGGCCGATGGCTGGTGTTGCGCCGGGGAAAGCGGAATATCGCCGGCGTCGAACGCGTTGACCCGCATTGACTCGCACTGACTCGGCTCGGTAGTCGAAAGCCGTCGTCTAGCAGGGCATTTGACTCGAACTTTGCTCTCGCGTAACTTATGGGCGTTGCGCTGCGACGGTCTGCGACGCGACGACCATCCTCTGGGGAATGGCCCTGGTTACGGGGCGTTTTACCTGTCCGCTTCGTCAGACGCGCTTCAACGGCGCGGCCTGACTGCGCGGCCGTGAGGGCGGGTGTTGTTTGAGAACTCAATAGTGTGTTTGGTGGTTTTTGTTTGTTGTTGTTTTTTTGGCCATGCCCTTTTTGTTTTCCCGTTTGTGGGGGTGTGGTTTTTTGATGCCAGGTTTGGTGTCTTTTTTTGTCAGGTTTCTCTGATTGGCTTGCCTGCCTCGGTTTGTGGGGTGGGGGGTTTTGTTTGGAGAGTTTGATCCTGGCTCAGGACGAACGCTGGCGGCGTGCTTAACACATGCAAGTCGAACGGAAAGGCCCTTTTCGGAGGGTGCTCGAGTGGCGAACGGGTGAGTAACACGTGGGTGATCTGCCCTGCACTTCGGGATAAGCTTGGGAAACTGGGTCTAATACCGGATAGGACTCCAAGATGCATGTTTTGGGGTGGAAAGCTTTTGCGGTGTGGGATGGGCCCGCGGCCTATCAGCTTGTTGGTGGGGTGATGGCCTACCAAGGCGACGACGGGTAGCCGGCCTGAGAGGGTGTCCGGCCACACTGGGACTGAGATACGGCCCAGACTCCTACGGGAGGCAGCAGTGGGGAATATTGCACAATGGGCGCAAGCCTGATGCAGCGACGCCGCGTGGGGGATGACGGCCTTCGGGTTGTAAACCTCTTTCACCATCGACGAAGCCGCAGGTTTTCTTGTGGTGACGGTAGGTGGAGAAGAAGCACCGGCCAACTACGTGCCAGCAGCCGCGGTAATACGTAGGGTGCGAGCGTTGTCCGGAATTACTGGGCGTAAAGAGCTCGTAGGTGGTTTGTCGCGTTGTTCGTGAAATCTCACGGCTTAACTGTGAGCGTGCGGGCGATACGGGCAGACTGGAGTACTGCAGGGGAGACTGGAATTCCTGGTGTAGCGGTGGAATGCGCAGATATCAGGAGGAACACCGGTGGCGAAGGCGGGTCTCTGGGCAGTAACTGACGCTGAGGAGCGAAAGCGTGGGGAGCGAACAGGATTAGATACCCTGGTAGTCCACGCCGTAAACGGTGGGTACTAGGTGTGGGTTTCCTTCCTTGGGATCCGTGCCGTAGCTAACGCATTAAGTACCCCGCCTGGGGAGTACGGCCGCAAGGCTAAAACTCAAAGGAATTGACGGGGGCCCGCACAAGCGGCGGAGCATGTGGATTAATTCGATGCAACGCGAAGAACCTTACCTGGGTTTGACATGCACAGGACGCCAGTAGAGATATTGGTTCCCTTGTGGTCTGTGTGCAGGTGGTGCATGGCTGTCGTCAGCTCGTGTCGTGAGATGTTGGGTTAAGTCCCGCAACGAGCGCAACCCTTGTCTCATGTTGCCAGCGCGTGATGGCGGGGACTCGTGAGAGACTGCCGGGGTCAACTCGGAGGAAGGTGGGGATGACGTCAAGTCATCATGCCCCTTATGTCCAGGGCTTCACACATGCTACAATGGCCGGTACAAAGGGCTGCGATGCCGTGAGGTTAAGCGAATCCTTTAAAGCCGGTCTCAGTTCGGATCGGGGTCTGCAACTCGACCCCGTGAAGTCGGAGTCGCTAGTAATCGCAGATCAGCAACGCTGCGGTGAATACGTTCCCGGGCCTTGTACACACCGCCCGTCACGTCATGAAAGTCGGTAACACCCGAAGCCAGTGGCCTAACCCTTGTGGGGGGAGCTGTCGAAGGTGGGATCGGCGATTGGGACGAAGTCGTAACAAGGTAGCCGTACCGGAAGGTGCGGCTGGATCACCTCCTTTCTAAGGAGCACCACGAAAAACGCCCCGCATCAGGTGGGGTGTGAGCCGTGTGGAGTCCGACGCCTGTAGTGGGCGCGGATTGGGTGCGATGACAACATTTCCTTGTCCCCCCGTGTTGGGGGGTGGGGGCAATTACTGCCGGCACACTGTTGGGTCCTGAGACAACACCGTGTTTTTTTGGTGTTGTCGCCCTGCTTGGTGGTGGGGTGTGGTGTTTGATTTGTGGATAGTGGTTGCGAGCATCTAGCAAGCAAGAGTGTTTCTTGTTTGTCGAGTTGTGTTTTTTCTTTGGTTTTTTGTGTTGTAAGTGTGTTAGGGCGCATGGTGGATGCCTTGGCATCAGGGGCCGATGAAGGACGTGGGAGGCTGCGATATGCCTCGGGGAGTTGTCAACCGAGCGTGGATCCGAGGATGTCCGAATGGGGAAACCCGGCACGAGTGATGTCGTGTCACCTGGCGGTGAATGTATAGCTGTCAGGGGGGAACGCGGGGAAGTGAAACATCTCAGTACCCGTAGGAGAAGAAAACAAGTGTGATTCCGTTAGTAGTGGCGAGCGAACGCGGAGGATGGCTAAACCGCGCGCATGTGATACCCGGCGGGGGTTGTGTGTGTGGTGTTGTGGGGTTTGTGTTCTGTTCACCGCCGTGGGCAGCAGCAGTGAGAAAGCAGTGTGTTAGCCGAAGTGGCCTGGGATGGTCTGCCGTAGACGGTGAGAGCCCGGTAGGTGAAAACATGTTGTCTGTTGTGCGCAGATACCCAAGTAGCAGCGGGCCCGTGGAATCTGCTGTGAATCTGCCGGGACCACCCGGTAAGCCTGAATACTTCCTGATGACCGATAGCGGATTAGTACCGTGAGGGAATGGTGAAAAGTACCCCGGGAGGGGAGTGAAAGAGTACCTGAAACCGTGCGCCTACAATCCGTCAGAGCCTTCCCCTTTGTTGGGGTGGGGTGATGGCGTGCCTTTTGAAGAATGAGCCTGCGAGTCACCGACATGTCGCGAGGTTAACCCGGGTGGGGTAGCCGCAGCGAAAGCGAGTCTGAATAGGGCGTATCCCCTGTTGTGGGGTGTAGTGGTGTGTTGTGGACCCGAAGCGGAGTGATCTACCCATGGCCAGGGTGAAGCGCGGGTAAGACCGTGTGAAGGCCCGAACCCACTTAGGTTGAAGACTGAGGGGATGAGTTGTGGGTAGGGGTGAAAGGCCAATCAAACTCCGTGATAGCTGGTTCTCCCCGAAATGCATTTAGGTGCAGCGTCGCATGTTTCTTGTTGGAGGTAGAGCTACTGGATGGCCGATGGGCCCTACTAGGTTACTGACGTCAGCCAAACTCCGAATGCCAACAAGTCTATATAGTGTGGCAGTGAGACGGCGGGGGATAAGCTTCGTACGTCGAAAGGGAAACAGCCCAGATCGCCGGCTAAGGCCCCTAAGCGTGTGCTAAGTGGGAAAGGATGTGCAGTCGCATAGACAACCAGGAGGTTGGCTTAGAAGCAGCCATCCTTGAAAGAGTGCGTAATAGCTCACTGGTCAAGTGATTGTGCGCCGATAATGTAGCGGGGCTCAAGTACACCGCCGAAGCCGCGGCAACAAAGTAATTGTTGGGTAGGGGAGCGTCCCCTCACCGGTGAAGCAGCAGAGTGATCTGGCTGTGGAGGTGTGGGGAGTGAGAATGCAGGCATGAGTAGCGATAAGGCAAGTGAGAACCTTGCCCGCCGAAAGACCAAGGGTTCCTGGGCCAGGCCAGTCCGCCCAGGGTGAGTCGGGACCTAAGGCGAGGCCGACAGGCGTAGTCGATGGACAACGGGTTGATATTCCCGTACCCGTGTGTGCGCGTCCGTGATGAAGCAATTCTGCTAACCACCCAAATCCTGGCCGATCAATCCTTTCGGGGTGCGACGGTGCAGGGGCTGCGTGGGACCCGGGTTGGTAGTAGTCAAGCGATGGGGTGACGCAGGAAGGTAGCCGTACCAGTGAGTGGATGTGCTGGGGCAAGCCGGTAGGACGAGATCCAGGCAAATCCGGGTCTCATTTGAGTCTGAGAGGTGATGCATAGCCGGTTGAGGCGAATTCGGTGATCCTATGCTGCCAAGAAAAGCCTCTAGTGAGTTCACACACGGCCCGTACCCCAAACCGACACAGGTGGTCAGGTAGAGAATACCAAGGCGTACGAGATAACTATGGTTAAGGAACTCGGCAAAATGCCCCCGTAACTTCGGGAGAAGGGGGACCTCCATACCGTCAACCCACACGCTGGGGGCCGCGGGAGGGGGTCGCAGAAACCAGTGAGAAGCGACTGTTTACTAAAAACACAGGTCCGTGCGAAGTCGCAAGACGAGGTATACGGACTGACGCCTGCCCGGTGCTGGAAGGTTAAGAGGACCCGTCAACCCCGCAAGGGGTGAAGCGGAGAATTTAAGCCCCAGTAAACGGCGGTGGTAACTATAACCATCCTAAGGTAGCGAAATTCCTTGTCGGGTAAGTTCCGACCTGCACGAATGGCGTAACGACTTCTCAACTGTCTCAACCATAGACTCGGCGAAATTGCACTACGAGTAAAGATGCTCGTTACGCGCGGCAGGACGAAAAGACCCCGGGACCTTCACTACAACTTGGTATTGATGTTCGGTGCGGTTTGTGTAGGATAGGTGGGAGACTGTGAAACACAGACGCCAGTTTGTGTGGAGTCATTGTTGAAATACCACTCTGACCGTATTGGACCTCTAACCTCGAACCGTCTATCCGGTTCAGGGACAGTGCCTGGCGGGTAGTTTAACTGGGGCGGTTGCCTCCTAAAAAGTAACGGAGGCGCCCAAAGGTTCCCTCAACCTGGACGGCAATCAGGTGTTGAGTGCAAGTGCACAAGGGAGCTTGACTGTAAGACTGACACGTCAAACAGGGACGAAAGTCGGGACTAGTGATCCGGCACCCCCGAGTGGAAGGGGTGTCGCTCAACGGATAAAAGGTACCCCGGGGATAACAGGCTGATCTTCCCCAAGAGTCCATATCGACGGGATGGTTTGGCACCTCGATGTCGGCTCGTCGCATCCTGGGGCTGGAGCAGGTCCCAAGGGTTGGGCTGTTCGCCCATTAAAGCGGCACGCGAGCTGGGTTTAGAACGTCGTGAGACAGTTCGGTCTCTATCCGCCGCGCGCGTCAGAAGCTTGAGGAAACCTGTCCCTAGTACGAGAGGACCGGGACGGACGAACCTCTGGTCCACCAGTTGTCCCACCAGGGGCACCGCTGGATAGCCACGTTCGGCCAGGATAACCGCTGAAAGCATCTAAGCGGGAAACCTTCTCCAAGACCAGGCTTCTCACCCATTCAAGTGGGATAAGGCCCCCCGCAGACCACGGGATCAATAGACCAGACCTACACACCCCGCAAGGGGCGCAGGCAACTGGCACTAACCGGCCGAAAACTTACACACACCAAAAAAAACGCAACCACACCCAAACCCACACCCCCCACCAAACCAACCAATAACCCAACACAATAAAGTTACGGCGGCCACAGCGACAGGGAAACGCCCGGACCCATCCCGAACCCGGAAGCTAAGCCTGCCAGCGCCGATGATACTACCCACCCGGGTGGAAAAGTAGGACACCGCCGAACACCCAACAAAAAAGCACCCCCACACCACAGGGTGCTTTTTTGATATTCATTTGGCAGGGAAATTGTGTTGTCGAATTGCACTGCTCAATCTCCGAAGTGCGCAGTATTGCGATGTGCACGTATCCTTTCGGCGAGGGCGGGCTTTGACGGCAGGCACGGCAACGATCGAGGCGGATGGGCACGAGTGGTCGACGACAGACGCAGTGACGGCGCAGACCGGCAGCGCCGGCCGACTGCGGGAGGCGAAACGTCAAAGCGCGCGCCCAGACCGTCTCGTGAGGTTCCCCGGTCGGGCCCCGGTCGGGCCCGCAGCGCGCAACCGCAGCAAGCCGGATCGGCCGACACCGATACCGGGGACGGCCGGCGTGATGTCCCGCCGATACCGCCGGACGTGGAGGCCAGGCAATTGGCACCCGAAATCCGGCGTGAGCTCAGCACTTTGGACCGGGTGACCGCCGACGCGGTGGCCCGCCACCTCGTCGCGGCGGGCGCGCTCATCGACGAGGATCCCGAAGCCGCGCTGAACCATGCCCGGGCGGCGCGGGCCCGGTCGGGGCGGATCGCAGCAGTCCGCGAAGCCGTCGGGATCGCTGCCTACCACTGTGGCGACTGGTCGCAAGCGTTGGCCGAATTGCGCGCTGCCCGCAGGATGGGCAGCAAGTCCTCGCTGCTCGCGCTGATCGCTGACTGTGAGCGCGGTCTCGGGCGACCGGAGCGGGCGATCGAACTCACCCGGGGGCCGGACGCAGCGCAGCTCAGCGGTGATGACGCCGATGAACTGCGCATCGTCGCGGCCGGTGCGCGCGCAGATCTCGGCCAGTTCGAGCAGGCGCTGACCGTCTTGTCCACGCCTACGCTCGACCCGGCCCGTACCGGCTCCACCGCCGCGCGGTTGTTCTACGCCTACGCCGAGACATTGCTTGCTGTCGACCGCAAAGACGAGGCGCTGCAATGGTTTCTGCATTCGGCGGCCGCCGACGTCGATGGCGTCACCGACGCCGAAGACCGGATCAGCGAGCTGGCCTGACATGACAACACTTGCCCAGCAACATGATTGCCTGCTGGTCGATTTGGACGGGACGGTGTTCCGCGGCAGCAGTCCGACCGACGGCGCCGTACCGGCGCTTCGCCAAGTCGAGAGCCGCACATTGTTCATCACCAACAACGCTTCGCGCAGCGCGGCACAAGTCGCCGATCACCTCAACGACCTCGGCTTCACGGCCGGCGGCGACGACGTGGTGACCAGCGCCCAGACCGCGGCCCGGATGTTGGCCGACCAGTTGCCGGCCGACTCGCGGGTGTTGATCGTCGGCACCGATTCGCTGGCCGACGAGATCGCGGCGGTCGGCTTGTCTCCGGTGCGCCGATGGGACGACGACCCTGCCGCCGTGGTGCAGGGTCATTCGCCCGACACCGGCTGGCCGGAACTGGCTGAGGCGGCGCTGGCGATCCGGGCCGGTGCGCTGTGGGTCGCCGCCAACGTCGACCGAACCTTGCCGTCGGAGCGCGGTCTTCTCCCGGGTAACGGCGCCATGGTGGCAGCGCTGCGGGCGGCGACCGACGCCGAACCACAGATCGCGGGCAAGCCGGCGCCGACGCTGTTGAACGACGCGGTGGCCCGCGGAGAATTCCAGAGTCCGCTCGTCGTCGGTGACCGCCTGGACACCGACATCGCCGGCGCCAACGCCGCCGACCTGCCCAGCTTGATGGTGCTCACCGGAGTCAACTCCGCACAGGACGCGATCTTCGCCGTGCCGGACCAGCGGCCCACCTACATCGGGGCCGACCTGCGGTCGTTGCACCAGGAGCCCGACCAGCTGGCGGTGGAAGCGCAACCCGGCTGGCACGTCGATGTCGGTGACACCGCGGTCACCGTCAGCACCGACGGGGACCGCCGGGACGACGACGGACTGGCGGTGGTCCGCGCCGTCGCGAACGCCGTCTGGAAAGCGGATTCCGAGGGCAAAACCCTCACCATCGAAGCCGGCGACGACGCCGCCCGCGACGCCCTGCAGCGCTGCTCGCTGCTGAACATCGGCTAGCGTGAGGATCGCCATGACACCCGCCGGCGACGATGCAGAGCGAAGCGATGAGGAGGAGCGGCGCATGATTACCGCCGGCGACGATGCAGAGCGAAGCGATGAGGAGGAGCGGCGCATGATTACCGACCCCGCCCACATCCGGGCCCAGATCGGCGATCTGCTCGCCGGGCTGCCCGACATCGCCGCCGACCGGGAGAGCCAGCTCGTGGACGGCGACATCGATGAGATTGCCCGCCGACTCTCCGAGGCCCACGATGTCCTGGTGCGCGCCCTGGAGTCGGCGGAGAAGGGTTGAGTGTGCGGTGGCCCGACGCGCCCGCATCGACGTCGAGCTGGTCCGGCGGGGACTGGCCCGATCACGTCAGCAGGCCGCGGAATTGATCGACGCCGGCAAGGTCAGCATCAACGGCATGCCGGCCGTCAAGGCGGCGACCGCCGTCGCGCCGACTGCCACATTGTCGGTCGCCGGTGACGGTGGACGCAGCTGGGTGTCGCGCGGAGCGCACAAACTCATCGGCGCACTGGACGTCTTCGGCATCGCCGTCGACGGGCTGCGCTGTCTCGACGCGGGCGCATCGACCGGCGGATTCACCGAAGTTCTGCTGGACCGCGGCGCCCGGCAAGTCGTGGCCGCCGATGTCGGTTACGGGCAGCTGGCCTGGTCGCTGCGGTCGGACCCCCGGGTGATCGTCGTCGAACGCACCAACGTCCGCGACCTTTCCGCGGTCGCGATCGGCGGCCCCGTCGACCTCGTCGTGGCCGACCTGTCGTTCATCTCGTTGACCACTGTCCTACCGGCCTTGACCCGGTGCGCGTCGCCGAGTGCCGATATCGTTCCCATGGTGAAGCCGCAGTTCGAAGTGGGCAAAGGTCAGGTCGGGGCCGGCGGCGTCGTGCGTGACCCGGTGTTGCGGGCGGAATCGGTCCTCACTGTGGCCCGCCGCGCCCAGGAACTCGATTGGTGCGCCGTCGGCGTTACCGCCAGCCCGCTACCCGGCCCGGCCGGCAACGTCGAGTACTTCCTGTGGCTGCGCCGCCAGACTGACCGCGGTCTGAGTGACGATCAGTTGGTGTCCGCGGTGCAGACGGCGGTGGCTGGACCGGCCGGAGCCGGGTCGAAGTGACCGCTGAGCGCAACATTCTCATGGTGGTCCACGTCGGCCGCGACGAGGTGACCGACGTGGCTCGTCGAGTCGGTAAGTCGTTGAGCGACCGGGGGATCGGGTTGCGGGTGCTGTCCACGGAGGCACTCGACATCGGCGGCCTGCACCTTGCCCCAGACGATCTGCGGGCATTGGGCGTCGACATCGAGGTGGTGGACGCGGACCCGCATGCGGCCCAAGGATGCGAACTGGTCCTGGTTCTCGGCGGCGACGGCACGTTCCTGCGGGCGGCCGAATTGGCCCGGACCGCCCAGGTCCCGGTGCTGGGCGTCAACCTGGGCCGCATCGGATTCCTCGCCGAAGCTGAAGCGGAAGCCATCGACACGGTGCTCGAGCACGTCGTCGCCCGAGATTACCGAGTGGAGAACCGCTTGACGCTGGACGTTACGGTGCGTGCCGACGGCCAGCTCATCAGTCAGGGTTGGGCGCTGAACGAAGCGAGCCTGGAGAAGGGTCCTCGGTTCGGGGTGCTCGGTGTCGTCGTCGAGGTCGACGGCCGGCCGGTGTCGACGTTCGGCTGCGACGGTGTGCTGGTAGCGACGCCGACCGGGTCGACGGCGTATGCGTTCTCCGCCGGGGGTCCGGTGCTGTGGCCGGATCTGGAGGCGCTGCTCGTCGTGCCCAACAACGCGCACGCCCTGTTCGCGCGTCCGATGGTGACAAGCCCGGACGCCACGATCGCCATCGAGATCGAGGCCACCGGGCATGACGCTCTGGTGTTCTGCGACGGCCGCCGCGAAATGCTGGTGCCTGCCGGTGGGCGGCTCGAAGTCACGCGCTGCGGGACGCCGGTGAAGTGGGCGCGACTGGACAGCGCGCCGTTCACCGATCGGCTGGTCCGCAAATTCCGGCTACCCGTCGCGGGCTGGCGCGGGCAGTAAGCGGTGCTGGCGGAGATACGGATCGAGTCGCTCGGTGCGATCAGCTGCGCGACAGCCGACTTCGACCGCGGACTGACTGTGCTGACCGGTGAGACCGGCACCGGGAAGACCATGGTGGTGACCGGGCTGCACCTGCTCGGCGGCGCGCGCGCCGACGCCACCCGGGTGCGGTCGGGATCGGAGCGAGCCTTCGTCGAGGGCCGGTTCGCCACAACGGATCTCGATGACGCCGCGGTTAAGCAGATCGACGAGATACTGGACACCTCCGGTGCTGAGCGCGACGACGACGGCAGTGTGATCGCGTCGCGGTCGGTCGGCCACGACGGACGCTCGCGGGCTTACCTGGGTGGTCGCAGTGTGCCCGCCAAGTCGCTCAATGGTTTCACCACCAGACTGCTCACCCTGCACGGGCAGAACGATCAGCTGCGGCTGATGCGGCCCGACGAGCAACGGGCGGCGCTGGATCGCTTCGCCTCGGTCGGTACCCGGCTCAAGCGCTACCGCGAGCTCCGGGATGCCTGGCAGTCGGCGCGGCGCGATTTGCTCGACCGCCGCAACCGCGCTCGCGAACTGGCCCTGGAGGCGGACCGGCTGAAGTTCGCGCTGCACGAAATCGACAGCGTTGACCCGGAGCCCGGAGAAGACGACCACCTGGTCGCAGAGATCCGGCGGCTTTCCGAGCTCGGCGCTCTACGAGAGGCAGCGGCTACCGCGCGCGCGGCCTTGGTCGGACCGCTGGAGGAGACGGTCGAGACCGATCCGCACTCCGCCGCCGATTCGTTAGCCAAGGCGAAGGCGGCGCTGGAGTCGACCGACGACAGCAGTCTGCGGGTGTTGGCCGGTCAACTTGCCGAGGCGCTGGCGCTGGTCGCGGACACCGCGCGCGAGCTCGGCGACTATCTGAACGAATTGCCCATCGACACAAGCAGTTTGGATGCCAAACTGGCGCGTCAAGCCGAACTGCGCACGCTGACCCGCAAATACGCCGCGGACATCGACGGGGTGTTGCGCTGGGCCGGGGAGTCACGGAACCGGCTGGCGCAGTTAGACGTGTCCGAAGAGGCGCTGGCCGAGTTGGCGCGTCGTGTCGACGCACTCGCCGGCCAATTAGGCGACGCGGCAGTCGATTTGAGCACGGCCCGCCACACCGCAGCCAAGCGCCTGGCCAAGGCGGTCAGTGCGGAGCTGGCCGGCTTGGCCATGGCCGACGCCGAGTTCACCATCGCGGTGACGACCAACCCGGCGCCGGCCGGCGACAACGACGTGGCCGCGCTGAGACTGCCCAGCGGAGAGGCGGCTCATGCCGGCGCCGACGGCATCGACGTGGTGGAGTTCGGATTCTCCGCGCACCGCGGGACGACGGTGCTGCCGTTGGCGAAAAGCGCCTCAGGTGGTGAGCTGTCGCGGGTGATGCTGGCCCTGGAGGTGGTGCTGGCGACGTCGACGGCGGGCACCACCATGGTGTTCGACGAGGTCGACGCCGGTGTCGGGGGCCGCGCTGCGGTACAGATCGGCCGGCGGCTGGCCCGGTTGGCGCGCACCCATCAAGTCATTGTGGTGACGCATTTGCCGCAGGTGGCGGCCTACGGTGACGTGCATCTGGTGGTGGACAGCGCCGGGCGTAACGGGGCCAGCGTGGTCCGGCGCCTGGACGGCGACGAGCAGGTGGCGGAGCTGGCGCGGATGCTGGCCGGTCTCGGTGAATCCGACAGCGCGCGGGCGCACGCACGAGAACTGCTGCAGAACGCACGCAGTGACGCGATGACGGCTTCCTAGGCCCTGTGACTGAAGTGACAGAACTCAACGTCTGGGGCTGATGTTACGGCGCGCCTACTCGCCGGACCCGTCCTTCGCCGACAGAATCGGCCCCATGAGGATGACGACGCTTCTGTCCCGTAACGGTGCTAAGCCCGGAGTCGTCGGCACGGCCCGCGTCGACCGCGACATCGACCGACTCCTACGACGAGTCTGCCCCGGCGACATTGCGGTGCTCGACGTGCTCGACCTGGACCGGATCACCGCCGACGCGCTGGTCGAGGCTGACATCGCCGCGGTCGTGAACGCGTCGCCGTCGGTGTCGGGCCGCTACCCCAATCTCGGTCCGGAAGTGTTGCTGGCCAACGGCGTAACTCTCATCGACGAGACCGGGCCGGAAGTCTTCAAGAAGATCAAGGACGGCGCCAAAGTCCGTTTGCACGACGGCGGCGTCTACGCCGGTGACCGCCGCCTCATCAAAGGCACCGAGCGCAGCGACCACGACATCGCCGACCTGATGCAGGAAGCCAAGAGCGGCCTGGTCGCCCACCTGGAAGCGTTCGCGGGCAACACCATTGAGTTCATCCGCAGCGAGAGTCCGCTGCTCATCGACGGTATCGGTATCCCCGACATCGACGTCGACCTGCGCCGCCGGCACGTCGTGGTGGTGGCCGACGAGCCGACCGCCGCCGAGGACCTGCGGGCGCTCAAGCCGTTCATCAAGGAGTACCAGCCGGTGATGATCGGAGTGGGCACCGGAGCCGACGTACTGCGCAAAGCGGGGTACCGCCCGCAGATCATCGTCGGCGACCCCGAGCAGATCAGCACCGATGCCCTCAAGTGCGGCGCTCAGGTGGTGCTGCCCGCCGACGCCGACGGTCATGCGCCTGGTTTGGAACGCATCCAAGACCTCGGGGTGGGGGCGATGACGTTTCCGGCCGCAGGCTCGGCGGCCGACTTGGCGCTGCTGCTGGCTGATCACCACGGCGCAGCGTTGCTGGTGACGGCCGGACACAGTGCCAACATCGAGACGTTCTTCGACCGGACCCGCCAGCACAGCAATCCGTCCACGTTCCTCACCCGGCTGCGGGTGGGCGAAAAACTCGTCGACGCCAAGGCGGTCGCCACCCTCTACCGCAACCGCATTTCCGGCGGGGCCATCGCGCTGCTGGTGCTGACCATGCTGATTGCCGTCATCGTGGCGCTGTGGGTTTCGCGGACCGACGCCCTGGTCCTGCACTGGATCGGCAGCTACTGGAACCGGCTGCTGCTGCACGTGCAGGGCTGGGTCACCTAGAACGGCGCATCCGTGATTTCGCCTCGTCATCATGCGATTTCGCTGGCAGCCGTGTTTCTGGCGCTCGCCATCGGGGTGGTCCTGGGTTCTGGATTGCTTTCCGACAGTCTGCTGGCCGGGCTCCGCGAGGAGAAGCGTGACCTGCACAGCCAGCTCAACGCGTTGACCGATCAGAAGAACGTGTTGAACGAAAAGCTGGTCGCCGCAAACGACTTCGACACCCAACTGGCTGAACGCATCGTGCACGGCGCGCTGACCGACAAGTCTGTGGTCGTCTTCCGCACCCCCGATGCGTGCGACGACGATGTTGCGGCCCTGTCCAAGACGATAGGTCAGGCCGGCGGCGCGGTGACCGGGACAGTGACGCTGACGAGTGAGTTCGTCGACGCCAATTCCGCGGAGAAATTACGCACGGTGGTGAACTCGTCGATCGTGCCGGCCGGCGCACAGCTGAGCACCAAGTTGGTGGACCAGGGCTCGCAAGCCGGAGATCTGCTGGGCATCGCGCTGTTGA
Organism: uncultured Actinomycetota bacterium; assembly: GCA_963808375.1. Lineage (GTDB taxonomy): Bacteria > Actinomycetota > Actinomycetes > Mycobacteriales > Mycobacteriaceae > Mycobacterium. Next base: position 492,141 of record CAWEFS010000002.1, on the reverse strand, counting down.
TCAATCGCGATCCCGCGGTCCCGAGTGCTGACGACGCCCAGCGGGAGACGGTGCTGGCCGCCCTGCGTGACACCGGCTTCATCACCTATCCGTCCACGCATCCGTCTGATGCGCACATCGGGGCGGCCAACGTCGCGATCGTCGTCACCGGCGGGGGACTCGGCGACGGCGCAGGCAACCAGGGCGTCACCGTGGCGCGCTTCGCCGTCGCGCTGTCACCGCACGGCTCGGGCGCGGTGCTGGCCGGGCGTGACGGGTCGGCCAGTGGAACGGGTGCGGTCGCGGTGACCCGTGCGGATGCCGGCATGACGCCCGCCATCAGCACGGTCGACGACGTCGACGCCGAGCAGGGCAGGATCACCGCGGTCCTGGCGCTGCAGGACCAGATCAACGGCGGTCACACCGGCCAGTACGGCGCCGGCCGCGGCGCCACGGCGCTGACCGTCGCGCCCTAGGCGGGCATCCGGCTTCAGCGGTCGCCCATCGGCGCGCCAGCGACGGCTCAGCACCGACGGTGTTAGGGTGGGTTTCCGTGGGTCGGCAGGCCCAGTGCGTCACCGTTAGCAGTCGCCGCTAGCAACAAGCCAGCCCTGCCCTTCTTCACGGAGGTTGCTCGATTTGCGCAGGCACCCGCAGTCCGTCACCAAGCATCTCTTCGTCAGCGGTGGCGTTGTCTCCTCCCTCGGTAAAGGACTGACCGCCAGCAGCCTGGGCCAGCTGCTGACCGCCCGCGGACTGCAAGTGACGATGCAGAAGCTCGACCCGTACTTGAACGTCGACCCCGGCACGATGAACCCGTTCCAGCACGGCGAGGTGTTCGTGACCGAGGACGGCGCCGAAACCGATCTCGACGTCGGCCACTACGAGCGCTTCCTCGACCGCGACCTGCCCGGATCGGCCAACGTGACCACCGGCCAGGTGTACTCAACGGTCATCGCCAAAGAACGCCGCGGCGAGTATCTCGGTGACACCGTTCAGGTCATCCCGCACATCACCGACGAGATCAAAAGCCGCATCATGGCGATGGCCGCGCCCGACGCCGACGGCAACCGCCCGGACGTCGTCATCACCGAAATCGGCGGCACCGTCGGGGATATCGAGTCTCAGCCGTTCCTGGAGGCGGCGCGGCAGGTGCGCCACGACCTCGGCCGGGAGAATGTCTTCTTCCTGCACGTGTCGCTGGTGCCCTACTTGGCGCCGTCCGGGGAGTTGAAGACTAAACCCACCCAGCACTCGGTGGCCGCGCTGCGCAGCATCGGTATCACTCCCGACGCCTTGATTCTGCGGTGTAACCAGGACGTGCCTGAACCGCTGAAGAACAAGATCGCGTTGATGTGTGACGTCGACATCGACGGCGTGATCTCCACACCCGACGCGCGGTCCATCTACGACATCCCGAAGGTGCTGCACCGCGAGGAACTCGACGCGTTCGTGGTGCGCCGGCTCAACCTGCCGTTCCGCGATGTCGACTGGACCGAGTGGGACGACTTGCTGCGCCGGGTTCACGACCCGCAAGAGACGGTCCGAATCGCGTTGGTGGGCAAGTACATCGAGCTGTCCGACGCCTACCTGTCGGTGACCGAGGCGTTGCGGGCCGGGGGGTTCAAGCATCGCGCGAAAGTGGAGATGCGCTGGGTGCCCTCCGATGACTGCGGAAGCAGCAGTGGTGCGGCCGCGGTGCTCGACGACGTGCACGGCGTGCTCATCCCGGGCGGGTTCGGCATCCGGGGCATCGAAGGCAAGATCGGCGCCATCCGCTACGCGCGGGCCCGGGGCCTGCCGGTGCTCGGGCTGTGCCTGGGCCTGCAGTGCATCGTGATCGAGGCGGCACGTTCGGTGGGCCTGACCGAGGCCAACTCCGCCGAGTTCGAACCGAACACGCCTGATCCGGTCATCTCCACCATGGCCGACCAGCAGGACATTGTCGCCGGTGCGGCCGACCTCGGCGGCACTATGCGGCTCGGCGCGTATCCCGCGGTGTTGCAACCTGATTCGGTGGTCGCTCAGGCATACCAGGCCACTGAGGTCTCCGAGCGGCACCGGCACCGTTACGAGGTCAACAACGCCTACCGGGACAAGATCGCCGACAGCGGCCTGCGGTTCTGCGGAACCTCACCGGACGGCCATCTGGTGGAGTTTGTGGAATACCCGCCGGAGGTGCATCCGTTCATCGTCGGCACCCAGGCCCACCCAGAGTTGAAAAGCCGGCCCACCCGGCCGCACCCGCTGTTCGTCGCATTTGTCGGGGCTGCCCTCGACTTCAAAGCTGCCGAGCGGTTGCCGGTGGAGATTCCGGAGGCTCGCGCGAACGGCAGCGAAACCCGCAGCGGCTCTGACCCGTATGGGTCCCACCCGGTACCGGAACCGGCGGCTCGTGGCTGAGCACGACTTCGAGACGGTTTCGTCGGAAACCCTTTACAGCGGCAAAATATTCGCACTGCGCAAGGATCAAGTGCGCATGCCCGGCGGCAAGACCGCGGACCGCGAGGTGGTCGAGCACTTCGGCGCGGTAGCGGTACTCGCGTTGGACGAGTCTGGCCGCATCCCGATGGTCTACCAGTATCGCCATCCGCTTGGTCGACGACTGTGGGAGCTGCCCGCAGGGTTGCTCGACATCGACGGCGAGGCGCCGCACCTCACCGCTGCGCGGGAGCTGAAAGAAGAGGCAGGCCTGGAGGCGCAGACGTGGCAGGTGCTCGTCGATTTGGACACCACGCCGGGTTTCAGCGACGAATCGGTCCGGCTGTACCTGGCCACCGGGCTCGCCCAGGTCGACCGGCCGGCGGCGCACGACGAGGAAGCGGACATGAGGCTGGACTGGATACCTATTGCCGAGGCGCTTGGGAAGGTGTTCAGCGGCGAGATCGTCGACTCGCTCGCCGTCGCCGGGATTCTGGCCGCCTACGCGGTGACGCAGGGCGCCGCCCGGCCCCGCCCGGTGGACGCCGAATGGACCGACAAACCCACAGCGTTTGCCGGCCGGCAGCGATGACGTCAGCGGCCCTGCAGTCAGTGCTGGGAACACAGGTCCAGGGCTATCTCGACCACCTGGCGATCGAGCGGGGCGTCGCCGCCAATACTCTGACTTCGTATCGTCGCGACCTGCGCCGCTACGCCGAGCACCTGACGCTGCGCGGCATCGACGACCTGGCCGAGGTCCGCGAGGACGATGTCAGCGACTTCCTTGTGGTGTTGCGGCGCGGTGACGCGGACGCCGGCGTACCGGCGCTGTCGGCCGTCTCGGCGGCACGCGCGCTGATCGCGGTGCGCGGTCTGCACCGGTTCGCCGCCGCCGAAGGGCTGGCCGTCGTCGACGTGGCCCGTGGCGTCAAGCCGCCCACCCCGGGCCGGCGTCTGCCCAAAAGCCTGACTGTCGAGCAGGTGCTGGCGTTGCTTGCCGGCGCCGGCGGCGACAGCCCCTCCGACGGCCCGCTGACGTTGCGAAACCGGGCGCTGCTGGAGCTGCTGTACTCCACCGGGTCCCGGATTTCCGAGGCCGTCGGCCTCGACATCGACGACATCGACACCGAAGCCCGCTCGGTGCTGCTGCGCGGCAAGGGTGGCAAGCAGCGGCTGGTGCCGATCGGCCGGCCCGCCGTCGAGGCGCTCAACGCCTACCTGGTGCGCGGCCGCCCGGATTTGGCGCGGCACGGCCGGGGGACGCCGGCCATCTTCCTCAACGCGCGCGGCGGGCGGTTGTCCCGCCAAAGCGCGTGGCAGGTCCTGCAGGATGCGGCCGAGCGCGCCAGCATCACCGCAGGTGTGTCGCCGCACGTGCTGCGGCATTCGTTCGCCACGCATCTGCTCGACGGGGGCGCTGACGTGCGGGTGGTGCAGGAGCTACTCGGCCACGCGTCGGTGACGACGACGCAGATCTACACGCTGGTGACGGTGCATGCGCTTCGGGAAGTGTGGGCCGGCGCGCACCCGCGCGCGCGGTGATTCGCCGGCCAGGTCAACCGAGGTACTCCGACTCCAGCACCAGATCGGTGAGCAATCGCTGGTATTCCGCGTGCGTGCGGTGTTCAGTGGTGCGCCACAGCTTGTCCTGCTGCTGCCGCATGTATTCGCGGTACTTCGGCGCTCCGGGCAGTTTGACGTTGTCAGCGACGACGATCGACCCGCGGTGCAGCCAGCCGCGGTCCAGGATGCTTTGCAGATCGGTCAGGTAGGCATTTTTGTCGTGGTCGACGAACACGAAGTCCACCGAGCCGGGGCCGACACCGTGCTGGTCGGCCAGCGCATCGAGGGTGCGCCCGCCGTCGCCGATGGTGCCCACCACGCAAGCGATGCGGTCACCGACCCCGGCGTGTGCCCAGATGCGGCGGGCGTTGGCGGCGTTGGCTTCGGCGAGTTCGATAGACAGCACTTTGGCGGCGGGCGCGGCCCGCGCGATGCGCAGCGCGCTGTACCCGACGTAGGTGCCCAGCTCCAGGGCGAGCTCCGTGTCGGCGCGGCGGACGGCGGCGTCGAGCAGCGCTCCTTTTTCGTCGCCGACGTTGATCAGCATCGACTTCTGGTAGGCGAACCGGTCGATGGCGGCCAGTACGTCGTCGACGTCGCCGGCGGTGGCGTTGTTCAGCACATAATCGACTGCAGCGGCCTCCCGTCCGTCTCCGATCTGACCCGTCGTCGTGATGTTGCGGGAGCCGGTTGCCAGCCGCCAGAACGACCACCGCAGGAATGGAATGCGCTGCTTGAGACTCATGAGGCAAACGATAGTCCGGTGACAGATGTTGGCTGGTCGGCTGCTGCGCGTTGCCCGACGTGAGTCGCCTCAACCGTTAGACTTTCCTGCGATGTCCGCCAGTAACCGGATGCTTGCACATTCGACAACGAGCCGCCCGTGACGAGCGGCGAGGCAGACTCGGTTGTCGAGGTCGGCCTGACCGGACGGCCGTGGCGGGCCATCCCGGAGCCTGAGCCCCGGACGTCGCACGGCCCGGCCAAGGTCGTCGCAATGTGCAACCAGAAGGGTGGTGTCGGCAAGACCACCTCGACGATCAACCTCGGTGCCGCCCTGGCCGAGCACGGCAGGCGGGTGCTGTTGGTCGACATGGACCCGCAGGGCGCACTGTCGGCGGGTCTGGGCGTGCCGCACTACGACCTGACCCGCACGGTGCACAACCTGCTGATGGAGTCGCGGGTTTCGGTCGACGATGTGCTGCTGCAGACCCGCGTCAAAGATATGGACCTGGTGCCCAGCAACATCGACCTGTCCGCCGCCGAGATCCAGCTGGTCAACGAAGTGGGCCGTGAGCAGACCCTGGCCCGCGCGCTGCGCCCGGTGCTCGACCGTTACGACTATGTGCTGGTCGATTGCCAGCCGTCGTTGGGGTTGCTCACCGTCAACGGCTTGGCGTGTGCTGATGGCGTCATCATTCCCACCGAGTGCGAGTACTTCGCGCTGCGCGGGCTGGCGCTGCTCACCGACACCGTCGACAAGGTGCGGGATCGGCTCAACCCGAAACTGGACATCAGCGGCATCTTGGTCACCCGCTACGATCCGCGAACCGTCAACTCGCGTGAGGTGATGGCCCGGGTTGTGGAGCGGTTCGGTGACCTGGTCTTCGACACGGTGATCAGCCGCACGGTGCGATTCCCCGAGACCAGCGTGGTCGGTGAACCGATCACGACGTGGGCGCCGAAGTCGGTGGGGGCGCACGCCTACCGTTCGCTGGCCCGCGAGGTCATCGACCGCTTCGGTGCGTGAACTTACGCACGTGATCTCAGAAGCACCCGCCCAGAACGGCTTTCAGGTCCGGCTGACCAATTTCGAGGGCCCGTTCGACCTGCTGCTGCAGCTGATCTTCGCGCACCGGCTCGACGTCACCGAGGTGGCGCTGCACAAGGTCACCGACGAGTTCATCGCTTACACCCGCGCGATCGGATCCTGAGCTGGAACTCGAGGAGACCACGGCGTTCCTGGTGGTTGCCGCGACGTTGCTCGACCTCAAAGCTGCGCGGCTGCTGCCGGCCGGGCAGGTGGAGGACGACACCGATCTGGCGCTGCTGGAAGTGCGCGACCTGCTGTTCGCCCGGCTACTGCAATACCGGGCGTTCAGACATGTGGCGGAGATGTTCGCCGAGTTGGAGGCTGCGGCGCTGCGCAGCTACCCGCGAGCCGTGGCGCTGGAAGATCGCTTCGCCGGACTGCTGCCTGAGGTGATGCTCGGCGTCGACGCCGACCGATTCGCGGAGATCGCCGCCATTGCTCTCACGCCGCGGCGCATGACCGACAGTCGGACTCGAGCACCTGCACCGCGTGATCGTTTCGGTGCCCGAACAGGCCGCTGCACTGTTGTCGTTGCTGGAAGCGCGCGGCCCCGGCGAATGGGCGTCGTTCTCCGAGCTGGTGGCCGACTGCGGGGCACCGATCGAGATCGTCGGACGCTTCTTGGCGCTGCTCGAGCTGTATCGAGGTCGCGCGGTAGCATTCGAGCAGGCAGAACCGCTTGGTGTGCTGCAAATCTCCTGGACCGGGCAACGGCCGGCCGGCGAAGACGTGGGCGAAGCAGACCTCTCCGAAGGCCGGGAGGTTGAGCCCGCCGCGCAAACTCGAAGCGAGTCATGACCGAAGACATGTCCGACCTAGATCTGGGTTTGGAGATTCCGCACGACCCGGCCGAACTCGACGACGCCGAACTCGGTCGGGTACTCGAAGCGCTGCTGCTGGTAGTCGATACGCCGGTCACCGAAGAGGCACTGGCGGCGGCCACCGGGCAACCGGTGTATCGAGTCGCCGCAAAGCTGCGCGGGCTGGCCGGCGAGCTCACCGAACGCGACAGCGGCATCGATCTCCGCGAAGCCGGCGGCGGCTGGCGACTGTACACCCGGGCCCGGTTCGCCCCCTACGTCGAGCGGCTGCTGCTGGACGGCTCGAGGTCAAAACTCACCCGCGCGGCACTGGAGACGCTTGCGGTGGTGGCCTACCGCCAGCCGGTGACCCGCGCGCGGGTCAGCGCGGTGCGCGGGGTCAACGTCGACGCCGTCATGCGCACCTTGTTGGCGCGCGGGCTGATCACCGAGGTCGGTGCCGACCCGGACACCGGCGCGACGACATTTGCGACCACCGAATTGTTCCTGGAGCGGTTGGGCCTGGCCTCCCTGGCCGATCTGCCGGACATCGCGCCGTTGCTACCCGACGTCGACATGATCGACGACCTGAGCGAAACATTGGACACTGAGCCGCGTTTCGTCAAACTCGGTGGCGCTAGGACTGTCGAGCAGCCCGCCGCGGCGTTCGATGTGGATGAGGGCTGATGGCCGAAGCTGATGGTGTCCGGCTGCAGAAAGTGTTGTCGCAGGCCGGAATTGCGTCGCGCCGGGTGGCCGAGAAGCTGATCAGTGAAGGACGCGTCGAAGTCGACGGGCAGCTGGTGACGGAGCTGGGCACCCGAGTCGACCCTACCGTGTCGGTGATTCACGTCGACGGCGCCAGAGTCGTCCTCGACGAGTCGATGGTGTACCTGGCGTTGAACAAGCCGCGTGGTATGCACTCGACGATGTCCGATGACCGCGGTCGGCCCTGCATCGGCGACATCGTCGAACACCGCGTGCGGGGCAAACACAATCTCTTTCACGTCGGACGGCTCGACGCGGAAACCGAGGGATTGATCCTGCTGACCAATGACGGCGAATTGGCGCACCGGCTGATGCATCCGTCCTTTTCTGTACCCAAGACTTATGTGGCGACGGTATTGGGCACAGTCCCGCGCGGGTTGGGCAAGAGGTTGCGTGCGGGCATCGAATTGGACGACGGACCCGCCGCTGTCGACGATTTCGCTGTGGTGGACTCGATTCCGGGCAAGACCATGGTGCGGGTGACGTTGCATGAGGGCCGCAAGCGCATCGTCCGCCGGCTGCTGGCGGCTGCCGGCTTTCCGGTGCAGGAGCTGGTGCGCACCGATATCGGCGCGGTGTCGCTGGGCAAGCAACGGCCAGGCAGCTTGCGGGCGCTGAGCGGCAAGGAGATTGGGGAGCTGTACAAGGCGGTGGGATTGTGATGACCGGGGGCGGCGTCATCATCGCGATCGACGGTCCGGCCGGTACCGGCAAATCGTCGGTGTCGCGGCGACTGGCACGGACCTTGGGCGCACACTACCTCGACACCGGCGCCATGTACCGGATGGCGACCTTGGCGGTGTTGCGCGCCGGTGTGGATGCAGAGGATGACACAGCAGTGGCGGCGGTTGTTGCGTCGGCGCGCCTGTCGGTTGATTACGACCCCGACATCGACCGTTGTTTCCTCGACGGCGAAGACGTGTCGGCGGAAATACGCGGTGACGAGGTCACCCGTGCGGTGTCGGCAGTATCGTCGGTGGCCGCGGTGCGTGAGCGGCTGGTCGGGTTTCAGCGGGAGATGGCGCACGGTCACGGCGGCATTGTGGTGGAGGGCCGCGATATCGGCACGGTGGTGTTACCCGACGCGGACCTGAAGATTTTCTTGACTGCCTCGGCTGAGACTCGAGCCCGGCGCCGCAATGATCAGAACGTCGCGGCCGGATTAGGCGACGACTACGCTGTTGTGCTGGCCGATGTACGTCGGCGCGACCATCTGGATTCCACGCGCACGGTGTCACCGCTGCGGGCGGCTGAAGACGCAGTCGTCATCGACACCAGCGAGATGACCGAGGCCGAAGTAATCACGCATCTGCTGGAATTGGTCGAACAGCGGAGTAAGGCGAGCAGGTGAGCCAAGACGGAACGTGGAGCGACGAAACCGATTGGGAAACTGACGGTTTCGTCGCTATTGACGACGCAGACTTTTCCGGACCCCCGCCGGTGGTTGCGGTGGTGGGTCGTCCCAACGTCGGCAAGTCCACCTTGGTGAACCGGATTCTGGGCCGGCGAGAAGCCGTGGTTCAGGACGTCCCAGGTGTGACCCGCGACCGGGTGTCCTATGACGCGTTGTGGACCGGGCACCGCTTCGTGGTGCAGGACACCGGGGGATGGGAGCCCGACGCGAAAGGCTTCCAGCAGTTGGTTGCCGAGCAGGCTGCGGTGGCGATGCGCACCGCCGACGCGGTGATACTGGTGGTCGACGCCGTCGTCGGCGCCACCTCCGGGGACGAGGCCGCTGCTCGCATTCTGCGCCGATCGGGCAAGCCAGTGTTCCTGGCCGCCAACAAAGTTGACGGCGAACGCGGCGAGGCCGATGCTGCGGCGTTGTGGTCGTTGGGACTCGGGCAGCCGTACGCGGTCAGCGCGATGCACGGACGCGGGGTGGCCGACCTGCTCGACGAAGTGGTTGCCGTGCTGCCGGCGGTGGCCGAGTCGGCCTCAACAGGCGGCGGGCCGCGGCGGGTGGCGCTGGTGGGCAAGCCGAATGTCGGCAAAAGTTCGTTGCTGAACCGGCTGACCGGCGATGAACGGTCGGTGGTGCACGACATCGCCGGTACCACCGTCGACCCGGTGGACTCGCTGATCGAATTGGACGGCAAAATCTGGCGTTTCATCGACACGGCGGGGCTGCGCCGCAAGGTCGGGCAGGCCAGTGGGCACGAGTACTACGCGTCGGTTCGCACGCACGGCGCGATCGACGCCGCCGAAGTGGTGATCGTGCTGATCGATGCGTCGACCCCGCTGACCGAACAAGACCAGCGGGTGTTGTCGATGGTGATCGATGCCGGGCGAGCCCTGGTGCTGGCTTTCAACAAGTGGGATGTCGTCGACGAAGACCGGCGCTACCTGCTGGAGCGGGAGATCGACCGCGAGCTTGCCCAGCTGCGGTGGGCGCAGCGGGTGAACATCTCCGCCAAGACTGGGCGTGCGGTGCAGAAGCTGGTGCCGGCGCTGGAAGGTGCGCTGGCGTCGTGGGACGCCCGCATCGGCACCGGGCAATTGAACAGCTGGATCAAGGAAGTGGTGGCCGCGACCCCGCCGCCGGTGCGCGGCGGTAAGCAACCGCGCATCCTGTTCGCCACCCAGGCAACTGCGCGCCCGCCGACGTTCGTGTTGTTCACCACCGGTTTTCTGGAGGCCGGCTATCGACGTTTCCTGGAGCGACGGCTGCGGGAAACCTTCGGCTTCGAGGGCAGCCCGATCCGCATCAATGTGCGGATGCGGGAGAAACGCGGCTTGAAGCGCTGAATTTCGCGTGGCCAGCGAATCGGTGTTTGTGGGCCGCCGGTAGGGTTTTGCGGTGCCCCTCTCGCACGCGGCCCTGATCGTGCTTGCCGCCTTTGCCGCGGGCGCCATCAATTCGGTCGTCGGGTCAGGCACACTGATCACCTTTCCGACTCTGGTGGCGTTGGGGTTCCCGCCGGTGACCTCGACCATGTCCAACGCGGTCGGGCTGGTAGCGGGTGGGGTATCGGGCGCCTGGGGTTACCGGCGGGAGTTGCACGGCCAGGGCAGCCGGCTGCGCTGGCAAATTCCGGCGTCGTTGGCAGGTGCCGCGTTGGGCTCTTGGCTGCTGTTGCATCTGCCGGAGAAGGTCTTCATCCGAGTGGTTCCGGTCCTGTTGGTGGCCGCGCTGGTCCTGGTGGTGATCGGGCCGTGGATTCAGAACTGGGCACGACGGCGAGCGGACGCGGCGGGCCGCTCCGCCGACGACGTGTCGTCCGGCCGCATGGTGGCGCTGGTGCTGAGTACTTTCGCGATCGGCGTCTACGGTGGTTATTTCACTGCAGCGCAGGGCATTCTGCTCGTCAGCGCGATGGGTGCGTTGCTGCCCGAATCGGTGCAGCGGATGAATGCAGCCAAGAACCTGCTGTCGTTGTTGGTGAATCTTGTTGCGGCCGCAGCGTATACGCTGGTTGCGTTTCACCGGATCAGTTGGCCGGTAGCCGGCCTGGTTGCTCTCGGGTCGCTTTTCGGAGGCTGGCTCGGTGCACACTACGGTCGCCGGCTTTCACCGAACGCGGTGCGCGGCATGATCGTTGTCGTCGGTCTCATTGGTTTGTACCGTCTCTTGGCTGTTTAGGTGTTTGGTCACACGACGAAGGCACCTCGCCATCAGGAAAGAACCGCTCAGGGTGGTGATAGGTGTTGACGCCGCCGCGAAGTTGAGGCAGGTGCGGCGGTGGAAGCCACTCGGTAGTGCCGTCGGCCAGCTTCCGGGTTCTCCAGCCGCTGTCCAGCAGTCTGTGGTGGGCACGGCAGACGAAGGTCAGCAGATCGGCGTTGGTGTGGCCGCCGTGTGCCCAATCCTCGATGTGGTGGACTTCGGCGAGGTAGCCGGGAGCGTCACAGCCCGGGAAAGTGCAGCCGCGATCCTTGGCGTGCAGGAAGAGACGTTGGTCTGGAGTGGCCAGGCGCCGCGCCCGGGCGAGATAGAGCGGTCGCGCGTGATGGTCATCGAAGACCGCCAGATAGTTATTGGCGTCGGCGGCCAGCCGAATCAGGTCGCGGATGGGTAGCAGCGTGCCGCCGGCGGTCACGGCCTGGCCCGTCGCGTTGCGCAGTTCCTTGAGCGTGGTGGACACAATCACCGTGACGGGCAGACCGTTGTGCGTGCCGAGCGCATCGTCACCGAGTTGACGGCGCACCAAGGCGTGAATCGCGTCGTGTCGGCGTTGGGCGGGGCTGCGCAGATCCTTCTCCTCGTTGGGCTGATTACCGGACTTCGAGTCGTCGGGATCGAATCCGGGAGCGGCGAATCGCGCCAGCCAGGCATCCAGGTGCGCCCGCAACTCCGGTGTCGCAATGAGCTTGCCGATGCTCATGCCGTCGGGTCGTTGCGGTGACCACGTGAAGCCCCGCTGGCGAGCGCGATCCTCATCGGAGAAGTTGCCGTCGGGATTGATCAGCACCGCACAGCGCGCTGCCACCTTTTCGAGCTGGTCGGGGCGCAGGGAGGTTGCCTGCTCGACGAGAAACTTCTCGGCTTGGTCAACGGTGTGCGGTGCGATGTGGTCAGGCAGGTCGCGCACGAAGGTGCCGATGACTTTGACGTGCTGCTCATCGAGCTGTCCGGAGCGCCAGACCTCCGCGGTAGCGGGTAGCTGCGGTGGTAGCGGCTGGCCCGTGAGAGTGGTGCGCGGCGCCAAGTGCTGCGCTGTCCGCAACCGACGGCGGGCGTCGGCGCAGCTGATGCGCAACCTGTCGGCGACCACCTTATGGGCCGGACCACCGATGTCAGCGGGCACTTCCTCGGCCAGTCCGGCGATCAGGTCGTAGCTGATGACTACCTGCTTGCGGCGCGCCGTTTCCAGCCGTTCCAGCACCCGCAGCCGCGTCACCGGCGCACATGCGCTGAGGTTGATTCCTTCCAGTGTCGCGGTGGCAGCATCGAGAGCGTCGAGGGCAGCAGTGACTTCCGACGGCCCCTGCGACTTAACCGAACACATGTTCGAATAATATCGAGCCGCGCCGACACCCGCATTCGGTTATCCACAGGGTGATTGACGCGGCGGGGTGGGGCGAGACCGACGGCCTCCGGTAGGCTTTCGAGCTGCCGCCGGTGAATCAGCCGGCGACCGGGCTGTGGCGCAGTTTGGTAGCGCACTTGACTGGGGGTCAAGTGGTCGCAGGTTCAAATCCTGTCAGCCCGACCATAGAAAGTTATTTGAGCTGCGGGAATAACGCGAGCGCTGACCGCACGCACGTTCGGTGCGGTCCAACTTTGTCACTGATTGTCACAAGCCACGGACAAGTGCCGCGAACAGACGAGCGAACAGTTTCAATGCCCGGTGGTCGACGTCGGCGGCGAGAAGCTGCGCGCGGCCAAGCGAGCGCCTCGGGCTGAGCATGCACGCAGGTGCGAAGGGTGAACGAGACATCGGCGTGGCCCAGCCAAGCGGCGACTAGCGCGATGGGCACACCTTGAAGGTGCACAAGGGTGGCGCAGGTGTGCCGGGTGTCGTGGAGACGTATTAGTGGCACATCGAGTTCGCTGATCGCGGCCTGCCACAGCCGGCTCAACGTCGACGGGTGGTACGGCTCGCCGGCTTCTTTGCAGACGACATACCCCCGCTCCTTGTACGCCGAGCCGAGCGCGAGTTTCTCCGCGCAGCGTTGCTGCGCAGAAACTTTCGGAATTGCTGCGAAATGGCGAGATCGGCCATTTGAGAATCCATCGGTCGCGGGTTCGAGCCGCCCGCCCCACTTCAGTCCGTAGGACCTCGGCTGATGCTTCACATTCTAGTTCCGCGTGACGCCTGACAGTGTTTCGGTTGATCCTTACAGCGGTTTCGGCTGATCCTCAACACTTGCTAGATGAGGGAGTTAAGTGGGGCTGAACAGCAGTATCAAGCGGTCATGCGGTGAGATCAGAGCTTGCTCAGCTTGCTAATCGTTTGAATTTCGATGTCCCGGTAGGGCTGTCCGTCGGGATGGACCAGGTCTTGAAACCAGAGTTTCGGGGCTGTCGTGTACGGGTGATCCCAGGAGTCCCATGGAAAGTAGGTCTGGGTCTTACCCGCGACTAAGCCCCAATTGATCGCACCAACCTTGTGCCGCTTGGCAACTGGCAGGACCCCGTCAACGGTACTGCCCAGCGTCCGAGCCAGGTACTCGGTGCAGAGGATCGGCCTCCCCAATGAGGACAGTTCGGCGATCCGGGCCTCGAAGCCTGCCGGTTCGTCATAGCAGTGGAAGGTGACCACGTCGGAGTTATCCAACTGGATGTTCGCGATTTCGCTGCGCCGCTGGCGTTCTCCCCACTCCCCGTCCCACACGCCACTCGTTAGTGGTTGACTCGGATCAACCGAGCGTGCCCACCCGAACGCCAGCGAGAGCAGGTCGGCGACGCAGTCCAGCTTGTCTTTCCTCTCCACCTTGCGATACACCAGGGCCGGATTGTCGGGCTCATTCCAGATGTCCCAACCCAAAACGCGATCATCCGTTCGGAATTGGTTCAGCACGCCCGTGACATATTCGAGCAGAGTGCGACGGTAGTCGAGGTCATCGAGGTGTTCAGCGCCTGGGCTTTGCACCCAACCGGAGTTGTGGACCCCGGGCTTCGGGGCACGCTGCCGTCCCGGTTTGGGGAACGGATCCCAACACGAGTCGAAGAAGACGAAGATGGGTTTGATGCGGTGGCGGGCCGCAATGCCGACGAACTGCGCGAGACGGCTTTGGAAGCCTCGACGGTCTTGGGCCCAGAGCTGATCGTGGAGGAAGACCCGCACAGTGTTTAGCCCGCTTAACTGGGCCCAGCCGAGCTCGGTATCGATGCGCCGGGGGTCGAAAGTGTCGGCCTGAAACATCTCGAGTGGGTTGATGGCGTTTGAGGTGATGTAGTTGGCGCCCACGGGCCAACCTTGCGCCTGATACCAGCGGTTGGCCTGATCAGGCGACCATCGGCTTTGCTCTGCGGCGGCGCGGGTTACTTGGGTCAGCGCAGGGCCTGCCGCCAGCAGCGCTGGCAGCGTTAGCACCGTTCGACGCCTCACGCAGTGACGATAATCCCCACGTGAATCGGAGGCCGGGAAACTTCGGCCACATCATCGACCTGCCGGGCACGATAAGCCACGACTCACCGACCTGTGGCTCGACACACTTCACCATGAACCTTAGTTTGTGACCCGGGTAGTGCGGGCACGAGGCCGAGGCTGATTCTGCAGGTCAGTGCGACTTTGGCGGCATCCTGATACGGGCCAAGACGGCTCTGGGCTGACTAGGGGTCAAGTGGTCGCAGGTTCAAATCCTGTCAGCCCGACCGAGCTCAATTGGGTCAGTTTGAGTGCGCCGGTCATCGCATCAGGCAGCGTTTCCCTTCAGAGAATGCCTTTGAGTATGAGATGCCAGTACATCTGGGGGAGGACGTAGCGGTCGAAAGCCCAAGCTGTGCGGCGCGGCTTGAGGGGATCGGCGAACGAGGGCAGCGAAGAAGATATTGAACCGCTGCGGTCGAACTCGCCGAGTATGAGGTGATGCTTGTCTGTCGCGATCGGCGCGACGGTGTAGCCGTCGTAGTAGGAGAAGTCGCCTCCGGATCGGGTGGCGATCAAATTGTCCACCAAGGTAGATATCTGCCTGCGCAGCGCACCACCGGACGGATCGGTGTTCACGTTGGCTGCGTCGCCGGCCGCCCACACGTTCGACTGAGTGCGGTGCCTGAAGGTCTGCGGATCGATGTCGACCAGGCCGTAGGGATTGTCATTACAAAGTCCCGCTGCTTCAAGCCAGGTCGGACCGCGAAAGGGCGGAACAAGGTGGAGGAAGTCGTAATGCAGCTGATCAGTTTTTCCGTCTTTGTCCGTGACGGCGAGCCGGCGTTCACCGGGATGTAGCTCCGTAACGGCGGTTTCGTGCAGAACGCTGACGCCGAGGTCGCGTAGGTGTTCCCCCAGACGTGCATCCAGGTCCGCCACTCCCAGCAACTCCGGACGGTCGATCACAAGCGTGATGTCGACACCCGGCAGTCGTCCGGTGCGCTTCCAATGCGCGGCAGCCAAGAACAGTGGCTTGAGGGTCGTCCCGGTGCAACTCACAGGCGGCCGGGGGACGGTGAACACTGCGCGACCAGCAGTAGGCATCGAACCCACCAAATGCCAAGTCTTTTCGGCTTTGTTCAGGTAGTTGCTCGCCACCATGGGCGAATTCAACGCAGCGTCGATACCTGGCAGGGCATCGGTATCCGGGACCAAACCCGGCCCCAGGACCAGGTCATTGAAGCTGTAGCTCTGTCCTGAGGCGCACTCTACGGTTCGTGCCGCGGTGTCGACTGCGACGGCCGTGTCCTCAAGCCACGTGCAACCGCGGGGCGTCACCGATCTCTGGGTGCGTTCGGCACTGCGCAGTGTCGCTTGGCCGCCACCGACGTAAGACAGCAAGGGTCGGTAGGTGTGAACATGCTGCGGCTCGACAACAGCGACGTGGGTGATCCCGCGACGGATCAGTCGCCCCGCTGCACTGATCCCGGCGTTACCTCCACCGATCACCAATACATCGAACGCCCCGTCGGGCTTGCCCCCCTTGACGGTCATCCACCGGCTTTACCCGGAGCAGCGGACCTCCAATCCTGAACGAGCACGCCGATCGCCCGGGTGCTGTCGGCGACGGTCACATAACGTCCGAACGGGAGCCCTGAACCCATCGTTACGATTCGAGGGTGGACTGGGCAGAGAATCACCAGCAATGGCTTTGCCAGCTGCCCAGTGACATTCGGGCAGCTCACGAGCACTGCAGACTTAATCGCGGAGAGCTTGCCGAAAGCGACGCCTGTGGCTGTTTCTACTGTCAAGCCATCTTTGCGCCGGCGGAAATTGTGGATTGGATCGATCCGGCGCCCGAGATGGTGAAAGAAGTGGGCATAGCGGGGCAGACCGCGCGATGCCCAAGATGCGGCATCGACAGTGTCATCGGTGATCGCTCGGGGTTTGCAATCACGTCAGACTTCTTGCAGAGAATGAGAAACTTTTGGTTCTGACTCTTCGACGGTTACGGCCAGAACGGGTTCGGGGAAGGCCACGCTGTGCCAGAGCTGCAGGCGCAACTGCCCCGGCAGCGCCAAACTGACCCGGTCGTTTCGCCGAACCCGGTCGCAACGGGTTCGCCACACTTCCGCGGCATAAAGCCGCGGTCAGCGTCTGCCGCCGCCTCGGTGAGTGAGCCAGATGGTGAATGCGACGGAGGCGACCACAGCGATGCTCAGCAGAACGGCGGATGTCATCACCGTAATCTAGCGCCGAGCGAGATCAGCGCGCGCCGGCGCGTCGGCGGGTCAGCTCAAGCCGCGGCAGCGTGCCTCGTTGACAGCTGATGGGCGGTGACGGATGGTCGATGCGTGCTGTGGGGAGATAGGCGACGCCGGACAGTTCTATTGGTCGCCGGCATCGCCTCATTCGTGACCATGGGGCTGACGGCAGGGTTGGTCGTCGGCAGCCATTCGAGTCGGGGTACGACGGCAGCCACGCATAGTGCGGCCCGGAACGCGCCGGCGGCGCTCGCGGCCGACTTCGCTCGATTGCAGGCCCGACTGCACGCGTCGGTGGGCATCGTCATCAGCGCGGTCGGCGGCAAGCCGACCCCAATCGCGATGGGAGACTGGCGGACTGGCCCCGCCTGGTCCACCATCAAAGTCCCGTTGGTCATCGCGGGACTACAAGAGAAGCGACCGCCCCGCATCACTACCGCGATGGACGCCGCGATCACCCGCTCAGATAACGCGGCAGCAGAATCGATTTGGGCCGGACTGGGTGACCCGGTCACCGCGGCACACAAAGTAGAGGCGGTGCTGCGCTCAGCCGGCGATCCAACCATCGTTCAGTCGCAGAAGGTGCGTCCGGAGTTCACCGCCTTCGGTCAGACCGACTGGCCGCTGACCGAGCAGGTGTCGTTCACCTCGGCTGCGTACTGCGACCACGCGAACGCGCCGGTCTTCGATTTGATGCAACGCATCCAACCCGACCAGCGATGGGGGATCGGTGTCCTGGCCAGCTCAAGATTCAAAGGTGGCTGGGGGCCGTCACGGACCGGCGAGTACCTCGTGCGTCAGATAGGCGTCATGACCGCGCCGCGAGGATTGATCGCCGTCGCCCTTGCCGCGCAACCGGCTTCAGGGAACTTCGATGAGGGCACTGCTGATCTCACCGAGATGGCCAGGTGGCTCGATACCCACATCGCGGACCTGCCGGCCGGTCAGTGTGCCAGGTGATCCGCGAGCGGCCTCACCTTGTCACCCGCGACGCGAAGTTTTCAGCTCACCGGTGCGCCGGGGCCGTGGCACACCCGCAGCATGGGGACGACGACGGCGGCACGCCCACCTGAAGCGGCAGCGTGTTGCCGCACCACGAATGACGGATGGCGGCGGATGTCTTCGCTACGCTGTCGCGCACGCCGTTACGCCGCAACCCAACGCGGGTGCGCTTGAAGAACGATCGCCGTCACCGGTGGTGAATCAACCACGATCGTCAGTCCTTTCGCGGCCGGCCGGAACTTCATAACCCTTCGCGGTCGCTTCGAGGAAGCACGCCGAAGGCGTGCAGCGCAGCCGGAATTGCCCATGAATTCGCTGTGCAATTATGAGTTGGAAGGTTGGTCAGCGCGAACGGCTATCCCAGTACGGTGTGCATCAACATCACGTTGTACGCCGACCACAGCGACAGCGTGAAGTAGAGGTCTTTCCCCGACGACCACGGGTGAATGTAGGGCGCGTAGATGCCACCGGGCATCTGCATCGACGACACGAGCAGGTGCTCGGGGCTCCACGGACCTTGCGGGGTGGGCGCCGTCCTGGCCACCACGTCGTTGGCGCCGTTGCAGTACAGCATCAGGTATTGCTTGAGGTAGTTGTTGTACTGCGCGGACATCTCGCTGACCGGCCCGGGGACGACCGGCGTCGCTGCCGCTGGGTTGGCCGGCACCCACGACCCGCCTGCGTCGCCGTGCCAGTACTGATACTTGGCCAAATCCGGGATCAAGCCTTCGGGAACTCTTGCCAGATAGGCTGATCCACCGCGTCCGGCCGGCGTCCCGAACGAGTACACGTAACCGTCGCCGCCTCGGGTGAACGCTCCCATCTGGAAGTTCTCATTCCCGCCGCTGGGCGGCCGGATGGTGCCGGGATAGACACCCCAGGTCTGGCCGTTGTCGATGGAACGCGCGATACCCGAATAGTTCGTCGACCACTCGCCGTTGTTGCCCCAGGACTTGATCGACATGAAGTTAACGAATTGGGTTCTGCCCACGGCAATTCCGGCAGTCGGGATGATGCCCGTCTCGGACGGCGCCTTCTTGATCGTATTGATGATCTGCCGGGAGAGGTTGGGCGCGAGCAGCGGCGAACCGGAGTACCGGTCGTTCACCACCCCGGGAGCCACGCTGATCC
Organism: uncultured Actinomycetota bacterium; assembly: GCA_963808375.1. Classification (GTDB taxonomy): domain Bacteria; phylum Actinomycetota; class Actinomycetes; order Mycobacteriales; family Mycobacteriaceae; genus Mycobacterium. Next base: position 473,423 of record CAWEFS010000002.1, on the reverse strand, counting down.
CGTTGTTCAAGTCGCGGTCCTGGCTGCGGAGCAACGTGTTGTACCGCCACTGGTGGCCGTGTACACCGCAGTAGCCATACGTGTCACCGAAGACCATCAGCACCTGATGATTGGCGGGATCGCCGTTGTCCCAAGGTATTCCAAGGTCAGCGCCGGAAACGCCGAACCGGTCCAGGGTCTGGTTCGGGCTGTCGGGTCCGCTGACCCACTCGGTGAGCGACGTCGTCGACGCCGCGATCGCCGCACCCGGGTCGGCCGACGGCGGCGGGGCCGGCGCCGCGTTCGGGGCGATCTGGGCGGCGTTGGGCGACGGCCCCCCGCCGCCGGGAGCGGGTGGGGGCACAGGTATCACCGCGGCCTGCTGCTGCACCGGCGCGGACTGCCGGTAGGTGTTCGGATCCATCAGCACTTTGAGCAGCGGACCCAGCTTCGGCAGCGGCGCCTGGTCGTTCGCTCCACGGGGCTTGCGGCCGGTGGGCAGCTGGCCTGACCCGGAGGGCGGATTGAGCACTGGGGTTCCCGGTGGCGGTGCGGCGTTGGCTGCCGGCCCGGAGCAAGGCTCGGCGGCCGCCGGCGGCGCCAGACCACCGGCGATGACGAGTCCGAGGGCGGTCGCCGAAGCCATCGATACCGATACGACCCGGGCCGGCATCTCCCGAAAAGCCGCCATGTCACCTCTTTCCGGCACAGACTGGCCAAATTGATGTCTGCAGTGGGTTGATGTGACGATAGTGATTGCTGTGGCAGCTGTGATTACTGAGCTACGAATCGGTATGCGTCCGTGATCGTGTCGCGACCCAGTTGCTTGACGCTTACCGGCTGTTGGGCACCTGCAGCCAGGAAACGCGGCTAGATCGAGCGGCTGCAACCGCTCGAGGTGGTCGGGCTGCAGAGTGATTCGGTCCGGTCGCCAGCGTGAACGACGACTGACGCGACAGTGTGATTCAACCCCGCCACTCCGGCGTTATTATTGCTTGACAACCATTTCTTGACCGTTGCGCCGCGACTGGCCGCTGGGCTTCGGTATGGATGCCCGGTTCTGGCGAGACTATTGAGCGAGGGTATGACCGAGTTCACCGAGGACACCGGCGGCTTACCGGTGGGGTCGCTGAGCGCGCAGCAGGCCAGCGCTCATGCCGCTGACTTGCGGGCCGGGCTCGGTGATCTGGCAGGCCTAGTCGCGGGCAGCATGGGCTTGCCCGAATTGTTGGCTGAGGTGTCGACGTTCGCGGTGCACGCGATACCGGGTGCCGATGGTGCCGGAGTGACTCTTTTGCGGGTCGACCGGTTGGACAACATGGTGGAGGCGTTGGCGGCCAGCGCCGAGTTTGTCGCAGAGATCGACGAGATTCAGTACGTGACTCTCAAAGAGGGACCGTGCATCACCGCGGCACTGCAGCGGCGCACGGTGCGGTCGGGATCGTTGGGCGGGGAGAAGATGTGGCCGCGGTTCGGTCCCCGGGTGGGCCGCTTAGGCGTCCACAGTGCGCTGTCGCTGCCGCTGCTGCTCTCCGGTCATGCGATCGGGGCGATCAATGTCTACGCCCGCGGTAAAGACGTCTTCGATCAGCACGCCGCTGAACTGGGGGAGCTTTTCGCCAAACCCGCGGCGGTGGCGGTGCACAACGCCCAGATCCTCGCGCACGCGATGGCGCTGACCGCCCAGTTGCAGACGGCGCTGTCGACGCGCCCGGTGATCGATCAGGCGATCGGTCTGATCCGGGGACGCAGCGGGCGCAGCGCCGAGGAGGCGTTCAATCAGCTGCGGATCATCAGCCAAGTCGAACACCGCAAATTGGCTGAGGTGGCCCAACGCATCGTCGATGAAGCCGTGCGCCGCGCCCGCGCCCGACACAACCCGACCTGAGCCTGAACCGCCAGGTCGACCTTCGGCCGGACTGTCGCTGCACGGGGTGACGCGCGTAGGTTAGAGGGCGGGGAACAGTCAACGGGATGGGTCCTGGCTCGCGTCCCGTGTTCCCCACCGTGCAGGGCGACTCGCCTGTTCGGCACCGGCAGCTCGATCCGCGCTCGGGAGCGCGACCGGAGCAGTTCCCCGATGAAAATCGGTGCCGCCCTAGCCGCCGATTTGGCCATGCTCACCGTCGCCCTGGATGAGCCCGGGGCAGATGTGCTGCATAGTCTGCACCAGTTGGGCGTCGACGCCCGAGCGGCGGTGCCCTCCTACCTCGGGCTGAGCGTGATCGTCGACGGCAACGATCCGGCGTTCACGTTCACCACCCTTGACGTCGGCGTGGCCGGCGATGTCCACACCTCGCTTCGGCTGATGCTGCCAGGTGTCGGTGGCGGGCCGCCGGCATCGCCGTCGGTTGCCCTCGTCCTCTATGCGGGGACTCCGGGAGCGTTTGTCGACCTCACCGCAGACCTGGCGTGGCTAACCGGCCGCCCACTTAGCGACTTCCCGCTCGATCGGCACCTCAGCGTCCCTCCGGGATCGGACGGCGCGACATATCTGAGTGCGGCATCGGTCATCAATCAGGCCCTCGGGGTTCTCATCGGCCTCGGCTACACCCCAGGAGAAGCTCATTCGAAACTTGACACCCCGGCTGATGGCGAGGGCACCGATCGACACACCGCGGCCCAGTTCATCCTCGACACGCTGACGGCTCAGGGCCCGGCCGACGCCGAGCGCGCCGATCAAAGCTAAACGTCGGCTTGGTGTTTTAAGCAGCTAATAGTTGCGCGCCCGGCGGCCTGGCTGCGGGCCGGCGGCCGGGTCAGGCGACCCTGCTGACGCGCCGGTGGCTGACGGTGAGGTCGAGGTTGACCGGGAGGTTGGGGTTGTCCAGGGCTTGCCTGGCGTGCCCTACGGCGTTGGTTTCGATGCGTTGACACAGCGCGTAAAATTGGAGTGAATTGACTGTGTCGCAACAGGATTCAGTTGCGGCCACTCATGACCTCCTTGGTTACTAAGGCCCGCTTAATGGGCGACTGGATGTGCTCCCGGGGTTTTCGTGCGGTCGCCTGATGGAGGTGTTTCGGCGGTTTGTGACGCCGGGTCCAAGGTGTCGGCGCGGTCCCATCGCTCGTTGAGGTGATCGCGCGAGGTGACCGCTTCGCCGCGGTGGGCGGCAGCTTGTTGTTGCAGTCCGGCGGCTTGTGCTGCTTTGACGTCGGCTTCGGCTTGGGCGGCGCGGGCTTTGGCGGCGGTCTCATCGGCGAGAGCTTCCTGTTGTTTGACTTGTCGTGTTTCCTGTTTGGCGTACTCGCGGATCTTGTCTGCTTCGACGTGGCGCTTTTGGTTGCGTCTGTTGCGCGCCACCCAAGCGAGTCCTGCGATGAGCAGGAGGGCCACGACCGCGGTCGCGATGATGAGAACGGTTGTGCTGGTAGCCATGTCGGCTCCTTATTGGTTACCGCGGTGTCATTGGTCGCTGTGCCGCCAGTCGACTTTCGGCTGGCCGGCGGGGCGAGGGATCGTGCGAGCTGTCGATCCGGCTCAGGGCCGGTTTACCTAGCTTCAAGGGGTTGTGCAGAAATCATGGGGGAGTGGCGGTTAGTGTTTGAAGACGTCTTTGATCTTTGCCCCTGCCTGTTTGCTGTTGCCCCTGGCCTGACCGGCGCGCCCCTCGGTGCGCAGGCGGGTGTTGCCGGTGGCGCGGCCGAAGTACTTCTTGGTGGCGCCTCTGGCGGCTTCGGCTTTATGGGCGAGCTTCTTACCGATGCTCATGGCGGATTCCTTTCGTTGTCGGTGGTCACAGACCGCGACGGCGGGCTGAGCGGTATAAGCGGGCGCGTGGTTTATGAGGCGGCGTCGATGTGCCCCGCGTCGATTGTTCGCCGACGACCGCGTCCAGCGACCGAGCAGGGAACCTTGTCCCTGCCCGAGAGGCCCTAGCATTGCCCAGCACCCCAACGATCCCGACAATCACCGCGAGGAACGAAACAACTGGCTCCGATGGCGGCCATTATGGCGCTGCCTCTAATCCGGTGCTAGAGCATCAGTACACGCCTAAGTAGCCGCCGTGTCAACAGCGTGGGCCGACGGTGCTGGCCCACAGTGTTTCACGGAGACGGTCCCGCTTCGTTTACGCGCCCAGCCATCTCTCGCTCAGGCCCCGACGGGTGTAATATTGTGCTTGCTGAGTCCTTCAGCCAGTCCGGAACGAGTTCGGCTGTCCGCCGCTGAACTTCCAGAGCTTCTGCTCGCGCCGCGCATTCCCATTTCTGCCCGTTGCAGTCGAGATGGCATGCAAATTCGGCTCATTCCCTCGATAGCCTCCGAGTTCGGGGATCACAACTTCGCGTTCACCCCGAACGCGCGCCCGTCGGTTGTCCACCACTTGACCGGCGACCGAGCGAGAAAGAATCGTCAGATCGATGCCGGGCAAACTGCTGCCGCGCACCCGGTTCGATGCCGCCGCCGCGTTGCGCCGAAGGACGTGCCGTACAGGCGGGGGCGACGCCAAATCCCCTGGGAGTCAAGCCAATGACGCCTTCAAACGTTGACCCAGGGACTCCTCCCAGACAATTACACAGAAACTAGGTAACCGTCATGATCGTTCTCGGAATCATCCTTATCATCCTCGGGCTAGTCCTCCCGAGCCTCGTCCCAACCTTCGCCTTCGCCCATCTTGTTCTGGTCGCCGGCGTCATCCTCCTCGTCGTCGGCCTAATCCTGCTGGTGGTGGGACGGATGGGACACGCCGTCGGTGGCCGCCGCCACTACTACTGACCGGCCCGATGCACTCCCCGGCTCGGCCAGCAGAGGCTGGCCGAGCCGGGTGGAGTGGGTCGCGGTTTTGGTTGCCGTTCAACGCCAGCAGCCCGACCTATGAGCCCGAATGAAAGGAGGAAATGATGGCGATCACTGATGTTCCGGCCTTCGCTCACCTGACTGACGTCGACATCGAGAACCTCGCCGTTGAGCTAGATGCGATCCGGCTGGACATCGAGGATTCCCTCGGCGAGCACGACGCGCGCTACATCCGTCACACCGTCGCCGCGCAGCGTGCCCTCGAAGTAGCCGGCCGGCTCATGCTGGCCGCCAGCCTGAAACGTTCGGCGTGGTGGGCGGGAACGCTGACCCTCGGTCTGGCCAAGATCATCGAGAACATGGAGATCGGCCACAACGTCATGCACGGCCAGTGGAACTGGATGAACGATCCCGAAATCCACTCCTCGACATGGGAGTGGGACATGACTGGGGCGTCAGAACATTGGCGCTTCACCCATAATTATCAGCACCACAAGTACACCAACATCCTCGGCATGGACGACGACGTGGGTTATACCGTCTTGCGAGTCACCCGTGATCAGCCCTGGGTGCCCTTCAACATCGGCAACCTGCTGTTCAACACCACCCTTGCGCTCGGATTTGAGTGGGGAATCGGCTTGCAGCCCATCGAGTTCAGCAGAATCTTGCAGGGCGGCTCGGACCGCGAAACCACCCTCCGGCAGATCCGCGAATTCTCGGCCAAGGCCGGAATGCAGGTGGTCAAGGACTACGTCGCTTTCCCGGCGCTGACCTCGCTGTCGCCGGCGGCGACCTACAAATGCACACTGAGTGCCAACGTGGTGGCCAACGTGATCCGCAACGTCTGGGCCAACGCGGTGATCTTCTGTGGGCATTTCCCCGACGGGGCAGAAAAATTCACGAAGACCGACATAATCGGTGAAACCCGGGGACAGTGGTATCTGCGACAGATGCTGGGCAGCGCCAACTTTGACGCCGGTCCAGCGCTGCGGTTCATGAGCGGCAACCTGTGCTACCAGATCGAGCATCACCTCTACCCAGATCTGCCCAGCAACCGGCTGCACGAGATCTCTGTGCGGGTAAGGCAGGTCTGCGACAAGTACGACCTCCCGTACACCACGGGTTCGTTCCTGATGCAGTACGGCAAGGCCTGGCGCACCATCGCCAAACTGTCGCTGCCCGACCGCTACTTGCGTGACACCGCCGACGACGCCCCGGAGACTCGCAGCGAGCGGATGTTCAACGAACTGGAGCCCGGTTTTGCGGTTACAGACTTGGCGACAGGACGCCGCCGCGGGCTCAAGACAGCAATCGCGGCGGTCCGCAAATGGCGCCGGGATGTTCAAGCGACACTGTGATAGCCATTCAGCGGGAACGACCGGCCGATCAGATTGCTGATCGTCGGGTGCGGCGACACCACCGCGGCGATACGCATCGGTTGACGGCTACCGGCGGTCTTGCCGCATTGTCGTTGGACGCATTGTCCAGCGTCGCCTATGGTCCCGAAGCGATCGTGCTGATCCTGGTCGCCGCGGGTGCGGCTGCAGTGCGGTTGACGCTGCCGATCGCGATAGCAATCACGGTTCTGCTGCTGGTGTTGGTGATCTCGTACCGGCAGGTCATCGCGGTCCACCCGAACGGTGGCGGAGCCTACGCGGTGGCCAAAAAGGACCTCGGCCGGACGGTGAGCCTATTGGCTGCGGCGAGCCTGGTCGTCGACTACGTGCTGACCGTCGCGGTGAGTCTGGCGGCTGGGGCAGCCAGTCTGGGCAGCGTCTTTCCGGCTATGGCGCATCACCTGCTGGCCGTGACATTGGCCGGGCTTGCCTTGATCACCGCCGTCAACCTGGTCGGAATCGCCGAGTCGGCCAAGGCGCTGATGGGACCGGCGATGGTGTTCGTCGTCAGTATCTTCGCCGCCGTCATCGTCGGGTTCATCCGTCCCCATCCGGTAGCCGTTATCGGTGCGGATCTGGGTCCCATCCGTACGACCGAGGCACTGGGGGTGGTGTTGATTCTCAAGGCGTTTGCGGCGGGTTGCTCCTCGCTGACCGGAGTCGAGGCAATCGCCAACTCGGTGCCCCAATTCCGGACGCCCATCGTCAAGCGGGCCCAACATACCGAGGTCGCGTTGGGAGTGTTGTTGGCTGCCATGCTTCTTGGCCTGGCCGGGCTTATTCGGCTGCATCGAGTCACACCGCGCGGCGACGTCACCGTACTCGCGCAACTCTCCGCGGCAGCATTTGGAACCGGGTGGCCGTTCTATGTGACCAACTTGTCGGTGACTCTGGTGTTGGCTCTCGCGGCGAACACCAGCTTCGGCGGTCTGCCGGTGCTGATGCAGCTGTTGGCCAAGGATCACCGGCTGCCGCACCTGTTCACGCTTCGAGCCGAACGCCCCGTGTTCCGGTACGGCGTTGCCAGTTTGGGCGCGCTGGCCGCCGCGGTACTGCTCGTCGTCGGTGCCCAAACCCACCGGTTGTTGCCGGTCTTCGCGATCGGCGTCTTCATCGGATTCACGATCAGCCAAACCGGACTGGTCCGCCACTGGCTGCAACAGCGGGTCCGCGGCTGGGTGGGCAAAGCCGTACTCAACGGGACCGGGGCGGTGCTCACCGCCGTCGCCGGGGTGGTGCTCTTCGCCAGCAAATTCACCGAGGGTGCCTGGCTGCTGCTGCTGATCGTGCCCGGGCTGATGCTGCTCTTCGATCGGATCGAACGCTACTACTATCACGTCGCCGAACAGTTGGATCTGGGCCGGCTGCCGCCGAAACCCGTTCCAAGACCTTCCGGCGAAGCGACGGTCATCGTGCCGGTCGTCACGATCAGCGAGGTTGTCGGGCGTGCGTTGCAGGTCGCGATGCGGCTTGGCCGCGAAGTGATCCCGGTGACCGTCGACACCGACCCCGAGGCCACCCGCCGGCTCTGCGAGCTTTGGAAGCAGTGGGACCCCGGAGTTGACCTACGGGTCTTGCCCAGCCCGCACCGCACCCTGGTAGCACCCGCCGTCGGCTTCGTCCGCGCCCAAGTAGAGAAGGGATGCTTCGTCATCGTGTTGCTCGCCTACATCGAACCCAAGCGCCGGCGCTACCGGATCCTGCACAACCAACGCGGTCCGCTGCTCGCCGCAACGGTTCGCGCGCGCACCGACGCCATCGTCGCCACGCTTCCGATCCGCTTGGACTGAGCATTTGCCACTCCTGAAGACAAGCACCCAGACCAGTGCAGCAGAATCCGGCCATCCGCCAGGTGCTTGCGGGCTGACACGCCGCTGTCATCGACCCTTCGTTGTGACCCGGCAAGATGCGATTTACGGGTGTTGACAATTGCTCCGGCAGGGTGGAACGTCAACCGAGTTGAGACTCTCAACCCGTCCGGATGGGGTCAGCTGTCCGCCGCTGTCCTCGCAGAGCATTGCTCGCGCCGAACACCGGTGACAACCGCATGCCGGGACCACCATGAAAACTCCGCCCGCCCCCTCCGCGCTGCCGAAAGGCGGCTTTCTTTCCCAGCCCTGTGAAGGTCGCTCCGTACGGTTAGTCAGTCGTCGGCTCAGGTCGTCGGTAGCTCTCATCAGCGCCCACGGCAGCATCGACGCGTCCAACGCTGACACTCTGACCGAATACACGGTGGGGCATCTAATGCGTTGCCGCGGACTGATCCTTGATTTACGTGACCTGGATTTCTTTGGAACTGCGGGTTTCTCGGCGCTACACAGGGTTTCCGTCTGTTGCGCTCGTGTCAATGTGGACTGGGCAGTACTATCCGGCGAGGCAGTTTCCCGGTTGCTGCGGATCAGTGATCCGCAGGGCCTGCTGCCCGCCGCCGGCACGCTCGAGGCAACGAAGGCCATCCTTCAATACCGGTCCGACCGTTCACCACAGCCCAACGCGAGAAGCGAAGACCCCGAACGGTCCTTGAGATGCGAACGCACGACGTGCTTAGTCTGCGGCGGCACGGACAGGTCCGCAACGAACAGCGGCCCCTGACAGAAAGGATCGCCAAGCTTGACGTAAATCCGGCGCCCGCGACGGTCACCGAGCACTCTGGTTGGCCGCTCCAGTTGGTTATCAACGCTTCCCGGTCGCTGAGGTTAGGCGCCGTGGCTCACGGCCCACTGTCGATAGTGACGTCAGCAAGGTCTTGGTATCAAGTCGTTTTCCCCGGCGCCGGCAGGCTGGCCCGCAGTGCGCTCGACAGTGGCCGGTAAGAAGCTTCGCCAACTAGCATCTGGTCGTGTAGGGTGATGAGTAGACGTACATCGTTGATGCGGTATCTAGCAGGTGTTTTGACAGAGCTCCGGCTCGGAGTTCACCGTAGGTGGCGCCCGCCGCAACTTTGCTGTCGCGGTCGATGTAGTTTCCACTCCTGGTTCGGATCGGCTCCGGTCGATGTCGCGACGACACGACATCCCAAACTCAAACGTGGCCGCCCGTCTCGGCAACGGCGAACGGACCGCAGCGGAAAGGCACCGCCGCTCGGGTGCTCTCACCCGCCGCGGCAACATCGCCCTGTAAGCAGCCATCGACGACCAGAACGCCCGAAATGAGGACATGATGAGGAAAACTGAGCACGCACTACGAAATGCCTTCGGAGAGCACGTCCTTCATGTGGGTGTTGGCTTCAGAGATACGGAGCGCGAGCACGTGGTTGAGGCGTTGGCGACGCTAGGACCACACCTCGGACGGTGGGATCCCCAGGATGTGGTTGTGGACGTCTCCTTGCAGGATCGCGACGGCAAGAAGCAGCGCGTCACCTTGCGCACGAGCCTGCCCGGCTTTCCGCCTCTGGTAGCGGTTGCTGAGCACCCGGACCTGGATTGTGCCCTGGGAGAAGCAAAGCACGAGCTGATCCGGCGGATTGAACACCAGAAGTCGGAGCGAGAACCCATGAACAACCGGCACCTCCGAAGCGCAACGGTCCGGCATCCGAACATCTCTACGCCGTGAGGATGGTCTCACAGCTGTAAGTAGTCGAACTGTCGAAGCAGTATCGACGCTGACGGCTGCTCCGTGCGGGCGTATGGCGCGGTCGACTAGCGGATCGTCTCGCGAATCGAACTCAGCGCATGCAGTACCTGTACTGCAAGCTGACGGGCGGCGGCTTCGTCAAGTGGCGAATTCGCCTGTAGCGTCTCCTGGACGAGCTTCACCCGGCTCTCGTAGGGGGAGCGAAGTGTTGACTCAGTTATCATGGTTTGCTTTCCTATTCCGTCGAGCGAATTCACTTGAGGAAATTTGCTCGACCTGGTTGTTGAAACACCCGGGCCCACTGACAAGCCGTCCGTTCGACGAAACGGACATCCTCAGTCACCCCAGAAGCTTTCGTGTTGCCTTGCTATGCGGTGGTCGCTCGGACGGCCCGAGGACCTCTAGGGGCCTTGCCCTCAGCGATTTTTGGTGTGCAGCAAAGCCTCAGTCTGCGAGACTTGGCTGGCCTTCTTGCGCTTCGCAGCGCGTTTCTCTTTCAGCGAACTACCTGACTTCTTGGTCATAGTTTGCCGGGGAGATTTGTCAGACATCGCGCCCCTTTGATATTGGGGGCCGTGTCTTGGTCCCAGTCTGATAAGCATACGCCCCCAGGGCCCGAGTCGCCTCGATCTCTGGTTTAAAACGACTGGTAACCAGGGCTGTCGAAGAAGGGTCGAAAGGTCAATCGATTGAACTGCCCTTGGCCTTGACGGATGTCGCATCCGCGAGTCGGTCAAACAAGCGGGTTGCAAAGGCCCACGTCTTTGCGCTGTAGTCTTCCCACAGCCCGACGTGTCTCGCCCGGCGAGAGCATCGATTGCGGATACCGTCTCCTGGCAAGGGTCTTTCGACGTTCGCATGGCTAATTGACGATAGGCCGTCCCGGCCCACGATCCGAGGGCTCGCCCTGAGTACTCACAGCCGGCCGCGGCTGCGGCGGCGTTGCGCCGTCGGGCGGACCGCGCCGAGGAGGACGGTGAGGTCGCCGATCGCTATCTCGTCAAGCGTCTCGACGGCTCTGATGATGTCCGCCTGCAGGCAGTCGTCGGCGAACGGCTCAGCCAGCCAACGGAACTTCTCGACGACCCGATCCCACGACATCGGGCAACAGGGGGATCCTTCGAAGTCGATTTGTTCCCGCTCGACGCAACGACCGTCAAGTGTCTCGATCCGCACCCGCGCCGACGTGCGCTCGGGATAGCCGGCGGTCAGGTCCGGGGCCGGCACCACCGTGACCCTGCGCAACAGATTTTGCACGTCGTCTCGACGAACGCGGGCCGTCTCGAGTTGTTCCGGCCCGACCTGGCCGTCCAGCAGGGCGACTGCGGCGAGATATTTCAGGTTGTAGTCGGCTTGCTCTTTGGTCTGCGGATGGTCTTTGTCGCCGTAGCGTCCGCCGCCGGCGATGTCGTAGGCAGTCTCGAACACCTCGAGCGTGACTTGCGCGACATCGTCTGCGCCAAGCCAATTTTCGTCCCGCAGGGCCAGCGTCGCGTCGATGATGCTCTGTCCGTGGATGAGTGCGCAGTACTTCTTCAGATACGTCTGTTCCACGCAGGTCAGCGAGCGGTCATCGGTGCGCAAATCGATCGGCCGCTCGAACAACTGGACCAGGCCGTTGGGCCCGTCCAGCAACGAGCGGGGGCCGGTGACGCCGCGCCCCACCAACAGCGTGGTGTACAACGCCCGCATACCGGTGATCGCGGGGGAGATTCCTTTCCACGTCGATACCGGCTCGGCGTGAACGGCGGCGAGCGACACGTTGTCGGCAGCCGATGCGGCGATCGCCGAAGCGGTGTGCCCGGCGTCGAACCCGAGCAGCTTGGCCGCACCCGCGGCGACCGACATCGCGAGTTGCAGCGCGTGATTGAGTCCGCGCGCCATGACGGGCACCTCGGCACTGAAGCGGCATTGCACCTCGTAGGCGATCGCCAAAGCGAGTAGGAAATCGGCACCCGTGGCCCCGACATGTTCGGCCATCGCCAGGACCGCGCCGAAGTTGTCGGCCGGGTGGCACAAACCGCCTGGCGTGAGGAACGTGTCCAACAGGTCGGGGTAGCGCACCAGCACTGCGTTGAAGAAACCAACCTGATCTACCGAGGCGCGGCCGCCGCCGACGAAGGTCGCCGTCGGCCGGCTGCTGAACTGTTCTGCTTGCGCTCGGATCGCGGGGATCAGCTCGCCGTCGAGCGCGCCGACGGCGCAGGCGATGCTGTCGAGCACATTGCGTTTGAGTGCCGGAAGCGACGCTCCGACGTCGGAAAGACTGGCCTCGGCCACGAACCGACCGAGTAGGTCGACGCCACGAGTGGCGTTCATCTCGGCGGCTATGCCCCCTTGCGGACCACCTGTTCAGCTGCGGCGCGCATCCGTTCGGACAATCGCAGCAGCTCGTGCTCACCCACCCCGTGGGGGACGGTGTACGCCAGTTGCCGTAATTCGAGGGCGCAGTCGCGCAATTCTTGACGAAGTGTCGCCTCAATGGGGGGCATGCTTATCTTCCTGTGTTCTCGGCCGGACGTCGACATTGAGAATCTACGCAGTCAAGTACCGGCGCGACGATAGGCCAGCTGTGTTTTTAATGAGACTTTCACAACAGTGCACGCCTCCGTGAACCGCTCTCCGGCGCCGACAGCAGTCTCGCCGAGAAGGCCAACGGTACCCGCTGGTAATTTGACCTGATCACGGCAAAGTTCGACACCGAAGCCGCCGGAATCCGTCGGCAGCCTCCCAGCGAGGTAGCAGCAGAGAGGCAGGGGCCAGCATCAACACGTGTGATCTCAAGCGAGAAGTGGGCGCACACATCGAACTAGAGGTGATCGAACCCACCACCTTGGAGTTTCAGATCGCGGTGGCGCTGTTGCCCGGTGTCGATGTCACTGAATCACTGGCGATCACGCTGAACGGTGCGCCAGTCGAGGCGAAAGAGATTGTCGGACAACACTTGACGCGCATTCATCAATTGCAGGCAGGCAAGGGAACGCTGACCTTGTCGTATTCGGCGACGGTGGCCGGCCAGGCCGACCCGGCACCGGTCCGCGACATCGATCTCATCACCTATCTTCGCCCCAGCCGGTACGCCGAGGCCGACAAGTTCTTCGGCTTCGCAGCCACCGAGTTCCAGCGATACGGCACGTCGGTGGCGCTGCTGGAGAAGGTTTCGTCGTGGGTGGGCACGCGGCTGCACTATGTGCCGGGCTCCAGCGATCCCATCGACGGCGCCGCCGACACACTGCTGGCCGGTGCCGGGGTGTGCCGCGACTACGCGCATCTGGTGATCGCGTTGCTGCGCGCACTCAACGTCCCGGCCCGGCTCGCCGCCGTCTACGCGCCGGGATGTGACCCAATGGACTTTCACGCGGTCGCGGAAGCCTATGTCGACGGCATGTGGCGAGTGGTCGACGCGACGTGCCTGGCGCCGCGGCAATCGATGGTGCGCATCGCCACCGGCCGAGACGCCGCCGACACCGCCTTTCTCGACAACCACGACGGCGAGATGACGCTGACGAGCACCTTGATCACGGCGGTGGTCGACGGGGAACTGCCCAGAGACTCAGTGGCTCAGCTGGTCAGCATCCGGTAACGGCAATAGCCGCCTGCCGGTGTGTCGGCCGTGGCGTGGAGATCACTGCGCATTCTGCCGTTGACAGCGGCGTAACAAATCTGCCATGAACCGTCCTTAATGTCGTTCGAGCAGTATTCAACGGTTGGTGATGCGACGCATCTCGGCGATGGGAAGTTCATTGAGCGGCAACGCGGTACGGCTGCAGGCGATTATCGGTGTCGAGGCGTACGAGCCTCCTGCGTTCAGCTTCGATCCCGGCGAAGAGCCCGGAGATGTTTTCGGGTCGAACGTCTTCACCAAGGCCGAGATGCAGGCACGGCTGCCCAAAGCGGTGTACAAGTCCGTCGTCGCAACCATCGACAAGGGCGTGAAGCTCGACCCTGCCGTCGCCGACGCGGTCGCGGTGGCGATGAAGGACTGGGCACTGGAACGGGGCGCCACCCATTACGCTCACGTCTTCTACCCGATGACCGGCCTGACCGCGGAAAAGCACGACAGTTTCCTGGAGCCGGTGTCGGACGGTCAGACGCTGGCCGAGTTCGCGGGCAAGACGCTCATTCAGGGCGAGCCCGACGCGTCCAGTTTCCCGTCCGGCGGCCTGCGCAGCACCTTCGAGGCGCGCGGTTACACCGGCTGGGACGTCACCAGCCCGGCCTACATCCTGGAGAATCCGGCCGGCAACACGCTGTGCATCCCGACCGTCTTCGTCTCGATGACCGGTGAGGCGCTGGACTACAAGACGCCGTTACTGCGCAGCCAGCAGGCCATGGGCGCCCAAGCCGAGCGGATCCTGAAGTTGTTCGGCCACAAGAACCTCAACCACGTCGTCTCGTTCTGTGGCCCGGAGCAGGAATACTTCCTGATCGATCGGCACTTCTTCCTGGCCCGACCCGACCTGGTCAATGCGGGCCGCACGTTGTTCGGCGCCAAACCGCCGAAGGGGCAGGAATTCGACGACCACTACTTTGGGGCCATCCCCGAGCGGGTGCTGGGATTCATGATGGACACCGAACGGGAGTTGTTCAAGCTCGGCATTCCGGCCAAGACACGGCACAACGAGGTGGCTCCGGGCCAGTTCGAGATTGCGCCGATGTTCGAGCGGGCCAACATCGCCTCCGATCACCAGCAACTGTTGATGACGATCTTCAAGACGATCGCCAAGAAGCACGGCATGGAGTGCTTGTTCCACGAGAAGCCGTTCGCCGGTGTCAACGGCTCGGGTAAACACGTGAACTTCTCGGTGGGCAATGCCGAGCTCGGCTCACTGCTGGTCCCGGGTGACACTCCGCACGAGAACGCCCAATTCCTGGTGTTCTGCGCGGCGGTCATCCGTGCCGTACACATGTTCGCCGGGTTGCTGCGGGTGTCTGTCGCGTCCGCGACCAACGACCACCGGTTGGGCGCCAATGAGGCTCCGCCGGCGATCATTTCGATCTTCCTCGGTGAACAACTCGCTGACGTCTTCGAGCAGATCGCCAAGGGCGCAGCCACGTCGTCAAAAGGCAAGGGCACGATGATCATCGGTGTTGACACCCTCCCGCCGCTGCCGACCGACCCGGGCGACCGCAACCGGACCAGCCCGTTCGCGTTCACCGGTAACCGTTTCGAATTCCGCGCCCCCGGCTCAGGCCAGACGGTTGCCGTGCCGATGATCGTGCTGAACACCATCATGGCGGACTCGTTCGATTACCTCGCAACGATTCTCGAGCAGGCCGTGGGCGACGGCGAGGACTTCGACAAGGCGGTGCAAAAGCTGCTCACCGAAGTGATCACCGAACACGGCGCAGTGGTGTTCAACGGCGACGGCTACTCGGAGAACTGGCACATCGAAGCAGCCGAACGCGGCCTGCCGAACCTCAGAACCACTTTGGACGCCGTGCCGGAGTTGATCAAGCCCGATTCGATCGAGCTGTTCGAGAAGTACGGTGTATTCACTGAACGTGAGCTGCACAGCCGCTACGAGGTCCGACTGGAGCAGTACGCGTTGACCATCGGCGTCGAGGCCAAACTTGCTCTGGAGGTCGGCACGACGATCGTCTTGCCGGCTGCGCTGCGGTACCAAACCGAACTGGCCCAGAACGTCGCGGCGTTGAAAGTCGCCGGCTTAGAGCCCAGTGTTGCTGCCCTAGAGGCGGTGTCGGCGCCGATCGTCGATCTTCAGGCGGGTCTGGCGAGGCTGAAAGCCGCACTGGCCGACCACTCGGCGGAGTCGGTTCTCGATGAGGCCAAGCACGCGCAGGAAGAGCTGTTGCCGGCGATGACGGCGGTCCGCACCGCTGCCGACACCCTGGAAAGTCTTGTTGCAGACGACCTTTGGCCGCTGCCGACTTATCAGGAGATGCTCTACATTTTGTGAGAAGTCGCTCATCTCGAGACGGTCACGGGTTGATACCGATACTCGCCGTGCTCTGGCGCAAGCTGGACATTGCGCAAATCATGGCACGGTGCGCAATTGGGCAATGACGGGCGGCCATCGCGTGAGCGCAGGTGGCGACAGCTCGACAGGAGGTAGGTGCAGCATGTCGGCAGACTGGGATCCGGCCCGGGTGTCTTCTGGCCTGCACGGTGGTCGCATCCTCGACACCGCGCGGGGCATTCTCATCGGTCTTCGCCGTTGCCCCTCACAGAAGGCGTCTGACGAATTGCTTGCCGCCGCGCGACGACACAAGGTGCCCGTCTTCGCGTTGGCGTGGGCGTTGGTGCGACTCGCGGGGGACGGCGGCAAGTCGCCGCACACCTTCAGCACCGCGCAGTCGGCTGCCCGGGACGAATGGGGTGAGCTGTTCACCCGACCCGCTGTGCCGGCCTGCTGACGGTTTCCGCCGTCAGCCGTTGTCCAGCTTCGACAGCGGACGACGTTCGACAGCGCGTCCGGTGGCCACCCTCGTGGTGATCCCGGCCAATCGCAGCAGGCCACGATAGGTCGAGGGATTGAACATCGTCGGCCAGGTGGTGCGCCTCAGATGCTCGCTGAGCGGACGACCAGCGAATCGGTCGCGCAGCCAGCGCAGTGTCATCGGTGCGGACAAGGTGTGCAGCAGTA
This sequence comes from uncultured Actinomycetota bacterium, assembly GCA_963808375.1. GTDB lineage: Bacteria > Actinomycetota > Actinomycetes > Mycobacteriales > Mycobacteriaceae > Mycobacterium. The sequence goes on along the minus strand of CAWEFS010000002.1, from coordinate 457,128 downwards.
GGTGCTCACTGAACCGGTCGCGGTGATATGTGACCGAAGTGCCTGCGGCCCGGTAAGTTTCAACGAGCTCGTCGATCGCGGCGACGTCAATGATCTTGTCGTTGACGGCCTGCACGATCAACACCGGCGCGGTCGGTCCTGCGGTGCCCAGCTTCATGGCCTCAAGGATGTGCGCCACTTCGGGCAGTTCCCACATCTCGTCCATCGTCATGTCTATGTAGTCGTTGATGTCTTTGTTCCGCAGCCCGAAGACCGCCGCCGCCGTCGTCATCTTCTCCATTTTTGCCAGCAGCGCTTTGCCTTCCGGTGTCGCATGTTGCTCGACGATGCGCTCGATCTCCGGATAGATCTTTGCCAGCGCCGCGATCACCAACCCGGGCAGACCGGCCCAAAAAGTGTTGTTGAGCCGGCGGCCGATGGCCCCGGGGTCGGCCACCGGCGAACCCAGCACCGCGCCGACGATGTTGAGTTCCGGGGCGTACCCCGCGCTCAATTCAGCAGCCCAGGCCGAGGCGAAACCGCCGCCCGAGTATCCCCACAATCCCACCGGCGCCGAAGGCGACAGTGCCAAGCGCTCACAACTCAGCGCGGCACGCACGCCGTCAAGGATGCGGTACCCGGGCTCCAATGGCGCTCCCCACATGCCCTGGCAGCCCTCGTGGTCGGGCACCGACACCGCCCAGCCCTCGGCGAGGAGCGCCGCGATCAGCAGCAACTCCAGCTGCGCCAGCGCACCGACGGCCTTGGCGCCGCGACGCAGCGCATATGACGGGAAACAGCGCTCGGCGACCGCGTCGATGGCACATTGATACGACACCAGCGGACAGGGGAGGTCGCGGTCACGCCGCCGGGGCACCAATACGGTGGTCACCGCGGCTTCCGGTTCGTCCCGCAAGTCGGTGCTGCGGTACAGCAGTTGGGTGGCGGTGAATCGCTGCGGTATGTGACCCAAAAACCCGAGCTCGACCCGACGCGAACGCAACACTTCGCCGGGACGGGCTTCCTGGTAGCCGGTGGGAGGAACGTAGAACGGGTCTTTGCCGGGCAACAACGGGCGCGTGCCACGACGCAGCTCCTGATGTACGGCGCGGCCCGTCCAAGACTCACCGCCGATGAGGGCCGGTCCAGCAGGTTCCAATGTCGACTCCTGTTTGAAAACGCTCACGAATAGGTACCCACTTTTGGCTTCGCGCCCTTCGGCCCTCCGCCGCCCGTTGCCCTATTCAGTGAACGGGTGTATGCAAATCTGCCCTTACCCCTGTCTAGCCTGCGATGTCGCTGTGGGGCTTTGTTCATTCGCAGTTTACGACTGTACGCTAGAGCAATGTGTCCAGGACCACACGCGTCGGGTCCTGGATGAGTTGTGACATCCACCCGCGTCAAAGGGAAGGAGTGGCCGAATGCCTGAAGTGCAACTGCGCCACGACGGACACCCGGCTTTTCGCCGCCAAGTTCGGTTCGACTGGTCGGACCTGCCGCTGCATTGGGTACCGGATGACCCGTTCGCCACGCACATGATGAATGTGCTGCATCTATTACTGCCTGAGGGTGAACGGCACTTCATCAAGGCAGTCCTGGAGGCGTCTTCACTGGTCGAGGACCCTGAGCTGGAGGCCGCCATCAAACCGTTCATCCAGCAGGAGTCCTGGCATGCCTGGGCGCACCAGATCGTGCTCAATCATCTGGCCGAACAGGGCATCGACACCAAGGCCTACACCGAGCGGCTTGGTAGGTGGTTGTCGGTGAGTCTGGGTGATCCGCCCAGGTTTTTCCCGCCGGCCATGAAGCGGTGGTGGTTGTATCGGCGGCTGGCCGATGTGGCGGCGCTGGAACACTTCACGGCGGTGCTGGGGCAGTGGGTGCTGCAAAACCGGGGTCTGGACTATGCGGGCACCGACCCGGTCATGCTGGACTTGCTGCGCTGGCATGGGGCCGAAGAGATCGAACACCGTTCGCTGGTATTCGACGTCTATCAGGAAGTCTGCGGCAGCTACCCACAGCGAGCGCTGTCCATGCTGATGATCGCGCCGCTGTTCGTGGGGTGGTGGCTTTACGGTGTGGTGTTCCTGATGAGGCAGGACCCATCGGTCACCGCTAGACCGCGGTGGCGCGACTGGTTACGCGCCGCCCGCGAGTACAAGGTGCCCGGCCCGTGGAAGTTGCTGGTGACCGTGCCGTTCCGCTACTTGCGGCCGAGTCACCATCCCAGTCACGAGGCGGACACTCAGATGGCGATGGACTACCTGGAGTATTCGCCGGCGGCCCGGGAAGCCCGGGAGCGGGCAAAAGCAGGGTGGAAGTCAGATTCGACCGACATGGCCAAGGCCTGAGGAGCGGACGGCCCAGGATAGGACGGAGACTCGAGTGAAGGTTGTCGTGGACTTTGACACGTGCGACGGTAACGGCGTGTGCATGAGCATTTGCCCTGAGGTGTTCGAGGTGAAGGACGACGGTTTCCTCTACGTCCTCCAGGAAGAGCCGGGTGAAGAGCTGCGCGACCAGGTCGAGGGGTCGGTGGTGTCGTGCCCCACTCAGGCGATCAGCGTCGAGGACTGACGCGGTGTCGTCGAATCAAGAACTGAAGCAGGTGCTCGTCGTGGGTGCCGGCGTGGCGGGTACCCGGGCGGCGGAGACGTTGCGCAAGGAAGGCTACGACGGTGCGCTGACGATCGTCGGCGCCGAACGGCACGCCCCGTATCACCGCCCCCCACTGTCGAAGAAGCTGCTCACCGGCAAGGTGGAGCGGGCGGGTGTCGACCTGGCGCCGCAGCTCGATGTCGAAGCCCGCGTGCTGCGCAACGCGTCGGCCGTCGGTCTTGACCTGCGCAAGTGCACCGTGGGGGTCCGCGACGGCGACCACGAACAGGAGCTGGGCTTCGACGGGCTGGTCATCGCCAGCGGCGCCACTCCCCGTCAATGGCCGGGCGGCCCAGTGCCCGACGGGGTTTTCGTGCTGCGCACCGTCGATGACTGCCTTGCCATCCGGGAGCGGCTGGACGCAAACCCCCGGGTCGTGGTCATTGGCGGCGGATTCATCGGCGCCGAGGTCGCCGCGACTGCTCGGTCACTGGGCCTGGACGTGGTCCTCATCGAGCGGGCAGCCGGCCCGTTGCTGCCGGCACTCGGCGAGGAGATGGCACAACGCTATGCCGAGCTGCATCGAAGCCACGGTGTGGATGTGCGCCTCAACGTCAGTGTCGACTCCTTCGTCGGCGAGGGTCACATCAAGGGCATTCGACTCACCGACGGGTCGGAGATCAAGGCCGATGTCGTGGTTATCGGGCTGGGAGTTGATCCGGCCACCGACTGGTTGGACGGTTCTGGCCTGCAGGTCGACAATGGCGTGCTCTGTGATGCGACCTGTGCTGCGGAGGGCGCCATGAATGTGGTGGCTGCCGGTGATGTCGCGCGGTGGTGGCATCCGCTCTACGAAAAGCACCTGCGCATCGAGCACTGGGACCACGCCGCGCGCCAAGGCGCCGCGGCCGCGCGGACCCTGCTCGCCGGACCCGGGAAAGGCGACCCCTACAGCGAGGTGCCTTACTTCTGGTCGGACCAGTACGACGTCAAGCTGCAGATGTACGGGGTGCCGCGCGATTACGACACGATCCAGGTCATAGAGGGCGATGCCGATTCGTGGCACTTCGTGGCCGCGTACGGGCGCGGCGGACGCACCATCGCCGCGGTGTCGACCATTCCCGGCCGGGTCCAGGCCTACCGCGAGGCGATCGGCAGCCGCGCCGAATTCCCGCCCCGGCCGGAATAGGTTCAGTTGCGCTGTTTGTCGATGCGCTTGATGAGCCGAGCAGTCGCGTTCTCAATCATGTGCTGACGTCCCAGCAGGGTCCGTTCGCGTTCCGCGCGGCGTACCGCCTGGCGGATCGTCACGCCCTGCTCGTAAGCCACCACCACCCGCGGGTCGACATAGGACCTGCGCGCCACCGCGGGGGTATTGCCCAACTCCTCACTCACGGCGCGCATGACGGCGGCTTCTGCACGGCGACGGGTGGTTTTCGTAGTCGGCTCCTTGGCGGCGGCGAAATTCTCGGCCGCCAGCACAGTGCCGTGCCAGGTCCGCAGATCTTTGACGCTGAAGTCGTCGCCGACCAGCTCGCGGAACCGGTCGTTGAGGTCGTCGGAATGCACCTCGCACCAGCCGTCGGGCGTGCGGTAGACGAGGAACCGGTCACTGGTGGTTTCCGCGTGCAGCAACGAGCGCACCGCTTTGATCAGCAGCGGGTCTTCCAATGAAATCGTCCGTTGCACACCGCTTTTCGCGGGATAGTCGAAGTCGACGCTGTTGCGGCCCACCCGGACGTGCTCCCGAAGCAGCGTCGCCAGCCCGTAGCTGCCGTTCTCCTCGGCGTACTCCTCGCCACCGGCGCGGAAGTAGCCGCGGTCGATCAGCTGTTGCGCAATGGCCAGCACACGCTCGCGGTGCAGCCCTCGGTTGTTGAGGTCGCTGAGGACTTGGGTGCGCCAGTCGGGCAGCCGCTTGGCCAGACTCAGCACGCGATCGAACTTCTCTTCGTCCCGCAGAGTCCGCCAGTGCTCGTGATACACGTACTGCCGGCGCCCGGCGGCGTCTGTGCCGACCGCCTGGATGTGACCGTTGGCGTACGGGCAGATCCAGACCTTCTTCCAGGCCGGTGGGATGACCAGCGATTCGATGCGGGCGAGAACCTCCGGATCAGCGACCGGCTCGCGGTGGCCGTCCACATAAGAAAACCCGCGCCCGCGGCGGATCCTGGTGAGCCCGTCGCCGTTGACGACGCTTCTGCGCAACTTCATCGCGATGCCGTGCCTATGCCGCGGGAGGCGCCGGCGTGCGGCCGACGGCCGACCACGACAGCCCTGAGGAGCGCTTCACGGCCGTAAATTACCCGCAGCCGTGCGGCGTTACACCTGCACGTTTCAGCGCCGCGGGTACTGCCGACGGCTACGGACCAGGGGGAAGCTGCCTGGGGCCCTCCGCAGCCTCGAGTTCACCGGGCCGGTCACGTCCTCCCACTGCCAGCTTCGGCTCGCCACCGGCCACACTGTGCGCTGTCGGGCGTTGCTCCCCGGGACCGATCGGCCGCGACGGTGCGTGCCCGGCATCGGCGGGTGCGAAGAGCAACGCCTCTTCGCCTACCCGCTGAGCGCCGGTTGCAGAGTCCCGCCGACGCGGCGGGCGCAGGGTTTCCTCGGAATCGACGGTGACCTTCCGGGTCCGTCTGAGCGCGAAGGTGATCTCTTCGACTTCTTCGAAGACCTGACGCGCGGCCCGCAGCGGCTGCGTCGTCGTGTCGATCGCTCGGGCCACGAACGTCGGCACCAGCGGACGAATCCAGCGCGCAGCGGCCCTGGTCACGTTCGGAATCACCGGGCCGGTGCCGGTCTCGGGCGCGACAGCTTGCGCTTCGGAGACCGGGTCGGCCGGCGCGGGCAGATTGTCGGTCTGCGGTTCGGCCGCGGGTGCGGGCAGCAGGGCCGCCCGGCTGGCCGCCTCGGCTTCGGCGGCGATCGGCAGATAGACATCGACGTCGGCGAACCGTGGCCGTTGCACCGGCTCCACCGGCTCCACCGGATGCAGAACCGGCTGCGTCTTGCTCTCGAGAGCCTCGGCCACCCGACGGCGGTGATGGGCGCGATCTATCTCGGTCTGCGCCTCGACCGCGAAGCGAGCCGCGGCGAGTTGGTGCTCGGCCCACAACGCTTCGGCGGCCGCCCGCACCTCGGCACGCTTGACGGCGATCGCCGTGTCGGCCCGCAATTCGGCGCGTTCCCGCTCGGCGTCGGCGGCTGCCCGCCGGTCCTGCGTCGTCTCACGGCGCCACAACCGAAGGAGCAGCGGCAGCAGGTGCAGCAGCACGCAGAACGCGGTGGTGATCAGCCGCAACAACAGTGCCGCGGGACTGGCCACCGTCAGCTCCTGCAGCGCGACCCACCGCGCGCCCAAGCCGCCGTCCCGGTCAGCGACCGACTGCCGACGGGCCTGGCCCAGCGCCGTCTCGGCGTTTACCAGCTGGGCGTCCAACCCGGGCGCCCGGCGGTTCCGGACGGCCACGGCGTCGTCGAGCTCGTGCTGGGCGTCGGCGAGCTCCTCGTCGGCGGTCCGGGTTTCCGGACCGGCACCGGGCACGCCGGTGATGCGGGTCTGCGGGCAAGCCGGCGACGGGTGGTACTCGCAACGCGCGACGATCAAAGCCCCGTCCCGGTGTCTGCGGGCCTGCGCGACAGTGTCGTCGAGACCGCTGCGGGCGCCGCGCGCCCGATTCAGGTCGGCCGACGCCTGCACAACCGCCGGGGCGGCCTCGGCGCGGCGTGCGGCCTGTTCATCGAGTCGACGGTCGACTGAGCCGGCGAACAGCACCAGGGCGGCGAATTCGCCGACCACGGCTCCGACCGCGACTGCGACCGCGCCGCGGCCCAGCACCTCACGTCGGCTGCGCAGCCGACCGACTGCCGTCGCGCGGATAGCTGCCGCCCCCAGCAATCCGGCCAGCAGACCCACGCTCAGGGCCGACGCGACGCCGGCCGGTGTTGACCAGCGCGTCGCTTCGCCCACTGCAAGGCCGACGACCACCCATGCCAACAGCGCGCAAAGCGATATGGCAGCACTGGTCAACAGCGGTCGGGCTGAGGCGATGCGCTGCTCAGGGACCTGCTCAGCGTGTTTCGGCGCCAACTGAAAACACCTCCGATAATCGGCACGGCGGGACACGGCTCGGATCAGCTCGAAACAAATTCGGCTCGGGTCGAGTTTCGAGCATCCCGTCAGATTCTGGCCAGCCCCCGGGGTCGGACCGGCCTCGGCTCACGCCGTCGCGCCGGTGCGACCGATAGATTCTCCCACAGGTGCGCAGGGGTGAGCAGAACCCCACGCCGCAGGATCGGTCATCGTTCGGCGCGGCGCGCACCGGTGAGCGATCGATTCAGCAGGCGACGTGAGACGGTAAGGACTTATGCAGACGTTCAACTACGTGACCTACGAAGAGTTCGGTCGCAAATTCTTCGAGGTCGCGTGCACCGAGGAGCGCGTCGCGGCGGCTTTCGGCGAAATCGCCGGTAACGAATTCGAGATGGGACCGATGCGCCAGGGGCCGGGTGGGCTGGCCCGCGTCACGGCCAAAGTGAAGATCCAACAACCGCAGGTCACCAGAAAGCTCGACGCGATGATCACCTTCGCGATCCGGATTCCGCTGAAGATCGAGATGATCATCGACCTGCGTCTGGACAAGCAGCGATTCATCGTCGACGGAGAAGTCAGTTTGCGCGCATCCGCGCATGCGGCCGACCCGCTGCTGCTGATCATCGACGTGACGAAGCCCAAGCCGTCAGACATCATGGTGCACGTCGCCGCCACCACCATCCGCGGTGAATTGTTGCGGGTGGTCGCCGGCGTCGACGGTGAAATCCGGCGGTTCGTCGCCCAGCACGTGGCCGGCGAAATCGACTCGCCGGAGGCACAGAAAGCCCAGGTCATCGACGTTGCCGCACAAGTCGCATCGTCCTGGGACAGCTGACGTCCGACCAGTTCCACTAGGTCGCGCCGGTCGGGTAGTTAGGCCAACAGTGCCGCGCCCGCCGGCCTGCACAGAAGGTTGAATCAAGACATGGCACAAGTAGATGTATCCACATCGTCGGAGCTGGACCCCGAGTCGGCGTGGAAGTTGGCGTCAGATCTCAACCGGTTCCATGAGTGGCTGACGATCTTCGGCGGCTGGCGCAGCGACGTCCCCACCACGATCAAGGAGGGAACCTGCGTGGCCTCGTGCATCAAAGTGAAGGGTTTCCGCAACATCATCCACTGGACGGTCACCCGATACGACGAGCCGGACGAGATCGAGCTGAAGGGACGCGGCCGCGGCGGCATCCGCATCGCGCTGAAGATGAACGTCGCCGACGAGCAGCCGGGCTCGACTTTTCACCTCGACGCCGATCTGTCCGGTGGTCTGATGAACGGTCCGGTCGGACGGCTCGTCGCCAAGATGGTGAAATCTGACGTACGCAAGTCGATCGACAACCTGGCCGCGCTGCGATAACCCTCGCCCAAACCCGGGTGCGGTCAGCTTCAGTGCTTGACCAGCCGGCGGCTGATGAGCCGCTCCCGCTCGATGTGACGAACCCGTCGGCCTTCCGTGGTCAGCGCGGCCAGGCCGGCGCCCAGCGCGAGCAGTGACACGACGAAAGCCGCGACACCCACGCCGACCTGCGCCCAGGCGAACGCCACCAGACAGATCACGAACGCCGTGCCGCCGGCGACGACCAGGAAGGTGCCCGGCACCGGCCGGCCGGCCGTCAGCGGATCTTCGCCGTCCGGGCGGGTGGTGCGGTGTTCATCGCGGGAGGTGTCTCCCATCAGCGTTTACTCCTCTGAGTCATCGGGTCAGCCACGCGGGCAGACGGTGACCGTCTACCCGAATCGGGCCGCGCAAAACAGCTTTCGTTGCTCCGGCCGGGCCACCGCTACAGTGGGATGAGATGACATCGGTCGTGATTGTGGGAAGCGGGTTCACCGGGTTCGAGTGCGCGCGACGGCTGGCGCGGCGCTTGCGCAGGAGAAACGCCTCGGACGTCGAGGTCACCATCATTTCGCCGGCGGACTACATGCTGTACACGCCGCTGCTGCCGGATGTGGCCGGCGGGCTGATCGATGCGCGGTTCGTGACCGTCCCGTTGGCGGGCACCCTCAACGGGGTCCGCAAAATCCGCGGCCGAGTCGAAAGCGTCGACTTGGCACAGCACACCCTGCAGTTCACCAACCTGGAGCAACGCTCCTGCGAGCTGTCCTGGGACCGTCTGGTGCTCGCGCCCGGCTCGGTGACCCGCCTGTTCGACATACCCGGGTTGCGCACGCACGCAAGGGGTTTGAAGTCGGTTGCCGAAGCGCTGTATCTGCGTGACCATGTCTTGGAGCAGCTGGAGTTGGCCACCCTGGACAGCGACGCCGCCAGTGCCGCGGCGCGGCGCACCGTCGTGGTGGTCGGGGCGTCGTATTCGGGGACTGAGCTCACCGTGCAATTGCGGGCGCTGGCCGACACCGCCGCGAAGCAGCTGGGCTTCGACGCCGATGACGTCAAATTCCTGCTCCTCGACTTGGCCGAGCAGGTCATGCCCGAAGTCGGCGAGAAGCTCGGTAACCGGGCCAGGCGCGTGCTGGTGCGCCGTGGCGTCGACGTGCGACTGGGAATGACGCTGAAGGAAGTACACGCCGACCACGTGATGCTCAGCGACGGTTCGCGGGTCGAGACCCGCACGGTGGCCTGGGTGACAGGAGTCACCGCCGCGCCGCTGATCCAGAAGCTGGGGTTGCCGACCGAGCAGGGCCGGTTGACAGTCCAAACCAACTTGCAGGTGCCCGAGCACCCCGACGTCTTCGCCGCCGGTGACGCCGCCGCTGTCCCAGACGTCACGCAGTCCGGTTCGATCACACCGCCCACTGCCCAACACGCGGTCCGGCAGGGCAAGACGCTGGCTAACAATGTCGCAGCCAGCCTCGGCTACGGCAAGAGCCGGGTGTACAAGCATCGCAACATGGGTCTGGTGGTCGATCTCGGACCGCATCGCGCCGTGGCGAACCCACTCAACATCCATCTGTCCGGTTTTCCGGCCAAGGTCGTCACCCGCGGGTATCACCTCTACGCGGTGCCGCGGTTGGTCAATCGCTGGGCGCTGTCGCTGGCCTACCTGACCGACGTGTTCTTCCCGCGCACTCTGGTGTCGATGGGCCTGTCGACCGAGAGTGACGCCGAGTTCGGGACCAGCGAGGGGATTCCGCTGCCGAATGTCGGCTGAGAGTTACAGGTCCAATGTGAGCCGTTGACCGCTGGCGGCCCGGGAGATGCAGACCAGCATCATGCCGTTCGCGCGCTCCGGATCGGTCAGCAGGGCGTCGCGGTGGTCGACGCCGCCGCTGAGCACCCGGGCGCGGCAGGTTCCGCAAAAGCCCTGCTGGCACGAATACGGCGCGGCGACGCCGCTGCGCCGCAACGCCGACAGCAGGGTTTCCTCGGCGCCCACGGCGACCTCGGCACCCGTCGAGGCGATCGAGACGGCGAACGGCTCGCCATCGAGCACCGGCGGGGCGGCGAATCGCTCGAAGTGCAGTTCGACGTCGTGGCGGCCGGACAACCGGTTGCGGACGGCGGTCAGCAGGGACGCCGGCCCGCACGCGTACACCGCTGTGTTGTCCGGGCAATCGCCCAGCAACTCAGCGGCCTCCGGGATGCCGTGCTCGTCGTCGGTGCGGATGTCCACCCGCGCGCCGAACTGAGCCACTTCGTCAAGGAACGGCAAGCTGTCCAGGCTGCGGCCGACGTAGATCATCGACCAGTCGACGCCGAAGCGATCGGCATAGCCGAGCATCGGAAGGATCGGGGTGATGCCGATGCCCCCGGCGACGAACCGCAGTCGCGCGGTGGGGGAGCCGTAGCCGGGCAAGGTCAGCGGGAAAGCGTTGCGCGGTCCGTGGCTGGTGACGGTGGCGCCGACCGCCAGCGCGTCGTGGATCTCCGCGGACCCGCCACCGCCGTCGGGAATCCGGCGCACAGCGATGCGGTAGGTGTCCCGCCGGGTGGGGTCACCGCACAACGAGTACTGGCGCAGCCGGCCACTGGGCAGTCGGATGTCGAGGTGAGCGCCGGGATGCCAGGACGGCAGCGGCGCACCGTCACCGGTCAAAGTCAGCGCGACGACGTCCTCGTCACGCGCGACGACGCGGCGGTCCACCACGGTGAGGCGGATACTGCTGTCGCACTCGGCCGGCGCCTTCGGGCGACGTACTGCGCCGGACAACCCCAGTAACCCCGACACGGCCGTGTTCGCCAAGGCGACCAGCACATCGTGTCGACTGCGGCCGAAGACGCTCGGCGGCGTCTGCCGGTATCGGGCGAACGCCACCTCTACAGGTGAGCCGCGCGGGCAGCCGGCGAACTGGCGAGGTAGGCGACGGCCTGTGCGGTCGAACCCATCTTCTCTGGCGAAAACCCAGGCCGGAAATAGGTGAAGGTGTTGGTGCCGAACAGCTTCACCAGCGAGGGGATCAGCCGTTTACCGCAGTCCTCGTTCAGCAGCTGCTGCATCTTCCACCACCCGAAGTCGCACGCCGGATCGCTTTTGACCAGGTACCAGGCGGCGCGTTCGAAGAAGACGCCGAGCAGGACCACCGCCACCAGCATCGAACGGATCCGGTCGAGGTAACTGTTGTGGAAGTAGACGGCGACGTCGTGCGCGACACAGCGGTGTTCCACCTCCTCGGCGCCGTGCCAGCGGAACAGGTCGACCATGGCGGGGTGTGCGCCGTAGTCGTCCCAAGCGCTGTTCAGCGCGAAGTCACCGAGCACCGCGGTGTAGTGCTCAAACGCGGCGATCAGCCACAACCGGTCATAGAGGTGATTGAGCCGCCGCCTGGGGTCGGTGGATGTCGTCGGCGCCAGGGTGGTGGAGAAGAAGAACTCGACCTGATCGAGCAGCGGTGTGGGATCGACGCCGCGGGCCACCATGAAGTCCTGCAAGGCGTGCTCGTGCACATCGGCGTGCGTCGCCTCCTGACCGATGAAGCCGCGCACGTCGTCAGCCAATTTCGGATCTTTGATCAGGGGCAACGCCTCGTTGAGCGTTGCGACGAACCATCGTTCGACGCTGGGCAGCAAGATGTTGAGCACGCTGATGATGTGTGAGGCGACCGGGTGCCCCGGAATCCAGTGCAACGGGACGTCCGACATGTCGAAGTGCACTTTGCGGGCCTGCACCTGGACTGGGCCCGGGTCGTATTCACATTCGAATCGGCGTGGTTTGAGCATGCGATCCTCCTCCGGGAATCACCGCGTGGCACTGGATCACCGGGTCCAGCAACGCTGCTGGCGCAAGCTTCTCCTCGTAGTGTACGGACGTGGGTGGCCGGCAGGGGTCACCCGTGATCGGCAGGCCGGACCCGGCGTACCGGGCGGGTCTCGACGGCGTTGACCGTCAAGGCGCGGCGGCGGAACCGCCAGCCGTCCTCGGTCAGCTGGTATTCGTCGTCGTAGCGCAGATGCCACACCACGTCGGTCAAGGCGTCCGCGCGCTCCGTCCAGTGGTGCGCGATGCAGGCTATGCGTCCCGACGCCGTGTGCGGCCGCGGCCCGGCGTCGTACACCTCGCCGACGATCGCGTGCTCGGTGCGCACCACGGCAGCGACCGCGGCGATCGCGGCCCGGACCGCGAGGTGCCCGCTGTGCCGCCGGACGGGCTCGAGGGCGTCCGGCGGCTCCGGCAGGAGCAGTTCGGCGTCCGCTGCGAACAGCGCTGCGACCTCGGCGAATTGCCGATCATCGACGCCGGCGGCATACCGGTGCACCAGGTCACGCAGTGTGCTGCGATCGCTTGCCGATAGCGTCACGGCGCCAGGGAAAGACGTTGAGCGCACGCAGATAACGTGTCTTTGGCTTGCTCGAGGTCGTTGATCGGTGGCATCGCCAGCACCAGCCGGTCGGCGCCTTGCTCGACGAGTCGCCCGGCGCGTTCGGCGTCGATCTTGGTGACCAGGTGGCCCAGCGAGACTTCCAGACCGGCCGGGTCGCGGCCCGCCGCGGACGCTTCGTCGCGCATCACCGTGAGTAGCGTTTGCAGTCGGGTCCCGGTGACGCCGAGCGGCTGGAACCCGTCACCCACCCGACCCGCCCGTCGCGCCGCCACGCGGCTGTGTCCGCCGATGTGGATCCGAAGATGCTTGCCCGCCACTGGCTTGGGATAACACAGGGCATCGTCGAAGTGGAAGAACTCGCCATGGTGGCTGATTCCGTCGGGGCGGTCGTCCCACAGCGCACGCATGACCGCCAGCTGTTCGTCAGCGCGCCGGCCACGGCGGTCGAATGGGACTCCGCACGCGTCCAATTCTTCTTTGAGCCAGCCCACGCCGACGCACAACCGCAGCCGCCCGCCGGACAGCGCGTCGACGGTCGCAACCCGCTTCGCCAACACCACAGGGTGATGATTCGGCAGCACCAACACCCCGGTGGCCAATGTGAGTCGCTGAGTGTGGCCGGCCAGAAAAGCAAGCAGGTCAAGCGGGTCGGGCACCGGGCAGTCGGCCGGCAGTTCCACTTTGCCGGAGCGGTCGTAGGGATAGACGCTGTCATACCGAGTCACCAGGACGGTGTGCTCGACGACGACGATCGACTCGAAGCCGCACGCCTCGAGATGCCGGGCGAAGCCGGCCATCCAGCGCGGATCGCTCGTGACGCCGGCGGCGACGGGGGCCACTACCGCCACCTTCGGACGTCGTTGCCCAGGCCTTGCCATGGGCACCGAAGTTAACAGCCGGGACCGGTGGGCGTCGCGCCGCTGGTAGCCGGCCGGTGACCGGTTTGTGACGAATGAATTTCTCGACGAGCCGAGAGTGCCGTCCGTCGTTACGATGCTCGGGGTAGTCGCGACGAGTCCAGAGGAAATATGAGGAAAGAAAGCACAGTGGTGCACACCACTGTCAGCAGCCGCCGCCCTGTTACCGACGGCGGCGCTACCGCGTGGCGAGGTCAGCGGCATTGGCTTAGCGTTGTCGGAGTGAGCGGCATATCAGATGACAGCCAGGCATATCGTCGGGGGGCGGTGAACGGTGGCTGACGGAGAGCGTAAACGGGGGTCCGGCTACGGCCTGGGTCTGTCGACCCGGACCCAGATGACCGGCTATCAATTCCTGGCGCGGCGGACCGCGGTGGCGTTGACCCGGTGGCGCGTGCGCATGGAGGTCGAACCCGGCCGCCGGCAGGCACTGGCCGTTGTCGCGTCCGTGTCGGCGGCCCTGGTGATCTGCCTGGGCGCGTTGCTGTATTCATTCATCAGCCCCTCCGGCCAGATGAACGAATCGCCGATCATCGCCGACCGTGACACCGGAGCGCTATACGTCCGGGTGGGCAACACGCTGTACCCGGCGCTGAACCTGGCCTCAGCCCGGCTGATCACCGGACGCGCCGACAACCCGCACAAGGTTCGGGCGAGCCAGATCGCGCAGCAGCCGCACGGGCCGCTGGTCGGCATCCCGGGCGCTCCCTCTCAGATCACACCTACCAGCCCGACGACGTCGTCGTGGCTGGTGTGTGACACGGTGTCCGCACCGTCGGGCGCCGGTGCGCCGGCGTCGGTCACGTTGACGGTTATCGACGGAGCCCCGGACTTGTCCGGCCGGCGGCGGGTGGTCACCGGTTCGGACGCCGTGGTGCTGCGCTACGAGAACGACACCTGGGTGATCCGCCAGGGCCGGCGGTCGCGGATCGACGCGGTCAACCGGGCCGTATTGTTGCCGCTGGGGCTGACGCCCGAGCAGGTCAATCAGGCGCGTCCGATGAGCCGCGCACTCTTCGACGCGATACCGGTGGGCCCCGAGTTGTCGGTGCCTCGGTTGCCGGGCGCCGGGACTCCGGCCGGCTTCCCGGGCGCCCCGGGCCCGGTGGGGACAGTGTTCACCACGCCACAGATCAGCGGTCCGCAGCAGTATTCGGTGGTGCTCTCCGACGGTGTGCAGACGGTGTCCGCCGTGGTTGCCCAGATCCTGCAGAACGCGGGCAACCCGGGTGGCGGCGCACCCGCAGTCGTGTCACCCGCGGCGCTGGCGAAACTCCCGGTGGTCAACGGCCTGGACTTGTCGGCCTACCCGGACAGCCCGCTGAAGGTCACCGACATCCGGGACAATCCCTCTACCTGCTGGTGGTGGGCCAAGACCAGCGGTGAGGAACGAGCACGGGTTCAGGTGATCTCGGGGCCGACGGTGCCGATCGCGACTGATGACATGAAGAAGGTGATCTCCCTGGTGAAGGCCGACCCGTCCGGCCGCGAGGCGGACAAGGTCTTCTTCGGACCGGAGTTCAGCAACTTCGTCGTCAACACCGGTAACGACCCGGGCGCTGCCACCGCCGAATCGCTATGGTGGCTGTCAGATTCCGGTGTTCGTTTCGGTGTCGACAACGGCCGTGAGGCGCGCGCGGCACTGGGCTTGACAGGACAACCCAACCCGGCACCCTGGGTCGCGTTACGGCTGCTCGCGCCCGGCCCGGAACTGTCGCGAGCCGACGCGTTGGTGCGACACGACACTCTTCCGACAGACAAGAACCCAGCAGAGTTGGCGGTACCGAAGTGAAACGTGGATATGCCCGGCCCACCCCGGAGCGCGCTCCGATGGTCAAGCCGGAGAACATCGTTCTGCCGACACCGCTGAGCGTTCCGCCACCTGAGGGCAAACCGTGGTGGATCGTCGTGGTCGGCGTGCTGGTGGTGGGTCTGCTGGTCGGCATGGTCGGTATGACCGTGGCCAGCGGCTCCCGGACGTTCCTGGGCGCCGGCGCGATCTTCCCGATCTTCATGATCGGCGGTGTCGGGATGATGATGTTCGGCGGCCGGTTTGGTGGCCAACAGCAGATGAGCCGGCCCAAGCTGGACGCGATGCGCGCCCAGTTCATGCTGATGCTGGACATGCTGCGGGAGACCGCGCAGGAGTCGGCCGACAGCATGGACCACAACTACCGGTGGTTCCACCCGGCGCCGACGACGTTGGCCGCCGCGGTCGGGTCCGCCCGGATGTGGGAGCGCAAGCCCGACGGCAAGGACCTCAACTTCGGCATCGTCCGGGTCGGGGTGGGGATGACCCGGCCCGAGGTGACCTGGGGTGAGCCGCAGAACATGCCGACCGACATCGAGTTGGAGCCGGTCACCGGTAAGGCGCTACAGGAGTTCGGTCGCTATCAGAGCGTCGTCTACAACCTGCCGAAGATGCTGTCGCTGTTGGTGGAGCCGTGGTATTCGCTGGTCGGCGACCGCGACCAGGTGCTGAGCCTGATGCGCGCGATCGTCTGCCAACTGGCCTTCTCCCACGGTCCGGACCACATGCAGATGATCGTTGTGACCTCCGACGTCGAAAAGTGGGACTGGGTGAAGTGGTTGCCGCACTTCGGCGACCCCCGGCGCCACGACGCCGCCGGCAACGCCCGGATGGTCTACACGTCGGTGCGCGATTTCGCCGCCGAGCAGGCCGAATTGTTCGCCGGCCGCGGATCGTTCACCCCGCGGCATGCCACGTCGTCAGCGGAGACGCCGACCCCGCACCACCTGATCATCGCCGACATCGTCGACCCGCAGTGGGAGTACGTGATCAGCGCCGAAGGCGTGGACGGGGTGACGTTCTTCGACCTGACCGGTGCTCCGGTGTGGACGACTTCACCGCAGCGGGTGCTGCGTTTCACCGACAGCAACGGCATCATGGAGACGCTGCCCCGCGACCGCGACACCTGGATGGTCATCGACGAGAACGCCTGGTTCTTCGCACTTGCCGACCGGCTGAGCGAATTCGACGCCGAACAGTTCGCCCAGGGCCTTGCGCACTGGCGCCTCGCCGAGGCCTATGAGGAGATCGGGCAGCGCGTCGTGCACATCGGCGCCCGCGACATCCTGTCCTATTACGGGGTCGGCAACCCGGCAGAGATCAACTTCGCCGAGCTGTGGAATTCGCGGCACGACTCGCTGGGCCGCTCGCGGTTGCGCATTCCGTTCGGCAACCGCTCCGACAACGGCGAGCTGCTGTTTCTGGACATGAAGTCCCTCGACGAAGGCGGCGACGGTCCGCACGGCGTCATGTCGGGCACCACCGGTTCGGGTAAGTCGACGCTCGTCCGTACCGTCATCGAGTCGCTCATGCTGGGCCACCCGCCCGAGGAGCTGCAGTTCGTGCTGGCCGACCTCAAGGGTGGATCGGCGGTCAAGCCGTTCGAGGGGACACCGCACGTTTCGCGGATCATCACCGACCTCGAAGACGACCAGGCCCTGATGGAGCGCTTCCTGGACGCCCTGTGGGGCGAGATCGCCCGGCGTAAGGAGATCTGCTTCAGCGCCGGAGTAGACGACGCGAAAGAGTACAACGACATGCGGTCCCGCATGCGGGCCCGCGGTCAGGACATCCCGCCGCTGCCGATGCTGGTGGTCGTGATCGACGAGTTCTACGAGTGGTTCCGCATCATGCCGACCGCGGTGGATGTGCTCGACTCGATCGGCCGCCAGGGCCGCGCCTACTGGATTCACCTGATGATGGCCTCGCAGACCATCGAGAGCCGGGCCGAGAAGCTCATGGAGAACATGGGTTACCGGCTGGTGCTGAAAGCCCGCACCGCCGGGGCGGCGCAGGCCGCCGGTGTCCCGAACGCAGTGAACCTGCCGGCTCAGGCCGGTCTCGGCTACTTCCGGAAGAGCCTCGACGAGATCGTCCGGTTCCAGGCTGAGTTCATGTGGCGCGATTACAAGCGCGGTGTCTCGCTCGACGACGACGCCAGGCCGCTTACCCACTCCATCGATTACATCCGCCCGCAACTGTTCACCAACGCGTTCACGCCGCTCGAGGTCAGCCACGGCGGTGGCGCCACCAACGGCGAGGTGTCGACGAACGGTCTGGACGGCGAGGTCAACGGCGACCGGCCGGCCGACCGGGACGAGCCGGCTGAGGAAGACACCGGAGTCCGGACGCCCAAGGTCGGTACGGTGATCATCGACCAGTTGCGCCGCATCGACTTCGAGCCCTACCGGTTATGGCAGCCGCCGCTGGACGTGCCCGTCGCGATCGACGACCTGGTCAACCGTTTCCTCGGCCGCCCGTGGCAGGAGGCGTACGGATCGGCTCGCAACCTGATATTCCCGATCGGCGTCATCGACCGCCCGTTCAAGCACGACCAGCCGCCCTGGACGGTCAACACCTCCGGGCCCGGCTCGAACGTGTTGATCCTGGGCGCCGGTGGTGCCGGTAAGACCACCGCATTGCAGACGCTGATCTGCTCGGCGGCACTCACGCATACCCCTGAGCAGGTGCAGTTCTACTGCCTGGCCTACAGCGGCACCAGCCTCACCACGGTGGCCGGCTTGCCGCACGTGGGCAGTGTCGTCGGGCCGACCGATCCCTACAGCGTCCGGCGCACGATCGCCGAGGTCCTCGGACTGGTCCGGGAGCGCAAACGCACCTTCCTGGAATACGACGTCCCGTCGATGGAGGTGTTCCGGCGGCGCAAGTTCGGCGGTGAAGCCGGCCGGGTGCCCGACGACGGGTTCGGTGACGTGTATCTGGTCATCGACAACTACCGGGCGCTGGCTGAGGAGAACGAGGTCCTCATCGAACAGGTCAACGTGATCATCAACCAGGGTCCATCGTTCGGGGTGCACGTCGTCGTCACCGCCGACCGCGAGTCCGAGCTGCGGCCCCCGGTGCGCAGTGGCTTCGGTTCCCGGGTGGAGTTGCGGCTGGCCGCGGTGGAAGACGCCAAACTGGTCCGGTCGCGGTTCGCCAAGGACGTTCCGGTCAAGCCCGGTCGCGGCATGGTCGCGGTCAACTACGTCCGCCTGGAAAGCGACCCGCAGTCGGGTCTGCACACGCTGATCGCGCGGCCCGCGTTGGACATCACTTCGAACTCGGTGTTCGAGTCGGAAAGTGTGGTCCAGGCGGTCCGGCAGATCGCGGTCGGTCAGGCCCGTCCGGTGCGCCGGCTGCCGGCGCGGTTCGGCCTGGACCAGGTGCGTGCCATCGCCGCCAACGATCGTCGCCAGGGTGTCGGTGCCGGTGGTATCGCCTACGCGATCTCCGAGCTGGACCTGCAGCCGGTGTACCTCAACTTCGCCGAGAACGCGCACCTCATGGTGACCGGCCGGCGGGAGTGTGGACGCACCACGACGCTGGCGACCATCATGTCCGAGATCGGCCGGATCTATGCGCCGGGGGCCAGCAGTGCGCCTCCGACGTCGCGGCCGTCGGCGCAGGTGTGGCTGGCCGACCCGCGTCGTCAGCTGCTCACCGTGCTGGGCTCGGACTACGTGCAGAGGTTCGCCTACAACCTCGACGGCGTCTCGGCGATGATGGACGAGCTGGCGCAGGTGCTCAGCCGCCGCGAGCCGCCGCCCGGCTTGTCCGCGGAAGAGCTGTTGGCGCGGTCGTGGTGGAGCGGTCCGGAGATCTTCCTGATCATCGACGACGTGCAGCAGCTGCCGCCCGGCTTCGACTCACCGCTGCACAAGGCGGCTCCCTGGGTCACCAGGGCAGCCGATGTCGGACTGCACGTGCTGATCACCCGCACCTTCGGTGGGTGGTCCTCCGCGGGTAGCGACCCGATGCTGCGGGCGCTGCACCAGGCCAACGCACCGTTGCTGGTAATGGACGCCGACCCGGACGAGGGCTTCATCCGCGGCAAGATGAAGGGTGGTCCGCTGCCTCGCGGTCGCGGTCTGCTGATGGCCGAAGACACCGGCATCTTCGTGCAAGTGGCGGCGACGGATCTGCGGCGATAATCGCCTGCAACTCCCTGGCGGACGGAGGGCCCGGACGACCGGGTCCTCCGTGCGTTTCAGTCGCCTGATATGTGCCCGGCTTTCTTGCCGCCAGCGTATGGAAACACCACTCTACGAGGTCCCCAACAGCGGATTAACGCAGGTTGTCGCGGTATGAACAGTGATGACTCGGGCGTGAATTGTTCCGTGTCCAGCTCGATGTTCGCCGTCTGGTGGCTTTAGCCTCGTAGTGAGCAGAAGTCAGTTGGAGGAGGGCGGGGTTGGATTTCGGGGCGTTTCCGCCGGAGGTCAACTCGGGTCGGATGTATTTGGGTGCGGGTCCAAACCCGATGCTGGCCGCCGCGACGGCTTGGGACTCGTTGGCTGCTGAGTTGGGGTCGGCGGCTGCGGCCTATGACTCGGTGATCACGGGGTTGACGAGCGAGGAGTGGCTGGGTCCGGCCTCCGCCTCAGCGGCAGCGGCCGCATCGCCCTATGTGGCCTGGATGAGCAGCACCGCTGCTCAGGCCGAGCAGACCGCCACCCAGGTGCGCTCGGCGGTCGGCGCCTATGAGACCGCGTTCGCCGCGACGGTGCCCCCGCCGGTTATCGCGGCCAATCGCCTGCAGCTCACTCAGCTGCAGGCCACCAACTTCTTCGGTCAAAACAGCCCGGCGATCGCGGCCACTGAAGGCCAATACAGCGAGATGTGGGCCCAAGACGCCGCGGCGATGTACGGCTACGCCGGCGCTTCGGCGTTGGCCTCTGACGTCACCCCGTTCGCCAACCCGCCGGCGACCACCAAAGCCGGCGCGCAGCCCGCCGCGGCCGCCAACGCCTCGTCGAGCTCGGCGTCCTCAGCGGTCACCCAAGCGCTGCAGTCGCTCTCGTCGTCAGCGGCGTCGACGACCACGACGGGCACGACGACGGGCACAGCGGCGACGACAACTCCGACCACGCTGCAGGACTATCTGAACTACTTCATCACCCAGTTGCAAGGGGTGACCGTCTCCAACCGCAATGTGGCGAGCCGAATCGTGGGCGATGCCGGCTACTTTCCGCTGGGTCTTGGCCAGTTCAACGTCTCGATCGGCCAGCAGCTGATACCGGGCACACCCAGTGGCGCGGGCTCCGGTGGTAGCTCGGTGCTGGCCCCCGGCGGGTGGGGGCCCGGCCCGTTCAGCGGGGTCGGCGGCGGACCGGTATCGGCCAGCGTCGGCCAAGCCGGCACTATCGGGCGGCTCTCGGTGCCCACCGGCTGGCAAGCCACCCCGACTCCGACCGCCCCGACCACCACCGGTCCAGCCGCGATCACCACCATCAGCGCCGGACCCCAACCCGGCGCCAACGGCCTCCTGCGCGGCATCCCATTGAACAGCGGCCTCACCGGCCGACGAGCCGCCAGCGGCTTCGTGCACAAATACGGCTTCCGCCACACCGTCATGCCCCGCTCACCCATCACCGGCTAGGCACGACGGACACTCGAGCGCCAACGCCCGGTTATTTGCGCGCCGATTTTATCTCTGGCAGCCCTCATAACCGGCTGGCCGTCGGGTGCCCGGAGAACGTAGCACTGCGCTTCGGCGCAGGTAGCAACGCTTAGCTGAAGGGCGGGCCGGGAGCGTTGCGGCGCTTCCAACCGGCTGCTGGCACACCGCTGTCAAACCGGCGCCCATTGTCGCCGCGGTGTCTGTCACCGGACCAATTAGCCTTGCTGACGGCGACCGAGCCGTTGACCTGGGAGGAGGGCGGGGTTGGATTTCGGGGCGTTTCCGCCGGAGGTCAACTCGGGTCGGATGTATTTGGGTGCGGGTCCAAACCCGATGCTGGCCGCCGCGACGGCTTGGGACTCGTTGGCTGCTGAGTTGGGGTCGGCGGCTGCGGCCTATGACTCGGTGATCACGGGGTTGACGAGCGAGGAGTGGCTGGGTCCGGCCTCCGCCTCAGCGGCAGCGGCCGCATCGCCCTATGTGGCCTGGATGAGCAGCACCGCTGCTCAGGCCGAGCAGACCGCCACCCAGGTGCGCTCGGCGGTCGGCGCCTATGAGACCGCGTTCGCCGCGACGGTGCCCCCGCCGGTTATCGCGGCCAATCGCCTGCAGCTCACTCAGCTGCAGGCCACCAACTTCTTCGGTCAAAACAGCCCGGCGATCGCGGCCACTGAAGGCCAATACAGCGAGATGTGGGCCCAAGACGCCGCGGCGATGTACGGCTACGCCGGCGCTTCGGCGTTGGCCTCTGACGTCACCCCGTTCGCCAACCCGCCGGCGACCACCAAAGCCGGCGCGCAGCCCGCCGCGGCCGCCAACGCCTCGTCGAGCTCGGCGTCCTCAGCGGTCACCCAAGCGCTGCAGTCGCTCTCGTCGTCAGCGGCGTCGACGACCACGACGGGCACGACGACGGGCACAGCGGCGACGACAACTCCGACCACGCTGCAGGACTATCTGAACTACTTCATCACCCAGTTGCAAGGGGTGACCGTCTCCAACCGCAATGTGGCGAGCCGAATCGTGGGCGATACCGCCTACTTTCCGCTGGGTCTTGGCCAGTTCAACGTCTCGATCGGCCAGCAGCTGATACCGGGCACACCCAGTGGCGCGGGCTCCGGTGGTAGCTCGGTGCTGGCCCCCGGCGGGTGGGGGCCCGGCCCGTTCAGCGGGGTCGGCGGCGGACCGGTATCGGCCAGCGTCGGCCAAGCCGGCACTATCGGGCGGCTCTCGGTGCCCACCGGCTGGCAAGCCACCCCGACTCCGACCGCCCCGACCACCACCGGTCCAGCCGCGATCACCACCATCAGCGCCGGACCCCAACCCGGCGCCAACGGCCTCCTGCGCGGCATCCCATTGAACAGCGGCCTCACCGGCCGACGAGCCGCCAGCGGCTTCGTGCACAAATACGGCTTCCGCCACACCGTCATGCCCCGCTCACCCATCACCGGCTAGGCACGAGGACACTCGACCGCCAACCATTCTGGCATTGACCGGTAATCGGCGTCGGGTCAAGGCCGGGGAATGGCACATTCACCGGAAAGTTATTTGCGACGTGATTTCATCTACTACCCACCAGCGGTTCACACCCGGCTTTCGGGCGGCGAGCCGTTTACGCAGGTGAAAGGTTAACAACCGGGGACGGCAAGGCAACGGAGAATGAACGCACTATAGCCGTCGATGAACAAAGTTCAGCGAGGAGTGAATAGTTCGCGCCGTAGAAGATTTGGCTTCCATTGGGCATCTACCCTCATAACGACGACCGCACGAAGGTTGTTGAGACATAGGCAATCACAGGAGGAAGACGACATGTCGTTCGTGACCACGCAGCCCGAGCTGCTCACCGCGGCCGCCGGCACACTCACCGGTATCGGCTCAGCGGTGTCCGCACAGAACGCGGCGGCCGCGGCTCCCACGACCGGGGTAGTCCCCGCAGCCGCCGACGAGGTTTCAGCGCTGACCGCTGCGCAATTCGTGGCGCACGCCCAGTTGTATCAGTCAATCAGCGCGCAGGCCGCGGCGATTCACGAATCGTTCGTGAACACCCTGGGAATGAGCGCCGGTTCGTACGCAGCCGCCGAGGCCGCCAACGCGGCCGCCGCCGGCTAGGAGGATTTCCGTGGTCGATTATGGCGGAATACCGCCGGATGTCACCTCGGCGTTGATGTACGCCGGTTCCGGGTCAACGTCGCTCCAGGCCGCAGCGTCGGCTTGGAACTCCCTGTCCGCGGAACTGAGCTCGGCCGCAGCCGATTACGACACGGTGGTCACCCGGTTGGCCAGTGAAGAGTGGCTGGGCCAGTCATCCTCCACGATGGCAAGCGCGGTGCAGCCGTACGTGCAGTGGATGGGCAACACCGCAGCCCAAGCTGAGACGGCCGCGACGCAGGCCAGGGCGGCGGCAGCCGCCTACGAGCAGGCGTTCGCGGCGACGGTGCCACCGCCTCTGATCGCGGCTAACCGCGCCGAGCTGACCCAGGCTCTGCAGACCAACGTCTTGGGTCAGAACAGCAACCTCATCGCCCAACTCGAGCAGCAGTACAGCGAGTTCTGGGCGCAGGACGCCGCGATGATGTACCAGTACGCCAACCAATCTGCGGCGGCGTCCAAGGTGGCCAACTTCGCGTCTCCGACGGCGATCACTAATCCCGCCGGGCAGGCCCTGCAGACCACCGCGACGGCCCAGGCTGCCGCCAGCCCGGCCGCTACATCGACATCGACGATTCAGCAATTGATCACCGGGCTGCAGAAGTACTTTACGGCGCTCACCACACCGAACTACGTCAACTCTGGTTCGACGGCCGTCACCGACCCGACCGGCTTGTTCCAGCTGCTCTTCGGGACGAGTACGTTGCCGACCAGCCTCAACGCGTTCGCCAGCGACTACTCGCCGATAGCAAGTGTGCTCTACAACACCGAGGGTTTGCCGTACTTCTCCATCGGTATGGCGAACAACTTCGTTCAGGCGAGTAAAACCCTCGGGTTGCTGGGCGGCGCCGCGCCGGCGGCTGCCGCCCCGGCTGCGGCCGGCGGCCTCGGTGGCCTCGGCGCCGCCTTGGGCGGCGGCGTCGGCGGTGGCGCCGCTGGTGGTGCGTCGGCGGTGTCGGCTGGGGTGGGCGCGGGTGCCCCGGTCGGTGGGCTTTCGGTGCCGCCGGGCTGGTCGGCGGCCACGGCTCCGGCCACGGCTGCCACTAATGCGCCACTGCCGGTCACCAGCATCAGCGGTGCCCCGGAGGGCGCCGGTGCCGGAAACCTGCTGGGGGGTATGCCGCTGTCCGGTGTTCCCGGCTTCGGCGGGGGCGGCGCGGGACCCCGTTACGGTTTCAAGCCCACTGTGATGGGTCGCCCGCCGTTCGCCGGGTAGCAGCAGGCGCTTTCTCGAGAGCGGGCGCCTGACCATTTCCCGGTCAGGTGCTCGCTGCTTCCGCCAGTCGTTCGGCTGGGCGTGAACAGCACACCTTCGGCGTGACAACTTCGTTGACCGAAGATGAACATCCGGCGTAACTTTCCGCGACTCGGCGACATTTCGGTGAACGCGAGTAGCTTTTCTAAGCGAGGCTTTTCCAGGCAGGGTTTGTGTCGGGGTGAGGAGTCGCTATGGTCCGCGTCGCCGAATCTGCTCTTCGCGTCGAGCTATATGCACAGCCCGCCGAGGCGGAGCCGTCGGCGGCGCTGCACCGCTACCACGTGCCCGACTTTCTTCCCCGACACGGCCAAAGCAACGGCGGCATCTCAGGAACACCGAACCGCTCGGTCAAGCCGGCTGAACTGGCCCAGGCACATATCTTCAAGTCCACTCTGCATGACGAGCTGGTGCGTCTGACCGGGCTGGCGAGCCGGCTGGGCGGACCGGCGGAACGCGCAGCGTCCGGCCCCGCTCAAGAGGATCGCGAACTCGCCCGCCTCCGTGCAGCCATCGACGAAGTTCGCCGCATGCTGGAAGGACTACGGGGCCGATTCGGAACGACCGACTGAACCCGGGTTAGCCGCGGACACCGGCGGCGTCAGTCTTCGTCAAGACATCGCTCTTCGTCGAGAATGAGCGCCATTTCCGGGCAGGAAGCCACCGCGTCGCGGGTGAGCTGGACGTCCCTGGGCTGTACCTCTCGCTCTTCAAGAACGGAATAGCCGGCATCGTCGATCGGGAACAGCTGCGGGTCGACTGCGTAGCACTGCGCGTGTCCCACACATCTCGGTTGGTCGAGACGAACCTTCATCGGTATCCTTCGTCGACGTCAGTCGGGTTGTCGCTCAGCGGCCACCTCAAGCCTAGGAGATTCAGCGCGGGCCCAAACGGTGCCATGCGGCACTTACGATGTGGGCGACATGACGTCAGACGTCGACGGTCGGCGCGGACCTCTTGGGGCAACGGGAGACAGCAGCGGGTGAGCACCCTCGACGACGGATACACCCGCGCGTTTCACCTGCCGCGACTGGAGTTCTCCACCCTGCCGCTGGGTACCGACCGCGGGCTGGGCTGGAAGACGCTGCGCGACGCGGGTCCGGTGGTGTTCATGAATGGCTGGTACTACCTGACGCGACGCGAAGATGTGCTGCCTGCGCTGCGCAACCCGAAAGTCTTCTCGTCCCGGTTGGCCCTGCAGCCGCCGAACAGCCCTTTCCCGGTTCTCCCGCTGGCTTTCGATCCGCCAGAGCACACCCGCTACCGCCGGATCCTGCAGCCGTACTTCAGCCCACACGGGCTGAGCAAGTCGTTGCCGGTGCTGCGCCGGCACGCCGCGGACATGATCGACGCCATCGCCGGCCGGGGCGACTGCGACGCGATGGCGGACCTTGCCGCGCTCTACCCGTTTCAGGTTTTCCTGGACCTCTACGGTTTGCCGCTGGAGGACCGCGACCGCCTGATTGCCTGGAAAAACGCCGTCGTCAGCGACAAGCCGTTTCACACCCGAGAAGACGTTGCCGCCGGCCAGGCGTTGTACGACTACCTCGCCGAGGCGATCAGGCAGCGCCGAGAGCAGCCGGGCTCAGACATGTTGTCGCAGGTGATGACCGGCGACGGAAACTTCACCGACATCGAGCTTCTCGGGATGAGCCACCTGCTCATCCTGGCAGGCCTGGACACCGTCACGGCAGCCATCGGTTTCTCACTACTCGAGTTGGCCCGCAGACCGCAGCTGCGCGATGCGCTGCGCAACCATCCCAGGGAGATCCGGGTCTTCGTCGAAGAGATCGTGCGCCTCGAGCCGTCTGCGCCGGTAGCGCCCCGAATCACCACCGCGGCCGTCAACGTCGGTGGCATGGTGCTGCCCGCCGGATCGCCGGTGCGACTGTGTATGGCCGCGGTCAACCGGGACGGGAGCGACGAGGTGTCCACCGACGATCTAGTTCTGGACGGAAAGATTCACCGGCACTGGGGGTTCGGTGGCGGGCCACACCGGTGCCTGGGCTCGAATCTGGCCCGGATGGAGCTCACCGTGATCGTCGACGAGTGGCTCAACCGGATCCCGCACGTCGAACTAGCGCCCGACTACACGCCGGAGATCGCGTTCCCGTCGAAGACGTTCGCGCTCAGAACGTTGCCGCTGCGGCTGCGCTGAACCGTCGGGGCAGCGCCTGCGATCGTCTGAGATCGGCTCAGCTGAAATTTAACTGAGCGAAGACGCAGTCGCTTGTGAGGACCCGTTTCAAAGAGGACGATGTCCTCAGCGGCAGCCGTTGGCTGCCGCGCGTCGCTATCATCGAACAGACGGGGTTTACGCAGGTGACACGGCCTTCGGCAGCCTGGAGGACAGCGGTCCTCCAACCCAAATCGTCGTAGCGAGGTTACCGCGTTGTTACCTCAGATGAACGGTTGTTGCCGGTTGGTGAACAGTTGCCAACACATGCTGTCGTGGGCGGCAGAGCCCGAAACGGGCATCTACGCTTTCCACGGAAGCGCAGCTTC
Organism: uncultured Actinomycetota bacterium; assembly: GCA_963808375.1. Taxonomy (GTDB): domain Bacteria; phylum Actinomycetota; class Actinomycetes; order Mycobacteriales; family Mycobacteriaceae; genus Mycobacterium. The sequence continues at coordinate 430,485 of CAWEFS010000002.1, read as the reverse complement.
GAGGAGGAAAATCAAATGTCGTTCGTGACCACACAGCCGGAAGCGTTGACTTCGGCCGCCGGAGCCTTGCAGGGGATCGGCGCGTCGATCAGTAGTCAAACCGCGGCTGCGGCGGCCCCAACGACGGGGGTCGCCCCGGCGGCCGCCGACGAGGTGTCGGCCCTGACGGCCGCGCAGTTCGCCGCTCACGCACAGATGTATCAGGCCGTGAGCGCGCAGGCCGCAGCCATTCGCGAGATGTTCGTCAATACCCTCGGCACGAGTGCCGGCTCGTATGCGGCCACGGAGGCCGCAAACGCCAGCGCTGCCGGCTGAGTACTTACTGGGAACCATCAGCGGTATTAGGCCAGAAGGTTTGTAGAGGTGGATTTCGCAGCGCTATGCCCGGAAATCAACTCCGGGCTGATGTACACCGGTCCCGGGTCGGGACCCATGCTGGCCGCTGCGGCGGCCTGGGACGAGCTGGCCGCGACGCTGTACGCGACGGCGTCGTCCTACGGTTCGCTGGTTGCGGACGTGGGCAGTTCCTGGCTGGGACCGTCGTCGAACTCGATGGCCGCAGCGGCAGCGCCCTATGTTTCCTGGCTGAGCACCACGGCGGGATTGGCAGAGACGACGGGCGCCCAGGCCAAGGCTGCGGCGGCCGCCTACGAGACGGCCTTCGCCCTGACAGTGCCACCGTCGGTGATCGCCGCCAACCGCGCTCTGCTGGCGGCCTTGATCGCGACGAATTTCTTCGGGCAGAACACGCCGGCGATCATGGCGACCGAGGCGCTGTACGCGGAGATGTGGGCGCAGGACGCCGCGGCGATGTACGGCTACCAGGGCCTGGCGGCAACTGCCTCGACTTTCTCGCCCTTCCCACCTCCGCCGCCCACCACTTCAGACACCGCAACGGCGGGCCAGGCCACCGCGCTCGCGCAGGTAGCCAGCACGTCGGGCGGTTCGAGTGCCCAGGCCATTTCACCGCTGACTTCGGCGCTGTCCACCAGTTCAGCTCCGCTGACCTCTGCGGTCGCGTCCAATTCGGTCACGGGGGTGGCATCTTCCGCCGGGACGGCCACTGCATCGACCACCTCCTCTACGACTACGGTGTCCTCCCTGTCGGGTGTGACGTCGTCGACGGCAGCTCTCACCTCTGCCTCGGGCATGGCGTCGGGCACCGGATCGTCTGCCACCATGGGCACGACCGGCCTGTCGATGCTGAGCTCGGCGAACACGCTGATGAACTCGATGTCGCCGGCGGCCGGCGCTTTCTCGAGTCAGCTGCCGATCTGGGGATCGGCGCTGCCCAGTGGCGTCAGCTCCGGAGCGATCGGGTCGGTCGGAAACGCCGCCATGAACGCCAGCGTCGGCCGGGCGGCGACGCTGGGGGTGCTGTCGGTTCCGCAGAACTGGACCACCGCCGCGCCCGCTTTCAGCCAGTTCTCTCAAGTCTCTTCGGTCCTGCCCAGCACCGGCGCCAACGCTGTCCCGGCCGTCGCGGCAGCCAATCCGTCACTGGTCCCGCCGCCGCTTTCTACGCTGTTCGGCCGCGAGTCCAGCCCGATGGTTCAGACTGCCAGATTCGATGTCCGTCCCACTGTGGTGCAACGCCCGGTGGCCGCCGGTTAAGGGGAAGGGGGGGAGCATCCAGGTGTTTCAGGTCGGCGGATACGTCAACCGTGTAACCGGTCCGGCCACTACGTGTCCAATTACATCCGTTCGTTTCTAACTGAGGAGAACAAGCAATGCCTTCACGTTTTATGACTGACCCGAACTCGATGCGCGATATGGCGGGTCGGTTCGATGTGCACGCTCAAACCGTCGAAGACGAGGCCCGCAAGATGTGGGCGTCGTCGGTCAACATCGCCGGTGCGGGCTGGAGCGGTACGGCTCAGGCCACCTCCTACGACACCATGGGCCAGATGAACCAGGCGTTCCGCAACATCGTCAACATGCTCCACGGGGTGCGCGACGGACTGGTGCGCGACGCCAACAACTACGAGCAGCAAGAGCAGGCCTCCCAGCAGCTCCTGCGCAGCTGATCACCGTCTGACCCTGACTATCTGACTTCCATTCGAAAGGAACTATTACGCCATGAGCATTTCCTACCAGTTCGGTGACGTCGACTCGCACGGCGCCATGATCCGCGCCCAGGCCGCTTCGCTGGAGGCCGAGCACCAGGCCATCGTGCGCGATGTGCTGGCTGCCGGTGACTTCTGGGGCGGCGCCGGTTCGGTGGCCTGCCAGGAGTTCATCACCCAGCTGGGCCGCAACTTCCAGGTCATCTACGAGCAGGCCAACTCCCACGGCCAAAAAGTCCAGTCGGCCGGCTCCAACATGAACGCCACCGACAGCGCCGTCGGCGGCAGCTGGGTCTGACACCTACCCCAGGCGCGGTAGCACACCTAGAGTGAATGGTGTGCTACCGCGTCCTGCGGTATGTGCTTTCCCTAACTGATTACGAGAATTGGTAATGGATCAACAGACCCGCACTGACGTCACGGTCAACGTCGAAGGCTTCTGGATGCTGCAGGCGTTGCTGGATATCCGCCACGTGGCACCGGAACTGCGCTGCCGGCCATTCGTGGCCACCGATTCCAGTGACTGGCTTTACCAGCATCCCGGCATGACGGTAATGCGCGAGCAGGGCATCGTCGTCGATGAAGAAGTCAACGAGCAAATTGCAGCCCGGATGCGGGTGCTCGCGGCGCCCGACCTCGAGGTCATCGCCTTGCTGTCGCGGGGAAAGCTGCGCTACGGCGTTCCCGACGAGGAAGAAGACCAGAGTGTCGGCTCCCGCGACATTCCCGAGAACGAGTTTCGGGTGGTGCTGGCCCGCCGCGGCGTGCACTGGGTCTCTGCGGTCCGCGTCGGCAACGAGATCACGGTCGACGACGTGGCGGTCACCGATTCAGCCTCCATCGCGTCCCTGGTCTTCGACGGACTGGAATCGATTCACCACGCAGACCCGGCCCAGATCAATGCCGTCAACGTGCCGCTGGACGACATGCTGGAAGCCACCAAAGCGTGGCAGAGCGCCGGCTTCAATGTCTTCTCCGGCGGCGATCTGCGCCGATTGGGCATCAGCGCCGCCACCGTCGCCGCGCTCGGCCAGGCGTTGGCCGACCCGCAGGCCGAAGCGGCTGTTTACGCGCGCCAGTATCGCGACGACGCGAAAGGCCCGAGCGCGTCGGTGCTCTCGCTCAAAGACGGATCCGGTGGCCGCATCGCGATGTACCAGCAAGCGCGGACAGCGGGTTCAGGGGAGACCTGGCTGGCGATCTGTCCGGCTACACCGCAACTGGTTCAAGTAGGGATCAAGACGGTATTAGACACACTGCCCTACGGGGAGTGGAAAACTCACCGACGAGTTTAACAGTTCGTGGCGGAATGCAGACACAACACGGCTTCGAATGAAACTGTCGCTCAAGATGCGAGCAGCAAATATTGCCCTAGAATTGGGCCCGAGACTTCCCCCACAGCAGAATTCCCCAATTGCGAGGCGAGGCACATGGACACCGAATTGATCGGACGCAGTACACCTGAGGTGGTGACACAGTGACCGCGGTAGTCGAGGCGCCGCAGCCCGGATCCGAGGCCGTATCGACTTCTCGGGCGGCCGTCGTCAGCATCATCGCCGGCGAAGGCGTGCAGATCGGCGTCCTGCTCGACGCCGCCGCCCCGGTGTCGGTGATGATCGACCCGCTGCTCAAAGTCGTCAACAGCCGGCTGCGGGAACTCGGTTTGGCCGTGCTGGAGGCGCACGGACGCGGCCGGTGGGCACTCTGCCTGGTCGACGGCACTCCGCTGCGCGCCACCCAATCGCTGACCGAGCAGGACATCTACGACGGTGACCGGCTGTGGCTCAGGTTCCTCGAGGACACCGAGCACCGCTCCCAGGTCATCGAGCACATTTCGACGGCGGTGGCCACCAACCTCGGCAAGCGCTTCGCACCGATCGACCCGGTGGTCGCGGTGCAGGTCGGTGCGGCCATGGTGGCGTCCGGAGTGCTGCTGGCCAGTGCTGCGCTGGGCTGGTGGCGCTTCCACAGTGACTCCTGGTTGTCACCTGCATTGTCCGCGGTCATCTCGGTACTGGTGTTCGCGGTCGCGACCCTGATCCTGCTGCGCGCCGACTCCGTGCCGGAGCGGCGGGTCGGTGACCTGATCCTGCTGAGCGGTCTGGTTTCGCTGGCGGTGACGGCGGCCTCGGTTCCGCCCGGACCGGTCGGTGCACCCAGCGGGGTGCTGGGCTTCGGCGTCCTCGGTGTGTCCGCGCTGGTGCTGCTGCGCTTCACCGGACGGCGGCTGGGCATCTACACCGCGCTGGTGACGATCAGCCTGCCCGCCACAATCGCTTACCTGGCGCGCATGCTGATGGGCACCGGCGCGGTGACGCTGCTGACGACCATGCTGCTGGTTGCCGTGCTGGCTTACCACGGCGCGCCCGCGTTCTCCCGGTGGCTGTCGGGCATCCGACTGCCGGTGTTCCCGTCTGCCACCAGTCGCTGGGTCTTCGAGGCCCGACCCGACCTGCCGACCACCGTCGTGGTGTCCGGCGGCGGTTCGCCCACCCTGGAGGGACCGTCGTCGGTGCGCGAGGTCGTGCTGCGTGCTGAGCGGGCACGGTCGTTCCTGACTGGCCTGCTGGTTGGTCTGGGTGTGCTGGTGATCGTGAGCACCACCGGGTTGTCCGACCCGCACACCGGACAGCGGTGGCTGCCGCTGCTGCTGGCCGGCTTCACCGCCGGCTTCTTGATGCTGCGGGGCCGGTCCTACATCGACCGCTGGCAGGCGATCACGCTGGCGGTGACTGCGGTGGTGATCGTCGCGGCGGTGATCGGACGGTACGTGCTGGAGTTGCACTCGCCGATCGCGGTCGCGGTGGGAGCGGCGATCCTGGTCCTGCTGCCCGCCGCGGGCCTGACCGCTGCAGCGGTGGTGCCGAACACCATTTACAGCCCGCTGTTCCGCAAGTTCGTGGAGTGGATCGAGTACCTCTGCTTGATGCCGATCTTCCCGCTGGCCTTGTGGTTGATGAACGTCTATGCAGCGATCCGTTACCGGTAGCGGCGCGCGGTGGGGCAGCCGCCTGGCCGGAGCGGCTTCCACCATCGTCCTCGTCGCCACCGCAAGCTTCACCGGCGCGCCGTCCGCATTGGCTATCGCTCCGCCCGACGTTCCGGCTGATGTCGGGCCGCCGCCGGACAGCCCACCGGGGCCGGCGGAGCCGATGCGGCAAAGCGCCTACTGCACCGAGCTTGGGGTGCTGCCGGGGTCTGATTTCCGGGTTCAGCCCAAGTACATGGACATGCTGAACCTGCCCGAAGCATGGCAGTTCGGCCGGGGAGCCGGCGTCAAGGTCGCCGTCATCGACACCGGGGTGAGCCCGCACGCCCGGCTGCCGAACCTGACTCCCGGTGGCGATTATGTGGTAGCCGGCGGCGACGGTCTGTCCGACTGCGATGCGCACGGCACCCTGGTCGCCTCGATGATCGCCGCCGCACCGGCTATCGGTCCCGCACCGGCCGCGCCGGCGCCACGCAAGCCGCTGCCGGTTCCCACCAACGAGCCGCCGCCACCGGCGCCGCCTCCGCAGACGGTGACCCTATCGGTGCCGCCCCCGCAGACGGTCATCATCAACCCGCCGCCCCCGCCGCCGGCGGTCGAACCCGGCTCGGGCGGTCAACCGGGCGGGCAACCGGGCGCCCCCGCACCGGGTCCGGGTGCTGCTCCCGGCCCGCCACAAGTTGGTGGCCCCGGCGGCGGTCCACCCGGCGCGCCCGGTGCGTCTAACCGCGGACGGGGAGCGTTTACCGCACCGAGCTATGCCGGCGGCCGGCACGTTGCGCCGGCCCACCGGGGGCGTCCGACCGCTCCGGCGCCCCTAGAGCCGCCACCAGTCGGGCCGGCCGACGCGTTCTCCGGGATCGCTCCGGATGTCCAGCTGATCTCGATCCGCCAGACCAGCGGTGCCTTCACCGCCAAGGACGCCTTCGGCGGTGAACAGGACCCGCAGACCCGGCAGAAGTCGGACACCATCCGCACGTTGGCCCGCGCCGTCGTGCATGCCGCCAACCTGGGTGCGCAGGTCATCAACATCTCGAACGTCATCTGCATGAGTGCGCGCAGCGTCCTCGACCAGGCGGATCTGGGGGCGGCGCTGCGTTACGCGGCGGTCGACCGCAACGCGGTGATCGTCGCCGCCGCCGGTGACACCAGTAGCCGCGACTGCAAACAGAACCCGGTGTTCGATCCGTTGAATGCCGACGACCCGCGGGACTGGAACGGGGTCACCACCGTGGTCACCCCGGCGTGGTTCAGCGACTACGTAATGACGGTCGGCTCCGTCGACTCCACCGGCGCGCCGATGGACAAGATGAGTGTGGCCGGACCGTGGGTGTCCATCGCCGCTCCGGGCACTGACGTCATGGGGCTCTCGACCCGCGACGACAGCCTGGTGAATGCGGTGGACGGGCCGGACAACACGTTGCTGACGCCCACCGGCACCAGCTTCGCGACCGCAATCGTGTCGGGCGTGGCGGCCTTGGTTCGGGCGAAGTACCCCGAGCTGACGTCACATCAAATCGTCAACCGGCTCATCCACACCGCCCGCCCGCCGGCGCGTGGCGTGGACAACCAGTTAGGTTACGGCGTGGTCGATCCTGTCGCCGCGCTGACCTGGGACGTCCCCGAGGGTCCGGGATTGCCGACCAAGTCGGCCCCGTTGAACATGCCGCCACCGACGCCGCCACGGAACATGACCCCGGTGTGGGTCGCTGCCGGCGGGCTAGCTGCTGTGCTGCTGATCTTCAGCGCGGTGGTCGGGAGCGCGAAACTGCTCAGACGATCGTCGAGGGAGCAATGAAAGAACAGAGCCGATTCGGCATAACGCTGTCCTGGGCGCGCATCACGGCGGTGTTCCTCATCGACGTCGCGGTGCTGGCGCTGGCGAGCCACTGGCCGCAGGCATGGGACACCAACCACATCGCCTTCTGGGTAGGGGTCTTCCTGGCCCTGGTGGTGACGATCGTCGGGCTGGTCACCTACCGGCGAAACACCCTGGCCTCGGCACTGGCCGCCCGAGTGCTCGACCGGTTCGCCGACCCCCAAGCGACCCTGACCGCAGGCCGCACCCCTGCCGTCAACCATCAGCGCCGATATGGGCGCGACGTGGTCGGGATCCGCGAGCACCAGGGCCGTCTGGTCTCGGCGATCGCGGTGGAGGCCCGCGAGGAACCCACCGGCCGTCACCGTTCCCGGGAATCCGCGCTGGCCGGACTGCCGCTGCACGCGGTGGTCAACCGGCTGCGCCAGTTCGACGTGCGCCTCGACGAGATCGATATCGTCTCGGTGGCAACGGAATCGGCGGGGGCCGGTGACCATCGGACCTGGTTGCTGCTGAGGATGGATCCGCAGCGCAACGTCGCCGCCGTGGCGGCCCGTGACTCGGTAGCCGCCACGCTGGCAGCCGCCACCGAGCGGCTTGCGCTCGATCTGGACGAAGGACGGCTCACGGCGCGGCCGGTGACGGCTGACGAGTTCGCCGACCTCGACGCGGCTGTGCTGGCCGGTCTGGAGCCGGCGCGTGTCAGCGCCCGCAGGCGCCGTCTGCGCTACGAAGAGCCGGCCGGCTCAAAGGAGTATGTGACCAGCTTCTGGGTGTCGCCGAATGACATCACGTCCGACACACTGCAACTGCTGTGGCAGCCGGAGACCAATGCAACGGCGGTCACGGTCAAGCTCGTCGCTCGCCGCGGTGGAGCCGATGTCTCGGTGTGGGTCCGCTACCACAGTGCCTCTCGGCTGCCGAAGGAGGTGTGGAACGGGCTCAATAGGCTGACCGGCCGTCAGCTGTCGGCGGTGCTGGCCAGCTTGCCGGTGCCCACGGTGCGCCCGCCGCTGGTAGTTCCGGGCCGCTCGCTGGCGTATCGGGAACAGTTGGCCGTGCCCGTCGGCGCCGCGGCATCACAGCTCGCCGCAACACCGGCGGGGGCGCGCTGGTGACCAGCCCTCAGGCTGGCGCCACCGACGCACGCAACGCAATGGTCGCTGGGCTGCTGGCGTCCGGCATCTCGGTCAAAGGACTTCAGCCCAGTAACAATCCGCAGGTCGCGTTGCGGATGTTCACCACCGCGACCTCGATCGATCCCAGCATGTGCGACGGCTGGCTGGCGCGGCTGCTCGCCGGTGATCAGAGCCTCGAGGTGCTCCAGGGCGCGTGGGCGTCGAAGGCCACCTTCGGTTGGGAGATCCGGCGCCTGGGCGTGACCGACGCGCAGTTCCGGCCGCAGGTCTCCGACGGTTTGTTCTTGCGCCTGGTGGTCTCCAGCGTCGACTCGCTGGCAGCGACCTACGCGATCGCTCTCGCCGAAGCGAAACGCTACAAGGAGGCGGCCGATCTCCTCGAGGGCATCGATCCCCGGAACCCGTTCGAAGCCGAGCTGGTTCGGTACGCGCGCGGTGTGCTGTACTTCCGCACCCGTCGCTGGCCCGACGTGCTGACTCAGTTCCCGCCGGCGACGCCCTGGCGCCAGCCCGAACTGAAAGCCGCCGGTGCGGCCATGGCGACGACGGCGTTGGCGTCGCTCGGGGTGTTCGAGGAGGCGATCCGGCGCGCTGAAGAAGCCATCGAGGCCGACCGGGTGCCCCCGGCGGCGAACATCGCCCTCTACACCCAGGGCATGTGCCAGCGCCACCTCGGTCGCGAAGAGGAGGCGCTGGAACTGCTGCGCCGCGTGTACTCCCGGGACGCCAAATTCGCGCCTGCCCGCGAAGCCCTGGACAACTCGAACTACCGGCTGGTGCTGACCGACCCGGAGACTATCGAGGCCCGCACCGATCCGTGGGATCCCGAGAGTGCGCCGACCCGGGAACAGACCGAAGCTGCCCGGCACGCGGAAGAAGCGGCGAAATATCTCGCTGAAGGGGACGCCGAGCTCAATGCGATGCTCGGGATGGAGCGCGCCAAGCGCGAGATCAAACTGATCAAGTCGACCACGAAAGTCAACTTGGCCCGGGCCAAGATGGGGTTGCCGGTGCCGGTGACGTCGCGCCACATGCTTCTGCTGGGGCCGCCGGGGACCGGTAAGACGTCGGTCGCCCGTGCATTCGCCAAACAGCTGTGCGGACTGACGGTGCTGCGGAAGCCGTTGGTGGTGGAGACCAGCCGCACGAAGTTGCTGGGCCGGTATATGGCTGATGCAGAGAAGAACACTGAGGAAATGCTCGAGGAAGCGCTCGGCGGAGCGGTGTTCTTCGACGAGATGCACACGCTGCACGAGAAGGGCTATCACTCCGGCGACCCGTACGGCAACGCGATCATCAACACACTGCTGTTGTACATGGAGAACCACCGCGACGAGCTGGTGGTATTCGGAGCCGGTTACGCCAATGCGATGGACCGGATGCTCGACGTGAATCAGGGCCTGCGCCGACGATTTTCGACGGTCATCGAGTTCTTCAGTTACACACCGCGCGAATTGGTGGATCTGACCAAGTTGATGGGCCGGGAAAACGAGGACGTCATCATCGACGAGGCGGCTGAGGCGTTGCTGCCCATGTACACCAGGTTTTACGACGACGAGCACTACTCGGAGGACGGCGACCTCATCCGCGGTATCGACACTTTGGGGAACGCGGGTTTTGTGCGCAACGTGGTGGAGAAGGCCCGCGATCATCGCAGCGCCCGCCTGGACGACGAGGACCTCGATGCGGTGCTGGCCGACGACTCCCAGCATTTCGAAGCCGATCTACTGTTGCGCTTCCAGGAGTTGACCCGGGAAGACCTCATCGAGGGGCTCAACGCGGCGGTCGCCGAGCAGAAGTCCGATTAGTCGCATCTCTATCAGCGTGTCTGACAGCTGATTACCAGCAAACCTGCACGCAATTTCCAGGTGGTCGCCCGCCCGACCCAAGCTGAGCTCAGCTTGTCAGGCACGGCCCAAAACCGCTGGTCGCAACGGTATTCGGCTGCAGCGCGGTTCCCGCCACGGTCAAACGAGTCCTTGCGGCGGTCCCTACGCTTCGCGCCGGGCTCGACTTCTCCACAACGGTCCGGTGAGGTGAGTTGACCAGCAGCGATCCGGGTGCCACGATGGCGCTTGACGCACTTCGCTAGGTGAGGCGTCTACACGGATACAGGCCACTGACCTCGAACGTCGAAAGACGCCCAGGGTCAGGACAGCTCCTCCCGGCTTAAGGGTTGAGCCCAAGTGGCTTCCGGGATACCCGGATACGCCGTGTGGTGCCGAAGCTCTGACGAGAGGGGTGCCACGCTCGGCGTGTTCGTCGAGCTTCCCACCTCTGCATGTGCAACGAACTGGCACCGTAGGTGCCCCGGCCGTGAAGGGAGGTGGGGGGCGAACTTGAGTCCCGGCGATAGTCACTATCCGACTGACCATTTGCAAAAACATTCGACCGTCAGCCTCCGATCCGGTCATGGCCGCCGCGGCGCGGCCTGACTCCATCTGTGCCGTGCGCTGACACCGCAGCGTGAATCGTGCTGTCTCATCGGCGATTTGACGCTGGCCGATGCGTGCACCCGGTCGAATTCCACCCGTAGGGGAGAAGGTCTATGTCATTCGTCACCACCCAGCCCGAGCTGCTGACCGCAGCCGCCGGCGAACTGCAGGGCATCGGTTCTGTCATGGTCGCCCAGAATGCGGCCGCGGCCGGCCCCACCACCGGTGTGATTCCCGCCGCCGCCGACGAGGTCTCGGCCCTGACAGCAGCGCAATTCACCGCGCACGCCCAGATGTATCAAGCAGTCAGCGCACACGCCGCTGCAATTCACGAGTTATTCACGAACACGCTCAAAACCAGCGCCGGCACCTATGCCGCCGCTGAGGCCGCCAACGCTGCTGCGGCCGGCTGAAGGGAGCTCACCCAGTGATCGACTACGGGGCAATATCGCCGGACGTCAACTCCGCACGGATGTACGCCGGTGCAGGGTCAGCACCGCTGCTCGCTGCGGCGACCGCATGGAACAGCCTGGCCGCCGAGCTGAGTTCGACGGCTGACTCCTATCAGTCGGTGATCGACGGGCTGATCGATTACGGCTGGCAAGGTCCTGCGTCGGAGTCGATGGCACAAGCCGTTGCACCGTATCTGTCCTGGATGACGACCACCGCTGGGCAGGCCGAGCAGACCGCCGCCCAGGCGAACGCGGCAGCCGCCGCTTACGAGGCCGCTTTCGCCGCGACGGTGCCACCGGCGCAGATCACGGCGAACCGCACTCAGCTGAGCAATTTGGTCGCAACCAATTTGCTGAATCAAAACGCGTCGGCGATCGCGGCCGTGGAGGCCCAGTACGGCGAGATGTGGGCACAGGACGCGGCCGCGATGTACGGCTACGCCGCGAATTCAGCTGCAGCTGCTGAGGTTTCACAGTTCACCAATCCGGCGCCGACGACCAGCGATAGCGGGCTCCAAAGCTTGGCTGTCGCGCAATCGGCCGGGTCGTCGAGCAGCTCGGGCGTGCAGAACACGCTGTCCCAACTGGTTTCGGCGTTTCCCACTGCACTGCAGAATTTGGCGTCGCCCGCGGCTTCTGGCACGTCCGGATCGGGGCTGAGCGGACTTCTGGGCGGGTCGGGTATCTTCGCCCCAGGAACCAATGGAGCCGCGTCAGGATTCGCTGGCTTTCTGAATGCGATTGATGGTGCGAATAATTCAGCTGGCGGAACCTTCCTCAACTCCTCGCTGACGAACGGGTTTGTGTCGGGAGGATACCTCAACCCGGCTTTGGTCAGCCCAGCAGCCACCAGCGCAATTGCCGACATCAACTCGCTGAAGTACGGCAGCGGCCTTCCCGCCCTGGGAGGTGGTTTACCAGACGGCCTACCGCTGGGCGGCGGGGGCGGCATCCCGGCCCTATCGGGGTCCGCACTGCCGGCGCACCTCTCCGTCGGTTCACCGGTGTCAGCGGGAATGGGTCAGGCGACACTGGTGGGCAAATTAGCGGTCCCACAGGCCTGGAACCCGGCGAACCAGATGACCACGCCGCTCAACCCGGGCGCGATGGAATTCCACACCGTCGGCTCGGGCGAGGCGATGCCCGGTATGCCGGGCATGCCAGGAATGCCGATGGTGGGTTCGGGTTCACGAAGCTTCAGCTTCGCGACGCCCAAATATGGCTTCCGGCCGACGGTCATGTCGCAACCGCCGGCTGCAGGATAGTTCCAATACCGGACGATCGCGGCGGGCGCCGAGCTCTCGTCGAGGCAGCCAACCTTCGGGTAGTGCCTCGACAGTTGCTCGTCGGCTCGGCGCGTGATGGATACTGCGTTGCGGTACAACAAGGTTGCGCACTAAAAACATATCCGCGGGTCTGCGTGACGCTGAGATGCATTGGCACTACCGTCAAAGTCGCTTATGCCGAACTGATTTCATCGCCGAGACTGCCAGGCGGCGCGGTCTGGGCAACCGCACAACGCCGAAACAGCAGCAATTTTGGGCTCTTTGCAATTATTTTCGGCTTCGGCTTGACTCGGTTCGTCATCAGTGCCAGTATTGCCTACGCAAGCACCTCGCTAGGTGAGGCGTCTGCAGGGACACAGGCCACTGACCTCGAACGTCGAAAGACGCCCAGGGTCAGGACAGCTCCTCCCGGCTTAAGGGTTGAGCCCAAGTGGCTTCCAGATCAGATCTGGATAAGCCTTGCAGTGCCAAAGCTCTGACGAGAGGGGTGTCCGTCCGGCGGTAGTCCGGACAATTCGCCCCCATTGTGCACGTGTGGCATCCTCGTATGCCTTGGCCGAGAGGAGGTGAGAATGAGATGAGTCTCGGTGACAGTCCGTATCCCAGTCCGCTGAACGTTTCATTCGCAACCGGCCCCGGCGCCTTCCGCACGGCCTAAACCCGTTGCTCTGAAACAAGTTACGCGCGCCTTCATTGCTGCTGGTGTGCGGTATCCGCTTGTGCGCTGACGCGAGCCGCCGTCGCGCTCAATCCTGCTCTGTTCAAGCTTTGCTCTCTGAAGGAGAAGTTCGATGTCTTTTGTCACCACACAGCCGGAACTCTTGTCAGCCGCCGCCGGCAACTTGGCAGGCATCGGGTCGACGATGGCCACCCAGAACGCCGCCGCCTCTGGGCCGACCACGAGCGTGGTTCCTGCTGCCGCCGACGAGGTATCGGCATTGACTGCAACACAATTCGCGGCGCACGCCCAGTTGTACCAGGCGATCAGCGCGCAAGCCGCAGCATTGCACGAACTGTTCGTGACCACCCTGGGCGCCAGCGCCCAGTCATACGCGTTCACCGAAGCCGCGAACGCCATGGCAGCCGGATAGGAAGGTGTTGAGCGATGACCGCTTTCCTGGACTTCGGCTGGCTACCACCCGAAATCAACTCGGGCAGAATGTATGCCGGGCCAGGCTCGGCGCCGCTGCTGACCGCGGCAACTGCTTGGACTGGACTGGCCGCTGACCTGCGTTCGACGTCGGCCGACTACAGCTCCACCGTCACTGGACTGACCAGTGGTGGATGGCAGGGCCCGGCGTCGAGCTCGATGGCAGCGGCGGCCTCGTCGTATGCAACATGGCTGAACACCACTGCAGCCCAAGCTGAGGAGACGGCCACTCAGGCCACCGCGGCGGCAGGAGTCTACGAAACCGCCCGCGCGGCAACAGTGCCGCCGCCGGTCGTCGCGGCCAACCGCGCTCAGCTGGCGTCCTTGGTGGCGACCAACGTCCTCGGTCAGAACACTCCTGCGATCGCGGCGACCGAGGCCGAATACGGCCAAATGTGGGCTCAGGACGCAGCAGCCATGTACGGCTACGCGGGATCGTCTGCGGCCGCGACGAAAGTGACGCCGTTCGCCGCGCCGCAGCAGACCACCAACCCCGGCGGTTTGGCCGAGCAGGACGCCGCGGTAACTCAGGCCACCGGCACGTCGGCCAGCACCAACACGCAAACCGTGCTCTCACAACTGACGTCGGCAGTCCCCAGCACGTTGCAAGGCATGGCGTCACCCGCGGCGGCGTCGACGTCAGGCGCAGCGTCGGCAACCACGAGTCCCTCCGGGCTGCTCGGCATGCTGCTCGGGGGCTCATCGGGGTCGACACCGCTCGACACCTTTTGGAACCAGTGGGGACCCAACGCAAACATCTGGAACACCATCTTCTCGTCGGGCTTCTACACGCCGGCTAACACGTTCGGGTCTTTTCTGAGCTTGCTCGGCTCCGGCGGCGGAGCCGAGGCCGCAACCGCGGCCGGGAACTCTGCTTTAGGTGAACTCGGTGCCGGGCTGGGCGCACCGCTGACCGGGCCACTGAGCAGCTTGGGTGGTGTAGGTGGGCTGGGTGGTCTCGGGAACGGGGTGTCGGCGGGACTCGGTCGGGCGGCCGCCATGGGGCCGTTGTCGGTGCCGCCGAGCTGGACACCAGTCGCTCCAGCGACAAGCCCGATCGGCAGCGCACTGGGCGGCACCCCGCTGAGCGGCCCAACCGGAGTCTCGTCAGCGATGCCCGGCGGGCTAGCACCAGCGGCCAGTGTCGCCGGCCGGACGACCGGCCAGATTTCACTGCCGGACACCCGGTTCCTGGACCGCCCGCCGATGGTGCCGAGCTGGGCGGCCGTCGGATAACCAACACCTTCACATTCAGATAAGGAGAACAGTGACATGACAACTCGTTTTATGACTGACCCGAACTCGATGCGCGATATGGCGGGTCGGTTCGATGTGCACGCTCAAACCGTCGAGGACGAGGCCCGCAAGATGTGGGCGTCGTCGGTCAACATCGCCGGTGCGGGCTGGAGCGGTACGGCTCAGGCCACCTCCTACGACACCATGGGCCAGATGAATCAGGCGTTCCGCAACATCGTCAACATGCTCCACGGGGTGCGTGACGGACTGGTGCGCGACGCCAACAACTACGAGCAGCAAGAGCAGGCCTCCCAGCAGCTCCTGCGCAGCTGATCACCGTCTGACCCACTGACTTCCATTCGAAAGGAACTATTACGCCATGAGCATTTCCTACCAGTTCGGTGACGTCGACTCGCACGGCGCCACCATCCGCGCCCAGGCCGCTTCCTTAGAGGCGGAGCACCAGGCCATCGTGCGCGATGTGCTGGCTGCCGGTGACTTCTGGGGCGGCGCCGGTTCGGTGGCCTGCCAGGAGTTCATCACCCAGCTGGGCCGCAACTTCCAGGTCATCTACGAGCAGGCCAACTCCCACGGCCAAAAAGTCCAGTCGGCCGGCTCCAACATGGCCAGCACCGACAGCGCCGTTGGCGGCAGCTGGGCCTGACACTAACCCCGCGCGGTGCGCGCATCAGCGGACGGCGACACTACCGATTCGGTTGCAGAGGAGAGTTTCTCGTGAACAGGCCAACTACCGAGTCCTGCAACGCAGGTACCGAGGCTTCGTTGATCCATCTGTCTGCACTGTTGCGCGCTTCGGTGGTGACGCCGTCCGGCGAACCGCTGGGCCGCATTGACGACGTCATCGTGCGCCTCCGCGGTGCGGAGGTCTACCCGCTGGTGACCGGCTTCGTGGCCAGCGTAGGTGGCCGGCCCGTATTCGTTCGAAGCGCGTCGATTCAGCGAATCGAACTGGATCGAATAACACTCAGGCACAACGAGATCGACGTGCGGCGCTTCGAGCGTCGTCACGGCGAGGTGCTGTTGCGCTCCGATGTTCTCGGGCATCGGCTTATCGACATCGTCGCCGGTGAGCTGGTACGCGCCTACGACATTGAGCTCGAAAGCAGTTGCGAGGGCTGGGTGTTGGTCCGAGTGGACACCCGCCGCCCGCCGCGGCTGTTCGGACTGGTGAAAACTCCAGGTGGTCACGCTGCACGCGACTGGAAAGCCTTCGAACCGTTGATTGGACACGGGCAGTCGATGGCCGTGCGCCGGGTGTCCGGGCGGGTCAGCGCGCTCAAGCCCGCCCAGATCGCCGATCTCCTCGAAGCGGCGGACCGTGCTGAGGGCGGTGAGATACTGGACCGGCTCAGTACCGACCCAGAGCTTCAAGCCGACGTCTTCGAAGAACTCGACCCGGACAAAGCAAGTCGACTACTCGACGATATGCCGGACCGCGAAGTCGCGTCGCTGCTCAGCCGGATGCGCGCCGACGATGCCGCCGACGCGATCATGGACCTGCGGCAGTCACGCCGCCGCCCGATCTTGACGCTGATGCCAACGCCGCAGCGCAGCAAAGTGATCACCCTGTTGTGCTTCAGCCCTGACAGCGCCGGCGGGTTGATGAATGTTGACATCGCTTCCTGTAGGCCAGACGCGACGGCGGGAGAGGCGCTGGCAGTCATCGGGACGGCACTCACCCTCGAGCCGCAGGCGCTGCTGCACATACACCTGCTCGACCAGCAGAGGCGGCTCGTCGGAGTGGCGTCAGTGGTCGCGCTGTTACAGGCAGACCCGGCGGAAACTGTTGCATTGCTGATGGATTCGAACCCCGTCAGTGTTCAACCGGATGCGGATCTGGCCGATGTCGCGGTGCTGATGGCCGACTACCACCTGAACACCATCCCTGTGGTCGACGACGAAAACCGGGTACTGGGCGTCGTCACGGTCGATGACGTACTCCGGGCAACCCTTCCCGAGGACTGGCGCCGCCGCGAACCCGGGCCGCGCCCGATGCGAGAACCGACGTCCGCAATTGGCAACGAAGTATTCACCACCGGGGGAGTTGACCGGCCATGACCACACTGGACCGTCCTCGGATCGACAGCGCGCCAACGGTATTGCAGGGCACCGCGGTACTGGACACTGCCCACGTCGGCAACATCGAGGGCGCCCTCGGACGAATCGACGTCAGCGACACCAGCCGTCCACGCGGCCTGAAAGTGCGGCTGGCGACCATGCTGGCCATCGTCGGGCCCGGGTTGATCGTCATGGTGGGCGACAACGACGCCGGAGGTGTCGCAACATACGTACAGGCAGGCCAGAATTACGGTTACAGCCTGCTGTGGGTCCTTCTTCTGCTGATTCCGGTGCTGATCGTCAACCAGGAGATGGTGGTGCGGCTCGGTGCGGTGACCGGGGTTGGGCACGCCAGGTTGATCAACGAACGGTTCGGTCGGAGATGGGGCTGGTTCTCGGTAGGTGATCTTTTCATCTTGAATTTCCTTACTTTGGTGACCGAGTTCATCGGCATCTCCTTGGCAGCCGACTACATGGGAATCCCGAAATACGTGGTCGTCCCATTCGCCGCAGTGGCGCTGATCGCCATCATGGCGACCGGCAGTTTCCGCCGCTGGGAGCGCGCCATGCTGGTGTTCATCGCGATCACCCTGCTACAGATCCCGATGCTGCTGATGTGCCACCCGAATTGGGGCCATGCCGGCAGATCGTTTTTCGCTCCCGGCGTCAGCGGCGGATTCACCTCGGACGCAGTGCTGCTGATCATCGCCATCGTCGGCACCACCGTCGCCCCGTGGCAGCTGTTCTTCCAGCAGTCCAACATCGTCGACAAGCGCATAACACCGCGGTTCGTCAGCTACGAGCGAGCCGACACCACGCTGGGCGCCTTCATCGTCGTGATCGGGGCCGCGGCGTTGATGATGACCGGCGACTGGGCCGCACGCGCCACGCACAGCCGCGGAGGTTTCATCGACGCCGGCGTGCTCGCACACCTGCTCGGTCGCGACAGCAGCACCCTCGGTTCGGTTTTCGCAATCGTCTTGCTTGACGCCTCCATCGTCGGGGCGGCAGCGGTGACCCTTGCCACCAGCTACGCGTTCGGCGACGTCTTCGGGCTCAAACACTCGCTGCACCGCGGGTTCGGCACCGCCAAGCCGTTTTACCTGTCCTACGCCGCGATGGTGGTTCTGGCCGCGGCGATCGTGTTGATTCCACATGCGCCGCTGGGCCTGATCACCACCGGCGTGCAAGCGCTGGCCGGGTTGTTGTTGCCCAGCGCCACGGTGTTTTTGCTGCTGCTGTGCAACGACAGGCAGGTGCTGGGACCGTGGGTAAACAAGCCGTGGCTGAACCTCGTAGCGGCCGTCACCGTTGGCGCGCTGCTGCTGCTGTCCGGAATCTTGATGGTGACGACGCTATTTCCCCACGCCAACGTCGTCGGACTCGCACGTAACTTGGGCCTCAGTTTCGTTGTCAGTGCTGTGGCGACCTTTGTGGCGCTGCGCTGGTT
This sequence comes from uncultured Actinomycetota bacterium, assembly GCA_963808375.1. Lineage (GTDB taxonomy): Bacteria > Actinomycetota > Actinomycetes > Mycobacteriales > Mycobacteriaceae > Mycobacterium. Next base: position 412,384 of record CAWEFS010000002.1, on the reverse strand, counting down.
CGGCCGAAAGCGACATGAACCGACGGTGCTCGATCAGCCAGCAGGCACGCTGGCCAAGGCCGATCGCGCCACCTGGCGGATGCCGCCGCTGGCGTTACTCGAACCGGTCACCTGGTCGCTGGGCACCCGGCTGAGCATGCTGGCACTGCGTGGCTACCTGGTAGTCGGCGCGACCCTGTTGGCGGTGAAGGCCATCCAGCTCGGCAGTGGCTGACGTGGGCGGTGGCATCGGCTTAACAGCATGTGAACCGACATGCGCTCAGCGCGCCCTCGTGTGACAATCCTGTCTCATGGGACGGTTGCTCCTCGCGTTGAGCGCGGCCGCTGTTTTCGGCCTCGCCGTTCCCGCGCGAGCCGGCGCCGACAGCACCGACGACGCCTTCATTGCCTCGCTCAACAAAGCAGGCATCACATTCAACAACCGGGACCAGGCGGTGGGCGCCGGCCGGTACGTCTGTGAGCTGGTGGGCAAGGGCACGAAAGCTTCCGACGTGGTGCAAGACCTCAGGGACGCCAACCCGAAGTTCAGCCTGGATGCGGCCACCAGGTTCGTCGGGATTGCCGCGAACGCGTACTGCCCTGAGCAATTGGGACCGCCCGGCAACGGAGGAGGAACATGACGACTTACCTGAGGTCGCTGAGGTCCCTGCAACGCTTGACGCTCGGTGGCATCGCCACCGCCGTCATCGGTCTGGCGGTCGCTCCGCACGCGGCTGCGGACAAGACCGACGAGGCGTTTCTCGCTTCGCTCCGCCAGGCCAAGATCAGTTACGGCGATGCCACCGAGGCTGTGGCGGCCGGCAAGAAAGTCTGCGACATGGCCGATCACGGCAAGAAGGCTCCCGACGTTGTCCAAGCCGTCAAGACGGACAATCCCGGTTTCACCGACGAAGGGGCGACAAGGTTCGCCGCCATTGCGGCGAATTGGTATTGCCCCGCCGAGCTGGGCACGCAGTAGCCGCGCGTCGCCGATGCAGTCACTCAGCCTCGCCGACTTCGCCCTGCGGCTGGCGGTCGGGGTGGGCTGCGGCTCGCTGATCGGGCTCGAGCGGCAGTGGCGGGCGCGGATGGCGGGGCTGCGCACCAACGCACTGGTCGCCACCGGCGCCACCTTGTTCGTGCTCTACGCCGCCGCCACCGCCGACAGCAGCCCCACCCGGGTTGCGTCGTACGTGGTGTCGGGCGTCGGGTTTCTCGGCGGTGGTGTGATTCTGCGCGAGGGATTCAATGTCCGCGGCCTGAATACCGCTGCGACGCTGTGGTGTTCGGCTGCCGTCGGGGTGCTGGCCGCTTCGGGAAACCTGCTGTTCGCCGCGATCGCCACGGCGGTGATCGTGACCATTCATTTGCTGGGACGCCCCCTGGGGCATCTCATTGACCGCGACGACATTGTCGAAGAGGACGAAGACGATCAGCAGTACCAGCTGCAGCTGATCTGCCGGCCCCGATCGGAGAGGGCGGCCCGGGCCCAGATCGTGCACAGTACTCGGGGCAACGACTTCATCCTGCGCGGCATCCACACCGGCCACACCGGCGACGACAACGTCGCGTTGACCGTTTACCTGCTCAGCGACGGGCACGCGCCGACGCGACTGGAGCAGCTGGTCGGCGAACTGTCCCTGCAGCCGGGTGTTCAGGCGGTGCACTGGTATGCCGGGGACGACGACAATCCGATGCCGTCGGCGCGGTAGACGCGGGCCGTGTCGCGAGTCGTAGGGTGGTCGTCTGTGAATGCGATCGCGCATGCGCTAGCCGTGCTACCGGAGCAGATGCGCGACCCGGTGTTGTTCGCGATCCCGGCCTTCCTCTTGCTGCTGATCCTGGAATGGACCGCGGCGCGCAAGCTGCAGAACCTCGAGGACGCCGATGACCGGAATCGGCCGGTGTCCGGCGCTTATCAGGCACGCGACTCGCGGGCCAGCATCTTCATGGGATTGGTGTCGGTGGCGACCACGGCGGCGTGGAAGTTCGTCGCGCTGCTCGGCTACGCCGCGATCTACACCTACCTCGCGCCGTCGCATCTGCCGGCGACCCGCTGGTACACCTGGCTGATCGCCATCCTCGGCGTTGACCTGCTCTACTACTGCTATCACCGCTTGGCCCACCGGGTGCGGCTTGTCTGGGCCACGCACCAAGCCCATCACTCCAGCCAGTACTTCAACCTCGCGACCGCGCTGCGTCAAAAATGGAACAACAGCGGCGAAATCCTCATGTGGATCCCGTTACCGCTGCTGGGCGTACCGCCCTGGCTGGTGTTCGTCAGCTTCTCGCTGAACCTCATCTACCAGTTCTGGGTGCACACCGAACGCATCGACAAGCTGTGGCGGCCGGTCGAATTCCTGCTCAATACTCCCTCCCACCACCGGGTGCACCACGGTATGGACGCCGAATACCTCGACAAGAATTACGGCGGAATACTGATCGTTTGGGATCGCCTGTTCGGCAGCTTTCAAGAAGAACTTTTCCGGCCGCACTACGGCTTGACGAAGCCTGTCGACACCTTCAACATCTGGACGCTCCAGACCTATGAATACCTGGCGATCGTCCGGGACGTGCGGTCCGCTACGCGGCGGCGGGATCGGCTGCGCTATATCTTCGGGCCACCGGGATGGCAGCCCGTCGGGGCGGGCCGCAGTGCTGAACGACCGTGGCCTTGCGGCACCGCCGCGCTGAGCGTGGCAGGGCCGTCCAGGCACATCCTGGCCAACCGTGTGGTTCGGTCGCGGCGAAGTAGGTAATGTCTCGCACCGTTACGCCGGTGGCACATGCCCGGCTTTCGACGGAGGGGAGTCGGCGGTGCGTCACCTTGGGAGAGCGGCGTGGGCCGTGGTCATCGCGGCCGGCCTGGTGCCGGGCGTACCGCCGCCGGCTGCGCACGCCGATCCCGTGCTGGTGTCGCCGGGCATGGAGATTCACCAGGACAACCACCGGTGCACTTTGGGCTACGTCGACCCGACCCTGCGGGTGGCTTTCACGGCCGGCCACTGCCGGGGCGGTGGGCCCGTCCTGAACAAGGACGGCGCGCTGATCGGCAATCTCGCCACCTTCCGAGACAGCACACCGAGCGGCACCAGCGTGTCGACCGACCAGGTGATCGCCGACTACGAGGCGATCGTGCTCACTGACGACGTCGCGGCGAACAACGTGCTGCCGATCGGGCGCACCCTGGGGTCTGACCCTGGGCTGGTGGTCTCGCCCGGCGAGCCGGTCTGCCATTTCGGCGTGGTGACCGGTGAAAGTTGCGGCACGGTCGAGCAGGTCAACAACGGCTGGTTCACCATGTCGCGCGACATCGTCAACGACAGAGGCGATTCCGGCGGGCCGGTGTACATCGGCGCGCCCGGCGGGTCCAGCCTGATCGTCGGGATCTTCACCAGCACCTGGGGAGACCTGCCGGCGGCGGTGTCCTGGCGCGACACCACCCAGCAGGTCCGCGAAGACCTCGGCGTCAACAACCGCACCAACCGTCCGCTCATTTAGCGTCAAACTAGAACGTGTTCGCCCCGGCTTCGGGGACCGCGGGGCGGCCGCCGCGGCAACACCTTTCGACCGAACCAGCGGCTGGGCTATTCTGCGAAGCGATGAGCCATTACGGCGGGTCGCCGGTGCAGATCGCGTGGGTCACACGCCACCTCGACGCGACGGAAAACGCCCTCACCGGCCTGTTCGGGATTCGTAAGTGGGTGCGAATACCCGAAGTGCATTTCGCTCCCGACACGTGCACCTACCGCGGCGAGCCGGCCGACTTCGTCACTAACATTTCGCTGAGCTACCTCGGCGACATCCAGCTCGAGCTCATCGAGCCGGTCCGTGGGAAGAATATCTATAGTGACTTCCTCGACGCGAGCGGCCCCGGCTTGCACCACATTTGCGTCGAGGCCGAGAGCGGCGAGCGCTTCACCGCCATGCTGGCCGAGGCCACTCGTGGCGGCGCGACCATCGCCCAGCAGGGCGTCATGCCCGGCGGGATGCAGTTCGCCTACGTCTCGGCGCCTGAGGCCGGCGTGCCGTTCGTGGAGATCGCGCACATCGGCGCGGAGATACGGGCGTTCTTCGACTACATCAAACGGGAGCAAGGGTGAGTCGCGCCAGCGACGATGCAGAGCGCGGCGATGAGGAGGAGCGGCGCCAATGAGTACCGATATTCCGGCAACGGTCGATACCCGGGACGTGACGTCATGGTCGGATGACGTCGACGTGGTGGTGGTTGGTTTCGGTATCGCCGGTGGCTGCGCTGCCGTGAGTGCCGCGGCCGCAGGGGCGCGTGTGCTGGTGCTCGAGCGGGCCGCGGCGGCCGGTGGCACCACCGCACTCGCCGGCGGGCACTTCTATCTCGGCGGCGGCACTGCAGTGCAGCAGGCGACCGGCCACCCCGACTCATCCGAGGAGATGTACAAGTATCTCGTCGCGGTTTCCCGACAGCCCGACCACCACAAGATCCGCGCCTACTGTGCGGGCAGCGTCGAGCACTTCGATTGGCTGGAAGGTCTCGGCTTCCAGTTCGAGCGCAGCTACTACCCCGAAAAGGCCGTCATACAGCCGAACACCGAAGGGCTGATGTACACGGGCAACGAGAAGGTGTGGCCGTTCCTCGAACAAGCGGTGCCCGCCCCCCGCGGCCACAAAGTGCCGGTGCCTGGAGATACCGGCGGCGCCGCAATGGTCATCGATCTGCTGCTCAAGCGAGCGGTTAGCCTGGGCGTGCAGATCCGCTATGAAACCGGCGCCACCGAGCTGGTGGTTGACGGCTCGGGGTCGGTGACCGGGGTGGCGTGGAAGCATTTCGCCGAAACCGGTGTGATCAGAGCAGATTCGGTCATCGTCGCCGCCGGCGGGTTCGTGATGAACCCGGAAATGGTCGCCGCCTACACGCCCAAGCTGGCTGAAAAACCGTTCGTGCTGGGCAACACCTACGACGACGGTCTGGGCATCCGGATGGGTGTTTCGGCCGGCGGCGCCACTCAGCACATGGATCAGGTGTTCGTCACGGCGCCGGCCTACCCGCCGTCGATTCTGCTCACCGGGATCATCGTCAACAAGCTCGGGCAACGATTCGTCGCCGAAGACTCCTACCATTCCCGCACTTCGGGTTTCGTGATGGACCAGCCGGACAGCGCAGCGTTCCTGATCGTCGACGAGGCGCACTTGAAACATCCGCAGGTGCCGCTGATCCCCTTGATCGACGGCTGGGAAACCGTGCCGGAGATGGAAGCAGCGCTGGGCATTCCGACCGGAAATCTGGTTGCGACGCTCGAACGCTACAACGCCCACGCCGCCCGCGGCGAAGATCCCGACTTCCACAAGCAGCCGGATTACCTTGCCGCGCAAGACCACGGACCGTGGGGCGCATTTGACCTCTCGCTCGGCAAGGCGATGTATGCCGGGTTCACCATCGGTGGGCTGGCCACCTCACTGGACGGCGAGGTGCTGCGCGAGGACGGCGCTGTCGTGCCCGGTCTGTACGCCGTCGGGGCGTGCGCGTCCAACATCGCCCAGGACGGCAAGGGGTACGCCAGCGGAACACAATTGGCGGAGGGCTCGTTCTTCGGGCGACGCGCCGGAACACACGCAGCCGGCAGGGCCGGGAGGTAGTCTTTCGCTCCGCGAGCGAGCGTGTCTGTACGCCGACGCGCCGCTGTGCGCGGCCGTGTGTGCACACGCGCGGGCTGAAAGCGCTATACCTGCGCCGGCTCCTGCTCGACCCGGTTGATCCGCCACCGACCTTCGCCGAGCAATTCCAATCGCCGATCGTGATGCTGCTCGACCGTTGGCCGGTGGCTCACGCTGATCACCACGCAGTCCGGTAATTCGTTGCGCAGCAATTGATACAGCGCGAACTCCAGCCCTTCGTCCAGCGCAGAGGTCGCTTCGTCGAGCAACACCGCCTGTGGTTGGGTGAGCAGCACCCGCGCGAAGGCGATGCGCTGCTGCTCGCCGGGCGAGAGGACTTTGGCCCAATCCTGTTCCTCGTTCAGGCGGTTGGCGAGCGGAGTCAACGCCACCTTGGTCAGCGTCTCCCGAAGCCTCTCATCAGGGATGCTTCCGGAATGGCTGGGATAGGACACCACGGTTCGCAGGTCACCGAGTGGAACGTAGGGCACCTGCGATAAGAACATTGTCTGGTTGTCACCCTCGGGCCGGCTCAGCGTGCCCGATGCGTAGGGCCACAACTCTGCAAGGCTGCGCAGCAGTGTGGTTTTTCCGCTGCCGGATCGTCCGATGATAGCCAGTGACTCGCCGCGGTCCAGGTGCACGTCCAGCGCGTCGATCAACTGCTCACCCGCAGGGGTGCGTACTTCGACGGCGTCCAGCTGTACCGCCCCGTCGTTGTTGGACTGCACCGTGATAGTTGGCAGTTCGCGGCCGCGCTCATCAGCGTCGACCAGCCCGTGTAACCGGATGATGGCCGCCCGGAACCCGGCGAAGTTGCCGTACTGATTCCGGAAGAAGGACAGCCCATCTTCGATGTTGCCGAATGCTTGTGCGGTTTGCGTCACGTCGCCCAGACCGATTTTGCCGGCGAACAACCGCGGCGCCTGGAGGGCCCACGGCAGCGGGACGATGGTTTGGCTGATCGAAGCGTTCCAGCCGAGGAAGCCGATCGTGCGGCTGACATAGCGGCGATAGTTGTCGATGATCGGCGTGAAGCGCTGCGTCAGTTGCGTGCGTTCGGCTCCTTCACCTCGGTAGAAGCCGACCGCCTCAGCGGTGTCGCGCAGCCGCACTAGTGCGTACCGAAAGGCTGCGTTGAGCATCTCGTTGGCGAAGCTCAACCGGATCAGGGGATGACCGATCCAGGCCGTGATCGCCGTCGCGAACAGCACATATACGAAAACCGTCCAGAACATCGCGCGCGGAAAATGGAAACCCAGCACGATGAGTTCACCGGACAAGTTCCACAGGATTGCTGTGAAGGAGATCACCGTTGTCACGGCGTTAACCGCGCCCAACAACAGCGTGTCGGTGGAGCCGTTGGACGGGACATTGGGCGTGCCGCCCGCGCCGGTGGTGAAGATGTCGATGTCTTGCTGGATTCGCTGGTCCGGGTTGTCGATGGTGTTGTCGATGAACCGCGTTCGGTAGTAGGCGTGCCCGCTCAACCAGTCAGTGGTGAGATGGTCGGTGAGCCAGACCCGCCACGCAATGATGAACCGCTGCGTCAGGTAGATATCGAGCATGACCCGGCCGATGAAGATCGCCGCCAGGATGCAGAAGATCCCCAACGAGATCCAGAACCCGCGGATGCCCAGGGCTTTGACCTGCTCGTCGTGGCGGCCTAAGCCGACGACGGCAGTCTGCAGCGCGTTGTACATGTCCTTGCTCTGATAGCTGAGGAGCACCATCAAGCGCACCGAGGTCATCACCATGAGCAGCAGCACGCCCAGCCTGATCCATACTGCGACAGCGCCCGGTCCGGTGAAGAAGCCGCGGGTGATTCGCCAGTACTGGCCGCCCCACTGCGTGAAGAACCGGAGCAGTACCAGTACGACGAGGACGCATAGGGCAGCAATAAGCCACGCTCGGGCGATCCAGCCCAGTGAGTGCAGCAGCTCGTGGCTCCAATCGATGGAGAACTTGAACTTCTCGTCTCTTTCGCCCACGTTGACGTCTCCTTGCGGCCCGAGCAGCCGGAATGGCAGCTCAAACAAATCCTGTCGGCGAAAGTACCTGACGAGTGCAGTTAGGCTCCCGGCATGAGCGTCGACGCCGCCCCCAGTCAGACCATGCACGCGGGGCGGCTGATCGCCCGTCGACTCAAGGCCAGCGGCATCGACACCGTCTTCACCCTCTCCGGTGGGCACCTGTTCTCCATCTACGACGGCTGTCGCAGCGAGGGCATTCGGCTGATCGATACCCGCCACGAGCAGACCGCCGCCTTCGCCGCGGAAGGCTGGTCCAAGGTGACCCGCCTGCCCGGAGTGGCTGCGCTGACCGCGGGCCCGGGCGTTACCAACGGAATGAGCACGATGGCGGCTGCCCAGCAGAACCAGTCGCCGCTGCTCGTGCTCGGCGGGCGCGCACCGGCCCAGCGGTGGGGGATGGGTTCGCTGCAGGAGATCGACCACGTCCCGTTCGTGGCGCCGCTGGCCCGCTTCGCGGCCACCGCCGGGTCAGCCGACGGGGTCAGCGATCTGATCGATCAGGCGTTGCGGGCAACCGTCGCCGCGCCGTCGGGTGTGGCGTTCGTCGACTTCCCCATGGACCTGGTATTCGCCGAGTCCGCCTACGCCGACCGACCGGGCGCACTGGCCGACCCACCGGCCGCACCGGCGCCCGACGGTGCCGCACTGGAACGCGCTACACACCTGCTGGCCGAAGCCCGACGCCCGGTGATCATGGCCGGCACCAACGTGTGGTGGGGCCATGCCGAAGCAGCGTTGCTGCGGCTGGCCGAGGAGCGTCGCATCCCGGTGCTGATGAACGGCATGGCCCGCGGCGCGGTGCCCGCCGACCATGAGCTGGCGTTTTCGCGCGCTCGGGGCAAGGCGCTCGGACAGGCCGACGTCGCGCTGATCGTCGGTGTACCGATGGATTTCCGGTTGGGCTTTGGCGCGGTGTTCGGACCGGAGACCCAGCTGATTGCGGTGGATCGCGCAGAACCTGGGCGGCCACACCCACGGCCGATCGCCGCCGCACTCTACGGTGACGTATCGGCCAGCCTCGCCGCGCTGACCGGACGGCCGCACCCCGGCCACCAGGACTGGCTCGACGGCCTGCGGCTGGCCGAGAACACCGCGCGCCAGGTCGAACAAGCCGAACTGGCCGACAGCCGGATTCCGCTACACCCGATGCGGGTGTACGCCGAGCTGGCGCCGCTGCTGGACCGCGACGCGATTGTGGTCGTCGACGGCGGCGACTTCGGGTCCTACGCGGGCCGGGTGATCAACAGCTACGTTGCGGGCGCGTGGCTGGACAGCGGCCCGTTTGGATGCCTCGGATCCGGACCCGGCTACGCGCTGGCCGCGAAGCTGGCCCGGCCGGACCGTCAGGTCGTGCTGCTGCAGGGCGATGGCGCGTTCGGATTCTCCGGCATGGAATGGGACACCCTGGTGCGCCACGGCGTGCAGGTTGTGTCGGTGATCGGCAACAACGGCATCTGGGCGTTGGAAAAGCACCCGATGGAGATGATCTACGGCTACTCGGTGGTGGCAGAGCTGCGTCCGGGCACCCGCTACGACGAGGTCGCGCGTGCGCTGGGCGCGCACGCCGAGCTGGTGTCGGCACCCGGTCAACTCGGCCCGGCGCTGGAGCGGGCCTTCAGCAGCGGGTTGCCGGCCGTCGTCAACGTGTTGACCGATCCGACCGTCGCCTATCCACGCCGATCCAACCTGGCCTGATGGCCTACTCCTCCTCGGCTCGCTCAACGCGACCCGCATCGTCGCCGGCGGGCCTGATGGCCTACTCCTCCTCGGCTCGCTCAACGCGACCCGCATCGTCGCCGGCGGGCCTGATGGCTATTGGGCCGTCGGCGAGGGCGCACACCCGCACGCCGTCGACCGGCATGTACGTGCAGACACGCACGCTCGCGCCGGTGTGAAGCCGCGTACCGTTGTCTCGTGCCGAAGACCACCAACGCCGCACCGGGGCGTCTGAGTAATCGATTCTGGCGACTGCTCGGCGCCAGCACAGAACGGGACCAGAAACGCTCGCTCGCCGAAGTGAGCACCTCCAGCGAATTCGACGAGAAGGCCGCCGGCCTGGACGACGAGCAGCTGAAGAAGGCCGCCGGGTTGCTCAAACTCGACGACCTTGCGGAATCTGACGACATACCCCAGTTCCTGGCGATCGCCCGGGAGGCCGCCGAACGCAGCACCGACCTGCGGCCCTTCGACGTGCAGCTGCTCGGGGCGCTGCGGATGCTCGCCGGTGACGTGATCGAAATGGCCACCGGTGAAGGCAAAACGCTGGCCGGGGCCATCGCCGCCGCCGGGTACGCGTTGGCCGGCCGCCGCGTGCATGTGCTCACGATCAACGACTACCTGGCCCACCGCGATGCGGAATGGATGAGTCCGCTGCTGGAGGCGCTTGGTTTGACCGTCGGCTGGATCACCGCGGAGTCGACCGCCGAAGAGCGCCGCGACGCCTACCGACGCGACATCACCTACGCCTCGGTCAATGAGATCGGCTTCGACGTGCTGCGCGACCAGCTGGTCACCGACGTCGACGACCTGGTCTCCCCGAACCCGGACGTCGCGCTGATCGACGAAGCGGACTCGGTGCTAGTCGACGAGGCACTGGTGCCATTGGTGCTGGCGGGCACCACCCATCGCGAGACACCACGGGTGGAGATCATCCGGCTGGTCGGGGATCTCGTCGGCGCCAGGGACGCCGACAAGTACTTCGCCACCGACGCCGACAGCCGCAACGTGCACCTGACCGACGCGGGCGCCCGGAGAGTCGAGCGCGCGCTCGGCGGTATCGACCTGTACTCCGAAGAGCACGTCGGCACCACGCTCACGGAGGTCAACGTCGCACTGCACGCGCACGTCTTGCTGCACCGGGACGTCCACTACATCGTGCGCGACGACGCCGTCCACCTCATCAACGCCTCCCGCGGGCGCATCGCTCAACTGCAACGCTGGCCGGACGGCTTGCAGGCCGCGGTCGAGGCCAAGGAAGGTATCGAAACCACGGAAACCGGTGAGGTGCTCGACACCATCACGGTGCAGGCTCTGATCAACCGGTACACCACGGTGTGCGGGATGACCGGCACCGCGCTGGCCGCCGGTGAACAGCTACGCCAGTTCTACAAGCTGAGTGTTTCGCCGATACCGCCCAACACCCCGAACATCCGCGAGGACGAAGTCGACCGCGTGTACATCACCGCGGCGGCCAAAAACGACGCGATCATCGCACACATCACCGACGTGCACGACAGCGGTCAACCGGTGCTGGTGGGCACCCGCGACGTGGCCGAGTCCGAAGAGCTGCACGAGCGGTTGCAGCGCCGGGGTGTGCCGGCGGTGGTGCTCAACGCGAAGAACGACGCCGAAGAGGCCCAGGTGATCGCCGAGGCCGGCAAGCTCGGCGCGGTGACGGTGTCCACCCAGATGGCCGGGCGCGGCACCGACATCCGGCTGGGCGGGTCCGACGTAAGCGACCATTCCCCCGAGAAAAAAGAGGTCGTCGAGCTGGGCGGGTTGTACGTGATCGGCACCGGCCGGCACAACACCGAGCGCCTGGACAACCAGTTGCGCGGTCGCGCAGGGCGTCAGGGTGACCCGGGCTCGACGGTGTTTTTCGCCAGCTGGGAAGACGACGTCGTTGCGGCCAACCTAGAGTTCAAGAAGTTGCCGATGGAGACCGACGGCGACGGCCGGATCGTCAGCACCAAGGCGGCCGGGCTGCTCGACCACGCGCAGCGGGTCGCCGAAGGCCGCCTGCTCGACGTGCACGCCAACACCTGGCGCTACAACCAGCTGATCGCCCAGCAACGCGCCATCATCGTCGAGCGGCGCAATGCGCTGCTGAGTACCCCGACCGCCCGCGAGGAACTGGCGGCACTGGCGCCCGAACGCTACGAGGAACTGTCCAAGGAGCTCTCCGAAGAACAGTTGGAGAAGATCTGCCGGCTGGTCATGCTGTATCACCTCGACCGCGGCTGGGCCGACCACCTGGCCTACCTGGCCGACATCCGGGAAAGCATTCACCTGCGGGCGCTGGGCCGACAGAACCCGCTCGACGAGTTTCACCGCCTCGCCGTCGACGCCTTCGCGTCGCTGGCGGCCGACGCGATCGAAGCCGCGCAGCAGACCTTCGAAACCTCGCCGACCATCGAGGAGGAGCCGGGAGTCGACCTGTCCAAACTGGCCCGCCCGACGTCGACGTGGACCTACATGGTGCACGACAATCCGCTCGCCGATGAGACGCTTTCCGCGCTGAGCCTGCCCGGGGTTTTCCGCTGACCAGTCTCCCCTTGAGCTAAGGTCACCGCTCATGGAGCCCGGGACCACCCCGAACCGGGTGCTGACGGTGCCCAATCTGCTCAGTGGAGTACGGCTAGCGCTTGTTCCGGTGTTCGTCTACCTCCTACTGGTCCGGCACGCCGACGGCTGGGCGGTGGGCATCCTGATCTTCAGCGGCGTGTCGGACTGGGCGGACGGCAAGATTGCCCGGCTGCTGGATCAGTCTTCCAAGCTGGGCGAGTTGCTCGATCCTGCGGTCGACCGGCTGTACATGCTGACCGTTCCGATCGCGTTGGCAATGCGCGGCATGGTGCCGTGGTGGATCGTCGTCACGCTGCTGGCCCGCGATGCGCTGCTGGCCGCGACGCTGCCGCTGCTGCGCAGCCGCGGATTGAGCGCTCTACCGGTGACCTACATCGGTAAGGCGGCGACGTTCGCGTTGATGGTCGGGTTCCCGATGATCCTGGGCGGCCAGTGGCACGCGACCTGGAGCCGGGTAATGCTGGCGTTTGGGTGGGGTTTCCTCATCTGGGGTGTCTACCTGTATCTCTGGGCGTTCGTGCTCTACCTGATCCAGGTCAGGTTGACGTTGCGGCAGATGCCGAAGGTGCATGTGCAGGCGGACGACCGTGGCTGATGCCGACCGCACACTGGGTGGCTACGACCCCGAGGCTGGCCTCAGTGCGCACAAAGCCGGCCGACCGCAGCTTCTTCCGGTGCCCTCGCTGCTGCGGGAACTGCTGTCGGTGCATCTGGATCCCGGGTATGCAGCCGCGGCGGCGCGGCGAGACGGGGCGCCGATTTGGCGCGGCGGTCGGGCCCGCGCCCTCAACTGGGCATGGCAGGCGCTGTCTGCTCTGCTGGTCGCCGTGGTCTTCGCCGCCGCCGTCGCCCAAGCCCGCTCCGTCGCACCCGGGATGACCGCAGCACAACGCGTACTGGCGACCAGCGCTCGTGCCACCGAGCGGTCGGTCGACCAGCAGATCGCGCGCCGCAACGCACTGGCGGCAGAGGTCGACTCGGTGCAGCACCGCACGCTGGCGGACGACGCGGCGGGCCGGCGGCTGCTGGCAGGCCTGGACAAGCTCAGCCTGGCGGCCGCCACCACCGCTGTCACCGGTCCTGGGCTGACTCTCACGGTGACCGAGCCGAGCGTCAGCCCCAACCTCTCCGATGTCTCCAAACAGCGGGTGGCCGGCAGTCAGCAGATCATCCTGGACCGCGACCTGCAACTGGTCCTCAATTCGCTGTGGCACAGCGGCGCGGAAGCGATCTCGGTCGGCCGGGTCCGCATCGGGCCGAACGTAACCATCCGGCAAGCAGGTGGGGCGATTCTGGTCGACAATAATCCGATCGCCAGCCCGTATACGGTGCTCGCGGTGGGACCGCCGCACTCCATGCGGGACGCCTTCGAGGCCAGCTCCGGGTTGCAACGACTCAGGCTGTTGGAGCTGTCCTACGGTGTGGGCGTCACTGTGAGCGTGAGCGACGGGCTCTCGCTGCCCGCCGGAGCCGTTCGGGACGTCCGGTTCGCCAGACGGATCGGTCCTTGAGGTGACAGGAAATCAATGACGGAAATCTCACGCGAATGATCGGAATCGCCGCGCTTGTCATCGGCATTGTGCTGGGCCTGGTCTTCCACCCCAGCGTGCCGCAGATGATCCAGCCGTACCTGCCGATCGCCGTCGTGGCAGCACTCGACGCGGTCTTCGGCGGCCTGCGGGCTTATCTGGAGCGGATATTCGATCCGAAGGTTTTCGTAGTGTCGTTCGTCTTCAACGTGGTGGTCGCCGCGGTCATCGTCTACGTCGGCGACCAGCTCGGCGTCGGCACGCAGCTGTCCACCGCGATCATCGTCGTACTGGGGATCCGGATCTTCGGCAACGCCGCCGCGCTACGCCGCCGGCTGTTCGGGGCCTGAGCCGATGGACGCGCCGGCGACAATGGGCACGAGCGATGAGGCGGGGGTACCTCCCGCTTGGGGGGGAAGAGCGGCGCGAATGAGTGCGCCGGCGACAATGTGGCACGAGCGATGAGGCGGGGGTACCTCCCGCTTGCGGGGGAAGAGCGGCGCGAATGAGTGCGCCGGCGACAATGTGGCACGAGCGATGAGGCGGGGGTACCTCCCGGTTGCGGGGGAAGAGCGGCGCGAATGAGTGCGCCGGCGACGATGCAGAGCGAAGCGATGAGGAGGAGCGGCGCGAATGAGTGAGCGGGACGCTCAGCACAGCGACGACGCTGACCTGCCCGCCGCTGCGCAGCTTGCCGGGGACAACGCCCACAGCGCCGAGACCCCAGCGCACGGCCGACACGAGTTGCCGCCTCATCAGCCGCGCCCGGGGATCGGTCGGCTCCGCCAGGCCGGTAGGCGGCTTGGGTTGCCGCGCGGTCGTTCGCAACTGGTTTTCGGCGCGCTCGCCGTCCTGCTGTGCCTGGTGCTGGGCGTCGCGATCGTGACGCAGGCCCGGGAGACCGGATCCGGCGATGCCCTGCAAACCGCACGGCCGGCCGACCTGCTGGTGCTGCTGGATTCGCTGCGTCAGCGCGAGGCCGGGCTGGACGCCGAGGTGGCTGACTTGCAGCGCACGCTGGCCTCACTGCAGGCGTCGGGCAGCAGCAATCAGGCGGCCATCGAGAACGCTCAGGCCAGGTTGGCGGCGCTGTCCATCCTGGTGGGGACCGTCGCTGCCACCGGGCCTGGTGTGCGGGTGACCATCGACGACCCGGGCCCGGGGGTGGCGCCACAAGCGATGCTCGACGTGATCAACGAGCTACGCGCCGCCGGCGCCGAGGCGATCGAGATCAACGACGGCCACCAGGCCGTGCGCGTCGGGGTGGATACCTGGGTGGTCGGCGCTCCCGGCGCGCTGACGATCGATGGCAAACGGCTGTCCCCGTCCTACTTCGTTGTCGCCATCGGTGACGCGCCGACGTTGGCGGCCGCGATGAACATCCCGGGCGGCGCTGTCGACAGCGTCAAAAGGGTGGGCGGGCGAATGTCGGTGCAACAGTTCGACCGGGTGGATGTGACCGCCTTGCGGCAACCGAAACCGCGCCAATACGCTCAGCCCGTCAAGTGAGTCCGTCCCGACCGAACAGGATGACTGTGAGCGAAATTCCGCCCGATCTGCACTACACCGCCGACCACGAGTGGGTGCGCCGCACCGGGGACGACACGGTGCGGGTCGGGATCACTGACTTCGCGCAATCTTCGCTGGGCGATGTGGTGTTCGTACAGCTTCCGGAGGTGGGCGTCAGCGTCGCTGCGGGCGAGTCCTTCGGCGAAGTGGAATCAACCAAATCGGTTTCGGATCTCTATGCGCCGGTCTCGGCGAAAGTGGTTGCGGTCAACGACGATCTGGACAGCAGCCCGCAACTGGTCAACTCCGACCCCTACGACTCAGGCTGGTTGCTGGACCTCAAGGCCGACGACGCCGACGCGCTGGAGGAGGACTTCGCTGCGTTGCTGGACGCCGACGCCTACCGGGGCACGTTGTCGGAATGACGGTTGTTAAGGTCCGTGCGAGTGCCCGGCACCGATACTGCGGTGGTGGGCACATGCGGCAACCGTGCGCGGTACGGTCGACAGATCGACGGCAAGCCGCTGGGAAGCCGGCCCGGCCGGTCCGCCAGACAACGCCACAGCGGCTAGTGAGGAGCAGCGGGTGACGGAAAACGACAACGACCAGACTGAAGATGTCACCGTAGAGACCACATCGGTCTTCCGCGCCGACTTCCTCAACGAACTCGACGCTCCCGCGCAAACCGGCGGGGAGACTACGGTGTCCGGCGTTGAGGGCCTGCCGGCGGGCTCGGCGCTGCTGGTCGTCAAGCGAGGACCCAACGCGGGGTCCCGTTTCCTGCTGGATCAGCCGACCACCTCAGCAGGCCGCCATCCAGACAGCGACATCTTCCTCGACGACGTGACCGTCAGCCGTCGTCACGCCGAATTTCGCTTGGAAAGCGATGAGTTCCACGTCGTCGACGTCGGCAGCCTCAACGGCACCTACGTCAACCGGGAGCCGGTCGACTCGGCTGTGCTGGCCAACGGTGACGAGGTGCAGATCGGCAAGTTCCGTCTGGTGTTCTTGACTGGCCCGAAGCCAGGTGAGGACCCGGCGTCCGGCAGCCCGTGACCGCGCCCGATAGCCGCGCGCTGGCCGGGATGTCGATCGGAGCGGTGCTGGATTCGCTCCGACCGGACTTTCCGGACGTGACCATCTCCAAGATCCGGTTCCTGGAAGCCGAGGGACTGGTCACACCGCAGCGCGCCGCATCGGGATACCGCCGTTTCACCGCCTACGACTGCGCCAGGCTGCGCTACATCCTGACTGCGCAACGCGACAACTACCTACCGCTCAAAGTGATCAAGGCGCAGCTCGACGCACAACCGGATGGCGAGCTGCCGACGTCCGGAGCGGCTTACGGCATACCTCACCTGGTGTCGGTCGCCACCGGGTCGCCCGAAGTGGCTGCGGTGGCACCCACGCAGGTCCGACTGAGCCGGGAGGATGTCTTGGACCGTTCCGGCGTCGAGGACGAACTGCTGACCGCGCTGCTCAGGGCCGGTGTCGTCACCGCCGGGCCGTCCGGTTTGTTCGACGAACACACGGTGGTGATCTTGCAGTGCGCACGGGCCTTGGCCGACTACGGAGTCGAGCCGCGCCATCTCCGCGCCTTCCGCTCGGCGGCCGACCGGCAGTCAGACCTCATCGCCCAGATTGCCGGCCCGGTGGTCAAGGCCGGCAAGGACGGCGCACGGGACCGCGCCGACGAGCTGGCCCGAGAGGTCGCCGCGTTGGCGATCACCTTGCATACCTCGCTGCTCAAGTCATCGGTGCGCGACGTTCTTCATCGGTGAGGACTAGACTTCGGTCGACAGCTTGGTATGGCGGGATCGTCGGGAGGAATTGCCCGACAAGCCTGTTGCGCCAGGCTGTATCGGACCCGGCAGCATGTGCGGAAGGCAGACACAGATGGGTGAAGTTCGCGTTGTCGGCATTCGCGTCGAGCAGCCGCAGAACCAGCCGGTGCTGTTGCTGCGCGAAGCCAACGGTGACCGATATCTGCCGATCTGGATCGGTCAGTCCGAGGCTGCGGCGATTGCGCTGGAACAGCAGGGCGTTGAGCCGCCCCGGCCGCTGACGCACGATCTGATCCGCGACCTCATTGCTGCCTTGGGGCATTCGCTCAAAGAGGTGCGGATCGTCGACCTCCAGGAAGGCACTTTCTACGCCGACCTGATCTTCGACCGCAACATCACGGTGTCGGCGCGGCCGTCTGATTCGGTTGCTATCGCGCTGCGGGTGGGTGTCCCGATCTACGTCGAGGAAGCGGTGCTGGCAGAAGCCGGCTTGCTGATCCCCGACGAAACCGACGAAGAGCCGAGCGGGGGCGTGCGCGAGGACGAGGTGGAGAAGTTCAAAGAATTCCTCGACAGCGTTTCACCCGACGACTTCAAGGCGACCTGACCAAAGGAACCCCCGCGCCGGGGTTCACTCGAGTCCGGCCCGTCGACTTCGCCGGCACGGGCGGCCGCCTGAATATCACGGAAATGTCTCATCTGTCGGACGGATTTCGACACGCCCGGCGCAAACCGTCGAGCGACCCCGGCGGCGGCCATACTTTGATGGCGGCAGATGTTATTCAAAACCACGATAACGAGTCGAAAAGCGTATGCTCACAAGCACTCGGGCCTGAGCGCACGCGGCTGCGAGCAGCTGGTGACATCCGGGGAGAGGAAGCACGGTGGGCGAGCAACCACGTCACGATCAGTTGGAGCTGGGGTCGGTGTCCGCCGAGGACGACGACCCGGCCGCCAACCGTGACGATGCTTCTTCTGCCGCTGTCGCCCCAGGTGAACCCGTTCAGGCAGGTCTGTTTCCCGACGATTCGGTGCCCGACGAGCTGATTGGCTACCGCGGGCCGAGTGCCTGCCAGATAGCCGGTATCACCTACCGCCAGCTGGACTACTGGGCCCGCACCTCGCTGGTGGTGCCGTCGATCCGCGGTGCGGCCGGTTCCGGCAGCCAGCGCCTCTACTCGTTCAAAGACATCCTGGTGCTCAAGATCGTCAAGCGCCTGCTCGACACCGGGATCTCCCTGCACAACATCCGGGTCGCCGTCGACCACCTGCGTCAGCGGGGTGTGCAGGACCTGGCCAACATCACCCTGTTCTCCGATGGCACCACCGTGTACGAATGCACGTCCGCTGAGGAGGTCGTCGACCTGTTGCAGGGCGGGCAGGGCGTGTTCGGCATCGCGGTGTCCGGCGCAATGCGCGAGCTGACCGGCGTGATCGCGGACTTCCCCGGCGAACGCGCCGACGGCGGGGAGTCGATCGCCGCGCCGGAAGACGAGTTGGCGTCCCGGCGCAAGCACCGCGACCGCAAGATCGGCTGACTTCGGCGCCCTGATCGCCGAGATTGCACCCGCGCACACCTGCACCTCGGCGTGTCGCGTACGTAGGTTCAGTGTCGGCGGCGAAGTGGTGCGCAGAGCCGGTAAAATGGCCGGTGTATCGCCCTAACGCGGGAGAGTTCTGTGGCTGCCAGCCATGGACGCCGAAGGAGCAACACCTCTCCGTCAACCTCTCAGGCACCCGGACCGCGCCAGGCCACGATGCCTCTGGAAAGCGGTGATCCGTTCGCGGATCACCCGCCCATGGGGAAAGATCCGCTGCCTTCAGCGCTTCGCGGGTCGAATCTCTCAGGCGCCCCGCTCGGGTAGACGACAGAGGGAGAGGAACCAGCCATCGACAGCACTGGTCGCGGCTGCGCTTCCGCTACCCGCTAGGAGCCTCACGTGTCTGACTCGCCCACTGCAAACACTCGAAGCCCGCAGATCGACTTCGCCGATCGCCACATCGGTCCGGACATCGAGGCGATCGCCAAGATGCTTGCCGTCATCGGGGTCGACTCCCTCGACGAGCTGGCCGGCCGGGCGCTGCCCGCCGGCATCCTCGACGCGGTGACCGGCAGCGGCGCCGCCCCGGGGTTGGACCGGCTGCCCGCGCCGGTCAGTGAGGCCGAGGCGCTGACCGAACTGCGGACGATGGCCGAGGAGAACACCGTCGCAGTGTCGATGATCGGTCAGGGCTACTACGACACGCTCACGCCGCCGGTGTTGCGGCGCAACATTCTGGAGAACCCGGCCTGGTACACCGCCTACACGCCCTACCAGCCGGAGATCAGTCAGGGCCGGCTGGAGGCGCTGCTGGATTTCCAGACCATGGTGGCCGATCTGACCGGCCTGGAAGTTGCCAACGCGTCGATGCTCGATGAGGGCACCGCGGCCGCCGAAGCGATGACTTTGATGCACCGCGCGGTGCGCGGCAAAGGGGCTGGCCGACTCGTCATAGATGTCGACCTGTTCACCCAGACCGCTGCGGTGCTCGCGACCCGCGCAGAACCGCTGGGCATCGAAATCGTCACGGCCGACCTGCGCGAGGGGCTGCCGGACGGCGAGTTATTCGGAGTCATCACTCAACTGCCGGGAGCCAGCGGCCGGGTCACCGACTGGAGCGCGCTGGTGGCGCAGGCCCACGACCGCGGCGCGCTGGTGGCCGTCGGCGCGGATCTGCTGGCGTTGACGCTGATCACCCCGCCCGGTGAGATCGGTGCTGACGTCGCATTCGGCAGCACGCAACGGTTCGGTGTGCCGATGGGATTCGGCGGTCCGCACGCCGGCTATCTGGTGGTGCACGCCAAGCACGCCAGGCAGCTGCCGGGCCGGCTGGTCGGGGTGTCCCGTGACGTGGATGAGACGCCGGCGTTCCGCTTAGCGTTGCAGACCCGCGAGCAGCACATCCGGCGCGATAAGGCGACCAGCAACATCTGCACCGCTCAGGTCCTGCTGGCCGTGATCGCAGCGATGTATGCCAGCTACCACGGAGCCGACGGGCTGACGGCCATCGCCCGTCGGGTGCACGGTCACGCCGAGACGATCGCCGCCGCACTGGGCTCGGCGGCCGACACAGCGCTGGTGCACGACCAGTACTTCGACACCGTGCTGGCCCGGGTGCCCGGCCGCGCCGACGAGGTGCTGGCCACCGCGAAGGCCAGCGGCATCAATCTGTGGCGCGTCGACGCCGATCACGTCTCGGTGGCCTGCGACGAAGCGACCAGGGACGAGCACGTCGCCGCGGTGCTGCAGGCTTTCGGCGTCTCAGCCGCCGAGCACGGCGCCGCCGGCGGCAACCCGGGAGCCACTCGCACGTCGGAGTTCCTCACCCACCCTTCGTTCACCAGGTACCGCACCGAGACGTCAATGATGCGGCGGCTGCGCGCACTTGCCGACAAAGACGTCGCGCTGGACCGCAGCATGATTCCGCTCGGCTCGTGCACGATGAAACTGAACGCCGCCGCCGAGATGGAGCCGATCACCTGGCCGGGCTTCGCCCGTCAGCATCCGTTCGCGCCGGCCTCCGACACCCCGGGGTTGCGCCGGCTCATCGCTGCGCTCGAGGCGTGGCTGACCGAGATGACCGGATACGACGCGGTGTCGCTACAACCCAACGCCGGCTCCCAGGGTGAGTACGCGGGTTTGCTGGCGATCCACGACTACCACGCCAGCCGCGGTGAACCGCACCGAAACATCTGCCTGATCCCGTCGAGCGCGCACGGCACCAACGCCGCATCGGCGGCGATGGCCGGAATGCGGGTGGTCGTGGTGGGTTGCCGCCCCAACGGCGATGTCGATCTGGACGACCTGCGCACCAAAATCGGCGAGCACGCCGAAGAGCTGTCGACGCTGATGATCACTTACCCGTCCACGCACGGCGTCTACGAGCAGGACATCGCCGAGGTCTGCGCCGCCGTGCATGACGCCGGTGGTCAGGTGTACATCGACGGTGCCAACCTCAACGCGCTCGTCGGGTTGGCCCGGCCGGGAAGGTTCGGCGGCGACGTCAGCCACCTGAACCTGCACAAGACGTTTTGCATTCCACATGGTGGCGGCGGCCCCGGTGTAGGGCCGGTCGCGGTGCGCGGCCATCTGGCGCCGTTCCTGCCGGGACATCCGCTGGCACCGGAACTGCCCAAGGGCCGCCCCGTGTCGTCGGCGCCCTACGGCTCGGCGTCGATCCTGCCGATCAGCTGGGCCTACATCCGGATGATGGGCGCGGCGGGCATGCGCAAGGCGTCGCTGGTGGCGATCGCGTCGGCGAACTACATCGCCCGGCGCCTCGATGAGTACTACCCGGTGCTGTACACCGGCGAAAATGCCATGGTGGCTCATGAATGCATCCTCGATCTGCGGCCGATCACCAGAGCAACCGGTGTCACCGTCGAGGATGTCGCGAAACGGCTGGCGGACTACGGTTTTCACGCGCCGACGATGAGCTTCCCGGTGAGCGGCACGCTGATGGTCGAGCCGACCGAAAGCGAGAGCCTGGCTGAGGTGGATGCGTTCTGCGCGGCGATGATCGCTATTCGCGCCGAGATCGACAAAGTCGGTTCAGGGAAGTGGCCGGCAGAGGACAACCCGCTGCGCGGCGCGCCACACACCGCGGAGTGCCTGCTGGTGGCGGAGTGGGATCACCCGTACAGCCGCGAGGAGGCCGCCTATCCGCTCGGGAAAGCGTTCCGGCCCAAGGTGTGGCCGCCGGTGCGCCGTATCGACGGTGCCTACGGCGACCGGAACTTGGTGTGCTCGTGTCCGCCGGTGGAGGCTTACGCGTGAGCGTGCGCCAGAGCGCCGCCGGATGACCTTCGAGCAGGCATCAAAACGGTTGACAGCGGCGCTTTTCTGTCGTCGCCGGAGCGCGGACGAGGCTGGCCGGCGCGCGAGGTGTCGCTGTCGACGAGCTGGCCGGATTAGCTTTGCTAAAGGCGGACGAGTCAAGGTGACGCCGAGGTAACATCTTGAGCTTGATACGAAGCTCAGGGAGCCTGGTGCCTAAACACAGCGGACTACAGTGGCCTATGGTGGGCCGCGATGACGAGGTCCGTCAGGCGCTTAACGCACTCATCGACCATGAGGAGTCCACGGGCGTCGTTTTGATCGGCGACAGCGGCGTTGGTAAATCGACTTTGGCTCGCGCACTTGCCGACATCCTTGAGGCTCGCGGATGCAATGTGCGGTACGTGCTCTGTACCGAACAGGGCCGTGAGGTGCCGTTCGGCGCATTCTATTGGTTGAGCACCCTCGCTTCCGCCCGGGAACCCGCCGCCATGTTGGCAGCCGCGCAAATGGCCTTGGAGCAGGAGAAAGACCTCGTCGTCGCGGTGGATGACGCGCACTTGCTCGATCCTCTGTCGGCGTCGCTGGTTTACCAACTTGCGGCTCGAGGCAGGGCGCGGTTGATCGTGACGATCAGAACCGGTTACCCCGTGCTCGACCTGGTGATTGCGCTGTGGAAAGAGCGGCTGCTCGTCCCTCTGCGCGTTGAGGCGTTCACCTGGCAGCAGACCGAGCAACTCGCTCACACCGTGCTTGGTGGCGATGTAGCGAGCGGGCTCATCGACCAGTTACAGGAACGGACCGCCGGCAATCTGCTGCTGCTGCGCGGGTTGCTGATCGCGGGCCGAGAGAACGGTGTCCTGGTGCACACGGACGCCGGCTGGCAACTTCGCGGCTCTTTGCGCGGTGATCGGCAACTCTACGATCTCCTCGAATTTCGCCTTCAGACGCTGGAACCCGAAGAACTGGAGGCGGTCGAGGTCCTCGGAGCCGCCGAGACGCTGGACTGGGAGGTCATGCGGGGGCTCTGCGACGCCGACGCGGTGGGGCGCCTGGAGCGCCGCGGAATAATCGAGTTGATCGCGAATCAATCGCACACGGTGGCGCGGTTGTTTCACCCCGTTCTGGGTGAGGCAGCGATCCAACGCGCAGGGGTGGTGCGTACGCAGCAATTGAACGGCGAGCTTGCCCAGCATCTGCAGAAGCAGATACAGGCAACCGAACGGCACCTGCGGCGGGTCGATGTGTGCAGCCAAATCCAGCTGGCCCGGTTCACGATGCGAAGCGACCTGACGCCAGACCTCGACCTGATCACCGATGCGGCGGCGAGCGCACTAAGAATGTGGAACCTCGGTCACTGCGAAGAACTGGCGCGTTTTGCGCACGATCGGGGTGGCGGTTTACGAGCTGCGATCGTTCTCGCTGAGGCGATGGTGTGGCAGGGGAGAACCGCCGAGGCCGACAAGGTGCTCGCCGATGTCGAGTTGAAGAAGGCTCCCGTTGAGTTGGTGACTGCGCACGGCTGTTTGTCAGCTACCACGACGTTCTTCGGCGGGCAGGTCGAGCAAGCCCGGCGGGAATTGGTCGACCTCAAGGGTCGTGTCGAGCCCGGTACGGGCGCCGCAATGATCGCGGCCATGGAGGTGGTTTTCGCCTACTTGTCGGGTGATGTCGGCACGGCGATTGAAATGGGCCTCGCGCTTTGTGCTGGCGCCGCGCCTCCGATGGTCAGGGCACTGGCGACTGCGCCAACGTGCTGGGCACTGGCGTCCGTGGGGCGGGAGAGCGACTTTCGCCGGACAGCCGACGTCGTTATGCGCGCAGTCCCATTCGGCCAGTCGGGGCCGCTCCAGGTCCTCGTTGGAGTGGCTGAGGTCATGGTGTCGACGTCCGCCGGTGATTTCACTGCAGCCGAGCGGGTTGTCGAACGCTATGCCACGATGCCGAGCGCCAATTCGTTACACGCCGCCCTGAACGTTATGACGGGGCTAGTAAAGCTTGGCCGCGGTGCGCTGCCCTCTGCTTGCTCCGCACTTCAGAACTCGTTGTCAGCTATGCCTAGTGGTTCTCCGTTCACCTGGTTAATGGTGGTACGGGCGTGGGCGGCTCAGGCCGAAGGCGCTCGGGGCAACCCCGAGGTGGCAGCGGCTGCCTTGCGGCGGTCCGAACTAGCTTATGGACCGCAGACAGCCGCGTTCTTACCGGAACTTGAGCTGGCTCGTGCCTGGGAGCGGGCGGCGGCCAACGACTTGGTCGCCGCACGGGAGTATTCGCTTCGGGCCGCGGAGACCGCCCGGCAATCCGGCATGTTCGCCGTCGAAATGTCCGCGCTCCACACGGCTGTTCGGTTCGGCGATCCGTCGTCCGCAGCGAGGGTGGGCAAACTCGCCAAGCTGTTGAACACTTCGTTGTCGGAGGTGGTCGCTGCTCATGCTCGAGGTGTGGCCGACCGCGACGGCGACCTACTCGATAGTGCGGCGGGGCGGTTCACCGACCTGGGTGCTCTGGCTTTTGCTGCCGACGCTGCGGCGCAGGCGGCCGCCGAGCATGCCCGCAAGGGCCGTCGCAGCAAGGAAGTGGAGTCCTCGGTCCGCGCTTATGGATTGGCACGACAATGCGGGCTGCATACGCCGACGGTCGCTGCCACAGCTCGCCCACTGCCCATCACCAGCCGCGAAGCCGAGATTGCCGAGCTGGTGGCGACCGGTCTGTCGAATCGCCAGATCGCCGACCAACTGGTCATCTCTGTGCGGACCACGGAGGGACATCTGTACCGCATCTTTGCCAAGCTCGGCATCAATAGCCGCGACCAGTTGGTCCATCTACTCGATCTGAACCGGCTCGGCGCGCAAGGTGCATCGTAGCGACGGTCGTAAACTGTGCGGCGGCTGCTCGCACGTAGGCATTCGTCGGAAGCGTCCAGTTGACTCGCAGCAAACTCAACGCTGCTCAGGACTCAACCTCCGCTCAGCGGCCTAGGGACTCGCCAAAGCAAGACGAGGCCGCCAACCGGACGGCGATGACCGCCCTGTTGAGCGGAACCCTCTCTCTGTGCAGCACTTCAGTTCTGTCATCGGGCACATATGTAAACCTTAAGAATCCTTCAGGGGCGGAAAACCACATCGAAGTTTGATCTACGCTAACTGGGGTTGACCTATACTCTCTGCACGCCCTATTATCACTCTAACAGCTTCCTCTCAGCACTTAGTTTGCAGCAAAGATTCAGAACACCGACCGCAGGCCCCATACGCTCGTGGTCACAGCGCCCCGAGGCATGCCCGCGGGACGGACGAGCGCCCTCAGAAGGCAGGTAGCGCACTACGCAAGCCTCTCACCGACCAGCAGCGGAACCTGTACCCGAGGGTTACTTGGAGGTGATCCATCCACTATGGCTGAACGTTCCCCACGACGCTGCTGCAAGACACGCAAGCCAGCAGCCCGGCGGTATCGCTTCCACGTTCGTCGACTACGAGCTGAATCCGACGGGATCTGCGGAAAGGTTTGCGCTGGTGCAACTTAACGGTCGAGCGCAGCTCGTTGCCGAGGAGCTGAGGGTTTCCGGTGAGCACAACGAAAGACTCCGGTCGATGAAACGCGACGCGAGTTCGGCGACATCGGAGATCTACCGCCTGCGCATCGCCGGTGACTTATCTTGATGGCAATCAGTATGGTTCGCCGTGTTTTGCCGACTAAATGGCCCGGAAACCGATGAGCGGCAACCCGTTCGACGACGACGAAGTCCGCTTCTTCGTCTTGGTCAACGACGAGGAGCAACACAGCCTGTGGCCGGTCTTCGCCGATGTGGCAGCCGGCTGGCGCGTGGTTTACGGCGAAGCTGACCGCGCCGCGTGTCTGCACTACATCGAACGGAACTGGACCGACATACGGCCGAAGAGTCTGCGCGACAGGCTGGCAGATGGCCGTGGTTTTAACACGAAGACGGCTCGAATCGGAGGAAAAGCGTGGTACTAGAAGCATTTCCGCTCACGCGCGCACAACTGACGGAACCTGACGACCAGGCACTTCCGCTGACGCGGGGACAGCTGGATATCTGGATCGCGCAGCAAACCGATGGCATGGGTGCGCGGTGGCAGTTGGGCTATCTTGTGCGACTCGAGGGCACGATCGATCCTGATTCGTTCGAGCGCGCGATCCGTCAAGTGGTGAACGAGGCCGAACCACTGAGAGCCGTCTTCTTCGAGGTGGATGGCCAGGTTCTCCAGAAGGCGGTTGATAACCCGGACGTCAAGCTAGCTCGCTATGACCTCATGGGTTCACCGGATCCTGGCCAGGAAGCCCATCGGCTGGCATCCTCGATTCAGCGTACGGTGATGCCGCTGACTGGCCCGCTGTTCAAATTCGCGTTGGCGCAGACGCGGGTTGATGAATTTTATTTTTTCGTGTGCTGCCATCATATAGTGGCGGACGGAATCGGCCTTGCTCTTGTTTGTCATCGGATTGCAGTCATCTATAGTGCCATAGTTTCGGGCACGCCGATTCCCCCTGCTTTCTTCGGATCGCTGACTGATCTGCTTGCTTGCGAATTAGAATACGAAGCGTCCACCGATTACCTCGATGATCAGGCTTATTGGACCAAAAACCTGCCGCCGGACAGCGAACCGCGTTATCAGTTGGCGGCCGGGTCAGAAAGGCGTGATCAAGATGAGCCTTCTGCACCAATCGAATTAGACACTGTTGTCGTCGCGGGGATTAAAAAGTTGTCGCAGGAGTTGGGACTGCGTCGCTCGTCGGTGATTACGGCAGCGTGCGCGCTGCTGCTGCGTGGGTGTGACGCCGAAAGTTCCGACGTCGTACTCGAATTCCCGGTAAGCAGGCGTGTGCGTCCGGAGACGCAGACGGTGCCCGGCATGATCACCGGGTTCGTCCCGCTGGTGTTGAAAGCTTCGCCCGAGTCTACGGTTGCCAGTTTCTGTAAACATGTCGATACGCGACTGCGGGAAGCGCTGCAGCATCAGCGGTTCCCGGTGCACCTTATTGAGAACAAGTCACGTCTTCGCAATTCCGGTCAGACGTCGAATCGCGTAATCATCAATTTTATCCCGACCACACATCTGGCGAACCTTGCTGGTGCCACGGCAACAGGGACCCTCACCCACACTAACCTTGTCAATCAATTTGGGCTGGACTTTTTCAGGGACGAAGACCGGCTTTTTCTCAGCCCGCAACCGAGCGCGACGACGGGTGGGACCGCGGGCGCCGGACAATGGCTTTCGGATTGTGATGAACGCGATTTAGTAAAGCGGTTGGAGCGGGTGTTGGTGGCGATGACCGCCGACCTCACTCGGCCGTTGTCGTCGGTAGTTGTGCTCGATGAGGGTGAGCATGCCTGGTTGGAGGGCGTCGGTAACCGGGCGGTGTTGAGTAAGCCGGCGAGCGCGCCGGTGTCGATTCCGGTGTTGTTTGCCGCGCGGGTGGCCCAGACACCGGATGCGGTGGCGGTGACCTTCCAAGGCCGCTCGATGACTTATCGCGAGGTTGAGGAGGCCGCGAACCGGTTGGCGCACCTGTTGGCCGACCAGGGGGCAGGCCCGGGACAGTGTGTGGCGCTGCGGTTTTCCCGGTCGGTCGAGGCGACCGTGGCGATTTTGGCGGTGCTCAAGACCGGGGCGGCTTATCTGCCGATCGACCCGGCGCATCCACGGGAGCGGATCGGGTTCATGCTTGCCGACGCCGCGCCGGTGGCGGTAATCACCACGGCGGACCTGCGCCCGGGACTGGACAGGTTTGACGTGGTGGTCATCGATGTCAACGACCCTGGTGTTGACACCCAACCCAGCACGGCCCTATCGCCGCCGGCTCCCGACGACATCGCTTACCTCATCTACACCTCGGGCACCACCGGAGTCCCCAAGGGCGTGGCGATCACCCACCGCAACGTCACCCAGCTGATGGAGTCCTTGGATGCGGGCCTGCCCGCGGCGGGGGTGTGGAGCCAGTGCCATTCCTATGCCTTCGACGTTTCGGTGTGGGAGATCTTCGGTGCGCTGTTGCGCGGCGGGCGGCTGGTGGTCGTGCCCGAGTCGGTGGTGGGTTCTCCGGAACAGTTGCACGACGTGCTTGTTGCTGAACGAGTCAGCGTCTTGACCCAGACCCCCTCTGCGGTGGCAGTGCTTTCGGCCGAGGGATTGGAGTCGGTGGCGTTGGTGACGGTCGGCGAGCCCTGCCCGGCTGAGGTGGTGGATCGATGGGCGCCCGGGCGGGTGATGGTCAACGCCTACGGCCCGACCGAGACCACGATGTGTGTGACGGTCAGCGCGCCGTTGGCGGCGGCGTCAGGGGTGCCGCCGATCGGTGCGCCGGTGGCCGGGGCGGCGTTGTTTGTGCTCGATAACTGGTTGCGCCCGGTGCCAGCCGGTGTGGTCGGGGAGTTGTATGTGGCCGGTCGCGGCGTGGCGGTTGGCTATCTGGGCCGAGCCGGGTTGACCGGGTCGCGGTTTGTGGCCTGCCCATTCGGGGAGTCCCGGACACGCATGTATCGCACCGGGGATCTGGTGCGGTGGAGCACCGATGGGCAGCTGCAGTATGTCGGACGCGCCGATGAGCAGGTCAAGATCCGCGGCTATCGCATCGAGTGCGGTGAAATCCGGGCCGCCCTGGCCGGGCTGGACGGGGTAAACCAAGCGGCGGTGATCGCCCGCGAAGACCGCCCTGGCGAAAAACGGCTGGTGGGCTATATCACTGGGACAGCAAACCCGGTCCAGATACGCGCCACGCTGGCCGAGCGGCTCCCCGAGTACATGGTGCCGGCCGCGGTCGTAGCGCTGCCGGCGCTGCCGTTGACCGTCAACGGCAAACTCGACACCCGCGCCCTGCCCGCACCCGAATACCGGGATGCCGGTGGTAGCTATCGCGCTCCGGCCACCCCGGTCGAAGAGATCATGGCCGGCATCTACGCCGAGGTACTCGGCCTGGAGCGGGTCGGGGTCGACGAATCATTCTTCGACCTAGGTGGCGACTCGCTGCTGGCGACGCGCCTGGTCGCCGCAATCGAAAACACCCTTAACGCCGGCCTATCCGTGCGCACCGTGTTCGAGGCGCCCACGGTTGCCCAGTTGGCGCCCCGTATCGGTGCCGAGGCGGGTCGGCTGGAGCCGTTGGTGGCGGGTGAGCGGCCCGCGGTGGTTCCGTTGTCGTTCGCCCAGCAGCGCTTGTGGTTCATCGACCAGTTGTACGGGCCTTCACCGGTCTACAACATACCGGCGATGTTGCGGCTGCGCGGTGCGCTGGATGCCGACGCGCTGGGTGCGGCGCTGGCCGATGTGGTGGGCCGCCATGAAAGCCTGCGTACCCTGTTCGTGACGGTCGAGGGAACACCTCAGCAGGTGGTTCTCCCCGAGGAGCGGGCCGATTTCGGCTGGCAGATCACCGATGCCACCGGCTGGCCGGAAAGCCGGCTGAGTGAGGCCGTTAACTCAGCGGCGTGCCACGCGTTCGATTTGGCCACCGAAATCCCGTTGCACGCAGAGCTCTTCCGGGTCACCGACGGCGAACACGTGCTGGTGGCCGTGGTGCACCACATCGGGGCGGATGGCTGGTCGATCGCCGCGCTGGTGCGTGATCTCGGGGTGGCTTATGCCAGCCGGTGCGCAGGGCAAGCTCCCGGTTGGCCGCCCTTGCCGGTGCAGTATGTCGATTACACGCTGTGGCAGCGCGAGCAGTTTGGTGATCTCGACGACTGTGAAAGCCGCATCGGCGCGCAGCTGGCCTACTGGGAGCAGGCGCTGGCCGGGTTGCCCGAGCGGCTGCAGTTGCCCACCGATCGGCCTTACCCGTCGGTTGCCGATTACCGCGGCGCCAAGGTGGCGGTGGATTGGCCGGCGACGCTGCAGCAGCGGGTGCGCGAGGTGGCCCGCGAGCACAACGCGACCAGTTTCATGGTGGTGCAGGCCGCGTTGGCGGTGCTGCTGTCGAAGCTCAGCGCCAGCAGCGATGTGGCGTTGGGCTTCGTGATCGCCGGACGCGGCGACCGGGCGCTGGATGAGCTGGTGGGGTTCTTCGTCAACACCCTGGTGCTGCGGGTCGATCTGACCGGTGATCCCACCGTGGCCGGGCTGATGGCTCAGGTGCGAGCGCGCGGCCTGGCCGCCTACGAGCACCAAGACGTGCCCTTCGAGGTGCTCGTCGAGCGGCTCAATCCCGCCCGAAGCCTGGCCCATTCCCCGCTGGTACAAGTGGTATTGGCCTGGCAGAACTTCCCCGGGCAGACCAGCGACCCCGCCGCCGGGTTGGCGCTGGGTGATCTGCAAGTCAGCCAGATGCCGGCGGACGCCCAGTGGGCGCGCATGGATCTGACATTTACCCTGGCGGAACGCTGGACCGATGCCGGTGAGCCCGCCGGGATTTACGGGGACGTGGAATTTCGCACCGACGTGTTCGATGCGGCCAGCATCGAGGCGCTGATCGCCCGGTTGGAGCGGGTGTTGGTCGCGATGACCGCCGACTCGGGGCAGCGGCTTTCGTCGGTGGATCTGCTCGATGCCGGCGAGCACGCCCGCCTGGATGGGTGGGGTAATCGCGCGGTGTTGGCCGAGCCGGCGGCCGGGGTGTCGATTCCGGCGCTGTTCGCTGCGCAGGTGGCGCGTGCCCCGGAGGCGGTGGCGATCAGCTGCGCGGGCCGCTCCATGACCTATCGCGAGCTTGAGGAGACCGCCAACCGGTTGGCGCACCTGCTCGCTGGCCATGGTGTTGGCCCGGGACAGTGTGTGGCGCTGCTGTTTCCGCGTTCTGCCGAGGCGATCGTGGCGGTCTTGGCCGTGCTCAAAACCGGGGCGGCCTATCTGCCGATAGACCCGAAATTGCCAGCGGCCCGCATCGAGTTTATGCTCGCCGACGCCGCGCCGATCGCCGTCGTCACCACCAAGGACGTGCGGTCGCAATTAGACGGGCACGAGCTGCTGGTCGTCGACGTCGACGACCCTCGCATCCCGACCTATCCCTGCACGGGTTTGCCGGCGCCGGCCCCCGACAACATCGCCTACATCATTTACACCTCCGGCACCACCGGAAACCCCAAAGGGGTAGCACTCACCCACAGCGGCATTCCAGACCTCGTGCGGACGCACGTTGAGCGTCTCGCGATCACGCCGGACAGCCGAATTCTGCAGTTCGCTCCGATTTCTTTCGATACCTCCGTGGGGAACTTGTGGTACGCATTGCTGTCCGGTGCAGCCGCGGTGGTTCCCGTCAATGACCAAGCGCTTCCGGGCGAGGAATTAGTCGACTTAATCACCCAGCAAGGCGTCTCCCACGCGGTATTCACGCCCACAGCACTAGCCGCGCTCCCAGTCGACCGACTGCAAGGCATGACGCTGATTGCGGCCGGCGAGGCGTGCACAAAAGAACTTGTGGACCGATGGGCTCCTGTCGCCACATTGATCAACGAGTACGGCCCGACCGAAACGACGGTGGATGTCACGATGACAGGCCGCCTCGAGAGTGGTTCGGGAGCGCCGCCCATCGGTGCGCCGGTGTCCGGGGCGGCGTTGTTCGTGTTGGATGACTGGTTGCGGGCGGTGCCGGCCGGTGTGGTCGGGGAGTTGTACGTAGCCGGTCGCGGCGTGGCGGTTGGCTATCTGGGCCGGGCCGGGTTGACCGCGTCGCGGTTCGTGGCCTGCCCATTCGGCGAGCCCGGTGCGCCGGGAACACGCATGTATCGCACCGGGGATCTGGTGCGGTGGGGTGCTGATGGGCAGCTGCAGTATGTCGGGCGCGCCGATGAGCAGGTCAAGATCCGCGGCTATCGCATTGAGTGCGGTGAGGTGCAGGCGGTGTTGGCCGGGCTGGACGGGGTGGAGCAGGCGGCGGTGATCGCCCGCGAGGACCGCCCCGGCGATAAGCGTCTGGTGGGCTATGTCACCGGGACTGCAGACCCGGCCGGCGTGCGTGCCGCGCTGGCCGAGCGGCTCCCGGACTATATGGTTCCCGCCGCGGTGGTGGTGTTGGCGGCGCTGCCGTTGACGGTCAACGGCAAACTCGACACCCGCGCCCTCCCGGCACCCGAATACACCGAGGGTGACGACTACCGCGCCCCCACTACCGCGGTCGAGGAGATCCTGGCCGGCATCTACGCCCAGGTACTCGGGCTGGAGCGGGTCGGGGTCGATGACTCGTTTTTCGATCGTGGGAGGGGATTCGCTATCAGCGATGCGGGTGATCGCCGCGGTCAACACTGCCCTGGACGCCGATCTTTCGGTGCGTGCGGTGTTCGAGGCGCCCACGGTTGCCCAGTTGGCGCTCTGTGTCGGTAAGGGAGGGGGCATGGAGCCGCTCAGGCCGGTTGAGCGGCCGGCGGTGGTTCCGTTGTCGTTTGCCCAGAGCCGGTTGTGGTTTATCGACCAGTTGCAGGGGCCTTCACCTCTTTACAACGTGGCGGTGGCGTTGCGGTTGTGCGGGCCGCTTGATGCGGACGCGCTGGGTGCGGCGCTGGCCGATGTGGTAGGCCGCCATGAGAGCCTTCGCACCCTGTTTCCTGCCATCGAGGGGGTGCCCCAACAGCTGGTGGTGCCCGCCGAGCGCGCCGATTTCGGCTGGGACGTCATTGATGCCACCGAGTGGCCGGCAGGCCGGCTTGATGAAGTCATCGACGCCGCGGTGCGCTACTCGTTTGATTTGGCAACCGAGATCCCGTTGCGGGGACAGCTGTTCCGCGTCGCCGACGACGAACACGCGCTGGTGGCCGTGGCGCACGAGGTCGTCGCTGATGGCTGGTCGGCGATCCGGCTGCTGCGTGACCTAGGTGTGGCCTATGCCAGCCGATGCGCGGGGCGGGCACCCGGCTGGGCGCCGTTGCCGGTGCAGTATGTCGATTACACGCTGTGGCAGCGCGCGCAGTTCGGTGATCTCGATGACCGTGAAAGCCGCATCGGTGCGCAGCTGGCCTACTGGGAGCAGACGCTGGCCGGGTTGCCCGAGCGGCTGCAGTTGCCCACCGATCGGCCGTACCCGCCGGTGGCTGATCTGCGCGGCGCAAGGGTGGCGCTGGACTGGCCGGCGCAGCTGCAGCAGCAGATTGCTCGGGTGGGTCGCGAGCACAACGCGACCAGTTTCATGGTGGTGCAGGCCGCGCTGGCGGTGCTGCTGTCGAAGCTCAGCGCCAGCAGCGATGTGGCGTTGGGGTTCCCGATCGCCGGGCGGCGGGATCCCGCGCTGGATGAGCTGGTGGGGTTCTTCGTCAACGCCCTGGTGCTGCGGGTCGATCTGACCGGTGATCCCACCGTGGCCGAGCTGCTGGCCCAGGTGCGGGCGCGCAGCCTGGCCGCCTACGAGCATCAAGACGTGCCCTTTGAGGTGTTGGTGGAGCGGCTCAACCCCACCCGAAGCCGGGCCCATTCCCCGCTGATGCAGGTGGCGTTGGCCTGGAACAACCAGCCCCTCAGCGGCGTCATCGACATGCCCGGGGGAGTGTTGGGTGATCTTCAGGTCACGCCGCTGCTCGCGGATACCCAGACCGCGAAACTGGATCTGACGTTCTTCTTGAAAGAACGCTGGACCGAGGCCGGTGAGCCCGCAGGCATCGACGGGACGGTGGAGTTCCGCACCGACCTGTTCGACGCGGTCAGCATCGAGGCGCTCGTCGAGCGGTTGGAGCGGGTGTTGGTGGCGATGACCGCCGATCCGGCACGGTCGTTGTCGTCGGTGGACGTGCTGGCTGAGGGTGAGCATGCCCGGTTGGATGAGATCGGTAACCGGGCGGTGTTGACCCAGCCGGTGATGACGCCGGCGTCGATTTCGGTGCTGTTCGCTGAGTGGGTGGCGCGCACCCCGGATGCGGTGGCGGTGACCTTCGAAGGCCGCTCAATGACTTACCGCGAGGTTGAGGAGGGCGCTAATCGGTTGGCGCACCTGTTGGCCTCTGAGGGTGTGGGTCCGGGACAGTTCGTGGCGCTGCTATTTGAGCGTTCGGCTCAGGCCGTCATAGCAATGCTGGCGGTTTTGAAGACCGGGGCGGCCTATCTGCCGATCGACCCGGGGCTGCCGGTGGCGCGGATTGGGTTCATGGTTGCCGATGCCGCCCCGATCGCCGCGATCACCACCGCAGACTTGCGGTCACGGCTCGACGGGCATGACGTGGTGGTCATCGACGTCAACGACCCCCGCATCCAGGCTTACCCGTGCACGGCACTGCCGACGCCCGACCCCAACGACATCGCCTACCTCATCTACACCTCCGGCACCACCGGGATGCCCAAGGGGGTGGCGACTACCCACCACAACGTCACCCAGTTGCTGGAGGTATTAGACGCATATCTGCCCGCGGCGGGGGTGTGGACGCAGTGGGCTTCCTATGCCTTCGACATGTCGGTGTGGGAGATCTGGGGTCCGCTTTTGCACGGTGGGCGGCTGGTGGTGGTGCCTGAGTCGGTTGCTCGCTCACCGGAAGACTTCCACGCCTTAGCGGTTACCGAACACGTCAACGTGCTCACCCAAACCCCTTCTGCGGCTGGGGCGTTGTCGCCTGAGGGTTTGGAGTCGGCGGCTTTGGTGGTGGCGGCTGAGCCCTGCCCGGCCGAGCTGGTGGATCGCTGGGCGCCCGGGCGGGTGATGATCAACGCCTACGGCCCGACCGAGACCACGATCGTTGTGATGCTGAGCGCGCCGCTGGTAGCGGGGTCGGGGGCGCCGCCGATCGGTGCGCCGGTGCCGGGAGCGGCGTTGTTCGTGCTCGATCACTGGTTGCGCCCGGTGCCGGCCGGTGTGGTCGGGGAGTTGTATGTGGCCGGTGCCGGGGTGAGCTGCGGGTATTGGCGACGGGCCGAGTTGACCGCCTCGCGATTTGTGGCCTGCCCATTCGGCGAGTCCGGCACCCGCATGTATCGCACCGGGGACCTGGTGCGCTGGGGCGCCGATGGGCAGCTGCAGTATGTCGGACGCGCCGACGAGCAGGTCAAGATCCGCGGCTATCGCATCGAGTGCGGTGAAATCCAGGCCGCCTTGGCCGGGCTAGACGGGGTGGAGCAGGCGGCGGTGATCGTCCGCGAAGACCGCCCCGGCGACAAACGGCTGGTGGGCTATGTCACCGGGACTGCAGACCCGGTCGAGATACGCGCCGCGCTGGCCGAGCGGCTCCCGGATTATATGGTTCCGGCCGCGGTGGTGGTGTTGGCGGCGCTGCCGTTGACCGTCAACGGCAAACTCGACACCCGCGCCCTACCGGCACCCGAATACCAGGGCGCCGGCTACCGCGCCCCCACCACCCCGGTCGAGGAGATCCTGGCCGGTATCTACGCCCAGGTACTCGGGCTGGAGCGGGTCAGGCGTCGATGACTCATTCTTCGATGTGGGTGGGGATTCGCTGTCGGCGATGCGCCTGGTCGCCATGATCGAGACCGCCCTGGATACCGGCCTTTCGGTACCTACCGTGTTCGAGGCGCCATCCATTAGCAGGTTGAGCCAGCAGTTGGGTCGACGGGCCAAGGGGCCCAGCTTCGCGTCGGTGCACGGCCGCAACAGCACCGAGGTGCACGCCCGCGACCTCACGCTGGACAAGTTCATCGACGCCACGACGCTGAGCGCCGCCCCGACGCTACGTAGGCCCGAGCGCCGAAGTGCGGACGGTCCTGCTGACCGGGGCGACCGGTTTCCTGGGCCGTTACCTGGTCCTGGAATGGCTACAGCGGATGGACCTGGTCGACGGCAAGCTGATCTGTCTGGTGCGGGCCAAGTCCAACGAGGATGCGCGGCAACGCTTGGACAAGACCTTCGACAGCGGCGACCCCAAGCTGCTGCGGCACTTTCAGGAACTGGCCGCCGATCATCTGGAGGTCCTCGCTGGCGACAAGGGCGAAGCCGACCTGGGCTTGGACCAGCAGACCTGGCAGCGGCTGGCCGAGACCGTGGATCTGATCGTCGATCCCGCGGCCCTGGTCAGCGGTGTCCTGCCCTACCGCGAGCTATTCGGGCCCAACGTCGTAGGCACCGCAGAGCTGATCCGTCTCGCGCTCACCACGAAGCTCAAGCCCTACACGTACGTGTCGACTGCTGGCGTGGGTGATCAGATCGAGCGTCGGCGTTCACCGAGGATGCCGACATCCGGGTCATCAGCCCCACCCGCACGAACGATGACAGCGACGGCAACGGCTACGGCAACAGCAAGTGGGCCGGCGAGGTGCTGCTGCGGGAGGCCAACGACCTGTGCGGGCTGCCGGTCACGGTGTTCCGCTGCGACATGATCCTGGCCGACACCACTTATGCCGGCCAGCTCAACGTGTCGGACTGGTTCACCCAGATGGTGTTGAGCATGTTGGCCACCGGCATCGCGCCCGGCTCGTTCTACCAGCTCGACGCCGACGGCAACCGGCAACGCGCGCACTTCGACGGGCTGCCAGTCAAATTCATCGCGGAGGCCATCGCCACATTAGGCGCTCAAGCCCTCGACGGGTTTCAGACCTACCACGTGATGAACCCGCACGACGATGGAATCGGATTCGACGAATACGTCGACTGGCTGATCGAGGCCGGCTACCCGATCCAGCGCATCGGTGACTTCGGCGAGTGGATACAGCGATTTGAGACCGCCCTGCGTGCCCTGCCGGATCGAGAGCGCCCCGGCACCGTGCTGGAGTTGCTGTCGGCGAATTCCGATCAATTACAGCCTGCAGAGCCGAGCCGCGGATCGCTTGCGCCGACCGAGCGATTTCGTGCTGCGGTGCAAGAAGCGAAGATTGGCGCCGACGGTGACATTCCGCATGTCTCGGCGCCGATCATCATCAAATACGTCACCGACTTGCAACTGCTCGGGCTTTGGGACGGTTCCACTCATGTGGAAAAGCAGTTGGGCACAGATACCAGCTCGGCGGAAGTAATTCCCGCCCAACAGGAGGTGGCGTTTATGGGACCCGTCCGATGATCGAGATGGCGATCGTGGGGCTCGGCTCGTGGGGTCTGTGCGTCATGGAGCGGACGGTGAGCCGGGCCCGGCGGGTACGGACGCCGGTGCGGCTGCACGTGGTCGAGCCCTCCCAGCTGGGAGGCGGAGTTTATTCCGCCGAGCAGCCCGACTTCCTGATCCTCAACAATGCGTGCGGTCAGCTTTCCCTCTACGCCGCTCCCGACGGGGACGCCCTGCCGCCCTACGCCATGGGCCTGCACCGGTGGGCGGTGGTGCGCGGCTACCGCTGGGTGGGCTATGAGTGCCGCATCGGCGCCGGCGGTGAGCCCATCCTGCCCACCGACTATCTGCCCCGGCGGTTGATGGGCGAGTATCTGGCCTGGTTCTACGACACGATGGTGGCCTACGCCCCGCCCAACCTCGAGATCGTGCGGCACTACGCGGCGGCCGTCGACATCTCGCCGGCCCTGCACGGGCGCGAGGCGGTGCTGCTCGACAACGGCATCACCTTGACCGTCGACCACGTGGTGCTGACCTCGGGGCACACCTGGAACGACGAGCCCGGGGCCGGCGGGGGCGCGCGCTACCTGCGGCCCTACCCCGTCGAGGACCTTGACCGGAGCGCTGCGGCCGGATCCTCGGTGGCCGTGGCCGGCATGGGTCTGGTCGGCTACGACGTCCTCACCGCCCTCACCATCGGACGAGGCGGAACCTTCACAGACCGGTGCGACCGGGCCGACCGCATGCGCTACGTGCCCTCGGGCCGGGAGCCGACCATCACCCTCTACTCCCGCACGGGCGTGCCGCACTGCGCCAAGTCGGCCACCGGCGTCGACCCCTACGGCCAGTACCAGCCGGTGGTGTGCACGCCCGAGGAGTTCGCGGCGCTGACCAATCCGGGCGGCTCGCCGGTGCGGCGCCACGTGGACTTTCAGACCGAGCTGCTTCCGCTCATCTTCGCCGAGATGCAGGCGCGCTATTACCTGCAAGCCGCCTCGCTGGCCGGGGGCGACGTCGAGTCGACCGCGGTCCGCGCCGTCTTGCGCCAAGGCTGGCTCGACGGGCACTACGAGAAGGTAGTCGACGGCCTTGAGCCGCGCTACGGACGCTTCGACCCGGCCACCCACCTGTTCGCCGGGTCAGACCGCCACTACAGGTCGGCGGCTGACTACCAAGGCCAGGTCTACGACATGATCGAGGCCGATCTCACCGAGGCGCTGCGACCCGGGGGCAGCCCGGTCAAGGCGGCCGAAGAAGTGCTGCGCATCCTCCGAGACCAGCTGCGTTCGGTCATCGAGTTCGGTGGTCTGACCCTGGACTCCTACGTCGACTTCCAGGCAGGCGTCCGGGGCCGCATCAACCGCCTGGACGCGGGCCCGCCACTCATGCGCTCCCAACAGCTGCTGGGGCTGATCGACGCCGGGGTGGTGCGCATCCCGCTCGGACCGAACCCGCTGGTGGCCACCTGCCCCGACGGCGTCCGCCTAAGGTCCACCGGCTTCGACGAGCCGTCCGCCGTGACGGTCGACGGGGTGGTGCGGGGCTATCTCGACCTGCCCTCGCTGGCCCGGTCGGGCTCGCCCCTGCTCAACCGTCTCTACGCCAAGGGAAGGCTGACCCAGCTCACCTACGGTGACACGCCGGTGGGCAGCGTGGCCATCAACGAGGAGTTCCATCCCTACGACACCGAGGGCCGGCTGCAGCCCAACCTCTCGCTGCTGGGCGTGCTCACCGAGGGGGTGCGCTACTTCACCCACTACCTGCCCTCGCCACGCAGCCGTCTCCGGGCCGTCTACGACGCCCAGGACTGCATCGAGGCCATCATCGGCGGCAGCCGCCTCCGGGCCGTCGACGACCGCCAGGACGTCGAGCCCGTCATCGACGGCAGCCGCCTCCGGGCCGTTTACGACGCCCAGGACTGCGTCGAGGCCGTGATCGGCTGAGCGCATGACGGATCTTACGACCGGACGGGCGCGGCCTTTGGTGGCGGTGGGCTATGGGCCGCGTTGTGTACCGGTGATGCAGCTGGCCGAAGCGGCCGCCGGCTGCTGCGATCTGCTGTGGATGATCGATACGTCGGTGCCGGGGATGGGCGAGATGGCCGGTCTGCTCAACCGGTTCGGCCCCGTTGTCAATCTCGAGGGAACGAGCGCCGAGCAGGCGGTCAAAATCCTGGCCGATTGGGAGCCCGACGGCATCAGACGTGCGGCATTGAGATGACGGTGGATGTTCGACTGGCCGGTGTCCTCGACTCGGGGGCGGCGTCGGCCGCGGCCAAGGGACCCGTGCGGTGCGCCCTGGTCAACAACATGCCCGACGCCGCCTTCGCCGCCACCGAGCGACAGTTCGTGGGCCTTTTGGACGCCGGTTCGGGTGCTGAGACGGTTGCCGTGACCCGCTACACCATGGCCGGGGTGCCCCGCGGCGAGCAGATCCAGGCCCGTATCGCCGCCGCATACCGTCCCCTGGCAGAGATCACCTCGGACCCCCCCGACCTGCTGGTGGTGACCGGCTCCAACCCGATCGAGTCCCGCATCTGCGACGAGCCCTACTGGTCGGAGCTGCGCGGCCTGCTGCGGTGGGGGAGCCAAAACGTGCCGGCCATGGTGCTGTCGTGCCTGTCAGCGCATGCCGCGCTGGCCGTCTTCGACGGTGTGGAACGGACCACCCTGCCGGCCAAGTGCACCGGCGTGTTCGCCCAGCAGGCCAACCCGGCCCACCCGCTGGCCGCCGGGTTGCACGGCCCCATCGTGTTGCCCCACTCACGACTCAACGCCGTGCCGGTAGCGGCGGTGACCGCCGCCGGCTACGCGGTGGCCCTGCAGTCCGAGGAGGTGGGCTGGAGCGTGATCACCAAGACGGTGGGCCGGTCCGAGGTGGTGCTGGTCCAGGCCCATCCCGAATACGATCCCTCCAGCCTGGTCCGCGAATACCTCCGCGACGTGCGGCGCTACGTCGGCCACGAGCGCGACGACCTGCCCTGTCTGCCTGTTGATTGCGTGGCCGGCCCGGACTGGGATCGGCTGCGCCGGCTGCACGAACGGGTGCTGGCCGGTGAGCGCGACCCGGCGCTGGTGGCCGCCTTCCC
The DNA here is from genome assembly GCA_963808375.1 of uncultured Actinomycetota bacterium. Classification (GTDB taxonomy): domain Bacteria; phylum Actinomycetota; class Actinomycetes; order Mycobacteriales; family Mycobacteriaceae; genus Mycobacterium. The sequence continues at coordinate 372,861 of CAWEFS010000002.1, read as the reverse complement.
CTTCGACGAGGTCAGCGCCCGTGCACCCTGGCCGTGGCGGGGCGCCGCCTTGCGTCTGTACGCCAACCTGTTGGGCACCCTCGCAAGAAGGAGCGCCTGAGGCCATGCACGACGAAACCATCGCCATCCACGGCGGCTACACCCCCGACGGGACACGCGCGGTGGCCGTGCCCATCTACCAGACGGTGGCCCACGACTTCATCAACGCCGCCCACGCCGGTGCCGTGCTCGACCTGGAAACCCCCGGCTTCCACTACAACCGGCTCAACAACCCGACCTGCGACGTCCTCGAGCAGCGCATCTGCGCCCTCGAAGGGGGCACGGCCGCGCTGGTGGTGGCGTCGGGCATGGCCGCGGTCAGCTACGCCATCTTGACGGTGGCCAGCGCCGGCGCGAACATCGTGGTGGCCCCCCAGCTCTACGGGGCCACCTTCACCTACTTCGCCCACGTACTACCCACCCTGGGCATCGAGGCCCGCTTCGCCATCGACGACCGAGCCGAGTCGATCGCCCCCCTCATCGATGCGAACACCCGCGCCGTGTTCTGCGAAACCATCGGCAACCCAGCCGGCAACATCGTCGACCTCGAGGCCGTCGCCGCGGTCGCCCACGCGGCCGGCGTGCCCCTGATCGCAGACAACACCGTAGCCACCCCACTGATGCTCAAACCCTTCGAGCACGGCGCCGATGTGGTCGTGCACTCGCTGACCAAGTTCGTCGGCGGCCACGGCACCACCCTCGGCGGGGCCATCGTGGACGGCGGCCGGTTCCCGTGGGCCGACCATCCCGACCGCTTCCCGATGTTCAACCAGCCCGAGCCCGCCTTCCACGGCGTCGTGTTCGCCCGCGACTTCCCCGAGCGGCCCTTCACCGTGCGGGCCCGCTCCACCCAGCTGCGCAACAGCGGCGCCACCCTCTCACCCTTCAACGCCTTCCTGCTCCTTCAGGGCCTGGAGACGATGGCCGTGCGGCTCGAGCGCCACGAAGCCAACGCCCGGGCCGTGGCCAACTACCTGGCCACCGACCGCCGGGTGGCCTGGGTCAGCTTCGCCGGCTTCCCCGACCATCCCCACCACCACCTCGTCGAGCGCTACCTGCACGGACGCGTGCCATCCATCGTCACCTTCGGAGTCAACGGCGGGACCGCAACCGGCTACGCGGCGGGACTGGCCTTCTTCGATGCGCTCCAGCTCGTCAAACGCCTGCTCAACCTGGGAGACGCCAAGACCCTGGCCATCCACCCAGCCTCCACCACCCACCGCCAACTCTCCAACGAGGAGCTGGTAAAAGCCGGCATCCGACCAGAAACCATCCGCCTGTCCATCGGGATCGAGCACATCGACGACATCATCGCCGACATCGACCAGGCCCTGAACAAGGCGACGGCCGGGATGCTCGGCGGCAACGGCGGCGCCGGCGGGACCGGCGGGAACGGCGATTCAACGTTCACCATTAACGAAAGCAACGCCGGGGCGGGCGCGCGATGACCCGCAGACATGACCCGGCATGGATTTGGATGATCGGCGCGTTCGCCGGCGCGTTCGCGCTTGCCGTAGCCGTTCTGGCCGGTTACGGCACCGGTCCCGATGGCCTTCGGCTGGGGTTGCGCGTCACGGCGCGCTGGTCGTTCCTTTTTTTCTGGCTCTCCTATGTCGGCGGCGCCATGACCATCCTGTTCGGCCCCGCCTTTGCCGGGCTGGCGCGCCACGCGCGCGTCTTGGGCTTGGCCTTCGCTCACCGCGCTTCAGGTCCATATCGGATTGGTTGTCTGGCTGGGCGTCGTCATCGGTCAGATTCCACTGCAAGGCGTCGGGTTGTGTTTCTTCCTGGTCGCACTGTTCTTCGCCTATCTGCTGGCGCTGCTGTCCTTCGGAATCGGAATGCACAACCTGGGACGTCTGTGGCGGCCACTGCTCTTGCTGGGCACGACTTACATTCTGATCGCCTTCGGCGGGGATTTTCTGGGGGGCGCACTCGACGAGAAGACACAGCATTGGCTCTACGCCGCCGCATATGTGCCGTTCGCCCTGTTGAGCCTCATTGCAATCCCGCTGCGCCTTGCCGCGTTTCTTCGCCAGCGCTTCGGCTTGCATTCCGCCACGGCCTGACGCACCTCGCCAGACTGTTCCATAACGAACGAAGATTACGGCGCTTTGTGCCAGTCATCGTGCCGGAGTGGTGGATAGTTCCAGCGGCGCATTCGGGCTTTGCCTACTCGGGCGCGCGACGTGCTAGTCATCCACATCCGGGGTGACCCGACCCCCGGGCTCGACGCCTTTCTGAAGCAGGCCAGCGGCCTCTCTCCCTGCTGCGGCACACAACTCGCCCCGGGTCAGCGCGCGATCCAAGTCCGTGACAGCGGGCCCATCCGGACCTCGATCGGCGTGGTCCAGCACCGCACCGAGCACCGCGTGGTCCGTCACGCCTCTCGCAGGTGCTGCACGCTCGCTATTCTCACTCACCGGTGCAGGTCACCGGAACACGCCGGGAAAAGTCCCGTCGTCCCGCCGTCGCGGTCGCCTACGGCCACGGTCTGTGCCGAGCATGCACACTTCCACGACCGACTCGATCAGAGGCAAAAGCCGCCCGACGATATGTCCACCAACGGGGTCCAGCCCTGATTTAATAGGTTCTGCGGGTTAATGGGTTGGACCTGAGGGGACGTGTGATACAGGACCGGATTCGTGACATCCTAGCCGCGCATGGCCGTATGGCGGTCGATCCACGCAAGGTGGACAGCCAGGCCGATCTCTACGAGCTCGGCCTGAAGTCGACTGAGTCGGTCAATGTCATGCTCGCGCTTGAAGAGGCGTTCGACATCGAGTTTCCCGACGAAGCGCTCAAGAAGTCCACGTTCGCTTCAGTACGCAACATCGAGCAGGTAATCGAAGGCCTAGTCAAGTCGTCAGATCTCTGTCAGCCCGAGGGGACACCAATCAGATTCCAGTAATCCGGGCGAGCGGATCTGGCCGGAGACCAATTGCTACCTGATCCTTGGATAAAAGCATCTCGCGCTCCTGGGCTGGATCGGTGCCCGCATTCGCCTGTGCCCTTTCCGCCTGTCACTCAACGTGGTCGATCGGTATCCGACGGCGTTCCTTGCGCCGCTTCGGCCGTGCATTCGCGGTCGGGCAAGACACCCCGGTCTATCGCGACCTGCAACGCGGCGATGTTTCGTTCCGAATGTACTACTGCACCAACGATTGAACCGGCGTCCGGCTCACGCCATTTCTCTTGCGACGGTCGCCGGCTCGGTTGCGGGCGTCGATTTCGCGAAAGAACGGCTCAACCAACCGGAGTGAACTCGAGGTGTAATTCATTGAGGCGCCTGAACAGAAAGGTGCGGTCCCATGTGAGCCGACGAGCGCCTGCCGGACCGTGCTTGGCCTCGGAAAGTCGAATGTCGGCCATCCGGTTTAGGATTCGTTCCAAACTCACCCGCACTTCGGCGCGTGCAATCGGGGCGCCCGGACAAGTATGAATACCACGGCCGAATGCCATGTGGTGCAATATGTTTGGACGGTCGAGGCGGAATTCGTCGGGCTCCTCGAACCGTCGCGGATCGCGGTTTGCCGCACCATTCATTACGAGTACGCTGGTACCGGCTTGCACATCGATGTCGCCGATTTTGGTGGTGCGCCGCGCCAGGCGGAAATTCGTTTTGATCGGACTTTCGAAGCGCAACATCTCCTCGATGAAGGCGGGGATCTTCGAGTTGTCCTCGCGCAGCTGCTCTTGCAAGTCCGCTCGCTCCGCCAGCATCAGCATCGCGAGACTCAACAGGTCGACCGTCGTGCCGTGGCCGGCGGCGAACATGAAGGTGGCAACACGGGCGACGTCTAGTGCATCGGGTGTCGTGCCGTCGGAAGACTTTGCCAGCGCAAGCTCGGTGAGGACGTCATCACGCGGATTGCGCCGCCGATCCTCGATGTACTCGACGAACCACTCCTCTTTCACGCCAACGAAGCCGCTGCGATCGCCTTCAAGCCTGCTGGCTACCGCACCGCGGCGAAACCGCTCACGGTCGGCCTCGGGTACGTCCAGCAGGTCGGTAATCGCGTCGAGCGTGAACGGAAAGTTGTAGTCAAAGACCATCTCGCACTTGCCCTGCGCGATGAAGCGGTCGAGTTGCTCGTCGGCAAGACGCCACAGGAAGTCCTCGTTGTTCTTGAGCTGCCGTGGCGTAAACAACCGGCTCAACAGCGAGCGGTGTGCGGTGTGTTTCGGAGGATCAAATGTGATGAAATAGTCGCCGAATGTCACTTTCCCGCGGTGCCGCTCGATCAGATCCGAGATGTCATCGCTGTCGGTTTCGGTCGGAATTCCCGACCATGGTCCGCTGACTATATTGCACACCGAAAAGTTCTTGTCGGGGTCGCGTTGCACCGCGAGGGCCTCATCGTATCCCGACACCATCACCACGCCGTGCGCCGGCTCACGCCACACCGGGCAACGACGGATCGCGTCGTAGTAGTCGTAGGGGTCATCGACGAGCGACTTATCGGTAAAGAAGTCGAGGTTCTCCGGTCCGCTCACTTCGTCTCCTTCGCTTTGCTGTTTAGATGCTAGGCGCTCAACTGCTGCAAGCAAATAGCCGTCGGCAAACGCTTGGCACCCAATGAATCTTCATAAAGCTGAGCCTGCGCGAGACGCAACAGCGACGGGTCGAGGTGCACATGCGCCGAACGAGTGCTGTCTGCCTGCATACCGTGCCGCGCGGCACGGCGGGCGCCCGACCGGTCGAATGTGCATGGACATCCAGTGGTTGCGCGCGCCGTCGATGACGGAATAGTTCCGAGTCGAGCCTGCACGGCTATGCCCGGATCACGACTAGATTCCGACGTCGTTGAACCGGCTGCGCGCTTCATCCCGGCACGGTTTATATCTCAGAACTGCGACCCTCTGCCAGCCTATCGCGCAGGCTCTTCGGCCGTATATCGGTCCAATTCTGTTCGATGTAGTCCAGACACGCAGCGCGGTCCGCTTCGCCGTAAACTACCCGCCAGCCGGCTGGAACGTCGGCGAAGGCCGGCCAGAGGCTGTGTTGCTCCTCGTCGTTGATCAAGACGAAAAAGCTGCCGCTGTCGTCGTCGAACGGATTGGTGCTCATCGATTCTCCAGACGTCTAGTCGAGACGAACGAATAGTACTGGATGCCAGCAAGTGAGCCTCAGCTTTCGACCAAGGGTCGACGAAGCTCTTGATGCGACCCCTTACGGTTCCACACGGTCAGGAGCATGGTGAGTGCCGGGGTGGAGCCCAGTTTCCGCAGTACGCCGCCGACTCACGCTAGTTGGCGCACTAGTCGACCGTCGGCGTAGTGTGACAGTTGTGCCAGACCTACGGGCCTGCACGCGCTGCGCCACCCAGAACGACACGCCGCTTTGCATGCGCTGCCGAACAGCAGGACTGCCCTGAAAGCGATATCCATAATTTTCATGTTTTATATTGCGAGGCCGGTATGACTACTCGAGCAAGCATGCCTACGATCAGCGCAAAGCGGGTTCGACTGTTCCATTTCATTTATGACCACGTTACACCGAAAATCTACAACTTCGGTCAAATTCCGGGGACTTCGTTGAAAAAAGTGGCGGTGAAGGAATTAGATCTCAAGTGTTGCGACCATGTTGTCGTATTTTGTTGTGGCACCGGCTTGGAGTTCCCCTTCATTCAAACGAGTATTGGTCCTGAGGGAAAGATCCTCGGCGTCGACTGGTCAGATGGCATGCTAGAGGGGGCTCGCCGAAGGATTTCGGACAATGGTTGGAAGAACGTCAGATTGGTCAAAAGCGATGTTACCGCCTTACCAGCGGGTGTCGTCGAAGCGGCGTCTTACGACGCGGGCATATGCATGCTGGGCTTGTCCATCATTAGTGAGCCGGAAAAAGCTTTTCAAGCACTGAAGGATGCCGTGAGGGCGGGCGGGAGGTTAGTCATCGGTGATGTCTGTTCGTTCTCCGGCCCGAAGTCGATGTTGAACCCCATCCGTATCCTGGGAGACCTTCCAGCGGGCAATACGCATCGCAGCTTGGCACATAGCCGCGTATTCGCCGAAGCGTTGCCTTCGAAGTTATCGGACGTGAAACTTAGTTGGTATTTGGGCGGTTCGTATTACATCGCGTCGGGACGAGTTCCGGGTGCCCTGTGAATACATGAGGATCGGCATAATGGCACGTCCGTACAACACGTAGGGCTGACAGCCTGCCAACCGCAGGAAAGCGACTTGGCGCTGACAGGTCGAACATCGTTGACCTGTCGCCGTTCACCACTATCGCCGGCGGGGCACCGCGACGAGGATGCGGCCACCACCAACCCGAGGTGACCGGTTCAACTACCACCGTGTCGACGCGACCTTAATTCCCTAGCGGGTCAAATAGATTGCGCCGTCGCGGATCTCCACCGGAAACGTCTTCAGCTTTACCGCGCCGCCTGCTGCCTTGACGACCGACGAATAGGGTTTGAAGCCGAACACCCTGCCCTTGGGACCTTCGGACATCGTGCCGTCGGACACGTCGTAGCGCGCGCGGTGCCAGGGGCATTCCAGACAGCCGCTGTCGGTGACCCTGCCGCGGCCGAGTTTGGCGAATTGGTGACGGCAGACATTGCCGACCGCGAATGGCACACCGTCGGGCGTCACCCCGACCGCGAGAACTCCGGCATGCTCGGTGCGCACTTCGACTACGCGCCGGTCGTCCAACTGCTCGAGACCAACCAGCCGGTCGCCTTGGGCCATCATCGGGTGGTCGTGAGTGACCGGCGGGATGGGACTGTTCGTGTCGACGCCGCGCTGGTGCGGGTCGTTAAATAACTTAAACATTCCGCAGGCGTACCCCGACGGCGCCGGGGTAAACGCCGATCAGCCGAAGACCCGCTGAACCACGCCTCTTGAAACTTCCTCGGGCCGGTACTGCTCACTGGCGTACGCACCGATCGCCACGATGGAAGCAGTAATCGCCGGCGATGCCCACTGCAGGACTTTGAGCTGTCGCTGGATGGCAGCGGCGTCAGGCGGCGTGGCCGATGTCGGGGTGGCGCCCTCTGCCGCCGGAACAGGCTGGCGGGCAGACAGTTTGCGGCCGAGGATGCCGGCGTATGCAGTCGTTGCCAGGGCGGCCAGAGTCAGCCCGATCTTGGCCGCCGCCATGCTCGGAACGCCCTTTTGCGCTGCCGCCCGCCCCAGGTCGTGCTTGAGCAAACCCGCCGCACCCACGAGATGTACGCCGACCGCCGCTGCGTTGACCGGCTGCCATCGCTGCCAACCCGCTTGCACGACCGCGCCGACCCGTTGCGGGTCGTCCGCCGCGGCGGCGCCCTTGTTCAGTGCGACCGCATTCGCGAGAGTGCCGCCGAACCACACGGCCAAGCCGAGGTCGTGCAGCTGATGAGAAAGGGTCGCCCGTGCCATTGTGTCTCCTCTGAAGTGTGCGTCGGTAGCCACCTACCCGCCGCCGACAGCACCGAAACGGCAAGTGGCGCAATGACCGCGCTTCCAAGCCCTTTCTGCGAGATGAAGGCCGGGGGCGACTACAGATCAGCGGCCCGGGTTGGCCGTTCGGCGGGCCGGCGACTACCTCAAGAAGGTATCGACCGCGGCGGCCAAATCGGGGGAGGCCGACGTGTCCAGGTTGCGGTAGGTTCCGCTGCTGAGCTTGGCCACTTCTTCCCAGGTCGCCCGGTCAGGATCGGCGCCGAGGTCGATGACGTTGACCGCCACCGGCTTCGCCGGGTCGACACTCTGTCGGATGAAATCCTGCAGACCCGCCCCGTCTAGGCTCTGGTCGGTGTGCGGTCCGGCCGTCACCACCAGCACCGAGTTCTTCGCACCGGCGACGAAATCCGCCAACGAGTTCTGGTACACCAGCCGCAACGTGGTGAACGACACCGCGCCGCCGGCCGACGAATACTGCGCGTCTAGCGACGCTTTGAGGGCAGCCGAGCGCGGTTGACCGTTGACCTCGTCGGACAGCGGTCCGGCCGCCACCTCAGGCCGCCCTTCCTTGCCGTCAAACGTCCACAGCCCGACAACAGAATTCGACGGCAGCGCCCCGAGGCGGTTGCTGAGCACGGCGATCACGTTCGCCAGCCGTGTCTTGCCGCCTTCGTCGGTCGTCATCGACTGGTCGAGCACGATGGTGACCGCAGAGGCGGTGGACGGCGCAGTCAGCAAGTCCGCCAGGGTGGCGCGCATCGAGGCGTCACCCACCGACAGCGTCGACGGCAGGGCGGTGAAGCTGGTCAGGGCACTGGACGGCATCTTCACCCCGGCGGCGCGGAAACCGGCTTTGGCCAGTTCGTTGAGCTGTTCGGGCTTGCGCATGAACCGGGCGAACGCGTTCGCGGCCGTGACTTGGTCCTGCGACAGCCACGAGCCGCTGAGCAGCACCGTTGGGTAATCCGCAACCGCAGCCGGGCCCGGCGGCAGCCAGGAACTCAAAGCGCTCTTGGCGTCGGGGAGGGACTTTCCACGCTCAAACAACTCTTGTTCGGTGAGCGCGACAGCGTGCACCGGCGCCGTCGCCGGATTACCCGCCTTGAGCAAGGTGTCCATCGCCTCAACCAGCGAGTTGTTCGACAGCTTGGGTTGCGCGTCGATCAGGGTGCGCACCGCCCCGCTGCCCGACGTAGCCGGAGCTCCCGGCGCCGACGCCGCCGCCACCGCCTCCGCAGCCAGGAACGCCGCATCGCTGTTGCCGCTCACCGGCAGCGATAATCGCAGCGATCCCCAGCCGGGGAGTTTCAGCCCGCCCAGCCCGTCGGGATTGCTCTGCAGTCCCGGCAGCGTCGCCCAGGTCTGCCCGCCGAGCGCACGCTGCAGCTCGGGGCGCATCGCCAGCAGCACCGGCGAGGTGACCAACGACCGACTGTCGCTGATGGTCTGCTTGCCCGCCACGGCCGACAGCCGTGCCGCAGACACCGAACTGCCCGGGATCCACAACGCCGGACGGTCACCGAGTTGGGGCGGCCAGGTGCCGATGAAGCCGTTGACCACCGCGTCGGAGTCGGCGGACTTGACGCTCACTGCGACGCAGTGGTCACCGACCGGCGCCGCCGACTCGTTGTACCGGTCGGAAAGAGTCTTGATGTGGGTGGCGATGGAGGGGTCGGCGATGACGGCGACGGATTCTTTCCCCGCCACGCAGCGCGCGGCGGCGGTATGCGAGCGGTTGGACAGCGCGTCACCGAAGAAACGCCACAAGATGACTGCGGCCACCACCACCACGACGGCGACCAGTGCGACGATCACACCGACGCTGACACCGCGCCGCCCACCGTCGCTGCGATGTCCGCCGCCCCAGTCGTCGGCCCCGCGGTGTCCGGGAACCGCTGCCGGCGGCGCAGACCGCCGCTCGGCCGCGGGGCCGGAAAAATCGGGATAATCCTCTGCTTCGGCGGCGGGCTCGCCGGCCGGCTGATCGACAGGCGAACCGGCCCCCGGCGACGGGTGTTCAACCCGGTAGTCCGCGTCGTCGAAGCCGCCGCCGGAAACGCCACGCCGCTCGACATCGTCGGCGGATTCGTCAGGCACGTCGCCACCCGAGTAAGCCTCCGGCACGTCCTCGAGCGGTTCGTCGGCGTCGTCACCAGAGCGGGACCGGCTGTGTCTACCCATGCTTAGCCGTGCTCATCCATGTTTGGCCTTGAACTCGCGGCGGCGCCGGTGCAGGATCGGCTCCGTATAGCCGTTGGGCTGCTGCGCGCCGGACAGAATCAGTTCCTGGGCGGCCAGGAAAGCGATGCTGTCCTCGAAATCGGGTGCCATCGGCCGGTACTTGGCGTCACCGGCGTTCTGCTCGTCGACCCGCGGCGCCATTCGCTCCAGGCTGGCCCGGACATCGGCTTCGGTGATCACGCCGTGCCGAAGCCAGTTGGCCAGCAATTGGCTGGAAATCCGCAGCGTGGCACGGTCTTCCATCAACGCGACGTCGTGAATGTCCGGTACCTTCGACGAGCCGACGCCCTGGTCGATCCAGCGCACCACGTACCCGAGGATCGACTGGCAGTTGTTGTCGACCTCTTCTCTGATCTCCTCCGGGGCCCAGGCCAGTTCTTGGGCCAGCGGGATCGTCAACAGCTGGTCGATGGTGGCACGCCGCTTACCGGCGAGCTCCTTTTGCACTTCCACCACATCGACCTTGTGGTAATGCATCGCGTGCAGGGTGGCGGCGGTCGGGGAGGGCACCCAGGCGGTGCTCGCACCGGCGCGCGGCTGACCTATTTTCTGCTCGACCATGTCGGCCATCAGGTCGGTCATCGCCCACATACCCTTGCCGATCTGGGCGTGCGCGGCGAATCCGGCTGCCAGTCCGACGTCGACGTTGTTGTCTTCGTAAGCCAGGATCCAGGGCTGGGTCTTCATCGCGCCTTTGCGCACCATCGGACCGCACTCCATCGAGGTGTGGATCTCGTCGCCGGTGCGGTCCAGGAAGCCGGTGTTGATGAACACGATGCGGTCGGCGGCAGCCTTGACGCAGGCCTTCAGGTTGATGGTGGTGCGCCGCTCTTCGTCCATGACGCCGACCTTGATGGTCCGCTGCGGCAGCCCCAACACGTCCTCGACCCGGCTGAACAGTTCGGTGGTGAACGCCACCTCGTCAGGACCGTGCATCTTCGGCTTGACGATGTAGATGGAGCCGGTGCGGCTGTTCTCCAGCGGGCCGTTGGCGCCGCCGGCCTTCAATCCGTGGATTGCGGCCAGGCCGGTGAACAGTGCGTCGAGGATGCCCTCGAACACCTCGGCGCCGTCGGCCTCACCGTTGGCACCGCCGTTCTCCAAGACAATCGCGTCGTTGGTCATCAGATGGCCCACGTTGCGCACGAACAGCAGGCTGCGCCCCGGCAACACGATCTCGCCGCCGTCCGGCGTGGCGTAGTGGCGGTCCTGGTTGAGCACCCGGGTGAAGGACTTGCCGTCCTTGTTGACTTCGGCAGATAGATCGCCGCGGTTCAGGCCCAGCCAGTTGCGGTACGCGCGCACCTTGTCCTCGGCGTCGACGGCGGACACCGCGTCTTCGAAGTCGATGATGGTGGTGACCGCCGACTCGAGCACGACGTCTTTGACGCCGGCGGCGTCGGTTTTGCCGACGGGCGATTCCGGGTCGATCAGGATTTCGATGTGCAGGCCATTGTTCAGCAGCAGCACCGACCAGTCCGGGGACCCGAATTGGCCCTGGTATCCGACGAACTGAGCCGGATCAGCCAGCCCGGTGTGGTCTTCGCCGACGGCGATCTGCAGCTGGTCATCGGCGATGCTCACCCCGGTCGCGTCCGTCCAGGAACCCGATGACAGCGGCACCGCGTCGTCGAGAAACTCGCGGGCGTAGGCGATCACCTTGTCGCCGCGCACCTTGTTGTAGCTGCTGCCCTGCTCGGCGCCGTCGGTTTCCGGGATGACGTCGGTGCCGTAGAGCGCGTCGTACAGCGAGCCCCAGCGGGCGTTGGCCGCGTTCAGTGCGAACCGGGCGTTGGTCACTGGCACCACGAGCTGCGGGCCGGCCGTCGTGGTGATCTCCGGGTCGACGCCCGACGTGGTGATGGTGAAGTCGTCGGGTTCGGGCAGTAGGTAACCGATCTCGGTGAGGAACTCGCGGTAGGCCTCCGGATCGTGCGGTCCGATCACCCGCAGTCGATGCCATTTGTCGATCTGCGCCTGCAGTTCGTCGCGGCTGCGCAGCAGCTCCTTATTCCGCGGTGTGAGGTCGGTGACGACCTTGTCGACACCTGCCCAAAAGGTGTCCGGATCGATGTCGGTGCCCGGCAGCGCCTCGTCGTTCACGAAGTCATACAGCACCTTTGCGACGCGCAGATTGCCCACCGGCACGCGATCAGTCATCGTTCCTCCCTGTCCTGGCAACTAGCCAGGGTACCCGGCCGGCGGCACGACTACCCGCACTCGGCGGCCTGCAACAGCAGGTCACACCGGGCCAGCAGCGCTTCCCGCAGCGGCCCGGCGCGCTGCGCGATCTCGCTCTGGCAACGCACGTACTCGGCTCGGCCGGCGCGACTTTCGACGGCGATCGGTGAGTACCCGTAGTCGCTGAGATCATACGGGCTGGCGCGCATGTCGATCTCGCGGGCGGCTGCAGCCAGCTGCAGGCAGTCCAGCAGCAGGTCAGAGTCGATCAGCGGACTCAGTTTGTAGCACCACTTGTACAGGTCCATGTTGGTGTGCAGGCACCCCGGCTGCTCCCAGTGGTGCTGAGTGGAACGGCTGGGGGTACCCGCGTTGCGCGGGGCGGCGCGATGCGTGAAGAACCGGTAGGCGTCGAAGTGCGTGCAGCGCAACGGCATCGACTCGATGAGCGCGTCAGTGCCGGATGCGCCCAGCCGCAGCGGAACCTGTCGGTGGCGCACCGTGTCGCTGCGATAGATCATCGCCCATTCGTGCAGACCGAAGCAGTTCAGCTGCGCGGGCCGTAGCGCGGTTGCGCGCAGCAGCCGCGTGACGAATACGACAGTGTCCAGCCGGCAGCGCAGGTGGGCGTCGCTGACGGTGACGCCCTCGCCGGTAGCGGTGTAGCCGCGGCGGTCGCGGTAACAGCGCAGCGCATCCGCCCCGGCCAGCACTGTGCCGTAACCGGGATGCCAGCACGACAGCTGCCCGGGCCGCAGGGTGTAGTAGCTGAACAGAAAATCCCACACCGGGTGCGGCTGGCCCCCGCGACGCGGCGGCAGGACCTGGGCGACCCGGCGTTGGTGTTCGTCGCTTCGCGCCCGCCATTCGGCGGCCGGCAGGACGTCAGCCACGCTGGCCTGTATCCCGCACCGCGCCGACCAGGTCCTCGATCAAGTCGTCCAGAGCCACCATTCCGGCCACCCGGCCGTCGGCGCCGGTGACCAGCGCCAGATGGCTCTTGGTGCGCCGCAACCGCGACAGCCCCTCGGCCAGCGGCAACGACCCCGGCACCCGGGGCAGCGGCCGGACCGCGGCCAGGTCGATCGTGGCCGCCGGATCGTCGCCGAGCGACAGCACGTCTTTGATGTGCAGGTAACCGATGAACGTGCCATCCACAGCGACCACCGGGAACCGCGAGAATCCGGTTCGGGCCAGCTCCTGCTGGACCACCTTGACCGTGGGCCCGGATCCGGTGGCCGCGGCGGGCACCGAACGGATCTCGGCGACGGCTATCGCGACGTCGGCGACGACGCGGTGCCGGATCTGCAGCGCCCGGGTGAGCCGGGTGTGCTCCTCACGATCCAGCAGACCTTCTGACACGGACTCGGCGATCATCTCGCCCAGTTCGGCCATCGACACTGTGATCGCAAGTTCGTCGCGCGGCTCGACCCGGAGAACCCGGAGGATCAGGTTCGCGCAGCGTTGATAGAACGCGATGAACGGCCGGGCGGCCCGCACGTAGGCCAGGTAAGCGGGGATCAGCAGCATCGCCGCCTTCTCCGGGCCGGCGATGGCGATGTTCTTGGGCACCATCTCGCCCATCAGCACATGCAGCGTCACCACGATCACCAACGCGATGACGAACGACACGGTGTGCAGCACGGCGGGCGGCAACCCCAGCAGCCCGAACGGCATCTGCAGCAGATCGGCGACCGCCGGCTCACCGATCCGGCCGAGCAGGATAGAGGCGACGGTGATGCCCAGTTGTGCTCCGGCGAACATCAGCGGTAGCCGCTCCCCGGCGCGGATCACGGTGACAGCGCTGGCCCGGCCCTGTTCGGCCAGAATCTCCAGCCGGTCCCGGCGCACCGAGATCAACGAGAACTCCGCACCGACGAAAAAGGCGTTGGCGGCCACCAACAAGACTGTCAGCAAGATCCGGAAGACGTCCGCCATCAGCGCCGCCACCGTGCCCCGCCGCCGTCCAGGTCGCCGTTCACTTCGGCGAGCTCCAGCAGGTCGATCCGGCGGCCATCCATCTGCACTACGGTCGCCCGCCACCGGTTCGAGTGTTGCGACAGGCCGTCGGGGTCGAAGGCAACCAATTCCACCGTTTCACCGGTGCGCGGAATGTGGCCCAGTTGCTGCAGCACCAAGCCGCCGATCGTTTCGTATTCGCCTTCGGGCGCGCGGTAGCCGGTGGCGGTGGCCACCTCGTCGATGCGCAGCAGCCCCGACACCCGCCAGCCTCGGCCGGCTACGACCACGTCCGGGGTGGCGTCGTCGTGTTCGTCGCGAACGTCGCCGACGATCTCTTCGATCAGGTCCTCTGTAGTGACCATGCCTGCGGTGCCGCCGTATTCGTCGACCACTAGCGCCGTCTGCAGGGCACTGGCGCGGGTCTGGGCCATCACCGCGTCGCCGTCCAACGTGGAGGGCACCGTCGCGACGGGCTGAGCGACGGCGGTCAGCAGCGTGGTGGCACGCTCGTTCGGCGCGACGTCGAAGATCTGCTTGACGTGCACGATGCCGACGGTCTCGTCCAAGTCGCCGGCGACGACCGGGAAGCGGGAGAACCCCGTCTCAACGGCGGTAGTGACCAGGTCGGCCACCGTGTCGTCGGTCTGCAGGGTGACGATCTTGGAGCGCGGGGTCATCAACTCTTCCGCGGTCAGCGTGCCGAACTGCAGCGATCGATGCACCAGCGCTGCGGTCGTCGGGTCCAGCGAGCCGCTGCGCGCCGACGTGCGCACCAGCGCCACCAGTTCCTGCGGTGAGCGGGCAGATCGCAATTCCTGCGCCGGCTCTATGCCAAGCCGGCGCAGGATCCGGTTGGCGGCGCCGTTGGTCAGCCGGATGGCCGGAGCCAGCAGCGAGGAGAACAGCAGTTGCGGGACCGCGACCGCACGGGCTGTGCGCAACGGGCGCGCGACGGCAAGGTATTTGGGCACCAGCTCGCCGAACACCATCGACAGCGACGTCACCACCACCAGCGCCACGAAGGCGATCACGCCCTCGGCGATCCGCTCGGGCATTCCCAGGGCGTCCATTGCCGGATGCGGCAACTCGGCGACCATGGGTTCGGTGAGGTAACCGGTGGCCAGTGTGGTGATCGAAATACCAAGCTGCGCGCCGGACAGCTGGAACGACAGCCTGCGGTGCACGCGCAGCAGTAAGCGGTCGCGGCGGCCACCGGTGCGGGCGTGCGCCTCGACGGTGCTGCGCTCCAACGTGGTCAGGGAAAACTCGGCGGCGACGAACAGCGCGTTCCCGGCGGTGAGCACGACGATGGCCAGCACGCTGAGCAAGGTGACGGCGACGTTCATCGAATCGGTCGTCGCATCCTCAGGCTCTGGTCGACCACACTGACGACACGGGCCCCGACGGGTGCCTGCGGCACGTCAACCCTTTCGCTCGGTCACCCCAACGGTCACCTGAAGCTCACATGGTAGCGGCTCATCTGCGAGGGAGGGGCCGTCGCAGCACTCACCAGCCGAACGGCAGCGGATGGCCTTCGGCGAAGCCGGCCGCGGACTGGATACCGAGCACCGCCCGCTCATGCAGCTGGGCCAGGTTCGACGCACCGACGTAGGTGCAGGTGCTGCGCAACCCGGAGGTGATGTGGTCGAGCAGATCCTCCACGCCGCCGCGATTGGGGTCGAGTTCCATTCGCGACGTGGAAATCCCTTCCTCGAACAGCGCCTTTCGGGCCCGGTCGAATGCGCTTTCACCGGCGCTGCGCGCCACCACCGCACGCTTCGACGCCATTCCGTAACTCTCTTTGTACGGCCGGTTCTCGCGATCCCGCATCAGGTCGCCGGGCGATTCGTAGGTGCCGGCGAACCAGGAGCCGATCATCACGTTGGACGCTCCGGCCGCCACCGCCAATGCGACGTCCCGCGGATGCCGCACACCGCCGTCGGCCCACACGTGGGCGCCGAGTTGTGTTGCCGCGGCCGCACAATCGACGACAGCGGAGAACTGTGGCCGACCGACGCCCGTCATCATCCGGGTGGTGCACATCGCCCCGGGGCCGACACCGACTTTGACGATGGCAGCTCCTGCGTCGATCAGGTCGCGGGTGCCGTCGGCTGAGACGACGTTGCCCGCCGCCAGCGGGACACCGAGATCCAGCGACGACACCGCCTTGATCGCGTCCAAAGCCTTCACCTGGTGCCCGTGCGCGGTGTCGATGACCAGGATGTCGACGCCGGCCTCGACCAGAGCCTGTGCCTTGGTCGCGACATCGCCGGTGATGCCGACGGCCGCCCCCACCCGCAGACGACCGGCCCGGTCAGCCGCCGCGGTGTAGATGCCGGCGCGGACCGTGCCGGTGCGGGTGAGCACGCCGGCGAGGATGCCGTCGGCGTCAGTGAGCACCGCCACGTCGACCGGCGCATGCTCGAGCAGCTCGAAGACGTTTCGCGGGTCGGTGCCGACCGCAGCCGTAACGAAGTCCGTGGTGGCGACGTCGCGGACGCGGGTGAAACGGTCCACGCCGGCACAGGAGGCCTCGGTGACCAGCCCGACCGGGCGACCCGCCGAGATGACGACCGCGGCGCCGTGCGCGCGTTTGTCGATCAATGCCATCGCATCGGAGACTGAGTCGTCGGGTTCGAGTGTCACTGGGGTGTCCACGACCGGGTCGCGGCTCTTGACGAACTCGACGGTTTGTGTGACGGCGTCGATCGGCAGGTCCTGCGGAAGGATCACGATGCCGCCGCGACGGGCCACGGTCTCGGCCATCCGCCGCCCGGCGACCGCGGTCATGTTGGCCACCACCACCGGGATGGTGGTGCCAGACCCGTCGGCGGTCGACAGATCGACGTCGAACCGCGACGACACGTCGGACCGGTTCGGCACGATGAAGACGTCGTCGTATGTCAGGTCGTATGCGGGCCGGTGCCCGTCCAGATATCTCATCTGTGTCGCTATGCCCCCTTTGGGCAGAGATCTACTGCATTGCTGACAAAACGGACCGGCTGATCGCCCTAGGCCGGTACCTCGCTGTGATCTCCGCTCCACAACGTGTGGAACTTCTTGTCGTGATCCTCGTCGACCCGGCCGTAGGTGTGCGCGCCGAAGAAGTCGCGAAGGCCCTGCGTCAGGGCGGCCGGCAGCCGCTCGGTGCGCAACGCGTCGTAGTAGGACAACGCCGAAGAGAACCCGGGAATCGGGACGCCCAGCTGGGTTGCGGCCACCACGACCCGGCGCCAGCTGTCGATGGCCGACTCGATCGCGCTGCGGAAATACGGCGCGACGATCAGCGTCGGCAGGTCTGGGTCGTCGTCGAACGCCTCCTTGATGCGGTTGAGGAACTTGGCCCGGATGATGCAACCACCCCGCCAAATGGTGGCCAGGTCACCGGGCGTGATGCTCCAGTCGTATTCGTTGCTGCCGGCCTGAATCTGGTTGAACCCCTGCGCGTAGGCGATGATCTTCGAGGCGTACAGCGCTTGCCGGACGTCCTCGATGAATTGCTTCTCGTCGTCGGGCCTGCCGCTCAGGTCGCCGGAGGCCAGTTCGGTGGTGGCCTTGCGCTGCTCGACCGACCCGGACAAGGCGCGGGCGAACACCGCTTCGGCGATGCCGGTCACCGGAACGCCCAGGTCCAGCGCCGACTTCACCGTCCAGCGGCCGGTGCCTTTCTGCTCGGCCTCGTCGAGGATGACGTCGACCAGCGGCTTTCCGGTCTTCTCGTCTTTCTGGCGCAACACCTGTGCGGTGATCTCGACGAGGAAGCTGTCCAGCTCGCTTTCGTTCCATTCGTCGAACACGTCGGCGATCTCGTCGGCGGATTTGCCGAGGCCGTCGCGCAGCAATTGGTAGGCCTCACCGATCAGCTGCATGTCGGAGTACTCGATGCCGTTGTGCACCATCTTGACGAAGTGTCCGGAGCCGTCCGGACCGATGTGGGTACAGCAGGGCACCCCGTCGACGTGAGCGGAGATCTCCTCGAGCAGCGGGCCCAGCGATTTGTACGATTCCGCCGGGCCGCCCGGCATGATCGACGGCCCGTTGAGCGCGCCTTCCTCGCCGCCGGAGATGCCCGCCCCGACGAAATGCAGATCCCGCTCGGCCATCGCCTTTTCCCGCCGGATGGTGTCGGTGTAGAGCGCGTTGCCACCGTCGATGATGATGTCGCCGGGCTCCATGGCGTCGGCGAGTTCCTCGATCACGGCGTCGGTAGCCTCGCCGGCTTTCACCATGATCAGCACCCGGCGCGGCTTTTCCAGTGCGGCGAGGAATTCGGCGACGGTTTCGGTGCGCACGAAATTGCCGTCGGAGCCGTGCTCTTCTAGCAGCGCATCGGTTTTGGCCACCGAACGGTTGTGCAACGCCACGGTGTAGCCGTGCCGGGCAAAGTTTCTGGCGACGTTCGAGCCCATCACGGCCAATCCGGTGACCCCGATCTGTGCGGTGCCCTCAGCAGCGTTGGATTCCGACGAGCTCATCGATTCGCCTCTCGGTTGTCGGTCAGATACCCAGCGGCACCCGCGTCGTCCACGTTATTCGTCCGGCCTCCGCTCGTCTGAGGAAATCCCGTTGCGGCCGCTTCCGGCCCGTTTCGTTTACCGGCTAGACGCGGAACAGCCGGTGCAGTTCGATGAGCCAGGGGACGGCCAGCGACACGGTCGGTACGACCAGCACTGCGGCCGCGGCCAGGTAGGCGGCCGCCGACAGGGTCAGGCTGTTGCCCCGGCCGGAGAGCCGTCGCACCCGCAACACCGTATTGGGCCCACCTGCGGCCAACGCGCCCGACGGCGTGTGTCCGGACGCGCAGGCGACCAGGGCCCGGGCCAGCGGAGTGCGGCCGGCGGCCCGCACCGCGGCGTCGTCGGCGAGCAGTTCGACGAGCAGCCGAACCGCGTCCAGCGCGCTTGCGCTGCGGACGAACCGCGGGAAAGCCGCGTGGACGGCGATGAACGCCTCGAGCACCAAGTCGTGCCGGGCGCGCAGATGCGCCCGCTCGTGGCGCAAAATGGCGGCGACTTCGGCGTCAGTCAGGGCGGTCAGGGTCCCTTCGCTGACCACCACCCGCCGGCGCACCCCGGGCAAGCAGTAGGCCAGCGGCTGCGCGACCTCCAAGATGCGCAGATCGCTCGCGCCTCCGGTGAGGCCGAGCAGGTCCACCAGCATGCGGTGATGAGCGCGGCGCCGCCGCGTCGCCACTGCCACCCGCACCGCCGCGATCGCGAGGCGGGCGCCCACCGACAGCGTGACGGCGAAGACCGCGACATACAGGGCCGTGAGCAGCCAACCCAGGCGGTGCACATCACCGACGATGCTGGCGGTCGGGCGACCGTCGGCCCCCGGCATCAGCAACCGGCTGGCGATGGCGATACCGGCGCTGAACGCGGACAACACCGCAGCGAGCGCGACGGCCTGCCAGAGCACCACCGCGGCCCGCGGGGCGCGCAAGGGCCACTTCGCGCGGGCGAGCAAAGCCGGTACCGGGCCGACCAGCAGCGCCGCAAGGAGGGTAAATGCCAGCCCGGACACGCTGTCAGTCTCTCTCAGTCCTCCGGAGGAACGCCATTCGTGCGGGTTCCCCGTTGATGCGCTTCCAAATCGGCCAACGCGCGCCGTAGCGCTTCGGCCTCGTCCGCGCCCACGCGTTCGACGAAGTGCATCAGCGCAGCCTGCCGGCTGCCGGAGTCGGCGGCCTGGTCCAACGCGTCGACCATGAGCCCGGCAACGAGTTCGTCGCGGCCGCGCATCGGCGCGTAGCGGTGCGCGCGGTCGTCACGGAGCTGCGAAACGAGGTTCTTCTTGGCCAGCCGCTGCAGCACCGTCATCACGGTCGTGTAGGCCAGATCGCGCCGAGCCGACAACTCCTCATGGACCTGGCGAACGGTCTGCGGCTCGGACGTGGACCAAAGACGGTCCATCACCGCACGTTCCAGATCTCCCAGGCGCATCTGCTTGGCCATAGTTGCATCCATCTCCTGTGCTGCTAGCTCAGCCTACCTCCTTACTACCGGCTGTCGTACGCACTTGGTCAAGCTCCCCGAAAACGCAAAGTCATGGTGGTGCTCCGTCGTAGTTCAGCAGCCGTCGGTGCTGTTGGAAGGTTGTGGCCTCGGTCGAACGACCGGGCTCGTGCACTCACCCTTGCAAGATTAGGGCAGCCTTGCCTATCCTGAGGCAGTCGAGCAACTCGATCGCGGCGAGTCCTGAGGGCTGCAGTGACCCCCGGTCAACTCGACGGCGAGCCCCGTGCCGTTCGATTGCGCGGGGCTCGCCCGCATATTCAGCGCTGTGGTGTAAACACAAGGGCGTGCAACCGGGCCGCGATGGTGTCCTTCCGCCCGACCTGTCGGCGCCGTTCGACAACGAAATAGGGCTGAAGTTCACCGAAATAAGTCCCGAGGGAGCCAAAGCGCAACTGGAGATCCGGCCGCACTTGCTGCAGCCGATGGGAATAGTGCACGGCGGCGTGTACTGCTCAATAGTCGAGAGCATGGCCAGCGTGGCCGCCTACACCTGGCTCGACGCCCACGGCGGCGGTTCGGTTGTCGGGGTCAACAACAACACCGACTTCCTGCGAGCGCTGGGGGAGGGCACCGTCTTCGCCGCCGCCACACCGCTGCACCGCGGCCGACGCCAGCAGCTGTGGCTGGTCGCCATTACCGACGAGAGGGGCCGCCTGATAGCCCGCGGTCAGCTGCGGCTGCAGAACCTGGAGCCGCAAGCCGCAGCGGGCTGAATCTGATCGCCCGGCTCCTCCTTTTCGCGTCCCCTCGCTTCGCTGGGGTACCCCCGCGCGCTCTGCATCGTCGCAGGGCTAAATCTGATCGCCCGGCTCCTCCTCATCGCGTCCCCTCGCTTCGCTGGGGTCCGCCGCGCGCTCTGCATCGTCGCAGGGCTGATATGGAGGGTGTTTTGTCAAGCGGGCAGGGTGAAGCGGTGGCCTCAGCCGTCGCTGGGGCCACCGCTTCGTTGACCAGGTGAAGTGCGGCGTGGGTGTCGAGCGTGTCGTTGTCGACGCGGGTCAGTCTGATATGCGCGGGTTGGTCACCGCAGGACGGTACTTTCGAGTCGGAGTGTGACCGCTTGTCTAGAGTCGAGTGTGATCACCTTGCGGTGCAACGTGATTGCTCATAGCCCTAACGCGGATTCCCCCAAGTCGCCGGCCGACACCATCGCGTAGTTCTTCATCTGGACGTCGGGGGCCGGTTAGTCGTCGAGCACCGCTAGTGACCAGCACCAGCCGGCCAGTTCCCGCGCGATCGCGGCGTTGGCGACCACGGGTCGTTTCTTACGGTCATCGAAACGTTCCCAGCGGGTGTGTAGGCGCCTGTTGGCGTTGTTACCGCGTGCGCGGGCAGCCGGTGTGGCGGCGTCCCAGCGGCGCCGCAGCGCGGCCACCGGGCGGTACGGTTTGCGGTGATGCCAGGCCGCCTCAACCAGCAACCGGCGGGCATGCCCATTCCCGGTCTTGGTCAACCCGCCCTGGACCCGTATCGCCCCAGAAGAGCACTCGGTGGGCACCAGCCCTAGGTAGGCGCCGAGCGTCCGGCCGGTGAATCGCTGCCAGTCGCCGATCTCGACGGCCAGCGCGAACCCGGTCAACGTCGACACTCCGCGTAGACAGCCCAATCGGGTCACCACCGCGGTGAACTCCGAATCAGCGGCCATCGTGGTGATTGCGGCGTCGAGGCGATCGCGGCGATCCTGGGTGACCAGCATCGCGTCGAAGGCCTCCTGGTAAGCCAGCTTCAGTCCGACCGCAGCGAAGCGTTGCTGACGCAGCCAGCGCTCGTGAGCCCCTGTCCAGGCCTTCCCGCCGGAGTAGACGATGCCCTGGCGTAACAACAACTTCGACAATCGGTGCCGGGTCCGCATCAGATCGCTGCGGCAGTCCTCGCGCGCACGAACCAGATCCCGGGCCGCCTCCTGCGTCACGGTCGGGATTGTGACCGCAACGATCTGACCCAAGTGCAGCAACCGGGCCAACAACGCCGCGTCACGGGCATCGGTTTTAACCCGATCACCCGATGGACGAATCAACTTCGACGGGGCGGCCACCACGCAGTCGATCCCCGCTGTGGCCAACGATCGGCTCAGACCAAACCCGGTCAGACCAGCCTCATAGGTCACCGCGACTGGCTGCGGCAACCCGCCGATCCATTCCAGGATCTCTCGATGATTCGGTGTCAGCCGACGCTCGAACACCTCACCGGTTTCCCGGTCCAAACCACACGCCACCACCGATCGCGCGTGCACATCCAAACCAACACTCGTACGCTGAAACTCCACTGGGGCCTCCCACATCTGTGGCTCTACCGGCCAGGACCAACTTCCTGACGGCAACCCACGTTCACATGTGAGCGAGGCCCCAGCCCCCATACGGTCTAGCTTGCAGCGCTGGCCGTCGTGTCGCGTTGTGCTTCAGCGGCGAGTACGGCCAATTGCTCGAGGCGCGTTCGGGCGAACGCCTGCTGCTCAGTGATGGTCAGCTGGCCGCGCCGGGTGCTCAAGAATGTGACCGTCCACGACAGCAACGTGGTCACCTTGGTCTTGAAGCCGATCAAATACGCCAGGTGCAGCACCAGCCAGATCAACCATGCGATGAAACCGCTGAACTCCAACGGCCCGATCTTGGCGACCGCAGAGAACCGCGACACCGTGGCCATCGAACCTTTGTCGAAGTACTGGAACGGTTCTCGCGCCGCCGGCTCTGCCCCGGCCAGCTCGGCTTTGATCGCCCGCGCCGCGTATTTACCGCCTTGGATGGCGCCTTGCGCCACACCGGGCACGCCCTCCACAGCCGCCATGTCACCAACCACGAAAACGTTGGGATGCCCGGGGATTGACAGGTCCGGCAGTACCTTCACCCGGCCGGCCCGGTCGACCTCCACCGACGACTGACGGGCGAGATCCCTGCCCAACGGGCTGGCCGCGACGCCGGCCGACCATACTTTGCAGGCCGATTCGATGCGGCGGGTGGTGCCGTCGGCGTCCCTGACGGTGATGCCGTCGCGGTCGACGTCGGTGACCATTGCGCCCAACTGGATTTCGACGCCCAGCTTCTCCAGTCGCGCCGCCGCCCGCTTGCCCAGCTTCTCACCCATCGGCGGCAGCACCGCGGGTGCCGCGTCGAGCAGGATGACACGCGCCCGGGTGGAATCGATGCGCCGGTACGTCCCTTTCAAGGTGTATTCCGCCAATTCCGCTATCTGACCGGCCATCTCGACACCAGTTGGGCCGGCACCGACGACGGTGAAGGTCAGCAGCTTTCTACGGCGTTCCGGGTCGTTGGATCGTTCGGCGGCTTCAAAAGCGCTCAAGATCCGGCCCCGCAACTCCAGCGCGTCGTCGATCGACTTCATGCCGGGAGCGAACTCGGCGAAATGGTCGTTGCCGAAATAGGACTGTCCGGCGCCGGCGGCGACAATCAAACTGTCGTAAGGCGTTTCGTAGCTATGACCCAACAGCTCGGAGACGACGAATTTGCCGGCCAGGTCGATGTGCGTGACGTCGCCGAGCAGCACCTGCACGTTGCGCTGCCGGCGCAGCACCACCCGGGTGGGCGGCGCGATCTCGCCTTCGGAGATGATGCCGGTCGCCACCTGATAGAGCAGCGGCTGGAACAAATGGTGGGTGGTCCGAGCGATCAGCTTGATGTCAACGTCAGCATGCTTGAGCTTCTTCGCCGCGTTGAGTCCGCCGAATCCCGAACCGATGATGACGACCTGGTGGCGGCGGCCAAGTCCAGCATCAGCTAACGGGTGGGCACTCATGGGTGTGGTGACTCCTTGCGGCGGTGACGGTTCGAATCCACCCTAGTTGGGCAGACAACCGATACCCCTTTCCTGTGCGCTCAACCACATGCGAGACGGATCACAATGCGGTGCGCTGTGTTAACTGAACATCAGTGGTCGGCCGGAAACGAGAATCGGTTGGCGTGTGGCTGATTCGGCTTCGCGCGCTTGAGTGACGCGGACGCCGTAGCGGAAGCTCGCCTACTGCCCGGCCGGATCGCCTCTGACGCTGCGACGAGTGCAGGACGGGGCCGGACTGTTAGCCGAACTGCGCGAGTGCGCCGTGACCGACGTGTAGCGTCTGGCCGGTTATGTGGCGGGCAGCGGAGGTGGTGAGGAAAAGCGCCAGCCGGGAGATCTCCGCGGCCACCGGCTGCGAGGTGTTGCTCAGCCCCTCGTAGCCTGGCTGCGCGCTGCGCCCGGCGGCGACGGCGTTGATCGTGATTCCCCGGGTGCCGAAGGTGGACGCCTGGCCGGCCACCCAGTTGGACAGCGCGGCCTTGATCGCAGCGTCCGCGCTGCCCGGCGGCGGGTTGTCTGGCACCACGCAGACGATCGAACCGCCCGAGCGTAGATTGTCGCCACCGGCCTGCACGGTCAGCACAGCGGACAACAGCGTGGTCTCGGCAGCGCTGCGCCACGCGCTGGCCAGCTGCGACAGCGAGTAGGTGCGTGGGTCGCCGGTGTGCCATTGCGGCCCGGGCACGTTGACAATGGTGTCCAGGTGATGCGGAAGAAGCCCGCGGATTTCGGCGAGACTGGCCCCGTCGGTGGCGTCGCAGACGATAGCGTCGACGTCGAGTTCCTTGGCGTGGATCTCGAGCTGATCGCGGTGTTCACCCAAAAGGATGACTTTTTGTCCGTCGTCGAGGAAACCTTCGGCAACGGTTCGGCCCAAATCGGTGTCTCCGCCGGTGACCAGCACGTCCACTCTTATGACCTCCTGCGTTCGACGCTGAACCGGCAACCGGGCCGGCGCGGTGGTTGCCGACTCCCGTCGATGTTACTGGACGGTAGCTAGCGATGACACATTGCACCGACACGACACGACCACCAATGCGTAACTATTCGACCCCGCCTGTGCGACCCGCGGCTACGGTCAGCACCATGCGTCGGATATCGGTCGCGGTCACGGTCGCGTCGCTCACCGTTGTCGCCGGTCTCGCCGGTTGCGGCTCGAAACCGGCGGCCACTTCGCAGTCCGCGCCGGCTCAACAGTCGGCGAACCACCCATCGCATGCCATCGTCGTGTTCGCGGCCGCCTCGTTGAAGTCAGCATTCACCACGATCGGCGAGCAGTTCAAGAGCGACAATCCAGGCACGACAATCGATTTCAGCTTCGCCGGGTCTTCGGAACTGGCGACTCAACTCACCCAGGGCGCCTTCGCTGACGTCTTCGCCTCGGCCGACACCGCGCAGATGGACAACGTCGCCAAAGCCGGGCTGTTGGCCGGAAGCCCGGTCGACTTCGCGTCCAACACGCTGGTCATCGTGACGGCATCGGGCAATCCCAGGCAGGTGCAGAGCTTCGCCGATCTGAACAAGCCGGGGCTGAGCGTGGTGGTCTGCCAACAGCCGGTGCCGTGTGGTGCGGCGGCACAGCGCGTCGAGGACAGCACCGGCGTCCACCTCAACCCGGTCAGTGAGGAACCAAGCGTGAGCGATGTTTTGAACAAAGTCACCACCGGTGAAGCCGATGCCGGCCTGGTCTACGTCACCGACGCATTGAACGCCGGCCGCAAAGTTGCGACCGTCGACTTTCCCGAAGCCGCCGGGGCCAGAAACGTTTACCCCATGGCGGTACTCAAAGCAGCGGCCCAGCCGGGGCCGGCGCAGAAATTCATCGACGCGGTGACCGGCGGGACGGGGCAGCAGGTACTGCAGCAAGCGGGCTTCGCGAAGCCCTGAGCGAGCAGCCGTGCACCGGCCAACTGGTCTACCGGGTTGGGTCTACTTGCCGGCTGCCCTAGGCGCAGCGTTCGTGACCCTGCCGTTGCTGGCGATCGCAGCGAAAGTGGACTGGTTCCAGTTCGGGTCGCTGATCACTAGCAGGTCCTCTCGAACAGCCTTGCTGTTGAGCCTGAAGACGGCGGCCGCCAGCACGATCCTGTGTTTGGTGCTGGGTGTTCCGATGGCGCTGGTGCTGGCCCGCAGCGGGATGCGGCTGGTGCGGTGGCTACGACCGCTGATCCTGTTGCCGCTGGTCCTGCCGCCGGTGGTGGGCGGGATCGCACTGTTGTACGCCTTCGGGCGGTTCGGCCTTATCGGCCGCTATCTGGATGGCGCCGGCATCCACATTGCGTTCAGCACGACAGCGGTGATCCTGGCGCAGGCGTTCGTCTCGCTGCCGTTCCTCGTCATCGCCCTGGAAGGCGCCGCGCGCAGCGCCGGCTCCGATTACGAGGTGGTCGCGGCGACGCTGGGCGCCCGGCCCAGCGCGGTGTGGTGGCGGGTCACGCTGCCGTTGCTACTGCCGGGCCTGATCTCTGGAGCGGTGCTTGCATTCGCCCGTTCGTTGGGAGAGTTCGGCGCCACCTTGACGTTTGCGGGGTCGCGCGAGGGCGTCACCCGTACCTTGCCGCTGGAGATATACCTGCAGCGGGTGAACGATGCCGACGCGGCGGTTGCTCTGTCGATTCTGCTGGTGGTGGTGGCGGCGCTGGTGGTCGTCGGCCTGGGTGCGCGACGGCTGTCCGGCGCGGGCGTCGGGTAGCCGGCGATGAGCGGGTTGCAGTTGCGTGCGGTGGTGGCCGACCGCGGACTCGATGTGGAGTTCTCGCTGGCGGCCGGGGAAGTGCTGGCGGTGCTCGGACCCAACGGCGCGGGCAAATCCACTGCGTTGCACGTCATCGCCGGACTGGTCCGCCCCGACGAGGGACTGGTGCGGCTGGGGGATCGGGTGCTCACCGACACCGCCGCCGGAGTCGACGTCGCTACCCACGACCGGCGCGTCGGGCTACTGCTGCAGGACCCGCTGCTCTTCCCACACATGAGTGTTGCGGCGAACGTGGCGTTCGGGCTGCACAGTCCCCGTCGTGGACTGCGGGCCGCCCTCGGCCGAGACAACGCAGCAGCGGCGCTGCCCTGGCTGCGCCAGGTCGATGCCGAGGAGCTTGCCGGCCGTCGGCCCCGGCAGCTGTCCGGCGGCCAGGCGCAGCGCATCGCGATCGCGCGGGCACTAGCAGCCGAACCTGACGTACTGCTGCTCGACGAGCCGCTGTCCGGCCTGGACGTGGCCGCCGCCGCAGCGGTGCGTGCGGTGCTCCGCGAGGTGGCGACCCGCGATGATCGCGCAGCAATATTGGTCACCCACGACCTGCTCGACGTGTACACCCTGGCCGATTGGGTGCTGGTGCTCGAGGAGGGCAGGATCGCCCAGACCGGCCGGGTGGCCGACGTGTTGGCAGCACCGCTCAGCCAGTTCGCCGCCCGGATCGCCGGTGTGAACCTGATCGCCGGGACGATGGGCGCCGACGGCGCACTGCTGGGCTGGTCGGGGACGCGCTGGCACGGTAGGGCGGCAGAGTACTTGGTGCCCGGAGAGGATGCGGTTGCCGTGTTCTCGCCGACGGCGGTTGCGGTGTACCGGGACGCCCCGCACGGCAGTCCGCGCAACACCGTGGTGCTGCGCGTCGCAGAGCTGGACAGCCGCGGACCGGTGGTGCGGGTCCGGTGCAAAGATCAGTTTGGTCGAGCGCCGGTAGTGGCCGCTGACATCACCGTCGATGCGGCCGCGGAGTTGCGGCTCGCACCGGGGGACAGTGTGTGGTTTTCCGTCAAAGCTCAGGAAGTGGCGCTGCACTCCGCCCCGCCACGCCGCCCTCCGCCGCAACAGTTGTGTTGACGGCTAAGTAGCGGTGAACACGCGGTATGTGCCTGTTAACCGCGTGAAGCGAGCGCACCATTCGCGGTGGCGCGGCGTTCACTATTTGAGCAAAACGCACTTGCGTCACGGCGGTAACACGGTAGGTTCTTCGTCCATGAAGCAGGCGCACCCGCACTCGACAAGGCGCAACAGCCTCTGGAAGGCTCTGGCGGTCGCTGCCGCCACCGGCGTTGGCGCTATCGGCATCGCTCTGCCGGCGGTGCCGGTGCACGCTGATCCGGCACCCCCGCCGCCGGGGCCCAGCGCGCCGGCTCCGCCGGCCGCTCCCGATGCCGCAGCCGCGCCGGGCGGGGGCGCGCCGGATTCACCGCCGGGTCCGAACGGTCCGGCCGCCGCGCCGCCGGCCGCCGACCCGGTAGCCGCGCCGCCGGGTATCGATCCCAACACTCCACCCCCGGTGGCCGACCCGACTGCACCGCAGCCGGGCCGGGTGGACAATCCCGTTGGTGGTTTCAGCTTCGTCGTACCGGCTGGTTGGGTGGAGTCCGACGCCACCCATTTGGATTACGGCTCGGCGTTGTTGAGCAAAGAAACGCCGGGACCGGTCGCACCCGGTCAGGAGCCGGTGGTCGCCAATGACACCCGAATCCTGCTGGGGCGGCTGGATCAGAAGCTGTACGCGAACGCTGAACCGGACAACGCGAAGGCAGCGGCCCGGTTGGCCTCCGACATGGGCGAGTTCTTCATGCCTTACCCCGGAACGCGGATCAACCAGGACACCGTGCCGCTGAAGGGCGAGGGCGCGTTGGCCGGCACCGCGTCGTACTACGAGGTGAAGTTCAGCGACGCCACCAAGCCGAACGGTCAGATCTGGACCGGCGTCATCGGTGCGCCGGCGACCGGTACGCAAGGCGCGCAGGGACAACGGTGGTTCGTGGTTTGGCTTGGCACGGCGAATAATCCGGTCGACAAAGCCGCGGCCAAGACGCTCGCAGAGTCGATCCGCCCGCTCGCGCCGGCGCCCGCGGCTTCGCCACCTGCGCCGGGAGCTCCCGCGCCCGCACCAGGTGCACCCGCCCCCGCGCCCGCACCAGGCGCACCCGCCCCCGCGCCGGCACCCGCTCCGGGGGCACCTGCGCCCGGCGCTCCGGCGCCGCCCGCCCCTGCCGGGCCGGCGCCGGCCGGAGAAGTCGCACCCCCGGGTGGCGCGCCGGCAGCCCCGGCACCGGTGTCCACCTGAGCTCATCAGCTCAATCGGCCGCCGGCTCGTTCACCCGGTATTCGGGTTTCAGAAGTGCCGTTCGGGGGCAATAACCGGACGTAGCTTCTACGCTGTGGCTACCGGGCCCGCACAGGTCTGACCTGCGACGGTCCCGCCTACAAGTCAATACTCGAAGGAGCTCGTCGTGGTAACCGTCCTCATATGGATCGTCCTTGGTCTGATCATCGGCGCCATCGCCCGACTCATCGTGCCCGGCAGGCAACCCATGGGCTGGATCGCGACCATCTTGCTCGGCGTCGCAGGCAGTTTCGTCGGCGGCGCTCTGGGTGCCCTCATCTTTGAGCACCGCTTGGCCCTGCAGCAGCCGAAAATTCACACCTTCCTCGGCTCGTTGGTCGGTGCGGTGCTGCTGCTGCTGATTTATAAGGCCGTCACTTCACGCACCCGCACGCTCTAGCCAGCTTCTCAGGCGCGGGTGACGGCGGTCGCTGAGTTGGGCGAGCTGTCGCCCGCGACGATGACCGCCTGGCGGGTGCGTCGGCCCGGGCCGATGACCACCGGCCCCCTCGAGTGGGTCAGCACCGACGTGCCGCGTCCGGGTCCCGCAGAACTACTGGTCGCGGTGCGCGCTTGCGGCGTGTGCCGAACCGACCTGCACGTCACCGAGGGCGATCTGCCGGTGCACCGCGAACATGTCACGCCCGGCCACGAAGTCATCGGCGAAGTCATCGAGGTCGGTTCTGAGGCCGCCGGCTTCGCGGTCGGTGACCGGGTCGGAATAGCATGGTTGCGGCACACCTGCGGAGTGTGCAAGTACTGCCGTCGCGGTGATGAAAACCTGTGCCCGCGATCGCGTTACACCGGGTGGGACGCCGACGGTGGCTACTGCCCGTACGCGACGGTGCCCGCGGCGTTCGCCCATCACCTGCCGGACGGTTACCGCGACACCGAGTTGGCGCCGTTGCTGTGCGCAGGGATCATCGGCTACCGCTCACTGCTGCGCGCGGATCTGCCGCCGGGCGGTCGGCTCGGCATCTACGGATTCGGCGGCAGCGCCCACATCACCGCACAGGTTGCCCTCGCGCACGGCGCGGAGGTGCATGTGATGACGCGCGGCGCCGAAGCCCGGGAATTGGCCCTTGCGCTCGGCGCCGCATCGGCGCAGGGTGCCGCCGACCCGCCGCCGGTACCACTGGACGCCGCTATCCTGTTCGCGCCGGTCGGGGAGCTGGTGCTGCCCGCGCTGGAGGCGCTGGACCGCGGCGGCACATTGGCGGTCGCCGGCATCCACCTCAGCGACATTCCGGTCCTCAACTACCAGCGGCACCTGTTCCAGGAGCGCCAGGTCCGCTCGGTCACGTCGAACACCCGCGCCGATGCCCGAGCCTTCCTCGACTTCGCCGAACGCCACCACATCCAGGTGTCCACGCCGGAGTATCCGCTCGACCAAGCCGACCAGGCGCTGTCAGACCTCAGTGCCGGCCGCATCGCGGGCGCCGCGGTGTTGCTGGTTTAGCGCGCATCAGGCGGACAACTGCCAGATCAGCGCAGCAGCCAGTGCACCCAGCCCGTTCAACGACCAGTGCAGCGCGATCGGCGCGATCAGGCTGCCGCTGCGCCGGCGCAACCAGCTGAACACCAACCCGGCCGCCCCGGTCGCGACTACCGCCAACGTGACACCGGCCAGCATGCCGACCATGCCGACACCGAACAACCGGCTCAAGCCGACGTTGCCGCGCGTCAAGCCCAGCGACGTCGCGACATGCCACAGCCCGAACAGCACCGAACCGGCGGCCGCGACACCGCGGAATCCCCACACTCGGTTCAGCGCTCCGTGCAGCACGCCGCGGAAGGCGAGTTCCTCGGGGATCACCGTCTGCAGCGGGATGACGATCAGCGAGGCGACCACCGCGCCGGACAAGGTGGCGTAGTGGTGGTTCATGAACATCGGCCGAGTGGCCGGCAGCAGTGCACCGACGGCGATCGCCGACACCACCGCAACAACCGCGGCCAGCGCGTAAGCGACACCCGACCGCCAATGCTCCCGGCCCAGTCCCAGCTCCGTCCAGCCCAGCCCACGGCACCGAAGCAGGATCACCAGCCCGACCGCGGCAGCCGGAACAGCGGCGATGCTCGCCCAGGCAGTTGTGAAGTGCGCCACCAGGTTGGTCAGCACCAACACCACCACGGTGACCGCAACATCGACGTAGACCCGGAAATGCTGCAGCGCTGCCAGCTGCGCGACCACTGGATGCGGTTCGGGCGGCGCGGTGACCAATGGGCAAGACATTTGCGGTCAGCTTACTCGCGGGCCCGTAGTCCAGAGCCGCTGGCGGCGCACCTGTAAGAGCTGACGGACCCGATTCCGAACGCAACTACGCTAACCGTGTGACGGTCGATGACGAAGCGCTCTTGGCCTCGGTGCGGGTGCTCGACCTCTGCGTCGGCGACGCTGACATCGTCGGCCGCCTGTTCGCCGACCTCGGCGCTGAAGTGCTCAAGATCGAATCTCCCGGCGGCAGCCCAGCGCGCAACGCGCTGCCCGCGCTGGGCGGCGTGAGCCTGCCTTTCGCGCTGCACAATGCGAACAAGCACAGCGCGGTGCTCGACCCTGCCGACGACGATGACCGCCGGCGATTTCTGGAACTCGCCGCCGGCGCCGACATTGTCGTGGACAACGGAATCCCCGGGCAAGCGGCGGCTTTCGGTGTCTCCGGTGCGCAGTTGGCCGACCGGTACGAGTACCTGGTGGTGCTGTGGTTATCGGATTTCGGCACAACCGGCCCGCGGTCGGGTTGGCGGGCCACCGATCCGGTGCTGTACGCGATGTCGGGTGCGTTGTCCCGCTCGGGCCCGACCACCGGGACACCGGTGCTGCCGCCTGACGGGATCGCCTCGGCCACTGCGGCGGTGCAAGCGGTGTGGGCGGCCCTCATCGCCTACTACAACCGGCTCCGTTGCGGTGCGGGGGATTACCTCGACTTCTCCCGGTTCGACGCTGTCGTCACGGCGCTCGACCCGGTGTTCGGATCTCACGGGCAAGCCGCAGCGGCCGTCCGCAGTTCCAAACGGTGGCGGGGTCGTCCGGTCAACCAGGACGCCTACCCGATTTGTCCCTGCGCCGACGGCTTCGTCCGGCTTTGCGTCATGTCACCGCGGCAGTGGCACGGATTACGGGCCTGGCTCGGGGAGCCGGCAGAGTTCCAAGCACCCGAATTCGACGTGATCGCCACCCGCTTCGCTGCCTGGCCCCAGATCAGCGTCCTGGTTCGGGCGCTGTTCGCCGGCCACACCCGAGCCGAGCTGGTTTCGGCCGGGCAGTCCCACGGCGTGCCGATCGCCGCGGTGTTGTCACCGTCAGAGACACTGTCGTCCGATCATTTCCGGGCGACCGGCGCCATCGTCGACGCTGAACTGGGTTCCGGGGTGCCGGCGCGGGCGCCAGTCGGCTACTTCAAGGTCAACGGCAGGCACGCCGGGTTCCGCGTGCCCGCGCCAGCGGTGGGACAGCAGCAACCGCACTGGCATGCCGACTCGGCCGTCGTCTCGGCGCCGTCGAGCAGCGTCGGCAGCTACCCGCTGGCGGGCCTGCGGATCCTCGACCTGGGCATCATCGTGGCCGGTGGTGAATTGAGCCGCCTGTTCGCGGACCTCGGCGCCGAGGTGATCAAAGTCGAGAACGCCGCCTACCCCGACGGACTGCGGCAAAAGCGGGTGGGCGACAGCATGAGTGAGTCGTTCGCCTGGACTCACCGCAACAAGCTCGGGTTCGGTCTGGACCTGCGCAGCCCGGACGGTCAGCAGATCTTTCGCCGCCTCGTCGCGAATTCGGACGCAGTGTTCGCGAATTTCAAGCCCGGAACGCTTGCAGCGCTTGGTTTTTCTTACCAGGAGTTGCGCGCGGTCAATCCGCGGATCGTGCTGGCCGAAAGCAGCGCATTCGGCGACACCGGCCCGTGGAGCACTGCGATGGGCTACGGCCCGCTGGTCCGGGCCGCCACCGGGGTCAGCCAGCTCTGGACATCCGGCGACGCGACAACCGATGCCGGCGACGGCGCGGGCAGGCACCGGTTCTACGACGCAACGACAATATTCCCGGACCACGTGGTCGGTCGGGTCACCGCCATCGCTGCCTTGGCCGCGTTGATCCACCGGGACCGGACCGGCATCGGTGCGCGGGTGCACACCTCTCAGGCCGAGGTCGTCGTCAACCAGCTCGACACCTGCTATGTCACTCAGGCCGCAGCGGAGTCCGCAACCGGCGCACTGCGCGATGACACCAGTGTGCACGCGGTCTACCCATGTGCAGGCGACGACGAGTGGTGTGCCATCTCGATCCGCTCCGACGCCGACTGGCGCAGCGCGGCAGCGGCCGTCGGCCGACCGGAACTGGGCGACGACCCGCGCTTCCTGACCGGCGAGTCACGGTCGGCCAACCGCCGCAAGTTGATCGCGCAATTGTCTGAATGGACCACCGTCCGCACGCCGTTGCAGGCGGCCGAAGCGCTGCAGTGGGCCGGCGTGCCGGCCGGCCCGATGAATCGCCCGCCCGACATACCCGAGGATCCGCAGCTTCAGTGGCGCAATCTGTTCCGCGACATGGTGCATCCCCTCATCGACCACCCGCTGCCGGCCGAGACCGGTCCGGCGCCGTTTCGGCACATACCGCCGGCCCCACAGCGCCCCGCTCCGGTCCTCGGTGAGAACACCCGGGAAATCTGCGCCAAGGTGCTGGGGATGACCACCGAGGAGACCGAGCAGCTGATCGCTGCCGGCGTCTTGTTCGCGCCGGCCGACACCGGCTGAGGTCAACGCTTAACGGCTCAGCCGGGCCACGCCCAGTCCGCCACTTCGGGGATGTCGGCGCCGTGCTCACGCGTCCAGGTGCGGGCCCGCAACCGCGCGTCGACCATCTCCTGACGCAGCCCCGCTGCCTTTGCGCCCAACGTCGGTACCCGGTCGATGACGTCCATGACGAGGTGGTAACGGTCGAGGTCGTTGAGCATGACCATGTCGAAAGGCGTTGTTGTCGTGCCGCGTTCGATGTAGCCGCGCACGTGCAGGTTGCTGTGGTTGGCGCGTCGGTAGGTGAGCCGGTGCACCAGCCACGGGTAGCCGTGAAAGGCGAAGATGATCGGCCGGTCCTGGGTGAACAACGTGTCGAACTCCCGGTCAGGTAGGCCGTGCGGATGCTCGCGTTCCGGCAGCAGCCGCATCAAATCGACGACATTGACGACGCGGATCTTGAACTCCGGCAACCGCTCTCGTAGGATCGCGGCCGCGGCTAAGGTCTCCAGCGTGGGCACATCACCGGCGCAGGCCAGCACGACGTCGGGCAGCGTTCCTGCGGTGTCGTTGTGGCTGGCCCATTCCCAGATCCCGGCGCCGCGCGCGCAGTGCAACGCCGCATCCTGCACCGACAGCCAGTCCCACTGCGGTTGTTTGCCGGCAACAACGACGTTGATGTAGTGCCGGGAACGTAAGCAGTGGTCGTAGGTCGACAGCAGCGTGTTGGCGTCTGGCGGCAGATAAACGCGCACGATCTCGGGCTTCTTGTTCAGCACGACGTCGAGGAATCCGGGGTCCTGATGGGTGAAGCCGTTATGGTCCTGACGCCAGACATGCGACGACAGCAGGTAATTCAGGCTGGCCAGCGGACGCCGCCAGGACACCTGAGCACTGGCCTCCAGCCACTTCGCGTGCTGGTTGAACATCGCGTCGACGATATGAATGAACGCCTCGTAGCAGGTGAAGATCCCGTGCCGGCCGCTCAGCAGGTAGCCCTCGAGCAGTCCCTGACACATGTGCTCGGATAGCACCTCGATGACCCGTCCCGCCGGATCGAGTCGCTGGTCGAATTCGCCGACCTCGAGCTGCCAGTTCCGCCCGGTCACTTCCAGGATGTCCTGCAGCCGGTTGCTGGCCAGCTCATCGGGGGCGAACGTCAGGAACGCAGTGGGGTTTTGCGCCGTGACGTCGCGCAACCAAGCGCCCAGTACCCGGGTGGCCTCATGTTCGCTGGACCCGGGCATCGGAACCTCGACACCGTAGTCCCGCCAATCGGGCAGCCGCAAATCCTTTAGCAGCGCACCACCGTTGGCTACCGGGTTGGCGCTCATTCGCCGGTCACCGTGCGGCACCGCGTCCAGCAGAGCCTGCACCGGCCGGCCCGCTTCGTCGAAAAGTTCTTCCGGGCGATAAGAACGCAACCACTGCTCGAGCACCCGGCGGTGCCCGTCGTCGGTGCGGGCGGCCGGCAACGGCACCTGATGCGCCCGAAACGTTCCTTCGACCTGTTGCCCGTCGACTATTGGCGGACACGTCCAGCCCTTGGGCGTGCGCAAGATGATCATCGGCCACCGCGCGGTTTCGGTACGCCCAGCGCTCCGGGCGCCCTGCTGAATCTCGCCGATCCGGTCCAGGCACTTGTTCAAGGCGTCGGCGATCAACTGGTGCACCGCCGCCGGCTCGTTTCCGGCCACCACGTGCGGCTCGTATCCATAGCCACGCATCAGGTCCACCAACTGCGACTCCGGGATCCGGGCCAGGATCGTCGGATTGGCGATCTTGTATTGGTTCAGCGCGAGGATGGGCAGCACAGCGCCGTCTCGGGCCGGGTTGAGGAACGCACTTGCGTGCCAGCTCGTCGCCAGCGGACCGGTCTCGGCCTCGCCGTCGCCCACCACGCAGAACACGGTGAGGTCCGGATTGTCGAAGGCTGCGCCGTAGGCGTGCAGCAACGAGTAGCCGAGTTCGCCGCCCTCGTGGAACGATCCGGGCGTCTCCGGGGCGCAATGGCTCGGCACCCCACCGGGGAAGGAGAACTGGCGGAAGAAAGCGGCCATACCCACGCTGTCCTGCGGGATGTGGCTGTAGAACTCAGAGTAGGTACCTTCCAGCCAAGCGCAGGCGTTCGGGCCGGGGCCGCCGTGCCCCGGGCCGGCCACGAACACAGCATTCAGACCGCGGCTGATGATCTGCCGGTTGGCATGGGCCCACACCAGGTTCAAGCCGGGCACCGTGCCGAAATGGCCGAGCAGCCGCGGCTTGATGTGTTCGGCGGCAAGCGGCTCGCGCAGCAGCGGATTAGCGGACAGGTATATCTGACCGACGGCCAGATAGTTCGCCGCCCGCCACCAGGCGTCGACCGCGGCCAACTCTTGCGGATCGAGCGGTCCCGGCGCGTCGCTCAGCGCGTAGGACTGCGGTCCGATCGTCTTACCGGTGCCACCGCTTTCATTGTCGGCGGCAGTGTCCCCGCCCATGCTGGCCAGCTGAGTCATTCGCCGTGGTCCTTTCTGCGGGCGTCTCTTCCATCTACCCGGGGCCTGGTCATCTCAAGCCAATCGTCCGGCCGGCAACGATGCGCTTCCCGGCCCTGGCCGTCAATTGGATAGTTTCGAATGTCGAGCGCCGGACGGCCGGTGCTGCCAAGAGCGGCGGAAGGGTTTGTGATGCCCCTCGATCCCCGGACACCGGTGCTGATCGGCTACGGCCAGGTCAACCAGCGCGACGAACGAGCAGACGTCGAACCGGTCGACCTGATGGCCGCCGCGGCGCGGCAGGCCGGCGATCCGCCGGTGCTCGAGGCTGTCGACGCGGTCCGGGTGGTGAACCTCTTTTCCGCACGCTATCGCGATCCCGGCCTACTGCTCGGGCAGCGCATCGGTGCCCACAACCCCGCAACCCGTTACACCGGCGTGGGCGGCAACGTGCCGCAATCGCTGGTCAACCAAGCTTGTTTGGACATTCAGCGCGGCAGCGCTGACGTGGTGCTGATCGCAGGGGCGGAAGCCTGGCGCACCCGGACGCTGCTGCGCGCCCGGGGTGACAGACTCAGCTGGACGCAGCAGGACGAGTCGGTGCCGCAGGCTGCGGGCAGCGACGACCACGTGCCGATGGCCGGGCCGGCCGAAGACCGCATCAAGCTGGATCGTCCGGCCTACCTCTATCCGCTGTTCGAGCAAGCGCTGCGGATCAGCTCCGGTGAGTCGCCGGATCAGCATCGGCGCCGGATCAGTGAGCTGTGGGCGCGATTCAACGCCGTCGCGGTAGACAATCCGCACGCGTGGATCCGCGAGCGGCTGACCGCCGAGGACATCGGGCGGGCCGGGCCGCGGAACCGGATGATCAGCTGGCCCTACACCAAGCTGATGAACTCCAACAATATGGTCGACCAGGCGGCGGCCCTGATCTTGACCTCGGTCGATACCGCCACTCGGCTGCGGGTTCCGACTGAACGCTGGGTGTATCCGTACGCGGGCACCGACGCCCATGACACCTACGCGATCAGCGAGCGCGAGGAGTTACACCGTTCTCCGGCGATCCGGATCGCCGGCGCCCGGGCGCTGGAACTGGCCGGTCTGGGAATCGACGAGCTGGACTACGTGGACCTGTATTCGTGTTTTCCCTCCGCGGTTCAGATTGCGGCGGCCGAACTGAATCTGCCGGTGGACGATCCGGATCGGCCGCTGACCGTGACGGGCGGCCTGACCTTCGCCGGTGGGCCGTGGAGCAACTATGTCAGTCACTCCATCGCAACGATGGCCGAACTGCTCGCGGCCAACCCGGGACGGCGCGGCCTGGTCACCGCCAACGGCGGCTATCTGACCAAACACAGTTTCGGTGTGTACGGCAGCGAACCGCCGGCCACGGCCTTTCGTTGGGAGGACGTACAAGCGGCGGTGGACCGCCGGCCGAACCGGCAGGCGGCGGTGGAGTGGGACGGCATCGGCATCGTCGAAGCCTGGACGACACCGTTCAACCGCGACGGCTGCCCTGAGAAAGCCTTCCTGGCGGTTCGCACCCCCGACGACAGGCGCACGCTGGCGGTGATCACGGACGTGGCTATGGCCGAGGTGACGGTGGCGCAGGACATCGCGGGCGCCAAGGTCGCGGTACAACCCGACGGCACAGCCACCCTGCGATAACGCTCGAAACGGCCGGTCAGGTACGCCGAGTCGGTGTCGAGTGACGGTCCTGCGTGCACGCCTATTGTTTAGGTATCAATTTTGGGAGGTGCCGCAGGTGCGCATCCTGGTGACCGACGTCTCCGGGCTGGTTGGGCGCTTGGTCGCGCGGCAACTGGTGGCCGCCGGGCACGCGGTCAGCGGTATCGGGCATGGCACCCATCACTGCCTGGATCCGGCAGTCGAATTCGTCGGCGCGCCGCTGCACCATCCGGTGCTGCAGAAGCTGGCCGACGCGGCCGACGTCGTACTGCATCTGGCGCCGCTGGAAAGCGGTGTGCCAGGCGCCGCCGGAATCGACGGGGTCGCTCGGGTCAGCCATGCGGCGGCCCGCGCCGGTGACCGGCTGGTGTTCCTCTCCCAGGGGGCCGGCCAACCGGCGCTCTATCGGCAGGCCGAAACGCTGGTCAGCACCGGCTGGGCGCCGAGCCTCATCGTGCGCACGGCGCCCGTGGTGGGCCGCCAGCTCGACTGGATGGTGAGCCGGACCGTGGCCACGCTGCTGCAGGCCAAGGAGCCCACGCAACCGATGCGCCTGGTGCACTTGGACGACCTTGTTCGCTTCCTGGTGGTCGCGGTCGCCGGCAACCGAACCGGTGTCATCGAGTTCGCGGCGCCGGACACCACCGATCCGGTCACCGCCCACCGGATCCTGGACTCGACCGTCCGGCCATGGCGCCGCCGGCTGCCGACTTGGCCGCAGCCTGCAACCGAACTGCAACACCATGCTGCGCAGCACGATTGGGGATTCGAGTTCGGCTGGCCGGCCGCCGAGGCGGTGGCCGACACTGCCCGCGGGCTCGTCGGACGTCGCCTCGACACCACGGGCGCAATCGCGCTGCCCGGCCATCTGCCCTTACCGGTGGAACCTGCTGTGCGCCGCGGGCCGACCACTGACCCGAATTTACCCAGCGCCGCACCCGAGGGATTGGAAGGCGAATTCGATGACCGCATCGACCCCCGATATCCCATCTTCAGCGCGTCGGGACTGACCGACGTGCTGCCGGGCCCGTTGACCCCGATGACGCTGGATGTGCAGGTCCCGGGCTTGCGCGCAGCCAGCCGCGCGATGGCCCAGGTGATGCCTCCGGGCAGCCCAGTCGTCGCCGAGTGGGTGAATCGGGCGATGGCGGTTTTCGGCCATCGCCCCTACATCGCGGTCTCCACCGGCGTGCTCGCTGCCGGCCTGCTGCCCGGCTGGGACGCCCAAGGGTTCGCCGAACGGGCACTGGCCGGGAAGTCACCGATGTCGAGATTCTTTCCCGCCGGCCGTGTCCCGTCATCTCGGGGGATGCACGGCTCGGCGGCAAAGGCGGTTGCCGCCGGGCGGGCGCTGGCGCTGCTGCGCCACCTCAAAACCGACACGCAGGCTTATCAGGCCGCCGCTACCCGCGAGCACGTCGACCACAACGCCTTGGCCGCCCTTTCCGACGCGCAGCTTGAGGCTCGTATCCAGTTGCTGCGCACGAGGATTCAGCAGGGCTGGAGTCTCACCGGGCTGTGGGTCATCGACTCCGGCGTCACCGCCGCAACGCTGTCGCACAGCAAAACCGACACCGGCATGTCCGGCATCGACGCGCTGACCGAGAGCCACAGTGTCACCGAGAAAGTCGCCTCGCTGGCCGCCCCGCTGCGCAGCGACCCGCGGCTGCGTCCGTTGGCCAGAGCAGGTGACCTCGACGGCATTCGTGCACTGTCCCGCACAGTCGCAGCGGCATTCAGCGCCGCCGCTACTCGCTTGCCGCACCGCGGGCCCGGGGAAGCCGAGCTGGCCAACCCGACGTTCGGCGACGATACGGCGGTGTTGCTCAGCGCCGCCGCTGAAGCGGCCGGACAGGAACCGTCCAGTTCATCCGAGCAGCCGGCGGTCAAATTGGCTGAGCGGATGGCGGCCAACGCCCGTGGCTCCCGCGAACTCGCCTACGACACCACCATGCGTTTCACGCACGAACTGCGAACCGCGTTACGTGAGTGGGGTTTACGGCGCGTTGCGGCAGACCATATCGACAGCGCCGGTGACGTCTACTTTTTGACCTGTGACGAGCTGCTCACCATGCCGTCGGACACCCGGCTGCGCATCAAACGCAGGCGGGCAGAGCGGGAACGCCTGCAGGCGGTGTGCTTGCCCGGTGTCATCGATTGCAGCTGGACACCGCTCGACGGCGGCCGGCTGTAGCAGCCGTCGAAACCGTTGAATCTGAGGCGATCCGGCTCACTGAACGAGTTCGCGCAGCGTCAGCGCGTTACGCACAGCGTGGCCGTGCGGGTCGTTGTTGAAGTACACCCACACGTCGCGACCTTCGCGATCCCACGAGGTGATGCGGTCAGCCCACGATTGCAGGACCTCGGCGGAGTAGGAGCCGGTGTACATCGCGTCTGGGTCGGGGCCGTGCATGCGCACGTAGACGAGATCGGTGACGGCGCGGGGGATGCACGCCAGTCCGGCACCGCTCATCACCACATACGCGGCACGCCGGCGCTTCAGCACCGCATACACCGCTGGATCGTCCCACGACGGATGCCGCAACTCGATGGCCACTCGGATGCCTTCCGGTACTAGGCTCAAGAAGCGATCGAGGCGAACATCATCCCGGCGCTGGTCAGGATGCAATTGGATCAGCAGGACGCCGTGGTGATCGCCGAGCGCCGTCCAGCAGCGTTCGAACCGCTCGATCCAAGGCTCGGGTGAGCTGAGCCGCCGGTAGTGGGTCAGCCCGCGGTGTGCCTTGACCGAGATGGTGAAGCCGTCCGGCACCCGCTCGCGCCACCCGGCGAACGTCGAATCCTTGGGCCACCGGTAGAAACTGGCGTTGAGCTCGACGGTGTCGAAGACCTCAACGTAGCGGGCCAGCCGGCGCGCGGGGGGCAGTCCCGGCCGGTAGAGCACATCGGCCCAATGGTCGTAGGACCATCCCGACGTGCCGATCCGCACAGTCACCGACGAGTCAACCGGTCAGCTGCTGGCGCAGCTTGTCGTCCAGCGAAGTGCGGATCAGAGCTGCCGCCAGGCGTGCGTTGTCGCGTGGCGCCAAGCGGCCCAATTCAGCTGCGCTGTTCGGCAATCCGAGCTTCTTGGCCGCGGCGGTGGCGCGCTCGTCGAAGTATGGGCGTGCCCAGGTCCAGACGTCCTGCACTTCGCGCAGGAAAATGTCGGCGCCGGTGTCACCGATTCCTTTGAACTGCTTGAGCAGCCGGGTGGCCGCGCGGACATCGTGCTCGCTGCAGCGGGCCAGTTCCCGTAAATCACCGGAGTATTCGGCGCGGACGCGCTCGGCGATGTCGGTCAGACGGGTAGCCGAGCTTTCGTCGTAACGCACGTAATGAGCCCGGCCGAACGCTTCGATCATGGTGCGGCGGTCTGACTCCAGAACGGCTTTCGGTGTGCGCAAGCCCGCCGCGAACAGCTCGTGCCCGGCGCGCATCGCGATCGACGCGTCAATCGGTTTACTGGCCAACATGCACAGCACCAGCAGCTGAAACAACGGCATGGGCTTGTCGTTGATCCGGACGCCTGCCTCGGACGCGTAGGTGGTACCCGCGACTTTCAGCAGTCGGCGTACCAGCTGCCGGCGTTGCTCCATGTCCGTGCGCGTACCCGGGGCGCCCGGTCACCAACCGGGGCGCTATCCGTTACGGCGCGGCGCCAGCGCGCCCACGGCCCGGCTGTCCCCAGCCCACCGATCGTGGTCGCACACAATGCGGCGCCACAGCTCCAGAAGTAAGTGCTCGGTGGGCAGCTCAGGGCCGCCGCTTCGTGCAGATGCTGCAGACAGAACTGGGTGCGGCGTGACCGCTTCGCAGCGGCGGCGGCCGGCCGCAATCAACTCCGCCGCGCCCCGGCGCGACGCGTCGATCTTCGACCGTCGCGCCGGCGTGGCGTTCATGCGGCGGCGGCCGTCCCGTCGGCCGATTCCAAGGACAGCGCGACGATGTCGGCGACATCGGTCATCGGCTGCACGTCCAGCGCGTCGAGCACTTCGGCGGGCACGTCGTCGAGGTCAGGCTCGTTGCGCTGCGGGATGAACACCGTCGACAGCCCGGCACGCTGCGCAGCCAGCAGCTTCTGCTTGACACCGCCAATGGGCAACACCCGGCCGTTGAGGGTCACCTCGCCGGTCATCCCGACGTCCGAACGCACCGGACGCCCGGTGGCCATCGACACCAGCGCGGTCACCATTGTCACGCCGGCCGACGGGCCGTCCTTGGGCACGGCGCCTGCGGGCACGTGCACGTGGATGCGTCGGTCCAGCGCCTGCGGATCGACACCCAGCTGCTCGGCGTGCGAGCGCACATAGGACAACGCGATCTGCGCGGACTCCTTCATCACATCGCCGAGTTGACCGGTCAGCTGCAGGGACCCCTCGCCCGGCCCGTCTGATCCAGCGGCCCCGGCCTCGATGTAGAGCACGTCACCGCCCAGGCCGGTCACGGCCAGCCCGGTGGCCACGCCCGGCACCGCCGTGCGCTCGGCTGACTCCGGCGTGAACCGCGGCCGGCCCAGGTAGCCGGTGAGGTCGGGCTCGTCAACGGTGACCGGCGCCGGCCCGCTCGCCAGCTTGGTGGTGACCTTGCGCAGCGCCTGGGCCAGCAGCCGCTCGAACTGCCGCACACCGGGCTCACGGGTGTAGTCGGCGGCGATCTTGCGCAACGCGGCATCGGTGACCGTGACCTCGTCGCCGGTCAGCCCGGCCCGGTCCTGTTGCCGCGGCAGCAGGAAGTCACGGGCGATCGCCACCTTGTCGTCCTCGGTGTAGCCATCGATC
This sequence comes from uncultured Actinomycetota bacterium, assembly GCA_963808375.1. Classification (GTDB taxonomy): domain Bacteria; phylum Actinomycetota; class Actinomycetes; order Mycobacteriales; family Mycobacteriaceae; genus Mycobacterium. Next base: position 330,481 of record CAWEFS010000002.1, on the reverse strand, counting down.
TGCACCAGCTCCATCCGGTCGAGCAGCGCCGACGGAATGTTGTCGACTACGTTGGCGGTCGCGAGGAACACCACGTCGGACAGGTCGAGGTCCAAATCCAGATAGTGGTCCCGGAAGGTGTGGTTCTGCGCCGGATCCAGCACCTCCAGCAAGGCGGCTGACGGGTCGCCGCGGTAGTCGGAACCGACTTTGTCGATCTCGTCGAGCAGCACGACCGGGTTCATCGAGCCGGCTTCGCCGATGGCGCGCACAAGGCGGCCGGGCAACGCGCCGACGTAGGTGCGCCGGTGTCCGCGGATCTCGGCTTCGTCGCGTACCCCGCCCAGGGCGACCCGGACGAAGTTACGGCCCAGCGCCCGGGCCACACTCTCACCCAGCGACGTCTTGCCGACGCCGGGCGGCCCGACCAGCAGCATCACCGCGCCGGAACCCCGGCCGCCGACAACCTGCAGGCCACGCTGAGCCCGGCGGGCCCGCACCGCCAGGTACTCCACGATGCGATCTTTGACGTCTTTCAGACCGTGGTGATCAGCGTCGAGCACCGCCCGGGCGGCCGTCAGGTCGGTGGAGTCCTCGGTACGCACGTTCCACGGCAGGTCCAGGACGGTGTCGAGCCAGGTGCGGATCCAGCCGCCCTCGGGGCTCTGATCGCTGGCCCGTTCCAGTTTGCCGACCTCGCGCAGCGCGGCCTCGCGCACCGTGTCCGGCAGGTCGGCGCCGTCCACCCGGGTCCGGTAGTCGTCCGGGTTCTCCGGACCGTCCGGCCCCAATTCGCCGAGCTCCTTGCGAATCGCCGCCAGCTGCTGGCGCAGCAGGAACTCCTTCTGCTGCTTCTCCATGCCGGCCCGCACATCCTCGGCGATCTTGTCGTTCACCTCGACCTCGGCCAGGTGTTCACCGGTCCAATTGATCAATACCCGCAGCCGCTCGGCCACGTCTTCGGTCTCCAACAGCTGTCGTTTCTGCACGTCGGTCAGATACGACGCGTAGCCGGACGTGTCGGCCAGCGCGGACGGATCGGTCAATTGGTTGACCACGTCGACGATCTGCCACGCGTCACGCCGCTGCAGCATCGCCAGCAGCAGCTTCTTGTACTCCGCGGCCAATGCCCGGGTCTCGGCCGTCTCGTTACTGGGTTCCGGCTCGGCGACCTCGGTCACTTCCACCCACAGTGCGGTACCCGGTCCGGCGGCGCCGGCACCGATCTGTGCTCTGCGCTCGCCGCGCACGACCGCTGCGGCACCGCCGCCGGCGATGCGCCCGACCTGCAGAATCGACGCCAGCACACCGTACGAGGGATAACGGTCGTCCAATCGGGGCGCGATCAGGAGCTTTTCGGAATCGGTGCCGCGGGCCGCGTCAACGGCGGCGCGCGCAGCGTCGTCCAGACGTATTGGAACAACCATGCCGGGGAGCACAATCGGGTCGCTGACGAACAACACCGGCACTGTTTTGGCTTCAGCCATCAATCCTCCAAAGTTAAGCCTGACGCGCTCAACCTCGGCCGGCGATGGTTTGTTCCCGAGCCGCCACTCTGCACTGGCCACGATCATCCGCGCCGCCCGCCTGGAATCGCTTGACGACTTCTCCCTGGCCACACCGTTCACCGTCGTCGCCGACGAGCCGATCGTTGCTCGTGTCCGGTCAGCAGTCGGGGTCGGCGACCATGCCGCGGTGCATGACGCGGTCACCGACGACGCCGGCGTGGTCGGCGCGGTGCAAAACGCACCGGTTGTCCCACATCACGACGTCCCCGGGAGCCCACTCGTGGCGGTAAATATTGTTCTCGCGAGTCGAGTGGTCGAACAGGTAGGCCACCAGATCAACAGCGAGATGCGGTGCCATGCCGCTGATCTGTGCGCACCGCATCGGGGTGGACATATAGAGGTAGGTGCGCCCGGAGATGGGGTGGATGCGAAAGATCGGGTGCGCCGCCGAAGTTTCCTCATCCGGGCCGAGCTGCAGACCGGTGACTACATGCGTGATCGTCCGTCCGCTGAGCTGGTCCCGGACAGCGGCGGGCAGCGTGGCGTACGCGCTGTACTGATTGGTGAATAACGTGTGACCGCCGCACTCGGGCACCGTGACAGCGCGTAAAGCAGTGTAAACGGGCGGCTTTCGGACGTAGCTGGTGTCGGTGTGGAACGTCGATCGCGGAGGTGTCGGTCTGCCGACGTTGCTGATCACGTTCAAGTCCGGATAGCCGGGCACCGGGGTCTCACCGACGGTGAACATTGTTTGCCCGAAACTGCGCAGGAAACACAGGAATTCGTCGTTGCCGATGTGCTGGCCGGGCACAATGATCACGCCGTGCTCAGCCAGCACTGTCCGCAGGTCCGCGACCGTGCGCCGGTCGAGCGCATCGACGCGAAAGTCGTTGAGTCGGGCGCCAATCGGCGTCAGCGCGGTGAAGTCAAGCATCCGGTCCCTTCCCGTTGCAGCTCGGACAACCCGATCTCGAACAGATCTGTGACATCCAGGCCGGCGGCCGCGGCCATCGTCGGGATGACACTGCTCGGCGCGTAGGAGCAGTACAGTCCGGCCTCGAGAAACCACGGCCGGCCGCCGGGGTCGATGCGGAAATCGAACAAACTGTAGTGCCGGCAGCCCAGAGCGCGGTGAACGCGACGGGCCGCCGCCCACACTCGCTCGGTGAGCACGACGTCGTCGTGCACGATCCAAGCCTTGCTGTCGTCCTTGGCTACCAGATACATGCCGCCTTGGTCGGTTCGGGCGATCTTGTCCTGGCCTGTTCGGATCGGCTTGGTGTCTGAATTCACCGCGTACTCCTCCAGCGGTAAACACACCAGCTCGCCGTCGTGAACGACGATGCCGCACCGCACTTCTCGACCAAGCTCTACATACGCTTCGACCAATACCATGTCGCTGTGCGCCAACGCCGATTCGACGGCGGCGTCGAATTCGGTCGGATCGCGTGCCAAGGCGACGCCCACCGAATTGTCGGCGTCGACCGGCTTGACCACGACCGGCAGTGGCAGCGTGCATCGCTGCCCGCGCGCCAAAACCTCACCGGCAGGCACCGCCACCCCGGCCGCCGCCACGACGGCGCGCGCCTTGGCTTTAGCGGCGCCCAGGGACATCACGTCTGGCCGGTTGCCCAGGTAAGGGATGCCCAGGACGTCGAACACTGCCCGGTAGGCGGTCATGCCCGGCAGGCAGAACATCTGCGGTACCACCACGTCGATGTCGAGGGACAGGATGTGCTGCAACGCTTCGGCGATCGTGCAAACCCGAGCCTGCATCAGCGCAGGAGGGCTCAGCGCGGCGGGGAAGCGCCAAGAGCCGCCCGGTGAGACGTAGGCGATATGCGCGTCATATTCGATGCGGCCGGCGAGTGCGTCGAGGCACCCGCCGGCATAGAGCCGAGACAGGTCGGCGTGGAAATCATCGACGGCTGAGCCGACGAGGTGCAGCACCCGCATCACCTTGGCAAGCGCCACTCAGTCACCGCCGGGCTCGACGAGTTTGCCGATATTGAAATCGATCTTCACCCACCCGCGGCGACGCCACAGGTTGCCGATGAGCAGAGCCGGAATGTGCAGATGGTGCACCGCTAAAAAAGGCATCGGATCGCGCCAAGTGAGAATGGCGTCTTTGCCGCAGACGATGCCGCTGAGCCGGTCGAGGCGGCCCCGCTCGGTCAGCAGACGCCAAAACTCCTGGTAGATCCAGTAAGTCGGTCGCGCGTCAACCAGCGGCGTGACGACGGGGTGATCGTCTTCAAGGTAGGCACAGGCCAGCGCGGGGTGGTTGTGGAACAAGGTGATCGCCGAATGCGTGCGGGGATTGCACTCGATGGCGTAGACCTGACCGTCAGTAGCTTCGATGAAGTCGAAGGAAAGCTGACCGGTGACGCCCAGCCCGGCGGCGAATTCTTCGACCCAAGACTGGATTTCGGGTTTGTCCGCCATCGCGTAATTGAGCTGAGACGCCGACGATGCACAACACGCGTAGACCTGCAGGCGGCCGTTCCGGAAGGTGCCGTGCGTGCAATACTCCCGCCCGGTGATGAATTCCTGCAAGATCCACGGGTCGTTCGCGGAGATCGGCAGCGACCGCGCGACGGCGGCATTGTGCTCCGGCGTCCGGCCCGACAATCGGGGGAGCTCAAGCCGGCCGACCGGGTTGTAGGCGATCCGCTTGAGTATGTAGGTGCGTCCCTCGGGGAAATCGAATTCCTCGACCTGTCGGGGATCAGTGATGCGACGCCAGTCCGGAACGGGCAGCCCGCGTGCGGCGGCGGCTTGGGAGAATGCCGCTTTGTCGTCGAGCATGCCGACCATATCCGCGTCGGCGTGCAGCACCTCGCAGTTTCCGTCGAGCACTCGACGCGCCTGAGCGTCGGGGACACTGGCCGCGGGGCTCGACACCGGGACGAACACGTCCACGCCTTCGCGGCGGACGATGTCGAGCAAGGCAAGGCTGTAGCCGGAGGCGGTGGGTTCCGGAATGCAGTGAAACGCATCGACTGCCCGGGAAAACCGGTGACCGGTGAACCGGTATCTCGCCGCCTCGGCCAGGATCACCCGGTGGCCTGCGGCGTGGAAGGACCGGGCCAGCTGCAGCGCCTTGGTCATCTTGCCGCCGGTGATCAGCACCGTGCGGCGCGACGTGCCCGAAGCCCCTGCGGCGGGATGTCGCGGCCGACGGACGCTGCTGATCGCCAGTGCCAGCGCAACCACGAGCACATCGATCGGCAACGTGACAGTCAACCCTGCGAGTGTCGCCAACGTCCGGCCTGCGTTGGCCTTTCGCCGGCCCTTCGGCGCCCGAGGGGTCGGTGTGGTGACGTGCTGGGTGGTCGCTGCTGTCATGCCAGCGACTGCTGCGGCGCTCGCCGGATGAGGGTGATGCCGTCGCGCAGCGGAATCAGAACTTGTTCGACCCGCGGGTCGGCGGCCATCGCGGCATTGAATGTCGCGATGGCCGAACCGTTGACCGAGACGTCGACGCCGTCCAGGTAGGGCTCACCCTGCAGCAGTGTGTTGTCGACTGCGATGACGGCCCGAGGGGTGAGCAGCACGCTGTCGAGCAGGAACTCGACGTAGGCCAGATAACCCGGCTTGTCGGCATCGATGAACACGAAGTCGAATTGCGTTTCCGGCGTAGACGCGTCGTCGGCGAGTAGCTCCAGGGTTTCAAGCGCCGGCCCGACCTCCACGGTGATCTTGTGACCAGCCGGCGACGAGCCGAAGAATTCACGAGCCATCCGTGCCACGGCTGGATCGATCTCGCAAGCGACGATGACACCGTCATCGGGCAACGCCTCGGCCATGGCCAGCGCGGAATACCCGGTGAACAAACCGATTTCCAGGACTCGTCGCGCCCCGGCAAGGTGAACCAAGAACTTCAGCAACTGACCTTCAACGTGCCCGGACAGCATCTCCTGTTCCAGCGGATACGCGCCTGCGCCGGATTCACGACTGCGCCAGTCGGTCTCGTGGGTGCGACGGGCCAGGGCAGCCAACGCGGGGGACTCGGGAGTCGCGCACTGGCCCAAATAGGGATCCAGGCCCGCGGCGAGGTCACGGGCACGCCGCAGCCGCAGCAGCGACTCTTCGTCGGCCTCCCGCACTGTTTCGATTCGCCGGAGGATCTCCGTCAGCTCCTCGGCCAGGATCGTCACCGGCGTCACCGGCCGCGGTGCCGGCGGAGCCCAATCCTGCAACGCCACAGCGTCAACCACGCCGGTCGCCGGCGGCCGTCGAGGTGAACATGTCGACGCCGTCGCCGCCGCGCGGGTAGTCAAGGCACAGCTTGCGGTGCAACAGCAACGTGTCCGCAAGTTCGTCGGTGGTGACGTCGTTGAGGAAAAGGCATCGACCGATTGGTGCCGGAACGGCCGCGCGCAGCAGCCCGTCGCGAGTCTTGAGGATCGCCGTGGTGGCTGCGGTGAGCAGCTCCGGGGTCAGATATTCGCTGTCGAGCGCAAGACCCATGTCGCTCATCAGGCCGAGCACCCGGTCCCGCTCCGATGCCGAGATGTGCCCACGCTGCTCGGCCAGAGTCGTCGACAAAGCCATGTCGATGTTGATGGCGTGGCCGTGGAAGAACGGATCTGGCGGCGTGAGCTCCAGTGTCGGACTCCAGGTGTGACCGAAAGCAATAACCCGGTCCAAGTCGATTTCGTGCAGATTGGGCGCCTCGAGCTCCAGCATGGTGGCGATGGCCTGATAGGTCAGGCGTTCGCCGACCGCGCGCAGTTCGGCTGACCCGTGCAGATACCCGAAACGGGTGCGCAGCAGTTCGGCACCGTGCTGCTCGAGCAACCCGAAGATCTCGGCGTTGCCGACAACGGAGATCTTGATCAGTTCGGCCATGCCGTTGCGAACCTGGTCTTCGGGCAGCGTCTTGAGAAACGAGAAGTCCAGCAACACCTGCTGCGACGCATGGTAGGCACCCAACCGGTTCTTGTGCTTGCCGTGATTGACCGCGACCTTGATCGACACGCTGGCGTCGATCAAGCCGATCAGCGTCGTCGGGATCCGGATGTAGGGGGTGTTGCGGCGGTAGCTGGCGCAGGCGAAGCCGGCGACGTCGGTGGTCAGCCCGCCGCCGACGACCAACACCGGTTCGGTGCGCACCAGCCCGAAGCCGTTGAAATCGCTCACGATCTGTTCGAATGTCTCCAGCGACTTGGCCGTTTCGCGAATCCGCACCGGCACCACGGACACCGCGATGTCGTAGTGGTCGAAGTAGGAGTGAATTTCGTCGCCGTAGAGCTGGTAGACGGTTTCGTCGATGACCATCAGCGCGCGACCGAAGGGCCGGTAGCTGTCCGCCAGTGCGGAGTTGGCCGGCGAGAACACGCCGTCGACGTACAACAGTTCGTACTCGATTTTTTCGTAGCCCTCGACGTGAAAACCGTTGCGATTCATGGTGACTTGCGCTTGCAGGTTGCTCATTGAGATGTCCTCGATGCCGGGTGGATTGGGGAGAGCGCCGTCGGAGCCGTCATCAGGCGACGAGTGCGACGATGCGCTCGGCGTCGAGGGCGTCGACGGTTTCGCTGGCAGCCGCGAAGTCGCCGCCGGTGGTGTTCTCGTTGGGGAAGGCGATGCATGTGACACCGGCGGCCGCGGCCGAGGCGACACCGCCGACGTTGTCTTCGATGGCGACCGCGTTGTCAGCGGTCTCGCCGAGCTGCTGCAACGCGAACACGTACGCCGCGGCGTCCGGCTTCGGGGTGTCGACGGTGTCGCTGTTGACGATGATGTCGAAGGTTTCGGCACCGATGTCCGGCGAGAGCGTCGCCAGCAGCGCTGCGATGTTCCCCGGTGACGTCGTTGTGACGAACCCAAGCTTGAGGGCATTGCGCTTGGCTTCCTGAACCGTCTCGAGCACGCCTGGTCGCGCCGTCGGCCCCGCCGTCTCCAGCAGTTGCTGGAAGATCTGCGACTTGGTGGCGTGCACGGCGGTGGCATCGACGTGCTCGCCCCGCGATTGTGCGTAGTCGGCGATGCGCTGTGCGCCACCGTTGGAGTCGAGCATCGCCACGTAGTCGTCGCGCGACCAGTTCCAGTCGAGTCCATGTGCCTCGAACGACTCGTTGAAGGCTCGCCGCTGCAATTCGGAGGTGTCGATGAGGGTGCTGATGGAACCAAACAGGATGGCTGACATGGACTTCCCTTTCTAAGCCGGAGAAACGCCGCGGCGGGGGCGTCGCCGCGGCGCTGCGTTACTCGATTCCCGGTACACTAGTGGTCTAAACGTCCAATACTGAATATTCTTTTCGGTACTGAATCAGCTCTTCATCAGCTAATTTCTGTGGAGCGGCTCAACCCACGGAAGGCTGAGTGCAACGAGGTTGCAAAAAGGTGAAGTGCGCAGATGACACCCGAAAAGGGTGAGCGGTCATCGAGCGCGGGTGAAGACGCCCGAGTGGCGCGCACCCGGGCGGACGTCGCGCGCGCAGCCTTCGACGTGCTCACCAACGAAGGCTCCGACGCGGTGACCCACGCCCGCGTCGCCGAGATCGCGGGCTACTCCAAAACGACGCTGTACACCCACTGGCCGGCGCGGGTGCACTTGATCGCCCTCGCCCTCGACGGCCTGGGCAATCTGCCGCACCATCAACGCAGCGGTGACCTGCGCGCCGACCTCATCGGCGAGCTGCAGGTCTTCCGCGAGGCGATCCTCGACCACCAACTCGACCGCGTCCTGGCCGGAATGGCCCAGTGGGCGTCGGTGGACGAGATGCGCCAGATCAGGGACAAGATCAACACGGACGGCCAGCGGCCCCTGAGAACCATGCTCGAGGAGGCCTTCGACGGCGTCCAACTCGAAGCGGCGGTGTCCATGCTGGCCGGCGTCGTGGCGTGCCCGTCCATCATGTTCGGCAGGCTTCCCGACGACGACGCAATCGCGGCGGCCGTGGACATCGTGCTCCGCAGCGCCACCGGCCGGGCTTAAGGCCACCGGGCGCCGGTGTTGCGGAAACCGACGACATCGTGCCAGCGATTGCCAGTCGTCGAGACGAACTCGAAGCCGACCGGTTCGACAAGGTCGCGCAGCTGTTGCACGCTCAACCGGTCCGGGTCGGGAAACGTCTCGGCGAACACCAGCCGCCCACCCGGCTTGAGCACTCGGCGCAGCGACCGGATGCACACCGGTTTGTCGGGCACTTCTCCGATCACCGCAGCCAGAAAGGCGAGGTCGAAAGTTCCGTCGGGGAACGGCAACTCCTCGCTCGCCTGCCCCGCGGTGAAGCTGACGTCGCCGAAGCCGGCTCGTTCGAGCCGCCGCCTGGCTTTGGCCAACATCTCGGGCTGCAGGTCGAGAAGGTTCAGTTGGCCCTGTGTCAGCCGTCGGGCGATCTCGACGCTGTAGAAGCCGGGGCCCGGACCGAGTTCGAGCACCTGCTCAGCGCCGGAGAGGCCGATGGCGTCGACGACGCGGTCGGGCTTGAACACCACCCGACGCAACGGATTGTCGAGCAGGAACGCCGCTTGGTGGGGGAAGGGGGAGGCGCCTTGTTCGCGCCTCTTCTGCAGCAGTGCGTCGACCCAGGCCGGCATCAGACTTCCTCCGTTCTGATGAGCCAGGCTATTGTCCGCCGCTTCGACAGGTCTTCGGCGACTTTCGCGCGACCGCAGGTGTCCACCCCACACGAACGCCGATTGCTGGCGCGCGGGGGAGTCGGCGTCACGCCGGAGGCACAACCGGTGCGAGTCGCCGCAGCTGCGTGACGTGTCTCGGCGACAGCTCTTCAAGGCAACTGACGCCGAGCAATTTCATGGTGCGGGTGATTTGAGTCGACAGGATCTCCACAGCTCGACGGACGCCGGCTTCACCACCTGCCATCAGCCCGTACAGGTAGGCGCGCCCGACCAGCGTGCACCGTGCGCCCAGCGCGACAGCCGCGACGATGTCGGCGCCGGACATGACGCCGGTGTCCAGCAGGATCTCGGTGTCGTCGCCGACCTCACGGACGACGGACGGCAACAGGTGGAACGGCACCGGCGCCCGATCCAGTTGCCGGCCACCATGATTGGACAGCACAATGCCGTCGACGCCCAAGTCGGTTACCGCGCGGGCGTCGTCGAGGGTTTGGATTCCCTTGACGACGAGTTTGCCCGGCCACTGTTCCTTGATCCACGTCAGGTCGCTGAACGTGAGGCTGGGATCGAACATGGCGTCCAGATATTCACCCACGGTGCCCGGCCAGCGGTCCAGCGACGCGAAGGACAGCGGTTCTGTCGTCAGCAGATCGAACCACCATCTCGGGCGGCGCAGCGCGTCGAGCACAGTGCGCAGCGTCAGCGCCGGCGGAACCGACATGCCGTTGCGGGTGTCACGCAGCCGCGCACCGGCTGCCGGGACGTCCACGGTGACCAGCAGTGTGTCGAAGCCGGCGTCCGCTGCGCGTCGCACCAACGCCATCGATCGCTCCCGGTCCCGCCACATGTAGAGCTGAAACCACCTGCGGCAGTTAGAAGCAGCAGCGGCCACGTCGTCGATCGAAGCGGTGCCCAACGTCGACAACGAGAACGGTATGCCGGCTGCTGCCGCCGCGCGTACGCCGGCGATCTCCCCTTCGGTGTGCATCAGTCGGGTGAAACCCGTCGGCGCGATGGCGAACGGCCAGCCGACCGGTCGCCCCAAAACGTCCCAGCCGGTGCGCAGCGTCGTGACGTCGCGCAGGATGTTCGGGTGAAACTCGATGTCGCGAAACGCCTGCCGAGCGCGGCCCAGCGATATTTCTTCTTCAGCAGCGCCGTCGGTGTAGTCGAAGGCGGCTTTGGGAGTGCGCCGTTTGGCGATGCGCCGTAGGTCCTCGATGGTCAACGCGGTGTCCAGCCGCCGTCGTGTGCGGTCGACACGAGGTTTGCGGAACTGGATCAGCGGCGCAAGCTCGCGTCGTTTCGGCAGCCGCCGTTGCAATGCCATCGGCATCTCACCTCCTGACAAGAAGCGCAGCCGCTGTGTCACCGTAGTCATATGAGTTCTGCCAGCGATCCATTCGACCTGCAGCGTTTCGTCGACGCCCAGGCTCGGGTCTACCACACTGTCCTTGCTGAGCTGCGCGACGGCAGGAAGCGCAGCCATTGGATTTGGTTCGTGTTCCCGCAGATCGCCGGCCTGGGCAGCAGCCCGACAGCGGCCCGATACGCGATCTCGTCGCTGGACGAAGCGCGCGCGTATCTGGCGCACCCTCTGCTCGGACCGCGCTTGCGCGAATGCACTCAACTCGTCACCCGGGTGAAGGGCCGCTCGGTTGCGCAGATCTTCGGTTCACCCGACGATCTGAAGGTGCGTTCCTCGATGACGCTGTTCGCCCGGGCGACATCCGACAACGATGACTTCGTCGCCGTGCTGGACAAGTACTACGACGGCGCGGAGGATCCGCTGACGGTGGCGCGGCTGTCCTGACCCGAAGGGTGGGCTCAGACGGGCCGGCTCAGACGGGGCGAAGTATGCGCCACCCATGCGGTGCCACGTCTACCGTATCGACCACTTCGGCCGGCGGGGCGGCGTTTCCGGCGATCACCTCGGCGGCCCCGACGTTCAGATCGGCGAGTTTCACCCGCAGCGGCGTGGTGTCGATGTTCAGCGCGACGATCAGTGCGTCATCGCCTCGGCGGGTCTGATAGACGTACTGCCGGTTTTCCAGCCGCAACGCCGTCGTCGTCGCCTGATGCAGCCAGGGATGGCGGCGGCGCAGCCCGATCAGGTACTGGTGCAGCTCCCACGTCTGCACGCCTTGCGCGTCCAGCTCCAGCGGTGGGTGACCGAACTCCGGTCGCACCTCGTCGTCGCCACCGAACCGCTCCTCTTTGACGCCGAGTGTGCCGAACTCGTCGCCGGCGTACACGCTGGGAATGCCGCCGACCGTCATCAGGACGACCACCGCGTGGGCGAGATGCCGAGAATCTTCGAGTTGGCTCGCGATGCGGGTCACATCGTGGTTGCCGATGAACGTCAGCGGTGAAAAGTCGTTCAGGAACTCGTTGTGCCGCTGCAATGCCCAGTCCAGCTCGAAGAAATTGCCGTCGTTCAGGCCACTCCAGATCGCTTTCCACAACTCGTACTGTGTCGCCGAGTCGAAACCGGCTTCGCGGACGACCGCCGCGTAGTCCCCGTGAATCAGCTCGCCGACGAACCACGCCTGCGGATGCCGCTCGCGGACCTGGGGCAGCACTTGGGTCCAGAACGACTGCGGCACAGCGTAAGCCGCATCCAATCGCCAGCCGTCGGCCCCGCGGCTCAGCCAGTGCGACATGACGTCGACGACGTAGTCGGCGACCTCAGGATTGCGGTGATTCAACGTAATGAGATCGCCGTGACCTTCAAAGGTGTGAAAACGCCCCGGACGTCCGCGGAACCACCCGCTCGCCTCGTCGCCGTGCTCCATGGCCTCCCGGTAACGCGGGAACTCCGGACCCACGTGGTTGAACACCCCGTCGAGCAGGACACGCAGCCCGCGCCGGTGCGCCTCGGCGACGAGGTGGTCGAAATCCTCGTCGTCACCGAGGCGCGGATCGATGCGGTAGTGGTCGGTGGTGTCGTACCCGTGGGAGCATGCGGCGAACACCGGTCCGAGCGCGATTCCCGACGCACCCAGAGCGATCGCATGGTCGAACCACTCCGGCAGCCGCCGCAACCGGTGTTCGTCAGCTGTGGGCGGCTGACCGCTGGCGGGGTAGGCCCCGACGAAGCCGAGCGGATAGACCTGCCACCAGATCACATGCTCGACCCAGTCAGGCATGGTCACCCCTCACCTTTCACTGCGAGCGAGGGCGCCCACTCAGCCGACCGTGGCCAGCGTTTGAGCGGCAGTGATCGCCTGTGCGACACCGGCGACGATGGCGGCGGCTTTCAACGCCTCCAGGATCGCCTCGCGTCCGACACCGGCCTCGCGCAGCGTGTGCTCGTGCGCCGCAACGCAGTGCGAGCACCCGTTGATCGACGATACCGCGAACGACCACAGCTCGAAATCGGCTTTGTCGACACCCGGATTGCCGATGATGTTCATCCGTAGCCCGGGGCGCAGGTCGTCGTACTTGCCGTCGAGGAAGCCGCGACCGCGGTAGAAGACGTTGTTCATACCCATGATCGCCGCGGCACCCAACGCCGCCTGGTACGCCTGGGCCGAAAGGTTGTCGGCCGCTTCGGCACCAATCTCGGCCAACACCTGAGTGTTTCGGGTAGCCGCGGCGCTGGCCAACAGCGTGCCCCACAGCTGCTCTTCGCTGAGGACCGGACTGCGGGTGATCGAGCCTAGGTTGAGTTTCAAATCCTTGGCGTATTCGGGTAGCGCGGATTTGAGGTTGTCGACACTCATCAGGAGGCCTTGAGCAGTTCGCCGGCGTTCAGCGTTGGGTCACCCTTGCGCCAGTTGCAGGCGCACAGTTCGTCGGACTGCAATGCGTCGAGCACCCGCAACACCTCGTCGACGTTGCGGCCAACCGAACCTGCCGTCACCGAGACGAATTGGATCTCGTTGTTGGGGTCGACGATGAACGTCACCCGGTCGGCGACACCGTCGGCGTTGAGCGCGCCGGTCGCCTGAACCAGCTCGCGCTTGATGTCGGAAAGCATCGGAAACGGCAGCGTCTTGAGGTCCTCATGCTGTGCACGCCACTGGAAGTGCACGAATTCGCTGTCGATCGAAACACCCAACACCTTGGTGTCGCGGTCTTCGAATTCGTCGTTCAGCTTGCCGAACGCCGCGATCTCCGTCGGGCAGACGAACGTGAAGTCCTTCGGCCAGAAAAAGACCACGCGCCACTTGCCGGGGTGGTCTTCGCTGGTGACGGTGGTGAAGTAGTCCTCGGGCTGCTGGGCGTCGACCCTCGACAGATCGCCACCGATCAGCGAGGTCAGCTGGTAGGTGGGGAACTGGTCGCCAATGGTCAACAAAGCCATGTCACTCCTTTAACACAATCAAGATCGGATTTACACGAAGAAGCACGTGTGCCTCCATACTGCCGAAAACCAACTATGAGTTAAAGGTGATTTGTCCCACTACACTGATAGGTATGACCGATAAGTGTTATCAACCGACGATCGCCGGCTTGCGCGCTTTTGTGGCGGTCGCAGAAAAGCAGCACTTCGGCACTGCGGCAACCAGTTTGGGCGTCAGCCAATCGACGCTGTCCCAGGCGCTGGCGGCGCTGGAGGCCGGGCTCGGCGTCAACCTGATCGAGCGGTCGACACGCCGAGTTTTCTTGACGACAGAGGGACGGCAGCTGTTGCCGCATGCGCAGACCGTCATCGAGGCGTTGAGCGCGTTCACCGCGTCAGCGGCCGGGGCGTCCGACCCACTGCAAGGCACCCTGCGGCTGGGGCTGATCCCGACGGTGGCACCCTACGTCCTGCCGGCGGTGCTGTCCGGCATGTCGCACCGGCTGCCGGACTTGACGCTGTATATCACCGAAGATCAGACCGAGCGGCTGCTGCTGGGGCTGCGCGAAGGCGCACTCGACGCCGCGCTGATCGCTCTGCCTGCCGAAGCCGGCGGGCTCACCGAAGTCGCGATCTATGAGGAGGACTTCGTTCTCGCGCTGCCGGCCGGTCATCCGTTGTCGGGCAAACGGCGGGTGTCGCCGGCAGCGCTGGCTCAGCTGCCGCTGCTGCTCCTCGACGAAGGTCATTGCCTGCGCGACCAGGCACTGGATGTGTGCCGGGCCGCCGGGGTGCGCGCGGAACTGGCCGACACCCGGGCGGCATCGCTGGCCACGGCGGTGCAGTGCGTCACCGGTGGGCTTGGCGTGACCCTGATTCCGCAGAGCGCGGTGCCGGTGGAGGCAGCGCGCAGCAGGCTCGGCTTGGCCGAGTTCGCCCCGCCGCGTCCGGGCCGACGGGTCGGGCTGGTCTTCCGTTCCTCCAGCGGGCGCGACGGGCCCTACCGTCGGCTCGCTGCCATCATCGGCGACTTGATCAGCGTTGAGCACGGCGTCCGGCTGGTATGAACGCCTGTGTCGGGCACCCCGTCGTGTCCGACCCGCGAGAACATGTTCTAGTTGCAAGCATGCTCGAGTTCACCGCGGAGAACATCACCGCCGAGGAGGTCGAGCGGCTGCGAGCGATCCACGGCCCACTGGCCCAGTCCGTGCGCGAATTGATCGACGCCACTGTCCGCACCGACGTCGACGGGGCTGCTGTCGCAGCGGCCAAAGCCGAGATCGACTCGGCGACGGCCCGGTTGCGCAGCCGGCAATTGGACGGGACCTTCGGTGTTCGCTACCTGAGCAGCGGTGAGCGGATGGCGTGGGGGAACGCCGTCATCGGCCTGCGCAACCCGATCGCGCCGCCGTTGATCGTCCACCGCGACCCGCCGGGTGAAGCGTGGTGCGACTTCGATCTCGGCGCCGCCTATGAGGGACCGCCGGGGCACGTGCACGGGGGAGTAGCCGCATTGATCCTCGACCATCTGCTGGGCGAAGTAGCCAGCGACGCAGTGAATCCGCGCTTCACCGGGACGATCACGCTCCGCTACGTCCGGGCCACCCGGCTGGGCCGCCTGCACGCTGAAGCCAGGACTACGAGAACCGAAGGCGTCAAGACGTTCGCGGCGGGGTTTCTCGCCGACGAAGAAGGTGTCACCGTCGAGGCCGAAGGTGTATTCATCCTGCCGCGCTGGGCTCGAGAGCAACCCGGCAGCGGCGGCTAGCAGGCTTGCTGTGGAGAAGGTGATCGCCGTACTGCGAGCGAATGATCGCGACGACGGCTGGTGTGCCCGCCAGCGCGGACCGGTTGCCGACGCGATCTTGCGGCTCGGCGTTGCCGGGCTGACGGTCAATGTTCGCGACGCCGCGGTGCGCCACTCGCTGATGACGCTGACGACATTCGACCCGCCGGTCGCGGCGGTGGTCAGCCTGTGGACCCAGCAGTGCTACGGCGATCAGGTTGCTGGTGCGCTGACCCTGCTGGGGGCCGAAGCCGAAGCCGTCGCGGCTTACCTGGTGACCGAGTCTGTCCCGCTGCCGATCCCCGACGCAATCGGGACCCGCACCGCCGGCTTGGCCAATATTGCGCTGCTGCGCCGCCCCGCCGGCCAGGACCTGGACAATTGGCTGAGTCGCTGGCAACGCGACCACACACCGGTGGCGCTCGCCACCCAGGCCACGTTCGGCTACACCCAGAACTGGGTGGTGCGGGCACTGACGCCCAACGCTCCTGTCATCGCCGCAATCGTCGAAGAACTTTTTCCCATTGAGGCGGTCACCGATCTGACGGCCTTTTTCGGGGCGACCGACGACGCGGACCTGCAGCAGCGGATCAGCCGGATGGTTGCCAGTACATCGGAATTCGGCGCCAACGAGAACATCGACACTGTGCCGACCAGCCGCTACCCGCTGAAAACACCCTTCGTCGCCTGAGGAGTTGCAGATGACCACACTCGAGGAGGCCCTAGCGCTGTCCGAAGCCGAAAACGGTCTGGCCATCGTGTCCACCGTTCGCGCCGACGCGACCGTGCAGGCTTCACTGGTCAACGTCGGGCTGCTGGCTCATCCCGCCGACGGCGACCCGGTGCTGGGATTCGTCACGTACGGCAAGGTCAAACTCGCCAATCTGCGGGCCCGACCTCAGCTGGCGGTGACGTTCCGGAACGGGTGGCGATGGGCGACCGTCGAGGGCCGCGCCGAGCTGGCCGGACCGGACGACAGTCGGCGTTGGCTCGCCGACGGCGACCAACTGCGCCTGCTGATTCGCCAGGTGTACTCGGCGGCCGGGGGTACCCACGACGACTGGGACGAGTTCGACAGAGTGATGGCCGCTGAGCGGCGGACCGTGGTGTTGGTCGAACCGACCCGCGTGTACAGCAACGGCTAGTCTGCTGGGAGATGACGCTGCTGATCGACGACGACAACAAGGTCCGCACCCTCACCCTGAACCGCCCTGATGCGCTCAACGCGTTCAACGAGGCGCTGTATCAGGCCACTGCTGCGGCGCTGATCTCTGCCGCCGAGGACCCGGAGGTGGCCGTGGTGCTGATCACTGGCGCCGGGCGCGCGTTCAGCGCCGGCGCCGACCTCAAAGAGATGCATGCCCGCGTCACTGATCCGCAGCTGGCGGGGCGGCAGTCGGCGTTCACCGCGATGATCGACGCGTTGAGCGGGCTGCCCAAGCCGCTGATCTGCGTCGTGAACGGTATCGGCGTCGGGATCGGCACCACGATCCTCGGCTACGCCGACTTGGCTTTCATGTCGTCCACCGCGCGATTGAAATGCCCCTTCACCAGCCTGGGTGTGGCGCCGGAGGCGGCGTCGTCCTATCTGCTGCCCCGGCTGTTGGGTCGGCAGAACGCGGCGTGGCTGTTGCTGTCTTCAGAGTGGGTCGGCGCCGATGAGGCGCTGCGGATGGGTCTGGTCTGGAAAGTCTGCGAACCGGCGGATCTGCAGAGCGAGGCTCGGCGGCACGCCGAAATTCTTTCGTCGCGTCCGCTGTCCAGCCTGATGGCGGTGAAGCGCACGATGGTGGATCCGATCCGCCCCGACATCGTCGCCGCCAGTGCGCGAGAGAACGCTTACTTCGCCGAACTGATGGGCAGGCCGGCGAACGCCGACGCGCTCGCCGATTTCACCGGCCGAAGCGAGACGTGAGCAACGGCGGCATCAACTGGCGGCGCTGGTCGGGAACTGGTTGGCCGCGATGATGGCCCGCAATGTCCGCCGACATCGTCCGCAGTCGGCGCCGGCGCCGCAAGCCGCGGCCACCTCTTTTGACGTCGATGCGCCGCGGGCGACAGCGTCGGACACGGTTTGGCTGGTTGCTCCGACACAAAGACATACGTACATCAGCTCACCGTCTCGGCCGAGCAGAACAATTCGGACATGCCGTGTCGGCGACTGAATTCACCGCGCATTGAAGATAGCCGCTGCGGCGTGTCGCATGAAACGTCGAGTCGTTTTTCAAGCGGCCTGACGTGCATCTGTATTCCAGACCCTCCCGACTGTCCCGTACCGGCGAACGATGACGCTGACGGCGCCCGGCCGAGTGGCCGGGCGCACCGCCACCGACGCGGACGATCCGCATGTTAGTGCAGTCTAACCTAAGTAAGTTAGCGTAGTCTAACCTTGCTTCGTCCGCTTGTGAGCTGCACTTTTACCCTGCTGGGCGGCCGCGCATCGCCGAATGAGTCGAGACGCGCAGGGGCGCCGAGCAACATCCCGCAGACTGTCACCGCGCTGGTTTAGATTGAACCTGCGCGGCAGCGGCGTGCCTCAGCCCGGCCCGTTGACTCCGCCGCATTCGGTGTGACACGCGACAGCTTTAAAAGGAGCGATCATGCAAGGTGATCCCGATGTTCTGCGCCTGCTCAACGAGCAATTAACCAGTGAGCTCACCGCGATAAACCAATATTTTCTGCATTCGAAAATGCAGGAAAGCTGGGGTTTCACCGAGCTTGCGGAACACACCCGCGCCGAATCCTTCGACGAAATGCGGCACGCCGAGGCGATTACCGACCGAATTCTATTGCTCGATGGTCTGCCCAATTTTCAACGCCTGTTCTCATTGCGGATCGGTCAGACTCTTCGTGAGCAGTTCGAAGCGGACCTGGCCATCGAGCATGAGGTGTTGGACCGACTGAAACCGGGGATCGTGTTGTGCCGAGAGCGGCAAGACACGACAACCGCCAACTTGTTCGAGAAGATCGTGGCCGACGAGGAAAATCATGTCGACTATCTGGAAACGCAGTTGGAGCTGATGGACAAGCTCGGCGAGGCGCTGTATTCGGCGCAGTGTGTGACGCGGCCGCCGGGGTCCAACAGCGGGGGAGACTGACACGCCGGTCGCGCTCGCGCGCCTCCTCCTCGCGCCGTTGCACGGCGCGCATCGTCGACACGCCGGTCGCGCTCGCGCGCCTCCTCCTCGCGCCGTTGCACGGCGCGCATCGTCGACACGCCTAGCCGCATTACGCGCCTCCTCCTCGCGCCGTTGCACGGCGCGCATCGTCGACACGCCTAGCATCGGAGGCTGGACGGGAGGGCAGCTCATGACAAGCGCGACGGCGACCGCCGCGGAAGCCGAATTCCGCAGCACCCAGATCACGCCGCAACGGCGCAATCTGATCTTCCTGGCGATCGTGCTCGGCATGCTGCTCGCGGCCCTCGACCAGACCATCGTGGCGACGGCGCTGCCCACCATCGTCGCCGACCTCGGCGGTGCCGGCCACCAATCCTGGGTCGTAACCAGCTACCTGCTGGCCTCGACGATTGTCACCGCGTTGGTCGGCAAACTCGGTGACGTGTTCGGGCGCAAAACGGTGTTCCAGGCTGCGATCGTGTCATTCTTCGCCGGCTCCGTGCTGTGCGGCTTGTCGCAGTCGATGATGATGCTGGTGCTGGCCCGGGCGCTGCAGGGCATCGGCGGCGGCGGCATTACCGTCACTGCGACGGCACTCATCGGTGAAGTGATCCCGTTGCGTGATCGCGGCCGTTACCAGGGCGCGCTCGGCGCGGTGTTCGGCGTCACCACCGTCGTCGGTCCCTTACTCGGCGGCTACTTCACCGACCATCTGACCTGGCGGTGGGCATTCTGGATCAACGTGCCCGTCTCGGCGGCGGTATTCTTCGTCGCGGCTGCCGCCATTCCGACGCTGGGTGATCGGGTCAAACAGGTCATCGACTACACCGGA
Organism: uncultured Actinomycetota bacterium; assembly: GCA_963808375.1. GTDB lineage: Bacteria > Actinomycetota > Actinomycetes > Mycobacteriales > Mycobacteriaceae > Mycobacterium. Next base: position 311,376 of record CAWEFS010000002.1, on the reverse strand, counting down.
ATCGTGTTCGTCGGCCTCGGCGCCGCAGGCTTGACCTTGGCCACCAGCTGGGGTGGCACCACTTACCCGTGGACGTCAGCAACGATCATCGGGTTGTTCGCCGGTTCGGCGGCGTCGCTGGGCGTGTTCGTGTGGGTGGAAGGCCGGGCCGTCGCCCCGATTCTGCCGCCGCGGTTGTTCAGCAGTCCGGTCTTCACCGTCTGCTGCGTGCTCAGCTTCGTCGTCGGATTCGCCATGCTGGGCGCATTGACCTTCCTGCCCACATATATGCAATACGTCAACGGTGTCTCGGCCACTGCGTCCGGGCTGCGCACGCTGCCGATGGTGGCCGGGCTGCTGATCACATCGATGGGCAGCGGCATCCTGGTCGGGCGCACCGGCCGCTACAAGATCTTCCCGATGACCGGAACCGCGGTGATGACCGTCGGCTTCCTGCTGCTGTCGCGGATGGAGCCGTCGACGTCGGCCGTGCTGCAGTCGCTCTACTTGTTCATCTTGGGATTTGGCATCGGCCTGTGCATGCAGGTTCTCGTGCTCATCGTGCAAAACACGTCGAGCTTCGAAGACCTCGGCGTCGCCACCTCCGGCGTGACGTTTTTCCGCACCATCGGCAGTTCGTTCGGCGCCGCCATCTTCGGATCCCTGTTCGACAACTTTCTCACCGGCCGGCTGCGCTCGGCTCTGATCGCGGGCCGGGTGCCGGCTCAAGCGGCCAGTTCGCCAGAAGCGTTGCACCGCCTGCCGCACAACACCGCGGCGCCCATCGTGCACGCCTACGCCGACTCACTCGACTTGGTTTTCGCCTGGGCAGCCCCGGTCGCGGTGGTGGGGCTCATCGTGGCGCTGTTTCTGCGCGAAGTGCCGCTGCGAGACGTCGGCAATAGCGCCGCCGATCTCGGCGAGGGGTTCGGCATGCCCACCACGCAGACCTCTGAACAACTGTTGGAGATCGCGGTCGGTCGGCTGATGAGTCAAGGCGACCCGGGAATGCGGCTGCGCAGCATCGCCTTGCGGCCCGACTGCCAGCTCGACGTCGCCGGCCTGTGGGCCGTCCTGCGGGTGCACCGCTACACCAGATTGCTTGGTTCCGTCCGGCTCAGCGACATCGGTGACGACCTCGGGGTGCCGTTCGAGCTGCTCGAACCGACCTTCGATCGGCTGGTGCAGACCGGCTATCTGACGCGCGACCGTGACGGATTGCGGCTCACTGCAATTGGCGCGCGGCAGGTCACATTCGTGTCGTCGCTGCTGCTGGGTTGGATCGTCGACAAGCTGGCCCGGTCACCGGGTTTTGAAGGCCGCCCCGACCGCCGCGAGGTGGAAGCTGCTGTGCGACGCATCACCGACCGGGCTGTCATGCAACGGGATTGGTACGAAGACCGACCGCAGCTCGGAACGGTGGTGACGCAGCGAATCCCGGTACCGGCTCCGGCCCGCGGCGTACCATCTGCCCATGAGTCGAATCGGACCTTTCGCTGACGACGACCTGGCCGGATGGGTGCTGAAATCTCCCGAGCTCGGCAGCGCGATTGGCGCGTTCAGCGACGCGGTGTACAACCGCAACCGGCTCCCGATGCGTACCCGGGAGATTGCCCGGATCGTCATCGCGCACGCCAACGAATGTGAGGTCTGCGTCAACACGCGCGACGGTGATGGGGCTGCCGCCGGAGTCGACGAAGACCTCTACGACCATGCGCTGCAGTGGCGCAGCTGGTCCGGCTACAGCGCACAGGAGCGGCTGGCCGCCGAGTTCGCGCATCGCTTCGCCACCGAGCACACCGTCCTGCGGGACGACGAAGACTTCTGGGCCCGCTGCCGCGAGCACTTCTCCGACGAGTTGCTTGCCGACCTGGCGCTCTCATGTGCCATGTGGTTGGGCATGGGGCGGGTGCTGCGCACCCTGGATATCGGCCAATCCTGTCAACTGACGTTGCCCAGTCGCGTTTGACCGCGACACCGCTTGCCGCCGCGGCGATAGCAGAGCTGGAAGCTGAAGGCGTCGACGTCGTCATCGGCACGGTCGTCAATCCGGCCGGGCTCACCCAGGCCAAGGCTGTGCCGCTACGCCGGACCAACACTTTCGCCGACCCCGGCATGGGCGTCAGTCCGGTTTTCCACACGTTCGCCATCGATCAGACCGGTATCGCGTTCACCGACCAGTTCGGCGTCGTGGGCGATCAGCGGATCCGTATCGACCTGGCCGCTTTACGCATCGTCGGCGACGGATTGGCCTGGGCACCGGCGGCTTTCTACGAGCAGGACGGCACCCCGGTGCCGGCCTGCGCCCGCGGGACTCTCGGCCGGACCGAAACTGCACTCGCCGAAGCTGGCCTCAGCGCGGTTGTCGGTCACGAGTTGGAGTTCGTGCTCGTCGACTCCGGTGGCAGCAAGCTGCCGTCGACGCTGTGGTCACAGTACGGTCTGGCCGGTTTACTCGAACACGAGGCGTTCGCTCATGACGTCATCGCCACCGCCACCGCCGCTGGGGTGGGCATCGAGCAGTTCCACCCCGAGTACGGCGCCAACCAGTTCGAGATTTCGCTGACGCCACTGTCACCGGTCGCTGCAGCCGACCAGCTTGTGTTAGCCCGTCTGATCGTCGGCCGGGTAGCCCGCCGCTACGGCACGCGCGTCAGCTTCTCGCCCGTGCCGTTCGCTGCCGGCATCGGATGCGGTGCCCACCAACACTTTTCGCTCACCGCATCGGACGGCCCGCTGTTCTCCGGTGGTTCCGGCACACGCGGCATGACCACTGAGGGCGAACACGCCATGGGTGGTCTGCTACGCGGCTTGCCGGAGGCGCAGGGCATCCTGTGCGGGTCGATCGTGTCCGGTCTGCGCTTGCAGCCCGGCAACTGGGCCGGCGCATACGTCTGCTGGGGCACGGAAAACCGCGAGGCCGCAGTGCGTTTCGTCAGTGCGCACGCGGCGGATCCCGCAGGTGGGCACGTCGAGGTGAAGGTCGTCGACCCGTCCGCCAACCCGTATTTCGCGTCCGCAGCCATCCTCGGATTGGCGCTGGGCGGGATCGAACACCAAGCCGCGTTGCCACCGGAAACGACGGTGGATCCGGCTACCTTGTCCGACGCCGACCGCCGCAAGGCCGGCATCGTCCGGATTTTTGATGTCCAAGCGGAAGCCGTCTCGGCTCTGCAGAATTCAAAGTCGATGCGAGCGATCCTGGGTGCACCCGCCGTCGACGCCACCGTCGCCGTACGCCGCCTGGAAAGTGAGCGTTACGGCGACTTGGGTCCAGAACAATTGGCCGACAGGTTCCGCATGGCGTGGAGTGTATGACCGTGGCACCCGCACGTTCGGCGGCCGGCGACTCGGCTCTGGCGTGCCATATCGCCGAGGTGCCGCTGGTCGATCAGCACGTCCACGGGTGCTGGGTGACGCCGGTCGACCGGGTTCGGTTCGAGCAGGCGCTCAACGAAGCCAACACCGCCCCGGCGGCTGATGGTGGATTCGATTCACAGCTGGGGTTTGCGGTGCGTACGCATTGCGCGCCGCTGCTGGGCTTACCGAAACATGCGGAGGCGTCCCGGTATTGGGAGAAGCGCAGCGAGATCGGTGACGCGGAGCTGGCTCAACTGTTTTTGCGTGGCGCCGGCGTCACCGACTGGCTGGTCGATACCGGTCTCGCCGCCGGGGTGACCGGCATCGATGCGCTGGCCGGGCTTTCCGGGGGCCGGGCGCATGAGGTGGTCCGTCTCGAAGAAGTGGCTGAGCAGGCCGCCCATGCCCCGGGCGAATACGCTGATGCGTTCGAGCAGATCCTGCGCACGCGGGCAAGTGGCGCAGCGGCCACCAAATCCATCTTGGCCTACCGCGGCGGATTCGACGGTGACCTCAGCGACCCGCCGGCGGCCCAGGTCGCCGAGGCCGCCCGTCGGTGGCGGGACAGCGGCGGGAAGCGGTTGACCGATCGGGTCTTGCTGCGGTTCGGGCTACACCAGGCGCTGCGGCTGGGTAAGCCGCTGCAATTCCATGTCGGCTTCGGCGACCGGGACTGCGATCTGCACAGAACCAATCCGCTGTACCTGCTCGACTTCCTCCGCCGGTCCGGCGACACCCCGGTCGTGCTGCTGCACTGCTATCCCTACGAACGCGAAGCGGGCTATCTTGCGCAGGCTTTCAACAACGTCTACCTCGACGGTGGGCTGAGCATCAACTACCTGGGCGCGCGGGGGCCGTCGTTCATTGCGCGACTGCTGGAGATGGCCCCTTTCCGCAAGATCGTCTACTCCTCGGACGGATTCGGTCCACCGGAGCTGCATTACCTTGGGGCCACGCTGTGGCGCACCGGAATTCACCGGACCTTGGCCGGCTTCGTCGACACCGGAGATTGGAGTGCGGCCGACGCCATCCGGGTCGTCGATCTGATCGCCCGAGACAACGCATCCCGCATCTACCGACTTGACGGGCCGTAATGCTTGCGCACTTCCATGTAACGGTTGCCCTTCGTATGCCACAATGCGGCAATGCCGAGCTTGGGGGATGTCAAGAACTGGGTCACCAAACAGGTCGCGTCCCGCGTCCCGAAAGCTGACCTCGACCAACGCGATCCTGACTACATCCGGGACCAACTGCCCGGCACGTGGCTGCTGGCCTCGCTGTACTTCCGGGCCGACGTTCGGGGCCTGGACCGGATCCCCGCCGACGGGCCGGTGCTGCTGGTCGGCAACCACAGCGGCGGCAACGTGCCGCCGGACACCTTCGTATTCACCCTGGCCTTCTGCTCCTACTTCGGCGTGGAGCGGCCCTTCTACCAACTGGCGCACAACCTGGTGGTGTCATCGCCTCCGTTGGGCTGGCTGCGGAAGTTCGGCACCGTCGCCGCCAACCACGAAAACGCTGAACTCGCGCTGAAGTCTGGCGCAGCGCTGCTGGTTTACCCGGGCGGCGACTACGAGGTCGCCCGACCGTCGTGGGAACGGCACAAGGTCGACTTCGGCGGCCGGAAGGGTTATGTGCGACTGGCCCGCGACGCCGGGGTGCCGATCGTGCCGGTCGCCAGCGTCGGCGGTCAGGAGACCGCACTGTTCATCACTCGCGGGCAATGGCTGGGCAAGCTACTGATGACCGACAAATTGTTCCGGCTCAAAGGCATCCCGATCTCCATCGCGCTGCCATGGGGCCTGAACATCAGCGACCTGGCCGGGCACCTTCCGCTGCCCGCCAAGATCACCATCGAAGTACAGGAGCCGATCGAAGTGGACGGCGATGATGAGGCAGTGAACGACAAAGTGCTGGCCAGCCTGCAAGCCGGCGTGGACCGCCTGGCCGCCGAGCGGCGATTCCCGGTGATCGGCTGATGCGCGTCGAACGCCGGTGCGTGCTCGATGCAGACCGCGACGCCGTCTGGAAAGTTGTCAGCGACCCGGATCGCTACCCGTCGTTCATGGCCAGACTCGAGCGGTGGGAACCCGCCAACGAGAAGCCGCCCGGCGTCGGCGCCCGTTACACCGTGCACTGGAAGATCGGCTCGGTGCCCGTCGGTGGCCTGATCGAAGTGGTCGAGTTCGACGAGGGTCGCGATCTGGCTTGGGTGGGCATCACCGGTATCAGCATGCGGGGGCGGATCCGGTTGCGTGACGGTGGAGACGGCGAAACCAAGGTGACGTTCCGGCTGTCCTACCAGGCGCCCGGGGGACTGCTGGGCTACCTGGCCGACCGTATTGCGATGGGCCAAGTCGGGCGGACCTTGTCCGAGACCCTCAAACGCCTCAAGGAACTGACCGAATCGGCACACTGATCAGGTATGACGTCACCGCAGGATCAGCCGGTTGAGAGTCAGACATGGGTGCCGCAGGACGACGACCGGCGACCGGCGCACCCGGGACGCACCGAGATCGTAGGGACCCGCCGGCACAGCGGTGCCGCTTTTGGACCGGCGCAGGTCGTCCCGCCGCGCCAGCAAAATCGCGAAGACGGCCAGTATGCTGGCCGGGTGCAACCTCCACCAGGCTTCTCACCTCAGTCCGGCCCGTCGCCACACGAATCATGGCAGCAGGCCGGGCCGGGGTACGGCCAGCGACCACCGGACGCCGGTTACAGTTCCTCACCTGGGCTGAACCGCCCGCCGAGCCAGCCGGATCACGGTGGCCAACCTGGTTATCAACCACCCGATTACGGCCGGCCCGGTTACCAGGAACTGCCGGGCTACGTCCAGCAGCCGGGCTACGGCCAGCAACCGGGGTATGGTCAGCAACCCAGCTACGGTCAGCAGGCAGGCTACGGTCAGCAAACCGGCTTGGGTCAGCCTGGCTACGGCCAGGGCGGCTACTACACCCAGCCCGGTGGCCCAAGCACTCAGCAGATCGCCACCTGGGCTGTGTTCGGTACTGTCGCGCTGCTCGGCGGCCTTGCCGCCATCCTCACGTTGGTGCTGTGCCTCGACATCAGCAGCGCAGCCAACCGCGCATCGAATATGTGCGGGCAGTACACCGGTGAGATCGCCCAGGCCTGCCGAGAGGCTATGAACAACAGCGGTGTACACGTTCCGGCGGCAATGATCATCTATCTCATCTTGCTGACCCTCGGCGGGGTGGCCGCGGTGATTGGTGCGGTTCTGCTTCTCCTCAAAAAGCACGTCGGCCAATTCCTGGTTCTCGGTGGCGGCGTCCTGCTGCTGTTGTTCGCCATCGTCTTCGAAGCTCAGTACGCGGCTGCCGGCCGCATCACTTACGACTTGATCGCAGGTCTGTTCATCGCCACCGCCGGCGGTTTGGTATTCGTGCCGCAGGTCCGCCAGTTCCTGGGCTTGCCGCCCTTGTCCACCGGCGCCCGGCCCGGCCAGTACGGGGGCCACTTCGATGGCGGCCAGTTCGGCGCGGGCGCCCCGTACGGCGGCCAGTTCGGCGCGGGTGCCCAGCCTCCGTACGGCCAGCCGCAGCCCGGTCAATATGGCCACCAGCAGCCCGGTGGCTATCCGCCTCGGCAGTGGTGAACTGACCGCGGCGAAGAACGGGCGCCTTCCCTCGAGAGCACACCTGCGGGCGGATACTCGCGGAGATGACGTCACTGCAGCGCTATATTGCCGAGGAAATCGCGACTGATCACGCCGACGGCCTGCTCAGCCGGCGGGAGGCTTTGCGGCGACTGGCTTTGCTGGGCGTCGGGACCGCCGCCGCGGCCGCCCTCATCGCGGCCTGCGGCGAGCACAACGGCCCGCCGCCGGGCGCGGCCACCACCTCGGCGGCGAATCGGCCGCCGGGTATGGCCACCGCGCGTCCGACAGCGCCGATCACTTGGGCCGGTCCGCAGGGAGGTTTGCAGGGTGCCTGGGCGGAGGCGCCGACTGCCCGCGGCGGCGTACTGGTCATTCACGAGAACAAGGGCCTGAACGATTGGGTGCGCTCCGTGGTTGGCCGTTTCGCCGGAGCCGGCTACTCGGCGCTGGCCGTCGATCTGCTGTCCGAGGAGGGCGGCAGCGCCCGCTTCGAAGATCCGGCGCAAGCCACCGCTGCGCTGGCCCGCATACCCCCGCAGCGGTTCACCGCAGACCTGAAATCCGGTGTCGCCGAGCTGCAGCGGCGAATGCCGGACCGGAAAGTCGCCGCAGTGGGATTCTGCTTCGGCGGAGGACTGGTGTGGCAACTGCTGGGTTCTGCTGAACCGCAATTGTCCGCCGGGGTTCCGTTCTACGGGCCGCTGCCCGACAGCCCCGACTTCAGCGGTTCCAAGGCGGCGGTGCTGGCCGTCTACGCGGCCCGCGACACTCGCGTCACCGGCTCACAGGCTGCGGCCCGGGCCGCCCTGCAGCGCGCCGGTCTGGTCAACGAGGTGATCGTCGAACCGGACGCCGACCATGCGTTCTTCAACGACACCGGGCCCCGCTACAACGCTGCCGCGGCCGACGACGCCTGGCGCCGCGTGCTTGATTGGCTCGGTCGGTACCTGACCTAGCGGCGATCGCGAGCGCGGCTGAAAGCCGAGCGCGCGGATGGCCGCCATCGACCTAGCGGCGTCTGCACGGAACAGAAGCGGCGGCTGCGCTGCACCACGACCGCAACGGCTGTTACGCGGAGGAGCAGGTTTTCAGCGGGCGGCCAGTGACCGCGCCGGGCCCAGCGCGACCGGCAGCGAGGACCAACCCCGCAGCACGCGGGTGTCCCGCCGGCAGCCGGCGCCGGCGGATCGCACGTCGGGGAAGACATCGAAGAAGGTCCGCAAACCCACCTCGCCCTCGGCGCGGGCCAGTGCAGCACCCAGGCAGAAATGCCGCCCACCGGAGAACGCGAGATGCCGGCCTGCGTTGGCGCGTTCGACGTCGAATCGGTGCGGATCGGGAAACACCGACGGATCGCGGTTGGCGGCAGCCAGATACACCACCACCATCTTTCCCTGCTGAATCGGCGTATCGGCGAGCACCGTGTCGGTGCGGGCCACCCGTGCCGTGAGCTGCACAGGTGACTCCAGCCGCAGTATTTCCTCGACAGCGTTGGGCCACAGCTGCGGGCGGTCAGTCAGCTTCTGTAATTGCTGAGGGGTGTCCAGCAGCAGACCGATCGCGCTTCCCAACAGATTCACCGTGGTCTCGAATCCCGCGGCGAGCACCAGACCGGCGATCCCCAGCAATTCAGTCTCATCGAGGCTGGTGCCGTCCTCGGTCTCCGCGTGAATCAGCTGACTCAGCAGGTCCTCGCCCGGCGCCCGGCGCAACGTGCGGAGGTGCTCGGCAAGCCAAGAATTGAAGCCGGCGATGCCCCGCTGCACGCGTTGGTACTGCGGCCACGTCAAGCCGACGTCCAGACTCGGGGCAGCGAGTTCGCCGAATTCCAGGACGCGTTCCCGATCGCTGTCCGGCACACCCAGGATGTCGCTGATGATGGCCACCGGAAGCTGCGCGCAGTACCGGTCGACGATGTCGACGACGCCTCGTTCGCCGGTGAGCCGCTCAAGCAGCATGGCCGCCGTCTGCTCTACGCGGTCACGCAAGGCGGCTACCGCCCTCGCGGTGAACACCGACGACACCTTTTTGCGGTAGCGAGTGTGTTGGGGCGGCTCAACGGCCAGCAACGACGGCGGACGCAGCGGGTGAAGCAAAGGATCGCGGGCGCGCCGTTCCAGCCAGCGCAGCGGCGCCGGCAGACCCGACCCCAACGACATCACCCGGAAATCGTCCGACCGCAGCACCTCCTGCGCCACCCCATAGTCGGTGGTGACATAGCTGATCCGGCCCGGCACCAGCGGCCCGACGGCGCGCAACTCCTCGTAGAACGCCACCGGATCTGCTCTGACCACGGGATCAGAGATCAGCCGGCCCTGCGGATCACCTCGCCGCGCGCCGTAGGTGGCGAGGGTGCGAACGAAACCGTGCAGAGCCAGCCAGTGCAGCCTCCGCCTCACAAGTTGCCTCCCGGTGGTTCGCCGAATCCGCCCCATCGTATGCGGACAGTCCGGCTCCGACGCGCCCACAGATCAATCGGAGCCGGCCGCAATGACGATGCACGCCGCTGCGGCCAGGACGGCTAACCGATGCCTCATTGCTGATTCGTTTCGCAGGCGACGGGCCGAGTCTTCTGATCGGCGCTCAGCCCGCCTCGACAACATCCTTGATCCGGCGCAGCGTCTTGGTCATGTCCCGGATATTGCGCCGCCTGCGCAGGAAGCCGCCGAACACCCACTGGTACGCGGTGGTCAACGCGGATTCGGCCATCCGGAACGACTCGGTGACGTCGGTGCCGCCGTCGACCGGCGTCAATTGATACAGCCAGTTGTTGACGGCCCGGTCACCGACCAGCACTTCGAACCCGAACTCGCGCCCCGGTTCGCACGCGGTGACCCGGCACGTCGTCCAGTACACCGGACCGATTTCGTTGCGTCGCACGTGCCCCCGGAAACGGACGCCCAGCGCGGGCCCGGTGGCGTCGCCCAGCCATTCGGCCTCGAATGTCTCCGGAGAGAACCGCCCGGTGTTGCGAACGTCGGCGATCACATCCCAGATCTTGTCCGCCGGTGCCGCCATGTGAACTGTGGCCGAGCCTTGCATGGCCTGATCAAAGCACGCCGCGGTTTCACCGACGGCCAGAACACGATTATTGCGACGCCGGCGGCCGGCAGTAGTTGCGCGACGCGGCGGACAGCGCCTGCCGATAGAGGGAGTCGAGGTGCCGACTCTGCACGACGGCGGTTTTGGCGCTGTCGAGCCGGCTACCACAGTCGGGGGAGTGCAGCACCGACCACTGCAGAGCAATCTGGGTCAGCATCGTGTGATTGAGATCGTCGATCTGCGAACGGGAGTCGGTAAGCGAGGGTGGGTTCGGCGGCACAGCGGCCGGATCTAGCTTCCACTGCGCGAACCGGCTGTACTCGATTGCTTCGGTGGCGTCAATCTGATCGCCGAACACCTGCTGGACGTAGTCGGAGTCGACCTGTGCCGCAGTGGCATCGTCGGCGAGTGCGTCGAGTTGCTGACCTACCCGGTCGGGGTCGGCGACGGCAACGCCGCCATGCCATTTGGCCGCCGCGACCGGCTCGGCCACTTGCAACCGGCGTGCCGCAGCGTCGACCAGCTCGCTCAGCCCGTCCGGCGGGTCAGCAGACGTCAGGCCCGGCGCACAAAGCGCCGACGTCAAGACAACGAGGGTCCACCCAATTACAGATCTGCCGCCGTAGCGGCCTGGCAACGGTGTCCTGTGGTTAACCTGGACGGGCGATTGTCGCGCCGGACAGCGCGGTTCGCCTCGAAGGTGTTGACCCACATGATTCCTGAACGCTCGGCAGAAAACGGCAACCGGCGGAAATGGTATCGCTCGACGGCTGCTCGGGCGCTGCTGGCCGCCGCGCTGAGCCTGTCGCTGTTCTTCAGTGGACTGTTCTTGGTCGTCACCAAACTGCATTCCACGCCGGCTGATTCGCTCGACCATCCCGCTGACCCGGTCTCGGACGATCAGAGCGAAGATCAGGTGCTCGAGCCGGTCAAGCAGATCGTCAGGACCGCCGGACTGCAGCAGCCAACGGCGGGCTATCTGCTGATGTCGTGCAAGGACGCCATCGATCCGCCCTACCAGGGCGCCATCTATCTCAATTTCGCGGTGCCCGCCGGTGTCCGCGCCGACACCTATTTCCGGGGCATCGCTGACGCGATGGTCGGGCACGGCTGGCGGGAAGGCATACCGCCAGCCCGATACACCTACGGCGCGACGCTGACCCGGGGCGAGGTGAGCGCGATCGTCTACCAGGACAACGACATCCCGGGCCTGGGTGTGCTGCGGCTATACGGCCAATGCCGCAACATGAACGACCATCGCAGGGACAGCACCGCCTGGACCGACATCACTGACCGACTGCCCCGCCCGCGGTGAGACCGTCGCGGCCGTGACATGAAACTGCGCGTGACGGCCAGGCCGTCACGCGCAGTCGGTGATTCCGTGGTGTCAGGCAGACGGGTTGGCGCCCAGTGTGCCTTGCAGGTCCGGCTTCATCGCCTGCAACTGCGCGCCCCAGTACTCCCAGCTGTGCGTGCCGTTCTCCGGGAAGTTGAACGTTGCGTTGTGCCCACCGGCGCCGTTGTAGGCGTCCTGGAACTTGATGTTGCTGTCGCGCACGAATCCCTCGAGGAACTCGGCCGGCAGGTTGGCGCCACCCAGTTCGGACGGCTTGCCGTTACCGACGTAGACCCACAGACGGGTGTTGTTCCCGACCAACTCGGGGATGTGCAGCGACGGGTCGTTGCGCGCCCACGCCGGATCGCTCGACGGGCCCCACATGTCGTTCGCCTTGTAGCCGCCGGCGTCACCCATGGCCAAGTTGATCAGCGACGGCCCCATGCCCTGGGAGGGGTCGAGCAGCGCGGACAGCGACGCCGCGTAGATGAACTGCTGCGGGTGGTAGATGGCCAGCGTCATCGCGGAAGAACCGGACATCGAAATACCCACCGCGGCACTGCCGGTCGGCTTCACGTTCTGCTGCGAGGCCAGGTAGGACGGCAACTCGCTGGTCAGGAAGGTCTCCCACTTGTAGGTGCTGCAGCCCGCCTTACCGCAGGCGGGGCTGTACCAGTCGGTGTAGAAGCTGGACTGACCACCCACCGGCATCACCACGGACAGGCCCGAGCCGTTGTACCACTCGAACGCCGGGGTGTTGATGTCCCAACCGTTGTAGTCGTCCTGTGCGCGCAAACCGTCGAGCAGGTAGACGGCCGGCGAGTTCGCTCCGCCGCTCTGGAACTGGACTTTGATGTCACGGCCCATTCCCGCGGACGGCACCTGCAGATATACGACAGGCAGGCCAGGACGGGAGAAGGCCCCCGCCGTCGCGGCGCCACCGACCAAACCCACCAGGCCCGGAATCGCGGCGGCCACAACAGTGCCCACCAGCAGTCGGCGCGCCCAGGCGCGGACCTTATTGCCTACTTCTGTCATCACCTGTGCCCCTTGCTGTCTGCCGTCCTGCAGTCCCGGCCCGGATTACCCGTCGTGCGCGTCAGCAAAACGATTACGTGGTCCGTTCGGGGCAAAACTTACCGTCACCTGGGGAATATGTCGATCAGGACGCGAGCACATTTGAGCACATTTGAGTTGCACATCGGCTTCGTTTGCTTCTCGAGCCGTCCGATTTAGAACTGCGGTTAATGCCGCAACGCAATTCCGCGTAACGCCGCCCGCTCCCGATTTGGGCCGCCCAGCCACGACCGCCGGACAAGCAGCCCGTCGCGATCGGGTAAGGTAACGGCGCCAGCGCAGGCTTACCGCTACGCCGACCGAGGCCGACCTGCCCCGGTCCGCGCAGGGCGACCGCCGAGCACAGTGCCAGTGCTTGACGCGATGCTGCAAAAGGGTGCGAAGCCGCAGGTAGCGGCATGATTGAGGGTGCAGATTTTGGATACGGTATGCGGCCTGTCGCTGACGTCTTCCGGAGTGGGATGGGTACTGGTCGAAGGGCACACCGCAGACGGGGCCATCCTCGATCACGGCGAGTTCTCGGTGCGGTCGGGCGGGGGAGCCCGCGCAGTTGAGACGTCCAAGCAGGTGGCTGACGCGGTGCTGAGTGCCGAAGCCACGGCGACGGCCGCCGACGGTCGGCTTCATGTGATCGGCGTCACATGGAGCGACGATGCCGCTACCGGCGCGGCTCTGCTCGTCGAGCAGCTGACCGCCGCCGGTTTTCACAATGTCGTTCCGGTGCGGTGGGTTGAGGCGGCCGAGACCCTGGCCCAGGGTTTGGCGCCGGTCGTCGGTTACGAGAAGACGACGGTGTGTGTACTCGAACACGAATCGGCGACGGTGGTCTCGATCGACACCTGCGACGGCGACAGCCGGACCGCGGTGAAGCACGTGGCCGGGGGCGCCGATGGCCTGTTTCGGTGGGTGACCAGAATGTTCACCCGGGACGGCTGGCGACCCGAAGCTGTCGTCGTGGTCGGTTCGGATGCCGAGTTGGCCGCCTTCTCGTCGGAATTGGACGACGCGCTGCCCGTGCCGGTTTTCGCGCAGAGCGGAGCAGAGCTGGCACTCGCGCGCGGTGCGGCCCTGGCGTCCGCGCAGGACGCTGGCTTCATCCAGACGCCGCCTTCCGAGCCGGCCACCCGGTCCCACCGCGCCGCCTTTCGTACTCCGTCCTACGCCGGCGCGCTGACGGTGTTGGTCGCAGCGTCGGTCACCCTCGTTGGTTCGCTGTCGCTGGCGGTGGGTCTGCGGCTCACGCCAGACCAGCCGGCGTCCCCGAACGCGCGAGCAGCCGGGCATTCGGTCCACGCGCTGCCGGCGCCCCGCATCGCCGAGGTGCCTCGCGTGCCGCCGGCAGTCCCGGCGGCACCCCGACCGACCGCCAAGCCGCACCCTGCCGCAGCACCGCAGCCGGCTGCGGCCCCGCCACCGGCGGAGCTGCCCGAGCAGCCGGCCGCACAGCGCCCGGAATCCTCCCCAGGCGCCTTTGATCAGCCGGCCGCCGTCCCGCCCGCGGCGCCGCCGGCAGCCCCACCGCCGCCACCGGCTCCGGAAGCACCGCCGCCGGATCCGCATCCGCTGCTGACGCGGGTGCTCGAGCACATCCGCGGCCAACAGCCGGACCCGCCGGCCGATTCGCCACCGTCGCCCTGACTTCTGGAAGTCAGGCCGACAGGCTCAGCGCGCAGTAGTAGTTGGCGAACGAGGGCTGCCCTTACCGAGCCCAGCACACCTAAACGGTCAGCACAGTGCGGTAGTGCGCCCGCCCTTCCTGCAGGGTGGCGTAACCGTCAGCGGCGTGTGCCAACGGCAGCTCTTCAATCCAGGCGCGCACACCGGACAGGACGGCGAACTGCATGGTGTCTTCGATCTCTTTGGCGGTTCCGGACGGATGACCGACGATGCTCAACCCTGGCGTGATCAATTGCAGTGGACTGATGGACAGCGGCTCAGGGGTGACGCCGATGGTGATCAATTCACCTCGGGGCTGCAGGCCGCCGACGGTTGCGGCCATGGCCTCGGAGTTGCCGGCAGTGCCTAACACGACGGCGACTCCGCCCAGGCGTTGCAGCGCTTCTGACACGTCACCGTCGGTGGCGTCGACGTAGTGGTGGGCGCCGAGCTTCAGCGCGTCCTCTTTCTTGGCGGTGCCGCGATTGATCGCGATGGTCTCGAAACCCATTGCCCGGGAGAACTGCAGCCCGAGATGACCGAGCCCCCCGACGCCGAGGATCGCCACCCGGTCACCGGGTAACGCCTTGGTGTGACGCAGCGCGTTGTAGGTTGTGACCCCGGCACAACCCATCGGGGCGGCTTCGGCATCGGACAGTTCCGACGGTATCTTGGCGAGTGCGGTGGCCGGCACAGTCACCGACTCGGCGTACCCGCCGGGGTACTGCCAACTCGGCACCTTCCCGTTCTCGCAGTGGATGAAAAGGCCTTTACGGCACTGCTCGCAGTGGTTGCAATTTCCGCCGAACCAGCCGACCGCGACCCGGTCGCCCACCGCGAAACCTTCGACGCCGTCGCCGACTTCGGCGATCTTCCCGGCGATTTCGTGCCCGGGGGTCAGCGGCCACGACAGGCCGGGGAAAGCGCCGGCGACGAAGTGGGCGTCGGTGCCGCAGATGCCGCAGGCGCCGACGCTGATGCGCACTTCACCACGCGCCGGTGGCGCGGTCTCGACATCGACGAGCTCCAACGGCGCGCCGGCGGACTTCACGTGCACTGCTCTATGTGCGGGCATGTGTTGCTACCTTAGTGTGCGACAGGGCACTTCGGCGCCGAGGCGCCGTGGTAGTCGACTTGCCAGTGCTTGATGCCGTTGAGCCATCCCGACCGCAGTCGTTCCGGGGCGCCTGCGGAGGCCAGATCGGGCATGTGGTCGGCGATCGCGTTGAACATCAAGTCGATTGTCATCCGGGCCAGGTTGGCGCCGATACAGTAGTGCGCACCCGTGCCGCCGAATCCGACGTGCGGGTTCGGGTTTCGAAGAATGTTGAAGCGGAACGGGTCGTCGAACACTTCTTCATCGAAGTTCGCGGAGCGGTAGAACATGACCACCCGCTGGCCCTTCTTGATCTGCACGCCGGACAGCTCGTAATCGGCGAGTGCAGTGCGCTGAAATGACGTCACCGGCGTCGCCCACCGCACAATTTCATCCGCCGCGGTGGCGGGGCGTTCCTTTTTGTACAGCTCCCACTGATCGGGGTGGTCGGTGAACGCCATCATGCCCTGCGTGATGGAATTACGGGTGGTCTCGTTGCCGGCGACGGCGAGCAGGATGACGAAAAACCCGAACTCGTCGTCGGACAGCTTGTGGCCGTCGACGTCTGCTTGCACCAGAGTGGTGACTAGATCCTGGCCCGGGTTCTTTCCGCGCTCGGCGGCCATCTGCATGCCGTACATGATCAATTCCACCGAGGCCGTGATGGCGTCGTTGCCGGCGAACTCCGGATCTTGGTCGCCGACCATCTGATTCGACCAGTCGAACAGCTTCTTGCGGTCCTCCTGCGGCACGCCCATCAATCCGGCGATGGCCTGCAGCGGCAGCTCGCAGGACACCTGTTCGACGAAGTCGCCGGACCCCTGCGCCGCTGCTGCCTCGACGATCCGCTGGGCGCGCTCGGCCAGGTCGGCACGCAGCCGCTCGACCGCTCGCGGGGTGAAGGCCCGGGAGACGATCTTCCGCAGCCGGGTGTGCTGCGGCGCGTCCATGTTCAGCAGTACGAATTTGCCGCGGTCGACCTGCTCCTCCACAGTGCCGTCCTTGTAGCGGGGCAGAGCGGTCTTCTTGAGACTGGAGAAGACGTCGCTGTGCAGCGACACCTCTTTGACGTCCTTGTGTTTGCTCACCACCCAGAAGCCGCCGTCGTCGAAGCCGCCTTCACCGGGCGGCTGTTCGTTCCACCAGATCGGTGCGGCTCGGCGCATTTCGGCCAGTTCCTCGACCGGCAACCGTTCGGCATAGATGTCCGGGTCGGTGAAATCGAACCCCGCGGGAAGATTTGGAGTCCGCATCGGTGCACCCCTTGACTACGACGTCTGCCGGCTCAGTAAAACACCGCGGGGCAGAAGGTGAAGCCGGTTCTTGTGGCTTTCTCGGGCAAAGGGCCGAATTGCCGAACCGGCATTCACTATGCTTCGATGCGGACCGCCGACGTAGAAGGCGGCCGATGACGCCGTTGCCAGACTGAAAATCCAGGGGTGAGGCCATGATTCGGGACCTCAGTAAGCTAGTCGTCAGCGCCGCGGTCACGGGTGCCGTCATCGGTGCGGCGCCGGTCGCCTTCGCCGACAACGGCCACTACGACGGAGACGTCCCCGGCATGAACTACGACGCCACGGCGGGCGCGCCCTGTGACAACTACGAGCGGTTCATCTTCGGACGAGGCCCTGACGGTCAAGCGGAAGCGTGCCATTTCATCATCAACCAGTATCCGGCGGCCCAGTCCGGATACTGGGTCCTCTACTACCCGCTGTACGGCGTGCACAACCCCGGTGAACCGTGCGCCAACATCGCCGATCCGCGAGGGTCAGCAGCGCAATCGCCGGACGGGCTTCCAATGACCTGCACGACAGCTCAAGGCTGGGTGGTCGGCTCACTTACCGGCGGTGGCCTGCCGATTCAAAGCGGCGGACAGTTCCCCTCCGACACCGGTGTCACCGACTGAGATCTCGGTCGGTAGCCGCCTCAGGCGCCCCCTGCCGGGTCTGGGCGCGTGTGCCGGCGGGTGTTGCCGCGGCTAGAGTCGATGCGACGGGCTTATGCACCGAGCACACGACGACTAGGAGATTCTGATGGGCTTCAACGCCAGAGACGCGGTCGACGCGGCCAAAGACATCGCCACCAACGCCGTCGAGAAGGCGTCTGACATCGTCGAAAGTGCCACCGGCATCATCCGCGGCGACATCGCCGGCGGTACCGAGGGGATTGTGCACAGCGCGACCGACATCGCCACCTACGCGTTCGACCGGACCAAAGACGTCTTCACCGGGGCAGAGATCGACGACTCCGAGTAGTCACACCGCAGCAGCGGCATTGAGTTCGTCGAGCCGATTGGTCGCCTCCAGGTACTCCTGCACCCAGCGCTCGATGACCGCGGCGGTCTTCTCCACCTTGTTGAACTGACCGACCACCTGACCGACGGGATTGAACGCGACGTCGACCGACTCGTTGGGGTACCTGTTGGTGGCACGCACCGCCATCCCGGACACCATGTACTGCAGCGGCATCCCGAGCGGCTTCGGATTGTCCGGTTGTTCCCACGCCTCGGTCCAGTCGTTGCGCAACATCCGGGCCGGCTTGCCGGTGAACGAACGGCTGCGGACGGTGTCCCGGCTGCTGGCCTTGGCGTAGGCGGCTTGCTGAACCGGGGTGTTGGAAGCCTCCTCCACCATCAGCCATTGCGAGCCGGTCCAGGCGCCTGCGGCGCCGAGCGCCAGCGCCGCCGCAATCTGCTGCCCGCTGCCGATCCCACCGGCGGCCAACACGGGGATCGGGGCCACTTCCTTGATGACCTGCGGCCACAGCACAATCGAACCGACCTCGCCGCAGTGGCCGCCCGCTTCGCCGCCCTGGGCGATGATGACGTCGACGCCGGCGTCCGCGTGCTTCCTCGCCTGTGAAGGTGAGCCGCACAGTGCGGCTACCTTGCGGCCCGAGTCGTGGATGTGCTTGATCATGTCGGTCGGCGGAGTCCCCAGCGCGTTGGCGATCATTGCGACCTTCGGATGTCGCAACGACACTTCGACCTGCGGCGTGGCCGTCGCTTCGGTCCAGCCGAGTAACTGCAGGCTGTCGGAGTCGCTGTCCTCCACCGGTACACCGTGGTCGGCCAGGATCTTGCGGGCGAAATCCAGATGCTGCTGCGGCACCATCGACCGCAATGTGTTTGCGAGATCCTCTGCCGACAGCTGCGAGTCCATGCCCTCGTACTTGTTCGGGATGACGATGTCCACGCCGTACGGGTGGTCACCGATATTTTCGTCGATCCACGTCAGTTCGATCTCCAGCTGTTCGGGCGTGAAACCGACGGCGCCCAGCACTCCGAATCCGCCGGCTTTGCTCACCGCGACGACGACGTCGCGGCAGTGCGTGAAAGCGAAGATCGGGAACTCGATGCCGAGTTCGTCGCAGATGGGCGTGTGCATGCCTGCTCCTTGCCGGGGCGTGAGGACGAACTGAAACGTGTTCTAGTTTAGTACCTCCGCGGCTTCCACCACCAGCGGCCTCCGCTTCGTCTGTTTGACAGCCGTTCGTCAGGCTCGACGACCGACGTTCAATCACTCGATGATTTTTAGTCACCTCCAGGTAACCCGGACGACCCCTGCTCCGGTCTTCGACGGCCGTCGGCAAGCATGGTGATGGGTCGATCCGAGCAAAGCGAGAACACCGCCACGGCTACGTCGTCCAGGCAGCTGAGCTCGTCGTCGCGTCGGCCGACGACCACCCCGGGCTCGGGTAGCAAACACCTGGCCGGCTTCGCAACGGCATCGGCGCGGCCTTAGCACGGAATGGATACGCAGTTTCGGCAGCGCGTTTCGGTGAACGTTCGCTTGCCAGCGGTCGGCACGGCGCTGGTCGTACGCTTCGGAACATGCGCACCGCGTACCACCAGCGTCTCGCCGGGTTGACCGCTCAGCTGGCCGAGATGTGTCGACTCGCCGGTGTCGCGATGCAGCACGCTACGCAGGCGCTGTTGAGCGCTGACTTGCGCGTGGCCAGCGGGGTGCTGCGCGACCAGGAGGACATTGCCGCGGTCGGCGAACAAATCCGCCAGGACGCGTTCGTACTGCTGGCGCTGCAAGCGCCGGTCGCCGGAGACCTGCGCGCCGTCATCGCCTCGATCCAGAACGCCGCCGACGTCGAGCGGATGGGTTCGCTGGCGTTGCATGTTGCGCAGATCGCCGCCCGCAGATACCCCCATCCAGCATTGCCCGACGATCTCCGGCGGCACTTCGCCGAGATGGGCCGAGTCGCCGCGGACCTGGGCTACAGCGCCCGACAGGTGTTGACGTCCGGTGATCCGCAGGCCGCGGCGCTGGTGCCCGAGACGGACGACGAGATGGACCGGCTGCATCAACAAGTGTTGAACCTGCTGGTCGACGGTGACCACAGATACGGTACCGCCACCGCCGTCGACGCAGCCCTGCTGAGCAAGTTCTACGAGCGATTCGCCGATCACGCCGTCGAGGTGGCGCGCCGGGTCATTTTTCAGGCCACCGGGCAGCTTCCGGGAAACCATTCCGACAGCGCGGGCCGCGTCTTCGCCACGGCGGGCGCCGCGGCCCGGAAGACTCCGGCGAGCTCATCGACTGCCGGGCACCCCGACGATCTGGTCAGCGTCGGCGCGCGCGGCGACCGTGACACCATCGACTCCCGGATGGACCTGGCCGGGTCCGCCGCGCTCAGCGACTAGAGCGGCGAATGACCGTGCGGACCGGCCGGGTGAACGCCCACCTGAACATGCGGGGCTAGCCATGGCGATCGCGGACGTTCTGGACAAGATCGTCGGCTTCTTGCGCGGCGGCTATCCCACCCATGTCGCGTCGGTTGGCTACATCCCGATACTTGCGCTGCTGCCCCGGCGACTGACCGATCAAGATGAGGCGTTGGCCATCGCCGAGCTGACATCACGTGGGTCCGAACCCGTGGAAGAGATCGACATCCGGGTGGCGGTTACCAGGATCACCGGTGAGCTGGCGTCGGCCGCCGACACCGGCCGGATCAAACAGTCGCTCGTCGCCCGGGGATTCTCGGTGAGCGCCCGTCGTCCGCTAGCGCCGTAGACCGCCCAGCCCGGTCCGCCGCGGTTGCCACCTCGCCGGCAACACTCCCGCATCAGTCAGCGCGCCGATACGCTGCTCGGAGCTGGACATCACCGGATTGTCAGCGGTGAAGCGGAAGCTTCGTGAGGAGAGCCCGCATGGCCATTCGCGTCGCGCATATCGGCACCGGAAACGTCGGTCGGCTGGCTCTGCATCACCTCATCACCGACTCGCGGTTCGAGCTGACCGCGGTGTGGGTGTCGTCGGACGCCAAAGTCGGTAAGGACGCGGGAGAGCTGGCCGGGCTGGACATCGCCACCGGAATCGTGGCCACCAATGACCTCAACGACCTGCTGGCCGGCCAGCCCGATTGCGCGGTCTACTGCGCGATGGCCGACAATCGCACACCGGAGGCGATGGCGGATTGTCAGCGCATCCTGGCCGCCGGCGTCAACGTCGTCGGCTCGGCGCCGGTGGTGCTGCAATACCCCTGGCAGCTGATGCCCGACAAGTACATCGCGCGCCTGGAAGACGCAGCGCGGCAAGGGAATTCAAGCCTGTTTATCACCGGCGTCGACCCCGGGTTCGCCAATGACCTGATCCCGTTAGCGCTCGCCGGCACCTGCCGGCGCATTGAACAGGTGCGGTGCATGGAGATCGCCGACTACGCGACCTACGACGGGGCGACCGTGATGTTTGACGTCATGGGCTTCGGCAAGCCGCTCGACGAGGTGCCGATTCTGCTGCAGCCAGGCGTACTGGGCATCGCGTGGGGAACGTCGATCCGGCAATTGGCGGCGGGGCTGGGCATCGAAGTCGACTCGATCGAGGAAAACTGCGAACGCGAGCCTGCGCGCGAGGATTTCGACATCGCCGCCGGCCATGTGCCCAGGGGCAGCGTCGCCGCGTTGCGTTTCGAGATTCGCGGCATGGTCGCCGGGCGGCCCGCCATCGTGATCGAACACGTCACCCGGTTGCGCGAAGATCTGCGGCCCGACTGGCCGCAGCCGGCGCAGCCCGGCGGCTCATACCGCGTCGAGATCACCGGCGAGCCGTCCTACGGCGTCGACATCTGCCCAACCAGCCGGCACGGCGACCACAACCACGCCGCGATCGTCGCTGCCGCCGGACGCATCGTCAACGCGATCCCCGCGGTGGTCGCCGCGCAACCGGGCATCCGGACCACGCTGGACTTGCCGCTGATCACCGGAAGCGGCACGCACGTCGGCTGAACGGGGGCCGACCAGCCGCTACGGTAGCGTGACCCGGCATGGGACGCGTGGACGGCAAAGTAGCACTAATCAGCGGCGGCGCTCGGGGAATGGGAGAGGCGCACGCCAGGCTGCTGGTGGCCGAAGGCGGCCAAGTGGTGATCGGCGACATCCTCGACGAACAGGGCAAAGCGGTGGCCGACGCTCTGGGGGACGCTGCGCGCTACGTGCACCTGGATGTGACCGAGCCTGACCAGTGGCAGACTGCGGTGTCCACAGCGGTAGGGGATTTCGGCAAGCTCGACGTTCTGGTCAACAACGCCGGCATCGTAAATCTGGGTCCGCTCAAGACATTTGACCTCGGTAAGTGGCGACAGATCCTGGACGTCAACCTCACCGGCACCTTCCTGGGGATGCAGGCCGTGGTGGACCCGATGACCGACGCCGGCGGTGGCTCGATCATCAACATCTCGTCCATTGAGGGCATCCGGGGCGCACCTTTCGTGCACGGCTATGTGGCGACCAAGTGGGCGGTACGCGGTCTGACCAAGTCGGCCGCACTCGAGTTGGCGTCGCAGAAGATTCGGGTCAATTCCGTCCACCCGGGTTTCATCCGCACCCCGATGACCAAACATCTGCCCGACGACATGGTCACCATCCCACTCGGGCGTCCGGCGGAGTCACGGGAGATCTCCACGTTCGTCGTCTTTTTGGCCAGCGATGAGTCGTCGTACGCCACTGGCACCGAGTTCATCGTGGACGGCGGCCTGGTGACCGACGTACCGCACAAGAGTTTCTAGCAACAGCGATGAACGCCCCGCGCGATGGCGCCGGCTATAGGCGGGTCGCGGTGATGTATTGCGAGCGCATGATGTCGTCGAGTCGGCTGTCCACCTCGGCGGGGGTCCTTCCGTAGCCGGCTTGCAGCTGCGGGTTGGTTTTGACCGGGTCGACAGCCCAACCATGCTTGCCGAGCCAGTCCGCGGTGTCGGAGTCGTCGTGGTAGGTGAGGGCGGAGAAGTCGACGTCGCCGGCCATGTTGACCCCTGGATAGCTCGCTTCCAGTTCGGACAGTCGACCGGAGTCCAACCGCGACCCCAACGCGCCGACCGCCACCCGACTGCCGGGCGCGGAGTTGTCGGAAATGGCGGTGAACAAAGCGTTTTGCGCGGCTGCCGTCAGGTAGGGCAGCAGCCCCTCAACCGACCACGCGGCCGGGCGGCTGGCATCGAATCCGGCTGCCGACAACGCCGACGTCCAGTCATCGCGCAGGTCTGAAGCAACGTCTCTGCGAACGGCGGTCGGCTGCACGCCGTGCTCGCCGAGCACCTGGGTCTTGAATTCGAGCACCGCCGGCTGGTCGACTTCGAACACCGTCGTCTCGGCCGGCCAGGTCAACCGGTAGGCCCGGGAATCCAGGCCGGCCGCGACGATCACCGCTTGGCGAATTCCGTTGCCGGTGCTGGCGACGAAGAAGTCGTCGAAGAACCGGGTCTGAACGCCGTAGAGCCGGGGGAACGTCGTCGCGTTCTGCGTTGACGGCGGATCGGCGAGCTGACCGGTCCAGTACGGGTCCCCGGACGCCGTGATGAATAGCTCGGCGTAGGGATCAACGGCGAGCGGGTCAGGGTTCACCGCGTGGACGGCGCGCCAGCCGGCAACCATCAGCGCGGTGTAGCCCACTCCGCTGACGATGTCCCACTGGTCGTGGTCGGAGCGCGCCCATCCCGGTGTCGTCACCATCAACCGCCTCTACTCGATCGACTCTGCCGGCTCGACCACGCCGTCGACGTGCCGCAGCGTCGGTTTCCTTGCGCACCGTACCGCCGCTCACCGGTGGGCAGCGGCGGGCTACCCGGTACGCCCGGTGTGAAACCGACGTCACAGTTCCAGCATCACGGTCACCGGGCCGTCGTTGACGAGCTCCACCTGCATGTGCGCCCCGAATTCGCCGGTCGACACGTGCGCGCCGAGTCGCCGCAGCGCGTCAGCCAACGCGACGACCAGCGGCTCGGCGACAGACCCTGGGGCTGCGGCATTCCAGGACGGTCGCCGGCCTTTCGCGGTGTCGGCATAGAGCGTGAACTGACTGACCACCAAGATGGGTGCAGCGACGTCGGCTGCGGCTCGTTCGTCGTCGAGAATGCGCAATCGCCAAAGCTTTTCGGCCAGCCGGCGCGCCGTGTCGGCACTGTCGCTGTGCGTGACGCCGACGAACGCGAGGAGCCCCTGGCGCTCGGGCCGAATCTCACCGACGACGTGGCCGTCGACTGACACGCGCGCCGACGAGACGCGTTGCACCAGAAGCCGCATGGCGCGATGCTGCCATTCCGCGGCGACGGCGGCCAACCGTCGACGGAGTCGGGCGGCCTTGGCATGAGTACAGTCGAGCTATCGCGGCGAGAAGGTGAGCGCAGTGTCGGTGCTGGTGGCGTTCTCGGTTACACCCCTGGGTGTGGGCGAGGCGGTGGGTGAGATCGTCGCGGAGGCGGTACGCGTTGTTCGGGAATCCGGACTGGCGAACCGAACTGGCGCGATGTTCACCGAGGTCGAGGGTCAAAACTGGGCAGAGGTGATGGCGGTCGTGCAGCGCGCGACCGAGGCGGTGGCCGCGCGGGCGCCCCGGGTCAGCGTCGTCATCAAGGTCGACTGGCGCCCGGCAGCGTCGAACTCGATTACGCAGAAGGTCGAGTCGGTCGAGCGTCACCTCGCCGGGCCAGCAGCCGGCTCGTGATCAACGTTTGAGCCCGGCCAGCGCCGCCTGATCGCGTACCAGTGCGCACAGCTGCCAGCGTCCGGGCACGCCTTTCAGTTCGTATTCGCCGCCGTCAGCGAACCGGTACCGGGAGCCGGTCACGATGTCCCGCACGGTCGACGACACGAGCACTTCGCTGGGTCTGGCCAATGCCGCCACCCGCGCGCCGATGTGCACGGCCATGCCGGCCACATCCTTTTTTGAAGCTCCGCGGATCTCCACCTCACCCGCGTGGATGCCGACGCGCACCTCGATGTCCAGGACGCGGACCGCCTCGATGATCGCGTCGGCGCACGCAATCGCGGCGCTGGGGCTGATGAACGTCGCGACGAAGCCGTCACCGGCCGTGTTGACTTCCGTTCCGCCGAACCGCTCCAGCTCGTGCCGGACGACGGTGTCGTGGTTGTCGAGCAGGTCGCGCCACCGGCCGTCGCCGAGCGCAGCGGCCCGCTGGGTGGAGCCGACGATGTCGGTGAAGACGACGGTGGTCAGCACCCGCTCGCCGCGGAAACCGCGGACGCCGGTGACGAACTCCTCGATCTCGTCGAGCATCGGCTCGGTGTCGCCCACCCAGTACAAAGCGTCCGGGCCGGACAGTTCGACGAAGCGGGATCTGGCGATGTGATCGGCCAGGTAACGCCCGTGGGCGACCGGACTGAACTTGTGA
Source organism: uncultured Actinomycetota bacterium (assembly GCA_963808375.1). Classification (GTDB taxonomy): domain Bacteria; phylum Actinomycetota; class Actinomycetes; order Mycobacteriales; family Mycobacteriaceae; genus Mycobacterium. The sequence goes on along the minus strand of CAWEFS010000002.1, from coordinate 286,578 downwards.
TTATCCCGGTGCAGAACGATCGTCGGCGCCGTCACGCACGCCAGCCGGTCGCGCACGTCGGCCCGCCGGACCGTCTTGATGATCTCGCGCGCCATGCTCGGCGAGGCTGCTCGGTTGCCGGCCATGTCCCACCACGCCCGGAACGCAGCGTCGTCGGCGACGCTAGGGGCGATGATGCGCAGGATGTCGAACCCCTGCTCCACCGCGTCGGGTTCGATAGCCACCGTGGTGTAGGGATCGGTGTCGGCGATCTCGGCGCCGATCGGGTAGTCGGGCGCCCGCAGGGTGCGCGCCGCACCGTTGACGAGCACCAGGCTGCGCACCCGCTCGGGGTATTCAGCGGCCAGGATCACCCCGGTCATCGAGGTGAATCCCGGCGCGAGCACGGTCGCCCGCTCGCTTCCCACGGCGTCCATCACCGCGATGGCGTCCTGCGCCCAGTAGTGCGGTCCGATCGCGTCGATCGACGGCACCCGCGACGACAACCCGATGCCACGCTGGTCGTAGCGGATCACCCGGCTGAACGACGCCAGCCGGCGGTGGAAGCGGTACATCGACGGCTCGGCGTCGATGGTGTCGATCGGGATGGACGGCCCCGGCAGCACGAGCAGGTCGATCGGTCCGTCGCCGAACACCTGGTAGGCGATGTCGATCTCGCCTTGCTCCGCATAGCGGGTGCGCGGAGTCTGCGCCACTGCCACAGGCTAATGCAACGCATCCGATGCGTAATCTCATACCGGTGAGCGCACGCGCAGGCATCGTCGTCACCGGAACCGAGGTTCTCACCGGGCGGGTGCAGGACCGAAACGGGCCGTGGATCGCCGATCGGCTGCTGGAGTTGGGCGTGGAGTTGGCGCACATCACCATCTGCGGTGACCGGGACAGCGACATCGCGGCGCAGCTGCGGTTCCTGGCCGGTGAAGGGGTAGACCTGATCGTCACCAGCGGCGGCCTAGGCCCGACGGCCGACGACATGACCGTGGAGGTTGTGGCGCGCTTCTGCGGTCGCGAACTGGTACTTGACGACGAGCTGGAAGCCAAGATCGCCGCGATTCTGGCACGGCTGCGCCCGGCGTTCAGCGAGCACGACTTGGGCTCGGTGCGCGCAGCGAACCGCAAGCAGGCGATGGTGCCGGCCGGGGCGCAGGTGATCGACCCGGTCGGCACCGCTCCCGGGGTGGTGGTGCCCGGCAAGCCGACCGTCGTTGTGCTGCCGGGGCCGCCGCGCGAGCTGCAACCGATGTGGTCGACGGCCGTCGGAACCGCGGCGGTGCAGGAGGCAATCGCCGGCCGTACCACCTACCGCCAGGAGATCGTGCGGATGTTCGGCCTGCCCGAGTCAGGTCTGGCCGAGACGCTGCGAGATGCCCAGCAGCAGGTTCCCGGCTTCGACGCCCTGGAAATCACCACCTGCCTGCGGCGCGGGGAGGTTGAGATGGTCACCCGGTACGAGCCGCAGTCAGCCGGGGTGTACCGGCAACTGGTGGCACTGCTGCGCCAACGGCACGGCCACCAGCTGTTCTCCGAGGACGGCTCCTACGTCGACGAGCAGGTGGCGCGGTTGTTGGCCGGACGGCGGATAGCGACTGCCGAGTCGTGCACCGCCGGGCTGGTTGCGGCCCGGCTGACCGAACAGGCCGGGTCGTCGTCGTATGTGGCCGGTGGTGTCGTCGCCTATGCCAACGATGCGAAAGCAGAGTTGCTCGGCGTGGATCCGAGCTTGATCGACACTTACGGAGCAGTGTCGGAACCGGTCGCCGAGGCGATGGCCGAAGGCGCGCTACGCCGCTTCGGCGCGGACACCGCGGTCGCCACCACCGGCATCGCCGGCCCTGGCGGGGGCACGCCGGACAAGCCGGTCGGCACAGTGTGCTTCAGCGTCAAGCTGGCTGACGGCCGCACTTTGACCCGTACTGTGTTGCTGCCCGGGAACCGAGCCGACGTGCGGGACCGCTCGACCACGGTTGCGCTGCACCTGCTGCGGCGCGCCCTGAACGGCGCGGACCAGCCCGCCGTCGCCCAGGGTTCCGCCGCGACCGGCTGAGCGCTCGGGCGGTTCAGACGAACGTCGCCGCGGCCGTGGGACTGTGATCGGCACCGAACCGTCTGCCGGTGGCATCCCGGCCGACCAGCGCGAGAACCGCTACCGTGACCAACACCGCGACGAAGTAGTCGAACGCGTCCATGGTCCAGCCGAGCAGCGCCGCGATGAACGAGTTCCGCTATTCAGCGGAAAGCGGCTGTCTTTGCGCCACGCAGGACACGCTACTTGTCCGCGCTGTCCCAAACCTCGACGATCCTGCGCAGAATCTCCTCGGCGCGGCCCAGTCCGGCCATATGGCTTTCGCCGGGAATGCGGTGCAACTCGGCGTCCGGTAACCGGGCCACGACGTGCTCGCCGTGCCCGAACGGCACGATGTGATCGCGGTCGCCGTGCCACCAGTTGACCGGCACCTTCACCTGCTCGAGCCGGAATCCCCAGTCCCGGGAGAAGACGACGACGTCGGCGAACGGCGCGGCCATTTGCTTGCGGCTGCCGTTGAGCAGGTCGTCGAGGAACATCGCTTTGAACTCGGGCCGCACCAGCAGGCGCCGGTCGGCCTCCGGCGAGATCCGCGCGTAGAGGTAGAGGGCAGGTTCAGCGAACGGCCGGATGGTCCAGATGAAGGCGACGGCGGCCAACCTGATCGGCCACCCGACGCGCTCCAGCAGCGGCGCGACGTAGGGACCGAGCGCCATCACGCCGCCGCCGATCGCGTCGGCGCCACGGGTGGGCGCTACCCCGCCGAGCACCCCCACCGTCACCACGCGATCAGGCATGGCCGCCGCACACCCCAGGGTGTAAGGCCCGCCGCCGGACAATCCGACGACGGCCATCTTGTCGACGCCCAGCGTGTCTGCCACCGTGCGCAGGTCGTCGGCGAACGCGACGACGGTGTCGTACTGGAAGGGCGTCGATGAGCCGATCCCGGGTCGGTCGATTCCGATCAGACGAATGTTGTTGTCTTCGGCGAAGACTCGGGCCTCCGTCGGAATTTGCCGGCGCGCGCCCGGGGTGCCGTGCAACCAGAACACCGCACGTCCCTGCGGATCACCGAATTCGGCGAAGCCGAGTTGCCGATCATCGCCGACGGCGATCTTGCCTTCCAGCTTGGGACGTGCGATCGCGACTACCATGCCAGAAGTCTTGCACGGGCCGTCCGGTGATCAGGGGGACTTTGCCGGCGACTTGTGCGGTGTTCGCTGCAATGTCTGCAATCGCACTCGCGTCGGTCGGCAACGCAGTTAGGGTGTTCCAGCGGCAGCAGAGCTCGCACTGGAGTCATCATGCGGATCATCGACGCCGATGGGCACGTCGCGGAGAGCCCCTCACTGGCGATTGAGGCTATGCAGCGCTGGCCGGATCGGATCTCGCTCAGCGCGCCCGGAAAGCCCGGCCTGATCATCGAAGGCCGCAAGTATCCGGAGGACCGTGGCCCGGGTGCCGGTTGCCCCTCCGAGCACGGGTTGAGTTCCGCGTCGGACATCAATTGCCGGTCGGCCGCGGGCGTCTTGGGGGACGCCGACCGCGACCACATCGACACCATGGTGCTCTATCCGAGCCTGGGGCTGTGCGTCCCGAGCATCGAGGAGCCGGAACTTGCCGCGGGCTTCGCGCGGCTCTACAACCAGTGGATCGCCGACTTCTGCGCGAGTGCGGGCGGGCGACTGTGCGGCGTCGCCGTGACCCCCGTCGAGCACGGGCAGGTGGCGATCGACGTGATGCGCGAAGCCAAGGACCTGGGTTTGGTTGCCACTCTCGTCCCGCCGGCGCTGAAGACGCGTAACCTCGACCACCCTGACCTCGACCCGTTCTACGCGGCGGCGGTCGACTTGCAGATGCCGCTCGGGGTGCACGGCGCGCCCGGTATCCACTTACCGAAGATCGGCGTCGACCGGTTCACTAATTACATTCAGGTGCACTGCGTGAGCTTCCCGTTCGATCAGATGACCGCCATGACCGCGCTGGTGTCGGGCGGCGTCTTCGACCGCCATCCCGGTTTGCGCGTCGCTTTCCTGGAGGCCGGTGTCGGCTGGGTCCCGTTCTTCATCGACCGGCTGCATGAGCATTTCGAGAAGCGCGGCGACTGGATCGCGGGCGGCTGGCAGCGCGAGCCGGAGGAGTACCTGCACGCCGGTAATATCTGGGTGACCTGCGAGCCGGAGGAACCGATCCTGCCCGGAGTCATCGACGTGCTCGGCGCCGACTTCATCATGTTCGCCAGCGACTACCCGCACTGGGACGGCGAGTGGCCGCACAGCACTAAGCACTTGCGTACCCGCTCCGATATCCGCGACGACGTGCGTGTGAAGATCGGCGGCTTGAACGCGCAGCGTTTCTATGGCCTCGAGGGGATGAACTGACCGGCGGCCGGACGCAACTGAACGCGCGGCATCGTGTGTAAACAGTGATCAGCCCGTGCTGTCGTCGTTACTTCAGGGAAGCAGTGTTGTCCGGGTGATTCGAGTGCGCCGTGCGGCGCCGGCCGGTGCACTCGCGCTCGCTGCAGTCCTGGCGCCGCCGGCACGTGCCGACCTGATCGACAACTCGTTCCTCGCGGCTTTGAGCAACGCCGACATTCCCTACAGCGCGCCGGCGAGCACTGTCGCGCTGGGTCACTCGATCTGTCCGATGCTGGTCGGGTCGCAGCAATCCTTCGACTCCGTGGTTTCCAACGTCGCCGACAACACCGGCATGTCAACGGACAAGTCCGGCACCTTCGCACTGATCGCGATCGGCGAGTACTGCCCCGCGGTGCTGGCGCCGCTGCTGCCACTGCACCTACAGGCCTGAAATCGCGGTCGGGCAGCATGTCGTGGTGGACATCGGCATTGACACAACGACCGCGGCCGTGACCGCACCGCTGGCCGATCGACTTGCACGGCTCATTCGAATACCGACGGTGTCGCTGCGGGTCGGCCGCGACGACGCGGCTTTCGCCCAGTTCCGGACATTGCTGTGCCAGATGTATCCGCTGACGCATCAGCGCCTCAGCCCCGAACTCGTCGCCGACGGCTGCCTGCTGTTCCGTTGGCCGGGGGCCGCCGGCGGCCCATCCACCCTGCTGCTGGCTCACTACGACGTGGTACCGGCGACTGATCCGGCTTGGACTCATCGGCCGTTCGACGGCGTGGTGGAAGGAGGCAAGGTCCACGGTCGCGGCTGCCTGGACATGAAGGGCCCGCTGTTTGCGATCCTGGAAGCCGTCGAAAGCCTGCTCGGTGAGGGGATCACCCCGGACGGGGACGTCTACCTGTCGTTCGGTGACGACGAGGAGGTCGGTGGGACACACGCGACCGTCGTCGCTGACTTGTTGGAGCAGCGGGGGGTGCGTCCGGATCTCGTGATGGACGAGGGCGGCGCGGTCGTCTCCGGGATGATTCCGAAAGTATTGGGCGAGTTGGCGATGATCGGCGTTGCCGAGAAGGGCCTCGCGAACTTCCGGCTGACCGCCCGCGACCACGCCGGCCATGCCTCTGCGCCGGAAAAGAACGGCGCGGCTGTTCGGTTGGCGCGCGCGATCGTACAAGTGGACCGGAACCCCTTCCCGGTCCACTCGAACCCGGTCATCACCGAAATGGTCAGGACGCTGGCCGTCCGGATGCCGAGGTGGCGAGCACGCGTCGTCTCCGCACGGGTCACTCAACCCTTGATCCCGCGCGTCTTGGCCAAGCTGGATGGCCCGCTCGGCGCGCTTGCTCGTACGACGGTAGCTGTGACGACGTTGTCCGGCAGCCCAGCGGCGAACGTTACGGCGGATGAAGCAACGGCGACGCTCAACGTTCGGATAGCACCGGGGGAAACGCTGACCTCGACCCGAGACCACCTGAAGAAACTCCTGCGCGGCCTCAGCGTCGAGGTCGACCTCGAGCAGGGCACCGACCCGGTGCCCAGGTCGCCGACCAGCGGCGCAGCTTTCGAGCGGGTCAAAGCAGCGCTCGCCCGGTCATATCCGGACGCGCTGCCGGTTCCGTATGTGATGGTGCAGGCAAGCGATTCCCGGCACTTTGCCAAGCTCAGCACGAACATCTACCGGTTCATGCCGTTTGCCATTACGGCTGAGCAGCTGCGGTCGATCCACGGCGCCGACGAGAATCTCGACGTCTGCGCACTCAGCCCCGGCATTCGCTTCTACCGGCACCTGATCGCGGCGGGCAGTGCCGACGACCGCCCGGATCCGAACGCCGCCTAGTGGGACGGCCGAGTCGCTCAGCGTGCGGGTTTCAGCGCGCTGCCCTGGGTCCACTGCGCCCACGGAACTGTCCAGTCACCGTTCTGAGCCAGTTGCAGCGGTGGGCCGCCGGTGTTGCGTATCTCCACGACATCACCCGGCTGGGAGAAGTCGTAGAACCATTTCGCGTTGTCCCCGTTCAGGTTCAGGCAGCCATGCGAGGTGTCGGTGTGACCCTGGGCCCACACCGTCGAATCCAGTTCATGCAGGTAGATTCCGTCGGTGCTGATGCGGGTGGCGTAGTTGATGGTCTCCCGGTAACCCAGCCGCGAGTTCTTCGGCAATCCGAACGTCGAGGAATCCATGATCACCGGATTGCCCTTGTCGAGCACGGTGTAGACGCCCGGCGGCGTCCAGAACGACAACGTCTGCCCGCCGATGGTCTGCGTGCCGCCCATCCCCATGGAGGTGGGCATGGTGCGGACCAGGGCGCCGTTGCTGAACACACTGACTTGTTTGGTGGCGTCGTCGGCGATCGACACGTGTGCGTCGCCGATCCGGAACGACACCCGGGTGTCTTCCTGCCCGAACAGGCCGTTGCCGACGGAAATACCGTAGATCTTGGCCTCGGCGGTGACGGTGGTGCCGGGCGCCCAGTAGTGCTCCGGCCGCCAGTGCACGTTCTGGTCGTCGACCCAGAACCACGACCCCGGCACGGAAGGGTCGGTGGTCACCACCAGTTGCCGTTCCGCGGCGGCGCGGTCCCCGACTTGCTCGTCGAAGTGCGCGACGATCACGGTGCCGACTCCGTAGGTGCCGCCGTCCCGCAGGGCGGCCTCGGATGTGGTGGTGAAGGAAACCTTGGTTTGGTTGGGTGGCTGCAGCGTCGAAAACGACGACACTCGAGTGGCCGGAACGCCGCTTGGTCCACGACTGGTGACTGTCAGCGTGTACGTGCGGCCGTAACCCAGCGGCACTGTGGGTTTCCAAACGGTGTTGTCCGGCGTCATGATGCCGTCGACCGGGTGGCCTTGATCGTTGACCATCCGCACGTCGGTCAACGTCCCGGTCTTGGCGGTGACCAAGACGTGCGCGAGGGGTTGGACATCTTTCGAATCGGGAGCCGGTGTGATCACCACCTGAGCCGGTGTGTTCGCCTGCCGCCCGGTAGCCGAGCGGGTGCAGTTGCCGTTCGCGCACCCCGGCGACGAGGCAAGCTGCACCGCCGCAATGATCGCGACGAGCACCAACACGGCCAGCAAACCGTAACGAAGTCGTCGCCGCCGGAGTCCCCGCTTATCGAGAGCAGCGCCCTCGGTGTCGGACTCGCCCGAAGCCGCGACGTCCTTGCCCCTATCGATTACCGGCACGACTCGTTACCACTTTCCGCCCGTTGAATCCGTGATTCCCGCCGAAGCCTGCATTTCATACCCAAGTTGGGTGATCCGAAAACGATTCTATGCGTTAGGGTTAGCGCTGTACCCCGTTGACGGTAGGTGGCGCTGGTGTTCAATACGGCATTGTCGGTGAAGTTTGCCGCTGCGGTCTGCCTATCGATGGTCCCGATGACAACATTGGCGGCACCCGATGCGGCCGGCGCTACCAGAGTTGCCTTTCGGCAGGTCAATCGGGGCTGCGACTTCAGCCCCAATTACCCGGTGCCGGCGCCCGGGTACGGCGTGGCAATCGCCGCCATCGGCCGCGCCGGATCGGGCGTGTTTGCGGACGTGACAATGAGCTACGCAACCCCGGACACCCATTACGACGTCCTGCTCATCCAGATGCCGCGGCCATCTTCGGCCACCTGCGGCCCGGGGGATCCGGGCACGGCGGTCGGCAGCTTGAACACCGACGGCGCCGGTTCGGGCACCGTGACCGTGCAGGGAAGCATTCGTCCGGGCACCACGGGTGCGTGGGTAACCGTTCAGCGCCCGGCCGAGCATTCTCAGAGCCCGGCTGAGTTCTACAGCTCAGACTTCATCGCACCGGTGTAGCAGTAAGCAGGATCGGTTGTCGCGCAGTCTATTTCGAGTGTAGACAATAGCGGGTCTCGGGTAAGTGCGCCGGCCGGCAGATGTCGGGAGCCCCGACCGGCGGCTTCGACGTTTAGGGACAAGCCATCCGGGCAACGCTCGACTAACCGGCTGCAAAGGAGACCTGATGATCGCGCTCGCCGTGGTGCTTCTCATCATGGGCCTGGTCTTGTTGGCAGTGGGGTTCGTGCTGTTCGCCAACGGCACCGGCGCCGCACCGCATCAGCGCACCGAGGACGATCCCACCGGAGTCAAGCGGGCCACATCGCGGACGTCCTGGGGCGGAGTACTTCGTCATCTGCCCACAAACGTCCGGCTGCTGGCCGGCCAGAAGGCAAGTCATGAAGACAAAGTGGCGGCAGCCGGCTCGCTGCTGCTGCTGCTCGGCATCGGGGCACTGTGCGTGGCGGCGCTGTCGGTGGTCGTGGCTTACGTGTAGCCACCGCTATCGCCTGCAAAGCCTCTGTAGCGTGATCAGTCGTCATGGCCGACAGTGATCTCGACGAACTCGACGAGCTCTACTGGGCGAAACCCGACGCCTTCATCGCGTTGCGTACCAAGTTGAGCTCCGCGGCCAAGCGACGCGGTGACCGGGAAGCCGCCCGGCGCATCTCCGTCACCAACAAGCCGACGACGGCTGCATGGGTCGTCAACCGCCTGGTGATCGGACGCCGAGAGGCCAGACAACGCCTCGCCGACCTCGGCGATCGCTTACGGGCCGCCCACGCCGCGATGGACGGTGACCAAATCCGGGACTTGTCCGCGGAGCAGCGCAAATTGATCGACGAGCTGACCCGGGCAGCATTCGATGCGGCCGATCTGAACAACCCCTCGGCAGCGATACGCGACGACGTCGGTGCCACCTTGCAGGCCGCGATTGCAGACCCCGACATCAGGTCGGCACTCGGGCGGCTGACCAGACCGGAGCGCTGGTCGGGTTTCGGCGCGTTCGGCGACGCGGCCTCGGTCACCGGCGCCCGCGGCGGCAAGCGCAAGAGCCGACCGGGGCAGGCGAGCACCCCGCCCGCCCCGCAGAAGCCAGACACCGATGGCCGTGCCGCCGGGGCCCACACCGCCGTGCGGGAGCGGGAAAACCGGTTGCGTGCCGCGCGAGAACAACAGGAGAAGCTGGAAGCGGCTGTCGCCGTCGCCGAGCGAGCCAGGTCAGAAGCCGACGACGCAATGTCGGAGCGGCGCGCCGGACTGGCCGAAGCCCGATCGGCACTCGAGCGGGCCCGCCAGCGCCTCCGGGCGGCCGAACGGGATCTAGGTGTCGCCGAACACGGTTACGGCGAGGCCCAGCAAGCCAGCCGGGCCGCCGCAGAGGTGGTGCGGGAAACAAAAGCGCAACTCAAACAAGCCCGCTCGAAGTCGGCTAGGGCTGAGGCAGCGGTGGCACGCCGGCCTGGCCGGCCCGTCCGTTCAGGTCATTGAGGTTTCCACGCAGCTGCGCTTCGGCGGCCGAGGGTGAGACATCCGGCGGGGCATCCGCTGCATCCGTCAGCTGCCACGGCTGGCAGCCGTCGGTCTTGAACACCTTGTCGCCCGGGTCGATCTGCACGACCTGCGGCTTCTTGCTGATGGCGTTGTCGACGGTTTCGGTGCCGCTGGGACCGCCCACCCGCTTCCAGTAACAGGTCTTTCCGGCGACGGGTCCGGCTGAGCTGTACGTCCCGGCCGCGATGTCAGTGCCTATCTTGAAGGTGCCGTCGTGGTCCATCACCGCTTTAGGCGCAGGCCCCGGCGCAGGGCCGGGCGAAGGAGGGGGCGCGGACGGGTCCGCGCCGGCGTTACCCAGCGAAGCTGCACAGCCGACCAGCACGCCGACTGCGGCGAGCCATGATCCGAGGACCGTCGCCGTTCTCCCCGCCATGAGACAGCACTCTACCGGGCCGCTGAGACGCCGACACGCGGCTTCGGACGCGCAGGTGCCACGCGCGGGGCCGGGAATCGTCAGAATGTAGTCATCCGTCCAACTACCGTGCGGGGGCCACAGGTGAATCCCATTGAGCGTGCAGCCCGCGGCTTCGATGCCTGGCAACAACGGCATCCGGTGGTGGGTTTCCCGATCGCGGTGATCAAGAAGTTCGGCGACGATCAAGGCGGCAACCTGGTGTCGCTGCTCGCGTATTACTCGTTCGTCGCCACCTTCCCGCTGCTGCTGGCATTGACCGCTGTACTCGGCGCGGTATTGCGGGCGCATCCCAAACTCCAGCAGCATCTAGTGAACTCCGCCTTCGCCGAGTTCCCGATCATCGGAGGTCAGCTCCATCAGCAGCTCGGGGTGGCGAGCTTCGGTCACACGACGGTGTCGTTGACCGTCGGTGTGCTAGGCGCGCTGTACGGCGCTCGCGGCTTCGCCAACGGGCTACAGAACGCGCTGAACACGGTGTGGGCGGTCCCGAAAGTCGACTGGCCCGGCTTCGGACCCCGATATGCCCGCACCATCGCCGGGCTGCTGGTGCTGGCGCTGATCGTGGTGGTGACCGCCGCCGCCGGCACGGCGGCCGGTGCGGCGGAGAAGTGGGGCTTGCACGGGCTGCCGGCGCGAGCCGTCAGCATCATCGTTGGAACGGTGCTCGGTTTCGGCTTCTTCCTGGCGCTTTTCCGGGTGACGGTGGCCGGCACGGTGCCGACGCGGGCGATGGTGCCCGGCGCGGCGGTCAGCGCCATCGGATGGCAGGTGCTGCTGAACTTGGCGGGGGTGATCGTCGCTCATCAGCTGCGTCACGCCCAAGTCGTGTCTGGATTCTTCGGCGTGGTGCTCGGACTGTTGTCCTGGCTGGCGCTGCAAGCGACACTGATCATCTATGCGATAGAAGCCGACGTGGTCCGAGCCAAAGGCATGTGGCCGCGTAGCATCGTCCAGCCGCCGCTCATCGAAGGGGACAAACTCTTCTACAACGAAAAACTGCGCTCCGAGACGCGGCGGCCCGAGCAACGCCTCGACGTAGGCTTCGGGCCCGAACAAGAGGACGACCGCGAGCCGACGCAGTAATCGTCAGCGGCGCGCCACGCCGGCGATTCGCCGCGCCACGTCAGATGCGATAGCCAGTGTCTCGAAGTCGGTGGCCGCCGCATAGCGATCAGCCGCCGAGTCGTAAGCGGCACCGGCGATCGAGCCGTGGTCGGCGGCCAGCTCGACGATCGCCACCGGCCAGTCGTTGCGCTGGAGGGTTGCGGCGAAAGACCGGCTCACCTCGACCGGTAGGACGTCGTCGGCCACGCCGTGCAGAAGGGTGAACGGTGTCCGTCGCCGGTTGCCGGCCAAGGCTTTCTCCAAGGGCGCACCCGAGATCGGGTCGGCGGCGACGAACGCGCCGGCCAGGCAGACAGTGTGCACCAACTCGATTCCGTGCTCACCAGCGTGAACCGTCAACCCCGCCGCCGCCAAGCCTCCCAGTGACCAGCCGACCAGCACCACGCCATCAGAGGGCTTGACCTGTTCGGTCAAGTACCGGACGGAGCCGAGCAGGTCCCCGCGTCCCCCGTCGTCGCTGTGGGAATCCCAGTCCGGCAGTAGCACTCCCAAACCATGTTCGGCGACCAACGCAGCCAGCGGCCGCATGGCGGCGCGTGCGTTGGACTGCTGACCGTGCCACATCAGGACGATGCGCCCGCTGAGGTCGCCGAGAGAATCAACCAACCGGCCGGGCGCGTATTCGACTGTTTCCACAATCACCAGTCTGCCCGCCGGCCAGCGATGCTAATGACTGTAGGAGCTCACTCTCGCCCGACAGCCGCCGATTAACAGCGAAAGCGCTGCCGTACAGCCGCTTCCGCCAAGCGGATCAGGCGGTCTTGCTCAACAACGGCAGCAGCAGCCGACGCCGTGCGGAGATGTCGTCAGCGAAGCCGTGCAGCGCCGCGTGCACCGACTCTTCGAGAGGGAACGCGTTCTCGTCGTTGACGATTCGCAGCACCCGGCTCACCAGGGGTCCGGCGACCAACGCCCACTCCGAGCCGGCGATCCGGCAGTCTTCGTCGATCTGCTGCAGCAACGTCACGCTGTGAGCGGAGAAGTAATCGACATCGCGCAAGTCCAGAACGAACGGCTTGTCTTGCAAAATGAAGCGCCTGCTGTACCGGCTGATCTGGTCCACGTTCTCCAGGTCGAGTGCGCCGCTGACGGTGACGACGGTGGCGAGGTGGCGGTACTGCGCCCGCACCTGAGCACCGTTGCACTCAAAGGCGGGACGCCCGGAAGCCGCTGAGTCGATCGAGATGGTCATAACGGCCTCACTTCTCAAGTGGCGCCCGGCGCCCGGACGGTTGAGGGGTTACCTCAATGACTGAAACGCTAACCCGCAAATTTAAGGCGGCGGGGAGCAGCTTTTAATACTTTGCTAAGAACGAACTTTCGCAAGCAGGCGCGGCGGATTTCTAGCGGCCCGCAGACGCGTCGACAAAACTTTCGGTAGATCGGCTGCCTGGCCCCCTGAGTCTGTTCCCTTCGTGCGCTTCTCGCGATCGTCGCGGGCCGCGTGCGCCGCGCCTGCAAGCGCTACCGGGTTGTAACCGGCGACACCGCGTTGGGAGATGCAGTGTCGGGGCGATTCACTGATAGCCTCTGCAACGCTGCCGTGTGGAGGTGGCCGGCCCGGTCAACCGACCCGGCGGCGCGTGTGAACCGCAGGCTCCTAGCCGGAAAGAGTGTTGTGCGCAGCGGAGAGATCAGGGCCCTCACCGGTCTTCGCATTGTCGCCGCCCTCTGGGTCGTGCTGTTTCACTTCCGGCCGCTGCTGCGGGAGGCGGCGCCCGACTTCAGCGACGCGCTCGCGCCCGTGCTCAATTGCGGCGCTCAAGGTGTTGACCTCTTTTTCATCCTGAGCGGGTTCGTGTTGACCTGGAACTATCTCGATCGGATGGGATGGTCCTGGTCGACACGTGCCACGCTGCACTTTCTTTGGCTGCGGCTGGCCCGGGTCTGGCCGGTGTACCTGGTCACCCTCCACCTGGCCGCGTTGTGGGTGATTTTCACGCTGCACGTCGGTCATGTGCCGTCGGAAAATGTCGGTCAACTCACCGCGACCAGCTACGTGCGTCAGCTCCTGCTGGTGCAACTGTGGTTTCAGCCCTTCTTCGACGGATCGAGCTGGGACGGCCCGGCCTGGTCGATCAGCGCAGAATGGTTGGCCTACCTGCTGTTCGGTGTGCTGGTGCTGGTCGTCTTCCGGATGGCTCAGGTGACCAGGGCGCGCAGCTTGATCTGGCTGGGCTTCGCCGCGTCGCTGCCTCCGGTGCTGCTGCTGCTGACCAGCGGACTGTTCTACACGCCGTGGAGTTGGCTGCCGCGCATCGTCATGCAGTTCACTGCGGGCGCGCTGGTCAGCGTCGCGGTCGGGCGTTTGCGTCTAACCGACCGGTCGCGGCGTGTCGCCGGGTTCGCGTCCACGCTGCTGGTCGCGTTGGTCGTGGGCATGATGTATGTGTTGGATGCCCATCCGGTCAGCGGGGTCCAAGACAGCGGCGGGCTGGTCGACGTGCTGTTCGTCCCGCTGGTCACGACCCTGGCGATCGGCACCGGCAGTCTGCCGTGGCTGCTGTCGACACAAGCGATGGTCTTCGGCGGACAGATCTCATTCTGCTTGTACATGGTCCACGAGTTGGTGCATACGTCATGGCTGTGGGCCGCCCAACAGTTCGAACTGACCCTGGGCGGTTACCTCGGGAAAGCGATTCTTTTGGGCCTGCTCATCGGCGCGTTCGCCGCCGCCGCGGCGCTCTTCCACCTGGTGGAGGAGCCGGCACGCCGGTGGATGCGCAGGCTGGTTGACGTCAGGAACCTCAGAGCGCACGCGCCGTCGAACGCAGTGGATGCATTCGACTCAGTGGAGTACTCAGTTGACTCGGTGAAGGGCAAATTGCAGTCGATCGACGGTGCATTGGAGACCCGGGAGACGCGTGCAGCGCGTAAGGCGGTGTCGGTGCGCGCGGGCTGAGGTGCCGCGGGGAAGCACTTCCTCAGTCAAAAATTTTGTGCAGCAGTCGATCCACCGCTTGTGTCGATGATCGGGCGGCAGCTGTATAACTGCTGACGGTCTCCGGCCAGGTGATCGACGAAACGACTGACCTCAGCGTCGAGGTTGCTCGTACGATGCGGCTTGATGACCGACAGCGCAGCGAGAGGTGGAGATAGCCATGGGCCGAACGGCCGCGTCCGTCGTCTCGTTCGTTGTGTTCGGTGGCGTGGTCATCAATCACTGGTCGGCTTCGCCGGCGCCGCGTCCGCTGGTCACGATGAGCCACGGATCGCCGGTATTCCATGTCGCGGTAGTAGGTGACTCCTACACCACCGGCACCGATGAGGGCGGCCTGGGATCGAGGGCATGGACCGCGCGGGCATGGCAGGCCCTTTCACGTCAGGGCGTGCAGGTCGCACCGGATGTGGCATCTGAGGGCCGCGCGGGTTACGCGGTGGTCGGTGATCACGGCAGCGTGTTCGAAGACCTGACCGCCCGTGCGGTCCGCCCCAACGACGTCCTGGTGGTGTTCTTCGGGTCCCGCAATGACCAAGGTGTCGATCCCGAATTGCTGGCCGACGAAGCGCGGTCGAGCTTTGATCTGGCGCACCGCATCGCCCCGTCGGCCCGACTCCTGGTGATCGGGCCGCCCTGGCCGACCGCCGATCCGCCCGGCGAGGTCCTGCAAGTCGACGACGTCATCGCCGGTCAGGCTGCGGTCGCGGACGCCGCCTACGTCGACCCAATCGCCGAGCACTGGTTCGTCGACCGGCCCGATCTGATCGGCCCTGATGGTGTACATCCCACCGACGCGGGGCACGAGTACATGGCGGAAATGATCGCGCCACTGATCCGTGCACAATTGCCACGACGACCCTGAACGCACCATTTTTTTTTCGCCGGCGTTTGCACCGAATTGTTTCCCCGCGACAATGGCGGCGACAATGGTGTTGCGCCGACTGCTTGAATGGTGTCCCCGTTATGGTGCGACACTCAGAATTCAACGATCTAAGGCGAATTTGAAGCGCATTGCCCAGCGGAGTGGGCCAAGTTTTGTGGTCGCATGTCGCGGGTACAGCTAGGCGGTTCATCCACGAGAGTAGTGAGGGCTGATGAGATCTGTAGTGAAGTTGACCGTCGCGCTGTTCGGCTTCGTCGCCGTGCTTGCGTTTGCGGTCGGCTGTGGCCACGGCGGCAAAAGCGGCCCGACGTCCACCTCGACCATCACAACCACCGTCACCAAGAGTAGTCCGGCGCCGTCAGAGACGTCGCCTGCTCCCGGCGGACCGGGCGGTGGCGGACCGGGCGGCGGCGGTGGCGGCGTACCCGGCGGACCCACCGGCGGCGGCGGACCGGGCGGCGGTGGCGGCGGTGTACCCGGCGGACCGACCGGCGGCGGCGGACCGGGCGGCGGCGGTGGCGGCGTACCCGGCGGACCGAGCGGCGGTGGCGGACCGGGCGGCGGCGCCGGCTGTGTGCCCGGTGTGGGCTGCGGCGGCGGCGGTCCCGGTGGCGGCGGTGGCTGCGCCGGCGGCGTGTGCGTCAACGTCCCCTAGCGCCCGTCGCTTCTGCGGTAACCGGTAAAGGCGAGAGGCAACCGTGCTCACACTGAGCACGGTTGCCTCTCGTTTGTAGACCTTTTCCGCTTCAGGCCTCTTTACGGATCAGTTTCTGCAACGCCTCGTGGTCGGAAGCCAGCAATTCCTCGACCCGTGGCCGGTTCACCTCGGCAACGATGATCTCGCCGACCTCCTGGTGAACGTCGCTGAAAATGCCGTGCGACTTCATCTTCTCGGTCTGATACAGGTTGTCTTCGGTTGGCGTGACGTAGTGCACCCAGTCTGCTTTGAAGCGGTGCACCAGCCACAAGTGGATCAGCGTCATGAGGCGCTTCTGGCGTAATTGCGCGGCGTAGGTGTTCTGGTCGCGCACGGTGAGGATGCGGCTGCCGTGCCGGTCCTGGAACGGGGCGAAGATGACGTTGGCCAACTTCTCCTCTGCGTCGCCGCCCTCCCGGAAGATGACCAGTTCGAGCAGTTCGGAGCCGGCGCGTTGCGGGCGTAGCTGTACGCGCAGCTTCTCGCCGAGCCGGTAGTGCTCGCTCCACAGAGCCAGCCACTCTTCGAGCAGCTTGCGCGGCACCTCGGTCTGCACCAGGTGCTGGTGCTGAGTGGATCCTTCGCCCATCGCCTTCGTGGTTGCGGTGCGCCCCGAGGATGCGAGCAGCGCGGCATCACTGCGGGGCCCGCCGACCAAGGTTTGGGGCGTGCGATAGGGCGACTCCACCAGGCGCAGCTGGCGTTGTAGGCGGGCCAGCGCGAGCATGCCGTCCTCCCGCAGCGCGGTGGCGAACTCTTCGGCGGCCAGCCCGTCGATCTGATGCCCGCCGTAGGTGATGAAGTTGAAGACGAAGCCCAATTTGCCCAACTCCGCTGGGAAGGACCGCATCTCCTCGTCGCTCATGCCGGTGGTGTCCCAGTTGAACGACGGGGAGAGGTTATAGGCCAGCATCTTGTCCGGGAACTGAGCGTGGATCGCCTCGGCGAACTGGCGGGCGTCAGCGATGTCCGCGGTCTTCGTCTCCATCCACAGCAGATCCGCAAACGGCGCCGCCGCAAGCGATTTCGCGATGGCGTACGGTATCCCGCCCCGAACTTGGTAATAGCCCTCAGGGGTCTTGGCCAGCTCGCAATCCCAACTGGGGTCGACCCCCAGCTGTTTGGCCTTCTCCCGGGCGGAGTACAGCGAGGCGCGCTCGGCGAACTGGCGCCACTCCGCGGCACTCATAGCGGCCGGTTCGTCCTCGCTCTCAACGAATTCGAGCGCCTCGGTCACCGCTTCGGCGAATGTCGCCAGACCTGCGTCATCCTCCCAGGCAGCGACGAATTTGGATTCGACCTTGTCGTAGAGGGCGTCGATCGACTGCTCTCCGTTGTCGCGCCAGGACGCGGCCGCCCGGGCGACCAGGTCAGAGATACCGTGACGCTGCAGCCAGGCATCGGCGGCGGCGTACTCCCCGTCCGGCAGCGAGTACAGCAGGTGACCGTTGAGCTCATGCACGCCCAACTCGTAGAAGCGTCGCATCATCGCCAGGAAACAGGACTTGTAGGACGGGATCTTCAAGTTGGTGACGCCGAGGAGGAACGGCTGGTCGCGCTCGTCGGCGCGGCTGTCGATCAGATTCCCGGCCTCGGCGTCGGTGCGTGCAACGATGATGCCCGGAACGCGCATCACGTCGAGCTGGAAGCGGGCGGTGTTCAACCGTTTGATCTGCTCGTCAGAAGGAACCAGCACTTTGCCGCCTTGGTGGCCGCATTTCTTGGTCCCCGGCCGTTGGTCCTCGATGTGATAGCCCGGCACCCCGGCCTCCACGAATCGGCGAATGAGGTTGCGCACGTGTGGGTCTCCGCCGTGGCCGGTGTCGGCGTCGGCAATGATGAACGGGCGGAAGTCAGTTGCGGGTGTGGCCGCCCGTTCCGCTTCACTCAAGCGCTGGCGCAGATACTCCTGGTTGCGGTCGGCGGTCAACAGGGCACGCACCAGTCCGGCCGCCTCCTCCGGCACTTGGCTGAGCGGATAGCTGGCCAGATCGGGTCCCGGGTCCTCGGTGGTGGAACCTTTCGCGGAGGTCGCCCACCCGCCGAGGTAGATCCCTTCGATGCCCATCCGTTTCATGGTCACGGCCTGTCCCGGGGAGTAGGGGCCGAAGGTGGTGATGCTCTTGCCTTCGGCGAACAGCTCCCGCAGGCGTTGGTGGAAAGCCTTCGCCGCCTCTCGCGCCACGGTGTATTCGGTGGGGATGGTACCGCGCTGCTCTGCGACCTGCCGGGCCGTGAACAGACGGGTGATGCCGTCGAAACGCGAACTGTCGAAGTACTCTTGCGTGGCAACGACGTCCTGCTCGAAAGGTGTTCGGGCCTTCGCGTCAGCTTCGATGGTGACGACCATGAGAATCACTCCTGTCCAGCGCGTTTACCCCGACTCGAGAAGTCTATCCCCAGCGGTGCGTTAAAACTTGGGCCGCTGTTGACGACGCGTCAGCTACCCGACGAGTAGTTGGTGTCGAACCTTTCGGCGCGGGGTAACACTTCTTTCGTGTCGCACACCTTGGAACTGACCGTGCAGAACCCCCGCACCGGTGATCCCGTCGCTCGAGTGCCGATCGCCGACGAAGCAACCTGCCGCGAGGCGGTGGCCCGGGCTCGCGGTGCGGCGGCCGCCTGGGCCCGCACCCCGGCAACTGAGCGGGCCGCGGCGGTGAGTGCGGCGGCTGAGTCCGTGCGGGCGGCCGCCGACGAGCTGGCCGAGCTGAATCAGCGAGAGACCGGAAAACTCAAAGAAGACGCGTTAGGCGGAGTGCAGGCTGGCGTCGGCACGCTCGTGCAGTACGCCGAACTGGGCCCGCTGCACCGGGGACGCAGTCTGCAAGGTAACTGGGACGCAACAGATTTGATGATTGCCGAGCCGCGCGGCGTGGTGGCGGTGCTAACGCCGTGGAATGATCCGGTCGCCGTGGCGGCCGGACTGCTGGGCGCCGCGCTGGTCTCCGGAAACACCGTCGTCCACAAGCCCAGTGAGCGCTGCCCGCGCACCGGCCGACGATTCGCGGAGTTGATCGCCGGGCACCTGCCCGACGGCGTGTTGCAGATCGTCGACGGCGACGGGACGGTCGGTGCCCGGCTGGCGTGCGCTGAGCAAGTCGACGTTGTCGCGCATGTGGGCAGCAGCGTGACCGGGCGGGAGATCGCCCGCGCGTGCGCCGAGCGCGGCGCCAAGGCGCTGTTGGAAAACGGCGGGAACGACGCGTTGATCGTCGATGCCGGCGTCGAGCCGGCCTGGGCCGCCGCGCAGGCCGCGCTCGGTGCGTTCGCCAACGCCGGCCAGATCTGCGTGTCGGTGGAGCGCATCTATGTTGTCGAGTCGGTCGCCGACGCGTTTGTCGAATCGCTGGTTGGGGAGGCCCGCCGGTGGGCCGACCGGATCCCTCCGCTGGTCGACGAACGTCAGCGCGACCAGGTGCACCGGCACGTCGCCGACGCGGTCACCAAGGGAGCCCAGGTCCTGATCGGCGGTGAGCCGCAGCCGGGGCCGGGATCGTTTTACCCGACGACCGTGCTGACCGACTGCACTCCGCAGATGCTGGTGTTCACCGAAGAGACCTTCGGCCCGATAGCACCTGTGCGCGTCGTCCGCGACTTCGAGACTGCCGTGGCCGAGGCCGCCGACGATCAGTACGGCCTGGCCGCCACCGTCTTGACAGCCGACATGGCGCACGCGCAAGCCGCCTGGCGGATGCTGCCGGTGGGCACCGTGAAGATCAACGCGGTTTTCGGCGGCGCCCCGGGCGGCGCGTCAGAACCCCGGCGGGCCAGCGGCACCGGCTTCGGCTTCGGCCCGGAATTGCTCGACGAGATGACCGCGATGAAGGTGCTGCATTGGTCGCCGCCGGGCGGATGACATTCAGCGTTTGCCGCTCTTCTTGATCTGAAGCACCCGCCTGCGAAGGCCTTCGGTCGCGGTGTCCATCAGACCTTTTGAACCTTTCTTGACCAGGAAACCCGGCAGCGGCGCGACCAAATCGACTGTGAGGTCAAGGCGCACCCGGGTGCCGTCGCCCTCGGGTGCGAGGGTGTAACGGCCCTCCTGGGCACGCTGCTGCTTGGAGCTGAGCAACGTCCAGCTGACACCGTCGTCGTGCACGGTGTAGGCCAACTCTTGCTCGTCGCTGACGCCGACGAGTTTGATCACTTGGCGAGACTTGGTTGGGTGACCCTGGTCGTCGCGGGCGAGGACTTCCACCCGCTGATGGGCCGACGACCATTCAGGCAGCGTCTCGATGTCGAACAGCACCTCCATGATCTCGGCGGGGGTTGCTTCGATGACGACTTCGCGCGACTCAGTGACAGCCATGCCGGACACTTTGCCAGCGCGACACCGCTCCAAACAAGTTGTCACCGCGGTCATTGCGTGCGCTGCCGGACATAGTCACGACCCCGACAGCGGCGCGGGTTTGAGGGCTTTCAGGGCGGGTAGGCGTGTGAGGTCCGTGACGCAACTAACAAAGGAAAACAATTATGGCAACCGGGGAGACCGGATTCGGTGACGTCGAGTTCGACCTTATCTCTATCCAGTACCACTCACTCAAAGCCGGTCACGACTACGGCCAGTATGTCCGTGACGCGAAGAACGCCGGGTTAGACGACGTGGTCTCATTCTTCGAAGAGGTGCAATCCCAAGACGCACAGCGGGCCAAGCGCGCTCACGAGTTCCTCGCGAAGTTGGAGAAGTCCAGCTGAGCGGCATCTGCCGAATAACCACTGAGATCACCGGGTGGGTGGCGGAATCGCTTATCGCTGAAGCTGATTAGCGCCATCAGCCGGTGATCGACGCGCCCCGACTTCCTTCGGTTCGCCCTGTTTCGCTCTTCGGCTCCACGGGGCCACTACCTTCGGTAGTTTCGCATCGTGCCGCAGAACTGGAACCGCCAGATTCTGCTCAGGCGTCGCCCGACCGGACTTGTCAAAGCCAGTGATACCGAGCTGGTCAGCCTACCTGTGCCGGAGCCGGCTGACGGCGAAGCGCTGGTACGCACCACCTACGTGGGAATCGACGCCGCCGCTCGGACCTGGCTCGACGACCAGCCGGGCTATCTGCCGCCCGTGCAGCTCGGCGAGGTCATTCGCGCTGCAGGAATCGGTGAAGTCGTCGCTTCCCGCTGCCCGGCCTACGCCGTCGGTGACGTGATCACCACGCTGACCGGTTTCCAGGAATATGCGATCGTTCGTGACGACCTGTTCAGCACGCCGATTCCCGGCAGAACATCAGTCGACCAGTTGGCCGTGATGTCGGTGTATGGGCCGACCGGCGCGACTGCCTACATCGGGATGACTGACATCGGCCGTCCCCGGCCCGGCGAGACGGTGGTCGTCTCCGCTGCCGCCGGTGCCACGGGCTCGGTTGCCGGGCAGATCGCGAAAATCGCCGGCGCCCGAGTGGTGGGCATTGCAGGCGGGCCGGAGAAGTGCCGCGCGGTAGTCGAGGATTTCGGCTTCGACGCGTGCATCGACTACAAGAACGACGACGTGGCCGCAGCGCTCAAACAGCATTGCCCTGCCCGGGTCGACGTCTATTTCGACAACGTCGGCGGCCCTATCCTCGACGCGGTGCTGGGCAGGCTGGCCCCGAAGGCACGGGTGGTGTTGTGCGGCGTCATCTCCAGTTATCTGAGCGGCGAACACCCCGGGCCGGCCAACTACGTCAACCTGTTGGCGAAGACCGCGCTGATGCAGGGCTTCAACGCGCTCGACCAGTGGGGTCGCTTCGAAGAGGCGTTCGGGGCCCTCCATCGGTGGGAGCAAGAGGGCCGAATCGCGCACCGCCAAACAGTTTTCGAGGGCATCGAATCCTGCGTCGACGCCATGAACGGCCTCTTCACCGGTGCCAACATCGGCAAGATGCTCGTCAAGCTCAGCGAACCCGCCGCCTAGCCGGCTTGCACTGCAGCCGGCCTCAGGTGTCGAGTTCGCCGGAGATTCCACGCTCGATCGCGGCTTGCGCCGCGGCCGGGAGAGCGATGAGGTCGCCAATCTCCCTGCGACCGCGGTCGTAGGCGTGTTGACGCTCCTGCCGAGTCGCCGCCGGGTCGGCTGCCATTCGAAACAGGCTCTGCGCCCGCGCAATACGTTGCTGCTGTTCGTGCGAGAAGCAGCTGCGGCGGTTGCGGACGGCTTCGGTCTCAGCGGCGTTGAACGCGGCGACGTAGTCCTGAACGGCTGCGAGATAGCTTTCCGCGGCGTGGCGGTCGTCGAGGAGATCTTCGGCTTTGGCCGGTCGCAAGAACTCTGCTCGCAGTTTGGCTTTGTGAAAGTTCATCGTGAGCTGGTCTCGCATGTCGGTCATCAGCGGGAAGTCCAACAGCTTGGCGACATCGAGCTCGTATCCGAGCCAGCGTTCGTCGGTCCGGCGATGTTCCTCGACGACGCGTCTGATCGACGCCCATTGCGCGGCTTGGCTGTCACCGGAGCGCACCGGTGAGCCGTCCGCATCTGCTGCGCGCGGGGGACTGGGTGAGTCTGCGGCTCGCCGCCGGTTGGCGGTGAACGCCTTGACCGCAGCGATGATGACGCCGGATAGCGGCAGCACCAGGATGAGGAACTCCGCCAGCCGGAAGAGCAGACCCATACCGCGATGATGCCATCACGGCGGTGCCTGGGTCGTTCAGTTCCAGACGTAGATGCGGGGATCGTCCGCCGTCCGGCGGGACGCTTCGCGCGGGAAGGAGACCGGCGCTTGCAAGCCGGCGAGTTTGACGTTGATCGCCGTTCCATCCGATGAGATAGCGACGATCGTCCCGATGTCGTACTTGTGTTCGTCACCCCATTTGACGGTCACCCGGCGCCCCACGTGCTGCCCAGTCAGGTCCTCGGGAGCCACCTCGGTGGACGAGGACGCCGCCTCTGTTGCGTCGGCGTTCACCTGGCCGCGAGCCGGAAGCCGGCCGGAATCCTCCGACCACGCGCGGTCGTCGCCGAAGTACTCGTCGTCGTCGCTGCTGGCATTTTCCAGGCGGCTCAGCGCCGACGTCGACTTGCTCGCGGCCGAGCCGTCGTCGACCCACAGTTGCCAGCCCGGCGGTGGCTGCGGCCATGACGGGTCCGGCGACCACTCAGCGGACGGCGACCAGCCTGCAGGCGGCTTCGGCCAGTTCGGCGGAGGGTTGTAGCGCATCAGTTCACCGGCCTAGGTCGAGATCGGGGTTTCTTCAACCATATCCGAGCTCGCTTTTCGAATCAGGGAAGTTGCGTCCGTCGTGCCCTGCCCTAGGCTTGCGTCATGACCGACCATGACCGCACCGCCGACCGCCGAGAAATCGCAGACGCGCTGCTCAACGCGCTCGAACGCCGGCACGAAGTGCTCGATGTGATCGTCGAGGCCGAGGACAGTGCCGCCGCAGTGGCGGCGATCGCGGCTCTGCTCGGCACCTCGCGGCTCGGCGGCGAAGCGGTGATGGCGATCTCGTTCGAACAACTCACCAAGAACGCACGGCGAAAGATCGCCGCTGAACTCGACGACCTCAACAGCCAGCTGAGCTTCACCCTGAACGAGCGGCCGGCCAGCTCGGGACAGTCCCTGCTCCTGCGTGGGTTCGACGGCGAACGCGATCGCGACATCTTCGCCGCGCGCACCCAAGAGATCGGCGCCGCCGGGGACGGCTCGGGTGGGCCCGCCGGACTGCTCGATGACGAGATCCGCTCAGCGCTGGAACGGGTGGCGGCTGAAGAAGCGGCGTGGTTCGTCGCGGAGGAGGGCACCAGCAAGGTCGGGATGGTGTTCGGGGAGCTCATCGGTGGCGAGGTGAACGTGCGCGTCTGGATTCATCCGGAATACCGCAAGCGGGGTTTTGGTACCGCCGCGCTGCGGAAATGTCGATCGGAGATGGCCGCCTACTTTCCGGCTGTCCCGATGGTGGTTCGCGCGCCCGGCGTCCGGCCGGTCTGACCCGGCCGCGAGACGAACGGTCCTGTCGTCGGTCCGAGATGTCCGCACCGGGCCAACGCGTTCACTACCGGGCCGCGGTCGCCGGCGTTAAGGTTCTCCGCAACGCGACGGCAAGGGGAGCTCGATGACGAAGCTCAGGTTCGGTTATTTCATCGCACCGTTTCACCGCGCAGGCACCAACCCGACGCTGGCATTGCAGCGTGATCTGCAATTCGCCGAGCACCTCGACGCTCTTGGCTTCGACGAGGTGTGGTTCGGCGAACATCATTCGGCGGGCAGCGAGATCATCAGTTCTCCCGAGATTTTCATCGCGGCGGCCGCGCAGCGCGCCAAGCGGATCCGCTTCGGCACCGGAGTCATCTCGCTGGCCTACCACAACCCGTTGTGGGTGGCCGACCGACTGATGCTGCTCGACCATCTCACTCACGGACGGGTGATCGGCGGGGTGGGCCCGGGTTCACTGCCTACCGACTCGGCCATGATCGGGCTGACACCGACCGACACCCGCGAGCTGCTGGAGACCAACCTCGACATCGTCGCGCGATTGCTGGCGGGGGAGACGGTGACCGCCAAAACCGCCACGCACGAACTGTTCGACGCGCGTCTGCAGTTGGCGCCGTATTCAGAGGGCGGTATCCCGCTGGCCGTCGCGGCCGTCGCCTCACCGACCGGAGCACGTCTGGCCGGCAAATACGGCGTCGGCCTGCTGTCCATCGGCGCGACGCTGACGATCGAAGGATTCGATGCGCTGGCCTACCACTGGGGCATCGTCGAGGAACGCGCCGCGGCTTTCGGCACGCGGGTCGACCGAAAGAACTGGAGCCTGGTCAGCCCGTTCCATCTCGCCGAGACCGAAGAGCAGGCCCGCGCTGAGGTGAAGTTCGGCATCGAATCGTGGTTCCGGTATTTCCAGCGGATCGCGGCTTTTCCGCAGATGACGATGCCCGGTGACCGGCTCGACGAAATGATCGCCATGATCAACGACAACGGGGCCGGCTTGATCGGCACACCTGAGCAGGCGCGTGCGCAGGTGCAGCGGTTGTGGGATCAGTCCGGCGGGTTCGGCTGCCTGCTGCAGATGGGCCATGAGTGGGCGAACCCGGCGGCGACCAGGCGGTCCGCCGAACTGTTCGCCGCCGAAGTGATGCCGCACTTTCAGGGCCTGGCGCAATCGACGATCGACGCCGCCGGGCGCGCCGGCGAGCAGCGAGAAGGCCTCGCACAGACCCAACTGCAGGCGATCGACCACATGGTCAAGAAGTACCAAGACGAAGTTGGTGGCCAGCCGCCGAAAAGCTGACCCCCGAGGATGGACGGGGGGTGAAACCCGTCCGTCCCCGGGGGCCTGAACAGCCGTATCAGTTGACGCCGATGGCCTCTTTGGCAAGATCGGCCAGTCGGGTCTGCGCGGCGGACACGACTCGCTGCCGGTTCCGGTGCGCCTCCTCGTAGGCGATGATGACGCGAATGTCCGCAGCGTCGGTGATGTCTTTGACCGCTGCCACGGCTTGAGTCTGGTTCAGGTCGTCATAACCCTTGATCGGAAGCTCGTCGGAGTTGAGCACACCGACTCGGCTGCGCGCGGCGTGCAACTTGTCGGCGGCCTCTTCGCTGCCGTCGACGCGGATGACCTTCTCCGCGGTCTCCAACGCGACGTCTCGGGCGGCGACGGCCGCTCTGGCTGCCACGTCACCCGCGTGAGCGCCCCGACTGACCAGCTCTTTGAGCGCCGGCCGGGTGGAGCGAACGGCTTCCACGGCGCGGTCGACTCCGCGGGTCGACCAGTTGAGCGGCAGGTTCACCAACTTCACCACCGACCCGGCGGCCGCTTGTACCGGTGTCCGCTGCAGGGCGGCAGGACCGCCGAGCGCGTCCTCGGCCAGCACGGTGGTCAGCCAATCCACCGTCGCAGAGTGCGCCGTGATAAGGCGCGTCGCAAGCTTCTCGATGTCGGTCTGTTTGGTGGCCACGGCGAGGGCTTTGATGTAACGAGACCGGTCAAGCAACTGGTCCTCGAGCGCCAGATCTCCCAGCAGCGCCTCGTCGAACGGTTGAGCCTGTTCGGTCAGCGCTTTCACAGCGGCTGCCGCCCGGCCCAAGAACGGCCCGACTACGTCCGGAAAGCCGCCCAGGTCGCGAATTGCCGCCTCGATAGCTTCCGCCCTGTCGCGCCCGTTGGCGGCGTTCTCGGTCAGTTCTCGGCGTACCGCCTCGGTGCGCGCCTGGGCGACCCGCGTTTCGGCAACTTGGATTTCGGTGTTGGTCAAATCCAGCACGGTGCGAAGTTGCGCAAGCAGCGTGGTGGTCGTAGATGAAGTCAACGATCCCCCTCGGGTGTGTTCGTGTTTGTGTTCTCTGGCGTGCCCGACGCCTCGGTGACGCCTACCCAGGGCGCTGGCCGGAAAACCTGTTGTCCCGCTATGTGACGAATTTCTCTTCGCTCGGCTTGCGCGCGCAATTCGATTGAAGCGCAACGCTTCGCGGTGTGCACGGTTGGCAATGCAGAGCGCCGGTTCGATTCCGGGCGGATCGCTGCGCTGACCACCGGATTCGATCTAGAGTGAGGACCCATGACGAGTTCGTCAACGCCGTGGGCATGGGCCGACGAGTGGGGCGGACGGTCGCAGCGGTTCCGGTTCGGGGACCAGCCACTGAGCCGCAGGCGCGCGCGTCAGATCAGCAGGCGCTTCGCCGGCGTCGGTGTCGGCATCGCACCGGCCCGGCTTCAGCAGATAGCGGCGGGCGCGCCGTTCGGCTCAGACGAGCTGTTCGATGTCAGGTTCGCACTGTGCGCGGCGGAACTCAAACGCCAGGAGCGGCACGCGAGATTCGAGCGCGGTCGGCGGTGCGTCGTTCACTGCCTGGTCATTGCGGGCCTGATCGTGGCAGCGCTGAATCTGCTGTTGTGCATGGCCTACGTCTTCGTCAGCCTTGCTCTGCACGAGTCGGCGCTGTGACCTGACTCGGAGACTCGTCGGCTCTGCGGGCGTCTTGTCCGGTGCCGGCAGCCATCGTCGCGGCTTTGCCGCGAGCCAGGGCCCAGGTCGCGAAAATCACCACCACTGCAGCACCCGCCAGGGCGAGGATCCGCGGTCCATGCGCGTCCAACGTTTCGTTGAGCACCATCACCCCGAGCGCCGACGCCACCACCGGCTCGACCACCGTCACAGTCGGCATCGACGCGGTCAACGCACCGGCGCGGAACGCCGACTGCTGAAAGATCATCCCCGCCACCGCAATGGGCAGGTACGCATACAGCTCAGGCATGCGCAGAACAGCACCAAAGCCATTGCCAAGGGTGTCAACGACACCTTTGGTCAGCACGGCCAACACCGCCAGCGACGAGCCCGCCACCACCGCAAGCAGCACCGCCGCCACCGGCCGGCCCTGCCACACCCGGGCACCCAGCACACATAACACCAGCAGCGGAACCGCCACCGCAGCCACGATGAGCCAGGCCGTCAGCGTGCCCCGCGAGTGCGCGGCCTTCGGCTCGCCGACTGCGACGAACAGCGCCAGCGCGACGGCCAGCAGCACCGCCCAGGTCCACTCCCAACGGGTGACTCGGTGATGGGTCAGCCGCGCGTATATCGGCATCGCGAACAGCAGCGCCGTCACCTGCAGCGCCGTCACCAACGTCACGGATCCGAGTCCCAGCGCCACGGCCAGCAAGGCGTAGTTGGTGATAGCGCCGCCACTGCCCAGCCACCAACGGGTGTCGCGCAAAGATTTCCCGAACAGCGCAAAGTGGCCGACCTCTTCGTCGGTGATCTCCTGCGCCGAACGTTGACGCACCACACTGCCGATCGCCGACGCGAGTGCGGCGAACAAAGCGACCAGCGTCGCGATACCCGCCTCCGGCATGATTGGCCTCCTCGGCGACATAGGCCCGAAGTCGTCAACTTACACGCAGTGCCTGCTCATCCTCTGCACCGCCGACCCGCGTCCGGGTGCTGTTCCGCCGTTGGTCATCGGAGATGCTTCACCAATCGAGTCGTTCACCACCGGTGAACCAAGAAACTGTCCTACCCTCGTCACCGGCGGCCGGGCGGTGTTGGCAGACTATGCCCATGGCACAGATAACGTTGCGCGGTAATCCGATCAACACGGTTGGCGAACTGCCCGCGGTCGGCTCGGCGGCTCCCGAATTCACCTTGACCGGCACCGACCTCGGCCCGGTGAGCAGCACAGACTTCCGCGGCAAACCGGTGTTGCTGAACATCTTTCCGTCCGTGGACACGCCCGTTTGCGCCACCAGCGTGCGGACCTTCAACGAACGCGCCGCCGGAGGTGGTGTGGCTGTGGTTAACGTGTCGAAGGATCTGCCGTTCGCCCAGCAGCGGTTCTGCGGCGCGGAGGGCATCGAGAACGTCAAATCGGCATCGGCGTTTCGTGACAGCTTCGGCGAGGACTACGGCATCACCATCGCCGACGGTCCGATGGCCGGGCTGCTCGCGCGATCGATCGTGGTGATCGGTTCCGACGGCAACGTCTCCTACACCGAACTGGTGCCCGAGATCGCCAGCGAGCCGGACTACGACGCGGCACTGGCAGCACTGGGCTCGTCGTCCTGATCGCAGCCGGTCACCGGCCGGCTCATAACGGCCGTTAAACAGGCCACTGGTCGCGCCGGTAGGCGGCGTCGAAGAACATCCACTCATAACGCGCGGTGGTGGCGAAGTGCGCCCGGGCAACCGCCTCGTCGGCTGTGGTCAAGGTCGGTCCGATCCGGTCAGCCAGCTCCAGCACCTGACTGACCGTCGTGGCGAATTCGTCGCCGCCATAACTGTCGATCCAGCGTTGATAGCGACGATCGGCGGATCCTCGCCGGGCCAGGTCCACCCCGACTTCGGCATAGATCCAGTAGCAGGGCAGGACCGCGGCCAACCCGTCGGCGAAGCTCCCGCCGTAACAGGTCGCCAACAGATAGCTGGTGTACGCCTGGGTCGCCGGCGTCACCGGAGCCGCGTCGACATCGCCTGCGGCCAGCCCGAGCTCGGGCAGCAGCACGGCATGTAAGGCCAGTTCGACGTCGAACACCTCGGCTGCGTGGCGGGCGAACAACGCAGTGTCGGCCAAGGTGGGCGCTTTGGCCGCAACCAACGCGAGCGCGCGCGCATAAGCGCGCAGATAGTGAACGTCCTGTCCGACATAGTGGGCGAAGATCGCCGCGTCGAGACTGCCGTCAGTGAGTCCTGCCAAGAACGGATGCCGCAGAATGGCCGCGAACGTCGGCGCGATGTCGCACCACAGCTGAAACGACCACGACTGCGGATCCGCCGCTCCGATGCGCGGGTGTGAATCGCTCAATTTCGCCTCACCCCATCGCCTTCGAACAACCTGTCTCACCCATACACTTGTCTACCGTGGCCATCCTGGTTGGTTTTGCGCCGTGGATCGTCTATTGGGTGCTCGTCGGCAATGTTCCTGCCACGGTTCCTTTTGCGTCAGCGGCGCTGGTGGCGCTGGCCATTGCGATCGCTGCTGCGGTGGTCGGCGGTGTCAGACGGGCGCCCGGGCAGATTCTCGAGCTTGGCGCCGTCGCCACGTTCGCGGTGCTCGCCGCGCTGTCGGTGTGGTCGAACCCCTTCGCCGAGCGGTGGGCGCAGCCGCTGAGCAGCGCCGCGCTATTTCTGGTCGCGCTGACCGGTGTCTTGACCGGCAAGCCGTTCGTGCGCGGATTCGCCGAAGTGGGCCAGCCCGCGACGGTGGTCAGCAGTGAGTCGTTCATTCGCATCACCACTCAATTGACCTGGATTTGGACTGCCGCCTTCGCCGGGATGACAGTGTCGTCGGCTATCGCCCCGCTCGCGCACGCGGATACCAGCATTCTGGAGGAGAAGACACCGCTGTCGTTCGTCTGCTACTGGGTGATCCCGTTCGTGTTGCTGGGCTTGGCTGCACTGGCGCCCCGGCTGTTGCCTGAGCCGACGACCGTCCGCGCCGACGATGCACCCCGCAAAACCACCTTCGTCGCTTATGGCGAAGCGACGATCGACGAGTTGTACTACCTGGCTCAGCAACACGCCGACCGTGAAGTCGGTGCCGGCCAGGAAGCCTACGACGTCAAAGTCGGGGGCTTGGGAACGCCGCTGGTCGGCGACGACAGCCGCAAATCCTGGCCGTCGACCTACAAGGTGCGCGAGGCGCAGCGTTAGCTGCCACGGTTAGGCGCGACGGGACACGATCAGCTGCCAGGCGCCGAGAAGCAGCGCAACATCGCCGGCCGAGGCCAACGCCCAATTGCCTGCCGGGGCAACTGGCAGCAAGTGCCACAACGCGACCGCCCACAACGCCGGCGCCAGCAGCAGGTTCGCTGCGCCGAATACGGTGAGCAGACGCCGCGGTGTCGGGGAGATCTGGCGCAACCCCAGCCACAGACCTGCACCGCCGACGACGAACACCAATCCGCCGGCGAGCAGTGCCGTCGATGGCACGCGCCACCAACGGCCGAGCGGTTCAGACAAGAGCGCGACCGTAGCCCCGGCAAGACTCCAGAATGCCAGATCGGCGCCTATCGGTCGCCAGCGCTGGTTGGTGGACGCGGTGGCGGTAGTTGAGATGTATTCGCTGGTCATGCCCCGATTGTTGGGCGCGGGCCACTGCCAACTCCACCCTCGGCGCTGCCATGCGCTGCCAACCGCCGTCCGGCGGGGGCGGCGTGTCACCGCCGGGCACGGCGGGGCGGTCGCTGACCGTCGGCGCCGACTCTGGCTCAGCCGGAAAGCTTGACGACCAGCTTGCCGACGTTCTGGCCGTCGAACAGCATGTTGATCGCCGTCGGCAGCTGCTCGAAACCCTCGACGACGGTCTCGAGCGGCGTGAGGCTGCCCTGTGCGATCAAGCCGGCGATCTCGCTGATCGCCTCGGACGCACGGCCGAAATGGTCCAGGACGACAAATCCCCGCAGCGTTGCGCGCCGAACGAGAAGGTTGCCGAAGGCGCGCGGTCCGGGCGGCGGGTCGGCGGAGTTGTAGCCGGAGATCAGGCCGCAGAGCGCCACGCGCGAGCGGTCGTTGAGCCGGGCGAAGATCGCGTCCATGATGTCGCCGCCGACGTTTTCGAAGTCGACGTCGATGCCGTCGGGCGTCGCCGCGGCGAGCCGGGCTGCCCAGTCAGCAGCGCGGTGGTCGACGGCGGCGTCGAAGCCGAGCCGGTCAGTGAGCAGTGCGCACTTCTCGGGGCCGCCGGCGATCCCGACGACCCGCGCGCCGTCGGCTTTGGCGAGCTGTCCCGCGACCGACCCGACCGCGCCCGCCGCTGCCGACACAACCACCGTCTCACCGGGCTTCGGCTTGCCGATGTCGCGGATCCCGATCCAGGCGGTCAGCCCGGTCATCCCCAGTGCGCCGAGGTAGGCGCTGGGCGAGACGCCGTCGGCGACGTCGACCGGCAGCAAGGGCACCGCGTCGGACGCGACCGCGTACTCCTGCCAACCGACCAGACCCTGCACGGTTCGACCGACCGGGTATCTGGGGTTGTTCGACGCGACAACCTTGCCGAGTCCGAGTCCGCGCATCACTTCGCCGACGCCGACCGGTGGCAGGTAGGTCGGTGTGTCGTTGATCCACGCACGATTGGTCGGATCCAGTGAGATCCACTCGATGCTCACGAGCGCCTCACCGTCCCCGATTTCGGGCACCGCCTGCTCACTGAGCTCGAAGGTGTCCGGTCCGATGCGCCCGGTCGGTCGTTGGCGGAGCAGGAAGCGGCGGTTGCGATCGGACATGAGCGCACCGTACCGGACGCAGTTGATGCGCAGCAATAGCCACGAAAGTGACTGCAATGCTTCATCTTTCGTCGAGTCAGCACCTAACCGTAACCGCTTATCCCGCCGCTGCGAGCTGACCGAGCCTGCGCAGCGAAGACCCGATCACGTCGCGCTGCATGTCCAAGCGCGCGGATTCGGCGTCAGGGATGTCGACATGCACGCAGATCTTCGTGCCACCGTCGTCGACGGGTTCAAGATCCCATTGAAAGATCAGATCAGACACCATGCAGGAGATGGTGACTCGCCGATCGTGCGGGCGCGCATCCAAGGTCTGCGGCATCGGGAAGTCGGGATAACCCTCGACGAACATGGTGTAGTCCGCGTCGCCACCCGGGATGGTTGACGCGATTCCGGTCCACCACTCGGGGAACCGCACGGGGTCGTAAAGCAACATCCACACGTCTTCTGGCGTGGCGGAGGTCTGTGTCGAATCGTCAAAGCTTGGCATGGTTACTCCCGGTGTCGAGTTGGGCGAGATCGGCGACCACCGCATCAAGCTCTTCGGTCGGCGAGATCTGACCGATCACTGGCCGCCCCAAATCGGCCAGCGCGGCGGTTGATCCGGTGGCATCGGCAGCGGCGAGGCGCCGGCGCCACCCGGCGGCCGCTTGCTGCAGACAACGTTGAGCCGTCCTGCGGTCACCTCGCGCCGTAGCGATCAACCCGCGCACCCGCGCCATTCGCGCGACGAGGGTGTCAGGCCAGTCGATGCGCCCGACCGGCTCCAGCGCCGTGGCCGCGAGTTCGTGTTGCGCATCAGCGAGGCGCCCCGATCTGGTCAGCGCTTCCGCGCGCTGCAGCCGGGCCAAGGGCCGTCCGATAGTGGTGCTTCCGCTGTCTAGAGCCCGCGCGAGGTCCTCCTCGGCTTCGTCGTAACAATTGGCGCGCAGCAGTATTCGGCCTGTCTCGGCGTCGGCGGTCGCGGCGAGTTCTGGTCCGCCGATTCGCTTCGCCAACCGCTGGGTTGATCTGGCCACCCGGATCGCCTCCGCATGCCGGCCCAGGCGCGACATCAGCCAGGCGCGCGACAACTGCACGTCGGCCTCGATCGCCAGGGGCAGTGCGCCCGCGC
This sequence comes from uncultured Actinomycetota bacterium, assembly GCA_963808375.1. Classification (GTDB taxonomy): domain Bacteria; phylum Actinomycetota; class Actinomycetes; order Mycobacteriales; family Mycobacteriaceae; genus Mycobacterium. The sequence continues at coordinate 254,029 of CAWEFS010000002.1, read as the reverse complement.
TGGGCATTGTCCCGATCTCATCGAGCAGTTGAAGGGCCTCGCGGTACGCACCCACCGACGCCAGGCCGGCCGCGGAGTTCAGCAGCGATCCGTACATCAGATCAAGGCGTCCGATCGAGCGGGCGATTGCCGCGGCCGCCCGTCCCGCATCGCCGACTTCGTCGAAGCGGCCCTGACGGATGTGCGCGAGGGTGCGCGCGATATGGCAGCGGATTTCGCGGATCGGGTCGGTGGGCAACCGCCGGCATTGCGCGTCGATGCTGTCCAGCAGCTGCTCGCAGGCGTGCGGGTCGCCGGCCATCGCCTCGCACAGCGCGAGAAACGCCTGCGCCTGCAGCCGCAGCCGCAATGCCGAGACACCCGCGGTGTCAATCACTTCCAGCGCCTTGCTGACAGCCTGCCGGGCAATCAAGGGACGGCAGAGCGGGCCGGTATTCCATTCGGCCCAGCGGATGTGCGCACTCGCCACACCAAGCCGATCGTCGACTGCGTCAAGGCCGGTGACCGCCCGTTCGAACCGCGTCTGCGCCGCGTCGGCCATACCTCGGTGCGCGGCCACCCCGGCAAGGTCGAGCAAGATGTCAACACTGGCGGGCTGCAGAGCGGCAGCCTCGGTAAGCAATTCCTCCGCGCGGCTCAACGCCCCCAGCGACATCGCGTGGTTTGCGGCACGCACCAGAAGCTCGGCCGCCCCGTTACGATCACCGGCGGTCAGCAGATGCCTAGCGGCCTCACCGGCAAGTTCCGGTTCACCGTTCTCGCCGAGGTCACGAGCAGCGGCGCCGTGCAGCCTGATTCGCTGTAACTCCGGCAGGTCGGCATAGTAGGCATCGCGAACCAACGCATGCCGGAAACCGACTGCTCCATCGACCACTTGCAACAGTCCCGCGTCGCTTGCCGACTGAAACGCTGCGTCGAACTCGGCGTCGTCGCGCGTGCCGGCCCGACGGCGGGCGTCTTCGATCGGTAACGCGCGCCCCGCCACCGCCATCACCTCACATAAAGCCCGCGAATGTGCCGACAGATGCCTTCGGGCGGCCCGTACGGTGGAGCGCAGCCCCTCAGCGATGGCCGCATCCCCGCGCGCGATCGCGCGAGATGCCTCGACCGCCAAGAGCGCGTTGCCGTCGGCCGACGCCACTACGGTGCCGATCGCATCGCTGTCGACCACCCCGGCGTTGCGAGCAATCTCGGCAATCTCGTTGGGCTCGAGAGCTTTTAGGTCGACGTCAGCCACCAGCGCCGCGCAGTGGCGCGCGTGTTCCTCGACGTCGGCCAGCGCGGCCGGCAGCGGACGGTTGCGGCGCGTCCACACCAGCAGCACCGGCAGCATCTGCACTCGCCGACACGCGCGCGTGAGCACAACCGCGCTGGCCTCGTCGCAGCCGTGCATGTCCTCCAGGACCGCCAGCACCGGCGCTTGCGTCGCCGCGTAAGCCAGCAGATCCATCAATCCTTCGGTGAGCCTGGCCTGCTCGAAATCAGGAGGCCCAGGTGCCGCCGGCTGAATCAGCGTCGGCAGCAGGGGAGCGAGCGCTGTTGTGAACGGCTCGCGCTCAGGAACGCCACCCAGGCCGCGCAGCAGGCCGGCGGCCAGCTCGGCCCACGGCCAGTACGGCGGACAACCGATCATGGAAGTGGTGCCGATTGCAATCAAGCCGCCAGTGTGGCCGGCTAATTCAGTGAGCTCGGCGACCAGACGAGTTTTTCCGATGCCGGGCTCGCCGCGCACGACCGCTACGCCACCGTCACCGAAACGTGCTGCGCGCCAGGCCTGTCCAAGCGCTCGGAGCTCCCCGTCCCTGCCGATGAGCGGAGTCGTCGCCAGCCGGCGGAACTCCGTGGCAGCGCGCATCTTTCGATGTTGCCTTTGCTGACGGCCGCGAATCTTTTCGGCCAGCTGCCAGGTCTCGTCCGCGGGGGCGATCTTCAATTCGTGGCGCAGGCGGTCGACTATCCGGGCGTACACCGCCAGGGCCAGCGAGCAGTCGCCGGCCTCGTCGTAGCGGCGCATCAGCAGCCGTGCGCATGTCTCCGAAAGCGAATTCAACTCCGCGGCGCGGCGGGCCCACTCGACCGCCGAAGTGGGATCGCCGTTAGCGGCCGCCTGGTCAGACTGATCGGTGAGCAGCGCAATCACCTTGTCGCGGTGGTTCTCTCGCGCGATGATCGCCCACTCGTCATCGAGGCCGGCCAGCAGCACGCCCGATGACATCGCCAATGCATCTTCCAGGCGGCGCTGAGCGAGAAGATCGTCGAATCGCACGACATCCACGTCGACGTTGCGCAAGCCGATGCGATTTCGCGAGGTGTCCAGTACGGCATCGGCGTGCTCACCGAAAGCGCGACGCAGCGCCCACAGCGCCGTCCGTACGCTGCTTCGCGCAGCAGAATCGGAAACATCCGGCCACAGCGCCGAGGCGATCTCCGAACGGCTCCGCGACCCGGCATGGGTAGCCAGCCACCCCAACAGCGCCACCGCCCGCATGCTGTCGGGCAAGGCGACCACCGTGCCGCCGGCGTCAATACTGATCTCACCCAGCACGCGAACCGAGACCGACACGCCGGGCTGGTCGGTGGTCATCGCGTCTCCTGGTGACCGTTGTGCCCCGGCTAATGCTAACAGCGTTTCAGCAGGTTGCTCCCCGGGCGACGGCGATTGCGCGCTCATTGACGCTGGATTGACGGTCGGTTTCAGACCCTGGGCACGACACGTTCCGGCACATCACGCACAAGGAGAAATCGCCATGTCACGTTCGATATCGGCACCGCTGGCAACCGCAGACGTGAAGTGCAGTTCTGCACGGGCTGTCGGCTGGGCACGGACACCGGCACCGGTTCTGATCACCGAATATCACGTTGCACTCAGCACAGCAGCGGCTGCACCACTCGCGGCAGGCCGCCGGAGGCTGGACGCACACCTGATCACCGAACTGGTCCGGGCCCTCACCGCGCTGACACAGCCGCGGCCACACTGCCGTCGACATGAGTCCAGTTATTTCGAGGCCGCCAGAATGTCGCGCGAGATGGAACGACTGTGACCGCACGGGCGGTACTGGGTGAGCATGCCGTGGTTCTCGGCGCCAGCATGGGCGGGCTGCTGGCCGCCAGGGTGCTTGCCGACTTCTACCGAAACATCACCGTGGTCGAGCGAGACGTGCTGCCTACAGCACCGGTCAACCGGCGAGGCGTCCCTCAGGGTAGGCAAATACACGCCATTCAGGCGCGCGGGACGCAGATTCTCGACGAGTTGTTCCCCGATTTCCTTCAAGAGCTGCGCGCCGGCGGGGTGGTGAGCTGGGATGACGGCGACTTTTCGAAGGTGAGCGTTGCGATTGGCGGACATCAGATAATCAGATCCGGCACCGCGCCGAGCAACCTGTCGATGTCGGTGTCGTTTGTGAGCCGCCCGTTCCTCGAATGGAATGTTCGGCGGCGGGTGCTGGCCATGCCGAACGTCACCTTCCTCGACGGCCACGATGTGGTCGGCCTGACCGCGACACCGACGGGTGATCGCGTCACGGGCGTACGCGTGGTCGACCGGTCCAATCCCCGAGAAGCGACGATCACCGCCGCCCTGGTCGTCGACGCGACCGGACGCGGTTCCCGAACGCCGAACTTTCTGGCCGAACTGGGCTATGGCCGCCCTCCCGAGGACGAGTTGATGGTGCACCTCGCCTATACCTGTCAGCTCCTTCACCTCGCGCCCGGAGCTGTCGCAGAACACATGATCGCCCGGTTCCCGGAACCCGGCCGGCCGAAGATGTTCGGCCTTTTCCAGTACGAGAACGACACCTGGATGTTCGGCGTTGGCGCCATGGCGGGGCTCGAGCCGCCCACCGCACCTGCCGACATGCTGCGGTTCGTATCGGGGTTCGCGCCGGCTCACGCGCTGCGCGCAATTCGAACGGCCACGCCACTGGGCGATGTCGCCCACCACCGCGTCCCGTCCAACCGGTGGCGGCGCTACGACAAGATGCGCCGAACACCCGACGGCCTCCTTGTCTTCGGCGACGCGATCTGCAGCTTCAACCCCATCTACGGACAAGGCATGACAATCGCTGCCATCGAAGCGACCGTGTTGGGCGATTGTCTGCGCCGCGCAGCACAGGATCTGCCGCGACGCTTCTTCCGTGCCAGCGCCAAACAGGTCCGAGTCGCCTGGCAGACGGCCGTCGGGTCCGACCTGACCCTTCCGGAGGTGGTCGGACCACGGCCGGCATCGATGCGGGTCACCAACGCGTACCTGGAGCACGTGCTGACCGCTTCGGAAACCGACCCGACCGTCGCCGGCCAGTTCATGCGGGTCATCGGAATGATCGACCCACCGGTTCGGCTGCTGCGCCCGTCCATACTGCTGCGGATCGCGCGGGCCCACCGGTCGCGGCGAACCGACCGGTGCCCCGTCGATGAATCAGGCGACGCGGTCAGAGTGGGGTAGCGGCCGCACCCGGACCGGCGCTCGCGGGGCGTTTAGAGCTGTCGTGCTACTTCACGTCAAACCGGTCGCTGTTGACCACCTTGACCCAGGCCGCCACGAAGTCGGCGACGAACTTGGCTTCGGCGTCGTCTTGCGCGTACACCTCCGTCAGGGCCCGCAGCACCGAATGCGACCCGAAGACAAGGTCGTTGGCGGTGGCGGTCCACCTCGGTGAGCCCGTGGCCCGGTCGTAACCCTCGTAGACGTTCTCCGCGGTCTCCGACGGCTTCCACTCCGTGCCCATGTCGAGCAAGTTGACGAAAAAGTCGTTGGTCAACACGCCCGGCCTGTCGGTGAAGACGCCGTGCTTGGCGCCGCCGTAGTTGGCACCGAGCGCGCGCAGGCCGCCGATCAGCACCGTCAGCTCCGGCGCTGTCACACCGAGCAGATACGCCCGCTCCAACAACAGTTGCTCCAGCTGAGCCTTTTCGCCGGGAGGCACGTAATTGCGGAAGCCGTCGACCCGCGGTTCGAGCACCGCGAACGACTCCACGTCGGTGTTCTCCTGGGTGGCATCCGTGCGACCGGCCGTGAACGGCACCGTCACCTCGTGACCGGCATCCTTGGCCGCCTTCTCCACCGCCGCAGACCCGGCCAGCACGATCAGGTCAGCCAGGGAGATCTTCTTACCGCCGGAGGCCGAGCCGTTGAAATCCTGTTGGATCTGCTCGAGTACCGGTAACACTTCTGCCAGCATGGCGGGCTCGTTGACCTCCCAATCCCGCTGCGGTTCAAGACGGATACGGGCGCCGTTGGCGCCGCCGCGTCTGTCGGTGTTGCGGTAGCTCGCCGCCGACGCCCACGCCGTCTTGACCAGCTGAGCAACGGACAGGCCGGATTCGAGCACCTTGCTCTTCAGGGCAGCGACGTCCTGCTCGTCGACGAGTTCATGGTCAACGGCGGGCACCGGGTCCTGCCACAGCTGCGGCTCGGGAATCCAGGGCCCCAAATACCGCGTGATCGGCCCGAGGTCACGGTGCAGCAACTTGTACCAGGCCTTGGCGAACGCGTCGGACAACTCCTCGGGGTGCTCGAGCCAACGCTGGGTGATCTCGCGGTAGATCGGGTCTTCGCGTAATGCGATGTCGGTGACCAGCATGGTCGGGGCGCGCCCCGGGCCGTCGAACGGATCCGGGATGGTGCCCGCACCGGCACCGTCTTTGGTGGTGAACTGCCATGCACCTGCCGGGCTTTTGGTCAGCTCCCACTCGTAGCCGTACAGGTTCTGCAGATAGCCGTTGCCCCACTTGGTCGGCGTTGAGGTCCACACCACTTCCAGACCGCTGGTGATGGCGTCTTTCCCCTTACCGGTGCCATATGAGCTCTTCCAGCCCAGCTGCTGCTGCTCGATGGGGGCGCCCTCCGGTTCGGGTCCCACCAATTCGGCGTCACCGGCCCCGTGAGTCTTGCCGAAGCTGTGACCGCCGACGATCAGCGCCGCGGTTTCCTCGTCGTTCATCGCCATCCGGCCGAACGTCTCACGGATGTCGTGGGCTGCGGCGACGGGATCGGGTTTGCCTTCCGGCCCTTCAGGATTGACGTAGATCAGACCCATGGTGGTCGCACCGAAAGGCTGGGCGAGGTCCCGCTTGCCTTCCGAATACCGCTTGTCGGTGCCCAGCCAGGTGTCCTCTTCGCCGAACAGGACCTCCTCCGGCTCCCACACGTCTTCGCGTCCGAAAGCGAAACCGAAGGTCTGGAAGCCCATCGACTCCAGCGCTACGTTGCCCGCCAGGACTAGCAGGTCCGCCCAGGAGATCTTGCTGCCGTATTTCTTCTTGACCGGCCACAGCAGCCGGCGAGCCTTGTCCAGGTTGGCGTTGTCCGGCCAGCTGTTGAGCGGAGCGAACCGCTGCAGGCCCTGACCGGCGCCACCGCGGCCGTCGTAAATCCGGTAGGTGCCTGCCGCGTGCCAGCTCATCCGGATCATCAGGCCGCCGTAGTGGCCGTAGTCGGCGGGCCACCAGTCCTGTGAGGTGGTCAACACCGAGGCGACGTCCGCCTTGAGTGCCTCGACGTCGAGCTTGGCGAACTCCTCGGCGTAGTTGAAACTTTCACCGAGCGGGTTGGCCGCAGGTGTATGCGGGTGCAGCCTGGACACATCGATCTGTTCGGGCCACCAGTCCTGGTTACGCAGCGCACCATGCACTTTCGGCGTGGGCGACGGGATCGCCGGGTTCTCACTTTCACTGGTGCTGGCTGTCTCGGTTTCTGGGCTCGAGGGGCGGCTGTGGGATGTATCGGAGGACACTGCTTTCCTTTCCAGTGGTGGTGATGAGGCTGCGGTCTTACTGGTTCTGATCGAGATCACCCAGTCGAACAGTCAGGGCACAGGCCCCAGTAAATGACTTCGGCTTCGTGCAGCACGAAGCCATCCAAAATGTCGGCATCGTCGGACGGGGTCAAGCACGGGGCGTCCCCGACCGCGCAGTCCACGTCCGCAATGACCCCGCAGGACCGGCACACGACGTGATGGTGGTTGTCGCCGACCCTGGACTCGTAGCGGGCCACCAGGCCCAACGGTTGGATACGCCGCACCAGACCCACCGCGGTCAGCGCATTGAGGACGTCGTACACGGCTTGCCGGGACACCTCGGGCAAACCGGTTCGCACCGCGGTGAAAATGGTGTCGGTGTCGGCGTGGGGATGCGCACGCACCGCCTCCAGGACGGCGACCCGTGGACGCGTCACACGCAGATCCGCGCCGCGCAGTTGCTCCGCGTAGTCGGCCGTTGACGACACCGTGCCAATATGACGCACTTGTCTGGAATGAGTCAAGACTTTAAGCACTGTGTGTAGGGCGCGCCGTGGTCGCGGAAGCGGGGGACCACGATGACGGACGAGTCGGCACATCCGCGATACGGTCAACGGCCCCACCCGGCGCAGCGGCGGCCAGTCAATCCGGGCGGCCCGCCCGAGCCAGCTGTTCGAGCAAATCTGCAGCTTTGCCAACGCTTTTCGCTGGCGCCGTCATCTGCGCGGCGACTTCACGAGCTCTAGTCGCGTACTGCGGATGAAGGATCATGGATAAGTCAGCGACCAGAGAAGCTGCAGTCGTGTCCGAGAAGGGCCGCCCGAAACCGACTTCGAGTTCTTGGACGGCAGCGGCCCACACCGGCTGGTCGAGCCAGAGCCAAAGGATCAACATGGGCAGGCCCGCGCGCAGGGCTGCCGCCGTCGTGCCGGAGCCGCCGTGGTGAACGACCGCACGGCAAGCCGGCAGCACGGCCGCGTGATTGACGGCGCCGACGATCTTCAATCCCTCGCTTTGCGGCACGTCCCGGAGATCGTTGGGACCGGTGCAAATCAGCGCGCGCTGCCCCAGTTGCGAACAGGCTGCGCCGATCATCGCGGCTGTCGTCTGATACGACGCCACCGGCGTACTTCCGAAGCCGAAATAGATCGGCGGCGGTCCGGACGCAATCCAGGTCAACACATCGTCGTCGGCATCCACCGGCGCCGCCAATGTCAGTGTGCCGGTGAACGGGTGTCGGTCATCGCGTTGCACCCAGTCGACTGCCGCCTTGGGCAAGCAGAAGCGCTCGTAGGCCTGGATTTCCAGCGGTGCGGGTTGCCCCGTCGACCGTTGGGCCGGGTCCGACAGGCCCAGCACACGGCGTTGTTCGTCCTCGGCGGCCTTGGATACTTGCGAGTACAGCCCTCCCGACGACCAGAGTGGTGCCGGGAACAGGTGCAGCGCGGCCATCGGAATCTGTTCGTAGTCAGCGACAATAGCTGCGATTCCTTGCTCGGCGATGCCCGCCACAATCACATCGGCACCGTCGACCAGCGACGTCAACGTGGAAACTTTCTCCGCACAGACCCGGTTGGCGTGCTCGATGACCTCCGGCAGAATACCGAGCGGATTTTGCATCTTGGCCGACAGATCGCGCATGAACCTCTCGTCGTGCAGCAGGCCCTGCGAGTCCGGCCCATACGGAACCGCAACCAGCCCGGCGGACCTCACGAACTCCACCATGTGCGGCGAGACCGCCATCTGCACGTCGTGACCGCGGCGCAGCAGCTCAGCACCAACGGCCGTGCCCGGCTCGACGTCTCCGCGGCTGCCGTAGGCGGCCAGCAGGAATCTCACGATCGAAACCTAACGTCTGTCAGCGACGGCGCGGCTGGGCGGAGAGAGATTCGATTGCTCGTCGATTCTGCATTCGTTGAGTAGATTTACTGATCCGCCGGCGTTCCGGCTGACCGCAGACTGATAAGCATGAATCCAGTCAACGGCATGTCCAAGAACACTGCAGCCTTCTTCATTCAAGCCGCCGTGGCTTTCGGCATCAGCGCCGTCAGCGCTCTCGGCGGCATCTTCTTTCTTCCGCTGGACCCGTGGCAGCGGCTATTCCTCGGGATCACCGTCCTGTTCCTCATCTCCAGCGCTTTCACGCTGGCCAAGGTGATCCGCGATCAGCAGGAAGCCGCGACGGTGCGCGTTCGCATCGACGAAGCGCGCGTCGAGCAACTCCTCGCCGGCCACAATCCGTTCGCCGCCTGAACCGAGGCCGGCCAGTTGCGGAACTGACCGGGCGACTTCGAAGTGAGCGGCGTCACACCCGCAAGTCCGGCCAGGCCGCCCGCGCGAGTTAGGCATGGCCGGTGGTGGGTATAAGGCCAACATGGAGTGGGTGACGTTACACGCGATCTCGATTTCCTCGGCGTTGCTCTCCGCCTTCTGGGCTGCAGTCGGCATCGTCGTCCGCCAGCGGGTCGCTCAGGGCGTGGTTGACGCTTCGGTGACGGGTGCGGTGGTTCGGCAACCGTTGTGGTGGGCCGGAACTCTGGCCGCCGCCGCCGGTTACGTTTTTCAGGCCCTCGCGCTGGCGCATGGATCCTTGCTGCTCGTACAGCCGCTGTTGGTGTCGTCTCTGCTGTTCGCTCTGCCGATGAGCGCGCGACTCTGCAAGCAACGCGTCCATTGGGCTGAGTGGGGCTGGGCGACGCTGTTGACCGCCGCGCTGGCGATATTCGTCCTCGTAGGTCAGCCGCACGAGGGCCACATGCGGCCGGCGATCCCGGCCTGGACCCTGGCGCTGGGCGTGAGCGTGCCGTTGGTTGTCGTGTGCGTCGCCGTCGCGCGGCGTGTCACGGGCCGGGTGCGCGCGACGCTGCTGGCGGTCGCCGTGGCTGTCCTGCTGGGCATGATCGCGGTGATGACCAAGATCTGCACGCACCGCTTCGCAGTGGGCGGCTGGCACGGGCTGCTGACCGTACCAGCGCCGTATGTGCTGGTCGCACTGGCAGTGACAGTGACGGTGGTGCAGCAAGCCGCGTTCCATGCCGGTGCGTTGCAGGCCTCGGTGCCGATCATGCTGGTGGGGGAGCCGGTCGTCGCGGCACTGCTCGGCGTTGCTGTGCTGGGCGAGCATCTGGCGGTCAAAGGCTCGGCAACGCCCGCTCTGCTGGCCGCCGTCGTCGCGATGGTGGCGGCCGCCGTCGCGCTGGGTCGCGGCACCGCCGCCGAATCGGACAGCGGGCAGCAAAAGTCTCCTGCGTCGGATTCAGATGAGACTGAGATGGCGGGCGTCTGCTGACTATCCGGCTGCGCGCGGTGCCCTTGGCCAAACAGATCGCCCGCGCACAGTTCGAGATCCCTGTTCAGCCGTGACCAGTGTCACGCCGCGCGCCAGGTCGCGGAACGGCATACCGGAATCGCGGTCTCTGCGCTGCTGTTGGCTAAGGACATGACGTCCAGGCTGGAAAACGACATACCTACTCGCCGAGTGCCCGCCGGCCTCGCTGAGCGTCTCCTCGACATCAAGCGGATCTACCACGAGCCCGACATCGAACGGTTTCCGCGTGCCCGCCAGGTGCTGGAGCGGTTCCCCGACGCCGAACTGATCGAGGTCGCTTCGCACCAGGCGATCCCAGGTCTTTACGGCAACGAAGGCAACGTCGAGGACTGGGTGCGCATCAAGCGCGAAACGCTTGTCCTGGGCGAGAAGAAGAGCTTGTCTGCCCGCCGCAACGAGCGGTCGAGTGACTGGATCGCGCCGTCGACCGCCAACGGCTGCGCGATGGCGTGCGCCTACTGCTACGTTCCGCGGCGCAAGGGCTACGCCAACCCGATCACGGTGTTCGCCAACATCGAGAAGATCACCGGTTACCTCGAGCGCCACGCCGGGCGTCAGGGCGTCAAGCCCGAGCCCAATCAGTGCGACCCGGTCGACTGGGTCTACGACATCGGCGAGAACAGCGACTGCTCAGCGGACGCCATGGTCTCCGACAACGTTCACGATCTGGTCGAACTGTTCGCCGGTCTTCCGAATGCGAAGGCGAGCTTCGCGACGAAGTTCGTCAATCCGGATCTGCTCAGCTATGACCCGCGCGGACGGACGCGGGTGCGGTTCAGCCTCATGCCGAAGGAGACTTCTCGGCTCGTCGACATCCGCACATCAAAGATCGACGAGCGGATCGCCGCCCTCGACGACTTCGTCGAAGCCGGTTACGAGGTGCACTTGAACTTCAGCCCGGTCATCGTTTACGAGGGCTGGCTAGGGGACTGGGAAGAGCTGCTCGAGCAGGTTGCCGACAACACCAACGAGCGCACCGAGCAGCAACTCGCCGCCGAAATCATCTTCCTCACCCATAACGAAGGTCTGCACGAGGTAAACCTCGGCTGGCACCCCAAAGCCGAGGACCTGCTGTGGCGGCCCGATCTGCAACAACTCAAGCGCAGCCAGAGCGGCCAGTGGAACGTCCGCTACAAGAGCCCGTGGAAGGGCCAGTGGGTGCAGCAATTGACCGACCTGCTCGCCGTCAAGCTGCCGGACTGCCGGGTGCGCTACGCCTTCTAGGGCGTTCTAAGGCGTTCTAGGTGCGATCGGGCGCCGGCCCGATCCGATTCGCCGCGAAAGTAGCCGCCTGATCCGTCATGCCGATCTCGATGTACGTGACGTGCGCCCCGAAGTTGCCGCCGCCGGTGCAGATCGGATCGTCTTGTTCGCACAAGTTGATGGTCTTGGAGCTGTACAGCGGGCTGATTGTGGGCAGCGGCTGGCCGCCCCACAACGTCGTCGACAAGCCGCTGGATGGTTCACCGAACAGCGCGACGGCGGCAACATGGTCGGCCACTGAGCCGGGCATGGCAGTAGTGGCGGAGTCGATCACCGTGGCGCCCTGCGAGTAGCCGCCCAGCACGATCCTGGTGTTCGGGCAGTTGGCGGCCGTGTTCTGGATGTGCGTGCTCGCATCGTCAGAACCGTTCGCCACACTGGTGTGATAATCGTCGTTCGCCGGGTAGTTGACCGGGTAGACGTCGACGGATCGGCCGCCCAGCTGTGAGGTCAGCGAGTCGACGAAAGCTTGTCCGATGTTGCCCAGGCCGGGTTCCTGGTGCGTGCCGCGCGCGAAGACCACCGCTACGTCCGAGCACGGATCAGCAGCGGCGGTGGGACTGTTGATGGGTGCGCTCAGCAGCACCCAGGTAGTCGCGATCGCGACACCGACGATGCGGGCAAGGCTCCGTGAAGTCATCTGCAAATGCTGACACATCGCGGCTGCCGGTGTCGTTGTGACTGGTGATCCCGCCGGCTCGCGGTCACCGATCAGTCGAAGCGCTCGTCAGGATTCGGGTGGCGTCGGCCACCAGCTCGGCAACGATTTCACCCGCGGGGCGGACGTCGTGAATCAAACCCACGGCTTCACCCACCAAGATGTTGGCGACGTCGAAGTCTTCCGCGGCAACGGCTTTGCGGAAGCTGTCCACCGCCTCAGGCAGGTGCGCCGACAGTAGCGCCTCGTTACCGTGCCATTTCCGGACGAATGCGTTGACCAGCGCCCTCTCATTGAACTCGGCCGGCCAATCAATTCCCGCACAACGTCATAGACGCGGGTGCGAACGGTGTCGTTGCCGTCGGCTTGCACGGCACGCTCGTGTGCTCTGGGTGACACGAGCGCCTCAGTCGCTGCCCACAACCGGGTGCCGATGAGGACGCCGTGAGCACCCAACGCCATGGCGGCTGCCATGCCGCGGCCGTCACCGATGCCTCCGGCGGCCAGCACCAAGGTTTGCGGCGCATGTTCGGCCACGAGGTCGACGACCTCTGGGACCAGGGTGATCGTCGACCGGCCCGTCATCCCGTGACCGCCGGCTTCACTGCCTTGCGCGACGACGATGTCCGCGCGCAGTTCCAACGCGCGACGTGCCTGTGCCATCGTCTGCGCCTGGCAGATGAGCGGAACGCCGGCTTGGCGAATGCGTTCGGCGAAATCGGCGGGATCACCGAAGGACAGCATGACGGCCGCGGGCCGCCGCTGCAGGGCGAGGTCGAGTGCCTCGGGCCGGCGGGCAAGGCTCCAGGTGATGAAGCCGCAGCCCACCCGCGCCCCGTCGGCAAGGTCGAATTCGCGTTCCAGCCATTCGGCATCGCCGTAGCCGCCGCCGATCAGACCCAGGCCTCCGGCCCGCGTCACCGCGGCGGCGAGCGGGCCGCCGGAGATCTGAGCCATTGGAGCAAGCACGATGGGGTGTTCGATCCCCAGCAACTTCGTGAGACGGTTGGCCAGTGACATCTGTGGTTCCCGATCGTCGGCGGATCCGGCTGGACCCCCATGATTGTGACGCCGACGGTCCCGGGCGCGGAATGCCTGCTGCGGTGATGCACCACTCAGTCAGGTGGCGGCGGCCTCCGGTGTACCGAGTTGGGCCGCGAGCCAGGGCAGCGTGGTGGCGAAGGCGGTGGCGGCCGAGGGCCAGTCGTGTTTGCCGGGCAGGTTGACCACTGCACAGGTGATGCCGTGGGCTGCGCCGAGCCGGCACAGCGAGTCGGCTGCGTCTTGGCCGACGGCGTGGGAGCGGTTGTCATGTCCGTCCGCCGAGTGGCCTCCGGGCACCGCGAAGAGTCCGGACAAACCCGCGTACCGGCCATGGCGAACGATCACCGTACTGGGATCGAACGACGACCACGCCTTTGCGTCACCGCCGAACAGCCGGTCGATGGTCTGCGTTCGGGTGCCCGCATTGGGGGAGATGTCGCCGCCGATGTCCACAAAAGCTTTGAACGTCCCGGGGTGCATCACGGCCAGGTCGACGGCACACGTGCCGCCGGAGGAGAACCCGACTACGCCCCACCGCGTCTGGTCGCCCAGACCGTAGATGTCTTTGACGTCACGGGGTACGTCGGCACTCAGATGGTCGGCGGCTCTACCGCGAACCCCGTTGACACACTCGGTGTCGACGGTGAATCCGCCGGTGGCGTCGGCGAAGACTGCCACCGGTGCATTGCCCCCGTGTGACGCGGCGAAAGCGTCGAGGGTGGCTACCGCATCGCCAGCACGGATCCAGTCGGCCGGTGTGTTGAACTCGCCGCCGATCATGAGCACCGCCGGAAGCTGTGGTGGTGGCACACTGGTAAACCAGGCAGGCGGCAGGTACACCCATTCGCCCCGATGGTGAAAGCCGGAAGCCTCACGGCCGGAGCGCAGCGGGACCACAGCTCCGCTGACCGGCGCCACAGCACCGCGTCGCCTGGCTGCCAAGCCGAGCAGATCGGTTTGATCCGGCAGCGGTGCGTGGACCAGTTGGCCCCAGGCCGCATATACGGTCGGGTAGTAACCGAGCCAACTGTTGATGCTGAGTCCGGTGCTGAGCAGGCAGAACGACGCGGCGAATACGGACGCGTTGCGCCGCCAATTGCCGGCGCTGCGCCATCCGACGACCGCGACCGCGATGGCGAAGCCGGAAAGTGACACCCATAGCCACATCGGCCAGGGCGCTGGCTCACTGGCGATCCCCAGGGTGCCGTAGTACCAGTGCACGCCCACGCCGGTGGCGACCGCGGACACCGCCGCCAGCGGCACCCATACGACTCGCCACCGCCGTACCCGCCATCCGGTGGCGTAAAGCAGCGCCAGGCCGCTGACCAATTCGACGGCGACGGGCAGGAACCCGTGCATCAGCGAGACGTGTGGGATTGCGTCGGCGAAGCCGACTATGCGTTCGGCGCCCCACTCTGTCGACGGTCCAGCTAACGTCCACGGTCCAGCTAACGAAGTGGGCACCGGCACGCCTCCCGTTGACTACTTGAGCGCTCATTCCTGGAAGGCGCGAAACAACCGCGAAACAACGTTGAACGACGGTCAGACCGGTGACTCGTGGGTAACCGCTTGGTAGCCGCGGGCGCCGACCCGGTCGACGGCGGCACGCACCAGGCCGAACACCAGACCCTGCAGGCCGGCAGCAGTCAGCGCCGCCCGGGTCGACCGGTTCAAGTCCTTCGGGTCGGGCGGGGGTTGATCGGTGTCGCCGAGTCGCCGCCAGATCTGACTGAACACCTCGCCGGCCAGCAATCCGCCGGCCACGCTGGTGGCGATAGACAAGGAGGTGTACAAACCCTTCGGTGCCTGGGATCCGCGGCTCATGGCTACCTCTCGACGGGGCCTATAGCTACCCGTCGCAAATACCCTCCCAGACGATGGTTCAACCCGGTGTGAGAACCGGCCGGGCGGCCCTGGACGGGCCGCGGCGACGTGGTTTCGGTCAAGATTGCGAGACGCAGCGCCGCGCAGTCCAGAGCAGCGGCGCGGCCTGATCGACCGTGGCTTTGCGCCGCTGGAGGCGAAGCTGACGACGGTGGTCGCGGGTGATTCGCCGTTCGAGCACCCGGTCGTCGCGCTTGGTGATTTTGCGGCTGCTTTTCGACAGTAAGTCCAACTGCTGCCAGCTGAGCCCGTCGAGGTCCCCGTCCGAGTCGTGGGTGGCCACCACAACCGCGCCGTGCAACAGCGGGACGGTCTTCGCGGTGAACCGGGTTGTGGCGAGCAGCATTTCGGTGGCGCTGCGGTTGACGCGGCGGTGGCATCGCCGTGTCGACGGGGTGAACCAGAAGTCAAATTGCCTATCGGTGCTGGTCAGACTTTCTAAACCGTAGTTGTCCACGAGGTCGCGGATGTCGGTGCTCGTGTAGGCGCGCGTTTCGTAGACGACGCCTTCCGGGCTGAAATACAGGACTGTGTTCATATTCGGAGGTCCTATTCGGCTGGTTCTGCGTTGTTGAACGTGCCGGCCATGACGGTCGCGCACCGCTAGATTGCCGCATCACAAATCAGATAAACCTCAATAACAACTCTAGTAACATTTCCCAGCAGCCGATGACGCTTGCTGAACGGCTCGGACCGTCTGTCGCCGCGGAGGGGGCCGACTGCACGACGCCTATCGTGGCCGGGGTGTCCGAACCGTCCGTCGCGCAATTGCGCCAGCGCCTCGACGGTCTGACCATCGCGGACGCCGCCCGCTTCGGCAGGCGGCTGAAAAACCTTCGCGACGCGAGGCCAGAGAAATTGCAGCGGTTCGCCGACCAGCTAGCCGCGGCCGAAGCAATCCTGGCCGCTCGGCAGGGCGCCGTCCCGGCCATCGCCTACCCCGACCTCCCGATCAGCGAACAGCGGCAGGAGATCGCCGAGGCGATACAGGCGCATCAGGTCGTGGTCGTCGCGGGCGAAACCGGGTCGGGCAAAACCACTCAGTTGCCCAAAATCTGCCTCGACATCGGCCGCGGTGTCCGCGCAAGCATCGGGCACACTCAGCCTCGGCGGCTGGCCGCCCGCACCGTCGCGCAACGCATTGCCGACGAACTACAGTGCCCGCTCGGCGAGGCGGTCGGTTTCGCGGTCCGTTTCACCGACCAGGTCAGTGATCGCACGCTCGTCAAGCTGATGACCGACGGGATCTTGCTTGCCGAGATTCAGCGTGACCGCCGTCTGCTGCGTTACGACACCCTGATCCTCGACGAGGCGCACGAGCGCAGCCTGAACATCGATTTCTTGCTGGGTTATCTGCGCCAGCTGCTGCCGCGCCGCCCCGACCTGAAGGTCATCGTCACGTCGGCGACGATCGAGCCGCAACGCTTCGCGGCACACTTCGGTGCAGCGCCGATCATCGAGGTATCCGGTCGCACCCATCCGGTGGAGATTCGCTACCGACCGCTCGAGGTTCCGTTGTGGTCGGGGCCCGAAGACGATCCGGACGATCCGGACCGAGAGATCGTGCGGACGAAGACCCGGGACGAGGTCGACGCGATCGTTGACGCAGTGCACGAACTTCAGTCCGAACCACCCGGGGATGTGCTGGTGTTCCTGTCCGGTGAGCGCGAGATCCGCGACACCGCCGAGGCGTTGGCAAGTTCGACGGCAGGGCCAAGCTGCACCGAGGTGCTCCCGCTGTATGCCCGGCTGCCGACCGCCGAACAGCACAAGGTGTTTGCGCCGCACACCGGCCGACGCCGGGTCGTGCTGGCAACCAACGTCGCCGAGACCTCACTGACCGTTCCGGGGATCCGCTACGTCGTCGACCCCGGCAACGCCCGTGTCTCCCGGTACAGCCGCCGGCTGAAGGTTCAGCGGTTGCCGATCGAACCGATCTCGCAGGCGTCGGCGGCGCAGCGAGCCGGCCGATGCGGTCGGGTGGCACCCGGTGTGTGCATCCGCCTGTACTCCGAGGAGGACTTCGCGGCCCGCCCGCGCTACACCGAGCCCGAGGTCTTGCGGACCAACCTCGCCGCGGTGATATTGCAGATGGCGGCGCTGCGGCTGGGGGAGGTCGAGGACTTCCCGTTCCTCGACCCACCGGACCGACGCAGTATCCGCGACGGGGTGCAGCTGCTGCAGGAACTCGGCGCATTCGACCAGCAAGGCACCATCACCGAAGTGGGTCGTCGGCTTGCCCGCCTGCCCGTTGATCCGCGGCTCGGCCGGATGATCCTGCAAGCCGACATTGAAGGCTCGGTCCGTGAAGTGCTGGTTCTGGCGGCGGCGTTGACGATCCCCGACCCCCGCGAGCGTCCGGCCGACTGCGAGGAGGCCGCTCGGCAACAGCACGCCCGGTTCGCCGATGAACACTCCGACTTCCTGTCCTATCTGAACCTGTGGCGTTACTTGCGTGAGCAGCGCAAGGCGTTGTCCGGCAGTGCTTTCCGACGCATGTGCCGTCACGAGTTTCTGCACTACCTGCGGATCCGCGAGTGGCAGGATCTGGTGGGGCAGCTGCGTGGCATCGCCCGTGATCTCGGTATCGTCGAAGCACAAATCGAATCCGGGGAGCCGCCCGACGCTGTCAAGGTGCATGCGGCCCTGCTGGCCGGGCTGCTGTCGCATGTCGGAATGCGCCGCGAGGACGGGCGGGAGTATCTGGGCGCACGCAACTCCCGGTTCGTCCTGGTGCCGGGGTCGGTGCTCGCCAAACGGCCACCCCGTTGGGTTGTGGTGGCGGAGTTGGTGGAGACGAGCCGCCTGTACGGGCGGACCGCGGCACGCGTACAGCCCGAGATCGTCGAGCGAGTGGCCGGCGACCTGGTACAGCGCAGCTACAGCGAACCGCACTGGGACGCCGACCGCGGCGAGGTGATGGCCTACGAGCGGGTAGCGCTGTACGGCCTTCCGCTCATTGCGCGACGCCGGGTCGGGTATGCGCGCGTCGAGCCGGCAGTCGCACGCGAGTTGTTCATCCGCCACGCGCTTGTGGATGGTGACTGGCAGACCCGCCACCACTTCGTCCGGGACAACGCCCGCCTGCGGGCCGACCTCGAGGAACTCGAAGAGCGGGCCCGCCGCCGTGACCTGCTCATCGGTGACGAGGAGGTGTATGCGTTCTACGACGCGCGCATTCCCGCCGACGTCGTCTCTGCGCGGCACTTCGACGCCTGGTGGAAAAAGCAGCGACACGCGACGCCTGCCCTGCTGACCTTCACCCGCGGCGATCTGTTGCGCACTGACCCAGCGGGCGCCGATCAGCCGGACTGCTGGCAGGCCGGTGACGCCGCGCTCCCGCTGAGCTACCGGTTCGAGCCCGGCGCCGCCGACGACGGCGTGACCGTGCACGTGCCGATTGACGTGCTGGCCCGCCTGGGCGGCGACGAGTTTGCGTGGCAGGTGCCCGCGTTGCGCGAGGAGTTGGTCACCGCGCTGATCCGCTCGCTGCCCAAAGACCTGCGCCGCAATTTCGTTCCCGCCCCCGACACCGCGCGTGCGGTGCTGGCCGCGATGGACCCGGCTGGACAGCCATTGCTGGCTGCTTTGCAGCGCGAGTTGCACCGTCGCACAGGGGTTTTGGTGCCCTTTGATGCCTTCGACCTGGGCAAGGTGCCGTCGCATCTGCGAATGACGTTCGCGGTGGAATCCGCCGACGGCACCGAGGTGGCCCGGGGAAAGGACCTCGACGCACTGCAGGACCGGCTCGCGACGTCGGCGCGCGACGCCGTCGCTCAAGCGGTGGCCGGTGAGCTCGAGCGAACAGCTTTGCGGGACTGGCCCGACGAACTCGAGGAGCTGCCGCGAATCGTCGAGCGCACCGCTGCCGATCGATCGGTGCGAGGTTTCCCGGCGTTCGTCGACGCGGGAGGCGTCGTTGATCTTCGGGTGTTCGCCACGCCGGCTGAGCAACATCGTGCGATGCAGCCGGGGGTGCGACGGTTGCTGCGGCTCAGTGTGACGTCGCCGACCAAAGCCGTCGAGCGAAGACTTGGCCCGCGTTCGCGCTTGATTCTGGGCGCCAACCCCGACGGGTCGTTGGCTGCTTTGCTCGATGATTGCGCGGACGCTGCGGCCGACGTGCTGGTGCCCGAGCCGGTGTGGACGCGCGCAGATTTCGCCGCGCTGCGGGCGCGGACCGCCGATGCGTTGTTGCCGACGACGATCGACATCCTAAGCCGCGTCGAGAAGGTGTTGTCTGCCGCGAACGACGTCTACCTTGTGCTGCCGCGTCAGCCGCCCGCGGCGCAGACCGACGCTATCGCAGATATCCGCGCTCAAATGCAGCTGCTGTTGCCGCGCGGATTCGTTGCCGCCGCCGGGCGCGCACACCTGGACGATCTCACCCGGTACCTGACTGCGGTGCGTCGACGCATCGACCGGCTGCCGCACTCGGTTCAGGCGGACCGTGAGCGCATGCAGCGGGTGCAGGCCGTTCAGGACGCCTACGACGAACTGCTGGGTGATCTGCCGCCGACGCGGGCGGCAGCCGCCGACGTGCAGGACATCGCCTGGCAGATCGAAGAATTGCGGGTCAGTTTGTGGGCGCAGCAGATCGGCACACCGCGCCCGGTGAGCGAGCAGCGGATCTACCGCGCCATCGACGGGGTGCGAGACCGCTTGTGAGGAGGCGTGGGCCCGCGGGTGAGTGCGGCCCCGCGCCGGTTGTGGCAACCCTGCCGCCGCCAGAGCGGTGCCCGTCACCAGGTTTAGTAGGGCACCGACTGGGCAGGCTGACGTATGAGGAGGATGTGATGCTGCGCGGCCGGAACCGTTCGACGTGACCGTCACCCAGGTAGGCCCCCGCCTACTCAACTTCGCCAGTCAAATCGACGACGCAACGCTGCAACAGGCCAAGCAGACCGCGTCGATGCCGTTCATTTACCCGCACGTGGCATTGATGCCCGACGCGCACTTCGGCAAAGGCAGCGCGGTCGGCACCGTCATCCCCACCGAGGGCGCAGTGATTCCCGCCGCGGTCGGCGTGGACATCGGCTGCGGAATGATCGCAGCGCGCACCGTCTTCACCAGAACCGACCTGCACGGCAAATCCCTTGCTGCCCTGCGTCAATCGTTGGAGTCGGCGATTCCGCTGTCGCCAGGCAATTACAACCGCGACTGTGATCGCTTCCCGTTCACGCGCCCGCGAATCGAACTGCTCGAAAGATCAGCCGCCGACAACTGCGTGGACCTTTCGCACAGCCCCAAGTGGCGTGAACAGCTGGGCAGCCTCGGCGGCGGCAACCACTTCATCGAGTTGTGCCTCGACCAGCGCGACCGCGTCTGGATGTTTCTGCACAGCGGCAGCCGCGGCGTCGGCAACAAGATCGCACAGCGCCACATCGTCATCGCACAGAAACTCTGTGCACGAAGCCATGTTCAGTTGCCCGATGGTGACCTGGCGTACTTGCCGCAGGACACGCCGGAGTTCTCGAACTATCTGCGGGAGCTGCACTGGGCGCAGCAGTTCGCCCTGGAGAACCGCAGCGAGATGATGGACCGGTTTCGCCGAGCCGTGGCCCGGCTCATGGGCGCGAGCGGGGAGGCCGCCGACATCGAGGCGGAACGATTCAACTGCCATCACAACTACACGCAGCTCGAGCACCACAGCGGTCGCGAGGTGTGGCTGACCCGCAAAGGCGCGGTCGACGCGCACGAGGGAGTGCGCGCAGTGATTCCGGGGTCGATGGGAACACGGTCCTACATCGTGCGCGGCAAGGGAAACGCGGCCGGACTGTGCAGCGCTCCGCATGGCGCGGGCCGCCGGTTCTCCAGAGCGGAAGCCAAACGGCGTTTCACCGCCGACGACTTGGCAGCTCGCATGGTCGGTATCGAATACCGGCACGGCGACAAATGGATCGATGAGATACCGGATGCGTACAAAGACATCGACACGGTGATCGCCGACGCGGCCGAGCTGGTCGAAGTAGAACATCAGCTGCGCCAAGTGCTCAACGTGAAAGGCACTTGACGACCGCAGTCGCGTACAGGCCGAAGACTACGGTCGGGGCTTGCCGCTAGTCTGATCGCCGTGACGCCAACGTGGTCGCCGAGCCGACTCGGCAGCTTGACGGGCACCCGAGTCGTCGTGACCGGTGCTACCAGTGGCGTCGGACTGGGCACCGCACATGCGCTCGCCAACGCCGGCGCCGAAGTGATTTTGGCCGTCCGCAACATCGACTTGGGCCGGCAACGCGCCGCCGAGATCGGCGGCGCGACGCGGGTGGCCAAACTGGATCTGGCCGACCTGTCGTCAGTGCGCGCATTCCCGGGGCTAGTCGACGGTGCCATCGACATTCTGGTCAACAACGCCGGCACCTTGACTCAGCACCGCAGCGACACGGTGGACGGATTCGAGATGACGCTGGGCACCAATCTGCTTGGACCTTTCGCATTGACGAACCTGCTGCTGCCGCAAGTGCGTTCGAAGATCATCATCGTCGGCTCCGATGCCCACCGCGCGGCGACACTGCGGCTCGACGACATGCACTTGCGCAACCACAAGTGGACGGTGATGGGCGCCTACACCCGCTCGAAGCTTGCGGTGATGCTGTGGGGGCTTGAGCTTGACCGCAGGTTGCGCGCCGGCGGCGGGCGGGTCACAGCACAGCTCACTCACCCCGGCTGGGTGGCGTCGAACCTGTCGCAGGTCTCCGACGCCCCGCTGATGTCGCTGGCTCACCGAGCGGTCAAAACGGTAGCCGGGCGGTTGGCCAACGACATCGACAAAGGGGCGGCGCCCACCCTGTACTGCATCAGTGAGCCGATCCCGCCCGGCAGCTATGTCGGCGTCAGCGGCCGGCTCGGCTTGCGTGGCGGCCCGGTGCTCATCGGCCGTTCTGCGGTCGCCTGCGACTACGACGCCGCCGCACAGCTGGTCGCCTTCGCCGAAACCGAGACCGGTACAACGCTTTCTACCTGACTGAACGCCGAAACCAGCATGATGTTGCGCCGCTGGGTCCGGCTGGGCCACACCGAGACACTGCGCCGTCCAAACAGCTACGGCCTCAACGTAATATCGGTCGGCATGCCGAGTCAGCGCGAGCGCATGCTCAGCGGCGAGCTTTACGACGCCGCCGATCCGGAGCTGGTGGCGGCCCGACGGGCCTGCCAGCGCCTCCTGGACCGCTACAACTCGACACGTGCAGACGAAGACGGCGCGCGAGAGCGACTGCTGCGCGAGTTGCTCGGATCGCTCGGGGACGAGTCGGTGATCCTGCCGCGGTTCGTGTGTGATTACGGCAATCAGATTTTCCTGGGCGCCCACACTTTCGTGAACTTTGACGCGGTACTGCTGGACTGCGCACCCATCTCGATCGGCGATCACGTCTCCGTCGGTCCCCGCGCCCAGCTCCTGACGCCGCTGCACCCGGTCGACGACCACGACGCCCGGCGGCAGGGCTGGGAGTCGGCACTTCCGATCGCAGTGGGCGACAACGTGTGGCTGGGCGCCGGCGTCATCGTGTGCCCCGGGGTTTCCATCGGCGCCAACTCGGTCATCGGCGCAGGAAGCGTCGTGACCAGGAATGTGGAATCCCACGTGCTCGCCGTCGGCAACCCGTGCCGGGTGGTCCGAGCCCTCCCTGAGTAAGGATCAGCCGCGGTACCGATCCACCATGGCGGCGTGCTCGTCGAGCAGTCGAAGCGACTCGTCGCGCGAGCGGGTCGGCAGAAGCAACGCTAAATGGCCGAAACCCAAGTCTTCGGCGGCCCGCCAGTAGTCGAGATCGGCGGGGGTGCCGAACATCGCCAGCGGAACCTCATGGCCGGCGCCGTCGCGCAACTGTTCGATCCGCTGCGAAAGTTGTTCGACGGGAAGCGGATTGGAGATCCAGCCCGCCTGATGGCGGATGATCCGCTTGACTGTGGCGTTGGAGTTGCCTCCGATGAGAATCGGCGGATGCGGTTGCCGCACCGGCTTGGGCCGGCTGTAGGACGGCGCGAAGTCGACGTATTTGCCGTGGTATTCGGCAGGTTCGGTCGTCCACAGCGCTCTAATGGCCTCGATGCGTTCGTCGAGCAGCGCACCGCGGGTTTTCGGATCAGTGCCGTGGTCACGCAACTCTTCGATGTTCCAGCCGGCGCCCACGCCGAATACGAAGCGGCCGCCGGAAATGAGGTCGATGCTGGCGGCTTCTTTGGCCGTGATGATCGGATCGCGCTGGATGAGTAACGCGATTCCGGTGACCAGCTCGATCTTCGAGGTAACGGCCGCAGCTGCGGCCAGTGTGACGAACGGGTCCAGCGTCCGGTAGTAGATCGAGGGCAGCTCCCCACCGCCCGGATACGGTGATTCACGGCTGGCCGGGATGTGCGTGTGTTCTGCAACGGCCAACGACTCGAAGCCCCGCTCTTCGATGGCCCGAGCCAGCGAGACAACATCGATGGTGTCGTCGTTGACGAACGTGGAGATCCCGATCTTCATGGCACTGCCCCTGTCTTTCGGTTCAGCGGTCACGGACGAAGTCGGCTTGCCGGCTGGTTCCGGCCAGTCGCCGAGCGCCGCACCTGATGGAAATCATTACTACCAGGCGCACCCTTCGCCGATTCAGCGCGAATCACTCACTCTGCGCTTCGACGGCGGTTGCCAGGACAGTCCCGACCGGGCCGTCAGGGTGGCCGGGTAGTTTGAACCCGACTGCGACGACGCTCGAAGGGGGACACCGTGGGCCACTCTGCGGCGATGCCGGAGGCAGACCGCGCCTGGATGATCGACACGCTGCTCGCGCTGCTGCAAACCCCGAGCCCCGCGGGTCGCACTGACGCCGTCATGCAGTTGATCGGCGACACCTTCGACGACTTCGGCATACCGTTCACCCTGACCCGTCGCGGGGCGCTCAATGCAGAACTGCCCGGAAAGTCAGCGACCACCGACCGTGCCATGGTGGTGCACGCGGACACCATCGGCTGCATGGTGCGCGCACTGAAGGACAACGGCCGCCTCGAGATCGTTCCGATCGGCACCTTCTCGGCCCGATTCGCCGCCGGCGCCCGGGTGCGGATCTTCTCTGACGATCCCGACGAGTTCATCACCGGTACGGTGCTGCCACTGAAAGCCAGCGGTCACGCGTTCGGCGACGAGATCGACACTCAACCCACAGGCTGGGAACACGTTGAGGTCCGCGTCGACCGCCAGGTGCACTCGCGGGAGGATCTCGTTGGGCTCGGCTTGAACATCGGTGACTTCGTCGCGCTGATCGCCAGCCCCGAGCTGACCGCCGACGGGTTCATCGTTTCCCGTCATCTCGACGGCAAAGCGGGCATTGCGATTGCACTTGCGTTGGCCAAGAACGTCGCCGAGAGCAAAGTGGTACTACCGCACCGCACCACCATCATGGTGACCATCACCGAAGAGGTCGGCCACGGGGCCAGTCACGGTCTGCCCCCGGACGTCGCCGAATTGATCTCGGTGGATAACGCGGTGTGCGCGCCCGGCCAGCACTCGCTCGAGGACGGCGTGACGATCCCGATGGCCGATTTGCATGGTCCCTTCGATTACCACTTGACGCGCAAGTTGTGCAGACTCGCCGAAGAACGCGGAATCCCGTTCGCCCGAGACGTCTTCCGCTACTACCGGTCCGACGCCGCCGCGGCGATCGAAGCCGGCGCGGGGACCCGGGCCGCGCTGGTCGGCTTCGGGCTCGACGGTAGCCACGGCTGGGAACGCACCCACCTGGACTCGTTGGAGGCGACGTACTGCCTGCTGCATACCTGGCTGCAGACACCGCTGACCTTTGCCAAGTGGGACGCGAAGCCGTCGGGCAAGCTTCGCGACTTCCCGTCGTACGAGCAGCCTGCGCCGACCGAGCAGTGGGTGCCGTTGGCCAGGGGTGACCACGCCGAACCGGGCGATGTGTCGCCGGGTGAGCATTGGCCGCCCTCTGAAGGACCACACGTGTGAGCAGCGCAGTGCTGATGTTGAAGGGGACAGCGTGACGTTCAGCGAACCCTTCGCGGTAACCCGACGCGATGACGGTGAGGCGGTGGTACTGGAGGTCAGCGGCGCGCTCGACACAATCACCGCGCCCTCGCTGGCGACTCATCTCGATGTGGCCTTGACCGGTGGGCCGGCGGTATTGGTCGTGGATTTGAGCGGTGTGGACTTCTTGTCCTCAGCCGGTATCAATCTGCTGGTCGAAACGCATCATCTGACGGCCAGGACCGCCACCATGCTGCGGGTGGCAGCCGATGGGCACGCCACAAGCCGGCCGATGCGCAGCATAGGCATCGACCAGATCGTTGACCTGTATCCGAATGCGACGGAGGCTGTCCGCGGGCGGCCCAAATGTTCCCGGGATGCGCAGCCGTGAGTGCCGAGGCCCCGGTCGTCGTAGCACCGGGCGGTACCCTCGCGTCCGTGGCGAATCGCGACCATGGCGACCCGGGTGACGCGCCCTCGGCGACTCCGCCACTGCAGGCGCCGGCCCATCCTGACCGTCCCTCTGCGGCCGAACAGGCGCGCACCATCGCTGCCGCCGCCAACGCTGCGACGCTGGCTACGCTGACTGCCGACGGTGACCCGTGGGCATCATTTGTGGCTTACGGGCTGCTGGGCGGGACACCGGTGCTTTGCGTATCGGACCTTGCCGAGCATGGCCGCAACCTCGCCAGTGACCCACGGGCCAGCTTGTCGATCGTGGCTGCCGGGGAGGACGCCGACCCGTTGGCCAGAAGCCGGATCACCCTCGCCGGGAAAGTCCACCGGCCGACAGCCGCGGAACGGGACGCGGTTGCAGCGGCATACGCCGCAGCGGTGCCCGCCGCCCGGGTCTACCTCGGGTTCAGCGACTTCACCCTATGGCTGTTGCATGTGCGGCGGGTCCGCTGGGTCGGCGGCTACGGCCGAATGGACTCAGCAACCGGCGAACAGTACGGCGCCGCGGCACCGGATCCGGTGGCGCCGGCCGCGACCAGGGCCGTCGCGCACCTCAACGCCGACCACGCTGACGCCCTCGCGGCGATGGCCCGGGCGTTCGGCGGATATCCCGACACCGACACCGCGGTGTGCACCGGCGTCGACCGCTATGGCCTGGATCTGCGGGTGCGCACTGCGCGCGGCATCGGCTACGCCCGAGTCGGTTTCCCTGATCGGCTGGATTCTGCTGATGAATTGCGGTCCGCCACCGCGCAATTGGCTCGCGCCGCCAACACCGGCTGAGTCGCTTGCTGACCGGCGGATGACTTCATGCTGCGGTGAAGATGTGCACGCGTGGGTCAGAACTGCGGCAGGCGGACCACCGGGACGAAGAACTCGTCGATCTGGCGCACGGCTTTCATGAATTGGTCGAGGTCAACCGGTTTTGTGACGTACGCGTTGGCATGCAGCAACGATTCACGAGGGCCGCGCATCTGCCACTCACGTCCTTCACCCTCACCACGCCCGACTACGCCTGAACTCGTGGACGGCGCTACCTCAGGGGATTGGGTATCTCGCGAAGTGCGCCGGACCGGTCCGCCGCTCAGCTGGGCGGCGCGACGAAGCGTAGGGCTTCACCCATCGAACCAGCTAACGGGAGCACCTTGTCGCAGTCGACGATCCGCAGCATCCGGGTAATAGACGAATTGGTGGTCAGCGCCCACGTTGCGCCTCTGGCTGTGCACGCCTTGCCAAGCCGAATCAATTGCCGAATGCCGGCGGCGCTGATGAATGTCGCGTCGACCATATCCACGACCAGCGGCCGCTGGGAGATGAAGCTTCGGATGTAGCGGCCGAATTGGTCGGCGTTGCACGCATCGATCTCCCCGTTGACGGCGACGAGCACCACGGCCGAGGACAACGGGTAGGCACGCATGAAGGGTTTGCCTGGGCTGCCCTTCTTTTCCGCTCCAGCGGTCCAACCCGGGTCGCCTTGTCCGGCGGGAAGGACGCGATCACTCATCGCCGCAAAGCTTTCTGGAATTCTGCTGATCGAGGTCGCCGTTGAACATGGAATTCGCGAAAATTCTCGCTCGTGGGCGGCGCATTACGGCTGCTGCCTCAACCGTGGTCATCAAACTAGTTCAATGCGGACCCCGGTGTGCGCTATTTTTCAAATCTGCGAACTAAGCAACTCGTTCTGGAGTGCAGCTATCGGTGATCACAGGTACTTGATGGCGAACTAAGTTGTCAAACCGCGATGAAGTGACATCCGCAATTGGTGGAACGACGACCGCGTCCCGGAGTCGCACCCTGCGTCGATCCGTCGCCGCGAGGTTGCGGCGCGATGCTGTAGTCCAGGCATACCGTCGTGCCGTCGCGGCGAGTCGTGACCGTGCAGTGATCAGCCAGGGCGTGCATCAACGTGATGCCGCGAGACGCCTGAGAATCGTCGAACCGATGCCAGGAGGGTGTCCGCCAGCTTCCGCGGTCGCTGACGCAGACACTTAGTGACTGCGCATCCGCGTCGTAGCTGACCTGCATTTTCATCGTGCCGCCGGCAGGGGAGGTCCGGTAGGCGTGTTCGGCACAATTCGCCAACGCTTCGTAGACGCCCAGAACGATATGACTGGTCTCCACAGACGATTCGGTCACCTCCTGCAGCCAGCTCTGCAACACGCGGCGTAGTCGTGCTGCGTTGCCGGCATCAGCGGCACCGGTGCAGGTCAGTCGCACAGGGACGGCAGACGATGGTGGAACAGACATGATGAGGGCGTACCCGTTATTGCGCCTGGTGATAACCCGGCGACGATATCGCTTCGGCCACAAACGGTGCTGCTCATGTCATCGGCACAGGTTGACCGTGCAACGGCGTCACGAGGTCTTCACACCACTCGGTTCGGGTACTACCCTACGTAGTAGAGCGGGCGGAAGGGGCGTTTATGCGGTGGCGTGGTGTTCATCACGTCGAATTCGCCGTGTTGAATTACGGCGACTCCATCGCGTTCTACGACGCAATGTTCGGCTGGCTCGGATACAGCAGTTTCTCGACTTTGAACATGGAATATCAGTCGATCTACTACATGACCCGCTTCGCGACCAGTCCGCACAGCTACATTGGGATCCAGCCGGCTCGCACCGGCAACAGACTGACGCACACCGACCAGGCAGTCGGCATCAATCACATCGCATTGTGGGCGCGCAGCAGAACAGAAGTTAATCGCTTCCACCGCGAATTCCTGGTTGGAAACAAGATCCGCGTCACTGAGGCACCCAGGGAGTATCCGCAGTACTGGCCCGGCTATTACGCCGTGTTCTTTGATGACCCGATCAACGGAATCCATTGGGAGCTCGCCTGGCTACCGAAAGCTCCCACGCCTCGTCAACTATGGTCGTCCTATCGCGCTCTTCGCACTCAAGCCAACAGTCGACCTCATCTGGCGAATACGCTACCCGGCCTGGTCCGACAGGCCAGTCGAGCGCTGCCGCAACGGTAATCGCGGTAATAGACGCGGGGCATGTGGGCGTCGGCGGCACTCGAAATCGCTGACTAACGCCCTGCGGGGACGGCGGTCAGCGGACGTCGGGAGAATTGCTGCCAGCCAGTTCGCGGGCGACCGCATCGAACGCGCTCAGCGTGTCTAGCATGTGCGGCTCATGAGAGTGGGCCTGAGCGGACAATTTGGCGGCGACCACCTCTGCGGCGCGATTGACGTAGATCATCTGGCCGCACATCCCCAGGCACAAGACGACGTTGCTACCCGGGTAGGGGAGCCACATCTGGTTGCGATACATCCCGCCCGGCATTTCGTTGTCGTCGGGGCTGGCGGCAAACGCGTCACGCGAATCGGCCCCGCCGTCGAGCGTGTCGGCGATCCACGCCGCCGGCACCACTTGGTGGCCGGTCAGCGAGACGCCGTCGCGCAGAAACAGCGACCCGAACCGGATCATGTCGGTGAGACAGGCGTTGATGCCGCCGTCGCAGAAGCCGGCGCCGACCGCGTCAACACCGATGGTGGCGTCGCTTTGCGCGCCGATGCGGCTCCACAGCAAGTCCGACATCAGTTCGGGCATCCGCTGGCCGGCGGCGACCTCGCATATCCAGCCGAGTACATCGGTCTCACACGAGCGATACTCGAATGGGCCGCCGTGCGCCGACTTCTGCCGCAAGGTCAGCAAAAAGTCGTGCAGCGTGGCTGGAACGTCGGGACCGCTGCGGGGCGTCCACCCCATCGCTTGGTCAAGACGATGTATCTCCGCCGTCGGGTCGTCGTAATTCTCCGAAAAGGCGATACCAGATCTCATGTCGAGCAAGTGGCGCACCGTCGCACCGGCGTAGCCGCAGTTCGCCAAGGCGGGAACAAAAGCAGTGACCGCGGCGTCAAGCTCGATGGCGCGAGCGTCGTGCAGCGCACCGACGACGGCCGCGACCAGCGACTTGCTCACCGAGAACAGCAGGTGCCGGGTCTGGACGTCCAGGCCGCCGAGGTACTCCACAGCCACCAGCGACCCGCCCTGGGCAACGGCCCACCCGTCGGCAGCGGTGGCGGCCATCACCGCGCCCACGGTGGTGGCTCTCCCGTCAGTGCTGGTCAACGGCAACTCGGCCACCGGAGCACTGGCTGCGGGCAGCTCCGCGACCGCCCCCGTTCCGCGGGAGATCAACGCGGTCGGCACCATGTCTTCGACGTGCTGAATGACCACTGCAGATACGGCGGCGACAGCCAATTCTCCAGCGTGATGCCGGCGGGGATGCGACCGGATGCGTCGCCGACGGTGCAGAAGCTGCTCACGCTCGTGCGACGAGCCGCGAGACGATCGGCGTGGCCGACGTCAGGGGCGTCGAAGCGAAGTGGGCCTTGAAGCCGTCGACCCAACGCCGACAGCGCTCAGTGAGCTGATAGTCGTCGGTCTGCAGGTGCCCCCGCGTGACGAGCACGCCGAGTTGGGCACCTTCGGCGCGTAAGTCCCCGGGCGCCGCGATGCGCATATAGAATGCCTCGGATCCGTTGACCAGTGAGTCCCAGTCGTGGTCCCGGCGCGCGAACGAGATATGCCGATCGTCGTCGAGGCGCCACACACCGGTGCGGGGGGTGGCGGTGAACAGCTCGACATCTGACGAGGTCTCCGTGATTATCACCTGACCCCAGACTTCTTCTTCGCCGTAGCCCCGCTCCCAGCGCGAGTTGATCTCCTCAACGTCGAGTTCGTAGTCCACGTCCATGTACTCGAGAAGATGAAAGAGGAACAGCGGGATGTCGGCGTAGGCCTCGGTGGTCAAATTCGTCATCGGGCTGGCGCCGCTCAGGCGCGGGTTCACCTCGCCGAGGTAGAGCTCGTCGGAGTCGAGGTCGTGCAGTAGGTCGACCTCGAAGTAGCCCCGGTACCCCTCGCGGTTCAAAATATCGCCCAGCTTGCGCACCATTTCGCGCGCGGCATGCGTCTGGGCGGGTGGCAACACCTCGCGCCAGATGTCGTTGCCGCACCAGGCGCCCTTGCTCGGAGTGAGCTCCGGGTAACCGACGAGACTGGTCATTGCGGGGCCGATCACGGTGCCGTGGCGAGTCACGGTTCCCTCGATGCACACCTCGACATTGCGGATACGCTTCATGATTTTGACTTCCGGCTGTCCGGCCAGGTCACCGGCGTGCTGGTCCCAGTCGCGCTGACCGCGCAAGAAGAACGTCGCGCTCCCGGCGGCACCGTACGCGGCCTCAACGACGAGGTCGTCACCCAAGTCGGCGCTTTGCGCAAGCGCCAGCAGCTCGTCGTGGGAGCCGGCCCGCCCGATCACGTGCGGCACGCTCGGCACACCCGCCTCGTCGGCCAGGCGGGTCATGATGATTTTGGAGCTCAGCCGATTCCGCAGCTCCACCGGCGGATGCATGACCTCGAGCCCCGCCTGCTGCGCAAGGGCTTGGGTTGCCTGGTCGAGCATGACGAAGCAGGCCTTGCCGCCGGGTCCCCGGTTCGCGATGAACTCAAGTGTCTCGGGATCGGAGAGGATGTGATTGCACACGTCGCCCATGGAACCGAAATCGATGCGGTCGCGCCGCCTGGGCACGAAGACGCGCGGGTGCAAGCCCTCGAACGAGTCGAAATAGTTCAAGTAATTGAAGTTTCGCACCCATCGGTCGATTCCCATCAGGTTGAACGGGGTCGGCGAGATGAAGTACAGCGGTACGGAATTGGTGTGGAAGAACGCGCGTACGTCCGAGAGGCCGTTAAGCGTCCGGCCCGGTGCGGGCGCCGGCCCGTCGGCGGGCGCCATCACGCCGGCCGCGGTGACGTCGACGCCTGTACCGAGCGCAGGGAACAGGGGGCGGGCAGCGGCGCGGCAAGGTGCTCAGATGCGTCCATTGCCCACTTCTGTACCCGCACTTGGCCGAGTAGAACCGTGAGGTGCCGGTACGCGCTTGAGCAACCTCGAGAAGCTGCTGGGCGTTCCCGCGCGGGTATCCGCCTGAGCCCGCTGAGAAGAGCTCGTGATTACCTCCAGTCCATCTAGGAGGACCGGCGTGCAGGCAGCTCGACAACCAGGTTTGCGTCCCACGCGCGTTTTAGAAGTCCCATCACGTCAATGTGCATGGCGGCGACGAACTCGGGACTTGACATGAGATCTTCTACGTAGCACAGCACCTGCTCGGCGACTATTTCGTTTACTCCGCCGATCCAGCCGATGAGACGCGCACCGACGCCGAGCGGATCGACACTTGTACGGATGTGCTGTTGCTGCACCTTTTCGAGTTCGACAGTCACCGTGCACGGGGGGTCGAGCCGCAACCGAAATCGCGTCTGGACCTCCACCTCGCCGCGGTAGCGGACGTTTCGTTTTGCCAAGTGCACGTCGACCGATAACGCAATTGGGACGGTGACGATTTGGCGCCAGTAGTCGTGAACACATATGGCGACGCTGACCTGACCACGCGTCCCCTCGGCTGTTGCCGACGCGATCCCGCCGGGGCCAACTTCAAGTGGGCCGATGTTGATGTGATTCCCGATCAGCTGGGCCACCACCTCGCCAACCCGATCCGGCGGCGCCGCCGCGAGCAGCACGAGCCGAGTGAACTGTTCGGGAGTTAACTCATCCATGGGCTCCTCCCTAATCCAGTCGACGTTGACTCGGCGTTCACACCTGCACACAACCCGACTCCAGAGGCGATTTCGAGGGCGTTTGGTTGCCGGCTATGAGCGGGTAACTTCGCGTGACGTAGGTTACGCGATCGGGGTGCGATCTGCCGTTGCACGTGGACTCGTATCGTCGCGTCCAACCCGTGCGAACCCCTTAGCTTTCGAGCCAGACCCGCAATTCAGCATGATTTCGCGGCGTCGCGCGCCGCGCCGTTGTAGTGGCTGGCGGTCGCGCACGCGGGTATCTGGTTGCCCGCAGTAACAACACACGTTGTGGCCCGGCTTCACGTTCGGTTCCGCCGTCCCGCCCAAGCACTTTCGAGATCGCAGCTACGAGACGTCGCCACCAATATCAACTGAACGCGCGAACGGGCTAAGTGACCCATCACTGCGGAAGGCTCGCGCTGGACCTACCTGCCGGATGGGTCGTCCCTGCCGGATGGGTCGTCGTCTTTCCCGGTCAACATCTCCTTCGTCTTATCGACTGAGTGAGTGGCGATGTCAATCGAGTTCTTGACAATTCGGCCGGTGCCGCCGGCCACGTCACCGCCGGCGACGTCGGTCGCATTCTCGACGTTGTCCGACGACTTGTCGACGGCATGCGTCGCGATGTCACTCGCAGAAGCCAGCCGGTCGTTCTTCCGGTCCTCGCCCATCAGACCTCCTTTTCTTGGCCTGACTCTAATGCTTCAACCCGTAAATTGAGGTTCAAGTTCGGAAGCTCAGAAAATCTCGGAGCGGTGGCTTGACTCGGATTCGTGTGCCATTCGGCGCATCGTGGCCAACAGCGGTTCGTAGAGCAACGTTCCGATCACCAGATGCTCGATCGCGGTCGCGCGGTCTCTTTCGGTAGTGATCGGTTCGATCTCGGTGGGAGCCAGGCAGGAAAGGATTTCGGCGTACTGGTCGAGCAGTGCGTCAGGCGCCGGGAACGCTAGGTGGTCGAGTCGGTCGAGCGCATTGGCGAGGACGCGGCGGTGCGGGCTGCCGGACGCCAGTTTCCAGCCATGCCGGGCGAGCAGAGCTTCGACCCGTTCGGCCGACTCGGTGCTGGGTTCCCCGACGACGGGGGATAGCAGCCACTGGGCGGTCCCGAGTGCCTGATGCAATGGCACGGACTCATCGTTGACTACCTCCAGTACCCGGCGCACCGCCTCCAGTGGTAGCCCGGCCACTTCGATCAAAGCTCGAATCAGAGCCAGGCGGCGCAGGTGGGAGTCGTCGTAGGCCGACCAGGTGCTGCTCTGATGCTCGCCGGGGTGAAGTAAACCGAGGCGCAGGTAGTACTTGACAGTCGACGGGGGGACCCTGCTGCGTGCGGAAAGTTCAGCCAATCGCATGGTCTATCTTGACATATCGGGTACCCGAGCTATCCAATGAAATATTGGATAGTTTCGATTACCAAAATAGGAGGCGTTTCTGTGTCTGACAGAACCCGGATTCTGGCCGGAATCCTGCTGCTGTCGCTGGTCACTGTGGAGACCGGAGGAATCTACCTGGTGGCGCTGGTGCGGGGAGCCGCCCCGGCGACCCCGTTTCAGATGGGTTTTGCGCGTGCCGGTCACGCCCATGCAGCCGTATTGCTTGTGCTTTCCTTGATCGGATTGCTCTACGCCGACGCAGTACACCTGACTGGCTTCTGGGGTTGGCTCTCGCGTATCGGGGTGCCGGCTGCGGCGTTGTTGATGCCTGCTGGATTCTTCTTTTCGTCGCTGGGCAAGAATCGCAACACGCCGAACGCGTTCATTGCGCTCGTCTACACCGGCGCGGTTGTGCTCGCGGCGGGCCTCACTGCGCTGGGCATAGGGCTGCTCACCGCCTAACACTCAGGACTGCGGATACGAAAAGGTTTGGTGGCGCGATTCTTCGGCCCGTCCGCGACCCCGCAACCCCGCAGGCGTTATCTGACATAATGTCGCTTATCGGTACACAACCAATGCGAGTTGCGTTGCAGTGCAATGGCTTTCGAAATAGCTCAGCTGCTGTCCGTCCCTATCCGATTTGGAACTAGTTAGTGGCAATGCGAGAACACCTGAGAGCCCTCGCTTAGCCTGCTGCACCATACGGTGCGCTGTCGAAGCGGGCGCGCGCAGCATGGATATCGGAATAACGGGTGTCGGCCCAATCGATGAGGCGCGCCATCGGCTCCAGCAGGGATTGGCCGAGCGGGGAAAGGCGATATTCAACGCTCGGCGGCTTGGTCGGAAAGACATGGCGTGTGATCAGTCCGTCGCGCTCCAAATCGCGCAGGGTCTGAGTGAGCATGCGTTTGGAGATGTCGCGAATAGCTCGGTGAAGCTCGCTGAAGCGCTGTGGTCGCGCCGCAAGGGTCATGATGATCAGGATGCTCCATTTGTCGCCGATGCGGTCGAGCACGTCACGGACCGGGCAATACACAGGCCCCACCGACTGAGCGTCGTCGGATTGGTATCGACTGAATCGCTCTACTGCGCCCACTGCGGAGCTCACGGAGTCCATAAGGGTTCCCTTGATCTCACTTGGTTACTAATAACTGCCTCCTTACGGCGCGGTCACAAGGTCCATATATTAGACCAAGTCTAAAACATAGACCACTGAGCGCTAGGAGAAATTGCATGAAGATACTGGTTTTGGGCGCAACCGGGGCAACCGGTCAGCTGATCGTCCGCGACGCCGCGGTCAGCGGGCACTACGTAGTGGCGCTGGTTCGTGCCAAAGCGCGCGCTAATCTGCCGGGAGCCGAGGTAATCGAGGGCGATGTGCGCGACGAGGAGACCCTCGCAAGCGCGCTGAACGGCTGCGATGCCGTCGTCAGCGCGCTGGGCACCGGTATGGGCTTCCGCGAGGTCGACCTGCTGACGGTTGCGACCAGCGCCCTCGTCAAGGCGATGACACGCGTCGGTGTCCGCCGTCTTATCTGCATCTCCGCGCTCGGAGTCGGCGACAGTCGCAACCACGGCGGCTTCTTCTTCGACCGGCTGTTCCAGCCGTTGCTGCTCGGCCCCGCCTACAAGGACAAAGACGGCCAAGAAGCCGTGATCCGCGCCAGTTCCCTCGACTGGGTTGTCGTCCGCCCCGGCATGCTCACTAACAGCTCACCGCGTGGCCGCATCAGGGCCATTACCGACCTCACCAGCGTCAACGGCGGCAAAATAGCGCGCGCCGACGTCGCCCAGTTCGTGGTCGAGCAATTGACGACCGACACCTGGTTAGGGCGGACACCCGTCATCCTGTGGTGAAGGTGCTGTCGTCAAACACCTTGGAACGATCTCTACGTTTGGATCTTGCCAGAAGCACTTACACCTGTTGGCGCAACGCAGCTTCATCGCTGGCCAAACCGACGCATAGGAGCAGAGACGGACGAAGTTCGCCGCCGTCCCGAGTACTTGCAGCCGAACTAGTTCAGAGGGACAGCAGCTGCCCAGCACCACCATGCTCGCGAACGTCGGAGAATCGCGATTTTCGAAGCGGCTTTGGTCGCTGGGTCGACAACCCCGAGAGCGACGACCTCGCCGCCTGCCGGCGCGACCGGCGCAGAACTCGCGACGCCGTCGAATTACTCAGCGCCGTTTGACGATGCCATCGGAGCGGCCGAACCCGTGGGCTAGTAGGCGAGCCGTTGGCCACACCGTCTTCTTCCGCATAGAGCAGCAACTCGCACTGTCCAGCATCTATTCGATGGGACCAAGTCCACCCCGCGGGAGCTTCACAAAATCCAGTCGCGCGACGACCTCAGAAATTGGCCTCCAGCGCGGTGGGCACTTCCCCAAAGGGCATTAGCATTTCCCATAGCGAACTCGAGTTGCCGAGGTGCTGGGCTCGGAATTCCTTCCAGTACCATTCTGGCCCAAGGAGCTGTTGCAACCGCGGAATAGCTTCACCATCCGGACCGGAGAAATAGTGCGCCTTGTCGTCCTTTCCGTCTGTTACAGCCTCATAGATGGCGTCGACGGTCACGGCGGGTGCCGGTAATCACAACAGTTTTCGTCATCAATAAGCCTCTCTTCGAGCTTCTAGTGTCCCGTCTTGCCCACTGTGGTCATCGGGTGGTGTAGCCGCCGTTGGCCAGGATGGTCTGCCCGGTGATCCACCAACCCTCGCCGACCAGGAAACGAACGAGCGGGACTATGTCGTGGGGGTCGGTCAGGCCGGTCTCGGTGAATTTCGACAGGTCGGCGGCAGTCTGGTTGAAGTTGATCGACTCGTCGGTTTCCTGGCCGTAGAAAAACGGTGTCTCCATCGGACCGGGCGCCACCGCGACCACCGAGATGCCGCGTTCACCGAACTCCTTGGACGCCGCCCGAGTGAAGTGCTCGACAGGGGCCTTGGACCCGGCGTAGATCGAGTACAATCCGGTGAACGCAGCCACCAGCGAGGTGACCAAGGTGACCAGTTTCCCGCCATCGGACATCTGCTTGCGCGCTTGCTGAATGAAAAAGAAGGCAGCCTTGGAGTTGATCGCGAAAATCTTGTCGTAATCCTCTTCGGTGATCTCCGGGATCGGCTTTTTGATCACCATCCCGGCGGTGTTGATCGCGATATCAATCGAACCCAACGCCGCCTTGGCGTCGCTGAACAGGCCCGATACCGCGGCAGCCGAGGTCAAATCGGCCTGAAACGCATGGGCATCGACGCCGGCTTCCTGTACGGCGGCCAACGTTTCGTCGGCCGCAGCCTTCGTGGCGTCGCTGTTGTAGTGGATCGCGATCGCCTTGACGCCCTGCGTCGCGAGGTCGCGGGCGATCAGGCCGCCCAGATTCTTCGCTCCCCCAGCGATCAGAACTGTCGTGCCGTGGATGCTGTGATCGGTCATGAGTTCCCTTATCTGTTGGGTGGGCGCGTTGGAACCTCTACGACTCAACGCTAGAGTGATCGTTCACAAATCACTAACGAAACTATTTGGTCAATCAACAAAGACCGTTTGTGTCCCGGAGGTGCTCGGATGCCTGACAATGCGGTCGGTGACGACGCCGCCGAGCCTCCGATGGACTTGCGCCGGTTGGCGCAATTCGTGGCGGTGGCCGATCAGCGCAACCTGACCGCAGCTGCGGCCGAACTGTATCTGACGCAGCAAGCATTGAGTAGCGCCATGCGTCAACTCGAACGGGTCCTCGGGGTCGCCTTGTTCGATCGCCGTGGGCGCCAACTGGTCCTAACCCCGGCAGGGCATAAATTGCGACAAGGCGCATCACCCCTGTTGGCCGCCGCGGCTGCTCTGACCGACGCCACTCGCCAGACCGCCTCAGGCCACGAACAAATCTTCGTCGTCGGGCATACCCCGGCCATCACCGCAGAAGAAGTGTTCGCGATTATCGAAGTGGTGCGGATCGCATTGCCGGAGCTGTCGGTGACTGCCCGCCAGATGTTTCCCAACGACATGCAGCAAGCCCTGCTCGACCGATCGATCGACGTCGGTCTGCGCCGCGGAGCCACCACTCCACCGGATCTGGCCGCCGCTGTCATCGGTTATGACGAACTGCGCATCGCAGTTCGCGCCAAACACCCACTGACCAAACCCAAGCGGATTGGTCTCGCCGATATCGCCGAGCACACGCTGATCCTCTGGGCCCCGCCAGGATTTTCCTTCTACACCGACTTCCTGATAGCAGCTTGTCGCAGAGCGGGTTTCGAGCCCAACTGGACGGTTAACAAGACACAGGGCACTCCGCCGGTCACCGCGGTCGCCGGAAACGACTTCGTCGCCCTGGTTACCGCCGCCGCAGGCCCCGCTCTCGGGGGGCGCGTCGAAGTACGGAACTTGACCGACCCGCCGATGGTCCCGATCCAGGCATTGTGGCTACCGCACACCACCTCCGAACCCCGCTCAGTCCTGCTCGGCGGCACCTGGCCGAGTCAGCACTAAACCGCGGGGCCCACAGTCCAGCAAGCCGGGTGCGCCGCCGGGTGGTGCAGCACCAGGGTTCCCGCCTGGTGACGGTGCAGCCGCAGGGTGCCTTCCATTGCGGCGACCAGCGACGTCCATTCGTCGCCGAACGGGAAGGGACTGGTGTGGATCACTGCGCAGCGGCCGGCGAGCTGGCGTCCTCGGGTGCGGGTGAAGATACCGGAGCGTTCCACGTCGATCCCGGCGTGGAAGAACGTGGCCGGCAGGTGTTCGGTGAAGTACTTCAGGTGGTCGGAAAGTTCTTCTCCGGCGCGGGTATCCAGGTTCAGGTTGTGAATCTCGTCGACGACGACGATGTCGGTCCGGGCGTCGATGAGTACCTGACACGGCGTCGGAGACATCGATAACGTTCATCCGCGGATTCAGGGTCGGCAGCCCCAAAAACCGGGTGAATTCCATGGCCAGTTTGCGGGGTGAGCCTTTCGGCGGCGCGGTCACATACACCACGGGGATGCGGTCGTCGTCGTGAAACCGGTCGCGGGTGAGCAGTTCATGGAATCGGACCAGCTGCTTGATCGCGGTGGTTTTTCCGGTCGCAGCGCCCCAGCCCCATCCTCGCCTCAGTCCCCGATTCGTCACTGTGACGGATTCATAGGCACCAGCCCCCCGGGGTCCTCCATCTCTGCGGGAACTGCCGCAAGTACTGTCGCGATCGGAGCCCAGCGGATCAATCGACAGGGGAAGGCTGCACGTGGTGCGCTTACCGGAACGACCGATGCCGGGAAACCACCGACGCCTGCTTCGGCACGCCGCGCTGTCCGCGCTCATTGTGTTTGGCTGGTTGGTGATCGGCGGGGTCGCCGGCCCCTACGCGGGGAAACTTGCCACCGTCGCGAAGAATGACGCGGCCGCGTTCCTGCCGGCGAGCGCGGAATCCACCCGCGCAGCGCGACTGGCAAAAGGGTTCGACGGTTCGGCGGCGCTGCCGGCGGTGATCGTCGGCGACCGCGCCGGCGCGGTGACGTCCGTCGACGTCGCGTTCCTCGAGTCGGCGGTGCGCAAGCTCAGCTCAGACAGCCGAGTCGCGGCGGCACCGCCAGTCCGGTCGCGCGACGGCAACGCCGTCGAACTTGTTGTGGCGGTCAGCGCCGGTGCCGACCCGGCGCCGACCGTCAAGGCGCTGCGCGCCGCGCTGGCACATGACAGACCGGCGGGGCTGCGAGTGCTCGTCACCGGCCCCGCGGGTCAGATCGCTGACCTGATCGAGGCGTTCGCCGGGATCGACGGGACGCTGCTGGTGGTGGCCGGCCTGGTGGTGATCGTCATCCTGATCGTGGTCTACCGCAGTCCGGTGCTTCCGCTTATCGTCGTCATCTCAGCGGTGCTGGCGCTGTCGTTTGCCAGCGCGACTGTTTACCTGCTGGCCCGCAGCGGCAGCATCGCCTTGAACGGTCAAAGCCAGGGCATCTTGTTCATCCTCGTTTTCGGGGCGGCCACCGACTACGCGTTGCTGCTGGTGGCCCGCTTCCGTGAAGAGCTGCACCACACCGACGACCGGTTCACCGCCATCCGCCGGGCCTGGCGCGCGGTCCTCGGCCCGGTCACCGCCTCGGCGGCCACCGTGATCCTCGGTCTGCTGTGCCTGTTGTTCTCCGACCTCAACTCGAACCGCAGCCTGGGGCCCGTCGCCGCGATCGGCATCGCGGCCTCCTGGCTGGCGTCGCTAACTTTCCTGCCTGCGGTGCTCGCGCTGGTCGGGCGGCCGGTGTTCTGGCCGCTGCGGCCGCAGGTCGGGCCGGTCCGCCGAAGCGGAGGCTGGTGGTGGCTGGCCCAGTCGGTGACCGCGCACCGCACTGCAGTGTGGCTGCTGACCGGCCTGGTGCTGCTTGGGTGCGCCGGGTTTGTTCCGCAGCTGAAATCCAGTGGCACCGCGCAAAGCGACATCTTCTTGACCCGAGTCGACTCGGTCGCCGGGCAGCGAGTTCTGAGCAAGCACTTTCCCGGCGGAGCCGGCGCCCCCACCGTCATCATCGCCAACGCCGGCCACGGGCAGCAGGTCGCCGCGGCCGCCGCGGGGGTGTCCCGGGTCAGCGCGGTCATCACTGCCGCAGCGCCGGGAGCCGCGCCCACGGTGATCGACGGCCGGGTGCAGGTGCTGGCCACGCTGGCCGACCCGGCGGACTCCCGGGCCGCGACCGGCACCGTCGGCCGCATCCGCGCCGCGGTGCACGCCATCCCTGGTGCCGATGCGCTGGTCGGCGGACCGACCGCCACCCAACTCGACACCCAGACGACCGCCGCGCGCGATCGTGGCGTGATCATTCCAGTGGTGCTGCTCGTCGTGTTCGTCGTCCTGGCGGTGCTGCTGCGGGCGCTGGTGGCGCCGCTGCTGCTGATCGCTACGGTGCTGCTCTCGTTCGCGGCCACCCTCGGGGTGTCGGCGTTGGTGTTCAATCACATCCTGCACTTCCCCGGCTCTGATCCGACGGTGCCGCTGTTCGGGTTCGTCTTTCTAGTGGCATTAGGGGTTGACTACAACATCTTCTTGATGACCCGGGTGCGGGAGGAAACAGCGCAGCACGGAGCGACCGCGGGGGTACAGCGGGGTCTGGCGGTGACAGGCGGGGTTATCACGTCTGCGGGCATTGTGCTTGCCGCGACGTTCGGGGCACTTGCCGTGATTCCCCTGCTGTTCTTGGCGCAGTTGGCCTTCGTCGTCGCCTTCGGCGTTCTGCTGGACACCTCGGCGGTTCGCTCGCTACTCGTGCCGGCCCTGGCTCTGCAACTAGGGCCCGTTATCTGGCGGCCGTCGAAGCTTGCACGTACCGCGGACCGCGCCGACCAACGGCCGTCGCTGACCGAAGCACGATTATGAAGGGTGGGCCCGAGATGATCGCCAGCATCGCCAAGACCGGAATCCGTCTGCTGGAGGAAGCCGCGTCGGTGATCGGTGTGCGCAGCTGGACTGAGGAGCCGCCCTATGAAGTCGAAAAGAAGTTAGGCGATGTGCAGATCCGCCGCTACGGTCCCCGGATTGCCGCTGAGACAACGGTGTTCGCCGATGAGGAAGCCGAGGCGCGTAACCAGGGATTCCGTCGCCTGGCCAGTTACATCTTCGGCGGCAACCACACCCGCACGAAAATCGCGATGACGGTGCCGGTCACCCAGCAACCCGCCAACGCGGACGGCCAGCGAATCGCCATGACTGCGCCGGTTTCGCAGACCGCCGGACCCGACGGTGGTTGGGTCATCCGGTTCTTCATGCCAGGCCGCTGGACTCGTGACACCCTTCCGACACCGAATGACGCGACGGTCAAACTGGTCACCGTCCCACCCGAAACGTTCGCCGTCCTCCGCTTTCGGGGCAGCTGGGGGCGCGCTGCGATCGCCGCCCGAACCGATCGACTGATGCGCGCCGTGCAGGCGAGCGGCTATCAGGTTGGTGGCGAGCCGCTTTCATGGTTTTACGATCCGCCCTGGACCCTCCCGCTGCTGCGCAGAAATGAGGTCGCCGTCGCCGTCACGCCACAGTCCTGACAGTGCGGCCGGGTCAGTAACCACGGCGGTTCGGTATCGGCGACGGCGTCGTTGCCGCGCCTGAGTGAATCGGGACGAACGACATCACATCCGGGTGTCTCTACAGCGCCGTCACTGCGGCGGGCCGCCTGGACCCGGCTGGCAGGTGGGACACCACCAGGTGCGCCGTCGTTCCGGATCGTTGGAGACCTCGGCGACCACCTGAACCGTTGTGCCGCAGCGCAAGCACGGCCGGCCCGCCCGGCCGGCCACCCAGTGCTGCTCACCCTTGCGGCGGACACCTGTCGTCACCTGCATTGCACCCGGCACCGTGGCCGAATGCCGCAGCGCCCGAGCACCGAGCTCCAACAACGCAGGGACCTCGACCGCCCCTACCGGGGTCCACGGACTGTGGCCGCGCAGAAAGCACAGTTCGTTGGCCCACAGATTGCCGAAACCGGCCACGCACCGCTGGTCGAGCAGCGCGGCGACCAACGGCCGGTCCGGCTGGTCGGCGACCCGTCGAGCGGCCTCAGCGATATCCCAGTCGTCGCGCAGCGGATCCGGACCGAGGTGGCCGACGACGCTGCTCTCGTCGCGGGTGGGTAGTAGCTCAACGATCGGAACCTTGATGCCGTAGGCCGCCGGGCCTTCGGTGCGCAGCACTACTCGCACGTCGGGCATCACGGCCTTCGGTAGCCAGCGCCCGGTGTCCGAGACGGTCCATGAACCCGACATCAGCAAATGCGTGTGCAGCGTTAGATCGTCCGACAGCCGAGTCAGCAGGTGCTTGCCGTGCGTGACGTGTTCGAGCACGGTCAGCCCGGCCAGGTCTGCGGTCGCGTGTGCCGGCACGCGCAGCTCACCGCGATTCAGAACGCGATCACGCAGCGCGGTGTCCAACCGGCGGGCCAATGCGTAGACGGTGTCGCCTTCAGGCACACCTCCCATCGTCCTTGACGATCCCGGGGATAGCGAGCCGACAAAATCGGGTAACCCGCTGGGCATGTCAAAGTACACGAAGCCCAAACTGCGGGACCGAATCAAAGAGAAGATCAAAGCCTCCAAAAAAGGCGGCAAGAAAGGTCAGTGGTCGGCGCGCAAAAGCCAACTGCTGACTAAGGAATACGAAAAGCGAGGCGGCGGATACAAGGGTCCCAAAGACAAGCAGCAGAAGTCGCTGGAGAAGTGGGGCGACGAGAACTGGCAGACCAAGGACGGCGAAGCGCGGGCGCGCGGCAAGGACGGCGAAACCAAGCGTTACTTGCCGAAGAAAGCGTGGGAACAACTGTCCGACAAGGAGAAGAAAGCCACCGACACCAAGAAGCGCAGGGCCTCCAAGTCGGGCAAGCAGCATGTGTCGA
The DNA here is from genome assembly GCA_963808375.1 of uncultured Actinomycetota bacterium. Classification (GTDB taxonomy): domain Bacteria; phylum Actinomycetota; class Actinomycetes; order Mycobacteriales; family Mycobacteriaceae; genus Mycobacterium. The sequence continues at coordinate 211,385 of CAWEFS010000002.1, read as the reverse complement.
ACACCGACGCCGCCAAAGGCGCGCGAAGCGTCCAACGGCTCGACGAATTACCGGTGTCCAAGGCGCTGCCGCTGGTCGGAGACCTCGACAAACGCCAGCTGAACTCGGCTTTGAAGCGCGAACGCGACGGCAAGGGCCGAAAGACACTCATCAAGAAGCTCGAATCCGAACTGTCCCGGCGCTGAGGTTTCAGCGGGTCGCACATCCGCAAGGCGCGCGACCACGGATTGACGAAGCACACCGTTCGCGGTGGCGACCGCTCTCGACCATTCAGCCGCGGTCGGGGCGTGACTCCTCAGGCGTCCAGGCCGGCGGCTGACCGGGTTGACCCGGAAACAGGTAATCCAGAAAAGCCGACGCTGTGGGTTGCGGCTCGTGATTAGCTAGCCCGGGTCGCTCGTTGGCTTCAATGAATGCGTATTCAGCGCCAGTGACATCAGGCACCATTAGGTCGATGCCGGTCACCGGAATACCAATCGCCTCAGCAGCTGTGATAGCTACCCGGCACAGCTCGGTATTCACTTTCGCGGTTACGTCGTGGATCGTGCCGCCGGTATGCAGGTTGGCGGTGCGGCGCACCCGAAGCCGAGTGCCTTGCGGCAGGATGTCGTCGAGCGTCCAGCCGGCCTCGGTGACCATCGCCTCGGTGACGTCGTCGAGCGGGATGCGTGACTCGCCGCCGGTAGCCGCCGAACGGCGGCGGCTTTCGGTGGCGATCAGGTCGCGCACGCTGTGCTCCCCCGTGCCGATGATCTCGGCAGGCACCCGCAGCGCCGCCGCAACCACGCGCCCGTCGATCACGACCAACCGCAGGTCGTCGCCGTCCACCTTTTCTTCGATCAGCACCTCCGGGTGCTCCTCCCGGGCCCGCGCCAAGGCGGCGGACAGTTCGTCGGGACCGTTGCGGGCAGTGACGCCCACAGTGATGCCCTTGCCCTGCTCCCCTCGCGTCGGTTTGATGACGACCTCACCGACCTCGGTGAGGAAGGTGAAGTCACCTTCGTCGAAGGTCGCGAGACGGGCGCGGGGGACGGTGATGCCGGCCTCGGCGACCAGACGGCGGGTCAAACGCTTGTTGTCGCAACGGCACATCGCGATCGCTGAGGTGTATTCGGACAGCGATTCGCGAGTGATGACGGTGCGACCACCGTGGGTGAGCCGGATTTCACCGGTCTCAGCGTCGAGCACTTCCACCCAGATCCCGCGGCGCAGCGCTTCGTCGGCGATGATCCGCGCGTACGGGTTGAGGTCTTCGATGGTTTCCGGTGGCGGAGTGAACAGCGGTTCGTTGATCGCGTTCTTCCGTTTGATCGCCAGCACCGGAATGCGGCGGAAACCCAGCTTCTCGTACAACGCGATGGCCGCGGCGTTGTCGTGTGCCACCGACAGGTCCATGTAGTCGCGACCCGCCTCGCGGAAATGCTCGGCCAACGCCCGTGTCAAGGCCGCTCCCACGCCGGGGATCGAGGCGCCGGGATCGACGGCCAATGTCCACAAGCTCGATCCCCGCTCCGGGTCGAAGAACAGCAACTGATGGTCGACGCCGGTCACGGTGCCCACCACGGCACCGTCGTCGTCGCGCACCGCCACCAGATATGTGACGGCATCGGTGTGCAGGTGGTTGCGCCAGATCACGTCCACCGGCGCCGGAACCATCCCGCAGCGCACGAACACGCGATTCATTTCGTCGGCCTCAGCCGGATCTTTCAGCGTGCGCACGGTGACGCCGACCGGCGGATCCGGCTGTGGTTGCTGCGGCTGGTCGTGGAAGCGCAGCCGATAGGTGTGGCTCGGATCGATGAACAGCTCTGTGGGCGCTCCGGCGACCACCACATGCGACTCGCGGGCGTAGATGCAGATGTCGCGCCGGCCAGGGGCCTCCCGCCGCATCGCCTCGGCCAGCTTGTGGGCGTCGGCGAACGTTTGACCGAAGATGAGACGGCCCCAACCTAGCTCGAGCTCCACATCTTTGGCCATCACGTCGACCAGGTGGGGCGGCGAGGCGTCGTGCAAGGCCAGCGTAATCGCCTCGGTGTGGTCCTCGGAAGGACCGACGGTCATGCCGCCGGTCCCGTCACACCGTGGCGCTGCAACCAGAGCTCGAGCAAGGCAATCTGCCAGAGTTCGTTGCCGCGCAGCGGGGTCAGCTTGCCGTTCGGATCTGTCAGCAGAGCATCAACGGCTTCGGTGTCGAACAGTCCGCGTTCCTTGGCGACCGGAGAATACAAAGCGTCGCGCACCATGTCGAGGTAAGGACCCTCCAGATGTGTCAGCGCGGGGACCGGGAAGTAGCCCTTGGGGCGGTCGATCACGTCCGACGGAATCACCCGACGGGCGGCCTCCTTGAGAACGCCCTTGCCGTCGTGGGCGATCTTGAGCTCCGGAGGACACGTCGCCGCCAACTCGACCAAGTCGTGGTCGAGGAACGGAACCCGGCCTTCCAAGCCCCAGGCCATGGTCATGTTGTCCACCCGCTTCACCGGGTCGTCGACCAGCATCACCATAGTGTCCAACCGCAGCGCACGGTCGATGCCTGTTTCAGCGCCGGCGCGCGCGAAGTGCTCGGCGACGAAGCGCTCGCTGGGATCACCCGGCGGGAAGTAGCCGGGACCGAGCAGGGCCTCGATCGCTGCGGCGTCGCGGTCGAAGAACGCGCCGCGGTACTGCCCGACCGCACCCTCGAGCGTGGCGGCGGCCGGCTTACCCATCGGCGGGTACCAGTGGTATCCGGCGAACACCTCGTCGGCGCCCTGACCGGACTGCACGACCTTGACGTGCCGGGACACCTCTTCGCTGAGCAGGTAGAACGCCACGCAGTCGTGGCTGACCATCGGCTCGCTCATGGCGGCAATCGCCGAGTCCAACGCAGGCAGCATCCGGTCGGTGCCGATGCGGATCTGGTGGTGGTCGGTGCCGAAGCGGTCGGCGATGATGTCCGACCAGCGGAACTCGTCACCCGCTACCCCACCGGCGGATTCGAAGCCGATGGAGAAGGTCATCAGCCCGTGTTGACCGGCCTCGGCGAGCAGGCCGACGATGAGGCTGGAGTCCACGCCGCCGGACAGCAGGCAGCCGACGGGCACGTCGGCGACCAGTCGGCGCTTGACTGCGGTGCGCAGCGAGTCCAGCACCGCATCTTCCCAGTCGCGCTCAGACCAGACGGCGCGGTCGGCGTGCCGGGTGAAGTCGGGCGTCCAGTAGGTCTTGGTGGTACGCCGGCCGTCGGGCTCGATGGCCACCAGCGATGCGGGCGGGATTTTGCGCACACCGCGCAGGATCGTCAGCGGGGCCGGCACGACGGAGTGGAAGGTCAAGTAGTGGTGCAGCGCGTCGTGGTCGATCCGGGTGTCCACGCCGCCGCCGGCCAGCAGCGCCGGCAGTGCGGAGGCGAACCGGATCCGATGACTGTCCTCGCTGAGGTACAGCGGTTTAATCCCCAGCCGGTCCCGACCGAGCAGCACCCGTCCGCTGTCTCTTTCGACGATGGCGAAGGCGAACATGCCTTTGAGGTGGTCGACGAAACCGTCACCCCAGCGGTGGTAGGCCTTGAGCAGCACCTCGCTGTCGCTGGTCGAGAAGAACCGGTAGCCGTGCTCGATCAATTCGCTGCGCAACTCTTTGTAGTTGTAGATGCAGCCGTTCCACGCGATCGTCAAGCCCAGTTCGGCGTCGACCATGGGCTGGGCGCCGGCCTCGGTCAGGTCGATGATCTTGAGACGGCGGTGCCCGAGGGCAACGCGTCCCTGCGACCAGACGCCGGCACCGTCGGGCCCGCGCCGCGACATCACCTCGGCCATCGCCGAGACTGCCGCTACGTCGGGGACCCGGCCATCGAGTCGCACCTCACCGGTGGCTCCACACACTCTCTTGACCCTACCGGGGCTCACACCAAGTCGCGCGTTCCGGCAGACGCGCGTTCGGCGGCTATCCGGTGAACGGGGCTCCGTCGAAACGCTCGCGGGTGACGAACTCGTCGACCGACCGGCGCTTGAGCTTGGTCACCTCACGCACCGGCTTGCCCAGCGGGACAAAGGCGGCCAATGCGTACTGCTCAGGCACGCTGAGCAGCTGTTTGGCCCGTGGCTCTTCGGCAATCACCATCGTGGTCGGCACCCCGCCGTAGCCTTCGTTGCGCGCGGCCAGCAACACATTCCACACCAGCGGATATACCGACGCCCCGGGCACCACGGCGATGCGCTCCAGGTGTTGATCGGTGGCGGCGACGACGCCGAGGTCGAGGGTGAATACCAGCACGACCGGCGCGTCGCGCAGCGTCGTCCACATCGGCGCCGGAGCCTCGGTCGATTCAATGGTCGATGCGTCCGCAGTCGGTGGCCGCAACGGATTCCACGGCGATTCACCGGCGGCCAGCTGCGCCGCGTACCGGCGGGCCGCGGGCCGCGCCAACTCCGCCAGGGCCGACCGGGTCCCTTCATCGCGGACGACGATGATCCGGACTCCTTGGCGGTTACCGCCGGATGGCGCGAAGCGGGCATTGTCGAGGATGCGGTACAGCACCTCGTCGGACAGCGGGTCGTCGGTGAACTCGCGGACCGCGGGGGTGGATCGCATGACGTCGGACAGTTCCATGCCACCATCGTGCCGTGCGGACGAGCTGGGTTTATGACAGCTGCGATGCCAGCCGGTGGCCGAGGGCGGCTACGTCGGGAACGACGATGTTGGGCTGAGGTAACCCGGACACCGGCAACGGCGCATTACCCGGCCGGGTGATCAGGGCGGAACTGAACCCGGCGCACTGCGCGCCGACGGTGTCCCAGACGTGGGCGGCCACCAGCATGCAATCCGAGGGCGCCACCCGCAATTCCTGCGACACATAGTGGTAGACGTGCGCCGACGGCTTGAATGCGCGGCAGGCTTCGATGCTGAAGGTGCGTTCAAAGAAACCCCGGAGTCCCGCGCGTTCGAGAGCGCTCTGACCCGGCGGGCCGGGCGGCGAATTGGTGAGGGTGACGAGCCGAAACCCGTTGTCGAGCAACGCCTTCAGGCCTTCGGCGACGTCGGGGTGCGCCGGCATCGACCGCATGCCTTCGTCGAGTGAAAGAAGGTCGTTGTCGTTCACCTCGACGCCGTGTACGTCGGCCACCATCGTCAGCACGCCCCGCCCGAGGGTGAGTAGGTCGACGTACAACCCTGACAGCGTCACCGTCATCGAGTACATCAGCAGCTGGCCGAACCACTCCCTGAGCACCCGGGCATCACCGAAGATTCGCTCGAACAACGGTGCCAACGATTCCACGTCGACCAAAGTCTCGTTGACGTCGAACACCAACACCGACGGCTTGCCGGGCAGTGGCCAGTGGGATTCGGCGACCCGCTGCGCCCGGCTTCGCCGCGCTTGCGATCGCCTTGGGCGATCCGCTGACTGACGTTGTTGCAGCGTCATGGTTTCCGTCCCATTTCGTGGGCTCACCGCGCACGCCGGACCGGCTACTGCTGCCGCACTTCCTCCGGTGCGCGGTGCTCGATCAGCGACGCCAGCCGGGACAAGCATTCCCGATTGCGCGGCCACGCGGCGGCCAGCGCCAGGCGGTCGGGAATCAGCCGCAGCGGCCAGCTGGCCGGCACCTCCTCCATCTCCACCCGACAGCCGTCGGGCACGTCAGCGAGCCGCAAAGTGATCCGGGCCGCCGCGAACGGCGTCGCCGTCGCCAACAGCACCAGCTGTTCGAGCGGCACACAGTGCTCGACCACCGTCTCGTCATTTATCGTCAGCGGCCACAGCCCGACGCTGTGGTGAATCGTCGAGCCCGGCGCCGGCCAGTCCTCGTCGACCGCGCGGATCCGGGCATTACCGACAACCCACTGTGAATACGTCCACCCGTCGGCCAGCACCTCCCACACCCGCCGGCGAGGTGCCGCTATGTGGCGTATGACGGTCATCGGGGCGTTCCTTCCTTCAGTCGAGCCATATCGCACGACCGGGTACCCGCAGTCGACCGCCGTGACGCACGACCTCGATGACGGCCAATCCGCGAAGTAGTTAAGGAGAGTTAGTTAAGGAATTGAAGGATGAACCGGATCGTTGGAACGACCACGATGACCATGCCTGCCACGGCCGCCAGTGCGGCACTGCGCCAGCCCCCCGCTCCCCCGACACTGTGGACACCCGAGCGCGTGCTCGTGACCCGTTCCGCCTACGAGCAACCGCACGGCGCCGACATCGTCGCCCGCTGCGAAGCCGCCGGAATCTCCAACATCGACGTGCTGACCGGTGATCGATTACCCCCGCTGCGCGCCGAGAACGATCGCGCCAAATATGCGCTGGCCAAGCGCACACTGGCGGTCGTCGTCGCGCCCCCAGGCAAGCTGCGCCTGCAGCCCATACCGCCCAGCGCCGACTGGCGCGTCGACCTCGCCGAAGGCTGCCCGGCGCACTGCCAGTACTGCTATCTGGCCGGTTCGCTGACCGGACCGCCGATCACCCGGGTCTACGCCAACCTGCCCGAAATTCTGGCGAACATGGACGAGCACGTCGGGCGCGGCACCATCACCTCCGCCTCGGCAGAGCGCGCAGACGAGGGCACGACGTTCGAGGCGTCGTGCTACACCGATCCACTGGCATTGGAGCACCTGACCGGTTCACTGTCTGCGACGGTCGCACACGTCGGCACCCACGATTGGCCCGCACCGGTCGGGCTACGCTTCACCACCAAGTTCGACGACGTCGCGCCGCTGCTCGATCTGCCACACGGGCGCCGCACCCGGGTGCGGTTGTCCGTCAACGCCAACGAGGTCGCTCGTTGTTTCGAGGGTGGCACCGCGCGGCTGCCACAACGCATCGCGGCGCTGCGCAGTCTGGCGCTCGCGGGATACCGGGTCGGCCTGACCATCGCTCCGATCATGCCGGTCCCGGACTGGCGGGACGGCTACGGCGCGTTGCTGCGCGAGGTCGCGGCAGCAGTCGCCGACGTGCCCGACCTGGACCTGACCGTCGAGTGCATCACCCACCGGTTCACCGCGGGCAGCAAAGATGTACTGCTCGGCTGGTATCCGCGCACCAAGCTGGACATGGACGAGTCGGCCCGCACCCGTAAGTTCGGCAAGTTCGGTTCGGCCAAGTACGTCTTCCCCAAGGAGACGATGGCCGAGCTGCGGTCGTGGTTCGAGGCCGAGCTCGCCGAGACGCTGCCCGCAGCCCGCATGCTCTACTGGACGTGATTAAAGCCCATGCAACTGTCGCAGCCGTGCCACCAGTGACGCAATGTCGGGTTCGAGTCGCGGGCTGGGACGCGTTCCCGGCGGATCAACGGGTGCGTCTCCGAGCAGCAGTCGCGCGACGTTACTGACGCCGTAGCGCAGCGCGTCCATGTGGTAGCCGCCTTCGAGGGCGAAGACGACCTTTCCTCCGCAGAATCGCTGCGCCATGCGAATGACTTCACCGGCCAGATGAGAATAGCCGTCGAGCGTCAGCCGCATTGCGGCCAGCGGGTCCGCCCAGTACGCGTCGAACCCCACCGAGACGAGCACCAACTGTGGGTCGAACCGCTCGGCGGCAGGCCAGAGGATGTGCTCGAAAACCGTTGCGTAGTTGGCGTCGCCGCTTCCGGCGGGCAGCGGAACGTTGATCGTGTAGCCCTCGCCACGACCGGTCCCGATGTCGGTCACGGCGCCGGTGCCCGGGTAGAACGGGTATTGATGCGTTGAGAAGTACAACACCGATGGGTCGGCGTAAAACATCGCTTCGGTGCCGTTTCCGTGATGGACGTCGTAGTCGACGATCAGGATCCGCTCGATGCCATAGCGGGCCTGGGCGTGCCGCGCGGCGATGGCGACGTTGCCCAACAGGCAAAAGCCCATGGCGCGTTCGGGCATCGCGTGATGTCCCGGCGGCCGGATCGCCGCCAACCCGTTGGTGGCACCGTCGTTGAGCACCGAGTCGACGACGCCGACCGCCCCGCCCGCCGACAACAGCGCGATCGTCATCGCGTCCGGGCCTGCATAGGTGTCCGGGTCCAGATGTGTCGTGTCAGGCATCGCGCTGACCTGCCGCAGCAACGCCAGGTAGTCAGCGGTGTGCACGGCGAGCGCCGCGTCGGCGTTGAGCGGCTGCACATGCAGTGACTGCAACCGCTCGCTCAGGCCGCTGTCGTCCATGCCGCGCCAAACCGCGCGGATGCGTTCAGCGCATTCCGGGTGTCCGGGCAAGTCGTGTTCGGCGTAACGGGGATGAGTCGCATAGATCGTCGTCATCACTGCTCCTGCGGGAATCGGCGGCCGTCAACACCGAAGAAGTGGACATGGTCGAGCTGTGGTTGCAAGTGCAGGCGAGCCCCCCGCGACGGTGGATCCCGTCCGTCAGTACGAGTGATCACGGGTTGGCCTGTGGCGTCGCCGGATTCGACGATCCGACCGTGCAGATAAGCGTCGGCCCCGAGTTCTTCGACCACGTCCACCTGCATCTGCACGCCGATGCCGCCGATCGCGAAGTGTTCGGGCCGGATGCCGACGACGACCGTGTCGGCCGTATCGGTGATCGCGCGCGCTACTCGGCCCCGCCAATCACCAAGCGCCACATGACCATCGACAATCGGAAGAGTGAAGAGATTCATCGCCGGCGAGCCGATGAACTCGGCGACGAACACGTTGGCAGGATGACGGTAGAGCTCTCGCGGCGCTGCGCACTGCTGCAGGACGCCGTCGCGCAGCACCGCCACTCGGTCACCCATTGTCATCGCTTCGACCTGATCGTGGGTCACGTAGATGGTGGTGGTGCCCAATCGCTCCTGTAGGGCGGCAATTTGATTGCGTGTCTGCACCCGCAGCTTGGCGTCTAGATTGGACAGCGGCTCATCCATCAGAAAGACTTCCGGTCGCCGGACGATCGCACGGCCCATCGCGACTCGCTGGCGTTGACCCCCGGAAAGCTCCTTCGGCTTGCGATCCAGGAGCGACTGCAAGTTCAATAGCCGCGCAGCTTCCGCCACGCGACTTCGAATCTCGGCCTTCGACGATCTGGCGATCTTCAAGGCGAAACCCATGTTCTGGGCGACCGTCATGTGCGGATACAGTGCGTAGTTCTGGAACACCATCGCGACGTCGCGGTCCTTGGGCTCCGTCTCGGTGACGTCGCGCTCACCGATACGGATACGCCCGGAGTCGACTGGCTCCAAGCCCGCGACCATGCGTAACGACGTCGTCTTGCCGCAGCCGGATGGGCCGACCAGGACCACGAACTCGCCGTCGTCAACGGCCAGATCCAACCGGTCCACCGCCGGCTGCGCATTACCGGGGTAATGACGAGAAGCCTGCTCGAAGATCACCGAAGCCATCGTCACCCGCCGAGCCCGGTCACGGCGATGCCGCGGATGAAAGCGCGTTGCGCTACTGCGTACAGCACGACCAGTGGCAGCAGAATGAGCATCGAGGCCGCCATCAGCACAGGCCATCGGGACACGTACTCACCTTGCATCCGGACCAGCCCGAGGGTCAGCGTGGCGATACTGTTGCGCTGGATCATCACCAGCGGCCACAGGAAGTCGTTCCATACGCCCACCCAGGTGAGCACCGCGAGCACCATGACGGCGGGTTTGGCGTGCGGCAGCAGTATTCGCCAGTAGATCTGCCACGGCGTGCACCCGTCGAGGATGGCCGCCTCCTCCAATTCCACGGGCAGAGCCTGAAAGAACTGGCGCATGAGATAAGTGCCGAAGGCGCCGCCGAAAATCCCGGGCAGGATCATCGCCCAGGGCGTGTCGGTCAACCCGGCGACCCGCATGAAGATGAACTGCGGGATCACAGTCACCGTCAGCGGCACCATCAATGTGCCCAAATACAGCACGAAGAGAGTCTCGCGGCCCCGAAAGGGCAGGCGCGCGAACGCGTAGCCGGCCAAGCTGCAGAAGAACACCTGGCCCGCCGTGACGCATCCGGCGTACAACACGGTATTGACGAACATCCGCCAGAACGGCAGCAAGGCAAACACCTCGCTGTAGTTGGACCACTGCGGGTGGGCGGGCAGCAACTGCGGTCGGGTGACTTCTCCTTCCCTTTTCAAAGACCCCGAAATCGCCCAGAGAATTGGGAACAGCGAAAACCACGCGGCGGCCGTCAGCGCCAGATAGAGCGCCAGCGCGCGCAGAACGCGGGCTTTGACGAACCGATGACTCAGGCCCATGACCGTTCCTGCGCAGCGCTGCGACGACGTACCAGCCGTAGCTGCACCACGGTGAGCACCAGAAGGATTGCGAACATCACCCACGCCAGGGCTGACGCGTAACCGAACTCCAGGAACCCGAACGCGTGCTGATACAGCATCATCCCCAGCACGTAGGTGCCGGTTTCCGGCCCGCCGTTGTGTCCGGTGAGCACATACACCAGGTCGAAGGCCTGAAACGCGTGGATGATTGAAATGACCACGACGAACGACACCGCACCACGAATCAGCGGCAGCGTGATGTAGACGTACCGCCGGAATTCGCCGGCACCGTCGAGCCGGGCCGCTTCGTGCAGAGAATCCGGCACCCCCTGCATGGCGGCCAGGAAGACAACGGTCGCGAACGGAACGCTCCGCCAGACGCTGACAATGCACAACGCCACCATCGCCCAGTTGGGCTCGACCAGCCAGGGAATCGGCTCGACACCGATCCAGCCCAGCATGATGTTGAGTAATCCGTTGTCGGTGTTGAAAACGAATTGCCACACGACGGCCATCACCACCGTCGAGACCGCCAAGGGCAAAAAGACGACGGTCCGGAACAGCCCGATCGCTTTGATCTTTCGGTTCAACAGGCCGGCAACGGCCAGGCTGATGAGGATCGTCGGTACGACGGTTCCGGCGGTGAAAACCACCGTGTTGCGGATCGCGATAGCGAACAGCGGGTCCACGGTGAACAGGTCGGTGAAGTTCCGCAGGCCGACGAATTTCGGCGGACCGAACAGGTCCCAGTCTTGAAAACTCATGTACAACGAGAAGCCGAGCGGGAACAAGGTGAACACGCCGACCGCCGTGAGGTTGGGTGCGACGAACATCCGCCCGGCGCGGGCGCGGTGTCGTGACGCCCGGCGACGGCCGGTTGTGGTGGCAATGGAGTCGTCGATGGCGGTCACGGGTTGCGCAGCACCTCGTCGACACCGTGAGACAGGTTGCCCTTCAACGACGTTGCCGGCCGCGACCCGCGTAACACCGGCCCGAAGTTGCGGTCCATCAAAGCGTTGACTTTCTCCCACTCTGCGGTGATCGGCAAGCCCTCGGAGTTGGCGGGCCCACCGGTCAGCACTCCCAGATTGTCGATTTTGTTGTGCGCTCGGGCGAAACCCTCAGAGGTCAGCGCTGACTGCACGACCGGCACGAAAAGACCCGACTCGCCGATCAACGCTTGCCCGACGGGACCTGCGGCGAATTTCACGAACTCCCAGGCCTGCTGTTTGCGTCGACTGCTCGCCGCGATGGCCAGGCCGGTGGTGCCGATGTTCGACCGCGCCCGGTGACCTTTCGGTCCGGTCGGCAGCACAGTGACGTCGAAATCCAGGCCGTCGGCCCGCTCGAAGGACTGGTAGCGCCAATGCCCACCGAGCGCCATCGCTGCGGCGCCCGCGGAGAACAAGTCGGCCGGCGACTGCGATTGTTGTTCGGTCGCTGTCGGCGCGACCTTGTGCTTGTTGGACAGGTCGGCGAAAAACTGCACGCCCTCAAGGAAAGCGTCGTTATCGAAGTTGAGGTGGGTCGGGTTCAACCGCGGCGTCGACCACGGCACGCCGTTGTTCATCCCGAACAGCCCAGCCGAGTAGGAGGCCGTCCAGATGTCGACGAAGCCCCACTGGGTCGCTCGTCCGCGCCCGTCCCGCTTGGTGAGCCCGGCGGCGGTATCGACGAAGTCGGCGAAGGTCCACGGCTCGTCCCACCGCGTCGGCGGCGGCTTCACGCCGGCTTCGTCGAACAGCTTCCTGTTGTAGAACAGATAATTGCCCGACCACTGCTCTGGAAAGGCGTACTGACCGTCGTTATAGGTGAAAGTCTTGTAGAGCGGCGCGATGCTGTCGGTCTTCATCTCCGCGGCGAAAGCGGAATCGCGGGCCAGCATGGTGTTGAGGTCCAGCAGCACTCCCCGCTCGGCCAGCTCGGCATAGCTGAACTCCCACACCATAAGCACGTCGGGACACTTGCCGCCGGCGCAGAACGTGGTGATCTGCTGCATCGCGCCCGGCCCCGACAGCAAGGCGGCAACCTTGATGTCAGGGTGACGGCGCCGGAACTCGTCGATGATGCGCAACCGGGCATCAGCTTCGTCAGGGTTGGCCGCGAAGAAGAAGGTCAGCCCGTCGCCGTCGCCGCCGCAGCCGCCGACCCAAGGTGCCAGCGCCGAGGCGCCGATGACACCGGCGCTGCGGAGCAACTCCCGCCGCCCGAAAGGTCTGTCAAACATTGTCCTCAACCGCGCCAGTCACGCTGGGAAGTAACGGATTCGGTTGATTCGGCGGCTCAGCCGGGTTTGACGAGCCACCTCCTCCTCATCGCGCTGCGCGCTCTGCATCGTCGGCAGCCGGGTTTGATGGGCCGCCTCCTCCTCATCGCGCTGCGCGCTCTGCATCGTCGGCAGCCGGGTCACGTCGGCGAATACCACGCCGCGCTCGCGGGCGGCGCTGAGCGAAGCGGCGATCGTCGAGCCGGCCGCGACCACCTTCGTGCAGCCCGCGCCCCTCAACCGCTCAGAGAACTCGGCCAGATCAATCGGCTCATCGTCACCGATGGTTATGGTGGCGCCCGGGGACAGCGCCCGGGCAGCGCCGGTGCCGTCTGCATGGGCCACAGCGGTCAGGAATCCGGCGAGCAGTCGCCGGCTACGCAACCCGGCGCGGCGGAAACCGGCCGCGAAACCCACGGTGCCGGCCAGCCGTTGGTGGCGCAACAGCCCATAGGACAGGTGCAGTGCGGCGGGCACCGCGGGTGCCCCGTTACGCAGGAACTGCCACATCATGGCCGGCAGATCCCAAAAGGCGCGCAACTCGGCGATCTTCCACTGCCCGTCGAGCCGGTGTAGGTCGTAGCGCAGGAACGCCGGGATCGTCATGCTCACTGAACCCATCGTCACGCCCAGTTCCAAGTCGCGGACGACGGCATTGCCATGAACCACGTCCAGGTCGCGGCGGAAGGCGACGTCACGCGGCCCGATGAAGGTGTCGTAGAAACGGCCGATCTGCGGATGCCCGACGTGCGGCCGTGAGCCGACCGGGTCCTCGATGCGGCCGTCGGCGGTGAACAAGCCGACCCAGCCGGCGCGGTCGTGCGCCCCGGCCGCGGACGGCGACCGTTCCACAGCGGCCAGCAGTTCGTTGTCCTGAAGTGTCATCAGGCGCTGTGGCCCGTCCGGACGCCGGCCGCCCGCATCGCTTCGACTGCGGCGGCGGTCGACTCGGCGTTGGTGCCGGCAGTGAGGTCAAGCAGCACCCGGGTCGACAGCCCGGCTCGGGTGGCGTCCTCGGCCGTCGCACGTACACAGAGGTCGGTGGCCAGGCCGACGATGTCGACATGGTCGACGTCGTGTCGACGCAACCAGTCCAGCAGCGGTATGCCCGCCTGGTCGACACCTTCAAAGCCGCTGTAGGCCGCCGAGTAGGCGCCTTTCTGGAACACCGCCGCGACGGACCGGGTGTCGAAATCGGGATGGAAGTCCGCGCCGGGACTGCCGGCGCGACAGTGCGGCGGCCATGAGGTCGCGAAATCCGGATGGTCGGAGAAATGCTCGCCGGGATCGATGTGGTAATCCTGCGTGGCGACGATGTGCTGATAGTCGCGAGCCGTGGCCAAATACTCGGTGATGGCACCGGCGACCGCGGCGCCACCGACCACTTGAACCGAGCCACCCTCGCAGAAGTCGTTCTGGACGTCGACAATGATCAACGCTCGCATACCTTCCACCGTATCGCCGGTGGCCGATCATTCCGGGCGGCTGCGAGTCGCGCAGTGGTGCCGCATTGCATAGCGTAGCTCGTCAAATTATAGTCCAGACACGTGTCCAGGCAGTCTGCTGACGTCCGTGCCGATACATTGACCGTGAGATATACAGACGCTGCTACAACAGAACGGGCGTGAGCATGCGGATCGCTTTGCTGTCCTACCGCAGCAAGACGCACTGCGGCGGACAGGGCGTTTACGTACGCCACCTCAGTCGCGGGCTGGCCGATTTGGGCCATCGAGTGGAGGTGTTCTCCGGTCAGCCCTACCCCGAGGGGCTGGACCCCAGGGTGACGTTGTGCAAAGTGCCCAGCCTGGACATGTACCGCGAACCCGATCCGTTCCGGACGCCGCATCTACGGGAGATCCGTGATCGGATCGACCTCGTCGAGCTCACGACGGTGTGGACGGCCGGCTTTCCCGAGCCCCGGACGTTCAGTCTGCGCGCCGCCCGGCTGCTGGCGAATCGCCGAAGCGACTTCGACGTGGTGCACGACAATCAGAGCTTGGGCATCGGATTACTGGACATCGCCGCGATGGGGCTACCGGTGGTGGCGACGGTGCATCATCCGATCACCCGGGACCGGCTGCTCGACGTCGCCGCAGCGCCGTGGTGGCGTAAGCCGTTGGTACGACGCTGGTATGGCTTCTCCAAGATGCAGCAGCGAGTGGCGCGCAGCATCCCGGACCTGCTCACCGTCTCCTCGACGTCTGCTGAGGACATCGCTGCGGACTTCGGGGTCAACCCCGACCAGCTGCGGGTGGTGCCGCTGGGCGTGGACACCGCCTTGTTCGCCCCGATCGCCGAACCGCGGGTTCGCGGTCGCATCATCGCCATCGCGAGCGCGGACACCCCGCTTAAAGGCGTCGCGCATCTGCTGCAGGCAGTGGCTACGTTGCGCACCCGGCATGAGCTGGAATTGCAACTCGTCGCCAGGCTCGAACCCAACGGCCCAACCGAGAAGCTGATCGCCGAGCTGGGCATCTCTGACATCGTGCACATCTCCAGCGGTGTGTCCGACGCGGAGCTGGCCAGACTGCTGGCGTCCGCTCAAATCGCTTGTATCCCTTCGTTGTACGAAGGTTTCTCGTTGCCGGCGGTGGAAGCGATGGCCAGCGGAACACCGGTCGTCGCCAGCCGGGCCGGCGCCCTGCCGGAGGTGCTGGGTCCCGACGATGGCTGCGCCCGACTGGTGACGCCCGGTGACACCGCTGACCTGGTGCGGGTGCTGAGCCGTCTGCTGAACGCCCCCGACGAATTGCACCGGCTGGGTGCGGCCGGCCGGCGGCGCGCGGTCGACGTGTACAGCTGGGAGTCGGTTGCCGCACAGACGGTGCAGGTCTACCAGCAAGCGATACAACGGACAGCGCGGCGCCAGCTGGCGGCTGACGCCGTGGGCGAGTCGTGCTGACGGTCGACTTCGACAAGATTGGTGTCGGCCCGGGGACCAAAGTCATCGACGTAGGGTGCGGCGCCGGTCGGCACAGCTTCGAGGCCTACCGTCGCGGCGCTGATGTGATCGCGTTCGACCAGGATGCCGCCGAACTCGCCAACGTCGATATCTTGTTGCGCGCCATGGCGGAAACCGGCGAGGCTCCAGCGTCGGCCAGCGCCGAGACGGTGAAGGGTGATGCGCTGGCGCTGCCCTTCCCGGACGGCAGTTTCGACTGTGTCATCGCGTCGGAAATTCTCGAGCACGTTCCCGCAGACGACACGGCGATCAACGAACTCATTCGTATCCTGAAAGTTGGTGGCGCGCTTGTGGTCACCGTTCCCCGTTGGCTACCCGAGCGGGTGTGCTGGTTGTTATCGGAGGAATACCACAGTAACGACGGCGGGCACGTGCGTATCTATCGGGCCAGCGAACTTCGTAGCAGAATCGCCCGTGCCGGAATGAATTTCATTCACCTCCACTACGCACACGGCTTGCATACGCCGTTCTGGTGGTTGAAGTGTCTTGTCGGTGTCTCCAAGCCGACCCATCCCGTGGTGAGGACCTATCACAACCTGCTGGTGTGGGATATCGTGCAACGGCCCCGGTTGACCCGGTGGGCCGAGGCGGCGCTGAACCCGTTGGTGGGCAAAAGTGTTGCGCTGTACTTCGAGAAACCGGTGAGCGTTGTCGAACGCATGTAGGCCGCCGGCCGTCCCCGGGATCGTGTCTTCGGCGCAGTGCCGGCAGACCGCCGAATCGATTGCCGTCCTGCAGGAGTCATCAGGTGCCATCCCCTGGTCGGAGGGCGGACACACCGACCCGTGGGATCACGTGGAATGTGCCATGGCGCTCACCGCTGCGGGTTTGCTCGAGCCGGCCCGGCGGGCGTTCGACTGGTGCCGTTACGCACAGCGTTCCGACGGCACCTGGCCCATCCAGCTGCGCGCGGGCATAGTCGAAGACAGCAACAGTGACAGCAATTTCTGCGCTTACATCGCAGTCGGCGTATGGCATCACGTGCTGATCACCCGTGACCGCCTCTTTGCCACCACTATGTGGCCAACGGTCAGCGCCGCCATCGACTTTGTCTTGGATCTGCAATTCGAAGGCGGCGAAATCTCATGGGCGCGCGGCCCTTTTGGTCCGTTGCCGGAAGCGCTGGTGACCGGATGCGCAAGTATCTACCACAGCATCCGCTGCGCCCTGGCACTGGCCAGCTACCTTGACCTACCGCAACCGGAATGGGAGGTCGCGCTGGGGCGGCTGGGCCACGCCATCACTGCTCACCCTGCGGCTTTCGCCGATAAACCGCACCACTCGATGGACTGGTATTACCCGGTGCTGGGTGGCGCACTTCGCGGCCAAGCCGCGCATGACCGGATCGCCGAACGCTGGAACGACTTCGTGGTCGACGGTTTGGGCATCCGGTGTGTCGACGACCGGCCGTGGGTTACCGGTGCGGAAACGTGTGAACTCGTGATGGCACTCGAGGCTATCGGGCGACGCGCAGCGGCACTGCGCCAATTCGCGGCCATGCAGCACCTGCGCGAGGAAGACGGCTCGTACTGGACAGGACTGGTGTTCAGCGACGGCAAGCGGTGGCCGGTCGAACGCACCACCTGGACAGCGGCCGCGGTGATCCTGGCTGCGGACGCGTTGTCGTCGGCGACGCCCGCGAGCGGCATCTTCCGGGGTACCAACCTGCCCCGCGGTCTTGAAGGTGACTACGACTGCGAGTGCGTCAGCGCGCCGACCAGTACCTAGCGCCTGTCGTCTGGCCCACCCGACGTCCGTTGCAACACCCGCAGCGACCCGGTTGCCGAAGCTTCCCGGAACTGGCCGCTTTCTATTGCGCGACAATAGATTCCGTGTGGCGCCTGGCCTCCGTCACGGGGATCGGGGAACACGTCGTGGATGATCAGGGTGCCGCCGTTCGTCACCCACGGTGCCCAGCCTTCGAAGTCCTGTTGGGCGGCCGCCTCACTGTGTCCGCCGTCGATGAACAGCAGTTGTAAAGGAGTTCGCCAGGCCCGGGCCACCACGGTGGATTTCCCCACCACGGCCACCACCGTGTCGCTTAGATCGGCCTCGTCGAGAGTGTGCCGAAAGGCCGGCAGCGTGTCGAAAAGTCCGGTGGACTCGTCGACGAGGGAAGTGTCGTGATACTCCCAACCCGGCTGGTGTTCTTCGGAGCCGTGGTGATGGTCGACAGTGAAAAGGACACTGCCGGTGGCCAGCGCCGCCGCCCCGAGCAGCAGAGTGGATTTCCCGCAGTAAGTGCCGATCTCTACACCGACCCCTCGGTCGAAGTGCTGCAACGCCGCCAGGTGCAGGGCCCGCCCCTCGTCTGCCGGCATGAATCCGGTCACCTGCTCGGCCAGTTCGAACAGCCGGACGGTGGGGTCGGCGGACTCAGGCGCAGACGTCATCACGCCAACCTAGCAACGCAACACCGGCCAGCTCTTCAACAGCCGGGGAGGAAGTGTCGGTGTGCCCACCGACCACCGTTCGAGCGAGGCTGAGGTGACAGGTCCCAACCGGGCGGTGTTGGCGGCGTTACGACTGCGCAGCCGCTACCGGACGTGGCCGATGCTCTCCGACGAGGTCAGCCCACGCGCTGGAATCGTGCAGGGGCAGACTCGAGTCCACCCCACTCGCCAGCGCGACAAGCTGCGTGGCGACGGCGCCGAGGCCCACGCCTGTCCGGTGGACCACGTCAACCAGTTCGGCGAACGCCTCCTCCGGGCGGCAACCCCGAAGCCCGACCAACACTCCGACGGCCAGGTCGATCACTTTCCGCGATGTGTTGTCTGAATGTTGTATCCGGTAGCCCATGAAAGCATCGTGCCCGGTTGCGGCTCATTCGTCTTGAATTGCAAACTGTGAGTCCCCCAAGTGTTTCCTGGAGTTCGGCCGCCAGCCCGCCGCAGAACTGTTGCCGCCGGCAAGTGGTGCGAGTAGTGTCCAGACACGTGTCTGACCCGGTAGCTCGGGAGTCGACGAGGCGCCGGCTGACCGCCAAACAAGCCGAAACCGTCGATCGGCTGGGCCGAGCTGCGATCCAGGTGCTTAGCCGAGAAGGATTCTCCGGCTTGACAATTCGTATGGTCGCCGCGGAAGCCGGGGTCGGCGCGGCCACGGCCTACACCTACTTCTCGTCGAAGGAGCATTTGGTCGCCGAGGTGTTCTGGCGGCGACTGGCGGGCACCCCCGTCCCGGCGAACGACTCACCCGATCCTGGGGCACGGGTAGTGGCGGTGTTGCGGCACATCGCTCTGCTGGTTGCCGACGAGTCCGAGTTGGCGGGCGCGGTGACCACAGCGCTGTTGGGCAGCGACCCGGAGGTCAAGCAACTGCGGCTGCGCATCGGCCGGGAAATTCACCAACGCCTGGTGGCGGCTCTGGGGCCCAAGTGCGGGGATGACGTCGTTGAGACGCTGGAGTTGATCTACGCCGGCGCGCTGGTGCGCGCCGGTATGGGCTACGCGTCTTACACACACATCGCTGATCGGCTGGAGACCTCGGCGCGGCTGCTGCTGAAGTAGGGATGCCGCCGCACGGCGGCCTGGCATGATTCACCGGCATGGACGTCGACCATCCGGAAATCGACCAGGCTTGGGATCGCCAGGCCCGTTCGGAGACCGAAACTCAGCGGCTGGATCGCAACTGGAACAGCCTCCTGCAGGAACTGCGGGTGCTGCAGACCGGGGTTCAGTTCCTCACCGGTTTCCTGCTGGTACTACCGTTTCAGCCGCGATTCGACGCATTGCGTGAGCCGATGCACGAGGTCTATCTGGCGACCGTGGCCTGTTCAGTCGGCTCGGCGGTGCTGTTGATCGCGCCCGTCGGAATGCACCGAATACTCTTTCGCCAGCGCAAATTGAGGCAGTTGGTGTCGGCGGCCCACCGGCTGGCATTCTCCGGCTTGTGTTTGCTGGGTCTGGCGCTGGCCGGGGTTACGATCATCATCTTCGACGCAGTCGCCGGGCGCACTGCTGCTGTCTTCGCCGGGAGCTGCACCTTTGCCGCCCTCATCGGCTTCTGGATCGTGCTGCCCGTGGCAATTCGATTAGTCGGCCGTCCGGCGGGTGAAGAAGCGATAGCATCCAACGGTTTGCACACCAACTAACGAGGGAACACACGGCCCATGGTGATCCGGAGAATTGCTCGACCCCTGCTGTCAGCCGTATTCATCGGCCAAGGTGTAGAGACATTGCGCAATCCCAGAGTTGGCGCGGAGGCGGCTCAGCCGACGGTGGAAGGCCTACGCCAGCTGCCGGACCCGGTCGGCCCCAATGTCCCGACCGATCCTGAAACGTTTGCCCGCATCAACGCGGCAGTCCAAATCTCGGGTGGCCTCCTGCTGGCCACCGGCAAAGTACCGCGGATAGCCTCTGCGGTGCTGGCTGTCACGGTGATACCGGGCAGCCTCGGTGGGCACCAGTTCTGGAGCGAGACAGATTCGGCCCGCAAGGCTGAGAAGCGCCGTGGATTTTTGACCGATCTGAGTTTGCTGGGCGGCTTGATCATCGCGTCCGCCGACACTGCAGGTAAGCCGTCGCTGGGCTGGCGGGGCCGACAAGCTGCGGGCCGGATCTCCGAGGCGGTGTCGTCGGCCCTGCCCGGCGACGGCTCGGGCGTGACGCTGATCGATCCCGAGTTGGTGGACAGGATCGGGCACGGCCTCCAAGCGGGCGCCGAGCGCGGACGCGAATTGGCCAGCACAGCGGTCGAGAGAAGCGAACCCTATGTGGAGGCCGCCCGCAAGCGCGGCAGCGAGTTGGCCAGCACCGCTGCGGAACGGAGCGCACCGGTCGTCAAGGCGGCTCGGAAGCGCGCACGCAAGCGCGGTACCG
This sequence comes from uncultured Actinomycetota bacterium, assembly GCA_963808375.1. Lineage (GTDB taxonomy): Bacteria > Actinomycetota > Actinomycetes > Mycobacteriales > Mycobacteriaceae > Mycobacterium. Next base: position 191,181 of record CAWEFS010000002.1, on the reverse strand, counting down.
AGCTGGCGGAGGTGTTACGGGAACGCGGCAGCGACCTCGCCGAGACGGCGCGCGAACGCGGCAGCGAATTAGGAGAGAAGGCGCGTGACCGCGGCGTGGAACTGGCCGAAGTTGCTCGTGACCGCGGCAGTGACTTGGGCGAACGGGCCCGCGACCGCGGACTCGAACTGGCCGAAGCGGCCCGCGACCGCGGCAGCGACCTCGCCGACGTCGCTCGCGAGCGCGGTGCCGATCTGGGCGAACGGGCCCGCGACCGCGGACTCGAACTGGCCGAAGCGGCCCGCGACCGCGGCAGCGACCTCGCCGACTCTGCCTTAGGACGCGGCTCGGATTACGCCGACATTGCGCGGGCCCGCAGTAGTGAACTGGCCGCGCGTGGACGCCTCAAAGCTCGCCGTTGGAGCTGACCGGACGGTCGGTTCCAGCGACCTTCGCATGGCGGTGCCGGCCGCGCCGCAGGTAGCCGGCCCAGGTCGTCGCAATCACGGTGAATACCAGGATCTGCACCGCCGTCACCGCGTCGGCCGGATATAGCACGCCGGTGACGTAGTGGGCGATAAAGCCCTGTGACGGCAGTGGCGGCATGCCGGCGTGGTGACGGGCCCAGCGCTCCAGCCCGGTCAACGGGCATCCGACGTGTCCGGCGGCGCTGGCAAGAGCCCAAAGGACTGCAGTCACGTGCAGTCCGATTGTGCGCGGCCAGCGCAGCGCGAGGAATCCGCCGGCGACGACGTAACCGATGAAGCAGAAGTGCGCCAACACAGTCAGCGCGACGATGGCCGCGAACATCGCGTCAACCCCGGTGCTGCTCAGCGGCAAGGAAGGTGCCGATGATCGCGTCGACAGACTCGGCGACGTCGACGACTACTCCCGGTTCGTCAGATGCCAGCGGCTCCAGCGTGTCGAATTGTGACTGCATCAGCGATGTCGGCATGAAGTGGTCTTTTCTGGAGGCCTGACGGGAAGCGATCACTTCGGGCGAGCCGTTCAGGTGCAGGAAGACGGTGGACGAACAATGCGTGCGCAGCTGGTCCCGGTATGTGCGTTTGAGCGCCGAGCAACTGATCACGCCGCCGTCGTGGTGGCAGGCCAGCCACTCCCCCACCCGATCGAGCCACGCACGGCGGTCGTCGTCGTCGAGTGGGTGACCGTCCGACATCTTGGCGATGTTGCCCGGTGGGTGCAGGTCGTCGGCGTCAGCAAAAGGTACGTGCAGGCGGTCGGCCAGCGCTGCACCTACCGTGGACTTGCCGCAACCCGAGACGCCCATGGCCACGATAGGCGACGGCACTGAGGTCTGCGGAACAGTCATCGAGTCGAACCCGTTGTCGGGCAGGCGGTCCGAGAAGGCATCGTTGGCGAGCTTAATGAGCTCACGGCTTGCTGACCAGGGAGAAGCCCTCCCATGCCATCCGCCGCTCGGGGTGCGGGTCGTACTCCACCCGGCATTTGCGGTCGAAGACCATGACCGCCCGATCGTTGTCGGTGTAAGCCGGCCAGCCGTCACCGGGCGTGCCGGTGCGACTGAACGAGCGCCAGCGGCGTTGGATCTCCTTGCTGACCCGCAGGGCAGCTCGCCGGTCGGCTGCGGCGGTCAGCAGGGCGCCAAACCTGCCGCGATAGACGTCGAAAACAGCCAACAGCTCCGTCGCGTGAGTTGCACCCAGACCAGACCAGTGCAACAGCCTTGGCGCGAAGTCGTATCGATACAGGTAGGTGGGGGCGTGGCTGCCGTGCGCGGCGGCGATCTGCCAGGCGGCCGAGCCGAACGCGAAGTCGCCGCCCAGCCGGATGCACGCGGACGGGTTCGGGTATCCCGGGTACGCGGCAGTGATACGTTCCCGCACAGCCGAATCAGTGTCGGCCAGCAGTGCTTCGATCATCGGCTCGGTGGTCGGCAGCAGCCGCAGAAACCGGGTGAACAGCCGGCCCTCGTCGGCGTTCGTGCCCACAATGAGCGGCACCTTGTGGGCGACGCCACGTCGCATCGCCTCGACCGGTTCCAGCGGCAAGTAATCGTCACCGAACACCGGACCGATTGGAAAAGCGCCCAGCTGGTTCTGCATTCCCTCTTCGATCAGGCGGTCCTGGGCGGCGATCAGCTCGGCCGTCGGCAGTTGCAGTAGCGCGTCGGCGGCGGCGTCGCGAGGAAGCCCGAGTAGCGCGGCGAATCGGCCGGCGAACTGCGCCGCCGTCTCGCGAGATCGCACCATGCCCGATGCGGGACTCTCGGATATCGCTTGGGCAAACAATCCTTCCGCGGCAGGCGCCGCCAGCAGAGCTGCCACCGCATGAGCTCCCGCACTTTCGCCGAACACAGTGACGTTGTCGCGATCACCGCCGAAGGCGGCAATGTTGTCGCGGACCCAGCGCAGCGCCAACACGAGATCCCGCAGGGAGAGATTGCTCTCGAAGGTGGCGTCGGCCGTCGACAACGACGACAGGTCCAGACAACCCAAGGCGCCGAGCCGGTAGTTGACCGATACGTACACGCAGCCGCGGCGGGCCAGCGCCGCGCCGTCGTAGAGCGGGGTCGCCGAGCTGCCGAGCATGTAGCCGCCGCCGTGCACGAACACCATCACCGGCAGTGGTTGGGCGTCGGAATTGTGTGGCGTGACCACGTTGAGGGTGAGGCAGTCCTCACTCATCTGTTGGTATTTGCCGACGCCGAGCAAGGTGTAGCGACGCTGTTGAGGTGCACAACTGGTGAACCCGTGGCAGTGCCGAACGCCCGACCAGGGCTCGGCCGGCTGCGGCGCACGGAACCTCAGCGGCCCGACCGGCGGCCGCGCGTAGGGAATCGACCGCCACCGGTTCACGCCGTCGAGGGAGAAGCCCTCGACGATGCCGATTGTGGTCGGCGCCCGGACGGAGTGTTCGTGCATGATGCCGACGGTAGCGAACCCCCGAGTGGCCTGCGCGCCATGTCGGAACATCACCGGCCGGGCTGTCTCCCGTCAGGGCGGGGCCTGGCAGGCAGCCAAGCGGTGATGGTGTGTTGCGACGGCGCTGTCGTCACTGAGCGGGTCTGACGGTAAGCACGGTCTTGCCGGGCGCGCGACCGGTTCGGGCGCCGCTGGCGTAAGCGGTACGGGCGTCGGAGAGCGGGAAGGTCGCTGCGACGGTCACTCGCAGCGTGCCGGCGTCGACCAGCGCGGCGAGCTCCGTGAGCGCGGCGGTGTCGGCGGTGACAACGAAGAAGATTGCGGTGATCCTCCGCTCAGCTGCTCGCTGCTGGTCCGGCGGTGTCTGCAAAGTCACCAGCCGGCCGCCCGGCCGCAGCAGCTCATAGGAACGGTTCAACGTTTCCCCGGAGACGGTGTCGATGACGACGTCGAATACTCCGGCGGGGCCTGCTTCACCGGGACAGCTGATATCGACCACTTCGTCAGCGCCCAGGCCTTTGACATAGTCGACGGCTCCAACGGTGGTTGCGGTCACATCAGCGCCGGCCGCAGCGGCCAACTGTACGGCGTAGCCGCCGACCGCTCCGGCGCCACCTTGGACCAATACGCGTTCACCGGCTGTCAGGCGGGCGTGCGTGAACAGCGCTTGCCGGGCGGTCAGCGCCGGTAGCGGCAGCGCCGCCGCCTCGACCGCAGTTACTGACATCGGCTTGGCGGCGGTTCGGTCAGCGGGCACCACGACGTATTCGGCTGCGGCGCCGTCTTGATCGAACGGAATCAATCCATACACCCAGTCTCCGACGGACCACCGTCTCACAGCGTCCCCGGCGCTGGCCACCATGCCGCAGAACTCGTGGGACGGGATGACAGGGGTGCGGTCACGCCCTCCGCGGGTCCACGTTTCTTCCCAGGTGAGCTCGGCGAAGGTGATGCCGGCGGCGTGCACTTCGATCAGGACGTCACCGACACCGGGAGTGGGAGTAGGGACTTTTTCGTACACCAACACTTCGGGACCGCCGCGTTTGTGGGCCCGCACCGCGTTCATCGCCGATGACATTCAGCACCTCCGCAGTGACGGATCAAACCGATCCGGCTCGCTGTAGCATTTGTGCCCCAGCACAACTGGTCAAAGTGCGCCGTCGATATTTCGCGGGTCGTAATGGTGATGAAAATCAGGTCGTCGTCACCGTGTTGTTGACGCTGTGCAGCTTTCCCTTCGTCACTTTCACGACTGTGCCGGGCAGCATGTCGAAGTTCTGCTGCACGATTCGCACCGTGCCCGTGTGCCGCTGGCCACATAGAGCCTCCACCCAGTCCGATCTTACAGATTTGCGCGGTGGTGGCCGACGTGTAGTCGCCGTCGACGACAGCATCGCTGAGCCAGAAATCGGTTTGTCCGTAACCTCGTTTGTGTCAAATGATTTCGGCTCGATCGATTACATCGCTGGTAGCGAAATTGACGTCACCCATTATTCGTCCTGAGTCTCGGTCAGCTGCGGCGCACCCGCACGGGCGCGACTCATAGCACTTCGATGCTAGAACACGACGGCGGTCCGTTGAAGCGCGCTTTCCCAGGTCCACCGCAATCGCCTGCCTTGCGCAGCGGCGGGGCCCGGTTGTTAGGCGTTGCGGCTCTGCTCGCTCGCGGGCAGCGTGGCCTCCATCTCGGCGCCGACCAAGCGGATCTCACCCGTCGCACCGTCGACTTCGATGAGCGCCCCGGGCGGCAGGCGCCGGGTGGCGCTGTGGGCGTCGACCACGCACGGAATCCCGAATTCCCGGGCGACCACGGCGGCGTGCGACATCGGGCCGCCAAGCTCGGTGACGACGGCCGCCGCGTAGGAGAAGGCGGCGGTGTATCCGACGTCGGTGACTTCGGCGACCAGGATTTCCCCCGGTTCCAGATCGTCGATAGTCTCCGGCCGCACAATGCGGACGCGGCCACGGACCTGTCCGCTGCACACGCCTACGCCGTGCAACGTCTCACCGACGGCCAGGACGGTCGCCAAGGCGGTGGTGGCCTGCCAGTGGCCGGTGAACATCGGCGGCGGCTGGAAGTCGGCCAGCCTGATTTGTTCGGCGCGGCGGCGCGCCACTATCTCCGCCACCTCGGGCGGCAGTGCGTCGAGTTCGTCGACCAGCAGGTAGAACACGTCGTCGGTGGTGTCGAACACACCCTCATCGCGGCGCCGCCGCCCGTATTCCCGCAGCAGGCTGCGCAGCAACCAGATGGCCCGCACCATCTTGTCGCGGCGGACTTCACGGTCCCGAAGCTGATGGGCAGCCAGCGAAGCGACGGGACGGGCTCGCCATGGAATCTTCGGCTGGGGTGTTGGCGGTCGGGCCGGGATGTTCAGCGATTTGGCGACCATTCGCAGCAGTAGCTGCGGATCATCGGCGTAGCTGGCCGACCGCATCTCGACCTCGGCGGGCCCGCGGTGTCCGATTCGCTGTAATTCGGCGAACAGCGCAGCGACGAAACCCGGGGCCTGTGCTCTGAGTTTGTCCAGCTGCCCATCTGGGCCGCTCAGGATCTCCGTTACGCCGGGGTCCTGTCGTGCCGCCTCGACCAACCGGTACACCGCGTTCAGTGGCTGCGCGCTGACCAGGTCCTGACCGACCGGCAATACGGTGTCGCGTCCGCTCAAAGCGCGCAGGATCACGCTGAGAGCGGCGAAGGACATGAACGAGCCCATTGCCAACACCCAGCCGTGGATGACGTGGTCGCGCGCCACCAGGATGAGGCTTTGCAGCCGCCCATCGGTGATTTGCGACAGGTCACCCACCGCCTCTTTCTCCAGACGATCGATGTCGTTGATGTAGTCGGCGGTGTCGCGGGCGGCGCCGGTGGTCAGACCGATCAGGTTGACCCCGAACACTGCAAGATTGCGCAAGGTGCGCAGTGGCCGTCGCGCGTTGTCGGGTTGGGGCGGTAGGTGTTGCTCGGCGTGTATCGGCAGCGCAGCCACACTGTGACCGAAGAATTGGCTTCGGCTGATGACAGCCGCGGGTTCGACGAACGGAACCGTCTCAGCCATGAAATGCGCGGTGGTGATGGCCCCGTACAGGCGGTGGGCGAATACTCCGATGGTGCGGGTGGCCATTTCGCGCTGGATCAGACCGCCGGGCCGCAACCGCTGGGCGATGACGGCACCACCGGCCCTCAGCCCGCGCACGGTCACCGACGCCGAGGACGGTGAGAACGGTCCGGGCAGCGCTTCAGACAGGTTGGTGGCCAGATAGGTCGGGAAGCGGGGGTCGATCGGGGTATCGAACTCACCATTAGCCTCGGCGGGGCCGGCCGGCTGCGGCACCAAGCCGTCAGTTGCCGGGGCGTCCACTGCGGGGATGTCCTGCGCGTGGGTGAGCCGCCAGGGCAACGACACCGACCACTGTCCGACGCTGATCCGGCCGCGCACCGCCAACCCGACGTCCTGAACGCATTGGTCGGCAGTCCAGGCGGGGGTGAACTGCCATTGGTCCAGCAGCTGTGACGTGTCGATGTGCGGAGCCCCGAGTAACAGGTCGTGCTCGACTGAATTCATGAGCTTGCGTGCACGATTGGGCACCATCCGGCTACTCAGCCGGCAGCGTGGGGCGACCCAGCCGTCGAGCCATCTCACCGAGAGTCGTCTCGCCGGGTGCAGCGAGATTGACCGGCCCACTGCCGAGGCCGTCGTCCAAGACGGCGCGGACGAAGACGCGATGGGCATCGTCGCTGTGCACGACCTGCACCGGTCGGCTCGCCGACCCGTCGAGGTCAGCGAACAGTACCGACGCCAGTAAACGGCGTACCCAGTTGTCCACCCCGCGGCCGAGGATCACGGCCGAACGGATGGCCATCCACTCGACGCCGCAGGCTGCCAGCAGTTGCTCGACACGCTCTTCGTCCCGACCCTCGGGTGTTCGCGGGTCGAGCCGCTGATCCTCGGTGAGCGGCGCCACGCCAGCGCGGTACCTGCCGTAAACGTGCGCGGAGGAGGCGAACACGATGCGGCGGACGCCCTGCCGTGTCAGCGCGTCGAGGACGTTGGTGGTTCCACCGATGTTGATGTCGTGGCAACGTCGCTTTTCTCGACCGGCGGGAACGGCCCAGGCGAAGTGCGCGACGACGTCGGCACCGGCGAAGGCGCGCTGCACTGCGGCGGCGTCGCGGACGTCGCATTGCACGAAGGTGGCTGCACCGGGCCAGCTCTGCGGTCGGTGGCGGGCCAGTCCGACAACGTCGTGGCCCTGACTCAGAAGTCTCGCGACGACGCCGCGACCGACCACTCCACTGGCTCCGGTGACCGCGACTCTCACCGGCGGACCCCTCGGCTAGTCGTCATCGTCGAGCAAGGCGGCGTTCACCAGATCATCGAGATCCATGTCGGCGAAGTCCTTTTCACCCGACTCTATGGCAGCCGCGCCGTCGGTTTCGTTGGCCAACGACAGCAACAGGTCCAGCACGCCGGCCTGTCGCAGCCGTTTGATCGGGATCGACGCCACCACCCTTTGCAGCTCGGTCTCGCCGGGCGCCGTCCGCTCGGGCTGCTCGGCCGAGGACCCGACGAGTTCTTGATGGAAGTAGCCTGCCAACGCCGCAGAGTTCGGATAGTCGAAGATCAGCGTCGGCGAAAGCGCCAGGCCGGTGGCGGTTTTGAGCCGGTTACGCATCTCCACCGCGGTCAGCGAGTCGAAACCCAGCTCCTGGAAGGCCCTGTCCGGGTCGATCGCCTCGGGGGTCGAGTTGCCCAGCACGGTCGCGATGTGCGAGCGCACCAGATCGAGCAGCACCGCCAGCTGCTCGTCTTCGGGTAGGCCCTCCAACCGTTGCAGCAGGGCCGATTTCGATGCCGCGGCGGCCAGCGAGTCGTCAACCTGGCGTCGCGCCGGCGCGTTGATCAACTCGATGAACATCGGCGGTAACGTGCCGCCGTCGAATTTGGCGCGCAGCGCGGTCACATCGATGTGGGCCGGCAGCAGGAACGGCTCGTCGACGATCATGGCGGTGTCCATCAATTGGAGTGCCTCACCAGAAGACATTGCCACGATGCCGTCTCTGGCGAACCGGGCGAAGTCGGCGTCGCCCAGGTTCCCGGTCATCTTGCTGGTCTGGTCCCAAAGGCCCCAGCCCAACGAGATTGCCGGCAAACCCTGCGCTCTGCGGTGCGCTGCCAAAGCATCCAAGAACGAATTGGCCGCCGCATAATTGCCCTGACCGGACGACCCCACCAACCCCGCCATCGACGAGAACAGCACAAACGCCGACAGCTGCAGATCACGCGTCAACTCGTGCAAATGCCACGCCGCATCAACCTTGACCCGCAACACCGCATCCATCCGCTGCGGCGTCAACGACGTCACCACCGCATCATCGAGCACACCGGCGGCATGGATCACCGCCGTCAACGGCACCTGCACCGAAATATCCGTGACCACTTTGGCCAACGCCGCCCGATCGGCCACATCACACGCCACCACCGACACTTGCGCACCCGACGCACCCAACTCGGCCACCAAATCACCGGCACCAGGCGCGTCAAGTCCACGCCGGCTCACCAACAACACATTTCGCGCACCGTGTTGCTCCACCACATGACGCGCCACCGCCGACCCCGCCATCCCGGTACCACCGGTGATCAACACCGTGCCAGCACCCAGCACGCCACCTGGCTGGGAAGGAACGGTCAACACCACCTTGCCGATATGACGGGCCTGACTCAGATACCGCAACGCCGCACCGGCGCGCCGCACATCGAAGCTCGTCACCGGCAACGGCTGCAGGACAGCGTCGTTGAACATGGCGGTCAGCTCGGTGAGGATCCGACGGATATGGTCCGGTCCCGCTTCGAAGAGGTCGAAAGCACGGTAGCGCACACCGGGATGCTGTTCGGCGATCTTGGCGGGATCGCGGATGTCGGTCTTGCCCATCTCCAAGAACACCCCACCCGAGGCCAGCAGCCGCAGCGACGCGTCGACGAACTCACCGGCCAGCGAGTCCAGCACCACATCCATCCCGCGCCCGCCGGTCACCGCCCGAAACTTGTCCTCGAAATCCAAGCTGCGCGAATCGCCGATGTGATCCTCGTCAAAACCCGTCGCCCGTAACGTGTCCCACTTGCCCCGTGACGCGGTGGCAAACACCTCCAACCCGAAATGCCGCGCCAATTGCACCGCCGCCATCCCGACACCACCAGTAGCCGCATGCACCAGCACCCGCTGGCCCGGCTGGACATCGGCCAGCGCGGACAGCGCGTAGTGCGCGGTCGCGAAGGCGACCGGCGCGGTCGCCGCATCGGTGTGCGACCATCCGGCCGGCGTCTCCATCAGGAGCCGTTCGTCGGTGATCGCGATGGTGCCGGTGCCTTCCGGGAACAGCCCGGTCACCCGGTCACCGACGACGAATCGGTCGTTGCCGGGAGCAGTTTCGATGACGATGCCGGCAGACTCGACGCCCATCACGGCTTCGTCGTCGGGGTAGAGACCCAGCGCGATCATCACGTCGCGGAAATTGGCGGCGATGGCGCGCACCGCGACACGGACCTGACCGGTTTGCAGCGGCGCGTGCGCGTCGGGACTGGTTTCCAGCTGCAGATTTTCGAAAGTGCCCCTACTGGACATGCCCAACCGCCAGGGCCCGCTACTCGGCGGCACCAGCAGAGCGTCGACTGCACGGTTGCCACGCACCCGCGCGAGGTGCACCGTCCCCTCACGCATGACGACCTGCGGCTCACCGGCTGCCAGCACCTGGGCCACTGCTGAATCGTTCAGCGCTGCATCGCTATCGACCAGCACGATGCGACCGGGGTGCTCGGTCTGCGCGGAGCGCACCAGCCCCCACACCGCCGCACCCGCCAGGTCGACGATGTGTTCGCCGGGCAACGCGATTGCGCCCCGGGTCGAGACCAACAGCACGCCGCTGTCGTGTTCGCTGAGCCAGGTCTGCAATCTGGTGAGCGCTTCACCAGTGCGCTGGTAGACGCCGGCGAGCGGGTCGTCGTCAGCGGCTGCGGACTCGAACACCTCGTGCGGTGGCACGTCGGCGTTCGGGCCAGCAGATGCCGGCGACCAGTCCACCTGGAACAGCCGGTCAGCGCCCGATCCCGTCACGGCGGCCATCAACTGTTGCTGCGAGACCGGACGCGCCACCATCGACGCCACCGACAGCACCGGCAGTCCCAAACCGTCGGCCAACTGCACCGACACCGCCGACGGGCCCACCGGCGCGATCCGCGCCCGCACCGACGACGCGCCCGCCGCGTGCAGCGAGACGCCTTGCCACGAGAACGGCACCAGCACATCGGACTTGCCGTCGTGGTCGGTCTCGGTGGCGACGATCACCGCGTGCAGCGCGGCGTCCAGTACCGCGGGGTGGACACCGAATCCGGCCGGTGATACGCCGGTGTCGGTGGGCAGGGACACGTCGGCGAACACCTCCTCGCCGCGGCGCCACATCGCCTTCAGGCCCTGAAACGCCGGCCCGTAGTTGTATCCGCGTGCGGCCAAACGGTCGTAGAGCCCGTCGATGTCGACCGGCACCGCGCCGGCCGGCGGCCACGTCGACAGGGTTGCGGCCGGCTGCGCGTCGCTGCGCCGCAGCACGCCTTCGGCGTGCAGGGTCCAGCCGGGGCGTGCGTCGTTGCGGGAGAACACAGACACCGCGCAGGCACCCGAGTCGTCGGCGGCGCCGACGACCACCTGCACCGCCACTGCGCCGGTGGGCGGAACCACCAACGGAGCGGCCAACATCAGCTCGTCGACTATCGTGCAGCCGACCTCGTCGCCGGCACGGATCGCCAACTCCACAAAGCCGGCGCCCGGGAAGATCACCACGCCCCCGACCGCGTGATCGGCGAGCCACGGCTGCGATCCCGACGAGATCCGGCCCGTCAGCACCACGCCGCCGCTGGCCGGCAACTCCACCACCGCGCCCAGTAACGCGTGCTCGCCGGCGGACAATCCGAGACCGGCGGCATCGACAGCGGCACTGTCCGCCGAGAGCCAGAACCGTCGCCGCTCAAAGGCGTACGTCGGCAATTCGACGAAACCGGCACCTGGCAACACCGCACGCCAGTCCACGTCGAGACCCGACACGAAGCCCTGCGCCAACCCGGTGAGCAGGCTGCTCGGCTCCGGTCGGTCTTTGCGCAGCAAGGGCACCGAAACGATCTCTGCCTCAGCGAGGGATTCCTCGACCGACGAAGTGAGGCCGCCCCCCGGTCCGATCTCCAGGAACCGGCTTGCGCCGGCGGAGTGGGTGAAGCGCACGCTGTCGGCGAACCGAACCGCCGCCCGGATGTGCTGCGTCCAGTAGTCGGCCGAGGCGAAGTCGGCTCCGGCCACCTGGCCGGTCACATTGGAGATGACCGGGATGGCGGCCGGGTCGACCGTGAGTTCGCGTGCTGCCGCGCGGAATTCACCGATCATCGGCTCCATCAGCGGCGAGTGGAAGGCGTGCGAGACGGCGAGCCGGTGGGTCCGGCGGCCCTGTTCACGCAGTCGGTCGGCGATGGCGGTCACCGCGTCCTCGGCACCGGAGACGACCACGGACGATGGCCCGTTGACCGCCGCCACAGCGGCGACGTCGGCGTTGTCGGTCAGCAGCAGGCGCACTTCGTCTTCGGTGGCCTGTACGGCGATCATTGCGCCGCCCGACGGCAGGGCCTGCATGAACCGGCCCCGGGCGACGACAAGCACCGCGGTGTTTTCCAGTGACAGCGCACCGGCGACATGGGCCGCGGTCAGCTCGCCCACCGAATGCCCCATGACGAAGTCGGCACGCACACCCCAGGATTCCAGCAGCCGGTAGAGCGCGACCTCGACCGCGAACAGTGCCGGTTGCGCAAATTCGGTGGTGTTGAGCAGTTCTTCGTCGTGACCCCACATCACTTCGCGTAGCGGGCGCAGCAGGTGCCGGTCCAGTTCGGCGACGACGGTGTTGAAGGCTTCGGCGAAGACCGGGTACGCGGCGTGCAGGCCCGCGCCCATGCCGAGCCATTGTGAGCCTTGGCCGGGGAAGACGAACACCGTCTTGCCCGCCGGCACGGCATGCCCGGTGAACACCGAGGCACCCGGTGACCCGTCAGCCAGCTGCGCCAACCCGTCCAGCAACTGGTCGCGATCAGATCCCAGCACCACCGCCCGATGCTCAAAGACCGACCGACCCGCCAGCGACCACCCCACATCAGCAGTAGCCAGTTGCTCCCCTGCCGAGACGAATTCGTTGAGCCGGGTTGCCTGCGCGGCCAGCGTCGCCGCTGACTTGGCCGAGATCACCCACGGCACCACCGGGGCCGGAGCTGCGCGTTCGACCGGCTCGACCGGCGGAGCTGCCTCGATGATCACATGCGCGTTGGTGCCGCTGATCCCGAACGACGACACCCCGGCCCGGCGCACCCGACCGTTAGCCGAGTGCGCGACCCAGGGGCGGGCTTCCGCCAATAACGACACCTTGCCCGCCGACCAATCCACGTGCGGGCTGGGCTCGTTCACATGCAACGTCGCCGGCAACACCTCGTGACGCATCGCCAAAATCATCTTCATCACACCGGCTACCCCGGCCGCCGCCTGGGTGTGACCCATGTTCGACTTGATCGAGCCCAGCCACAGCGGCTCGTCGCGCTGCTGCCCGTAGGTCGCCAGAATCGCTTGGGCCTCAATGGGGTCGCCCAGCGTGGTACCAGTGCCGTGCCCTTCGACCACGTCGACGTCGGCGCCGCTGAGTCCCGCGCAGGCCAGCGCCGAGCGCACCACCCGCTGCTGCGACGGCCCATTAGGCGCGGTCAACCCATTCGACGCACCATCGGAATTGACCGCCGAACCCCGCACCACGGCCAGCACAGGGTGCCCCAGTCGCTGGGCGTCGGACAGCCGCTCCACCACCAACATGCCGCCACCCTCGGAAAACCCGGTGCCGTCCGCAGCACCGGCGAACGCCTTGCAGCGCCCGTCCGAGGACAACCCGCGCATACGGCTGAACTCCACAAAGATGTCGGGTGTGGCGTTGACGGTCGCCCCGCCGGCCAGCGCCAGGTCGCACTCCCCCGACCGCAGCGACTGCACCGCCATATGCAACGCCACCAGCGACGACGAGCACGCGGTGTCCACCGACACCGCCGGACCCTCCAAGCCCAATACATACGACACCCGACCCGAGGCCACGCTGCACGACTGGCCGGTCAACCGGAAGCCCTCCACGGCACATTCCGCACTGCCCATGCCGTAGCCCTGGGCGTACACACCGGCGAACACACCGGTCGCGCTGCCCCGCAACGTCGTCGGGTCGATCCCGGCCCGCTCCAACGCCTCCCAGGACAACTCGAGGAACATGCGCTGTTGAGGATCCATCGCCAGCGCTTCGGACGGCCCCACCCCGAAGAAGGACGGATCGAAATCGCCGACGCCGTCGACGAAGCCGCCGGTGCGGGTGTAGCAGGCACCCGAGACGTCTGGGTCCGGGTTGAACAGCTCAGCGAGGTCCCAGCCGCGGTCGCTGGGGAACTCGCCCAGCACGTCGCGTCCCTGAAACACCAAGTCCCACAGCTCTTCCGGTGAGTTCACACCGCCCGGGAAGCGACAGGACATACCGACGATCGCGATCACGTCGTCGCCGGTGTGGCGCACGGCCGGCACGGCTTTGATTTCCTGCGGGACGCCGGCGAGCTCGCTGCGGAAGTAGCCGGCCAGCCGGCCGGGGGTGGGGTAGTCGAAGATCAGCGTCGGAGAAAGCGCCAGGCCGGTGGCGGCTTTGAGCCGGTTGCGCATCTCCACCGCGGTCAGCGAGTCGAAGCCCAATTCCTGGAACGCCTTGTCCGGGTCGATCGCCTCGGGCGTGGTGTTGCCCAGCACGGTGGCGATGTGTGCGCGCACCAGATCCAGCAGCACCGCGTGCTGCTCGTCTTCGGTCAGCCCGTGCAGGCGGTGCGCCAGCGCGGATTTCGACTTGGTGGCGGCCAGCGAGTCGTCGACCTGGCGGCGGGTGGTGGTGGTGATGAGTTCGGCGAACATCGGCGGCACCACCGCGGCGTTGGCGCGCAACGCGGGGAGGTCAATGTGGGCCGGCAGCAGCAGCGCCTCGTCGACGATCATCGCGGTGTCGAAGAGTTGCAGCGCTTCGGCCGACGACAGCGCTTTGATACCGGTTCGCGACAAGCGGGCCCGCCCAGCGGCGTCGAGTCCTCCGGTCATGTCGCTGGCCTGGTCCCACAAGCCCCAGCCCAGCGAGATCGCCGGCAGACGCAGGGCGCGGCGATGCGCGGCCAAGGCATCGAGGAACGAGTTGGCCGCCGCATAGTTGGCCTGACCCGACGACCCCACCAACCCGGCCATCGACGAAAACAGCACGAACGCCGACAAGGGCAGGTCACGGGTCAACTCGTGCAGATGCCAGGCCGCATCCACCTTGGCCGGCAACACCGCATCCACCCGCTGCGGCGTCAGCGACGTGATCACCGCATCGTCGAGCACACCGGCGGCATGAATCACCGCACTCAACGGCGCCTGCACCGGAATATCCGCGATCACCTTGGCCAACGCCGCCCGATCCGCGACATCACACGCCACCACCGACACTTGTGCACCCGCCGCACCCAACTCGGCGACCAGCTCCGCCGCGCCGGGCGCATCCGGACCGCGCCGACTCAGCAGCAACAGGTTCCGGGCACCGTGGTGGTTGGCCACGTGCCGTGCCAACGCCGAACCGGCCATCCCGGTGCCACCGGTGATCAACACCGTGCCAGCCGCCCAGACGTCTGGCAGGGTCATGCACGACCTTGCCGATGTGCCGCGCCTGGCTCAGATACCGCAACGCCGCCCCTGCACGGCGCACGTCAAACGTCGTCACCGGCAACGGCCGCAGGACGCCGGCGTCGAAAAGTCCGGCGAGATCGACCATCCACTGGTGCATTCGGGGCCGACCGGGTTCAAAGAGATCGAAGGCGCGGTAACGCACACCGGGATACTGCTCGGCGATCTTGCCGGGATCGCGGATGTCGGTCTTGCCCATCTCCAGGAACATCCCGCCAGGGGCGACCAAACGCAGTGAGGCGTCGACGAACTCACCGGCCAGCGAGTCCAGCACCACATCCATGCCGCGCCCGCCGCTGACAACCCGAAACTTCTCCTCGAAGTCCAGGCTGCGCGAATCACCGATGTGATCCTCGTCAAAGCCCATCGCCCGCAACGTTTCCCACTTGCCCTTGCTGGCGGTCGCGAACACCTCCAGCCCCAGGTGACGGGCCAGCTGCACGGCCGCCATGCCCACCCCGCCCGCGGCCGCATGCACCAAAACCCGCTGCCCTGGCCGAACCTCGGCCAGGTGCAGGAACGCCATGTACGCAGTGGTGAACACAGCCGATACGGCGGCGGCTTCGGGATACGACCAGCCGGCCGGCATCGGCTGCAACAGCCGGACGTCGCCGGGCACCACGGTGCCACTGGTGTCGGGGAAGAACCCGTAGACCGAGTCGCCGACCGCGAATTCGGCTACACCCGGACCAACCTCGACGATAACGCCGGCGCCCTCACCCCCGAGCAGGGCGTCATGGGTGAACATTCCCAGCGTGATCATCACATCGCGGAAGTTCGCGGCGATGGCGCGCAGAGCCACCCGCACCTGGCCGGGCTCCAGTGCTGCGTGGGCGTTGGGGACCGGCTCCAGTTGCAGGTTTTCGAAGGTGCCGGCACTGGACAGTCCCAACCGCCACGGCCCGTTGGCCGGAGGTGTCAGGATGCCGTCGACCGCGCGGCTGCTGCGCACCCGAGCGGTGTGGACGTCTCCGCCGCGCCGCACCACCTGCGGCTCAGCTGTCGCCAACACCTGCGCGACCGCGGAGTCATCCAGCGGTGCATCGGAATCAACCAGCACAAGCCGGCCGGGGTGCTCGGTCTGCGCGGAGCGGACCAGACCCCACACCGCCGCACCGGCCAGATCGGCGACGTCCTCGCCGGGCAACGCGACCGCGCCTTGGGTCGAGACCAGCAGCACGCCGGAGTCGCGCTCGGTCAGCCAGGACTGCACCGCGGCCAGCGCTTCGTGGGTGCGCCGGTAGGTGTCGTCGACCGGGTCCCGCTCCGTCGCAAGCGTGGTGAAAACTTCGTGCGGCGGCGTTTCGGCCTGCGCTGCGGGCGCGGCCGGTGTCCAGGTCAGCTCGAACAGCCGCGCGGCGCCGGACCCTGCCACTGCCGCGATCAGCTGGTGTTGGGACACCGGACGCGCCACCATCGACGTCACCGATAACACCGGCAACCCCAAACCGTCGGCCAGGTCCACCGACACCGCCGAGGGTCCCGACGGCGCGAGCCGCGCCCGCACCGACGACGCGGCCGCCGCGTGCAGCGACACTCCTTGCCATGCGAAGGGCAACGCGACTTCGGCGCTGTCGGCGACGTCACTGACGGCCAGCAGCGCGTGCAGCGACGCGTCCAGGACGGCGGGATGCACGCCGAAACCGGTTGCGCTGCCGGCTGTTTGTGGTAGCGACACCTCGGCGAACAGTTCGTCGCCCCGGCGCCACAGGGCGGTCAGGCCTTGAAACGCCGGTCCGTAGCCGTAACCGGTGGCCGCCAAGCGGTCGTAGAGCCCGGTGACGTCGACCCGCTCGGCCCCCTCCGGTGGCCACGTCGACAGATCCGCACCGGATTCAGCGGCGGCGGCGCTCAGGACGCCCTCGGCGTGCAAGACCCAACTGGCGTCCGCCGCTGCGCGGGCGAACACCGAGACGCCGCGCCGGCCGGAGTCTTGCGCGGCGTCGACGACGACCTGCACAGCGGCGGCGCCGGAGGCGGGCACCACCAGCGGGGTGCGCAACGTGAGTTCGTCGACGACCGGGCAGCCCACCTCGTCGCCGGCGCGGATAGCCAACTCCACGAACCCGGTACCCGGAAACACCGGTACGCCACCGACGGCGTGATCGGTCAGCCACGGTTGCGACCCCGCCGAGATGCGGCCGGTCAGCACCACTCCGCCGCTGGCCGGCAACTCCACCACCGCACCCAGCAAGGCGTGTTCCCCGGCGGTCAAACCCAGTCCGGTGGCGTCGACGGCGGCGCTGTCACCAGACAGCCAGAACCGCCGCCGGTCAAAGGCATAGGTCGGCAACTCCACGAAACCGCCGCCCGGCAACACCGCACGCCAGTTCACCGCAACGCCGGACACGAAAGCCTGGCCAGCTGAGGCCAGAAAGCGCCGGAGCCCGCCGTCGTCGCGGCCCAGGGTCGGGACCACGACGGCCTCGGCGCCGCCGGCGCTGTGGAAGGAGCCCTCGATTCCGCCGATCAACGCCGGATGCGGACTGGATTCGACGAAGGTGCGGTAACCGCTTCGCGCGGCGGTGCGCACTGCCTGGTCGAATTCCACGGTTTGGCGGATGTTGCGGAACCAGTAGTCGGCGCTGAGCTCAGCGGTGTCGAGCTGGCCGCCGGTGACGGTGGAGAAGAAGACGGTGCGCGACGAATGCGGTTCGATGCCAGACAGCGCATCGGTGAGCTCACCGCGAATTGCTTCCACGGCAACGGAATGCGATGCGTAGTCGACGTCGATGCGCCGGGCGCGCAGTTCCCGGTCGGTGCAGTGCGCGACCAGTTCGTCCAGGGCGGCCACTTCACCGGAGACGACGACGGCCGATGGGCCGTTGACCGCGGCGATGCTGATCCGCTCCCCGTAGGGCGCCAAGAGTTCTCGCGCCTGCTCGGGCCCACAGGCCAGCGACGCCATGCCGCCTTGGCCGGACAGCGCCGACAACAATTTGCTGCGCAGCGTGACGATTCGTGCGGCGTCACGCAGCGACAACGCTTCCGCCGCGTAGGCAGCGGCGATTTCGCCCTGGGAATGACCGATCACCGCATCGGCTCGCACACCAATGGATTTCCACAACTCAGCCAGCGACACCATCACCGCGAACAGCGCAGGCTGGACGACGTCAACGCGGTCCAGGCCCGGAGCACCGGGCGCCCCGCGCAGCACGTCGATCAGCGACCAGTCCACGAATTCCGCGAAAGCTTCTGAACAAGCATGCAGCTGTTCGCCGAAAACCGGTGCAGTGTCGAGCAATTCAACGCCCATGCCGGGCCATTGGGAGCCTTGGCCGGGGAAGACGAACACCGTCTTGCCCGCCGGCACCGCGTGCCCGCTGACCACCGAGGCACCCGGTGACCCCTCAGCCAGCTGCGCCAACCCGTCCAGCAACTCGTCACGATCAGACCCCAGCACCACCGCCCGATGCTCAAAGACCGACCGACCCGCCGACGACCACCCCACATCAGCCGCGGCCAACCCCGCGCGCGCCCCCACGAACTCACCCAACCGCGAAGCCTGCGCACTCAACGCCGCAACACTTTTCGCCGAAATCACCCACGGCACAATCGGCGGCTGCGGGCCGGCCGCGACAACGTCGGCCGGCGCAGCCGCCTCGATGATCACGTGCGCATTGGTGCCACTGATCCCAAACGACGACACCCCCGCCCGCCGCGGCCGCCCATCCGCGGGCCAAGCCTGAGGCTCGGTCAACAAGGACACCTGCCCCGCCGACCAATCCACGTGCGGACTGGGCGCATCCACATGCAACGTCGCCGGCAACACCTCATGGCGCAACGCCAAGATCATCTTCATCACCCCGGCCACCCCCGCCGCGGCCTGCGTGTGACCCATATTCGACTTGATCGATCCCAACCACAACGGCTGATCACGCTGCTGGCCATACGTCGCCAACAACGCCTGCGCCTCGATCGGATCACCCAACGTCGTCCCAGTGCCGTGGCCCTCCACCACATCCACCTCAGCCGCACTCAAGCCCGCGTTAGCCAACGCCGCACGCACCACCCGCTGTTGCGACGGCCCGTTAGGCGCGGTCAACCCGTTCGACGCACCATCCTGGTTCACCGCTGAACCCCGTACCACCGCCAACACCGGATGCCCCAACCGCCGCGCATCCGACAACCGCTCCACCACCAACATGCCGCCGCCCTCGGACCAGCCGACGCCGTCGGCCGCGTTCGAGAACGGTTTGCAGCGGCCATCCGGGGAAAGCCCGCGGTGCCGGCTGAACTCCACGAACACGGTGGGGGTGGCATTGACGGTCGCTCCACCGGCCAGCGCCAGGTCACATTCCCCCGACCGCAGCGACTGCACCGCCATATGTAAAGCCACCAGCGACGACGAGCACGCGGTGTCCACCGACACCGCCGGGCCTTCCAGTCCGAGCACGTAAGCCACCCGACCGGTCGCCACGCTGGACGTCATGCCGGTCAGCCGGTAACCCTCGATTTCTTCGGCGAGCATGCCGTAGCCCTGCACGATGATGCCGGCGAACACACCGGTGGCGCTGCCCCGCAACGTCGCCGGGTCTATCCCGGCCCGCTCCAACGCCTCCCACGACAACTCCAGCAACATTCGGTGCTGCGGGTCGGTGGCCAGCGCCTCGCTGGGCGACACCCCGAAGAACCCGGCGTCGAAATCAGCGACGCCGTCGACGAAACCGCCCGAACGGGCATAGCACTTGTGGGGAGCGTCGGGGTCATCGTCGAACAGCCCGGCCAGGTCCCAGCCGCGGTCGGTGGGGAACTCGGACATCACGTCGCGGCTGTCGGCGACCATGTCCCACAGACCTTCCGGCGAGTCGACACCGCCCGGGTAGCGGCAGGACATACCGACGATCGCGATCGGTTCGCCGGACCGCTCCAGCAGCGCACGGTTGGTGTTCTTCAGCCGCTCGACTTGAGCCAGCGCTTTGCGCAGCGCCTCGGTCGCATGCTGGAGCTGATCGGCCATGTCGCCACACCCTGCCTAACGTTGATCTTTCGGTGAGTGCGGGCTCACCAAGTAACGCAAGTTTGTGCCCGAAGTGGCTTCTGGCGATCATGGGTACCGTCCGTCGGCCCCGCGCTGTCACGGTTAGGCGCGGACGCTCTCGGCACGATCTCCACACTCTCGCTCTTGCTGCCCCCGGGCTTTGGACACGTCGCTTCGCGCCCCGCCGAACCGCCACCGGCTTCTTCGGCGGGATCGGCCGATTGGCCGGACCGTGTTCAGCGTGACTGTACCCTGCGCTGGTCAAGGGGACGATCATTGTGGTCAGGACAGATCAGGCGGGTGCCTCCCGGCTTCAGCGCCAACCGTCGGCGGCCGCTACGGCCCGCATCAAGGTGGCGCACAGCTCCCGCAACTCCGGACGTTCGGCGCCCTCGTCGAGCGCTGTGACGACGTCCTCAGCAGCACAGCGCACCTGATACACCCGATCGGACAATTCGGCCGCCTCCACCGCCGAGAGCACCACCGCGTTGGGCGCCAGGCTGGGCGAAGCGCTGATCGACGCACGCTGTTCGTAGGCCCGCTGCCGGCAGGACTGCCGGCAGTACTGGCGCCGACGACCCATACCCGCGTTCGCCACGTCGCGGCCACACCAGCGGCACGGTTGCGGTCGCACGCGACGGTTCACGCCGACGACTCTAATCGGCTGCTCAGGCAAATCCCGGTATCATTGACAGTTGCGTCGGCGCGGGCGTTTCAGCTGGGAACTTCAAAGGCCCGTCACAGCGTTGTCTGCCCGGGAACAGAATTGACGAGGAGTGTTGACGATGGCTGATCGTGTCTTGAGAGGCAGTCGTCTCGGAGCGGTGAGCTACGAGACCGACCGTAACCACGACCTGGCGCCGCGTCAGATCGCGCGGTATCGCACCGACAACGGCGAGGAATTCGACGTTCCGTTCGCCGACGACGCGGAAATCCCTGGCACCTGGCTGTGCCGCAACGGCTTGGAAGGCACCCTGATCGAGGGCGACCTGCCCGAGCCGAAGAAAGTGAAGCCGCCGCGCACGCACTGGGACATGCTGCTGGAGCGGCGTTCCGTCGAAGAGCTCGAAGAGCTACTGAAAGAGCGCCTCGAGTTGATCAAGACGCGCCGGCGCGGAATCTGACGCCGCACCGGGTTCTTCTCACTGCCGTTTTCACTGCTCGGCGTCCGCGTCCGCGGCCGGCTGAGTTGTCACCGCAGGCCGACCGGGGTTGCCGTCCAGCCGACCGTTGACGCCCCACTGCGCGACTTTGACGATCGCCTCGCGGATGTTGGAACCGCTCATCTTCGACACCCCGAGGGCACGTTCGGTGAATGTGATGGGGACCTCGACGACCGTGAAGCCGTTGCGGATGGTGCGCCAGGTCAGGTCGATCTGGAAGCAGTAGCCCTTCGAGTCGACCGCGCTCAGCTCCACAGTCTGCAGGACTTCGCGCCGGTAGGCGCGGTAACCGGCGGTGATGTCGTGAATGCCGATACCGAGCATGAGTCGCGAATACGTGTTGGCGGTCCTGGACAGCGCCTTGCGCCGCCACGGCCAGTTGCGCACCGTTCCCCCGTCGACGTAGCGGGATCCGATCGCGAGGTCGGCTCCGGCGTCGACGGCGTCGAGTAACCGGTGCAATTGTTCGGGCGCGTGGCTGCCGTCGGCGTCCATCTCCACCAGCACCGAGTAGCCGCGGGACAGCCCCCAGCTGAAGCCGGCCAGATATGCCGCACCGAGACCGTCTTTGACCTTGCGGTGCAGCACGTGCACCCGGTCGGGGTGAGCCGCTGCCGACTCGTCGGCGAGCTGTCCGGTGCCGTCCGGGCTGTCGTCGTCGACGACCAGCACGTGGACATCGGGCCGGGCCTCGTGCAGCCGGCCGAGGATGAGCGGCAGATTCTCCCGCTCGTTGAAGGTGGGGATGACCACCAGGGTGCGCTGGCTGGGCTGCGGGCCGCCGGCACCGCGAGCCTGGGAGGTCGACTGGCCGGTGGTCATGTGGCTCCTTCGTTCGCCGTGTCGGTGTCTGCGTTGGGCACCCGTGATCGGGCTGCGTGCCGGCGGTGCTGATCGGCCGGCGGCTCGGCGTCGTCGCGGGCGTCGGGCAGGTTTGAGGGTCCGTCTTCGGGCGTTGCGGAGTTTGCCACGGATCGCTTCCGGCGGCGATTCGGGCTTGAGAACCAACCGGCGAACCGCCGCGAGAACCAACCATTGTGCCGGATGGCAATCGACAGCACCGCAACGGCTATCCCAAGGAACACCCACTGCACAGCCGGACCCCACCGCGTTGCCGGCGTAACCGTCGTCTTCAGCCGCAGCTGGGTGTCCAGGTAGGCGGGGACGAAGAAGTCGGTGCGGGCCAGCTCGACACCGTCGGGTGCGATCACGGCGCTGATCCCGGTGGTACCGGCGACGACGACGTATCGGTCGTGCTCGACGGCGCGGGCTTTGGCGAAGGCGAGTTGCTGCTCGCTCATCGTCTTGTTGAAGGTGGCGTTATTGCTGGGCACCACCAGCATCTGAGCGCCGTGCAGCACGGATTCGCGGAGGGCGCGATCGAAGATCACTTCCCAGCAGGTGGCGATTCCGACCGGCACCCCGGCGGCGTGCACAACGCCGGTGCTTTGCCCGGGCACCATGTGACCGGCCCGCTCGGCGAATCCCGACATGTGCCGAAACAGCCAGGGCCAGGGCAGGTACTCGCCGAACGGCTGCACGATCTGCTTGTTGTGCCGTTCACCGGGGCCGGTGACCGGGTCCCAGACGATCACGGTGTTGGTGTAATCCGGAATGTCGGGTTTGACTTCCTTAGGCGGTTTGTGGGCGCTGCGGTCGGCGACCGGGACGTCGAGGATCGTGCCGACCAGGATGGGGACGCCCACCGCCCCGGCGGCCGTCTTTATCTGCTCGGCGGCGTCGGGATTGATCAGCGGGTCGACGTCCGACGAATCTTCCGGCCAGATGACGAACTGTGGTCTCGGCGCGGTTCCGGCCTGAATGTCGTCGGCGAGCTGAAGTGTCTCGCGAACATGGAGGTCGAGCACCGCGCGGCGTTGGGCGTTGAAGTCCAGTCCGAGCCGGGGCACATTGCCCTGCACGGCGGCCACCGTAATGACCGGGTCGTTGCCGGACCCCTTCCCGGAGTGCCGGACCTGCGGCCAGACTGCGACAGCGGCGAACAGCACGAAACAGATGCAGATGCCCGGCAGCACCACCGCCGGTGGCGCGCCGGCGGCTGCGGGGTCTGCCGCGTCGCGACCGCCCTGTGGGTGACCGAGCCGCAACCACACCGCGATTTCCAGAGCGATCGCCGTCAGGCAGCATCCGAGCAGCACGATCGCCGCCGACAGCAGCGGTACTCCGCCGAGCTGAACCAGCGGCAGCAGCGGACCGTCCGTCTGACCGAACCCCACGACTCCCCAGGGAAAGCCGCCGAACGGCACGGTCGACTTGGCCCATTCCTGCACCGCCCACAGCACGGCGAACCAGATCGGCCAGCCCGGCACTCGCCGCACCGCGACGGCGAGGAGGCCGAACAACGCTGGGAAACACGCCGACATCGCGGCCAGCGCGAACCAGGGCATCGCGCCGACAAGCGTGCTGATCCACGGCAGCAGCGGCAGGTAGAACGCCAGACCAAACAGTAATCCGTAGCCGAGGCCACCGGTCGCCGTAGTGACCGGCCGGGTGAGCACCCAGGCCAGTAGCGCGAAGGCGGCCACGGCGGCCCACCACCAGTTGAACGGCGGAAAGCTTGCGCACAGCAGCAGACCAGCCCCGATCGTCAGACTCAGCCGCAGCCACCGCGGTAGCAGCCAGCGGCCTGCCGCGGGTAACGCCACCGTGCGCAGCACCAGTAGCAGCCCGGCGCCGAGCGCCACTGTCCGCCGGCCCACCACCCGGGCCAGCTCGCCGCCTCGGCGAGCAAGCGGGTTCGGTCGGCCGGCCGCAGATTTCTGGTCGTCCACCGCGTCGTGGTCGTCGCCCGATGAGACCTCGTCGGCCTCGCCGGGCTGCCGCCGCTCAGCCATGAATGGTCACACCCCGGTGCACCGTCTGGCGGCAGTGCGGTGTGGCGGCATCTGCGCCGAACCGCGGTAATCGGGCGACCCGGGCGTTGCGGTCGGTTGACCATCGGGCGGCGGCGGAGTGCGCGGGGGGGTCCTCGGTCGGGCTGGGTTCGGCTCCTACGCCTCCTAAGTCCCAGACGGCGTAGGAGGCGGGAGCACCGGGCACCAGCGTCCCGGTCAGCCCGTCCCGGACACCGGCCGCCCGCCAGCCGCCGCGGGTTGCGGCGGCGAACGCGGCCCGCCAGGACACCGCGCTGTCGCTGGTTTGGTGCCGAGCCGCAGCGCGCACACCAGCCCACGGGTCCAGCGGTGTGACCGGAGCGTCCGAGCCAAACGCGAGAGGCACGCCTTGGGATGCTAACAGCGCGAACGGATTGAGCCGGGCGCCTCGGTCGACACCCAGGCGCTCGGCGTACATGCCGTGGGCGCCACCCCAGGCCGCGTCGAACGCCGGTTGCATGCTGGCGATGACACCCCAGGCGCCCAGCTTGGCGGCCTGCTCCGCGGTGACCATCTCCAGGTGTTCCAGCCGATGACCGCAGCGGGCGACCGAGGTGATGCCGAGGTCGGTGACGACCTGCTCGATCGCTTCGACGACCGCCGCAACGGCGGCATCGCCGATGACGTGGAAACCAGCCGGCGCACCAGCCTCGGTGCAGGCGCGGACATGCGCGGTGATTGCGGCGACGTCGAGGTAGCAGTTGCCGGTGCAATCCGGGGCGTCCTGGTACGGCTCGCGCAGCCAGGCGGTGCGCGAGCCCAGCGCGCCGTCGACGAACAGGTCACCGGCCAGCCCGCGGGCGCCGGTCTCGGCCAGCACCGCTGTCGCCTGCGCAGGGCTGGTCACGGCCTGCCCCCAGTAACCGGTCACCTCCACGCCGTGCGCGCCGGCCAGTGCATAAAGCGCCTGCCAGTCGTCGCAGGCCGCCGATGTCCGGTCCGGCGCATTCGTGCACCGCGACGATTCCGCTTGCCGCTGCGGCGTCCAGCGCAGCGACCTGCGCCTGCCGGCGCTGCGCTGTGGTCAGCAGGTCACGCGCCGCCGCCCGGACCAGATGATGAGCCTCGGCCGACAGCGGCCCTTCCCCGCTGAATCCGGAAGCCGCCGGTAGGCCGGGCACCCGGCGGCGCAGGCTCGTGGAGGCCAGCGCGGAGTGCACGTCGACCCGCGCGAGGTAGGCGGGGCAATCACCGAGCAGCTCGTCGAGGTCGGCGGTGCTCGGCGGTTCTGGGTCAGTCCAGGAAGAGTCGTCCCAGCCGTGACCCCACACCGGCTCGCCGGGGTGCACCGCGGCGTAGTCGGCGATCAGTTGTAGGCAGTGCTCACGCGAGCGCGCGGCCCGCAGATCCAGTCCGGTCAGCGACAAGCCGGTGGCGGTCACATGGACGTGGCTGTCGACGAAGCCGGGCGCGACGAAGCCGCCGTCGAGATCGACGACGTCAGCGCGCGGGAATTCGGCCCGGCCCGCGGTGTCATTGCCCAGCCAGACGACGACGCCGTCGCGGACCGCGATGGCGGTCGCGTCGGGATGGGAAGGGCTGTGCACCCAACCGTTGGTCAGCAGTGTCGTCACGCAACAGGTGGGTCCGGCTCGCGGGGCAACGCGGGCGGGTTGACGTCGGCGACGTTCACGACTTCCCCATCGACGTATTGGGCGCGGCGGGCCGAACGGCTCGCGGCGTAACGGGACGCACCCACAGTGGCCGCCGTGACCAACGGCCACGCCGTGCTGCGGGATGCGACCGCGATGAGCAGCGGGCGCACGGCCGGGCGGGTCAGCGGGAACAGCAGCAGCAGCCCCAGTGCGCTGGTGACCAACCCGGGAACCACGATCAGCAGCGTCGCCAGGGCCACCGACGCACCGTCGGTCAGTGCGGCCCGCGTGCCGGCCTGCCCGGTCCGCAGCCGGGCGAATTGGCGCTTGAGTTGCGCAGCGGCGACCACGGCACCGACCACGAAGGCGGCCAGCAGGATCAGCAGCGTGCGGCCCAGGCCGATCGTCGACGCCAACGCCCACAGCACTGCCAGTTCAACGACGGCGTACACCAGGAACAGACGCGACAGCATGTGAGGGCAACGTCTACAACCGTCGCCGAAGTTCCGTCGGCTCGCGTGTCGTGCGGTTAGATGGCTGACGTGACGACCATCGAGATCGACGCTCCCGCCGGCCCAATCGACGCGCTGCTCAGCGTTCCCGACGGGGCGGGACCATGGCCGGGTGTCGTGGTGATCCACGACGCGGTCGGCTACGGACCGGACAAACAGGAGATCAACGACAACATCGCCGCTGCCGGCTACGTCGCCCTGACACCCAATCTGTACGCACGAGGCGGCCTGGCCCGCTGCATCACCCGGGTGTTCCGCGAGTTAATGACCAAGCGGGGCCGCGCGCTCGACGACATCCTGGCGGCGCGCGATCACCTGCGCAACGACCCAGCCTGCACCGGGCAGATCGGCATCGCGGGCTTTTGCATGGGCGGCCGGTTCGCGCTGGTCATGTCGCCGAAAGGGTTCGGCGCTGCCGCGCCGTTCTACGGCACCCCGCTGCCCAGCCAGATCAGCGAGACCCTGGACGGGGCTTGCCCGATCGTGGCCAGCTTCGGTAGCCGGGATCCCGCGGGCATCGGGGCGCCCAAAAAGCTACAGCGGGTGCTGGAGCAGAAGAACATCGTCAACGACATCAAGGTGTATCCCGGCGCCGGACATGCCTTCGCGAACAAACTGCCCGCACAGCCGCTGCTGCGGATCGGCGGCTTCGGCTACAACGCGGCCGCCACCGCGGACGCCTGGGCCCGGGTCTTTTCGTTCTTCAGAGAACACCTGGCAGAGGTCTGAGTTCCAGCCCGACGTTGTTGTGCATGCCGCCGCGCAGCTTGCTGAAAAAGTTGAATACCCGCGCGATCAGGCCGTAGCGCTGGACCAGGGCGTCGTAGACGGCGCCGTTCTGCGACTTGTCCAGGATGGTCGCCGTTCCCTGCATGGATTCGCTCTTGGCGTTGCCACGCATGTCGCAGACCGCCAGCTCGACCCGCGGCGTGTTGCGGATCCGCTTGACCTTCCAGGATTTCTCTTGAGTGATGACCAGCAGGCGGTCCGCGTCCGGAGCGGCCCACACCGGCGTCGATTTTGGACGGCCGTCTTTGGTGAAGGTCGTCAGCAGCACGTATTCCGATTTCGCGAGATCGGCGAAGGAGGGTTGCACAGCCCTGAACCTACCGGCGAGCAGCCGCAAGGCTAGCCTTCGAGGTCGCCCTCGGTTTCCAGCAGCACCTGACGCAGACCCTGGAGGGTGCCCGGCTGGGGCTGGTCCCACATGCCCCGACCGGCGGCCTCGAGCAGTCGCTCAGCCATGCTGTGCAGCGCCCACGGGTTGGACTCCGACATGAACTTGCGGTTCTCCGGGTCCAGCACGTAGCGGTCGGTGAGCTCCTCATACATCCAGTCGGCCATGACCTTGGCGGTGGCGTCGTAGCCAAACAGGTAGTCCACGGTGGCGGCCATCTCGAACGCGCCTTTGTAGCCGTGCCGGCGCATCGCGTTCATCCACCGCGGATTGACCACCCGCGAGCGGAACACCCGGGTAGTTTCCTCGGACAGCGTGCGGGTGCGGATCGCGTCGGTGCGAGTGTTGTCGCCGATGTAGGCGGCCGGCGCCTGGCCGGTCAGCGCACGCACGGTGGCGACCATGCCGCCGTGGTACTGGAAGTAGTCATCGGAGTCGGCGATGTCGTGCTCGCGGGTGTCGGTGTTCTTGGCGGCTACCGCAATCCGGCGGTACTGGCGGTTCATGTCGTCGGCGGCCGGGCGACCGTCCAGTCCGCGGCCGTAAGCGAATCCGCCCCACGCGGTGTACACCTGCGCCAGGTCTGCGTCGTCGCGCCAGTTGCGGCTGTCGATCAGCTGCAGCAGACCTGCCCCGTAGGTGCCCGGTTTGGAGCCGAAAACCCGTGTGGTGGCGCGGCGTTGGTTACCGTGTTGAGCCAGGTCGGCCTGCGCGTGCGCGCGCACATAGTTCTCGTCGTCGGGTTCGTCGAGATCGGCGACCAACCGCACCGCGTCGTCGAGCATGGTCACCACATGAGGGAACGCGTCGCGGAAGAACCCGGAGATGCGCACCGTCACGTCGATTCGGGGCCGACCCAGTTCCGGCAACGGGATCGGGGTCAGGTCGACGACCCGCCGAGACGCGTCGTCCCAGACCGGCCGCACGCCCAGTAGCGCAAGTACTTCGGCGATATCGTCCCCGGAGGTGCGCATCGCCGAGGTGCCCCACACCGACAGGCCCACCGAGCGCGGCCAGCTGCCGTGGTCCTCGCGGTAGCGCGTCAACAGCGAATCTGCAAGCGCCACACCGGTTTCCCACGCCAGCTTCGACGGCACCGCCTTGGGATCGACGGAGTAGAAGTTGCGTCCGGTGGGCAGCACGTTGACCAGTCCGCGCAGCGGCGAGCCGGACGGCCCGGCCGCGATGAACCGGCCTTCTAGCGCACGCAACACCTGATCGATCTCGGCTGCGGTGCCGGAAAGCCGCGGCACCACCTCGGTAGCGGCGAACCTGAGCACCGCGGCGACGCCTCCGTCGTCGGTGAGCCGAGCGACCACGTTCGGATCCCAGCCGCTGTGCTGCAGCGCCTCGACCAGCGCCCGGGCCCGGGCTTCGGCTTCATCGACCGACGACCGCGCATCGCTGCCGTCTTCGGTCAGGCCCAGCGCCTGCCGCAGACCGGGCACGGAGTGTTCACCGCCGAACAGCTGCCGGGCCCGCAGGATCGCCAGCACCAGATTCAGCTCGGCTTCACCGGTCGGCGGCTGGCCCAGGATGTGCAGGCCGTCGCGGATCTGGACATCCTTGATCTCGCACAACCAGCCGTCGACGTGCAGCAGCATGTCGTCGAACGAGTCATCGGCGGGCCGCTCAGTCAGGCCTAGGTCGTGATCCATCTTGGCCGCCCGGATCAGCGTCCAGATCTGCTGGCGGATCGCCGGCAGCTTGCCCGGATCAAGTGCGGCGACGGCGGCGTGCTCGTCGAGCAGCTGCTCCAAACGGGCGATGTCGCCGTAGGTTTCGGCGCGCGCCATCGGCGGGATGAGATGGTCGACAAGCACGGCGTGGGCGCGTCGCTTGGCCTGGGTGCCCTCACCCGGGTCGTTGACCAGGAACGGGTAGATCAGCGGCAGGTCGCCCAACGCGGCGTCGGTCCCGCAGGCCGCAGACATGCCGAGCGTCTTGCCGGGCAGCCATTCCAGGTTGCCGTGCTTGCCCAGGTGCACAACGGCGTGTGCGTCGAAGCTATTGGAAAATCCACCGCCCAGCCATTGGTAGGCGGCCAGATACTGGTGGCTGGGTGGCAGGTCGGGGTCGTGGTAGATAGCCACCGGGTTCTCCCCGAAACCGCGCGGCGGTTGCACCAGCAGCACGACGTTGCCGGCCCGCAGGGCAGCGATGACGATGTCGCCGTCGGGGTTGTGCGTGCGGTCGACGAACAACTCCCCCGGCGGCGGGCCCCAGTGCTGCTGCACCGCGTCGGCGAGCTCAGCAGGCAGGGTGGCGAACCAGGCGCGATACTCCGCAGCCGGAACGCGGATCGGGTTGCCGGCCAGCTGCGCGTCGTTGAGCCAGTCGGGGTCCTGGCCGCCGCGTTCGATCAGCGCATGGATCAGCGCGTCCCCATCACCGGACTGCACTCCCGGCACGTCACCGATCCGATATCCCCGCTCGCTCATTGCCCGCAGCAAGGCCACGGCGCTGGCCGGGGTGTCCAGTCCGACCGCGTTGCCGATGCGGGCGTGTTTGGTCGGATACGCGGAGAACACCACGGCCACCCGCTTGTCGGCGGCCGCGACCCGACGCAGTTCGGCGTGCCGCACCGCAAGGCGGGCCACCCGTGCGCAGCGTTCAGCGTCCGCGACGTAAGCGATCAGTCCCTCGTCGTCGATCTCCTTGAACGAAAACGGGACGGTGATGATGCGCCCGTCGAACTCCGGAACGGCCACCTGGGTGGCGACGTCGAGCGGGCTGAGCCCGTCGTCGTTGTCGTGCCACTGCCGCCGCGAACTGGTCAGGCACAGCCCCTGCAGAATCGGGACGTCGAGGGCGGCCAGATGGCCGACGTCCCAGCTTTCGTCGTCACCGCCGGCCGCCGCCGTCGCGGGTTTGACGCCACCGGCGGCCAGCACCGTGACGACCATCGCGTCCGCGCCGGCCAAGGTGTGCAGCAGATCGGTCTCGGCGGTGCGCAGCGACGCGCAGTAAACCGGCAGCGGCCGGGCCCCGGCCGCTTCGATCGTCGCGCACAGCGCTTCGACATAGCCGGTGTTGCCGGCGAGTTGTTGCGCCCGGTAGTACAGCACCGCGATGGTCGGGCCGGTGTTGCCGGAGTCCGGCCGAGGCAGCACGCCCCAGGTCGGCGTGCTTTGCGGCGGGCTGAACCCGAAACCCGTCATCAGCACGGTGTCGGACAGGAAAGCGTGCAGTTGACGCAAGTTGGGCACCCCGCCCTGGGCCAGATAAACGTGGGCCTGCAACGCGATTCCGGCCGGCACCGTGGACCGTTCGGTGAGATCGGCGTCCGGTGACTGCTCGCCACTGACCACGACAGCCGGAACCCCGCTGGCCAGCACCGCGTCGATGCCGTCCCGCCAGGCCCGGTAGCCGCCGAGGATGCGGACCACGACCACGTCGGCCTCGGCGAGCAGGTCGGGCAGTTCGTCGGTCAGCAGCCGCGCCGGATTGGCCCACCGATAATTCGCGCCGCTGGCACGCGCCGTCATCAGGTCGGTATCGGACGTCGACAAGAGCAGCACAGCCGGATCGGACACTCGTCATTCTTACCGCACGCAGCTTTACCCCGGCCGAGACGCGATCATGGTCCACCTCGCGCGTGACATGATGCGGTTTGTGAGTGCTGCCGGGGCTGCGGGATTATTCGGGAGAAGGGTCGCCATCACCGGCGCGGCCCGCGGCATCGGGCTGGCCACCGCCACAGTGTTGCGCGACGTGGGCGCCAAGGTCGCGATCGGAGACATCGACGAATCGGCGGTGCACGCGGCGGGCGACAGGTTGGGTTTGGCCGTGCATCGCAGGCTCGACGTGACGGATCGGCAGTCGTTCACCGACTTCCTGGACAGCGTCGAAGACGCGCTGGGGCCGCTCGATGTGCTGGTGAACAACGCCGGCGTCATTTCGGTGGGCAGCGCCGTAGGCGAGGGCGATGCCGTCACCCAGCGACTGCTCGACGTCAACGTCCACGGCGTGATCCTGGGCACCAAGCTGGCGGCGCAGCGGATGCTGCCGCGGCGGCACGGTCACATCATCAACATCGCATCGCTGGGCGCCGTGGTGCCTGCGCCCGGCATTGCCACCTACTGCGCCACCAAGCACGCCGTGTTGGGTTTCACCGACACCGTCCGGCTGGAAAACCGTGGCAGCGGCGTGCATTTCTCTGCGGTGCTCCCGACTCTGGTCAACACCGACATGATTGCGGGGCTGACCGGCCTGAGGGGATTGCGCAACGCCGAGCCGGACGATGTCGCCCGTGCGGTGGCCGCGCTGATCGCCAAACCGAAGGCGCGGAAGATGGTTCCGCGCTCGCTCAACGCGGTAAGGCTGGCTCAAAAGGTGCTGCCGCAAGCGGCTTTCGAGGCGCTGAGCCGCGGGCTGGGCGCCGACCGCGTTTTCGGTGGCGAGGTCGACGCCGAGAAGCGCAAGCGCTATACGGAGCGGCCGGGAACGTTGTGACGGGTCAGTCGTCGGCGTGACTTGATTGACTCGAATTGCTCAAGCCACGACTGCAAAGGCTCGGCACTTGCTTCGTTGGTCTTCGAGGGGCCTCTTACATCGGATTTCCCACCGGTGACATTACAAGGGTCGAAGCGCCTAACGTCACCACCGTCGCGAAATTCTCATGGAAGCAGACGAAGGTGGCCTAAAAGAGGCGGGTGAGGCGGATACCCAAGAACCTGAATGAGCCGACGGGGGACCCCGATACCGCTCATCTGCCTCCACTGAGACAGCATTACATTCAAGACGTCAAGACGCGGTTGCCAGCCTTGGAAAAAAAGCTTCGCGCGTCAAGCGCCACGGAAGAGCAGATTGCCCGCGCGATGCATGCGTTGCGACGAGAGATTGGTGAAGAGTATAAAGACGTGACCCCCGAGTCGCTCAGAAGATCTACGCTCGGTCTCTCAAGAATCGGTAAGAGACGCGCAGATTCGAAGCAGCGAAGCGAACGGGGGGGCGATATGGGCCTGGCAGGAAAATAATGTCTATAATACATCTGCTTTCACATGACCGATGGTATGAGATGGCGCAATATGATCTCTCTACACGTACCATCATTGATATCTCCCGTCCTAATATCGAGATATCTGAATTGCCACGATCGGGTAATTTTGGAACAATTGGGGAACAACGGCTTATCGTTCGTGCAACAGGACCACACTTAATTAAGTCGTACAGGCCTTTAGCGGCCGAATCGATGCTGAATCCGTCAGCGGTGAAGTGCCTGCCGATGTCGGTGAAGACCCGCTCCACAATGGGCCGTCGGGGTGGCTGAGAGAACGTTGTGGCCGCCTGGTCATAAAATCGGTACACCCAGATGGAATCGGCTGGAACTGCGCCGTCTCGGCTGCTGGTGAGGTATGCCTGTTGATCGCCGTGCACGAGCAGCCGGTACTGGTGATCAACCATCAACCGCAGCATCGGGCCCTCGAACTGATAGAAGGCCGGCTCACCGGAACCATCGACACGGATATGGGTGGCACCTTTGTTGAAACCGTAGAAAGGGTCATCGACCTGTTCGTCGATGCCGGTGGTGGGGCCGGCATACCCCCGGATATAGATGATCGGCAGACGGTTTATAGGGCTCCACTAAGTCAATTGGTCCGGTTCGGAATGCTGTGCGCCTCGAGGTCCTTCACCCCAACCCTCTCCGCGTCTACAGCGTCATGGCTCCCGCCAGCTAGTCGTCGGCGTGCCGCCGACTGTCCCAGCGCTCCAGCCACGACTGCAAGTTGTAGACGCCGGCCGCGAGCAAGATCAGCCACGTCGCGGTGCAGACGTCCATGAAAGCGGTCATCAGATTGTTGTCTTTCTGTCCCAAGCAACTGTTATGGATAGAACCTAAGGTCGGCCGTTTCGGCCGGCACGCGTAGCGCGCTACCTGTCTTGTCGCGGCCAAACGACCGCTGGGTGAGCGGAATGGCTCTGCTTAAGAGATGACAGCCGTCAAATCCGTTGTGTCGCTTGCATCTTTGCGCAGGGTTGGTTGTCGGTGGTGGTCTTTAGTATGCGGGTATGGCAGTCAGTGGTCGGGAGGAGATCGTCGCGGCGTTTGATGCGTTCCGCGACGCGGTCTCGGGTCTGGCTGGGTTGTCGTTGGAGGTGTTGACCACACCGGAGCGGTTGTCGTTGCTCGAGCGCCTGGAACAGGATGCGCGTCGGTTGCCGGTGGTGCGCCACGCGTTGATCAACGGGGTGCGCCAAGACGCCACCCCGGCCGAGATCGGCGGCAAGCTCGCTCATGTGCTGGCCGACCGATTGGGCATCACCCGCAGCGACGCCAACCGGCGCATCGAGGAAGCCGCCGACCTCGGTCAGCGCCACGCGCTGACCGGTGAGCCGCTGCCGGCGCGGCTGACGGCCACCGCCGCCGCCCAGCGCGAGGGGTTGATCGGTGAGGGTCATGTCCGGGTGATCCGCGGCTTCCTCAAAGACCTGCCATGTTGGATCGATGCGCCCACCCGCGAACACGCCGAAACTCAGCTCGCGGGCTATGCCACCCAATACCGGCCCGAACTGCTGGCCAAGCTGGCCGCCAAACTCGCCGAGGTGCTCAACCCCGACGGCGAGTTCACCGATGAGGACCGCGCCCGGCGCCGCGGGCTAAGCCTGGGCCAGCAGGACCGCGACGGCATGACACAGTTGAAAGGCTGGCTGACCCCGGCCGCGCGCGCCGCGCTGGAAGCGGTGTTGGCCAAACTGGCCGCCCCGGGCATGGCCAACCCGTATGACCCCGAACCCGTGCTCGACGGCGCACCCACCCAGGAGGCGATCGACCGCGACACCCGCAGCGCGGCCCAACGCAACCACGACGCCGTGCACACCGGGGCGCGCGCCCTGCTGGCCTGCGGGCAGCTCGGTCAACACAACGGGCTGCCGGCCAGCATCATCGCCACGACCACCCTGCAGGAGTTAGAGGCCGGCGCCGGCACCGCGCTCACCGGCGGCGGCACCCTGCTGCCCATGTCCGACGTGATCGCCCTGGCCCGCCACGCCCACCACTACCTGGCGATCTTCGACCACGGCAACGCGATCGGGCTCTACCACACCAAACGGCTCGCCTCACCCGGCCAACGGATCGTCTTATACGCCAAAGACCGCGGGTGTTCCCACCCGGGCTGCGATGTCCCCGGCTACCTCTGCGAAGTCCACCATGTCACCGACTACGCCACCAGCCGCACCA
The DNA here is from genome assembly GCA_963808375.1 of uncultured Actinomycetota bacterium. Lineage (GTDB taxonomy): Bacteria > Actinomycetota > Actinomycetes > Mycobacteriales > Mycobacteriaceae > Mycobacterium. The sequence goes on along the minus strand of CAWEFS010000002.1, from coordinate 156,986 downwards.
CCGACATCAACCAGCTGACCTTCGCCTGCGCCACCCACCACCGGCTGATCAAACCCGGCGGCTGGACCACCCGACAACACCGCAACGGCCGCACCCAATGGCTGCCCCCACCCCACCTCGACCGCGGCCAACCCCGCACCAACATCATCCACCACCCCGAGCGGCTGCTCGGCGATGAACACGACGGCTAGATCGCAGCGTGACAGGTGACAGTCGTGCTCGTCGTACCGTGGACTGGTGATCAGGACCCGCGCTGACGACGCCTGCCCCGGCGCCTTGCAGGTGCATCAGGCCGCCGACGGCGTGCTGGTACGGGTGCGGCTGCCCGGCGGAATGATCAGCGCCGCCCAATTGGCGGCGCTGGCGCAGACGTCGGCGGAGTTCGGTGCAGGAACGCTCGAGTTGACCGCCCGCGGCAACGTGCAGATCCGCGGCATCACCGACGCAGCGTCGGTCGCCGATGCGATCACCGCGGCGGGTCTGTTGCCGTCGGCCAGCCACGAGCGGGTCCGCAACATCGTTGCGTCGCCGTTGACCGGACGCGTCGGAGAGCGGCCCGACGTACGCGGTTGGGTCACCGGCCTGGACGCCGCGATCCAAGCCGAGCCGCTGCTGGCGCAGCTTCCGGGCCGGTTCTGGTTCAGCATCGACGACGGCCGCGGCGACGTGTCCGGGCTGGCTGCCGACGTCGGCGTGCACGCTGTCGACAGCGGGGTTGCGCTTCTGCTGGCCGGGCGAGAAACCGGTATCCGGCTCGCGGATGCTGACGTGGTGCAAACCCTGGTGACAGTCGCCAAGCGATTCGTCGAGATCCGCGGAATCGCTTGGCGCATTACCGAACTGCCCGACCTGGGTGTGCTGCTGCCCGGTGCGCAACGCGGACCCGGGTTCGAGCCGGTCCTGCGTCCGCCGGTGGGCTGGATCGAGCAGGACGACGGCCGAATCGCATTGGGCGCGGGTGTGCCGTTGGGTTCGCTGCCCGCGCGGGTGGCCGAGTTCCTCGCCGCGATCGAGGCGCCATTGGTGATCACGCCGTGGCGCTCGGTGCTGGTCTGCGATCTCGACGCTAGCGTTGCCGACGTCGCGCTGCGCGTGCTCGCGCCGCTGGGACTGGTGTTCGACGACGCCTCGCCGTGGCTGTCGGTGAGCGCCTGCGTAGGCCGCCCAGGTTGCGAGCACTCGGCCGCCGACGTGCGCGCCGACGCGGCGGCCGCCGCCGAAAGCGGTGAAACGACCGCGCAGCATCGGCATTTCGTCGGCTGCGAGCGGGCCTGCGGGGCTCCGCCGGCCGGTGCGGTGCTCATCGCCACCGCCGACGGGTACCTGCCACGCTCCGCCCCGGCGATCGCAAGCGCGGTGAAGCCGGGCGCAGCGGGTCGCCGGCAAACGGGGTTGAGCCTCTAAGGTGAGCGGGTGCTGGACTATGTTCGCGACGCTGCCGAGATCTACCGGCAGTCGTTCGCGGCTATCCGCGCCGAAGCCGATCTCAACCGTTTCCCGACCGACGTCGAACGCGTCGTGGTTCGGCTGATCCACACCTGCGGGCAGGTCGACGTCGCCGACCACGTCGCCTACACCGACGATGTCGTCTCCCGGGCGGCGGCGGCACTGGCCGCTGGTGCTCCGGTGCTCTGCGATTCGTCGATGGTGGCCGCCGGCATCACTGCGGCGCGGTTGCCGGCCGCCAACGAGGTGGTGTCGCTGGTCGCCGATCCGCGCGCCGCCGCACTGGCCGCCCGCGCGCACACCACCCGCTCGGCGGCCGGGGTGGAACTCTGGGCCGACCGGCTGGCCGGGGCGGTGGTGGCGATCGGCAACGCACCCACCGCGCTGTTCCGGCTGCTCGAACTCGTCGATGACGGCGCGGTGCCGCCGGCTGCGGTGCTGGGCGGACCGGTCGGCTTCGTCGGGTCCGCGCAGTCCAAACAGGAGCTGATCGACCGGCCGCGGGGCATGTCGTATCTGGTCGTCCGCGGCCGTCGCGGTGGCAGCGCGATGGCCGCCGCGGCCGTCAACGCCGTCGCGTCGAGCCGCGAATGACCCATCGCGGCACGCTGTTCGGTGTCGGCCTGGGGCCAGGCGACCCGGAGTTGGTCACCGTCAAAGCCGCCCGGGTGATCGGTGAAGCGGACGTGGTCGCCTATCACAGCGCCCGGCATGGCCGCAGCATCGCCCGCGGCATCGCCGAGCCGTACCTGCGGCCCGGTCAGGTCGAGGAGCACCTCGTCTACCCGGTCACCACCGAGGTGACCGATCACCCCGGCGGCTACACCGGGGCGCTGGAGGACTTCTACGCCGACGCCACCGAACGGATCGCTGCCCATCTCACCGCCGGCCGCGACGTCGCGCTGCTGGCCGAGGGTGATCCGCTGTTCTACAGCAGCTACATGCATCTGCACACCCGCTTGACCGACCGGTTCGACGCGGTGATCGTGCCGGGGGTGACGTCGGTGAGCGCCGCGTCGGCCGCCACCGCCACCCCGTTGGTGGCCGGCGACGAAGTGCTCTCGGTGCTGCCCGGCACGCTGCCCGTCACCGAGCTGGCCCGACGGCTGGCCGACACTGACGCCGCGGTTGTCTTGAAGCTCGGGCGTTCCTACCCTGCTGTGCGCGAGGCGCTTTCGCTGGCCGGCCGACTGGACGACGCGTTTTACGTGGAGCGAGCCAGCACCGCGGGTCAACGGGTGTTGCCCGCAGCTGACGTCGACGAGAAGAGCGTGCCGTACTTCTCGCTGACCGTGCTTCCCGGCGGCCGGCGCAGCTCGTCGCGGCCGGGCACCGTCGCGGTGGTGGGGATGGGCCCCGGGCACACCGACTGGATGACGCCGGAGAGCCGCCGGGAGTTGGCCGCCGCCACGGATCTCATCGGCTACGGCCCGTACCTGGACCGCTTGCCGGTCCGCGACGGCCAGCAGCGCCACCCCAGCGACAACACCGATGAGCCCGCGCGGGCACGGCTGGCCTGCACGCTGGCCGAGCAGCGCCGTGCCGTGGCGGTGGTGTCCTCCGGTGACCCCGGGATATTCGCGATGGCCACCGCGGTGCTCGAGGAGGCCAAGCAGTGGCCGGGCGTCGAAGTGCGGATCATCCCGGCGATGACAGCCGCGCAGGCGGTCGCCAGCCGCGTCGGCGCCCCGCTCGGCCATGACTACGCGGTGATCTCGTTATCCGACCGGCTCAAGCCGTGGGAGGTGATCACCGCACGGCTCAACGCCGCCGCGGCCGCCGACCTGGTGCTGGCCATCTACAACCCCGCCTCCAAGACCCGCACCTGGCAGGTCGCCGCGATGCGGGACCTGCTGCTCGCGCACCGCGATCCCGGCACCCCGGTAGTGATCGGCCGTGACGTGTCCGGACCCGGTGAGCGGGTCAAGGTGGTGCGGTTGGTCGACCTCGACCCGGCCGAGGTCGACATGCGCTGCCTGCTCATCATCGGTTCGTCGCAAACCCAATGGCACGCTGACGATTTCGGCGACCGGGTGTTCACCCCGCGTCGTTACCCTCAGCACTAGCGGGCGTCAAACGGCGATCGCGACGAAATCCAGACGCCACAGCGACTGGAATAGTCTGCGCGCGAAGGCTTCCAGCTCCGCTGTGCCGACAGATGCCAGGCCGGGCATGCACGCCACCTGATGGATGATCTCGCGGATCGTGCGCAGGCCGTCGACATGCTGCACGTACGGCAGCTGCGCCGCGTTCAGCGCGAACCGCCGGCCCGGCCAGAAAATCTCGGCGCCATCGACACCGCATCGAGTCCGCAGCACCGGAACGTAATCAAGGGCCTCGGCCGCCGCAAAGTCGATCGTGTACTGCTCCTCGGGTCGATCCGGACGACACGCCATGAACAGGTGCGCAGCATTCAATGTCTGGATGCGCTCCATCACCGACCACAGTTTTCTCTCGGGCAACGCATTGACGGCCGGATAGAACTCGCTCATGGGCATGTTGAATTCGTGCGGGTAATAAGGCGTCTTGTGGAACCAGCCCTGAAACACCAGCCCGGCGGATTCGACGAAATCGATGCACTCGTCGACGGTGTAGCTGCGTTGCCGTCCGTGCAGGAAGGTGTCGACCAGGGCCGCATCGGACACGATGTCGCGGGCCAGCTTGAGATAGTTCACGACGGGATGATCTCGGGGCAGTAAAGACAGTGTGTCCTTGACCAATTGGACGGATGCTTGGTCTTGGCCCAGACCCATGTCGCGAAACGCCGACTCGAGGATCTCGACGCCGATCCGGCCGTATTTCGCGTACAGCATGAGCGCCAGCACGCCGTCCCGCCGCAGGCACCCGGCAAGCGCGGAAAGGCCCGCCAACGGGTCTGCCATGTGGTGCAGGACACCGGTGGACACCACGAGGTCGAAATCCCGGCGAAGGGATGCGGCTTCTTCGATCGGAAGTAACTGCAGCTCAAGGTTTTTCAGCCCGTGCTTTTCTTTCAGCAGCTGCTGGTTGTCCAGCGACGGCTGACTGATGTCCAAACCCAGCACGGTGGCCTGCGGATTGGTGAACGCGAAGATCGCCGCCTGGTTGGTGCCGCAGCCGGCGATCAGGATGTCCAGATCAGGCTGGTACGTCCGATCCGGCCACAGGATGCGGTGCGAGTACGCCGGATCGAACCATTCCCAGTTGTTCGTCGTCCACAGATCCAGATCTGCGATCGGATGCGGATATTGCCACCGCTGATATTGCCGGGCAACGACATCGGCGCGCGGATCGGCGTTCACCTTGCGATGGTAAGGCTCAGTTCGCCAGGTCACCATTCGGCGGCCCCTGGGCGGCCACCCAGGCCGCGGCCTCCGCTATGGTGCTCACCACCGCGACTCCGTCCGGCAACTGTGGGCGCGCCACCATCACCACCGGGATGCCCAGCGCCGCGGCGGCGTCGATCTTCGCCCGGGTCATGTCGCCGCCGCTGTTCTTGGTCACCAGCGCGTCGATGCGGTGTCGCTGCATCAGCGCGTGTTCGTCGCCGTAGCGGTACGGCCCGCGGGACAGCACCAGTCGGTGGCGACGGGGCAAGGTGGCAGGGTCGGGCGCGGTGACGGCGCGGATCAGAAACCACGCCCCGCTGCCGGCGAACGCCGCCGTACCGGACCGACCGGTCGTGAGGAACACCCGCTGAAACCCATGCTGTCCGACCAGTTGCGCGGCTGCGACGTCTGAGGCGACCACCAACGCATCGCCGGGATGCCATGGCGCGCGCGCCAGCAGCAGCAACGGCATCCTCAGCTCACCGCAGACCCGCGCGGCATGGGCGGTGATGGTGGCCGCAAAAGGGTGGGTGGCGTCGACGACAGCGTCGATGCGCTGGTCGCGGATCCAGCGCCGCAGACCGTCGATTCCGCCGAACCCACCGATACGTACCGTGCCCACAGGCAGCGCCGGATCCGGCACCCGCCCGGCCAGTGAACTGACGACGTCGACGGCCGGGTGCAGTCGGGCGGCCAATGCCCGCCCCTCGGCGGTGCCGCCGAGCACCAGCACACGCATCAGTGCGTCCGCCGCCTCGACACCGAGTACAGGTAGCTGTCGGTGAAACCTTCGGCGGCCAGCACGTCGCCGACGATGATGACCGCGGTCTTGGTGATCCCGGCGCTGTGCATCTGCTCGGCGATATCGGCCAACGCACCTCGCAGCACCTGTTGCCGCGGCCAGCTGGCGAAAGCGACTACAGCGGCGGGGGTTTCGGCGCGGTAGCCGCCGGCGAGCAACTGCGGGACGATGGCGTCGATCTGCGCGGCCGCCAGATGCAACACCAAGGTGGCGCCGGAGCGCGCCAGGGCGGCGAGGTCCTCACCCGGGGGCATCGGCGTCGACACCGTCGCGATCCGCGTCAGCGTCACCGTCTGCGCGACACCGGGGACGGTGAGTTCACGGCCCAGTGCGGCGGCGGCCGCCGCGAAAGCCGGAACTCCCGGCACGATCTGGTAGCCGATGCCGGCGACGTCGAGCCGACGGCATTGCTCGGCCAGCGCGCTGTACAACGAGGGGTCGCCCGAATGCAGCCTGGCCACATCGTGCCCCGCTGCGTCGGCGGTGACTATTTCGTCGACGATCTGCTCCAGCGTCAGCGGACCGGTGTCGACGACCCGGGCTTGCGGTGGACATAGGGCCAGCAGCTCGTCGGACATGATCGAACCGGCATACAGGCACACTGGGCACCGGCTGAGTAGCCGCTGTCCGCGGACGGTGATCAAGTCGGTTGCACCGGGGCCGGCGCCGATGAAGTACACCGTCACGGTTTCGTCAGCTCCCACTGGGTGATCGGCAATTGCGGACGCCAGGTGGTGTAGTCGCCCAGCGGCTCGCCCTGGTAGTGCTGAAAGCGCTGCAGCCGCCCGCCGAGCCGCGAATGTTGCTGCACCAGTACGGCTTCAGATTCTGCGGTGACGGCGTTGGCGACCAGTCGTCCGCCGTCGGGCAGGTGCTGCAGACAAGCCGCCAGCAGACCCGGTTGGGTCAAACCGCCGCCGACGAAGATCGCCGCGGGCACCGCTGCGCCGTGGAACGCGTCGGGTGCTTTGCCGCGCACCTCGATGTCTACACCGAACATCTCGGCGTTGCGCCGAATCCGGTTGCCTCGCGGCTTATCCCGTTCATAGGCCACCGCGGTGCAGCCGGGCCAGCTGCGGCACCACTGCACAGCGATGCTGCCCGAGCCCGAGCCGACGTCCCACAACCGCTCCCCCGGGCGCGGAGCCAGCACCGCCAGCGTTACCGCCCGCATCCCCTGTTTGGTGATCTGGCCGTCGTGGAGAAACGCCTCGTCGGGCGGGAAGTGCACCCGCTCGTCGGGGAGGTAGCGCACCGCGACCACGTTGAGATCGTCGATGTCGGCAGGCGCAGCAACGGCCCATTGTCGCGCGGTGCCGTCACGACGACGCTCCCCCCGGCCGCCCAGCTGCTCGAGAACAGTCAGCTCGGACTCCGCGCGGCCGTGCGCGTCGAGCAACGTTGCCAGTGTCCTGACGGTGGTGCGGTCGCGGGAGAGCACGATCGCCCGGCCGCCGCGGCGCACCGCCGTGTGCGGTTGGGCGGTGACCACGCTGATCACCTCGGTGTCGTGCACCGTCCAACCCATCCGCGCGCAGGCCAGCGTCACCGCCGATACGTGCGGGAGCACCGTCACCCGTTGCGGCCCGAACAGCCGGATCAGCGTGCCACCGATGCCATGCAACAGGGGGTCGCCGCTGGCCAGCACGTGCACATCAGTCCCGCCGTCAAGCAGGCGCGGCAACGCCGGCAGCAGGGGTGAGGGCCATTCCCGCCGATCGGCCGCCAGGGTTTCGTCGAGCAGATCGAGTTGTCGTCGGGATCCGTAGACGACCGTGGCACTGCGCAACTCGCGGCGCGCGGCTTCGGAGAGCCCGGACATTCCGTCGGCGCCGATGCCGACGACCGTGATCGTCATCGCGGCATCCGCCGCCAGACGAATTGCGGCAGCAGCCGCATGCCGAAAAACACCGGTCGGAGCGCCCACGGGATCCACACCGTTCGTCGCCCGCGGGCCAGTGCCCGAGCGGTGGCCGCGGCAACCTGCGGCGGGGTGCTCGACAGCGGCGCCGGTGGCATACCTGCGGTCATGCGGCCGATGACGAATCCCGGCCGGGCGATCAGCAGCCGCACGCCGGTGCCGTGCAGCGAATCGGACAGCCCGCTGGCGAACCCGTCCAGACCGGCTTTGGCCGAGCCGTAGACATAGTTGGCGCGGCGCACCCGGACTCCGGCCACCGAGGAGAACACCACCAGCGATCCCCGGCCGACGGCTCGCATCTCAGCCGCCAGGTGGGTGAGCAGACTGACCTGCGCGACGTAGTCGGTGTGCACGATGGCCACGGCGTGGGCGGCGTCGCGTTCGGCGCGGGCCTGATCTCCCAAGAGGCCGAACGCCAGCACCGCGACGTCGATGGGACCGTGGCGGGCGGCGATTGCGGCCACCAGCCGACCGTGCGCATCCACGTCGTCGGCGTCGAACTCCGCGGTGTGCACCGCGGCCGCCCCGGCCGCCCGCACCTTGGCGACCTCATCGGTGAGCCGGTCAGCGCCGCGTGCGGCGAGCAGCACTGTTGCTCCCGCGGCGAGCCGGGCGGCAAGTTCAACGCCGATTTCGCTGCGGCCACCAAAGATCACCACCGTTCTGGCGCCCGTGTCACCCACGGCTTGCATTATCACCTGCGATAACGTGGGCGGTGATGGCCCGCACCACCACTCGGCTCACCAACGACGCGCTGGCATTTCTGAGCGAACGCCACCTGGCGATGCTGACGACCCTGCGCGCCGACAACTCACCGCACGTCGTAGCAGTGGGTTTCACCTTCGATCCCAAAACGCACATCGCGCGCGTCATCACCACCGGCGGCTCCCAGAAAGCGGTGAACGCTGCGCGCGGCCGGGTGGCGGTGCTCAGCCAGGTCGACGGCGCCCGTTGGCTGTCGCTGGAGGGCCGGGCCAGCGTCAACGGCGCGATCGAGGCGGTCCGCGACGCCGAACTGCGCTACGCCCAGCGCTATCGCACTCCGCGGCCCAACCCGCGACGGGTGGTCATCGAGGTGCAGATCGAGCGGGTGCTGGGCTCCGCTGACCTGCTGGACCGCAGCGGCGAATAGCCCCGACCGCGGGCACAACAGTGACCAGTCAGCTTCGCTCGGGTCGGCCGTTGGCCGCCAACAGCTTGACGTGGTGCCGGCCCTCCGGCACGGCGACGGTCGTCCCGGTCGGCTTGCCGTCGAGCAGCACGGTGACGCCCGATGGCAGCGAAGCGAGCCGGACATTGGTAGCGATGTCGGTCGCGATATTGATCGTCGACTTCGGCAGGGTGGCCAGCCCGGCCCGTGCCACGTCGACGGTGATGCCCGCAACTCGAGTCAACTTCAGCGTCAGGTGGGGTAGCGGGTCGACAGGTAACCCGGGCTGCCACACCAACTCCGAATACAACCCCGGCGTCGGGTCGAAGTGCAGCAGGAAGCCGCGGTGCCGCCGGGTAGTGTGCGTCGGGTCCGGCCGGGCATACGAGCGGGCGTCGACTTCGGCGATTACCCCGCGCACCCCTCCCGTCGCCAGCTGCGGGTCGGCGGTCAGCTCAGACAGCCACCACACTTGGTGTGGCCCGATGCCCAAGTCGGGCCGCACCAGCTGCGGATACCACGCGAAGGTGATGTGGCCGGGGTCGCTTTGCCGCAGACCGGTGCCCATGTGCGCCACTGCATCGTCGAACTTGTCCTGCACTGCGAAGACGAGGTGGTCCTCGATCGGGTAGACGGTGAAGCGGTATCGGTAACCGAGCCGATCCAGTTCAAGCGCCTGCTCGGCGGCGGAGGCGAAGGGCACGAGCTCGTCGAGCAGGCCGTGGGCGATGACGTACGGAAGCCATCGGGCGTTACCCAGCAGCCGCCAGGTGTCACCCTCCCGTGCACAATGCGAGTCGAGGTCGAGGTCGGCCGGAATGTCGACGTCAGGCCAGAGTCGCACCCCACACGTCGGCGGCCCGGCCAGCACGACAGCCTGGGCGAATACTTCCGGGTAGGACAGCCCGAGCTTGTAGGCGCCGTAACCGCCCATCGAATAACCCGAGATCACCGTCCGGTTCGGGTCGGTGCCCAGCTGTTCGGCCACCCGCGCCCACACTTCCCACACGTCCAGTTCGCCGTAGTCGAAGTACCAGGTCGACGGGCCGCGCCCCAGCGGCGTCACCACGACTGAGTTGCGTCCGTCGCATACTTCGTGCAGCGACCGCGGGTCGATCGCCGCAAACTGGCTTTGCCCCAAGCTGAGCGAGTGCAGAAGCAAGGTCAGCGGCAACTGCTGGCCCGGCGCATACGTTGCCGGTAGGCACACCGAGTAAGGCTGCACCCGCCCTAAGAAGAGTGGCTTGGTACTCAGAATGCTGAGGACATTGCTGGGGCCAAGGCCTTGGCCTAACTCGACCGAGGAAACGTGCCAGCGAGTGGTAGGGCCGGTGATGACGGGTTCGGGGCTCATCGCGCCGGCGGACAGCTGGTCCCACGAGACAGCAATCGAAAACTCGGACACGTCGCCATCGGTCAGCGCCCTGGCCTGCGCGGCGTCGGACCAGAAGTTCAGGTGCGGCGGCTCCTGGTCATTGGTGCGGAAGGCGATGTTGTAGACGTTGGTCTGGTCCGGGAGCGCGCCGTGCTCGGCGCCGACGTCAGCGAAGCCATCTCCGGCGCTGTTCGCCAATCCCGCCGCCAACCGGAGAGTCCAGGTGCCGGCGGGCGCCAGTACCGAACGCGGGACGTGGGCTAGAAACGACCGGGAGTCCAGGTCGACGCTGTGACCGACCGGGGTCCTGGCCTTTGTGTCGAGGTCGATCAGCCAGGCGCCGGAACCAGAGACGAGCAGGGCCGTGTCGATGCCCGCTGAGCGGATTCCCGCTCCGGCCGGCCAAGCTTCCGTTGCGGCGCCGCGGCCGGTGGCGAAGGTGAACAGTGCGATGGGTACCGACGCGTCGAGCAGGGTGTTCCAATCCACCCGCCACCAGGTGTCGGTGTCGGTGAGGCCGACTGCGGCTCGGAAGATGTCGGCGCCGTTGTTGGAGGCAGGTCCCTTCGGATAGATGTAGGTTCCGCGCGGCGGCGCTTGGAATTTCAGCAGTCCGACTGGCAGGCCCGTCGCACCATGGTCGTCGTAGATGAAGTCGGTCCAGAACAGCGCACCGCCGGCCATCCGGCCGGCGCCGCAGGTGCGCGGGAACTCTTCGCCGAACGGCCACCCGGCGGGTGTCGGCAGTTGCCGCTCGGGCCGCCGCGCCGCCGGCGGAACCCCTTCGGGCATGCCGTCGATGACGACGAGTTTTCCGGGCGGTGCAGGGGCCGGCGTGACGGCGTCGGCCAGAACGCCGACGACATGCCGTGCGATGCGCAGTGGCAGTAGCGCCAGGTCAAGCAGCATGGCTCTTAACCTACGCGCGGTGACGAGGCAGGCCGCCAAGCGGCGTGCGGGAAGCCAACATTGGCCGTTCCGTTTTCAACGGCCGGCGAGGGAAGGCCGCAAGCCGAATTTGACTACTTCTCTATGGGACTGTTGCTGTTGTCAACTGTTTTATTAGCACTCAGATGGGGTAGCTCACAGTCACGGATTTCGATCTCCGCTCACTGGATCGCTCACTAACCAGGGCAAAAGCGAGGCTGCGATGAGACGACACATCATGATCAGTATTCGATCGGCTCTGCTGTCCACTGTGTGTGCGTTGGCCGCTACGCTTTCGTTCGTCGCGCCTGCGCAGGCCGCCGCCATCGACACGCATTTCGACATCTGTGCGGCACTGCGAAACGGAACGAGCCTCGCCTCCATCGAAGCCGCCCTGGAGGCTCGCGGCTACAGCGCATCGAAGGCAGGCGCCCTGACCGGCAACACCATTCGCCAGCATTGCCCGGAGCAGGCCGCCAACGCGATCGCGCAAGTGAAGGGTTCAGGCATTTAACAGCAAATGCAGGTCAGCCCGTTGCGGGCAAGCCGCCGTGAGACAAGCCGCCGTCAAACCGGCACGATAATCAGCTCATGCGGCCGGTTGTTGACGCACAACGCACCGTCTTCGGTCACCACGACGATGTCCTCGATGCGTGCGCCCCAGCGGCCGGGGAAGTAGATACCGGGCTCGACGGAAAACGCCATGCCCGGCGCCAGCGGCAGGTCGTTGCCGGCGACGATGTAAGGCTCCTCGTGCACGGCCAGCCCGATGCCGTGACCGGTGCGGTGCACGAAATGCTCCGCGAGGCCTGCGTGGGCCAGCACATCGCGCGCGGCGGAATCCACCTGCTCGGCGGTCACGCCCGGACGCACCGCATCGACGGCTGCCCGCTGAGCCCGTTGCAACACCGAATAGTGCTGCGCCACTTCCGCTTGCGGTTCACCGAGACTGTAAGTGCGCGTCGAGTCGGAGTTGTATCCCGGTTCACACACCCCGCCGATGTCGACGACGACCACGTCGCCGGGTGCAAGTTCACGGTCTGAGTACTCGTGGTGCGGGTCGGCGCCGTGTGGGCCGGAGCCGACGATGACAAATGCCACCTGCGAATGCCCCTCAGCCACAATGGCTTCGGCGATGTCGGCGGCAACGTCGGCTTCGGTTCGGCCGGGCACCAGAAACTCGGGCACCCGCGCGTGCACGCGGTCGATCGCGGCGCCGGCCTTGCGCAGTGTGTCGACTTCGGCCGGGTCTTTGACCATCCGCAGGTCGCGCAGCACACCGGTGGCCAGTACCGGCACAACGCCGAGCAGGTCGGCCAGCGGCAGCAGGTGCAACGCGGGCATAGCATCGGTGACCGCGACCGCGGCCGGTGCACGCCCCAACACGTTCGCAACCAGCTGGTAGGGATCCTCGCCGTCCACCCAATCGCGCACCGGCAACCCCAGTTCGTCGACCGCGGAGTCCTTCAGCGCAGCCAACTCCAGCCGCGGCACCACCACAGTCGGCTGACCGGACGCCGGAATGACCAGCGCAGTGAGTCGCTCGAAGGTCTGCGCCTCGGATCCGATCAGGTATCGCAAGTCGTAACCGGGTGTGATGACCAGACCCGCCAGCTCACCCTGGGCGGTGGCCGCCGCGGCCGCCGCGGCCGCCGCGAGTCGACGGCCATAAACTCCGGCGTCAAAACGTTTCGGACCCATGCGGAACAGGCTAATGGCCCGCGCTGGCAGGATGGCCGCATGCCCGCTTCCCCAAGCTCGACGGGTGGCGACCCGCCGCGCCCGGCTGCGCCGCGCTTGCGATCGCCACTGGGCTCGACGGGTGGCGACCCGCCGCGCCCGGCTGCGCCGCGCTTGCGATCGCCACTGGCGCTGCTCGACGGCGCCAGCATGTGGTTCCGCTCGTATTTCGGGGTGCCGTCGTCGATCACCGCGCCGGATGGGCGTCCGGTGAATGCGGTGCGCGGATTCATCGACTCGATGGCTGTGGTGATCACCCGGCAGCGGCCCGGCCGGTTGGTGGTGTGTCTGGATCTGGACTGGCGGCCGCAGTTCCGGGTGGACCTCATCCCGTCGTACAAGGCACATCGGGTCGAGCAGGCCAACGCCGACGGCGAGCTGGACGTCGAGCAGGTGCCTGACGACTTGACCCCGCAGGTGGAGATGATCGAGGAGATCCTCGACGCCTTCGGCATCTGCACCGGCGGCGCGCCGGGGTACGAAGCCGACGACGTGATCGGCACCCTGGCGGCGCGCGAACGCCGTGACCCGGTGGTCGTCGTCAGCGGAGACCGCGACCTGTTGCAGGTGGTGGCCGACGAACCCGTTCCCGTGCGGGTGCTCTACCTGGGCCGCGGGCTGACCAATGCCGACCTGTTGGGGCCGGCCGAGGTGGCTGAGCGTTACGGGGTGCCGGCCGATCGGGCCGCCGCCGCGTACGCCGAGTTCGCGTTGTTACGTGGCGATCCGTCCGACGGGCTGCCCGGTGTGCCCGGCATCGGCGAGAAGACGGCCGCCACTCTGCTCGCGCAGCACGGGTCGCTGGACGCGATCATCGCTGCGCTCGACAACCCCAAATCGTCGCTGACGAAGGGAATTCGCAAAAAGCTGCTGGTCGCGGCGGACTACATCGACGCCGCCGGCTCAGTGGTGCGGGTCGCCACCGACGCACCGGTCAAGTACTCGACGGGCAGCGACGCGCTGCCGTTAGTGGCGGCTCATCCCCGGCGCACCGCGAAGCTGGCGACCCAACTCGGTGTCGGCTCGTCGATCGGACGCCTGCAGAAGGCGCTGGACTCGCTGCCGGGCTGAACAGGTCTACTGCGGCCGACCCACCTCGTAGGTGCCCTTGTTGTCCTGGAACGTCACCGTGACGTGCCGCTTGGTGCCATCGATGCTGACGTCGCAGGTGAAGGTGTCGCCCTTCTTGACCGTCGGGTCCTGACCGTTGTTGCAGTTGACATCTTTGACGTTCTTGGCGCCGTATCCGTTGGTCTCGTCGGTCAGGATGTGCTGCACCCCATCCTGCGCCTTCTTGACGTCAAGCTTGGTGGTGACGAAGAACCCTGGCGCCCAGAAGCCGAGCACCAGGATCACCGCCAGCACCACCACGGCGAAACCGGCGATGATGCCGCCAATGAGCCCGCGCCGCGGACCGCGGGCCCCGGCCGGCGGGCCGTAGGGTCCGGTTTGCTGCGGATACTGCCCCGGCTGCCCGTACTGGCCGGACTGCTGCGGCGGGTAGCCGGGCTGGCCGTACTGGCCGGGCTGTCCGTACTGGCCGGGCTGACCGTACTGCCCCTGCTGCCCGTACGGACCGGGCTGTCCGTACTGCCCCGGCTGACTGTACTGGCCCGGCTGACTGTACTGGCCCGGCTGCCCGTATTGCCCCGGCTGCCCGTACTGGTCGGGTTGCTGGTAACCGGACAGGGGCTGCGACGGCGGGTAGCCCTGGTCAGGTTGCTGATACTGCGGGTACTCGGTCGGCGAGTAGGCGGGCGCCTGCCAGGTCTGCTGATCGCCGATCGGCTGCTGCCACGACGACGTGCCAATGGTCGGATCCCCGCCGGGAGAGTGGTGCTGCTCCTCACCTTGGCGCGGCGGCTGCCACGGCTTCGTCGGATCGGGCCCCTGCGGTCCGCTCATCGTGTTCTCAGTCCTTCCCGACTCGGTCCGTCCTGCTCCTGCTTCACCTCATCCTTGGCGGATGCAACGGTAACTGCCGCTCAGCCTACTCGGCGTCAACAGCGACGACGCCGCGCCGCACGGCATCGATCGCGCGCTTGGCACTGGTTCGCAGCTCGGGCTCCGGCGCGGTGTTGCGCACCTGATCGAGCAGGTCGAGCACCTGACGGCACCAGCGCACGAAGTCTCCCGCCGACAACGCCGATCCGGTGCCGGACTCTTCGGCGGCAGCCAGCGCGGCGGACAGATCACCGGTGCTCGCCCACCGGTAGATGGCGTCGACGAAGCCGTCGTCGGGCTCGCGACTCGGGGTGATCCGGTGCCGCTGCTCGTCGGCGCGCAGTGCCGCCGACAACCGCCGGGTGCGCACCAGCGCCTGCCGCAGCCGCGAGGTCGTCTCCCGGGCGCCCGACGGCGCACCCGGTCCCCGGGAATCCGCGCTGCCGCGCGCCTCGTAGAGCACCGTCGATGCCACCGCCGCCAATTCCGCCGGGCCCAGCTGCGCCCAGGCGCCGCCGCGCAGACATTCGGCGACCAGCAGGTCGCTTTCGCTGTAGATCCGCGCCAGCAGCCGACCGTCATCGGTGACCCGCGGATCGCCGTCGGCCGTGGCGATGAAGCCCCGCTCGGTGAGGAGACCGACGATCCGGTCGAAGGTGCGGGCCAGCGAATTGGTGGCCGCGGCGACTTTCTTCTGCAGCTGCGCGTTGTCGCGTTCGATACGCAGGTAGCGCTCCGCGACCCGCAGCTTGCTGTCGCGATCCGTTGCCCGGTGTGCCGGATGCCGACGCAGGGTGTCGCGCAGTGCCGCCAGCTCGGCGTCGGCGTCGACGGCTTCGCGACGGGCGCTGCGTTTGGCACGGCCGGTGGGGGCGGTCAGCCCCGCGGCCGCTGACCGCAGCGCCGACGCCAGGTCGCGGCGGACCCGTGGTTGGCGGTGCTCGACCCGCTTGGGCAGGGTCATCGAACCGACCGGCGCTGACGTGCCGGAATAGTCGGCCGAGGAGATCCGGCCGGCCCAGCGATGCTCGGTCAGCACCAACGGTCGCGGCTCCGAACTCTCCCGGTCGGATTCCAGGACGACCGCCAGGCCGCCGCGGCGACCGTGGTCGATCGTGATGATGTCGCCGCGGCGCAGCGACGCCAACGCGTCGTTGGCCGCTTGCCGGCGCTGCAGCCGCGACGCCCGGGCCTGAGCGCGCTCCCGTTCGGAGATCCGTTCGGCCAGCCTGGCGTAATCGAGGATTGCGGCGTCTCGGCCGCCCAACTCGGCGGCGATCTCGTCGAGCATCCGCTCGCCGCGTTCGGCGCCGCGGACCAGCCCGACGACCGATCGGTCCGCCTGGTACTGCGCGAACGACTGCTCGAGCAGGTGGTGCGCTTCGGCGGGGCCCATCTGCTGAACCAGGTTGATCGTCATGTTGTACGACGGCGCAAACGAGCTGCGCAGCGGGAAGGTGCGCGTGGAAGCCAATCCCGCCACCTCGGCAGGTTCGATGTCGGGATGCCAGATGACTACCGCATGGCCTTCGACGTCGATGCCGCGCCGGCCGGCACGGCCGGTGAGCTGGGTGTACTCCCCCGGCGTCAGCGCGGCATGCTGCTCACCGTTGAATTTGACCAGCCGTTCGAGCACGACGGTACGCGCGGGCATGTTGATGCCCAGCGCCAACGTCTCGGTGGCGAACACCGCTTTGATCAGCCCGGCGGTGAACAGTTGCTCGACGGTGTGCCGGAACACCGGCAGCAGCCCGGCGTGGTGAGCGGCCAACCCGCGCAGCAGGCCCTCTCGCCACTCGTAATAGCCCAGAATGTCCAGGTCGGCGTCGGCGAGGTCGCCACACCGGTGCTCGATCACTTCGGCGATCTGCGCCCGCTCCTCTTCGCTGGTCAGCCGCAACGACGAACGCAGGCACTGCTTGACCGCGGCGTCGCAGCCGACCCGGGAGAACACGAACGTGATGGCCGGCAGCAATCCTTCCCGGTCCAGCGTGGCGATCACGTCCGGCCGTGGCGGCGGCCGGTACAGGGTGGGCCGGCCGCCCCGCCCGGCGCCTGATCGTCCCGTCGGACGCCGGGGGCTGTGCCAGTCGGCCAGCCGGTCGGCCTCCCGGCGGTGCGCGATGTGGCGCAGCAGGCTCTGGTCGACACGCGGATGGCGTGCCGTGCCGGCGCCGTCGGCAGCCGAATCGATCGAGTCAGTGTTGTAGTCGAACAACTCGAAAAGCCGCTTGCCCACCAGGACGTGCTGCCACAGCGGCACCGGGCGGTGTTCGTCGACCACGACCGTGGTGTCGCCGCGCACCGTCTGGATCCAGCCGCCGAACTCCTCGGCGTTGCTGACGGTGGCCGACAAGCTGACCAACCGCACCTCGTCGGCCAGATGCAGGATCACCTCCTCCCAGACCGCGCCGCGCATCCGGTCGGCCAGGAAATGCACTTCGTCCATGACGACGTGAGAAAGGCCTTGCAGGGCAGACGAGTTGGCGTAAAGCATGTTGCGCAGCACTTCGGTGGTCATCACGACGACCGGGGCGTTGGCGTTCACCGACAAGTCACCGGTGAGCAGCCCGATGCGGTCCTTGCCGTAGCGGGCCACGAAGTCGGTGTGCTTCTGGTTGCTCAGCGCCTTGAGCGGCGTGGTGTAGAAGCATTTGCCGCCCCCGGCCAGCGCCAGGTGCACCGCGAACTCGCCGACGACCGTCTTACCGGCGCCGGTCGGCGCACACACCAGCACGCCGTGGCCGTGCTCGAGCGCCGCGCAGGCGCGGCGCTGAAAACCATCCAGCGCGAACGGCAGTTCGGCGGCGAAACGATCAAGCTCAGGTCCGGCGGCGAATGTCTGATCAGGTGACGTCGTCATGGGGTCCTGAGAGGCTTGACGGCGCGGCCACCGATGACGGCGGGTCGAGGACGGCCGCTTCGTCGTCCGCGAGCACCGGCTCGCGCCTGGCTTTTCGGGTGTCGTGGAATCGGGCGATCTGAATGGCCAGCTCGAGCAGCAGGGTCAGCGCCAGACCGAGCGCGACCATCGAGAACGGGTCGGAGCCCGGGGTGAAGATGGCGGCGAACACGAACATCGCGAAGATCAGTCCGCGCCGCCAGGATTTGAGCCGTTGGTAGGTCAACAGACCGGTCAGGTTGAGCATGACGATCAGCAGCGGAAACTCGAAGCTGATGCCGAAGACAAGCAGCAAGTTCAACAGAAATGCGAAGTACCGGTCGCCGGAAAGGGCGGTCACCTGCACGTCGCTGCCGACGGTCAACAAGAAGCGCAACGCCTTGGACAGCAACAGGTAAGCCAGCACCGCACCCGTCACGAACAGCATCGCCGCCGGCACCACGAATGCAACCGCGAAGCGGCGCTCCTTCTTGTACAGCCCCGGGGTGATGAAGGCCCACAGCTGGTAAAGCCACATCGGGCAGGCCATCACCACGCCGGCCGTCAGCGAGATCTTGAGCCGCAGCATGAACTGATCGAACGGTGCGGTGGCCAGCAGCCGGCACTGGCCATCCGCGCTGATCTGCGCCCGGGCTGACTGCGGCAGCGAGCAGTAGGGGTAGCGCAACCATTGGCCGAGACTTTCCACACCGAACACCGAGTGCGAGTACCACACGAAGCCCAGGGCCGTGGTGAGCACGATGGTGACAGCGGAGATCAACAGCCGGGTCCGCAGCTCGGTGAGATGCGCCACCAGCGACATAGTGCCGTCGGGATTGGCTCGGCTACGGCGCAGGCGAGGATCGAGGCGCCGGAACATCGCGGATAAGGGCGACAAAGCTGAAGTGCGCACAGTGCGGGCAACAGTTAGTTGGCGGGCACCGCGACTGCGGTGGTCAGGCTAACCCTGCCCGGGCGCCGCCGGCGGGTCGACTCGCTCGGCCTGCACCGGGGTGGTGCTGGGCGCGGCAGGCGTCTCGGACTTGCCTTCGTTCTGCAGCTCACGAACCTCGGATTTGAAGATCCGTAACGACTTGCCCAGCGAACGTGCCGCGTCGGGGAGCCGCTTGGCGCCGAACAGAACGATCAATACGACCGCGACGATTGCCAAGTGACCCGGAGTGAGAGCGTTCACTATGAATACCTCCAGATGTCCTCACGATGCTACCGCAGCGGTGGCGTCGCCTCGTCTGACCGGGCCGCGGCCTGATAGATGTCGAGTGCGGCCGCGGCGGCGTCCCGAATCCGTCGGGCCAACGACTCCGGCGAGAGCACCCGCACCGCCGACCCGAAGCCCAGCACCAGCCGGGTCATCCACTCGTCGGAGGCATACGTCATCGCCGCCTCGCAATAGCCGTCGGGCAGCTCGGTCAGCAAGCGCATTGGGTAGTACTCAAACATCCACGACGCCGAGGGCGCCAACCGCAGCGTCGCCGAGGGCAGCGACGGATCAGCATCGAACAGCGAAGTGTCAGGCGGCGCCTGCAGCACCGGCTCGGGCGGCACCGACGGCTCGTCGAGCACCCGCGCGTCGACGATCCGGTCAAAACGGAACAGCCGCACGCCGTCGGCCTCGCGCGACCACCCCTCCAGGTAGCTGTGCTCACCGACCACCACCACTCGGATGGGGTCGACGATCCGGGTGGACAAGGTGTCTCGTGAGGCCGAGTAGTAATTCATGGCCAGCGCCCGGTTGCCTCGCACGCCGGCCCGCACCGCCGCGGCGGCGTCACTTTCGGCCGGGGCCGGCTCGTCGACGGCAGCGGCGGACCGCGAATCGCCGGGACCGACCGCACCGGCCGCCGACTCGATCTTGGCGATCGCGCTGCGCGCCGCCTCGGGGTCGACGACACCGGGAATGTCGGACAGCGCCCGCAGCGCCATCAGCAGACCGGTCGCCTCCGGTGAGGTGAGCTGCAGCGGCCGGTCCATGCCGGCTGAGAACGTCACTTCGATGGTGTCACCGGCGAATTGGAAGTCGATCAGGTCACCGGGGCCGTAGCCGGGCAAGCCGCACATCCACAACTGGTTGAGGTCGTCTTCGAGCTGCTTGGCCGACACGCCGAGGTCGGCGGCGGCTTCTGCGCGGGTGATGCGCGGATTGGCCTGGAAGTACGGCACCATGTTGAGCAGCCGGACGAGGCGGGTGGAGACGAGTGTCATTTGCGCCGCTCCTTTCCATCGCTCTGCTCTGCATCGTCGCCGGCGCGAGTCATTGCGCCTGCTCCTGCAACCGGGCCAGCACCTCGTCGCGCAGCAGCGACGGTTCGAGCACGACGGCGTCGGCGCCGTAGCCGGCGATCTCCCGGATCAGCCAGTCGGCGGCTCCGACCAGTTCGACGACCTCGCCGTCGCGGCCGGTCAGTTGCCGGGGTCCGATCGACGTTCCGGCCTGTCGCAAAGCGGTGCCCCGGCCGTCGGCGACCCATACCGTCGCCTTCATGCCGGCCGGTCCGGCAGCGACTTCGGTGACCGCAGCGGCGACGATCTCGCGCAGGTCCACGCCCTCGGGGCGGGTCACCGCACCGGCCGGACCGATCGGCGTCACGTCGGCGCCGATGCGCGACAGCCGAAACACCCGGGTGGCGTCGCGATCGCGGTCGTGCCCGACCAGGTACCAGCGGCCGCGCTTGGTGAGCACTCCCCACGGTTCGACAGTGCGGACGGTGTACGGCTCGGTGCGGGCGGGCCGGTGCGGGAACTGCACCGCACGCCCGGAGTCGATGGCCGCCAGCAGCTTGCCCAAATTGCCCTCCGAGGCGCGAAGGCCCGGCTGGCCGGCCGGCGCGGCGATCGACACCGGGGCGTCCGGGTCGACATCCACCCCGGCTGCGCGCAACTTCAGCAGCGCCCCTTGGGTGGCGGTGATCAGTTCGGGCGAATCCCACAGCTGGGTCGCCACCGCCACCGCGGCTGCTTCGTCGGGCGTCAACTCGACCGCTGGCAGGGCGTAAGCGTCCCGGTTGATCCGGTATCCCTCGGTGGGGTCGAACGACGAGACCCTGCCGGTTTCCAGCGGGATGCCGAGGTCGCGCAGTTCGTTCTTGTCGCGTTCGAACATTCGGGAGAACGCTTCGACGTTCGGGCTGTCGGAGTAACCGGCCACGTTGGTTCTGATCTTCTCGGCGGTGAGGTAGCCGCGGGTCGACAGCAGGGCGATGACCAGGTTCATCAACCGTTCGACTTTGGAGATCGCCATCGCTATCAGGTTAGGGCAACCGGCTGCACCGACACGCCGAAGGATCACAGGCGCGCCGAGCTGCGGCGACGGCGAGCTACATGCTGGCGATCAGCCGCTTGACCCGCTCGTCGACAGCGCGGAACGGGTCCTTGCACAGCACGGTGCGCTGCGCCTGGTCGTTCAGTTTGAGGTGCACCCAGTCGACCGTGAAGTCGCGGCCGGCGGCCTGTGCGGCGCTGATGAACTCGCCGCGCAGCCGCGCCCGGGTGGTCTGCGGCGGCTGGTCGACGGCCTCGTCGATCTCCTCGTCGGTGGTGATACGAGACGCCAGGCCCTTGCGCTGCAGCAAGTCGAAGACGCCGCGACCACGTTTGATGTCGTGGTAGGCCAGATCGAGCTGAGCGATCTTGGGATCGGACAGCTCCATGTCGTAGCGATCCTGGTAGCGCTGGAACAGCTTGCGCTTGATGACCCAGTCGATCTCAGTGTCGACCTTGGCGAAGTCCTGAGATTCCACGGCGTCGAGCTGACGACCCCACAGGTCGACGACCTGCTCGATCTGTGCGTTGGGCTCGCGGGTCTGCAAGTGCTCGACCGCGCGGCTGTAGTACTCGCGCTGGATGTCCAGCGCGCTGGCCTGCCGGCCGCCGGCCAGCCGCACCGGACGGCGGCCGGTGACGTCGTGGCTCACCTCGCGGATGGCCCGGATGGGGTTGTCGAGGGAGAAGTCGCGAAATGGGACGCCGGCTTCGATCATTTCCAGCACCAGGGCGGCGGTGCCCACCTTGAGCATCGTGGTGGCTTCGCACATGTTGGAGTCGCCGACGATGACATGCAGGCGGCGGTATTTCTCGGCGTCGGCGTGCGGCTCGTCGCGGGTGTTGATGATCGGACGGGATCGGGTCGTCGCACTGGAGACGCCTTCCCAGATGTGCTCGGCACGTTGCGACAGGCAGAAAGTGGCAGCCTTCGGCGTCTGCAACACCTTGCCGGCGCCGCAGATCAGCTGGCGGGTGACCAGGAACGGCAGCAGCACGTCTGAGATGCGGGAGAACTCACCGGCCCGCACGATCAGGTAGTTCTCGTGGCAGCCGTAGGAGTTACCCGCGGAGTCGGTGTTGTTCTTGAACAGGTAGATGTCGCCGCCGATGCCTTCGTCGCTGAGCCGCTGCTCGGCGTCGACGAGCAGGTCTTCGAGCACTCGTTCGCCGGCGCGGTCGTGGGTGACCAGCTGGACCAGGCTGTCGCATTCGGCGGTCGCGTATTCCGGATGGCTGCCCACGTCGAGATACAGCCGCGCGCCGTTACGGAGGAAGACGTTCGAGCTGCGGCCCCATGAGACCACCCGGCGGAACAGGTAGCGGGCCACCTCGTCCGGGGACAGGCGCCGGTGACCGTGGAATGTGCAGGTCACACCGAACTCGGTTTCGATGCCCATGATTCGTCGCTGCACGTGTACGAGCGTACTGGTGTTCTGCCTGATAAGTAGTGAAGCGACGCAGCCGAGCGTCGCTGCGACCGTTACTCGAGTGCGTCTAGCAGTGTCGCCACAGCTGCATCCGCGAACTTCTCCGCGGTCGGCTGCGACACAACCTCATCGATGTACGAGAAATTCCAGAACAGTTGGCCGTGGACGGTACCGACCGCCGCCAGAAGGTAGCCGGCGACCGATAGGCTACCCGCGCCCTGGCCGCCGGACAGGGACCATTCGCCGATCCGCGCTGGAAGGAAGTCGAGGCGACCAACGTTTGTCAGTCCAATACTGGAGGTAACACCGAGGCGTTCCAACCGGCCAATGACGCGCGCGCTGGTATCGAGCGAGGCGGGGGCTACGTACCGCACACCGTTCACCGCCGCGAGATGCTGACCGAACCGGACGCGTCGACGCAACGACCGGTTGACCTTCCGGGCGATCGACCATAAATCCCGGCCACCGCCGAAGCGCACGATCGGCGTCAACGAGGACACGAAGGCACCGGCTTCGTCGAAGGGAACCGGGGGAACCGCTCCAGCCCGGGTGTCGATCGGCGATGTGACGCCTATCCAGCCCGAATCTTTCTGCGCAACTAGCGGTCCAATCGCCATCACCATGGCCGCCGCCAGTGCGCCGTGTACGGTGACACCTTCGGCATGGCAACGCCGGATCAGTGCATCCAGCTGACTGCCTGACAGGTTACGGCACAACAGTCTGGTCCGGCGCTGGGTCGGCGGGACGGGTGTCTCCGGTCGCAGCCGTCGCGGCCGGGTGATCGCAGTGACGAGCCCGTCGGCGACAACGCTGCTCGCGATCCTGGCGAAGCCCCGGACACCGCGATAGCGGGCGGGCAACAGGTCTTCGGGGGCGCCGACCGCCGACCGTGAGACCGTCTGGGTGTCGCCAGGTGACCGGCTCAGACGGTCGGCGTGCAGGAGCAGCCTGATAAGCAACCAAATCACGGTGAAGCCGTCGACAACGATGTGCGACCCAGTCAGCACCAGGTCGTGGACGTCGTCGGAGTTTCCTACTATGTGCACAAGACGGACCAGTGGGCCGGTTCGCCAGTCCAGCGAGGTGGCCAGCTCGTAGCTGTCGGCTTGGCGTTGCCATTCGCCGTCGTCACCGCTCACCGTGCGGATGTCGATCGGCTGCGTGGCCGGCACGTAGTAGGGATTGGTCCCGTCGGCGTCGGCCGTGATCGCTACCCGCAGTACCGGGTATTCGGCGGCCAGCGCGGCCGCCGCCGCTTCGAGCAGGTCATGCGAGATTCTGCCGTGCACACGCACCGTCGAAATGACGTTGAGCGGCGAGACCTGATTGGCGATCCAGTACCACCGTTCCTGCGGGCTCAACGGGCGGCGCAGCTCAGGAGTCACGACGCGGTCCACGCCATACCGAACCACATGGGACGGATGATTTGCCTCATCAGGACGCACGTCGGCGCCAGGCGCAGCCCGACGCGGCGCGCCGCCGAGGCGAGTCGGTTCTCCGTCATTGAATACACCTCGGGGCTCACCGGCCATTCCGGACTGTCGTTGCGGTGACTGTACAACCGCCACGACGGAAACACGCGGCTAAAGCCGGGAGTCGCCCGAACGCCACCGCTGCCAGTTCTGCCCGGAAGACGACGTCCAAACCCATGCTGTCGGGCCGGCACCGACTGCGGCCAACTGACCAGATCGATCGGCCATGGCCCGTGGGTCGGATGAATTTGCCGCGCTGCCCTGATCGGGTGCACGGGCCGGCGTAGCTCGATCGGACGGGCCCGCTGCGGTGGCTTTCTTGGATGCAGCGGCCACCGTCAGCCAACCCGGTGCATCGCGATCGGCACCCGCTCGCTCCCGTTGCTTCGACGGTAGCCACTTCGACGGCCACCAGTTCCCCTTCCCAGCCACCACCGCCAGTGCCGGCACAGTGATGGTGCGTACCAGGAAGGTGTCCAGCAGCAGGCCGACGCCCATGACGAAGCCCACTTGGACCATGGCGCTCAGACTGGCGAACAGCAGGCCGAACATCGACGCGGCGAAGATCACCCCTGCAGACGTGATCACGCCTCCGGTCGTGCCAACAGTGCGAATGACACCGGACCGAATCCCGTGCGGGGATTCGTCGCGAATCCGCGAAATCAACAACATGTTGTAGTCCGCACCGACGGCGACCAAGATGATGAAGGCTAGTCCGGGCACGTTCCAAGCAAGTGGTTGACCACCGATGAACTGAAACACGATAACACCGATACCCAGCGCCGAAAGGTACGAAAGAACCACTGTGCCAACGAGATACAGCGGCGCCAGGACCGCCCGCAGCAGCAGTACCAGGATCGCGAACACAACCGCGATGGTCATGCCGACGATGAACCGAAGGTCATGGTTGTAGTAGTCGCGCATTTCGCTGCTCGTCGGCGTCAGGCCCGCCATTGATATCGACGCATCGGCCAGCGACGTGTTGGGCTGCGCACCTCGCGCTGTGTCGGCGATTGACTTGACCTGGTCCATCGCCTTCGCTTCGAACGGCTCCAGCTTCGACTGCACCAAGTAGCGCACCGCATGTCCGTCGGGTGAGATGAACACCCCGGCGAGATCTTTGAACCGGTTGTCCGCCATCGCCTGCGGTGGAATGTAGAAACCAGCCATGCTCGGCTGCGACGCATTGAGTTTCACCGCCAACAACAAGGCCGCCGCGTCGGATAGACCGCCACCGACTTGTTTGGTCTGGTCAGTCAATGTCTGCACGCCGTCCGCCACTTGCGCGCTTCCGTTGGCCAAAGCGTTTGCGCCTTGCTGGATATTCGCCATCTCGTTCTGCAGCGCGCCGGAGTTCTCCAGGCCCAGGGCATCGACCGTCTGGATTGCTTGAGCGAGCGAGCCACGAATACCCTGCAGCGTGGCCGCCAAGTCCCGGCCGCCGGGGACGGATTGCAGCTGCTGAGCGAGTTCGGCAACCGTGTCAAGCTGTCCGCTGTTGCGGCTGTCGACCATGCGCTGCAGCAGGTCCCGCGCATTGCCGCAGGCCGGATCTACGCCGCATGTCGGACTGCCGTTAAGCCCAGCCAGCACCGGGCCGGTCATGTTCAACATCTCTTTGAGGTTCCCGAGGTTCGCTCCCATCGAGTCACCGGTGGAGCGCATGCTCGCGGCCAGCCTTTCAATGTCCTGAACCGTCTTAGAACTTGCAAGTTGGTTCTCGATGCCGGCAAGTGTGTTGGCGAGACCGCTGACCACCGCTATCGCCTGGCTCACTTGGCTGCTTACGGCGCCGAGACTGTCGGCGAGCCGGCGCGCACCACCCGTCAAAGCGTCAAGGTCACCTTTGGCGCCGGCGATGCGATTCGCCGCTTCCGAGAGCTTGTCTCCGACCACGCCGGCCTGCCAACTCAGCGTGGCTTGTTCCAGCGGTTGGCCCGTCGGTCGGGTGACGCCGCGCACCATCGCGATATCAGGCAGCTGACTGACCCGCTGCGCCATCTCCTCGAGGTCCGCCAGGGCCTTGGGTGTGCGCAAGTCATGCGGAGATTGCACAAGAAGGTACTGCGGGGTCATCGAACCCGCTGGGAAATGGCGGTCAATCGCGGCGAATCCGCGGTTGCTTTCGGACGACGCCGGCAAGCTCTTGCGGTCGTCGTAACTGCAGCGCATCAAGGTCGAACAACCGGCCAGGAAAATCAGAATGACCAGACTGGCAACCAGATGCGCGACCGGACGCCGCACAATGTGAACACCGGAACGCCGCCACAACCGGCTGGTGAGATCTTTCTTCGGAGCTATCCATCCGCGCCGCCCGGCAACCACCATGAGCGCCGGCAGTAAGGTGACCGCGGCCAGAAACGCGACCGAGACCGCGAGGGCCAGCGCTGGCCCGATCGTGGAAAACAGCTCCAGGCGAGTGAAAATCATGCCCAAAAACGTGACCGCGACGG
This sequence comes from uncultured Actinomycetota bacterium, assembly GCA_963808375.1. Taxonomy (GTDB): domain Bacteria; phylum Actinomycetota; class Actinomycetes; order Mycobacteriales; family Mycobacteriaceae; genus Mycobacterium. The sequence goes on along the minus strand of CAWEFS010000002.1, from coordinate 130,858 downwards.
TAGCCGCGGAGGCGGCGATTACCTTACCGATGCCCGTCAATGCCCGCGCGACAGCTTGGTCGGAATCCAGACCGCGCCGCAGGTGTTCGTGGTAGCGGCTGATCAGGAAGACCGCATAGTCGACGCCGGCACCCATCATTATCGCGGTCATGAACACAACCGTCTGCTGAGAAATACCGAGGCCTACTCCCGCCAGCCCGGCAACCACTTGCTGTGCAGCCACCATAGATATTCCGATGGTCGCCAGTGGCAGCAGCATGGTGACGGGATTTCGGTAGATCACTAACAAGATCAAGAGCACCATGATGACGGTCGCGGCCGTGATCAGATTCAGGTCGCGTTCCCCGATTTCGCCGAGTTCGAAGGCGGTGGCCGGAATTCCGGCCATGTTCGCGGCCAGGGTGGATCCCTTTGGCGCCTGCTCGACTGTCTGCTTGACGATCTCGACAACCCGCGCATATGCCTCGCTGAATTTGGCTGAAGGCACCTTTCCGGCAATGCCGACCGGTATAAGCCACGCTTTATTGTCTTGGCTGGCAAAGACTTCACGCAGCGGTGGGGTAGTGATGAAGTCTTGCACTATGACGACGTCGCGGGTGTCCTGCCGCAACCTGTCGACCAACGTGCGGTAGACGTGTTCGTCGGCGGGTGTCAGCCCGTGTTCGTCGGTGAGCACCACCACTGCGATGTTTTGTGGCTCCGTTTCGTGAAACGAGGCGGTCATCTGCCTGGTCGCTACCTCAACCGACGCATCACTCGGCAGGATATTTTCGGTACGGTCGCGGACCACCAGCGCTAACGGGGAAAACGTCACCGACAGCACGGCCGCCAGCGCCACCCAGAACGCGATGACATATAACGGTCGGCGCACCACGAGGCGCGCCACTCGCTGGAAAATGCCAACGGTCAGCCGCCGATTAGCAGGCTCGCGGCGTAACACCTTGTTTAGGCTACCCTTCGCCGTGACGTGCAATGACGCTATGAGAGCAAACGCTGACCATACAGTTCACCGGGCGAGCGCACGGAGGTGGTGGCGCGTGCCGCCGAGGCGTCACCCGCGTTTCGGGGGCGGCCGATAACACCTCCACCAATACGCTGCTCAACTTGCGACCACCCGGAATCGGCTCAGCGACTCATCAGTGGCGCCTTCGATCATTACCCCTTCGGCGGCCGACTGCTGCAGATAGTCGACGATCGCGTCGTTGAGCAGTTCACCGGGGGCCGCAATCGGTATCCCCGGTGGATACGGACAGATCATCTCCGCCGAGACCCGGCCGGCTGCCTGTCGCCACGGCACCATCTCGCTAGCGCCCAGGAAGGCGTCGCGAGGCAGCATGACGGTTTCAGTACGCAACTCGCCGAAGGGCGGAACCTCCGTCAGCGGGCGGGGTTGCGCGCCGGCATGCTGCTTGGACAGCTCCGCCACAGCGTCGACTAGCCGTTGGGCGGTGGCCTCGGTGTCGGCGAACGTGATCATTGCCATGACCCGGCGATGGTCGGCCAATTCCGGGATGATCCCGTGTTGCTCGAGCAGCCAGTCCGCGGCCTGGAAGCCGGTCAGACCGAGCCCGGCCACGTCAATGTTGACGTGGGTGGGGTCAACCGCGAGCGCGCCCGGGCTGTCCAGCACCTCTTCGCCCATCAGGCTGAGCCCGGGCAGCTCCGCCACAGCGTCTCGCACGCGGTGCGCCAGGTCGATGGCGTGCCCAATCAACTCCTCACCGTCTTCTTGGAATTGGCGGCGGGCAGCGTCAATCGAGGACAACAGCAGTGGGGAGGCACTGGTGGACTGAGTCAGCTGGAAGGCCAGCGACAGCCGCGACGAGTCGATGCGGTCGCCTCGTCTGCTCAGCACCGAAGTCTGGCACAAGCCGTTCAGCGTCTTGTGCACACTGCCGAGGCTCAGGTCGGCGCCGGAATGCATGGCCGACGGCGGCAACCGGCTGCAGAAGCTGTAACTCAAGCCCCACGCGTCGTCGGTCAGCAGCGGCACGTCGTGGGCGTGCGCCACGTCGGCGAGTCCGCGCACATCGGAGCTCACGCCGTAGTAGGTGGGCGTGCACACCATCGCGGCGACGGCCTCGGGATGTCCGCGCAACACTTGATCCAGCCGGTGGGGGTCGACCCCGTGACTGACCTGCCACCGCTCGTCGTATTCCGGTTCGACATAAACCGGGCGGGCCCCGGACAGCACCAGCCCGGAGAACGCCGACTTGTGGCCGTTGCGGGCCAGGACAAGCGTCTCACCGGGTCGCACCGCCGCCATAATCGCGACGTGTACGTTCTCGGTGCTGCCGTTGGTGGAGAACAACGTCTCATCGGCGCCAACAGCTTCGGCGAAGAGTTGCATCGCGGTCGGCTCCACCTTCCAGGACTGGTGCCGGTTATCGGTGCCTTTGTTCATCGCGACGTCGGCCCAGAAGGCTTGCGAGCCCGTCCAACGTGCGGCGATCGGCTGGTGTCCGCCGGTCCCGGACCGGTGAGCCGGGATGCCGAAGCTGACATCGTCACGGCGGTGAAACGCCTCGATGGCGTCCCCGATCGGAGTGGCATCCGGCGTTTTGCGGGCCGGGCCGCATTCGCGCTCGGCCTGAGCTTTCTCGGTGTTCTTCGCCCGCTCCCGGTCGACGAATGACGAGAAGGAGTCTGGGTGCACCGACATTGGACCTCCCGGCGATTCGATCGGCTCGCTGGCGGCGGACGCCCACCAGTTGCTTAGGAAGTGCGCTTCGGGAGAAGTACCCGTCCCGGGGTCAATACATACGGTTGCGGGCGGATTGCCTGAGCTGGGAGGTGCGCGCGCTGAATGTCAGTCGGGTGACTTGCCGTTGGTTTCCGGGCCGGACTCCGGTTTGGGCAGCAGCTCCTCGAGCACTGACCTGGTGATCCGCCGAAACGCCCGGCGGGGGCGGCTGACGTCCAGGATGGCCACCTCCAAGGACGCCACGCCCAGCGTGGGCTGGTCGCCGGCGTGGTTGTCGCCGCTGGTCTTGCGTAGCGCGTCGACCGCGATGCGGAGGGCGTCGGGAAGGTCGGCGTTTTCGGTGTACGTCTCCTTCAGCGCCGTGGCGATCGGCTCAGTAGTGCCGCCCATCACTACGAAGTGCGGCTCGTCGGCGATCGACCCGTCGTAGGTGATCCGGTACAGCTCGGGCGCTTTCGTCTCGCCAAAGTGGGCCACCTCGGCGACACATAACTCGACTTCGTACGGTTTGGCCTGTTCGTTGAAAATCGTGCCCAACGTCTGCGCGTAGACGTTGGCCAACTGCCTACCGGTGACGTCGCGGCGGTCGTAGGCGTAACCACGGGTGTCGGCGAACTGGATGCCGCCGCGCCGCAGATTGTCGAACTCGTTGAACTTGCCGGCGGCGGCAAATCCGACCCGGTCGTACAGTTCGCTGATCTTCTGCAGCGACCGCGACGGGTTTTCCGCGACGAACAGCACTCCGCCGGCGTAGGCCAACGCGACCACGCTGCGGCCGCGGGCAATGCCTTTGCGCGCGAGCTCACTGCGCTCGCGCATGGCCTGCTCGGGCGAGATGAAGTAAGGAAAGCTCACCCGTCACCCCGGCGCGGCTCGGCGTCCGGTCCGAACGTGTCAGCCCGCGAGCGCTGTTGGATGACCTCGCGGGCCAGTTCGGCGATCCGCTGCCTGGCGACGTCCGCGGCGCCCTCCGGCCCGATCACCACCGCGGTCGGAAAGATGCCCCGGACTAGGTCGGGCCCGCCGGTGGCCGAGTCGTCGTCGGCGGCGTCGTAGAGCGCTTCGACCACGACCCGCAGCGCCGAATCAGCATCGGCGACTTGTGAGTACAGCTTCTTGATCGCCGATTTGGCGAAGATCGAGCCCGATCCTACCGACTGGTAGCCCTCTTCTTCGATGTTCCAGCCGCCAGCGGCGTCGAACGACACGATGCGCCCGGCCCGCTGCGGGTCCGGGTCGCCGAGATCGAAACCTGCCAGTAGCGGCAACGCCACCAGCCCCTGCATCGCGGCGCCCAGATTACCGCGCACCATGATCGCAAGGCGGTTCACCTTGCCGGCGAAGGTCAGCGGAACGCCTTCGAGCTTCTCATAGTGCTCCAGTTCGACGGCGTAGAGCCGGGCGAACTCGACGGCAATGGCCGCGGTACCGGCGATGCCGGTGGCGGTGTAGTCGTCGGTGATGTAGACCTTCTGCACGTCGCGGCCGGCGATCATGTTGCCCTGGGTGGAGCGACGGTCGCCGGCGATGACGACACCACCCGGGTACTTGAGCGCAACGATGGTGGTGCCGTGCGGCAGTTGGTCAGCCGCACCGATCGCACCGCCGCGCCCAGCGCCCACCGGCAGCAGCTCCGGCGCCTGCCGACCCAGGAAGTCGCTGAACGAGGACAGGTCTACAGGGTTTGGGAAAGCTCCAGGAAGTGCTGAATTAGTGGCCAGAGGATCGCGAAACGGCCAGGTCACTGTCCGCCCTTTTGGACGTACGCGCGGACGAAGTCTTCAGCATTCTCCTCGAGGACGTCGTCGATCTCGTCGAGCAGATCGTCGGTTTCATCGGTCAGCTTCTCGCGGCGTTCCTGGCCCGCGGCGGTGCCGGCGGTCAGGTCGTCCTCGTCGCTGCCACCACCGCCGCGCTTGGTCTGCTCCTGCGCCATCGCCGCCTCCTGCTAGTCATCGGCCGCATCACTCGCATAAGCCGGTTTCTTCACCCTACCGGTATGCGCCGACATTGCCCGGCTACTCAGGCCTTTTGTCCGGCTCCTCCGCAGGCCCTCAGCCTGCAGTGTCGGCCGGACGCAACCCTCAGGTCGTCAGTTGTTCGACCAGCTCCACTGCGCTGTCCACGGAGTCCAGCAACGCTCCGACGTGCGCCTTGCTGCCGCGTAGCGGCTCGAGCGTCGGGATCCGCACCAGCGAGTCGCCACCGAGATCGAAGATCACCGAATCCCAGCTGGCCGCGGCGATGTCGGCACCGAACCGCCGCAGGCACTCGCCGCGGAAATAGGCGCGGGTGTCCGTCGGCGGATTCTCGACCGCGCTGAGCACCTGCTGCTCGCTGACCAGACGCCGCATCGAACCGCGCGCCACCAGGCGGTTGTACAGGCCCTTGTCCAGGCGGACGTCGGAGTACTGCAGGTCGACCAGATGCAGGCGGGGCGCCGACCAGGCCAGGTTCTCCCGATTGCGGAACCCTTCGAGCAGTCGCAGCTTGGCCGGCCAGTCCAGCAGATCCGCGCACTCCATCGGGTCGCGTTCGAGCAGGTCGAGCACATGCGCCCAGGTCTCGATGACATCGGCGGCGCGCGGGTCGGGGTCACGGCCGTCGACCAGTTTGGCCGCCCGGTCGAGGTAGATGCGTTGCAGTGCAAGTCCGGTCAGTTCCCGCCCGTCGGCCAGCGCGACGGTGGCGCGCAGCGACGCGTCGCGGCTGATGGTGTGCACGGCGTGCACCGGCCGGGCCAGGGTCAGGTCGCTGAGGTCGATGCCGTGCGCCGGGCCGTCTTCGATCAGGTCGAGTATCAACGCCGTGGTGCCCAGTTTCAGGTACGTCGACGTCTCGGCGAGGTTGGCGTCGCCGATGATGACGTGCAGGCGCCGGTACCGGTCGGCGTCGGCGTGCGGCTCGTCGCGGGTGTTGATGATGCCGCGCTTGAGAGTGGTCTCCAGGCCTACCTCGACCTCGATGTAGTCGGCGCGCTGGGACAGCTGAAAGCCGGGCTCGTCACCGGCGGGCCCGATGCCGACCCGCCCCGAGCCGGTGATCACCTGCCGGGACACCAGAAACGGCGTCAACCCCGCGATGACCGACGAGAACGGCGTCTGCCGGCTCATCAGGTAGTTCTCGTGGGACCCGTAGGAGGCGCCTTTGCCGTCGACGTTGTTCTTATACAGCTGCAGTTTGGCCGCCCCCGGCACGCTGGCGACGTGGCGGGCCGCGGCTTCCATCACGCGTTCGCCGGCTTTGTCCCAGATCACCGCGTCCAGAGGGTCGGTGCATTCCGGCGCGGAGTACTCAGGGTGCGCATGGTCGACGTAGAGCCGGGCGCCGTTGGTGAGGATCATGTTGGCCGCGCCCACCTCGTCGGCGTCGACAACGGGCGGCGGCCCGGCCGAGCGGCTCAGGTCGAAGCCGCGGGCATCGCGCAGGGGTGACTCGACCTCGTAATCCCACCGTGTGCGTTTGGCCCGTTGAATGCCCGCCGCGGCGGCATAGGCCAACACCGCCTGTGTCGACGTCAGGATCGGGTTCGCGGTCGGGTCCGACGGCGACGAGATGCCGTACTCGACCTCGGTCCCGATAATCCGTTGCATGTCTTGAGCCTAGGCGCAGCGACGTTGCGGGCCGGTTACGGCCCGCAACCGAGCGAGCCAATCGGATCGGGCGCAGCGACGTTGCGGGCCGGTTACGGCCCACAACCGAGCGAGCCAATCGGATCGGGCGCAGCGACGTTGCGGGCCGGTTACGGCCCGCAACGTCGCTATTGACGCAGGTCTTCTCAGTGATTAATTTCACCGTGATGTCCGCGGATGCGCTGCGCAAGCCCGTCACCGGGTTATCCGGCAAACGCTACGGCGAAGTGCTGTTGGTGACTCCTGGCGAGGCCGGCCCGCAAGCCGCCGTCTACAACAGCTTTCCGCTGAACGACTGCCCGGCCGAGTTGTGGTCGGCGCTCGACGCGCAAGCCATCGCGACCGAGAACGGGGCCGCTACCGCCCTGCTCAACGGACCCCGTTACTGGCTGATGAACTCGATCGAAAAGGCACCGCAGGGCCCGCAGATCAAGAAAACGTTCGGCGGGATCGACATGTTGCTGCAGGCCACGGTTCTGCTGACGGCAATCAATCCGGCGCCCTACACAGCGAATCAGGTCAACCGCCACACCGTCTTCACCTTCGATGCCGGTGAAGAGATCTACGAACTGCATGACCCGGCTTTCCGGCGCTGGGTGATGCAAACCTGGAGCCAGATCGTCGACCCCAACCTGTCGCGGGCCGAGCTGCCCAAACTCGGCGAGCGGCTCAGCTTGCCGAACGGATGGACCTACCAGTCACGAGTGCTGACCAGCCCCTTGCGTGTTGACACCATCGACCGCGCCGCCCTGGTTCTGCAGGACGACCTGGCCAACAGCTATTCGCTGATAACCGACTGACTCTGCCCAGTTGCCATCGTGCGCGAGGGTGCCCAGTGGTACGGCGCTGACAGTGTGTCGGCGTCCGAACACGCACGCTCGCCCGAGAAGCGCTAGAGGTACTGGCCGAGGTTGGACTCGGTGTCGATGGCCCGGCTGGCGCTCGACGACTTTCCGGTGACCAGGGTGCGGATGTAGACGATCCGCTCGCCCTTCTTGCCCGATATCCGCGCCCAGTCGTCGGGGTTGGTCGTGTTGGGCAGGTCCTCGTTCTCGGCGAACTCGTCGACGATCGAATCGAGCAGATGCTGGATGCGCAGACCCGGCTGACCGGTCTCCAACACCGACTTGATCGCGTTCTTCTTCGCCCGGTCGACGACGTTCTGGATCATCGCCCCGGAGTTGAAGTCCTTGAAGTACATGACCTCTTTGTCGCCGTTCGCGTAGGTGACCTCGAGGAAGCGGTTGTCGTCGATCTCGGCGTACATCCGGTCGACGACCTTCTCGATCATCGCCTTGATGCAGACTCCACGGTCGCCGCCGAATTCGGCGAGGTCGTCGGCGTGCACCGGCAATTCCTCGGTCAGGTACTTGGAGAAGATGTCTTGCGCCGCTTCGGCATCGGGCCGCTCGATTTTGATTTTGACGTCCAGGCGGCCGGGCCGCAGGATCGCCGGGTCGATCATGTCCTCACGGTTGGAGGCGCCGATGACGATGACATTCTCCAAGCCTTCGACACCGTCGATCTCGCTGAGCAGCTGCGGGACGACGGTCGTTTCGACGTCGGAGGAGACTCCTGTGCCACGGGTACGGAAGATGGAGTCCATTTCGTCGAAGAACACGATGACCGGTGTTCCTTCCGACGCCTTTTCCCGGGCGCGCTGGAAGATCAGCCGGATGTGACGTTCGGTTTCGCCGACGAACTTGTTCAGCAGCTCGGGGCCCTTGATGTTGAGGAAGTAGGACTTCGCCTCACGGGCGTCGTCGCCGCGGACCTCGGCCATCTTCTTGGCCAGCGAGTTGGCGACGGCCTTGGCGATCAACGTCTTACCGCAGCCCGGCGGGCCGTAAAGCAGCACACCTTTGGGTGGACGCAGCGCGTACTCCCGGTACAGCTCCTTGTGCAGGAACGGCAGCTCCACCGCGTCGCGGATCTGCTCGATCTGGCGAGTCAGGCCACCGATGTCCTCGTAGCTGACGTCCGGCACCTCTTCCAGCACCAGGTCTTCGACCTCGGCCTTCGGGATGCGTTCGAAGGCGTAGCCGGCCTTGCTGTCGACCAGCAGCGAGTCGCCCGGGCGCAACTTGCGGGGGCGCAGGTCGTCGGCACCGGTTTCGCCGACTCCGTCGGGCAAATCCTCGGCCACCAGCGGCTCGGCCAGCCAGACGATGCGCTCCTCGTCGGCGTGGCCGACGACCAGGGCGCGGTGACCGTCGTTGAGGATCTCCCGCAGGGTGGAGATCTCGCCCACCGACTCGAAGGTGCCGGCTTCGACGACCGTCAGCGCCTCATTGAGGCGAACCGTTTGGCCCTTTTTCATCGCCTTGGCATCGATGTTCGGCGAGCAGGTCAACCGCATCTTGCGGCCGGAGGTGAACACGTCGACGGTGTCGTCGTCCTGCACCCCCAGCAACACGCCGTAACCGCTCGGCGGCTGCCCGAGGCGGTCGACCTCTTCGCGCAGCGCCAGCAGCTGCTGCCGCGCTTCTTTCAGCGTGTCCATCAACTTGGAGTTGCGGGCCGCCAATGAGTCGATCCGAGCCTCGAGCTGATGCGCGTCGCGACCGCCGCGGGCGAGGCCCTGGGACCCGACAGCGCTTTCGAGTTGCTCACGCAGCACCGCAGCCTCGCGGCGCAGCTGTTCCAACTCGGCCGCGTCGTCGCTCGACAAGTCGCGTTCGCGAGGGTTCCCGAACGGCTCCCGTTCTGTCTCACCCATCGTTAGCTCCTTTCGCACGCCGAAGTGGCGCGGTGGATACAACAAAGCTACCGGCGATTGGCCAATCGTGCGCGGGACTCGAAATCCGACACTCTGGTCTCAGCGTTAACATTGCTTTGAAGTCGGACTGATCGAAAGGACTCCGGTGACCCTGAAACTCCTAGCCGCGGGCGTAGCAGCCCTGGCGACGATCAGCGCGGCGGCGGCCGGTATGACTTCGCTTGCACCCGTTGATCAGACCGTCCCCCAGCCCGGGCTGATGGTTTTCGGCGCACCCCTGCCGCTCGACCCGGCCCCGCTGCCGGGCTCCGGCGAGCTGGTCGGCGTCCTCAACGGCCTACAGGACCCCAGCGTCCCGTTCGCCAGCAAGAGCAACCTCATCCAGGGCGGTGTCGGCGGCGTAGAAAGTCGGGTGGCCGACCGGAAGCTGCAGAAAGCCGCGCAGAACGGTCAGCTGCCGCTGTCGTTCAACATCGCCAACATCCAGCCGGCCGGCGCGGGCACCGTCTCGGCCGACGTGACCGCGAGCGGCCCGCAGCTGGCGCCCAGCACGCGCAACCTCAGCTTCATCAACGAGGACGGCTGGAAGTTGTCCCGCTCCTCGGCGATGACGCTGCTGCAGTCCTTCTCGGGCTGACCCTGCTGGATGCATCGGTGTTTTGCGGCGGCTGTGGGTGCGGCCGTCATCGCGCTGGCAGGGTCGGGATGTCTGCACAGCCACTCGTCGTCGGCGCCCCGGGCCGCGCCGGCGACGACGACCGCGACCCGAACTTCGCTCGCGGCGCCCACAACAGCTCCGCTGCCACCGCCGGACGCCCTCACCGATGTGCTGTACCGGCTCGCCGACCCGGCGCTGCCTGGTCTGGCCAAGCTGCATCTGGTCGAGGGCTCCCGTCCTGACGACGCCCCGGTCTTCGACCAGTTCGCCGGCGCGCTGCTGGCCAACGGCTTCGCGCCGCCCACCTTCAACGCGACCGACATCGCCTGGTCGGATCAGGATCCCGCCGATGTCACCGCGACGGTCAAGGTCACCGGCCCCAACCCGGCGGTGGCGGGCTTTGCCTTTCCGATGGAGTTCAAGCCGCATGAAGGCGGCTGGCAGCTATCTGCGCAGACGGCTGCGATGCTGTTGGCGTTCGGCACCTCGCACCCCAGCCCGTCGCCAACTCCGTGACCGGTCGCGATGTGGATAGGTTGGCTGGAATTCGACTTGCTGCTCGGTGATGTCCGCTCCCTGAAGCAGAAACGTTCGGTGGTGCGCCCGCTGGTCGCCGAGCTGCAACGCAAGTTCAGCGTCTCGGCGGCTGAGACTGGGCCAGCTGATCTGTACCGGCGGGCGAGCATCGGGGTGGCGACCGTGTCCGCCGACCGCAGCCACACCGTGGACGTGCTCGACACCGCCGAACGCCTGGTGGCCGCCCATCCGGAATTTCAGCTGCTGTCGGTGCGTCGCGGGCTGCACCGCAGCGATGACTGAATCGCCGGGCCGAAGTTACGGTCGCGCCTCCACCGGCTGGATCTGTCGTTTACGGCGCAGCGGCGGCGGCGTGACGGCGCCGGGCGCAAGCCGCCGCGCGAAAATCAAGAACGCGGTGTGTCCGCGCATGTTGTGCTGCGGCCGCACCGCCAGACCTACGACATTCCAGTTGCGCTGCAGGGACTCCCACGCGCGCGGCTCGGTCCAGCACTGCTGCTCGCGCAACGCCTCCACCGCTCTGGACAGCTGGGTCACGGTAGCCACGTAGATCATCAACACGCCGCCGGCGATCAGGACCCGCGACACCGTGTCGAGCACCTCCCAGGGCGCAAGCATATCCAGCACCACCCGATCGACCGACCCGTCCGGCAGGTCGCTGTCGGCGAGATCGCTGAGCATCAGCTGCCAGTTGTCCGGGGCGGTACCGAAGAACACCTCGACGTTGCGGCGCGCGTGCTCGGCGTGGTCGGCGCGCACCTCGTAGGAGGTCACCGCGCCGGCCGGCCCGACCGCCCGCAGCAGCGAGCAGGTCAGCGCGCCGGACCCGGCACCTGCCTCCAGCACCCGCGCTCCGGGGAAGATGTCGCCTTCGTGCACGATCTGGGCGGCGTCCTTCGGGTAGACGACCTGCGCACCGCGCGGCATCGACATCACGTAGTCCACCAGCAGCGGGCGGAGCACCAAAAACGGGTCGCCGTTGGTGGACTTGACGACGCTGCCCTCGGGCAGGCCGATCACTGCGTCATGGGCAACGGCCCCGCGATGGGTGTGAAACTCCCCGCCCGGAGTGAGCAGCATCGTGTAGTGCCGGCCCTTGGTGTCGGTGAGCTGAACACGATCACCGACGACGAACGGGCCGGTGGGAGACACAGTCGTCAAGCCTGCCAGCAGACGCGCCGACGCCGCTGCGCGGGGTTGTCGGCACCGGCTCCTAGGCTGGATTCATGCACAGCGCGCCGGCCGGTCAACCTCGGCTGGCGACGATGCCCGCCGTCCAGCGGCGGGAGGAGGAGCCGGCCCATCAGCTGAAGAGGCGGCCTGCATTGTCACCGTCGCGGGCGGCCGATTTCAAACAGTGCCCGCTGCTTTACCGGTTCCGGGCCATCGACCGGTTACCCGAGCCGCCGTCGACCGCTCAGGTGCGGGGGTCGGTGGTGCACGCCGCGCTCGAGCAGTTGTACGGCTTGCCTGCGGCGCAGCGGGTGCCGGCGACGGCTCAGGCGCTCGTCGAGCCGGCCTGGGACCAAGTGATCGCCGAGGAGCCGGAGCTGGCGGGGCAGTTCGAGCCCGCTCAGCGCGCCGAACTGCTCGACGAGGCGCGGGCATTGCTGTCCGGCTACTACCGGCTGGAAGACCCGACCCGGTTCGACCCACAGAGCTGCGAGCAGCGGGTGGAGGTCGAATTGGCCGACGGGACACTGTTGCGCGGCTTCATCGACCGGATCGACGTCGCCGCGACCGGCGAGCTGCGGGTAGTGGACTACAAGACGGGCAAGGCACCGCCGGCTGCGCGGGCACTCGCGGAGTTCAAGGCGATGTTTCAGATGAAGTTCTATGCAGTCGCGCTGCTGCGCTCACGTGGTGTACTGCCGACCCGCCTTCGGCTGATCTATCTGGCCGATGGCCAATTACTCGACTACGCACCCGACCTCAACGAGCTGCTGCGTTTTGAGAAGACGCTGATCGCGATCTGGCGAGCCGTCCAATCAGCCGGTGCAACAGGCGATTTCCGGCCCAACCAAACTCGGTTGTGCGACTGGTGCCCGCACCAAGCGCTCTGCCCGGTGTTCGGCGGCACACCGCCGCCCTACCCCGGCTGGCCCGACCAGCCGGCGACGTGACCGCGACTCAGAGCGGCGACATCTCCTGCAGCATCGTGGGAATCAATTCGCTGACCGTGGGATGAATGTGCATGGTGCGCGACAGGGTGGTGAAGGGCGCTTTGGCCGACATCACATCCAGGATTTCGTGCACCGCCTCGTCGCCACCGACACCCAGGATCGCGGCACCCAGGATCTCCTTCGTCTCGGCGTCGACCACCACCTTCATGAACCCTTGCGTCTCCCCCTTCTCCACCGCCCGCCCGACCCGGGTCATGGGGCGCTGGCCGACCAACGCACGACGGCCTGATGCGCGCACCTGGTCAACCGTCATCCCGGCCCGCCCCAACGGCGGGTCGATATAGAGCGCGTAGGCGGTGATGCGGTCACTCACGCGCCGCGAGTCGTCATCGAGCAGGTTGGCGGCGACGATCTCGAAGTCGTTGTAGGAGGTGTGCGTGAACGCTCCCCGACCGTTGCAGTCACCCATCGCCCAGATGTGATCGACGCTGGTCCTCAGTTGCTCGTCGACTGTGATGTAGCCGCGCGCGTCGGTCTCGACACCGGCCGCTTGCAGGCCGAGATCGTCGGTGTTGGGTCGCCGCCCGACCGCCAGCAGCAAATGGCTGCCGGACACCGGCGCAGCACCGCTTCGAGCGGTCACCTCGAAGCCACCCGAGTCGCTGTCCGGCTTGACGATTCCGATGTCGTCGGCGTCGACGAGGACGTCGATGTCCTCGTTTCGCAGAATGGACGTGATCGCCTCAGACACGTCGTGATCTTCGCGGGCCGCCAGCCGAGGACCTTTCTCCACGACGGTCACCCGGGCACCGAAGCGACGGTACATCTGCGCGAACTCAAGGGCGATGTAACTGCCGCCGATGATGACGAGGTGCTCAGGCACGGTGTCGAGTTCGAGGATCGACACATTGGTGAGGTAGTCGACGTCTGCGAGCCCGGGGATGTCTGGCACAACGGCCCGGCCGCCGACGTTGAGGAAGATCCGGTCAGCTTGCAGGACGGCGTCATCAACCTGGACGGTGTGCGGGTCGGTGAACCGGGCGTGGCCGCGCATCAGCGTGCAGCCGTCCATGCCGTCCAGCCAGTCTTCGACGCCCTTGCGGTCGCTGAGCATGATGTCGTCCTTGCGCGCCTTGACTTTCGCCATGTCCACGTTGACCGGCCCGGTCTGCACGCCGTATTCCGCGCCGCGGCGGGCCAGGTGCGCTGCGGCCGCGCTGGCCACCAGCGTCTTGGTGGGGATGCAGCCGGTGTTCACGCAGGTACCGCCGACCAGTTTGCGTTCCACCACGGCGACGGTGTGACCGGCGGCGGTCAGCCGGCCCGCGAGCGGGGGGCCAGCCTGGCCGGCGCCCACCACGATCGCGTCGAAATGCGTTGTCACAACCCGGCGGTGACTGCCGCCACGGCAAACCCGCCGAGCACTGCTAGCGCGTCTTCGGACAGCGCGATGGCGTTGGCGTGACCGCGAGCAGTGGTCAGCCGCGACCGTAGTTGGTAACCGCCCAATGTACCCAGGACGGCACCCACGGCACCGGCGCCCAACCCGCCCCAGGTGTAACCCCAGGCGGTGCCGAGGACGGCGCCGGAGAACGCGCCGGAAATAATGCGGGCGGCGAAGGACGGCGGCGCGGTACGGGCCGGCGTCTTGGGCAACTTGTCGACCACCAGTTCACCGAGTGCGAGCGCGGTGAAGATGATCACGGTGATCAGGTGCCCTACCCAGGACAGCCAGTGTCCGCTCAAATTGATCCAGTGCAGATACGCAGCCCAGGAGACGACGGCGGGCGCGGTAAGTGAACGCAGACCGGCGACGACACCGATCAGCAGAGCCAGCAGCAAAACGTAAAGGTGCGTCACGATGACCTTTCCGGCAGCGGTAGAGCTGGGTGAATCGACTCTAGGCGGACGCTAACACAGCAACGGCTGTGCCGCCGATGCATAGCGGGTCAGAAACGACAGAACCGGATGTCGGAGGCCAGAATCGCCTTGGCGCCGATTGAGGCGAGTTCGTCCATGGTTTCGTTGACGCCGCGGCGCGGCACCAGGGCGCGCACCGCCACCCAGTCGGGGTCGGCGAGCGGGGCAATCGTCGGCGACTCCAATCCGGGCGTGATCGCAGTGGCGTCGTCGAGAACCGCACGCGGACAGTCGTAATCGAGTATCAGATACTGCTGACCGAACACCACGCCTTGGACCCGGGCCACCAGTTGGTTGCGCGCGGCGGCGGTCGGGCCGCCTTCGACCGGTTCGGCCCCTTCGATGAGCACGGCCTGCGAATCGCACAGCGGCTCCCCGAAGGCCACCAGGTCATGCAGGCTCAAGGTGCGCCCCGAGCCCACCACGTCGGCGATCGCATCAGCCACTCCCAGCTGGATGGAAATCTCCACCGCACCGTCGAGGCGGATCACGGTGGCATCAATGCCCTTCTCGGCAAGGTCTTTTCGCACCAAATTCGGGTAGGCGCTGGCGATGCGCCGGCCGGCCAGATCGGCAATTGTCCAGTCCCGCCCGGCCGGGGCGGCATACCGGAAGCTCGACCAGCCGAAGCCCAGCGCCAGCCGTTCACGCACCGGCGCGTCGGACTCCCGCCACAGATCGCGTCCGGTGATCCCGAAGTCGAGCTCGCCCGAGCCGACATAGACTGCAATGTCCTTGGGCCGCAGAAAGAAAAACTCGACATGGTTGTTCGGGTCGATGACTGAAAGGTCTCTGGGATCGGTGCGGCGACGGTATCCGGCTTCGGCGAGTATCTCGATGGCCGGCTCGCTCAACGCACCTTTGTTGGGCACCGCCACCCGCAGCGTTGACACCGCACCGTTGCGAAAGGACACCGCCATCACAGCTTCCCGTAGATGTCGTCGAGCGACAGACCGCGGGCGACCATCAGCACCTGCGTCCAATACAGCAACTGGCTGATCTCACCGGCGAGGGCGTCGTCGGATTCGTGTTCGGCGGCCAACCACACTTCACCGGCCTCCTCCAGGATCTTCTTGCCCACGGTGTGCACCCCGGCGTCCAGTGCGGCCACGGTGGCGCTGCCGGGCGGCCGGGTGCGGGCGCGCTCACCGAGTTCGGTGAACAGATCCTCGAAGGTCTTCACGGCCAGCGATTGTTTCACGTGCCGGCAGCTGCCGTCACGGCGGTTTCAGCAGCTACTGCCCATCGGCGTGCATATCCTCCAGCGAGACCCCGGTGGTTTCCCGGACCCACCGCCAGACGAAGACGAACGACAGCACAGCGCACAGGGTGTAGAAGGCGTAGGTGAGTCCCAGCGTCTGACGCAGGACCGGGAAGGTGACGGTGACCGTCCAGTTCGCCACCCACTGGACGCCGGCTGCCAGGCCCAGGGCCGCGGACCGGATGCGGTTGGGAAACATCTCACCCAACTGCACCCAGAGGATCGGTCCCCACGACACCGCGAAGGCGACGACGAACAGGTTGGCCGCCACCAGCGCGACCACCGCCGCAGAGCCGGCCAGGACGGGACGGCCGTCGACGATCGGCGCCCGGCCGAAGACGAAGGTCAGCGTGGCCAGCATCAACGCCATCCCGGTCGACCCGGCCAGCAGCAACGGTCTGCGGCCCACCCGGTCGATCAGCACGATCGCCAGCAGAGTGATCGCCACATTGACCATCGATGTCACCAGGGCGATGGTGAACGCCGACGACTGGCCGAAACCCACCGCCTCCCACAGCACCCGGGAGTAGAAGAAGATCACCGCGATGCCAACGAACTGCTGCGAGACGGCCAGTCCCAGACCCAACCAGACGACGGGATACACGCCGCCGGTGGGGGCGCGCAGATCGCGCCAGACCGGCGGCCGGTCCTGGCGCAGCGTTTCAGCGATCCGATCCAGCGTCGGCTCCACGTCGTGCTGCGCGAGCAGCCTGGACAGCACCTGGCGAGCGTCGGCCAAGCGTTCCCGGGCCACGAGGTAGCGCGGCGACTCCGGGATGGTGAAGATCAGCGCGGCGTAGATCGCAGCGACGAGCACTTCACCCAGATAAGTCCAGCGCCAGGCGGCCAACCCCAACCACAGGTGCCCACTGGCATCCCCGGCGAGATGGAGGGGCACCCAGTTGACTGCCAGTGATCCGCAGATTCCTGACACGATGCCCAGTTGGTGGAGTGAGCCGAGCCGACCACGCAACTGCGGCGGGGAGATCTCGGCGATATAAGCCGGGGAGGCCACCGAGGCCACCCCGATGCCGATGCCACCGACGGTGTGGAAGGCGATGAACGTCGAGATGTTGCCGGCCAGACCGGTCCCCAACCCGCAGGCGACCAACAGCGTCGCCGCCAGCTTCATCATTGCCAACCGGCCCATCCGGTCGGCGATCCGCCCACCGATCATCGCGCCGGGCGCAGCCCCCAGCAGCGCTGCAGCCGCCGCGAAACCCAGCAGGACGTTGCCGAGACGGAAGTCGGCCGCCAGCCCGCTGATCGCGCCGTTGGTGACCGAGATGTCGTAACCGAACAGCAGACCACCGATGGCGGCCACGGACGCGTAGTGCAGGGCGGCCCGCACGGCCCGTCGGGCGGCACGCCGGTCGGAGGGCAGCGCCTCCGCCGATGACGTCAGGGTCGGGCTCGTCGGTTCCAGCGACTGGTTGACGCGGTCAGCAGCCATATCAGACGTTGAAATACTTCGCTTCCGGATGGTGCAGGATGAAGGCGTCGGTCGACTGTTCGGGATGCAGCTGCAATTCCTCCGACAAAGTCACCCCGATGCGTTCGGGTTCCAGCAACGCCATGGTTTTGACCCGGTCTTCCAGGTCCGGACATGCGCCGTAGCCGAAGGAATACCGCGCCCCGCGGTAACCCAGCTTGAAGTAGTCCTCGACGGCCTGCGGGTCCTCGCTCGACATCGCCCGGTCACCGGAGAACCGCAGTTCCTCCCGGACGCGCCGGTGCCAGTACTCGGCCAGCGCCTCGGTGAGCTGCACTCCGATGCCGTGCACTTCGAGGTAGTCGCGGTAGGAGTTCGCGGCGAACAGCTCATTGGCGAAGTCGGCGATCGGCTGCCCCATCGTCACCAACTGAAACGGCAGCACATCAACTTGACCCTTGCTGACCGCGATCTCCCGGGGTCGGATGAAGTCGGCGATGCACAAGAAGCGGTCGCGCTGCTGGCGCGGGAAGGTGAAGCGGAACCGCTGTTCGGCGTCGGGACGCGGTTCGGTGAGCAAGATGACGTCGTCGCCCTCGGCAACCACCGGGAAGTAGCCGTACACCACCGCTGCGTGCGCGAGCACCCCGTCGGTGGACAGCCGATCCAGCCAGTACCGCAGCCGCGGCCGGCCCTCGGTCTCCACCAGCTCCTCGTAGGACGGGCCTTCGACACCTGAGCTGCCGCGCACGCCGCGCAACCCCCACTGGCCCAGGAACAGCGCCCGTTCGTCGAGCAGTCCGGTGTATTGGGCCAGCGCCAGGCCCTTGACGATGCGCGAGCCCCAGAACGGCGGTGCCGGCACCTCGACATCGGTGGCGACGTCGGAGCGCTCCGGCACCACGACCGGCTCTTCGGTTGCCTTGCGCTGCGCTGCAATACGTTTGGAGCGCTCGTGGCGGGCCTTGCGTTCGGCTTCCTTCTGCCGCGCGACCACCGCTTCGGGGCTGTCCACGTCGGGAGCCTCGCCCCGCTTGGCGCTCATAATGGTGTCCATCAATCGCAGACCCTCGAAGGCGTCGCGCGCGTAGTGAACTTCGCCTTCGTACATTTCGGCGAGGTCGTTCTCGACATAGCTGCGGGTCAGCGCGGCACCGCCGAGCAACACCGGGAACTTCTCGGCGACCCCGCGGGTGTTCATCTCGGCGAGGTTCTCCTTCATCACCACGGTGGACTTCACCAGCAGACCCGACATGCCGACCACGTCGGCGCTCTTGTCTTCGGCCACTTCGAGAATGCTCGCGATCGGCTGCTTGATGCCGAGGTTGAGCACCTCGTAGCCGTTGTTGCTCAAGATGATGTCGACGAGGTTCTTGCCGATGTCGTGCACGTCGCCCTTGACGGTGGCCAGCACGATGCGGCCCTTACCGGAATCGTCTTCGTCCTTCTCCATGTGCGGTTCCAGATACGCCACCGCGGTTTTCATCACCTCGGCTGACTGCAGCACGAACGGCAGCTGCATCTGACCGGACCCGAACAGCTCACCGACCGTTTTCATGCCGGCCAACAGGTTCTCGTTGATGATCGCCAGCGGGGGCTTCTGCGTCATCGCCTCGTCGAGGTCGGCTTCCAGGCCGTCGCGTTCGCCGTCGACGATGCGCCGCGCCAACCGCTCCAACAGCGGCAGCTTGGCCAGCTCGGCTGCGCGCGACTCTTTCGACGACGCCGCCGACACCCCTTCGAACAGCCGCATCAGTTCCTGCAGCGGGTCATAGTCCTCGCGGCGCCGGTCGTACACCAGGTCCAGCGCCACGTTGCGGTGCTCTTCGGGAATCCGGTTCATCGGCAGGATTTTCGACGCGTGCACGATCGCCGAATCCAGGCCGGCGTCCTGGCATTCGTGCAGGAACACCGAGTTGAGCACCTGGCGGGCGGCGGGGTTGAGGCCGAACGAAATGTTGGACAACCCCAGCGTGGTCTGCACGTCCGGGTGACGCTGTTTCAACAGGCGGATCGCCTTGATGGTTTCGATGCCGTCTTTGCGGGACTCCTCTTGGCCGGTGGCGATGGTGAACGTCAGGGTGTCGATCAGGATCGAGGACTCGTCCAGCCCCCAGTTGCCGGTGATGTCGGCGATCAACCGCTCGGCGATTTCCACCTTCTTCTCGGCGGTGCGCGCCTGGCCCTGCTCGTCGATGGTCAACGCCACCACTGCGGCACCGTGCTCGGCAACCAGTTCCATGGTCTTGTGGAACCGGGACTCCGGCCCGTCGCCGTCTTCGTAGTTCACCGAGTTGATGGCGCAGCGGCCGCCGAGGTGCTCGAGACCGGCTTGCAGCACCGGGGTTTCGGTCGAGTCCAGCATGATCGGCAGCGTCGAGGCGGTGGCCAGCCGGCTGGCCAGCGCCGCCATGTCAGCCGCACCGTCGCGTCCCACGTAGTCCACGCACAGGTCCAGCAGGTGGGCCCCGTCACGGGTCTGGTCCTTGGCGATGTCGAGGCACTTCTGGTAGTCCTCGGCAATCATCGCCTCGCGGAACGCCTTCGACCCGTTGGCGTTGGTGCGCTCACCGATCACCAGCACCGAGGCGTCCTGGGCGAACGGGATCGCGCTGTACAGCGAGGACACCGCCGGCTCGTGGGTGATGCGCCGTTGGCCGCGCTGGGCCGTGCCGTCGTTGAACGACGCCACCGCGGCGGCGACCTGCCGGATGTGGTCAGGTGTGGTGCCACAGCACCCGCCGACCAGCGACAGCCCGAACTCGGTGATGAAACCGGCCAGCGCCTCGGCCAGTTCGTCGGGACGCAGCGGGTATTCGGCGCCGTTGGCGCCCAGCACCGGCAGTCCGGCGTTGGGCATCACCGACACCGGGATGCGGGCGTGGCGGGACAGGTGGCGTAAGTGCTCGCTCATCTCGGCGGGCCCGGTCGCGCAGTTGAGGCCGATCATGTCGACGCCCAGCGGCTCGATGGCTGTCAGCGCCGCCCCGATTTCGCTGCCCAGCAGCATGGTGCCGGTGGTTTCCACGGTGACATGGGTGAACACCGGGATGTGCCGGCCCAACTGGGCCATCGCCCGGCGCGAGCCCAGCACCGCCGCCTTGAGCTGCAGCAGGTCCTGGCAGGTCTCGATCAGGATGGCGTCGGCGCCGCCGTCCAGCATGCCCAGCGCGGCCTCCGAGTAGGCGTCGCGGATCACCGCGTACTCGGTGTGCCCGAGGGTGGGCAACTTGGTGCCCGGGCCCATGGAACCCAGCACGTAGCGTCTGCGGTCGGCGGTGCCGAGCTCGTCGGCGACGCCGCGGGCAATGGCGGTGCCGCGGTAAGCCAGCTCGCGGATCCGGTCGGCGATGTCGTAGTCACCCAGGTTGGACAGGTTGCAGCCGAAGGTGTTGGTCTCCACAGCGTCGGCGCCGGCCTCGAAGTACGCGCGGTGGATGGTTTCCAGCACGTCGGGGCGCGTCTCGTTGAGGATCTCGTTGCAACCCTCCAACCCACGGAAGTCGTCGAGGGTGAGGTCCGCGGCCTGCAGCTGGGTGCCCATGGCCCCGTCGCCGATGACGACCCTTTTCGAGAGGGTCGTCAGCAGGTCCGTGTCGTAAGCGGGGTGATCGGCGGAAGTCATCGCCATAAGGATAGCTGTTCTATCGATTTCGGTGTCTACGTGCACCGTTCGAACGCATCGGCGTCGTCGCGCAGCGTTAGCCCTTAGGCTGAAACTCGTGACACCGGCCGATGGCGGCGGCGCGCTGCCCGAACTGCACAACACGATCGTCGTGGCGGCTTTCGAGGGCTGGAACGATGCCGGCGACGCGGCCAGTGACGCGCTCGAGCACCTGGACGCCATCTGGGAAGCCGACCCGATCGTGGAGATCGACGACGAGGCCTACTACGACTACCAGGTCAATCGCCCGGTGATCCGCCAGGTCGACGGGGTGACCCGGGAGCTGGTGTGGCCGGCGATGCGGATTTCACACTGCCGGCCGCCAGGCAGCGACCGCGACATCGTGCTGATGCACGGCGTGGAGCCGAACATGCGGTGGCGCACCTTTTGCGCCGAACTGCTGGCGATCGCCGACAAGCTCAACGTCGACACGGTGGTGATTCTCGGCGCGCTGCTGGCGGACACGCCGCACACCCGGCCGGTGCCGGTGTCGGGCGCCGCCTACTCCCCCGAGTCGGCGCGGCGTTTCGGTTTGGAGGAAACCCGCTACGAGGGTCCCACCGGTATCGCCGGGGTGTTCCAGGACGCCTGCGTGGCCGCCGGAATCCCGGCGGTGACGTTCTGGGCAGCGGTGCCGCATTACGTCTCCCAACCCCCGAACCCGAAAGCGACGGTGGCGCTGCTGCGCCGCGTGGAGGATGTGCTCGATATCGAGGTGCCGTTGGCCGACCTGCCCGCCCAGGCCGAGGAGTGGGAGCAGGCGGTCAGCGAGATGACCGCCGACGACGAGGAGATCGCCGAGTATGTGCAGTCCTTGGAGCTGCGCGGTGACGCCGAGGTGGACATGCACGAGGCGCTGGGCAAGATCGACGGCGATGCGCTGGCCGCGGAGTTCGAGCGCTACCTGCGACGGCGCCGGCCCGGCTTCGGGCGCTGACATCCGGCTCGACTGTGGGCGCGCGGACCTGCTCACCGACCACAGGTCGTCGCGGTGACTGAAACCGACTCGGTGATCGACGGGTACCGCGTCGTACGGGTCCTCGGTTCCGGCGGTATGGGCTCGGTGTACCTGGGGCGCGACCCCGACCTGCCGCGGCTGGACGCGTTGAAAGTGCTGTCGTCGGGCTACGGCAACGACCCGGAATTCCGGGCCCGTTTCTTGCGTGAAGCCGCGGTGGCGGCAAGCCTGGCCCACCCCAACATCGTGGCGATCTACCGGCGCGGGGAAACCGCCGACGGGCGGTTGTGGATCGCGATGCAGTTCGTCGACGGAACCGACGCCGATGCCGCGCTCAAGGCCGGCGCGATGACGCCGCAACGCGCGGTGCGCATCGTCGGCGAGGTGGCCACGGCGCTCGACTATGCGCACCGCCACAACGTGGTACACCGCGACGTCAAGCCGGCCAACTTTCTGCTCGCACGCCCGCATGACGCCGCCGAGCGGGTGCTGCTCGGCGACTTCGGGATCGCGCGGGCGATTGACGACGTCGGGCTGACTACCACCAACTCCGTGCTGGCGACCATGGCCTACGCCGCACCGGAGGTGCTCGCCGGGCGGTACTTCGACGGCCGGGCCGATATCTATTCGCTGGGTTGCAGCTTGTTTCGGCTGCTCACCGGCACCGCTCCGTTCCGGCCCGGCAGCGGCGCGGCCGCGGTGATGATGGCTCATCTGCACCAGCCCCCGCCCCGGGTCAGTGAACGCAGGCCGGGTCTGCCCTCGTCGCTGGACGGCGTCATCGCGAAAGCGATGGCCAAGGATCCCGCTCAGCGGTTCGGCACCGCAGCGGAACTCGCCGACGCCGCGCGAACCGCGCTGCGCGACGCGCCGCCGCACGGGGTGCGGACCGCGCTGCCGGCCGAGGCGGTCGATGTCCCTGTCGCAGGGGACCGCGGACAATGGTTGGCGCCCACCCCAGCGCCGGCGCCGCCGGCCGGCGCTCGCCGTCGGCGCCGCTTCATCCTGGCCCCGGCCGCCGCGGTGACGGTCGTCGCGGCGACCGTCGCGGTGGTCGTCCTCGCGGACCGGGGTGGACAGACCAAATCCCCGTTCCCGCCGGCGTCTTCGACGACGACGCCAACCGTTGCGACACCGAAGCTGGTCGCGCCCGCCCAGTTGGCCGGTCTGCTACTGGACCAGCGGGACCTCGCCTCCTCACTGAACGCCGTCCTGCTGCAGTCGACAACCTCTGCGGCGACGCTGCTGGACTCATCCGCGGCCGTCGACGACAAGCAGTGTGTGAGCGCGTGGGCGCCCGCCCAGTCCGCCGCCTATACCGGCTCCGGCAAAGTGGCCGTGCAGGTGCAGACGTTCAGCGACGGGCTGGCGCCGGCACAACGCACCACGGTCAACGAGGCGGTCCTGGCCTTCCCGACCCCCGACGTGGCCGACAACGCCGTCGCTGACCAGGTGGGTCAATGGCAGCAGTGCGCGAACCGCACAATCACGGTCAGCGAACCCGGCAGCGAGCCGACGACCGTCAAGCTGGGTGCGCCGCAAGGCATCCCGGGGACAAACCATCTGCTCAGCCAGCAGCCTGAGGCCGAGCCAGAGCAGCACTGCCAGCGCGCACTGTCGTCGAAGAACAATGTGGTGGTCGACCTTGCCGCCTGCTCGCCGTCGATCGACGAACCGGGCCGGACACTGGTTCGAATGATCAACGGCAATATCCCGCCGGGCTGAGTCGGCTCGAGCGCCCGGGCCGGCGAACCGTGACCGGTAAAGTCTGCGCTCGTGATCGAGGCCGCGTTGACGACAGGGTCGATGCTGGCCGGCTACCGCATCGAACGCAAGCTCGGTGAAGGCGGCATGGGAGCGGTGTACCTGGCCGCCAACCCGGATCTGCCCCGCCACGACGCCGTCAAAGTGCTGTCCGCCGAACTGTCCCGCAACCCCGATTTCCGCGCCCGGTTCATTCGGGAAGCCGATGTGGCGGCCCGTCTGAACCATCCCAACATCGTTGCGGTGTACCGCCGCGGGGAGACGCCCAACGGACAGCTGTGGATCGCGATGCAATACGTCGACGGGTCCGACGCCGACGCCGCGCTGCGGGCCGGAACCATGACTCCGCAGCGGGCCATTCACATCGTCAACCACATTGGGTCGGCACTCGACTACGCCCACGGCAATCACGTCGTGCACCGTGACATCAAACCCGCAAATTTCCTGCTGCTGCGCGACGGGGACGAAGAACGGTCGCTGCTTGCCGATTTCGGCATCGCCCGTGCGCTCGACGAAATCGGGTTGACCGCCAGCGGGGCGGTGATGTCGACGGTGGCCTACGCCGCCCCTGAAGTGTTCGCCGGAGCCCCCGTCGATTACCGGGCAGACCTGTATTCGCTGGGCTGCACATTGTTCAAGCTGCTGACCGGCAAGACGCCGTTTCACAGGGCGGTGGGGGCGCCCGCGGTGATGCTCGCGCACCTGCAGCAGCCGCCCCCGCGGGTCACCGAATTAGTACCGAGCCTGCCGGCGGCGCTGGACGAGGTGATCGCAGTTGCGATGAACAAAGACCCGGCCCGCCGCTATCCCAGCGCCGGCGAACTCGCAGCGGCGGCGACCGTCGCGTTGCAGGGCCAGTCACCGACCGTGCGGTGGCGGGCCCACCCCGGCGCAGATTTCCGATCGGCCACCTCCGCGGCGCCGGGGCCTGGAGTCGGTCGACGGAAGCGGCGGCCCGGGACCGTAGCCGCAGTGCTGGCGGTCGCTGTGACGACGGTGGCAGCGCTGGCGGCGGTGATCGCTGGCCGCTCCCACCCCGGTGCCGGACCGCCTACTGCGGCCCCCACCCCCGTGCCGCCTGTGGCGATCCGGGATCTGCACGGCCTGCTGCCCGGCGTCGAGCAACTCGACGCGACGCTGAACGCCTCGGTCACCGTCAAGACCGACACCACCGGGATCGGCCTGGACTCCAACTCCCTGGACAGTCAGGACTGCGCCGGCCCGTGGATGGCGGCGCAGCGGGCGTCCTATTTCGGGAGCGGCTGGCAGGCACTGCAGTTGCAGGGCGCCGAACGACCCAACCGTCCGGCGGTGCCCAACGAGTTGCCGCCGCCGATGCTGTACTCCTTCGTGGCCGTTGTAAGCTTCCCGGTTGCCCAGCTGGCGTCGCGCTACCTGGACAGCCAGCAGCCAGTCTGGCAACGATGCGTCGACCGCACAGTCACCTTCCGGGGCCCCGGCAGTTTCCGTATGCCGCTGCGCTTCAGCGAATTCAGCATTGTCGACGACGGCATTTTCAGCATCGGCTACCACGAGACGGACGCGACGTTCGACTGTGGACGGGCGTTGACGGTGCGCAACAACGTCGCCATCGACATCGCCGTCTGCAACTCAGCCAAACCGACCGACGACGCGGTGAGCCTGGCCCAACAGATCGCCGGGAAGGTGCGTCACTGATGCCGGCTGGAAGCCGTTTGCTTGCGGCGGTGGCGATGACGGTGCTGGCGACCGCCGTCTCATGTGCCCGGTCGGTCGGCGGCACCGCCGGCTACGCCCCCGACGGCCCGCCGGCCAATTCGGCGCTGGTCCGAGCGTCCGACTTGCCGCCGTTGGTCTTGAACACCGCCGATATCGACGCGCTACTCGGGATGTCAGGGCTGGAGAAGGTCTACGTGCCCGCGGTGGGCACCCTGCCGGCGGGTGTGCTGTCTGATCCCTCCTGCGGCGCCGCAATGCAAACCGGCTGGCTGGACACCTACCGCGTCTCGGGCCACATCGGCGCCGCCGGATCGTTCGCCCGCAACTCGCACGAACAGCAGGTCAGCCAGACGGTGGCGGCGTTCCGCGGCGGTGCCGCCGCCCGGGCCTTCATCGGCGCCGTCATCAAACAGTGGAAGGCCTGCATCGAGCGGCCGATCACGCAGAACGCCATGGGTGTGACGGTGAACTTCATGGCCTTCGGCCCCAGCCGCGCGGACGGCGTGGATCACCTGCTGATCCGTCGCGAAGGTGGGCGCGGTTATGCCTGCTCGCACGCGATCGGCGCGAACTCTAACGTCACCGCCGAAGTCGAGGTGTGCGGTCCGGACGAGACCGTGGTCGACGAGCAGTCCGCCAAGGTCGTCAACGCGGTCCTAGCCCGCATTCACCGCTGAACCTCCGTTACACCTGCACGCCGAGTAGCGCGTCCACCGCGGCGGCCACCGTGTGCGGCGCGGTGCTGTCGTGCCCGCCGTACTCCAGCGCGTCGGTGCTCCAACCGTCAACGGCAGCAAGAGCTTTCGGGGTGTCCAGGTCGTCGGCCAGATAGCGGCGCAGCCGGGCGACGGTGTCGGTGGCGTCCGGTCCGGCCGGCAGCGCGGTCGCGGCGCGCCACCGCTGCAGCCGCGCGGTGGCTGCGGCGAGCACATCAGCGCCCCACGCGCGGTCGACACGATAGTGCGCGGACAACAGACCCAGCCGGATCGCTGCCGGCTCAACACCTTGGCTGCGCAGCGTGGACACCAGCACCAGGTTGCCGAGGCTCTTGGACATCTTGTGCCCCTCTGCGCCGATCATGCCGGCGTGGACGTAGTGACGGGCAAAACGTCGTGCACCCGTAACACATTCGGCGTGGGCAGCGGTGAATTCGTGGTGCGGAAAGATCAGGTCGCTGCCGCCGCCCTGGATGTCGAGGTCGCCGTGGATGCGACTGAGCGCGATCGCCGCGCATTCGACGTGCCAGCCCGGCCGGCCGGCCCCGAACGGCGACGGCCAGCTGGGCTCGCCGGGGCGGGCGGCGCGCCACACGAGAGCGTCGAGTTGGTCGGTCTTGCCCGGCTGGTCCGGGTCGCCGCCGCGTTCGGCGAAGAGCCGCAACATCGTGTCGCGGTCATACCCAGACTCGTAGCCGAATTGCACTGTGGCGTCGGAGCGGAAATAGACGTCGGGATAGTCAGCGTCGTCGACAACGTAGGCCGCCCCGGACGCCAGCATCTTCTCCACCAGCTCGATCATCTCGGCCACCGTTTCGGTGGCCGCGACGTACTCCCGCGGCGGCTGCACCCGCAGCGCGGTCATGTCTTCGCAGAACAGCGCGACCTCGCGGGCTGCGAGGTCGCGCCAGTCGACGCCGTCGCGTTCGGCGCGCTCGAAAAGCGGATCGTCGACGTCGGTGACGTTCTGCACGTAATGCACATCGTGGCCGAGGTCCAGCCACACCCGATGAATCAGATCGAACGTCAGATAGGTGGCGGCGTGGCCCAGATGGGTGGCGTCATACGGCGTGATTCCGCAGACGTACATGGTGGCCGTGCGGCCGGCAGTCACCGGCCGCACCTGGCGGTCCGCCGTGTCGTACAGCCGCAGTTCCGGGCCGCGCCCGGGCAGCGCCGGGATGGGCGCGGCCGACCACGATTGCATACGTTGACTGTAGGTGACCGTGCGACGTCGTCAGCCGGCCAGGCGGATGGCCCCGAGCAGCACGTCGGCCAACTCGGGCCGACACATCAGCAGGTCCGGCAGATACGGATTGGGCCGGTTGTAGATCAGCGGTGAGCCGTCCAGCCGCGACGCGTGCATACCCGCCGCCCACAGCACGCCGGCGGGTGCCGCGGAGTCCCACTCCCACTGGCCGCCGGCGTGCAGGTAGGCGTCGGTGTCGCCGCGCACCACCGACATGGCTTTGGCGCCGGCTGAGCCGATGCGCACCATCTGGATGTCCAAGCGCCGGGCCAGCCGGAACAGCACCGCGGGCGGGCGGTGTGCGCTGGCGGTGATTCGGATGGGACCGGAGTGCGCCGAGGCGCCGGCAGTGACGGTGTCGCTGCGGTATACCTCGCCGATCGCCGGCAGCGCCACCGCGGCGTCGGTGATCGCACCGCCCGGTCCGGCGTCGCGCTGCCACAACGCCACGTGCACTGCCCAGTCGCGACAGCCGGGAACCGAGAATTCGTTGGTGCCGTCCAGCGGGTCGATGATCCATACCCGGTCGGCGTGCAGGCGAGCCAGATCGTCGTCGGCTTCCTCGCTGAGCACCGCATCGTTCGGGCGTTCTACCCGCAGGCGCTGCAACAGGAAGGTATTGGCCTGCCGGTCACCGACGTCTCCGAGCATCCACGGGTAGTCGAAGCCGACGTCGGCGCGCACCGCCAGCAGCAGCTTTCCGGCGTCGATCGCCAGTTCGGCAGCCAACGCCGCGTCGGTCAGGCCGTGCGCTGGAGTCACTGATCCAGTATCGCCGACGGCACGGCGCGCGCCGAGTCCGCTGCCCGAGGTGCGAGGGCACTGCCGCCCTGGCTCGTCACATCCGCCACTTGGGTCTCTGGCGGAAGGGATGCGTCTGGTGCCCGTCTACGAGCGACTTTCTGATTTGCCGGCAACATTTCATCGCGCGGCTCGACGCGGTTTTGGCAAGGAGTCGCTGTGAGACATCCCAGCGTCGTAAGAGTCAAGCGGCGGTGGGTTGTCGGTGGGCCCAGGCGGTGTCTTCGTTGTAGTGGGTTCGGTGGCGTAGGCAGCCGTGCAGGATGCCGACGAGGCGGTTGGCCAGGGCGCGTAGCGCTTGGTGGTGGGTGTCGCCGTTGGTGCGGTGTTGGTCGTAGAACATTCGGGCCCCGGGGCTGCACTGCAGGGCGGCGAACGCCCAGCGGTCGACGGCGTCATAGAGGCGGTCGTTGCGCACGTGGCGGGCCCGCACGAGTTTTTGTCGTCCCGAGGCGACGGTCAAAGGTGATGTTCCGGTGTAGTTTTTGCGAGACTTGGCAGTGGTGTAGCGGTTCGGGGCGTCCCCGAACTCACCGAGCACCCGGGCGCTGAGGATGACACCAAGTCCTGGCAGGGAGCGGTAGATGTCGGCGTCCGGGTGCTGTTCAAAATGCTCAGCCAGCGTGGTTTGCAAGTCGCTGATCTGATCGGTGAGTTCGATCAGCACGTGGACCGTGGCAACGGTGATGGCGCCGTAAGCGTGGGTGAGGGCCTCGGGCGCGGCCAGCTGTTCGGTGCGCAGGGCGGCGTGGATCTGGCGGGCGCGTTGGTCGATGTTGCGTTGACGTCCCCCAGCTTTGAGCGCTGATCCGATCTTGCTCAGACTCAACCGGGCACCTTGGTCAGGGGTGGGAGCTCGGCCCAGCACGGTCAGCGCGTCGCGGTCGCGATCCCGATCGCCCAGGCTGGGCAACGCTTCTAGGGCCGCCGGGTAGTACTGGAGCAGGTTAGCGCGCAGCATGGCCCACTGGCGGGCCCGCGTCCAGATCAGGCTTTGATGGGCCCGGGCCAGCACCTGGACCGCTTCGGCCTGGGGACTGTCGATCATCAGCGGACGATGGTTATGCCGGTCGGTGCGCACCAGATCGGCCAGCAACTTCGCATCAGCGGCATCAGATTTCGCGCCCGAGACCGCATGGCGGTCGCGGTAGCGGGCCACCGACCTCGGATTGACCGCATACACCTGATAACCGGCCGCGGCCAACGCACCCACCCACATGCCGCGGTCGGTCTCGGTCCCGATGATCACCTCGCCGGGATCTTCGGCATGGTCGGCCAGTAACTCGTGGAACCCCCCGATGCCGGGCAACCCCTCGGGTAATCGCGTTGCGGCCAGACGTGCGCCGGCGTCGTCCATCAGATACACGTCGTGATGGTCTTGCGCCCAGTCATCACCGACGAACAGCATCACTCACCCCATCTCCTCACTCGATCGAACTGCTGTCTGTTCGAGCCTGGGCACCCGGTTGCGGCCTAATGGTCCAGTACTCGTACGGCACGACATCCCAGTAGCACTGCAGGTGACCCACCGACCGGACGGGGCACGGTCTCTACAGCAGGAATCAGTCGTCCCTGGTGGGCACAGTGCTCACCGACCGGCGGCTCACCGATCAGCCTTGCCGATGACCACATCGAGTAGGTCAAAACTCAGCCAATCCGTCCCCATTGGCGGGCAGAAAGTTTGTCCGCCGATGCAGAGACTCATGTGGCAGGAGTGACGACCGTCCCCGACCGGGACGCTAGAACGCCGGCCACGGAATCGGACGGTGCCGGTCGGCAGTGGGCATCACCGGATTGTTGAGCACCCCCCGCGCGCGCCGGCGCAACGCCGCCACCTCCTGCACGCTGATGTGCTTGGCCAGCGCATCGGCGAAGGACCCGCTCAACGCGTCGACGAGCCCGGACACCGCCGCCAAGGTGTCGTCGTCGATCGGTTTGCCGGCCCAACCCCACAGCACTGTGCGCAACTTGTCCTCGACGTGCAGACAGACACCATGGTCGACGCCGTACACGTTGCCGTCGACGCCGTGCAAGATGTGGCCGCCCTTGCGGTCGGCGTTGTTGATCAGCACGTCGAACACCGCCATGTGCCGCAGCCGCACATCGTCGGCATGCATCAGGATCACTTCGTCGCCGGCATAGTCGTAGGCCCGCAGCACCGGAAGGTAGCCCGGCGGCAACTTGCCCGCCGGGCACAGGTCCACCAGGTCAGGCCCGTGTTCGGGCTCGGAATCCGGGGCATCACCGGGCTGGTTCACCCAGAGCTGCAGCATGCCGCGACCGGCCGGACCGTGCCGAAGGATCGTGTGCGGCACCAGGTGCCAGCCGAGTTGAACAGACACCAGGTAGCAGCCGACTTCGCGGCCGGCCAGCGTGCCGTCCGGGAAGTCCCACAGCGGCTGCTCGCCGGCGACCGGCTTGTACACGCAGTGCACGGTGCGTTCACCCAGCGTCGACTCACACAGAAAGGTGGCGTTGCTGGCGGAGCGGATCCGTCCGAGGACGGTCAGCTCGCCGCGCCGCAACACCTCCCGATCGTCAGGCCTCGAGGTCATCGTCAGACCCGAGCACCGCGCTACGCCGGTATCCGTTGGTGCGCGCACAGATGTGTCCGTCGGGATCCAGCGGTTCGTCGCACAGCGGACAGGGCGGGCGGCCCGCGGAGATCACCCGGTTGGAGCGGGTCGCGAACTGGCGCGCCGACTCCGGCGTCAGGAACACCCGGACAGCGTCGGGCCCTTCCTCGGTGTCGTCCAGCACGACCGACGCATCGAACTCGGCATCGGTGACGGCCAGCAATTCGACCACCACGGTCTGCGCTTCCGAATCCCAGCCCAAGCCCATCGTGCCGACCCGGAATTCGGCGTCCACCGGGGTGATCAGCGGGCTGAGGTCATCCACCTCGTTGGTCTCTGGCGGCACCGGCGTGCCGAACCGGCGGTTGACTTCGAGTAACAACGCGCCGATGCGTTCCGCCAGCACCGCGACCTGCTGTTTTTCCAGCACCACGGACACCACCCGGGAGTCGTGCACGGCCTGCAGGTAGAACGTCCGATTGCCGGGTTGCCCAACGGTCCCGGCGACGAATCGGTCGGGTGTGCGGAAGACATGAATTGCGCGAGGCATGGCAATTCCAAAATACCGGCAGTTACGGCCGCGATGTGATTACGCAGCGGGATCAGTCGGTCGAGCCGCCCACCACCGCGTCGCCGGGCGCCGTCTCGTCTTGGGGTTTCGGCGGTGCGGTCGCCGCAGCGGTCAACCGGTTGCCGGTGTGGTTGACGTGCAATACGAACGGACGCAGCGGGGTGTAGCGGACGACGCTCATCGACGCCGGGTCGGCGGCGATGCGCTGAAAGCTGTCCAAGTGCATGCCCAGGGCGTCGGCGAGGACCGCCTTGATGACGTCACCGTGCGTGCAGGCCACCCACAGCGTGTCGCCGTCATGCTGCTGGGCCAGCCGGCGGTCGTGGTCGCGGACCGCGGCCACCGCGCGCGCCTGCACCTGCGCCAGTCCTTCCCCGTCGGGGAACACCGCTGCGCTGGGATGGGCCTGGACCACCGCCCACAACGATTCTTTGGCCAGCTCACCAATGGTGCGGCCGGTCCACTGGCCGTAGTCGACCTCGGCGAGCCGCTCATCGACGACGGGCTCCAAACCCAGGGCTTCGGCGAGTGGTTCCAGGGTGCGCCGACAGCGCAGCAGCGGCGACCGCACCAGCGCCCGGATCGGCAGCGCCGCAACGCGGTCGACCAGTTCGGCGGCCTGCTCGCGGCCTTTGTCGTCGAGGTCGACGCCTTCTGACCGGCCCGCCAGGACATGCGCGGTGTTCGACGTGGACCGGCCGTGCCGCAACAGCACAACGGTCACTTCGCGGGCACCGCCCCGGCGGCGAGCAGTCCGAGCACGGTGAGACCGGCCGCGACGCGGTAGCCGACGAACCAGTACATGCCGTGCCGCACCAAGAAACGCAGCAACCACGCCACCGCGGCGAGACCGACGGCGAAAGCGATGACGGTGGCCACCAACAACTGCAACCCGGTCGCGCTCATCCCCTCGCGGACCGGGTGAAAGGCGTCGGGCAGCGAGAACAATCCGGAAGCGAACACCGCCGGTATGGCCAGCAGGAATCCGAACCGCGCCGCCAACTCGCGGTCCAGCCCGAGGAACAAGCCGGCGCTGATGGTCGCCCCGGAGCGAGACACGCCCGGCACCAGCGCCAGAGTCTGCGCGACACCGACAACCACGGCGTCGCGCCAGTTCAGCTTGTCGACGTGCCGGTTCTGCACCCCGACCCGTTCAGCCGCGGCGATCACGACCGAGAAGATCACCAACGCCGTCGCCACCACCCACAGGTTGCGCGCGCCGGACCGGATCAGGTCGGTGAACAGCAGCCCGAGCACGCAGATCGGGAGGGTGCCGATGATGACGTACCACCCCAGCCGGTAGTCGGCGTTGCGGTGTGCGGTCACCAACAGGCCGTTGAACCACGCGCTGACGATGCGCACGATGTCGCGAGCGAAGTAGACCAGCACCGCCGCCTCGGTGCCCAACTGGCTGACCGCGGTGAACGACGCACCCGCGTCCCCACCGAAGAACACCCGCGAGACGATCGCCAGATGCCCCGACGACGAGACCGGCAGGAATTCGGTCAAACCCTGCACGACGGCCAAATCGATGACCTGCCACCAAGACATCGCCGGGCCCGCAGTCACGACGACGACCGTACCGGGTGACCGTGTACCGCCAGGGGCCGGGCGACCAGCCCGGAGTCAGATCAACGAGCGCCGGTCGATGCCGCCGCAACCGAGTCGCGCACCGCGGCGGCCAGACTGCGCTCGTCGGTGAGGTCCAGGTCGACGAGACTCCGGCTCGCCCTGGCCACGACGTCCTCAGCCTGCGGCACCGGACCCGCCAGCCGCGGCCGGTAGATCTCTACGACAAGCGACCGGTGCTCGATGTGAAAAGAGAAGCTGCGACCATCCCCGACCTGCCCGTACCCGCTGGCGTGGACCCCGGTCGACATGTCTTCGATGGTGAAGTCCGGGCCACCGAATCGACGGTCAGCGATGACAGTCATCCGACGACCACAAGCTGCTGATGGCGCCCGGATTGGGCGACGCGACCCAGCCCGGCCAGACCGAAAGCGCCGTAGCCGACTGCGGCTTGACATTCGCCTCTCACGAGCGAACCGTTACCCGCCGTCCCCGAACTGTAAACCTGCGGGTTACCGGGCAAGGATGCGCGCCCGCCGATCCGATCGGTTCGCCGGCCACGCCGATATGCTTTGGTTAACATCTGACCAACGGAGTACACCGTCGAAACCGTCGAAAAGGTACCTACCTTCACCGTGCGCCACCCCACTTTGCCGGCCCGTGACGAGCGGCACGCCAAGCGGTGCCTCGCGCCGGGCCGCGGCGCCCGGATCGTCGAGCTTTCATCGGGTTGGCGTTGACCGCGGCACGCGGCCGTTTGCCGGCAGAGTGGGACACCGAGATGTCCGACGACTACGAGTGGGCCCCGTTGCGTCTGCCGCCGGACGTGACCCGGGTCAGTGCGTCCACGCGGCTGTCCATCGAGGCGGAGTACCGCGGCTGGGAACTAAGCCGCGTGCGGCTCTATAACGACGGGAGCCGGCGGGTGTTGCTGCGCCGGAGGAAACCGCCGGTCGACACGTCAAGGCGGCCCGACCAGCCGGAGCTGTAGGCGGTGAGCGTCCGGACCGACAGCCGGCGGAGCAGCTACCGTGTGGTGCGCAGACTGCTGTTCCTGATACCGCCGGAGCTCGTTCATCGGATGGTGTTCGCGGTGCTGCGCGGGCTGACCGCAATCGCTCCGCTGCGCCGGCTACTGCTGCGGCGGTTGTCGCCGTCGGATCCGCTGCTGGCCAGCAGCGTGTTCGGCGTGCGATTCCCGGGCCCGCTGGGGCTGGCCGCCGGCTTCGACAAGGACGGCACCGGCCTGCACAGCTGGGCCGCGCTCGGGTTCGGCTACGCCGAAGTAGGCACTGTCACCGCCGAACCGCAACCCGGCAATCCACCGCCTCGGCTGTTCCGGCTGCCGGCGGATCGGGCGCTGCTGAACCGGATGGGCTTCAACAACCAGGGCGCCGGCCGGCTGGCGATCCGGCTCGCCCAGCACCGGCCGGACGTGCCGGTCGGGGTGAACATCGGCAAGACCAAAGTCACCCCGGCAGCCGGTGTCGTTGACGACTACCGAATAAGCGCCCGCCTCGTCGGCCCGCTTGCTGCGTATCTGGTCGTCAATGTCAGCTCGCCCAACACCCCGGGTTTGCGGGACCTGCAAGCGGTCGACTCGCTGCGCCCCATCCTGTCCGCGGTGCTGGCCGAGACGTCGACGCCGGTGCTGGTCAAGATCGCCCCCGACCTGCCCGACAGCGAGGTCGACGCGGTCGCCGACCTGGCCATCGAGCTGGGAGTCGCCGGCATCGTCGCCACCAACACCACGGTGTCCCGCGCCGGCCTGCTGACGCCGGATGCCGAGCAGCTCGGGCCCGGCGGTGTATCAGGGCCGCCGGTCGCACGGCGGGCCGCCGAGGTGCTGCGCCGGCTCTACCCGCGGGTGGGCGACCGGCTGGTGCTGATCAGCGTCGGCGGCATCGAAACCGCCGACGACGCGTGGGACCGCATCGTCGCCGGCGCTTCGCTGCTGCAGGGCTATACCGGTTTCGTTTACGGGGGCGGCCTATGGGCCAAGGCCATCCATGACGGAATAGCTTGCCGGCTCCGTGACGGCGGGTTCAGCTCGCTGAGCGAGGCCGTCGGATCGGCGACACGAAGCGGTTAGCGCTACCGCTGCTCATAAGTGCCGTGGATCACTGCCCGGGCGATGGCGTGCTGGAACAGATTGAAGCCGAGAAACGCCGGTGTCGCGTCCTCGGGAAGGTCGAGCTTGTCGACGTCCACGGCGGCCACAGTGATGTAGTAGCGGTGCGGGCCGTGACCCGCGGGCGGCGCAGCCCCGATGTAGCGGCGCTGGCCCGCGTCGTTGCGCAGCGTCAGTGCGCCGCCGGGCAGCTCACTGCCGTCGCCGGCGCCCTCCGGCAACTCGGTGACATCGGCGGGCAGGTTGGCCACGGCCCAGTGCCAGAACCCGGACAGCGTGGGCGCGTCCGGGTCGTAGACGGTGACCGCGAAGCTGCGGGTTCCCTCGGGAAAGCCGGACCAGCTCAGCTGCGGACTGACGTCTTCACCACCTGCACCCATGATGCCGCTGACTTGGGCGTTGGCCAGGGGCTGTCCGTCGGTGACCGACGACGACGTCAGCGCAAACGTCGGCAGCTCGGGCAATCCGGCGTACGGGTCGGGCGGTGCGCTCATGCTCGGTCCTCTCCTGTACTTGGGGCTAGCAGTGTTGCAAGAAATTGGCCAGCACCTGGGTGCCGAATTTCAGCGCCTCGACGGGTACCCGCTCGTCTACGCCGTGGAACAACGCCGCGAAGTCGAGTTCCGGCGGCAGCCGCAGCGGAATGAAGCCGAAACAGCGAATCCCTAACCGCGCGAACGCTTTCGCGTCGGTGCCGCCGGACAGCATGTACGGCACCGTCCGCGCGTCGGGATCTGCGGCCAGCAACGCGGCGTTCATCGCGTCGACGAGATCACCGTCGAACGCCGTCTCGTACGAGGGCTGTGAGGTGATCCATTCGCGGGTGACGTCCGGCCCGATCAGTTCGTCGACTTCGGCTTCGAAAGCCGGCAGCCGACCGGGCAGCACTCGGCAATCGACGACGGCTTCGGCGATCGCCGGCACCACGTTCGCCTTATAGCCGGCGTTGAGCATCGTCGGGTTGGCAGTGTCGCGCAGCGTGGCCTTGACGATGCGGGCGATGGGCCCGAGCTTCTCGACGAAACCTTCCAGGTCAGGCGACTCAGCGTCGAAGGCGTATCCAATCTCCTCCCCGACCGCGGTGAGGAATTCAGCGACGGCGTCGACGAGCACCAGCGGAAACTGGTGACGACCCAGCCGAGCGACCGCTTCGGCAAGCGAGGTGACGACGTTGTTGTCGTGCACCATCGAGCCATGCCCGGCGCGGCCCTGCGCGGTCAGTCGCATCCACTGCAGGCTTTTCTCGGCGGTCTCGATCAGATACAGCCGACGTTCGCCGCCTTCGCGGCGCGGCACCGTCAGCGAAAACCCGCCGACCTCACCGATCGCCTCGGTCACGCGAGCGAACAGCTCCGGCCGGTGGTCCACCAGCCACTGCGCCCCCAAGCTGCCGCCGTTCTCCTCGTCTGCGACGAAGGCGAACACCAGGTCGCGCGGCGGCACGATGCCGGCCTGCCGGAAGTGGCGCGCGACCACGATCATCATGCCCACCATGTCCTTCATGTCGACCGCGCCGCGTCCCCAGATGTACCCGTCCTCGATGGCACCGGAGAACGGGTGCACGCTCCAGTCGGCGGCCAGGGCGGGCACCACGTCGAGATGGCCGTGCACCAGCAGCGCCCCGCGGGAACTGTCGGCCCCGGCCAGGCGGGCGAACACATTGCCCCGACCAGGTGCACCGGATTCGACATATTCGGTTCGGTAGCCCACTTCCTCGAGCTGGGCGGCGACCCACCGGGCGCAGTCGGCCTCGCCTCTGGTGGTGTCCGGATCACCGGTGTTGGTGGTGTCGAATTGGATCAGCCGGCTGACCACAGCGGCGACCTCGTCGACCGGTACACCGGAAGCAGCCGTCACAACCACCTTTCCTACCATCGACCGCTAGCGCCGGGCAGCGCGAGTTGGGTAGTGCTGGTCGATCCGATAGCCTTAGCTGCCGATCGATTCGGTCCGAGTGGCGGAATGGCAGACGCGCTAGCTTGAGGTGCTAGTGCCCTATTAATGGGCGTGGGGGTTCAAGTCCCCCCTCGGACACACAACCAGGCAAACGCATCGACGCAGCTAGACAGCGGTTATGCGGCGCTTGCGACGACGGTCGGCAAGCTCTTTGGACACGGTGTGGACACTGCCCGAAATTTTCGCGTCCAGGTTGACGGCTACCGCATCGAGGTCGCTGTCGAACAGGTCGGCGTATATCCGCAGTGTGACGCTCGGGTCCTTGTGGCCGAGCATCCTCGATACCGCAAGGACATTTGCGCCGGAACTGACCGCCAGGCTTGCGCACGTGTGCGCAGATCGTGCGGCGTGATCGTCTGCACCTGTGCCCGCTCTACCGCCCTGTTGAACCACCCGGTTGAGTCGTAGGAGGGGCGTTTCAAATATCCGCCGTCCCGCGCTGGGAACAGCAGATCGGCCGCCAAGCGGCCCTCGCACCGTACCGCCAGCCGAGACAGCACCGACGCCGCTACCGGCACCATCCGATTCTCCTTGCCCTTCGTCTGCCCGACCTCGAACTCCTGCCCGACCTGGACAGCATTGCGGTGCACTGAGATGCCGCATGCTATTCAGTACTTTCCGGCCCCTAGGAAGCTTGTCGGCGATGGCGCGGCATAACACTATAAAGATGGGGCACGAACCCGAGGAGAAACGATGGCCCGCGACCGACTGAGTGGTCTCGTCAGTTTGTGCGCCTTAATCGGTTCGTGCGCCGCGCCCCTCACGATCGCCCTGTCGCTTCCCCCAACTGCTATCGCCGACACTCCGTCCTGGAACGGCGAGTACGCGATCACGTTCATGGTCGGTCCAAAGTCCGGGACTAGCATGGCCGTAGGTGACGCCGAGGTGCAGCACACTGACACCTACGGATTCCGGTCAAGCTGCACAAACGGAAAATGCGTCGCCACGATCGTAAGCGGCCCTCCGCCGAGCAACCCGACGGTTCCGCAACCGGTGCAATTCATTTGGGACGGGTCGTCCTGGACGCAAGTCAGCGATTTTCAGTGGGACTGCATGATGCCCGACACCACGATCCAATGGACTCCGGCCCGATCCAATGTGCGCTACACGCCCCAAGCCAACGGAACACTTGCCGGGGTCATGCACACCGACATCTTGAGCGGCCCGTGCCAGGGATGGATCGAGATGGGCATGACGGCCGAGCGCGTGTGAGATACGTTGGCAGACCACGATCGGTGCGGGCGCCTACCCGTGCCTCGACGGCCCAGGTAGCTAATGCATGACAGACTGCCGGTGCGACAGTGTTACGCCGTTTGGCGTGGCGAAAAATGTTCCTAGCCGAAGGCTGGTCCGGTTGGTCGTCTGCTGCGACTTTCGTGCCCCCTCCGTTAACCCCGGCAAACTGTCGACCGCCCTAGCAAAACTGCCGCGAACCCAGCAAACTACCTAGACCATGGTGAGCAAACCCCGCAAACAAACCGGCCCCCCACCGACCACCAGCGCGTAAGCCGCTGACCTGCGACGATGCAACAAAGAGGGGCAGGTCAAACCTCGGCGGGGGAGCGGCCATTGGGAGTCGAGGGCCCCCGGCATATTTCGCAAACGAGTTCTCAACAACACACTTTTTTACACCAGCAATGCCAGCAAACCGTCGGTGCTTCGGAGCAAACATGAGCGGTAATGAGCGGCATGGCCGGGCCCGCTGCCGGCGGGGTTGTCGCTGTGACCAGTGCAAATGCGCTGAGAATGAATATCAGCGGGCTCGTCGGCAGCGGATTGCGGAGTCGGTTGGGATGTTTGCTGAGCCGGCGACCCCCAGTTTGGTGTTGCTGCCACCAGCTTCTAGCGGCCCTCTGAACAGCGCAAATGCACCTTCGGCGGCAACACACCCCCAGCAAACACCCATCGGCGGCGTTGTTACAGCGGTGATGGCCGAGATAGAGGCGATGGGGACGAATCGGCGCCCCGGTTTGGCTGCTGCGGCCGTCTCGTTGGCGGAGATTTTGGATAACCCGCGGGCGGTGTCGGCTCAGCCGGCCGCGGCGAAGGTGCTGGTTGCGCTGCTCGAACAGCTGCGGTCGGCCTCGGCGCGTGGCCGTCGCGGTGGTCTGGCGGTGGTGCGGGCAATGTCGAGCAGCGGCTTCGGCACCTACATCATGGGACCCCAAAACCTGTACGCGGCCAGACTTGCAGGGCACCTTCTGCTGTCAAGGCACAAGCCGAGGAACCAGGCGAACAGCCGGGCGAGGCTGAGCCGACCGACACCCCTCGCGTCAGTTAGCCGACATTCCCGCGGCCTACGGCTCGGGCGGCGGCGGTGGCGGTGGCGGTGGCGGGTTGATGGGAATCGGCACCGTGAGGAACGGCAGGTGCAGATACATCGTCATCGGCGGCATGCTGGGCGCCGGCGGTGGGGCAGCCGGTGGCGGTAATTCGGGCGCCGGAGCCTCGAGGGCCGGGGCCGGCGGAGCCGGGGCAGCCGGCGGAGCCGGGGCAGCCGGCGGAGCCGGGGCAGTCGGCGGCTTTGGTGCAGGCGCTTGCACAGGGGACGGCGCATATGCCGGTGGCCGGCGAGGCGCCTGACGGACCGGCGCCGCAGCCAAGCGGGGTGCCACCACGGGCGCCGGCTCCGGGATTGCTTCCGGGGGTTGGGCAGGCGCTGCGGGAGGGGCAGAGGGCGCTCGTGGTGCGGCTTGAGCAGCAGGTTGCGCGTTCGGTGCCGGCAGCGGCTTGGTCGGGACGACGTTCGCACCGGGGCGGGGACGCTGACCGATTGTCGGGCGGTCGCCGGCCGCCAGCGACACGACCAGCGCCACAACGCCGATGAGCAAAACTGCCGCCAATCCACTACCGGCGAGCAGGAAAGGTTGGGGCGCGCGAAGCCGCTGGTCGTAGTCATCATCCGGGGAGGCGCTGTAGGCGAGAGCTCCAGCGCCTAGCTGGGCGTTACCGGAAAGGTCGAGGTATGCGGGCGCCACCGCGTAAAGGTCGACCTCTCCAGTTCCCGGATCCTTCGCGTAAGCCAGCGCGGCGGTCGACGAGGCGAACAATGTCGCGTTCGCCGACGCCAGCGCGGCCCCGCGGGCGAGCGCCATGTCGGGTTCTTCGGGTGCATTCACCGCAAGTGTGGTGGCACCGTCCAATCGCGGCTTGATCGGGACGATGTCGACACCGCAACCGACGACGAACACACCGTCCGGGCGTGATTCCAGCGCATCCAGACCGGTGACCATCTCGGCCAACTCCGCCGACGCCTCAGCGCTATGCATGAGATGCCGGTGCAAATCGACAATCGCACCGTCGGAGGTGTCCACCACAGCCAACGTCGCGCTCTGCGCCTCGATGAACAGCAGCGCGGTATACGCGTACCCCATCGCGCCACCGACCGTCTGAGCCAGCACAGCCGCGGCAAGCAGCGGCGAGACCAACATGACCTGACCGACCTCACTGGAGCCCAACGCGTCCCGCAACGCAACGGCGTCGGCCGGCTCGGTCCACGTCACGCCGGTTGACATCAGTACGTGCCCGGCTTGGACGGCGCTTTCCCGAGTGCCTCGAATCGCGGCGATCAACTGATCGGCAGCAGTGGAGGTTGCTGATTCGTCGTCGGCAGCGACGTCGAAGTTATCCTCGTCGACGGTGAGCCCGTCGGCGTTTTCACCTTCAATCAGCAGCATGCGAACCGTCGCCGGTGATACCGACACGCCAAGAACGATGTCCACTATCACAAAGTACTTCGCTAACCACGGTCTCGTCGGAGCATTGCACCAGCGTGAGCAGCCATCGACCCGCCGACGGGGCCTCGGCGGCGTGGTCTTCAGTGATGGTCGTAGCTAGACCGGGCCTGCGGGCGGCTACCCCGAACTCGCCGTCCCACCGCGGTGCAAGGCGCTCATCGAGCAACTCGTCGAGGTCAGCATGACCGGCGGGGCGTCGCTGACGAGGGGCCAGACGCTTGTAACAGTGTTACGGCGTGACACCCTGCCTCAGCGTTAGCCACACAGCGCAAACCCGCAGTTCAGAGCTCTACCGCAGATGTTGTATCCGGCAGGGATTGGGGTGAAGGGCGGCCCGGTCGGCACGCCGTGAGCCTGCAGGTCGGCCAAGTAGCTGGCCTCGTCACTGTTCAGCCACGCTCGCAGCTCTGCCAGCGAGGTGGGTCCTGTCAGCGGGTTTGGTCCCGCTTGTCGGGCATGGCAACCATCATGTCAAGGAGTTCGCCCGTCGACGCTGGTCGGGGGCGTGTCGAGATTGCGAGATTGTGTGTGAATCACACGCAATCAGCTGCTCATCCCCCTCGCCATCTCAGCGTCGACTCCCTGCCAGGGGGGTTGGGGCCGGCTTACCAGCCGCGGCCGGGGTCCCAGCCGGGGTTCGGGCCGGGGGCACCCGGGCGGCCCGGGTCCCAGCCGCCGGGCCCGTGCCAGTGGCCCGCGTCGCGGGGGTCGCCGTCGTAATAGTTGTCGTCGTGGCAGCGGCCCCAGTCCCAGTTGAGACCCCAGCCCGGGTCCCACCCCTCGCCGGGACACCAGTGATAGTCGGGCAACGGCCCGGCAGGCCCGGGGAATGCCTCAGCGACGCTCGCCGCGCCCAGACCCGCAAGTCCTAGACCTGCGGTGATGGCAGTCGCGGCTGCGATTCGTTTGATGTTTTTCACCTGTTCTTCGTACCACGCAGACCCCGGGGCCCGCCTAGAGCACTCCGCGGAAGGAAACAACCACACCGGGAGGCCGCAGAACGCCACGTGATCCGGGGTCGAGCACGACGTACTTGGACGCGTGGCCCTGCG
Organism: uncultured Actinomycetota bacterium; assembly: GCA_963808375.1. Taxonomy (GTDB): domain Bacteria; phylum Actinomycetota; class Actinomycetes; order Mycobacteriales; family Mycobacteriaceae; genus Mycobacterium. The sequence goes on along the minus strand of CAWEFS010000002.1, from coordinate 89,430 downwards.
AGCCGTACTCCACGCGCGCTAAGGTGCTGCAATAGATGGCCGACGTGTATATAGCTCGTCGCCTCGCCGCCGTGCTCGCGGGTTAAACGGCGTACGGCGGCGATGAGCCGCAGCTCGGAGTCGAAGATCTTGGGTTGCTGTGGACGCACGTTGGACACAAACTCCGTCGGACTTAAGGTAACTAGAGTGAAGTCCATTGATGTCTTTTAGCAGTTACAGCGTGCTTTAACGCTTTGACCAGGTAGCTCTGTGGGGGTTCAAGTCCCCCCTCGGACACCGTTGCGATGTCTCGGGACATCGTGCACATGTGTCTCAGGACATCGTTCACGGTTTTGTTTGTGGTTGGTAGTTCCTGGTCGGGTCGAGGTGAAGCTCTCGCAGGAGTTGGCCGTCGGTAGTCACCACTCGGATGTGTAAGTCGTGGACGAGGATCAAGACGTGAGTGCCGGCGTGGCGGCGGCCCATGCCAATGTGGTGGAGGCGGCTGTTGTGGCGCAGGGTGAGCTTGCCGTTGCTGTCGATGCGGTCGTGGCGGATGCGATAAGCGCCGGCATGCAGTGGGGTGCCGGTCGGGGTTGCTTTGGGTCGGGCCAGGTAGGCCTGCCGGGGGGTGCGACGGCCAAGTGCGCGGTGCGGGCGCACGGTGTTGTAGTAGGCGCAGAAAGTGTCGAGCTGGGCTTGTAGCTGCGCGATGGTTGGCGCCGGGCGCTGGTGGATGAGCCATTTTTTGAGGGTTTGGTGGAAGCGCTCCACTTTGCCGCAGGTTTGCGGATGGTAGGGGCGGCAGTGACCAAAGCTGATGCCGCAGGCATGCAGGGTGACTTCAAGGGCGACGCGGCCGGTGCCGCGGTAACGGCCGGTGAAAACGGCTCCGTTGTCGCTGAGCAGGCTGGCCGGATTGCCATAGGCGGCAACGGCTTTGTTGAAGCTGCTATTGACGTCGCCGGCCTTGAACACATCGAGGGTATCGCTGCGCAGGCACAGCCGGGAGTGGTCGTCGAGGATGTTGAGGATCTCCACGTCGGTGCGGTCGGCGAGTCGCCAGTGGGTGATGTCGAGTTGCCAGCGTTCCCCCTCGGACACCGTGTGGACGTCACCCAATCCCACAACTGCCGCCGGGCGTCCCGTCGCTGGCGGGGGGCAGGCATCCCGGGGACAGCACTACCCGTGGTGCCCGTGCTCACAGCGACAACTCACGGACCGGGGCGAGATGTGTCGCTCGGAGACAGGCACATCGGCTCTACCTCCGGGACGGGTTCGGACACCGTCACCGCCGGCGCCGGGGTGAGTGTGCCGCCGTAGCGGGTATCCCTACCGCCACGATGCCCGACAACCTGACCCGCAAGCTCATCGCCGACCACCTGCTCGACGGTGAGATGACGCCGGGTAGCGAGATCGCGTTCCGCGGGCAACGACACCAGCGTGACGGCCACCCAGACAAGCCGGGAGCGACGTGATGCCGGCGGGCTTCGTCCGGCGAACGCCTCGGCGGACCTTCCGGAACCGCCGGGAAGCCGGTCGCGTGCTCGCCGAAGACTTGGCGTCCTACCGGGGCAAAGACGACCTGCTGGTGCTGGGACTGCCGCGCGGCGGTGTGCCGGTGGGCTGGGAGGTGGCCGCGGCCCTGCCCGCCGCACTCGATGTCTTTGTGGTCCGCAAGCTCGGTGTGCCGAACTGGGACGAGTTGGCGATGGGGGCGCTGGCCAGCGGTGGCGGGATCGTGATGAACGACAACGTCGTCGCCAGCGTGGGCGTCAGTGCGGAGCAGATCCGGGCGGTGGTCCAGCGCGAAGCGGCGGAGTTACGACGGCGCGAGCACGCCTACCGTGGTGACCGTCCTCCCGCCGATCCGCGGGGCAAGACCGTCATTCTCGTCGACGACGGGATCGCCACCGGCGCGAGCATGTTGGCAGCGGTGCGCGCGTTGCGTGCTCTCGGTCCCGGGTCGATCGTCGTGGCGGTGCCGGTCGGCCCGACTGCGGTGTGCGAGCAGCTCAACCGAGAAGCCGACGAGGTCGTGTGCGCAGTAACGCCGGTCCACTTTGAGGCCGTCGGACAGGTTTTCGCCGACTTCCACCAAGTCACAGACGACGAAGTACGCCGGCTGCTGACCACACCGCCGGAATTGACCGCCCGCTAACCGGTCTCGTCTGGGTCGTCCTTGGCAGCGGCGCTTTGCCCTGCGGTGTCGTGGTCGTATTCGTCTGAGCCGCCCGGCTCGGCGCTGGCGCCCGCACCCGATTCGGTGCCCGGAGACGATGCGTCGCCGGCGTCGCCTTCGACCTCCTCGGGGTAGTCCTCGGCGCTGACTTGACTGCGCGCCGGTGTAGCCGTCCCGTGCTCGGCCTCGGCGGCCGCACGATCCGGGCTTTCCGGTGTGTCAGCGCCGACCGTGCGTCGCTGACGCTCCCGCAGCGCATCGACGATCAACAGGACGACGCCGAGCACACTGGCGGCGATGCAGATATAGGCGATGAACTCATTGCTGGTGACGACCGCGAAGACCAGGGCGGCGAGACCTATCACCGCAAGCACAAGCGCGATAATCAGCATCGATCATCCTCTGACGGACGGGGGCACACTGCCAGCACACCGACCGGGTGTGCGGCGTGCGTCGTGCTAGTTGTTGCCCCGGTTGAACTGGTTGAACCCACCAGCCTCGTTGGACGCGCTGGAGTCAACCGGCGCAGCCGAGCCGCGCTGGCCCAGTTCTTCCAGCTGGGACTCCAGGTAGGTCTTGAGCCGGGTACGGTACTCGCGCTCGAACGTGCGCAGCTGCTCGAGACGGCCCTCGAGCACCGTGCGCTGCTGATTGATCGTGCCCATGATCTCCGAGTGCTTGCGCTCGGCGTCGGCCTGCAGCGCGTCCGCCTTCTCCTGCGCCTGCCGCAGCTGCGTCTCGGAGCGGTTCTGAGCGTCGGAGAGCAGCGCGTCGGCCCGCTGGCGGGCTTCGGCGACGGTAGTCTCGGCCTCCCGCCGGGCGTCGCCCAGGATTTGGTCGGCGTTGGCCCGAGCATCGGCGAGCAGCTTGTCGGATTCGGCTTTGGCCGTGCTGGTGAGGCGGTCGGCGGTGTCCTGGGCCAAGCTGAGCACCTTGGCCGCTCGCAACGCGTTTTCCTCGTTGGACGCCGTAGAAACCGAAGCCGCTGCAGGTGCCGCCACCGGCTCGGGCGCAGGCCTGACCGGTTCGGGCTCCGGTTCCGGTTCCGGTTCCGGTTCCGGCCGGTACAGCGGAATGGCCTCGGTTGTCTGACTGGCCCCATTGCCGGAGCGGGCGCCGGCCAGTTCCTGATCGAGTTCGTTGACGCGCTGCCGCAGATCGGAATTCTCCTCGATGAGGCGAGTCAGCTCGTTTTCCACCAAGTCGAGGAAGGCATCGACCTCATCTTCGTTGTAACCCCGCTTGCCGATCGGCGGCTTACTGAACGCCACATTGTGGACATCGGCTGGTGTAAGCGGCATTGTCTGCCCCCTCGGGTCTAATACTTCAAACAGATCAGGAAAGTGTAGAACGGTGCGCTTGCCGGACTGCAACTGGCGTCCATCCTGTCACAAGAGAACCGCAAGTCGCCGATATGCCCGCCAAATAAGACCTAATTTCAAAATCTAAGACACGCCAAATACACGTCTTAGCGTTCGATTATTACGCCCGAAATGGCTTGGGCGAACGTGTCTTTACCAAGCCGGGACCAAGACGATGCGAACCCGTTCAGCCGCGGACGTTGAGTGCGACCTGCATACCGATGAACGCGACGAGCAGCAGCACCATGATCGACAGGTCGAACCGGACGGCACCGATGGTGAGCTGGGGTATCAGCCGGCGGAGCAGCTTCACCGGCGGGTCGGTCAGGCTCATGATGACCTCCAGGATCACCACAGTGGCTCCGCGCGGACGCCAATCCCGGCTCACCGAGCGGATGAACTCGACGACGACCCGGGCGATCAGCAGCAGCCAGAAGATGAACAGCGCGAATCCAAGGATGTGGAAGAACAGCGCCAACGAGAACCCGACCTAACCAAAAGAGATGTGACGTGACCCACATTCAAGCCGACATTCAAGCCGACACCGCGGTGTCGGCATCGCGACCGGCCGACCAGCGCGACGACCGCCAGCCTACCGAGTGCTGCGGCCGGCCCACATCCTCCCTTGCCCGCCGACTACTGGTAGGCGTAGAAGCCCGTCTCAGCGATGCGGCGGCGCTCCTCGGGTGTCACGTCGACATCCGCCGGTGACAGCAAGAAGACTTTGGTCGCCACCTTGTCGAATGAGCCTCGCAGGGCGAAAGCCAGGCCCGCCGCGAAGTCGACCAGCCGTTTGGCGTCGGCGTTGTCCATCGTCACCAGGTCCATGATCACCGGTGTGCCGTCGCGGAAGCGCTCGCCGATGGTCCGGGCTTCGCTGTAGTCCTTGGGCCGCAATGTGGTGATCTTCGACAACGGGCTGCCCTCCTCGAAGAGCATCGCCATCCGGCGCGGGTCCATCGCCAGCGCGCCGCGGGTGGAGTTGCGCAGCATGCCGAAGCGCGGCCGGCCGAGGTCGTTGCGCTCGAAGTCGCGTGGGTGGAATCGCTGATCGTCGCCGTAACCGCCGCGGAAACCGCTCGGGCCGGGGTAGTCGGGTGCCTCACCGCGCGGGTCGTCGTACTCGGGTCCGTCAGGATTGCCGTACTGGCGGTAGCCGTCGTCGAACGCCCGGTGCCGCGGGTAACCGGCGCGGGCGGGCGCACGGTCGTCGTAGTACTCGTCGTCGTAATCCTCCATCGGCGCCATCCCGAAATAGGCCTTGACCTTGTGCAGTGTGCTCATCGCGTGACCCTTCTGGGAAGCTCGTGATCCGGTGTCTGTGATGAAGGTGTGACTACAGTGACTGTTCACGGTGACCGTAACGGTCGAGGGCCCAATAGCGCGGTACCGACACGCACACACGTCGAACCGTGTTCGATCGCAGCTTCCAGGTCGCCGGACATGCCGGCAGACAGCCCCACCGCACCTGGATGCGCCTCGAGCGCCCGCGCGTGTTCGGCTTGCAGACGCGCAAAAGCTGCTTCGGCATCCCAGCTCAGCGGCGGGATGCTCATCAGCCCGATCAACTCCAGATGCGGGCAGTTAGCCACCTGGGCGCAGAGCTCGTCGACCGCCCCGGGCACCGAGATGTCGACCCCACCGCGCGACACATCGCCGTCGAGGCTGAGCTGCAGGTAGACCCGCAGCGGACCGCTGCGCTCACCCTCCTGCGCAGCGGCGCCTACCGCGCGTTCGAGCGCGCTGACCACCCGCGCGCTGCCGGCCGAGTGCACCGTATGCGCCCACCGCGCCAGCGACCGCGCTTTGTTGCGCTGGATCTGCCCGACCATGTGCCACCGGATAGCTCGCGCGTCCGGACCCGCGCCACCGGACAACTCGGCGATCTTCGCCGACGCCTCCTGCTCACGCGATTCACCGAACGACGAGCAACCCAATTCGAACAGCATCTCGACATCTGATGCCGGAAAGAATTTCGTGACCGGCAGTAGTTCGATTTCTTCGACATTGCGCCCCGCCTCTTGGGCGGCCGCGGCAAGCCGCCGGCGAAGTGCGGCCAAAGCGTCGGCCAATTCGGATCTTCGGCTGACCCGGGCTGAACTGTCGGTTGGCACCGCAGTCATTCCATCCACACCAATGACGCCAGCCGCCCCGTCGGTGCATCACGGCGGTGACTGAACAAAGCCCGGTCGGCCACCGTGCAGCGAGGATCGACGTCGATCGCGTCGATGCCCAAATGCTTGAGCTGCCAGGCGATTCCTGCCCGCAGGTCAAGCCCGGGGGTGCCCCGGGCGGTGGTGGTGCGGCTGTGCGGCAGCGTCGCCTCGACGTCGTCGGCCATCGCGGCGGGCACTTCGTAGTTCCGTCCGCTGACCGCCGGCCCGAGCAGCGCCGAGATGTCGGAGGGGTGCGCACCGAGTGACTGCATCACTGCCACGGTGCGAGCGACGACGCCTTGTTGGGCACCTACCCGGCCGGCGTGCGCTGCTGCCACCACCCCGGCCCGCGCGTCGGCCAGCAGCACCGGCACGCAGTCGGCGGTGATCACCGCCAGCGCCAGCCCCGGGGCGCGGGTGACCATCGCGTCGGTGCCTACCTCGCCGCCGACGGCGGCGTTTTGCGGCTCGTCGACCACCGCGACCCGAACGCCGTGCACCTGATTCATCCACACCACCCGCTCGGGTCCCAGCCCGATGGCTTCACCCAGCCGGGTCCGGTTGGCCGCGACGGCGGACGGATCGTCACCGACATGGTCGCCGAGATTGAAGGTGTCATACGGCGGCGCCGAGACGCCGCCCGCCCGGGTGGTCGTCACCCGGCGGATCCGGTAGCTCACTTGGACCAGTATCCAAGCCCGGTGGCCGTGGGTCAGCGGCGCATGAAGGGCGGCACGTCGACGTCCTCGTCGTCGCCACCGCCGAGGTTCAGCGTCGAGCCGTTGGTGTGCAGCGGCACGCTGACCGCGTCGGCCGGCTCGAACATGCTGGACGTCACTTTGCCGGCCGCGGCCGGCGCGATCGTCTGGGCGCCGGCAGGCGCGGCATGTGCGCCGGCGGGTGCGCTGACGACCGGCTTGCGGCCGGGACCGAGGGCGTCGAAGCCGGCGGCGATCACCGTGATGCGCACTTCGTCGCCCAGCGAGTCGTCGATGACGGTCCCGAAGATGATGTTGGCGTCCTGGTGAGCGGCGTCTTGCACCAGCGACGCAGCCTCGTTGATCTCGAACAGACCCAGGTCGCTGCCGCCGGCGATCGACATCAGCACGCCCTGGGCGCCTTCCATCGACGCTTCCAGCAGCGGGGAGTTGATCGCGGTTTCGGCGGCCTTGAGTGCGCGGCCCTCACCGCGTGCCGAGCCGATGCCCATCAGCGCCGTGCCGGCACCCGACATGATGCCCTTGACGTCGGCGAAGTCCACGTTGATCAGACCCGGGGTGGTGATCAGGTCGGTGATGCCCTGCACGCCGTTGAGCAGCACTTCGTCGGCGCTGCGGAAGGCGTCCATCAGCGAGACCGCCGCGTCGCCCATCTGCAGCAGCCGGTCGTTGGGAATCACGATCAAGGTGTCGCAGCTCTCCCGGAGCGCCGCGATCCCGTTCTCGGCCTGGTTGCCGCGCCGCTTGCCCTCGAAGGAGAACGGCCGGGTGACCACCCCGACGGTCAGCGCACCCAGCTTGCGGGCGATGGTCGCGACGACGGGTGCGCCGCCGGTGCCGGTTCCGCCGCCCTCACCGGCGGTGACGAACACCATGTCGGCGCCGCGCAGCAGCTCTTCTATCTCGTCTTTGGCGTCCTCGGCCGCTTTGCGCCCGACCTCCGGGTCGGCGCCGGCACCGAGCCCGCGGGTCGAGTCGCGCCCCACGTCGAGCTTGACGTCGGCATCGCTCATCAGCAGGGCCTGGGCGTCGGTGTTGATGGCGATGAACTCCACGCCTTTGAGGCCCTGCTCGATCATCCGGTTTATGGCGTTGACGCCGCCACCGCCGATACCTACGACTTTGATGACGGCGAGGTAGTTGTGCGGTGGGGTCATCATTGCGTCTTTCCTCCCTGATGGGGACTGGCGTAAAGCGGAGCTAACTGGCTTCCCGAAAACCCTCAACCTCAACCAGAGGCTTACAGTTATGTCAAGTAGTTCCGCGTGACCAGAACGGTATGGGGACGGCGCCCGGGAACGATGCAGGCGCGCCGACGCGCCGCGCCGAATTTCGGCGAATTTTTCTCATCCAGCGGTGTTCGCCGGGCCTGCCCGGCCACCGTCGCGCCGGGGCGACGACCGACGCCGAACGTCACGCAGGCTTGGCCGCCCGCGAGCGCGTTATTTGACGGTCGGCAAATCCGGACTGGACACGTCGTAGGTGTGACCGGGCTGCGTCAACAGCGCCGCGAGCTTCTGCGCTTTCTCCTCGGTGTGGTCGGTGGTTCCCCACACCACCACCCGCCCGTCGGTCAGCGTCAGCGTGATGGAGGCCACCGAGGGTGCCGCGATCCGGCTGACTTGACCGGCGACCTCCGGGCGCAGCGCAGTCAGCACCTGCAGCGCGGCTTTGGTCGCCGGGTCCGACGGTCCGGGGTTGTCGACGTCCAGATACGGCAGTGCCGGCGGCGGCGGCGCGACCGCGAAGTCGACGCCGTCCCGGTCGTAGAGGTGCGGCCCGTCGGGATAGTCCCTGACCACGACCGGCACCCGCTCCACGATCGTGATGCGCAGCGCCGACGGGTACTGGCGCTGCACCCGGGCGCTGGCCACCCGCGGAATCGCGGCCACCCGATCGGCGACCCGGTCAGTGTCGATCTGCAGCAGCGGCATGCCCGGTCGCACCTTGGCCGCGTCGAGAATCTCCCCGCGAGTGACGGTGGCGAGTCCGACGACGACGATGCTGCGCGCCGACATCACCGGCGTGAAGTACAGCACCAGCCCCAACGCGACGGTCAGCACCGCCATCAAGATCAACAGCAGCGCCGTTTTCAAACCGCGCACGGTACCCCGGGGTGCCGAATCAGTCGGCGGCGCGCCCCGCGCCTTGCGCTTGGCCTCGCGGCGAGCCAGCTCGATCGCGGTGGCGCGCGCCTGGGCGGCGCGGCGTTCTTCGCGTTCCCGGCGCGCGCGCCGGCGTGGGCCCTCGAAGTCGGGGTGTTCGTCCTCGCCGGACGACGCGGCATCGGGTGGGGCGTCGACGCTCTCCGTCACCGCGCCCCGATTGCCCGCCGCCTCCTCGGACACGGCCGGCACCGGCACCGGGCGTTCGGTCACCGGACCGCCGTCTTGCTCGCTCACCGCCGGGCTCCGTGCCGGCCCGGCACGCTGCGGTTGGCTCGCACCCGCAACGCGGTGACGATCTCCGGCGCCAACAGCGTCACGTCACCGGCGCCCATCGTCACCACGACGTCGCCCGGCTCGGCGGCGGCGGCCACTGTATGGGCGACGGCGGACATGTCCGGTAGATAGTGCACCGGCACATGGGTGTGCTCGGCGATGCTGGCCCCGCTCACCCCGGCCAGCGGTTGTTCACGCGCACCGTAGACGTCGAGCACGAACACCTCGTCGGCGGCGTCCAGTGCGTGCCCGAAGTCGGCGGCGAAGGTCTTGGTACGCGAATACAGATGCGGCTGAAACACCACCACCGCGCGACCGGACCCGCTTTGCTCCAGCAGCATGCGCACCGCCGCGAGCGTGGCGCTGATTTCGGTCGGGTGGTGGGCGTAGTCGTCGAAGACCCGAACCGCGTCCCGGCCGCTTCCCGAGGTGCCGATCAGTTCGAACCGGCGACGCACGCCTTCGAAACCGGCCAGCCCGTCGAGCACCGACTCGGCCGGCGCACCGGCCTGGACTGCGGCCAGCAGCGCCCCCAGCGCGTTGAGCGCCATGTGCCGGCCGGGCACAGAAAGCCGCATCACCCGCGGTCGGGGCTCGCCGGCCAGTTGGATGTGGGCGACCGCCCCAGTGCCCTGTTGCTCCCACCACAGCAGCGTGCCGGCATGCTCAACGGAAGGCCTGACCTCCGGCGAGCCGTAGCGCAGCACGCGAATGCCCAGCGCCGTGGTGCGGTCGGCCAACGCAGCCGCACCCGGGTCGTCGGTGCACACGATCAGAGCACCACCTGGTGCGAGGCGCTCCACGAAGGAGTCGAACACCGCCACGTAGGCGTCCGCGTCACCGAAGAAGTCCAGGTGATCGAACTCGATGTTGGTGACCACCGCCACGTTCGGGGTGTATTCCAGCAGGGAGCCGTCACTTTCGTCGGCTTCGGCCACGAAGCTGTCACCGCTGCCGTGGTGGGCGTTGGTGCCGGCCTCGCCGAGCTCACCGCCCACCGCGAAAGACGGATCCCAGCCGCAGTGTTGCAGCGCGACGATCAGCATCGACGTCGTCGTGGTCTTGCCGTGCGTGCCGGTGACCATCAGCGTGGTGCGCCCGGCCATCAGCTTGGCCAGCACCGCCGGGCGCAGCACCACCGGGATGCCGCGGCGGCGGGCTTCGACGAGTTCGGGATTGGTCTTCGGGATCGCGGCGTGGGTGGTGATCACCGCCGTCGGGCCGCCGGGCAGCAGATCCAGCGACGACGCGTCATGGCCGATCCGGATCGACGCGCCGCGGGCCCGCAGCGCGCGCACACCCCGCGACTCCTTGGCGTCCGACCCCGACACCATGCCGCCGCGGTCCAACAAAATCCGGGCGATGCCTGACATGCCCGCTCCCCCGATGCCGACCATGTGGACCCGGCGCAGCTCCGCGGGCAACGACTGCTCGGTCACCCTCAGCCTCCCGTCGGCTGACCGGCCGGTCGGGTCTGGCGGGCCACGTCCAGCGCGACGGAAGCCACCTGCCGTGCTGCGTCACGGTGCCCGACCCGGGCGGCGGCGTTGGTCATCGCCGCCAGCCGCGGCGCGTCGGTCAGCAGCCCGGCCACCTGCTCGGCGACGAAATCCGGCGTCAGCTGGGCGTCGGCGATCAGCATGCCGCCGCCGGCGTCGACCACCGGCAGCGCGTTGAGCCGCTGCTCACCATTGCCGATGGGCAGCGGCACATAAACCGCGGGCAGGCCGACGGCCGAGACCTCGGCGACGGTCATCGCCCCGGACCGGCAGATCGCCAAATCGGCGGCGGCGTAAGCCAGGTCCATCCGGTTCAGGTAGGGCACCGCGACGTACGGCGGCTCGTCCGGTCTGGCGTCGGGCAACTCGAGGGTGTTTTTGGCGCCGTAGGCATGGAGCACGGCGACCCCGGCGGCGGCGAGGTCGGCGGCCGCCGCGGCGACCGCCCGGTTGATCGACGCCGCCCCCTGCGAACCGCCGAACACCAGCAGTACCGGTACGTCCTCGGCAAAGCCGAAGTGCGCACGCGCCGCGGCCCGCAATGCGGCACGGTCCAGGTCGGCGATGGCGGCCCGGACCGGCACGCCGACCACCTCGGTGCGTCCCAGCCCACAGTTCGCCACCGCCGACAACACGCGTTGCGCGTAGCGCGCACCGACACGGTTGGCCAGCCCGGCGCTGGCGTTGGCCTCATGGATGACCACCGGGATGCGGCGGCGGCGCCGCAGTCCGCGCGCGGCAAGGTAGGCCGGCAACGCGACGTACCCGCCGAAACCGACGACGACGTCTGCGGAGACCTCCTCGAGCACCGCCCTGGTTTCCCGCACGGCACGGACGATCCGCGGCGGCAGCCGAGCCAGGTCACCGGTGAGTTTGCGCGGCAGCGGGACCGGCGTGATCAGTTTCAGCGGGTAGCCACGTTCGGGCACCAGCCGGGTCTCCAGTCCGCGTGCCGTGCCCAGTGCGGTGATCCGGACCTGCGGATCCAGGGCGGCCAGCGCGTCGGCGACGGCCATCGCGGGCTCGACGTGGCCGGCGGTTCCACCGCCCGCGAGGACGACGGACAACCCGACGTCTCCGGGGGGCTGTGGGACCGAGTCGTTCACCGCCTAACGCTGACCTTCCAGTGCGCGGGGGCGCCCGCCGCGTGGCCGAGGCCGCCCGGCGTACCGCTGTTCGCCTCCATGATGCCCCGACGGTTGTCCCGACCGGCGCTCCGGTCGGCCCGCCGCGGTGGACTTCGCCTTGCGCGCCGTCCGGCCGGCCGACGACGAGCGGTCCGGCTTGGGCTGCTTTTTGGGCGGTTTGGCGGTTTGGGCGGGCTTCGAAGATCTTGCCGGTTGGGGCCGGGTGCGCAGCCGGTCGCGGAGCGCTTCGACCCGAGTCGGCACGTAGGGCTCAGGCAGCGGCAGCCGCAGCAGCCGGGTCATCCGGTCGTCGCGGCCGGCGCGCAGCGCCGCGACCGCCTCCGGTTCGTGACGGGCGGCGCTGGCGATTACGCCGACCATCAGAAGCGTTGTGGCCGTTGATGTGCCGCCGGCGGAGATGAGCGGCAGCTGAATACCGGTGACCGGCAGCAGGCCGATGACGTAACCGACGTTGATGAACGACTGGCCGATCACCCACATGGTGCTGGCGGCAGTCAGCAGCCGCAGGAACGGGTCGGCGGAGCGGCGGGCGATGCGCATCCCGGTGTAGCCGAACAGCCCGAACAGCGCCAGCAGCCCGAGCGCCCCGACCAGCCCCAACTCTTCGCCGATGACGGCGAAGATGAAGTCGTTGTGCGCGTTGGGCAGGTAGTTCCACTTCGCGGTGCCCTGACCCAGGCCGTGGCCGAACACACCGCCTTCGGCAAGCGCGAACTTGGCCTGTCGCGCCTGGTAGCCGGAGTCTTGCGGGTCTTGTCCCGGATCGAGCCAGGATCGCACCCGGTCGGAGCGGTAGCCGGCGGACACCGCCAGGATCGCCGCCGCGATGACCACCGCGAGCAGCGAACTGACGAAGACGCGCAGCGGCAGGCCGACGTACCACAGCAACGCCAACAGGATGATGCCCAGCGACACCGTCTGCCCGAGGTCGGGCTGCGCCACGATTAGGCCCAGCGCAATCACCGCGGCGGGCACCAACGGGATCAGCATCTCGCGCAGCGAGGCCCGCTCCATGCGCCGCGCGGCCAGCAGGTGCGCACCCCAGATGGCGAAGGCGATCTTGGTCAACTCGGAGGGCTGCATTGAAAAGCCCGCGATGACGAACCAACCGCGGGAGCCGTTGGCCTCCTTGCCGATGCCGGGCACCAGCACGAGCACGAGCAGCACGATGCTGATGGCGAAGCCGGAGAAGGCGGTGCGGCGCATGAAGCGCACCGGCACGCGCAGTGCGACATAGCACGCCAGCAGCCCGATCACCGTCCACAACACCTGCCGGCCGAAGATCGTCCACGCCGAGCCGTCGTCGTCGTAGGAACGGACGCCGGACGCCGAGAGCACCATGATCAGGCCGAGGGTGGTGAGCAGCGCGGCCACCGCGATGATCAGATGGAAGGACGTCATCGGCCGGCCCAGCCAGGCACCGAATCGGGTGTGTGGGCCCCGGGGCGCCGTGGCAGGCGCCGGCTCGGGTTCGTCAGCCTCTTGCGGTTTGCGGGCGTCGGTGTCTGCTGCTTCGACGGGCGGCTCTGACGTGGCGGCGTCGTCGTCGGGCTCGCTGTCGGGTGACCCCTGCACCGTCTCTGCGTCTTTCGACTTCGCACCTCTGCGGCGCCAGCGGGCCACCATCTTTCCCACCCGCTCAGCCCGCCGCGGCCCGGGCGGCCGCGGCGAAGGCGTCACCCCGATCGCCGTAGCCGCTGAACTGGTCGAACGAAGCACCGGCCGGCGCCAGCAGCACCGTGTCACCGGGCCGGGCCAGATCCCGGGCGGCGGCCACCACCGCCGTCATGACCTGCACGCCGACCGGCTCGCCGGACGGCGCCACGGCGCTCACCGCGGTGGTAGCAGCAGACTCAGAAGTCGCAGACACATCAGCATCCTCGCCTGTCGCTACCTGGACGACGGGGACATCCGGTGCGTGTCGTGATAACGCCTCGGCGAACTGGGCGCGGTCGCGGCCGATCAGCACCGCTCCCACCAGCCGCGATGCGATCCTGGCGACGGTGTCCTCCACCGACGCCCCCTTGAGCAGACCGCCGGCGATCCACACCACCCGCGGATAGGCCTGCACCGATGCCTCGGCCGCGTGCGGGTTGGTGGCCTTGGAGTCGTCGACAAAGGTGACGCCGTCGACGACGGCCACCACTTCGGCGCGGTGCCGGCCGGTGCGAAACGAGGCCAGCCCGTCGCCGACGGCGCGGGCAGGCGCGCCAATACTGCGCACCAGCGCCGCGGCCGCCAGGGCGTCGAGCACACCGATCGGGCCGGACACCGGTATCGAGGCCGCCGGGGTCAGCGGCACGTCATCGGCGAACGCCCGGTCGACGAGGAGCCCGTCGCGCACACCCAACTCCCCCGCGGCTGGTTCGCCGAGCCGGAACCCGACCTTCACCGGCGCGGCGGCGGTGTGGAGCAGCGCCGCGGCGTGCGGGTCGTCCAACCCGACCACCGCCACGCCGCCGTCGAGCACCCGGGCTTTGGCGGCGGTGTAGTCAGCCATCGTGCCGTGCCAGTCCAGATGGTCCTCGGCGATATTGAGCACGACGCCGGCCGCCGGTTGCAGGGACGGCGCCCAATACAGCTGGAAGCTGGAAAGCTCGACGGCCAGCAGATCAGCCGGTTGGGTGAGCGCGTCGAGCACCGGGCTGCCGATGTTGCCGCACAGCTGCGCGGACAGGCCCGCGGCGGTGAGCATGGCATGCAGCATCGAGGTGGTGGTGGTCTTGCCGTTGGTGCCGGTAACCGCCAGCCAGCGCCGCGGCACGCCGTACCGGCCGGACCGGTCGAGCCGCCAGGCCAACTCCACGTCGCCCCAGATCGGCACCCCGGCCGCCGCGGCCGCGGCGAGCACCGGCGCGGTGGGCCGGAAACCGGGGCTGGTCACCACCAGCGCGTAGTCGGTGACCTGCCGGGTCGCGGTGGCGGTGTCGATTGTTGCGACGCCGCGCTCGGCGTAGGGGCGCAGCATGACCGCGTCGTCGTCGCACAGCGTCGGGCGGGCGCCGAACCGGGCCAGGGCAGCAAGAATCGCGCGACCCGTCACACGGGCGCCGGTGATCAGCACCGGCGCACCCGCATCCAGGGGCTCGAGCACCTCAGTCACCGATCGCGGAGAGCCACTCACCGTAGAACAAGGCCACGCCGAGCCCGCAGCTTATCGCGGTGAGCAACCAGAAGCGGATGATGACCGTCGTCTCGGCCCAGCCGCCCAGTTCGAAGTGGTGGTGAAACGGCGCCATCCGGAACACCCGGCGGCCAGTGGTGCGGAAAGTGAGGATCTGCATGACGACCGAGGTGATCTCGGCGACGAACAGCGAACCCAGCACGACGGCGAGCAGCTCGGTGCGACTGGTGACCGACAGCCCCGCGATGATCCCGCCCAGGCCCAGCGACCCGGTGTCGCCCATGAAGATGCGCGCCGGTGCCGCGTTCCACCACAGAAATCCCACGCACGCACCGGCGGTCGCCGCTGCGATCAGTGCCAGATCCAGCGGGTCGCGGACGTTGTAGCAGCCCAGGCCCGGCGCGGTCGCGCAGGCATTGCGGTATTGCCAGAACGTGGTCAGCACGTAGGCGGCGGTCACCATCGCCATGCAACCGCCGGCCAGCCCGTCCAGGCCGTCGGTGAAGTTGACCGCGTTCGACCAGGCACTGACGACCAGCACGCAGAACAACACGAACACCACCGGGGCGAGCGTGACGGTGGCGATTTCGCGCACGTAGGACAGGTTGGCGCTGGCCGGTGTGAGCCCCGCGGAGTTGCGGAACTGCAACACCAGCACGCCGAACACCACCGCGGCGGTGACTTGCCCGATGGCCTTGGCGGTTTTGTTCAGCCCCAGATTGCGCGCCTTGCGGATCTTGATCAGGTCGTCGACGAAGCCGACCGCACCCAGCGCGGTCGCCAGCAGCAGCACCAGCAGACCCGAGGCGCTCGGCCCCTCACCACCCAGCGCCAGGCCCGCGAGGTGGGTGCCCAGGTAACCCGCCCAGATGCCGACCAGGATCGCCACACCGCCCATCGACGGGGTGCCACGTTTGGACTTGTGGCTCGGCGGGCCGTCCTCGCGGATCTCGTGGCCGAAGCCTTGCCGGGTGAACAGGCGGATGAGCAGCGGGGTCAGCAGGATCGACACCATCAGCGAGATGCCGACGGCGACGAGGACCTGCCTCATCGGCGAACGTCCTGGCTGTCACCGGCGCAGTCCGCGATCAGTGCGTCGGCCAGTTCGCCGAGCCCGGCGGCGTTGGACGCCTTGACCAGCACCACATCTGTCGAGCGCAGTTCGTCGCGCAGCAGCGCAAGCGCGGCGGCCGCGTCGGCGACGATCGTGGCCGCTTCTTCACCTTCTGAACCCCGCGCCCCTTCCATGACCGCGCCGTGGTGCATGGCGCTCATAACTTTCCCCGTTCCCACGACAACCAGTCGAGAGACATCTAAGCGCACGGCTAACCGGCCGATGCGATCGTGCTCGATCAGTGCGTCGTCACCGAGTTCGGCCATCTCACCGAGCACCGCCCAACTGCGCCGCTGCCGGCCGGCCTCCCGGCTGACCCAGGCCAGTGCCTGCAGCCCGGCCCGCATCGACTCCGGGTTGGCGTTGTAGGCGTCGTCGATTACTGTCACGCCGTCGGATCGGTTGATCACCTGCATGCGGTGTCGCGATACCGGACCGGCACCGGCCAGCGCGGTCGCCACCTGGTCGGGGGTGGCGCCGCATTCCAGCGCGACGGCGGCCGCGCACAGTGCATTACTCACCTGATGCTCGCCGTGCACGCCGAGCCGGACCTCGACGCTGCAGGTGCGAGCGTGCAGGGTGAAGCGGGGTCTGGCCAGCTCGTCGAGGCTGACCGTCCCGGCCCACACGTCGCTGGGGCCCGCCTGGGTGTGCGCTGCTCGGCTGACCCGCACCACCCGCGCCGCCGTCACCTTCGCCATCGCCGCCACCACCGGATCGTCGGCGTTGAGCACGACCACACCGGACGACGGGACAGCTTGCGGCAGTTCGGCTTTGGTTGCGGCGATGGCCTCGCGGCTACCGAACTCACCGAGGTGGGCCATGCCGACGTTGAGCACCACTCCGACGGCGGGCGGCGCGATGGCGGCCAGCGCGGCGATGTTGCCCGGATGACGCGCCGACATCTCCAGGATCAGATAGTCGGTGCTGCGGGTGGCGCGCAGCACCGTCCACGGATGACCCAGCTCGTTGTTGAACGAACCCGGCGGCGCGATCACTTCGCCGAGCGGCGCCAGCACCGCGGCCAGCAGGTCCTTGGTCGAGGTCTTGCCAGACGACCCGGTGACCCCGACGATGGTCAGCCCGTCCGCCGCCAGGTTGGCGGCCACGGCGGCAGCCAGCTTGGCCAGCGCGGCCAGCACCGCCGCACCGGAGCCGTCGGTGTCGTGTTCCAACACGCTCGCGGTGCGACTGGCGGGGTGCGCGGCGGGGGTCACGACGATCGCCGGCACGCCCACCGGGCGGGCGGCCAACACGGCGACCGCCCCCGCGGCTACCGCCGCGACCGCATGGTCATGCCCGTCGGACCGGGCGCCGGGCAGCGCCAGGAACAACCCGCCGGCGGTGACCTTGCGCGAGTCGAACTCCACCGTGCCGGTGACATGCAGGTGCGCGGCGTCGTCGGCGGTGATGTCGACCAGTTCGCCGCCGACTATTTCGGCGATTCTTGCGACGGTGAGATCGATCATGAGCGACGACGCTCTTCGAGCGCGGCAGCGAGTTCGGACCGGTCGTCGAAGGGCCGGAGGTGTCCGCCGGCGCGCTGGCCGGTCTCGTGTCCTTTGCCGGCCACCACCACCACGTCGCCGGGCGCGGCCCAGCTGACCGCATGTTCGATCGCCGCCCGCCGGTCGCCGATTTCGACGACGCTGGCCGCGCCGCCGGCTTCGGTGGCACCGGCCAGGATCTCGCGGCGGATAGCCGCGGGCTCTTCGTCACGCGGATTGTCGTCAGTGATAACGACCAGGTCGGCGAGCTCGGCGGCAATCTTGCCCATCGGCGCCCGTTTGCCGGGGTCGCGGTTGCCGCCGGCACCGAACACCACCGCGAGCCGGCTGCCCGGCCGGCGCAGTGTGGTCAGCACCGCGTTCAACGCCCCCGGCTTGTGGGCGTAGTCGACCAGCGCCAGAAAGTCCTGCCCGCGGTCGATGCGCTCCAGCCGGCCAGGCACCCGGGCGTCGCGCAGGCCGGGCGCTGCCTGCTCCGGCGACACCCCGACCGTATCCAGGATCGCAGCCGCGACAAGGGCGTTGGCGATGTTGTAATCGCCCGGCAAACCGATGCCCAGGCGGTGGTGCACACCACTCGGATCCACCGCCGTGAAGTCCTGCCGCCCGTCGCGCACCACCACGACGTCCTCGGCGCGCCAGTCCGCCGGCCGCCCCGCAGCGCTGACGGTGATCACGTTGTCGGCTCGCTCAGCCATCAACCGGCCCGCCTCATCATCGACACACACCACCGCGGTGCCGGCGTGCCACGGCAGGGCCGGGTCGAACAGCCGCGCCTTGGCCTCGAAATAGTCGGCCATGCTGGAATGGAAGTCCAGGTGGTCGCGGGACAGGTTGGTGAATCCGCCGACGGCAAACCGCACCCCGTCGACCCGGTTCATCGCCAGCGCGTGACTAGATACCTCCATCACCACGGTGTCCACCCCGCGTTCGGCCATCAGCGCAAGCTCAGCTTGCAGCGCCGGCGCTTCGGGCGTAGTCAGCGTGCTGGCGATGTCGGTGCCGCCGATGCGGATGCCGATGGTGCCGATCAGCCCCGGAGTGCGGCCGGCCGCGGACAACCCCGCTTCGACCAGATACGTCGTGGTGGTTTTACCGGACGTCCCGGTGACGCCGATAACGGTGATCCGCTCAGACGGATGCCCGTAAACGGTGGCGGCCAACTCCCCAAGCACGTCTCGCGGCGCTGGGTGGACCAGCACCGGCACCGAAACACCTTGACCGGCGAGCTCAGCCAGCCCAGTGGAATCGGTGAGCACCGCCACCGCGCCGCCCTCCAGTGCGTCAAGCGCATACCGGGCCCCGTGCGTCGTGGCGCCCGGTAGTGCGGCGAACAGGTCGCCCGGCACGCTGTCTTGCGCCCGCAGCGTCACGCCGGTCACCAGCAGATCGGGAATAACTCCATGTCCGTCGGGGCCGTCGGCGGCCGCTGCCCCGACGGTGGCCGCCAACACCGATAGCGCGACACCCGCGCCGACTGCAGGACGCAGCTCAGTAGACACGGTTTCACCTCCTGCCGCCGGTGCCACGCCGACAATCTGCGACGACACTACCGAGCGGCCTGCGAAGTCGGCCTCAGCTTGTCACAGGAGTCACTCCCTTCCCTGGGGGAAGGGAGTGTCGTCGTGCCCATCCCAGAGCATCAACCGCCGGATCCCAGACAAGTTGTCGCTTGGAAGTGGACACCAGGTGCACGCTTGCCTGTAACGACGTGACGCTGCCGACCGGCAACGGGCCGCGCCGGCGTAAAGCGGCCGACGGCGGGGTAGTCACGCGAACGTGACCGAGTCAGGACTGATCATCATCGGCAGCGGCCCGGCGGGCCTCAGCGCCGCGGAAGCGTTCCGCGAACACAATTCCCACGACCCGGTGCGCATCCTGACCGACGACCCGGCGCTGCCCTACATGCGGCCCCCGCTGAGCAAGGAGTTCCTGCGCGGCCAGGCCGAAGCGTCCGACGGCGAGTTGCATCCCGCTGACTGGTTTGACGAGAACAGAATCGAGCTGGTTCACGCCGGGAGTGTCGACGCGGTCGACGTTGCCGACCACTTCGTGACCGTCGGCGCAACCCGCCACCCCTACCGGTGGCTGGTGCTGGCCTGCGGAGCCAAGCCGTCGCCGTTGCCGGTACCCGGCGGTGAGCAAGCGCTGCAGCTGAGGTCGCTGGCCGATGCTCGTTCGCTGCGCAACGCCGCCGAAAAGGCTGATTCGGCAGTCGTCATCGGAGCCGGGTTCATCGGTTGCGAGGCGGCGGCGTCGCTGGCGCTGCGGGGTGTGGCGACCACCTTGGTCGCCCCGGAGCCGGTGCCGCAGGCTAAGCGTCTGGGCCAGGAGGCCGGCGAACGCATCATCGGCATGCTCACCGACGCGGGCGCCCGTTATGTGGGGTCGGTGTCGGTCAACGGCCTGTCCGACGGAGCGGTCCACCTCGACAACGGGGTGACCATCGACTGCGACCTGATTCTGGCCGCGACCGGCATCACCCCACAATCGGCGCTGGCCGAAGCCGCCGGAATCGAGACCAGCGACGGCCGGGTCGTCGTCGACGCGCGGATGCGGACGTCAGCGGACGGTGTGTTCGCCGCCGGTGACGTTGCGTTCGCCTTCAACAGCACCGCCGGCCGGCGGATAGCGGTGGAACATTGGCAGGACGCCGACGACCAAGGTTCGATCGCCGGCGCCGCCGCGGCCGGGCAGACCGCCGAATGGGACGGCGTGCCGGGGTTTTGGACCACCATCGGCGAAGCGACCCTGAAATACCACGCCTGGGGTGACGGGTTCCAGCGGGCTCAGCTGGTGGAGCGCAAGGACGGCTTCACGGTCTGGTATGAAGCCGACGGCGCGACGGTGGGCGTCTTGACTTACAACGCCGACGACGACTACGACCGCGGCGAAGAGGTTATCCAGCAGGGCCGCCCAATCCCGGTGTGACGCGCTGTCAAGGGCTCGAAGCTGCGCCAGTCCTGAGTCATTCCAAGTCACCCTCGACATAGCGCTGCAGGTTCGGTGCTCACCAGCGACGACCAGGATCCGGCGACTCCGGCGATCATGACGTTTCGCCATGCCAGTGTGGGCACCAGCAGCCTGAACACGGTTCGCTCATCGTCGCGGTTGCTGATCCCCGTTCTCGATGAGCGCTAGGTGTCGCCGTCTTCGTCTCGGCGCAGCAGGTTTTCGTCGGTGGCGGTAGGTGTTGGTGAGGTGAGTCGGCGACTCATTCAACAGGAACGCCGGTGCGGGCAGCCACCGACGCATCGCTGCCCGTGTCGAACACGTCGATGGCCATGTCGGCGTCGCGATAACTGCCGATCAAATGAAACCCCGCGGTGGCCGCGACGACCTCGTTTACCTGGTCGCCAGACATCGGATAGTCGTCGACCGGGTGGCGCCAGTGCGCCGCGAGCACCGTGGCACACCGAGCCAGCCGCGGGCATTCCCGGTCCAGCACCTCACGCAGCGCGTCAGCACTAAGGTAGTAACCCACTTCGGAGAGCACCAACAGGTCGAACGGGCCGAGCGGCCAGGGTTCGTCGATCGAACGTTGCAGCAGGTTCACCCGGTCGCGCAGCCCCACCTCCTGCAGTCGCTGGTGTGCGCTGTCCAGGGCCGCCGCAGCGACGTCAGTGGCGGTCACCTGCGCGCAACGCCGGGTCAGCAACGCCGTCAACACGCCGACCGAACAGCCCGGCTCGAACGCGTGCCGATACTGCTGCTCGGGCAGCAACGCCAGGGTGATCGCGTACTTGCGCTGCTCATACCAGCGGGTGCCGAGCTCCCACGGGTCGGCCGACGATGCATACATCTGACTGAAGTAGTCATCGGGCAGCCTGGTCAGGCGAACACCACCTCCCCGACCGCCAACAGCCGGTGCACCACTGCCGGCGGCAGCACCGGGCCGCCCTCCCGCGAAGCGTCGAACTGACTCGAAAAGGACCGCACTGCTATACGTTTGGTCGACAACGCGGCTTCGGTCAACGGGATGCGGTGAGCCCGGCGCCACGGTACGGCTGGGTCGCCGGGTTGGGCCCAGTGCCACATCCACACCGGGTACTCGACGAATACCGCACCGCTGCGGGCTGCTGCGGCGGCGGCGGCCCGCCCCACCGCCTCATGATCGGGATGGCCATCACCCCGCCAGGTCGCGGCACACCACCGGCCGGCCGGGAAGGCGTTGAGCAGCGCGGTGATTCGCTGCTCAAGCTGCAGCACATGATCAGATACCGCACCGTCGGGCAGCTGCAGCCGGATGGGATCGCCGGCGCCCAGCGCTGCAGCAGCCTGACGCACCTCGGCGCGGCGCACGTCTTGCAGGGCGGCGCGACCGCGGGCATCCAGCCCGGGATAGGCGCCTTCGCCGTCGGTCACCGACACCAGTTGCACGTCGACGCCGGAGGCCCGCAACATTGCCACTGTCGCGCCCAGACCCAGCGTCTCGTCGTCGGGATGGGGGGCGATGACCGTCAAACCCGGGCATTCGGCGAGGTCCAGCGACGGAAATCGGTGCTCCCAACTGGTCCACCGTTCGACGGGCGTCCCGCCGTCAGCGATCGGGCTGCCCCGCAGGCGTGCGCTGGTCGACTCAGATGGTCTTGTCATCTGGGTCGTGCGCCATGACCGGCGGCTGCCAGCAGTCCCAGGTCGGCGAGGTCGCGCTCGGCGTGGCTTTGCCGGACGTAGACGGTCAGGTCGGCAACGGCACGGGCGTACTGTTCGTCGCCGCACAGCGGACCCGGGCCCAGCGCCCGGCCCGTCCGCCGCAGTGTTTCGTCGACGGCGGTCTCCACCACCGCGCGGACTCGCCTGGCCGTCACTTCGGCCAGCCCTGAGCTGTCGCGCGGGTCTCCGTCGACCTGGTCGGCGGCCGCGTCCAGAATGGCCTGCGCAGCGCTAATTGCTGCGTCGACCGCACCGAGGTGGGCCAGCAGATGCTGGTCGGCCGACCCGCCGGCCGCCCGGCGATACAGCGGCGCTGCGACCGCCCGGGCACCCCCCAACCAGCACGCCGCGACACCCATGGCGCCGAACCAGAAGCCGGGCCGGTCCAGGTAGTCACCGGCACGCCCGACCGGAACCGCTGTTGCGCCGCTGAACTCGACCGACCTGGTGTCGCTGTCGGCCATGCCCGGGTTGCGCCACGCGCTCAGCAACGGCCGGGCCCCCGGCTCCCGCAGCTTCACCGCAAACAACCCGCGCCGGCCGTCCTCGAGGTGAGCAGTCACCAGCGCATGGGTGCACAGTCCTGCGCCCGAGCACCACGCCTTGGTGCCGTCGAGCACCATGACGTCGCCCGCGCAGCGTGCGACGACCACGGCGTCCGGGGCCTCGGCGGCCCACACTCCCCACCAGTCGCCGGCGCCGGGAGCGGGTGCGCCGAGTTCGGCCAAAATCGCTTCCGCGTCGGCGTGCGCCTCGGCGAGCCGTCCGGCGACCACGTCGGTAGCGGTCAGTTCGGCGAGGCGACGCCAGCGTTGCGCGGTTTGCCCTGATCCCGGCAACGGCAGCTGCAGTGTGCCGCTTGCCAGCCAGCCGCGCACCAGATCGACGGTCATGAGCGCCGCTCTTTCCCCGCAAGCGGGCGGGGGCACCCCCAGCCGCACAGCGGCGAGGGGGCGTGCCGCCACCTCATCGCTCGGGCCATATCGTCACCGGCGCGGGTCACGACGCCTCGGCCTCCTCGTCCTGGCCGGCCGCGACCTCTTGTGACACCTCCGCCAAGTGATCGGCGAAGCCACCGGGTGCGCGCCCGTTCCGGCGGTCAGATGTAGTCACGGACAGCTCGTCGTCCCACGTGATACGGCATCCGGCGGCCTCGAACCGCTCCACCAGGTCGACGTCTTCACCGCTGGCCAGCGCCGCGAACCCGCCCACCCGCCAGTAGGCGTCGGCGCTGAATCCCATGTTGGCACCGTGAATGTGAGCGTGCCGGGACACCTCGTAGCGCGCCTCATAGAGATCGGCCACCGCCTCGGAGTGGTGCCGCCACTGCCCCACTCGCACCACGCCCAACACCACGTCGGCGTGTGGGTCGAGTTGGCGGAGTAGCCAGTCGCTGCCCACCTGGGTGTCGGCGTCAGTCGTCGCGTACCAGGTCTGCTGTCCTGCCTGGCCGAGAGCCGTCCTGGCGTGCCGGAAACCCGCCGCGCGTGCCGCACCGACGTTGCGCGCCTCGACCGGCAGGAAGTGCACGTCTGGCCCGCAACGCCCGGCGAGACTGAGGCTGTCGTCCTCGCAAGCGTCCAGCACCACCACCACCGAGGTCGGCATCGCGACGCCGGCGGCGGCTTTCCGGATCGCGCCCAGACATCGGGGTAGCGAACTGACTTCGTTGTGCGCGGGAACGACGACTACAGCACCAGGCTCGGCTGTCACGAATGAGGGAATAACCACTGCGCCGTTGTTTGACACGCTAACGGGCCGCAGCGCCCGTCACATCGCCTGTAGCGTCAACGGCGGCCCGGGATCCGGTGACAGCGGAACGTTCTCGCGCTGCATCAGCCAGCCCGCGATGTTGTGGTACAGCGGCGCAGCCGAGTGGCCCGGTGAGCCGTCGGCGTTCCGCTCGGGGTTGTTCATCATGATGCCGACGACATAGCGGGGGTCGTCGACGGTGGCCATCCCGGCGAAGGTGATCCAGTAGACGCTGTCGAAGTAGCAGCCGCAGGCGGGGTTGATCTGCTGGGCGGTGCCCGTCTTGCCGGCCATCTGGTAGCCCTCGACCGCAGCGGCCGGGCCGGTGCCCTGCTGATAACCCATCGGGTCGTGCTGGACCACGGCCCGCAACATGTTGCGCACTGTTCGGGCCGTCTCCGGTGACACGACCTGAACACCCTGCGGGCGGGGCTCGTCGGTGCGGGCGCCTTCGGGGCTGACCGTGGCTTTGATGACCCGCGGCGGAATCCGCACCCCGTCGTTGGCGATGGCCTGATACATGCCGGCCATTTGCAGCAGCGTCATCGAAAGACCTTGGCCGATCGGCAGGTTCGAGAAGGTGCTGCCCGACCACTGGTCGATCGGCGGCACCAGGCCGGCGCTTTCACCGGGCAGGCCGACGTTGGTGCGCTGACCGAGGCCGAACTTCTTGAGCATGTCGTAGTAGCGCTCCGGCCCGACCCGTTGGGCCAGCATGAGTGTGCCTACGTTCGACGACTTCCCGAACACACCGGTGGTGGTGTAGGGCATGACGCCGTGGTTCCACGCGTCGTGCACGGTCACCCCACCCATGTGGATGGTGCCCGGTACCTGCAACACCTCGTCGGGGTTGGACAGCCCGTACTCGATGAGCGATGACGCGGTCACCACCTTGTTCACCGAACCCGGCTCGAACGGCGACGAGACGACGAGGTTGCCCATCTGCCGGTCCCCCTGCCGCCCGATGTCCTGGGACGGGTCGAAGGTGTTGTCGTTGGACATCGCCAGCACCTCACCGCTTTTGGCGTCCAGCACGACCGCGGACACGTCTCGGGCGCCGGACAGGTTCTTCGCCTGCTGCACCTGCTGTTGGACGTAGAACTGGATGTCGTCGTCGATGGTGAGCTGGATCGTCGAACCGTTGACCGCTTTGTGCTGGTTGCGGTAGCTGCCCGGGATGACCACGCCGTCCGAGCCGCGGTCGTAGGTGATGGAGCCGTCGGTTCCGGCCAGCACCGCGTCCAGCGAATCTTCTAGGCCCAGCAGCCCGTGACCATCCCAGTCGATGCCGCCCACGATGTTGGCGGCCAGCGACCCGCCCGGATACTGCCGTAGGTCCTGTCGTTCGGCGCCGACTTCGGGGAATTTGGATGTGATGGCGGTTGCCACCGCAGGATCGACGGCGCGGGCCAGGTAGACGAAGGTCTCGTCGCTTTGCAGCTTCTTGAGCAAGGTAGGCGAGTCGGGCTTGTTGTTGAGCCGGGTAGACACTTCCCGAGCGATGTCGCGGAGCCGCTGATCGGGGTCGGGCGCGGCGGAAGTTTTCTGCTTGGCGTCGGCCAACTGCTTGTGAATCCTGCGCGGCTGGAAGGTCAGCGCGCGGGCTTCGATGGTGAACGCGAGCTGGTCACTGTTGCGATCGACGATGCTGCCACGCACCGCTTTCTCGACGTCGGTGACTTTGAGCTGGCCGGCGGCCTCGGCCCGCAGGCCGGCGGCCTTCGGGACCTGTAGGTAGAACAACTGCGCGGCGGCCACGAGCAGCGCGACGAAGATGACTGCGTTGCCGGCGCGGTGGCGGAATACGAACGATGCGCCACGCGTGCCCAAGTCGGCGGCCTGCCGAACCCGCCGGTCCCGAGCTGAACGGACGTTCGGGCCGACGACGAGGGATGTCTCGCCGCGGGACTGCTTCGGCGCCGGCGACGACTTGGCCGTCTTCTTCGACTGCTTCGGCTCGGCGTTGTTGCCTTTCTTGGCTTTCCGTGCAGCGCGTGGCCCCCGTCCGGGCCGGTCGGCGCGGCTCATCGAGCGGCACCGGGGGCGGTGACCGTGACGGGGCCGAACTGTTCGCTGTTGAGCGGCGGAAGGACTGGAGGAGGCGGCGCCGCCGGCAGCGCCGCGACGACCGGGGGTCCCGGTGCGCCGGGCGGCACTGGCGCGACGACGGGCGGCTCTACCGCGGCGGGCGGCACCGGCGCGGTGGGCGGCACGGGCGCGGCGGGCGGCGTTGGCGCGACGACGGGCGGCTCTACCGCGACAGGTGGCTCTGCAGCGACTGGGGGCGCTGCCATCGGAGCCGGCGGCATGACCGGAGCGGGAGCTGACAGCGGCTCAGCGATAGGTGCCGGCCCGGGCGCCGGGGGCTGTGGCGCGCCCGGCACGGAGGGGCCTGCCGAAGCGGGCAGGTGCTCGGTACCCAGCGTGGCGGCACCGTCACCGGAGCGGACGAGTACCTCAGGGCCGCCCGGTACCGGAATGGGGGGCTGCCCGGGCAGCTCCCGCACCGGCGCCTCCACCGGATTCGGCGGCGGCTTCTGCCCGGTCGGTCGTTCCTCCGGCAGCCTGGTGTTCAGCGGCGGCGGCGGAACCCCCTGCGCCGGCTTCGGCGTACCGACGACCACCCAGTTACCCGACGGATCCTGCACGAGGTGCGCGGTGTCCCGAGTCGGGATCATGCCCAGTTTCCGGGCGGCCTCAGCCAGAGCCGGTGCGGCTTGGGCTTCCAGCACGTCGCGCTCGAGCGCCTCCTTCTGCTGCTGGAGGATCTCATTGCGGACCCGCGCGTTGCCCAGCTGATAGGAGCGTTCAGCGGCGTCAGTGGACAACCAGAGCGTCACCCCTAGACCTACTCCCAACGACCCGATGATCAAGACGACGAACGGCACCTTGCTGGCAAGGGTGCGCGGCCGCAGGTCTATCGAGGTCAGCCGGTGCAGCAGACGGTCGCGCAGCGGTGGCCGAACGACCTTCGGGGCCTTGGCTCGGCGGGCCTTGGCGCGGGCCTTGGCCTGGCTAGCGGTCTTCGGCCGGCCGGGCCGCTCGGTAGGGCGCGGCATCGGATTGGTCTGCGGCCCCGAACGGGACGCGCTCGGTTCACGGCGGGGCGCCGAAGGTTTGCCGCTGCGCGATCGCACACGCCGCGCCGCCGTCGACTCGGACGCTTTGCCGGCGGCGCTGTCGCGCTGACGGGCACGATCGCTGCCGCGGCGCGGCGGCGTTTCGCGGTTGGCTTTCATGATCGCCCCTTCTGGTCGCTACTTGGTGCCACTCGTTGCACAGCCCGCAACCGCACCGCGGCGCTGCGCGGATTGCGATCGACCTCGAACGCGTCGGCGCGCTCGGCACCGCGGGTCAACGACCTGAATTCCGGTTCATGGCCGGGTAATTCGATCGGCAGATCCACCGGGGTCCGAGAGGCGACCGCCTGGGCGAGAAGATTCTTGACGAAGCGGTCCTCCAGCGACTGGTAGGCCAGCACGACCAGGCGCCCGCCGATGGCCAGCGCATCGAGTCCGGCGGGCAGCGCGGCGTGCAACGAATCCAGTTCGCCGTTGACCGCAATGCGCAGGGCCTGGAAGGTGCGCTTGGCCGGGTGCCCGCCCGTGCGTCGGGCCGGGGCGGGGATCGCCTGATAGAGCAATTCGACCAGTTCTCCGGTCGTGGTGAACGGGGTCTGCCTCCGGCGGCGCACGACCTGCGCTGCAATACGGCGGGCGAACTTCTCTTCGCCGTAGCGACGCAGAATGTCAGTGAGCGCCGTCTCGTCGTAGCTGTTGAGGATGTCGGCGGCGGTCAGCGGTGAGCCGGTGTCCATTCGCATGTCCAGCGGAGCGTCCTGGGCGTAGGAGAACCCGCGCTCGGAGCGGTCGAGTTGCATCGAGGACACGCCGAGATCGAAGAGCAGACCGTCGACCGAACCCGTTGCCGGGTAGTCGAGTCCGCGCAGCACCGAGGCGATTTCGTCGTATCGGGCGTGTTTCAGGGTGACTCGGTCGGTGAACCGGGCCAGGCGGCGGCCGGCGATCTCCAGCGCGCTGGCATCGCGGTCCAAGCCGATCAGCCGCAGCCCGGGTAACGCGGATAGGAAACGCTCCGCGTGCCCGCCGGCGCCGACGGTCGCGTCGATCAGCACCGCGCCGGATCCATCGGAGGCCCGGCGGGTCAGCGCCGGCGTAAGCAAGTCGGCGCAGCGCTCGAGCAGGACCGGTACATGACCGAATTCGCCTGTCGCGCCGGGCATGACAACACCTCCCCGAGGGAGTTTTGGGCGGGAGACCCGAGGTGCCCCTGCCTCGAGGTCCCTGTCCGAAAGCACGAACCTGGCGTTGGGGAAGTACGCCAGGGTCGGTTCGGGCAGAGGCCACGGTGCACGGGCAGGCGCCTCAGATGATGTCGCCGAGTGCTTCATCGCTGGCCGCGGAGAAGTTCTCTTCGTGGGTCTCCTGGTATTCCTGCCACGCCTGGGCGTCCCAGATCTCCAGGTAGTCGACCGAGCCGATCACCACGCAATCCTTGGATAGATTGGCGTAGCGGCGATGGTCGGCGGACAAGGTGATCCGGCCCTGCGCATCAGGGTGTTGTTCGTCGGTGCCGGCGGCCAGATTGCGCAGAAACGCTCGGGCTTCGGGATTGCTTCGCGATGCCTTGCTGGCCCGGCGGGCCAGCTGCTCGAATTCCCCGCGCGGATAGACGGCCAGGCTGTGATCTTGGCTCTTGGTGACCATCAACCCCCCTGCCAGCGCGTCACGGAACTTGGCGGGCAGCGTCAGCCGCCCTTTGTCGTCGAGCCTGGGCGTGTAGGTGCCGAGAAACATCGCACCTCCCGCCCGGGCTGCGGAGCCGTACTCCTCCGCTGCGCACCACAATACCCCACAACCCCCCACTTTGCGCCATTTGCCGGACGTCTTTTGTGTTGTTCCCCCACCACGACGTGTGACGCGGCGCGTACGGATGGGTCGGGGCGCGCCTACCCGGAAGGAAAGGCCAGGTCGAAACGCCTTATCGGCGGGTGGGGCGATGTGGGGGCTGCGCCATCGATCGTGCCTTCGGGGCATCGATTCTGCGGGTCAGATCGCCGCCGGGCGGCGATCAACGCTCCTACCGCAGTCTCGGCATCGCGCAGCTGCGCTAACCAGCCGGGAAATGAAAACGGGGCGGCCGAAGCCACCCCGCACTGGTCGTCGAGCGCCTACTCCTCGAAACGGCGACGGAACCGGTCCTCCATCCGGCTGGTGAAGGAACCGCCACCCTTAGGGCGGCGCTGACGCGCCCCCGAACCCGGACCGGGCCGATCCCGCCGGCCGGACAACCGGGGACCGGTGATCGCGTAGATAACGCCGCCGAACATCACGACGAATCCGAGGACCGACAAAATCGGAAAGCCTCCGATCATGGTGGCTTTAAATGCCACGCCCGCAACCAGCATGCCCAGTCCGATCACGAACAGCGCCGCACCCTGCAGCCGCCGACGCGCGGTCGGAGCACGGAACCCACCGCCGCGGACACTGGAAGCGAATTTCGGGTCCTCGGCGTAGAGAGCGCTCTCGATCTGGTCGAGCATCCTCTGCTCATGATCGGAGAGTGGCATTCGTCCCTCCTTGCCGAAAGGCTCTCACGTGACTACGCGTACGTGGCCGCCCGGTGCATGGGCAACTAACACAGATGATACGAGGTCAAGGTGCGCCGTACCACCGGTTCGGCCGCCGATTCTAGCCGGGCCGACAGACCTGAGTCGGCAGACGACGCCTCCGGACTCTTGCTGCGACCCGAATAATGGGAACTGAAGCAGGGCACCAGATCATCAGCTGAGGAGGACACCGCAACTTGGCGACAATCCTCATCGATCTGCCGGCCCAGGACATGCAACACCGTCTCGCTGAGGCTCTGGGCGTCTACGTCGACGCGATGCGCTACCCGCGCGGCACGGAGAACCAGCGCGCCGCCATGTGGCTGGAGCACACGCGACGCCGAGGCTGGCAGGCAGTGGCGGCCGTGGAGGCCGATTGCGACGACGGCGAACTGCCGCCGGCCGCCGCGCTGGCGCAGGCCCGGATGGTCGGCGTGGCCTACGGCTATTGCGGGGCGCCCGATCAGTGGTGGCAGCAGCAGGTCGTTCTGGGCCTGCAACGCGGGGGCTTCGACCGCCCCCGGATCGTCGAACTGATGGGCAGCTACTTCGAATTGACCGAACTGCACATCCACCCGCGCGCGCAGGGCCGCGGACTCGGCGAGGCGCTGACCCGCCGCTTGCTGTCCGGACGCGGCGAGGCTCACGTGCTGCTGTCCACCCCGGAAAGCAACGGCGAAGCCAACCGGGCGTGGCGGTTGTATCGCCGGCTGGGCTTCACCGACGTCATCCGCGGTTATCACTTCGCCGGCGACCCGCGACCGTTCGCGATCCTGGGTCGCGCGCTGCCGCTCCATCCTGACGGCGGTGACCCGCTTCCCCCGGCCCCCAGCCGCGCTCGCGATCACCGCCAGCCCTGACCGCGGTGACCCGCTTCCCCCGGCCTCCAGCCGCGCTCGCGATCACCGCCAGCCCTGACTGCCGTCTGCTGAGGGCAGACGGCCGGACCGCGCAGCGGTTCTGGCACGATGACGTGGTGCGCGTCAGGTTCAAGCCGCTGTCGACCGGACCGATCAGTGGTCGCCGGCTGTTGGTACTGGTGCTGCTGCTGGTAATCGTTCCGCTGGCTGCCGGATGTGTGCGGATCAGAGCGTCGATCACAATCTCTCCCGACGACCTGGTATCCGGAGAGATCATCGCCGCGGCGAAACCGCGCAACGACAAGGACAACGGCCCGCAACTCGACCCCAACTTGCCGTTCAGCCAGAAAGTGGCTATTTCGAAGTATGAGGCCGACGGCTACGTGGGCTCGCAGGCGGTGTTCTCCGACCTGACCTTCGCCGAGTTGCCGCAGTTGGCGCAGATGAATCCCGACGCCAACGGCGTCAACCTGTCGCTGCGGCGCGCCGGCAGCCTGGTCCTGCTGGAAGGGCGGGCCGACCTGACCTCGCTGACCGACAACGACGCTGACGTCGAGTTGAGCGTCGCCTTCCCGGGCGCGGTGAGTTCGACCAACGGAACTCGCGTCGAGCCGAACGTCGTGCAGTGGAAGCTCAAGCCCGGCGTCGTCAGCACCATGAGCGCGCAGGCGCACTACACCGATCCCAGTACCCGTTCGTTTACCAACGCTGCGACGTGGCTGGGCCTCTCGTCGGTCGTGGTTGCCGGGGCGGTGGCGGTGCTGGCGTGGGTGGGTAGGGACCGCTCGCCGCGGCTGACGCCCGGCGAACAGCCGGACCGGCCGCCGCTGCACAAGCGGATCGTCTCCTACCTCGAGGACCGGCTAACCTGACTCGGCCGGGACGCCGGTCGGCGACCAATAGGCGAGCAGCTCGGCGAAGGTCTCGAAGGCCGGCCCGGAATTGCCATAGGTCGCCTCCAGGTGGATGCTCAGCGGGTAGCCGAGGTCGCCGACACCGTCGATCACCCGCTTGTACAGGTCGAGCATCAATTGACGCTTCTGCGGCGGTTCGCAACCGGCCAGCTTCTTGACGAAGGCCTGCTCCTCTGCCACCGCCGCGTTGCCGGGATCTTGGATCAGCCAGTTGATCAGTCCCACCCGGTTCTCCAGTTTCGGCACGAAGCCGAACGACAGCAGGATCTCCGGCCGGTGATCGGAGCCTTGGGCGAACTCGGTCAAGAAGCCCACGATGGCGTCGGAATACAACAGCTGAGTCAGAGCGAAGTTGGCGCCTTGATTGCACTTGAAATTGAAGCGGCCCTGCTCGCCCTCACGGGTGGGGATCATGATGACCCCCCGATTGGGCACCAGGTCGCGGTAGATCGACAGCGCGTCGGTGGGCGCGACACCGGAGCCTTCACCGTCGTTCATGGTGCGCGGCACGCCCACGAAGACGATGCCCTCGATGCCGGCGCCGGTCAGTTCGGTGAGTCGCTGCCGCAGCGACGGCTCGTCGGAGAACGCGGTGACCTGGGTGCACAGTCCGTGAATGCCGCGCAGCTGGGGCTGCGCGGACGCCCAGAAGTCCAGCACGTCGAGCTTCGGCTTCATTTCGACGGGCCGGTCGTCGTCTTCGGCGATGATCCCCGGGATCATCACGTGCCGGATTCGGCCTTGCAGCCCGGAGTCGGCGGTCAACCGCAGCACCTTCTGCGCCTCTTCGGTCGCCTGCTCCGTGCCGCGGTCCGCGTTTGGGGGCACCAGTTCCAGGGCAACGGTGTTGAGGCTCACGGGCTCTTCCTCATCAACGGCCATCCTCCTCATTCGCCCTACCACTGCGCCGAGGCCAGCATAGGTGTCGGCAGCGGCGGCTCATCGAACCCGCCCGGCGACTGCGTGCCCGCAACCGCTTCTACGCTTTACCCTTGATGCACTTTCCCGTTCCCGACAATCCCGATCCCGACCATCTCGGTCCTGACCAAGCCGGACACGCAAAGCAGAAAGGGGCGCCGCGCTGAGCGTCGAGGCAGCGGCAACCACCGAGTTGGCCGGTGCGATCACCGAACACCTGCGGACGTATCTGCGTGATCGCCGCGACGGCGCTGCATATATCAGCGTCGAAGGTGGCGAGTACGACGGGTTGATCAGCGGCCTCGAGGAGTTCGTGCTCAGCGGAGGCAAGCGGCTACGGCCGGTGTTTGCCTATTGGGGCTGGCGCGCAGTGGCGGCCGGGGAACCCGACGCACAGGCACTGCTGTTGTTCTCGGCGCTGGAGTTGCTGCACGCCTGCGCGTTGGTACACGACGACGTGATCGACTGCTCGGCCACCCGCCGGGGCAGGCCGACCACGCACATCAAGTTCGCGGAGTTGCATCGCGCCCGGGGTTGGCGGGGCTCGGCCGATCAGTTCGGCCTGTCGGCGGCCGTCCTGCTCGGCGACCTGGCGCTGTCCTGGGCCGACGACATCGTCGCCGACGTCGACCTGCCGCCCGATGCTCACCGCCGAGTCCGCCGGGTATGGGCCGACATTCGCACCGAGGTGCTGGGCGGGCAGTACCTCGACATCGTCGCCGAGGCGAGCGCTGCCGAATCGATTCATTCGGCAATGACGGTCAACATGTACAAGACCGCTTCCTATACGGTTTCGCGACCGCTGCAACTGGGAGCCGCCGCCGCCGCGAATCGCGCCGATGTGCACGCCGTTTTCCACCAGATCGGTACAGACTTGGGTGTGGCGTTTCAGCTGCGCGACGACGTGCTCGGGGTGTTCGGGGACCCGCTGATCACCGGCAAGCCGTCCGGCGACGATCTGCGATCCGGCAAACGCACGGTGCTGGTCGCCGAAGCGGTGCAGCTGGCCGACGCCTCCGACCCGGCGGCGGCCGGGCTGTTGCGCGATGCGATCGGCGCCGATCTGACCGACGCCCAGGTGCGCGAAGTTTGCCAGGTCATCGAGCAGGTGGGCGCGCTGGCCGCGGTGGAGAACCAGATCGAGCGGCTGACCCGGCAGGCGCTCACCGCGCTGGCCGACGCACCGATCAACGCGACCGCCAAAGCCGGACTGTCCGAGTTGGCCCGGCTGGCCGCCCACCGGTCAGCCTGAGTGCATGCCTGCTCCGACGCCCACCCCGACGCCGCAGTCCGCTGGTGTTGCCGCTGACCACTTGGCACGGCTGCGGGACTTCACCGCGGCCCCCGAGGCCGGCCCGGCATTGCAGGGTTTCCTGGGCGCTGCGCTGATCGCCACGGGCGGACTGGGCGCCGGCAGCATCAAGCAGCACGACCCGCTGTTGGAGTCGCTGCACCTGTCCTGGCTGCGCTTCGGGCACGGGCTGGTGCTGTCGTCGGTACTGCTGTGGCTGGGCGTCGGTTTGATGTTGATCGCATGGTGGCGACTGGGCCGCCGGGTGATCGCGGGCGACGCGACGGAATACACCATGGTGGCCACCACCGGCTTCTGGCTGGCGCCGCTTCTGCTTTCGGTGCCGGTGTTCAGCCGTGACACCTACTCCTACCTCGCCCAGGGCGCTCTGCTGCGCGACGGCTTGGATCCCTACGTCGCCGCTCCGGTCGACGACCCGAACGCACTGTTGGACAACGTGAGTCCGATCTGGACGATCACCACCGCGCCCTACGGTCCGGTGTTCATCCTGGTGGCGCGGTTCATCACGATGCTGGTCGGCAACCACGTAATCGCCGGAACGATGCTGCTGCGTCTGTGCATGCTGCCCGGGTTGGCGCTGCTCATCTGGGCGACGCCCCGAACCGCCCGGCATCTCGGCGCCAACGGGCCCGCCGCACTGTGGATCTGCGCGCTCAATCCGCTGGTCATCATCCATCTGATGGGTGGAGTGCACAACGAGATGTTGATGGTGGGTCTGATGGCGGCCGGGATCGCGTTGACAATGGAGCGTCACCCCGTTGTTGGCGTTGCGTTGGTCGCAATGGCGGCAGCGGTCAAAGCAACGGCTGCGATCGCGCTGCCGTTTCTGGTCTGGGTCTGGCTGCGTCAGCTGCGCGGCCGGCGCGACTACCGCCCTCCGGCGGCGTTCGCGGCGGCCGGCGCGGCTTCGGTGCTGATCTTCGTCGCAGTATTCGCGGCGTTCTCCGCGGTGGCTGGAGTGGGCCTGGGATGGCTGACGGCGCTGGCCGGCTCAGTGAAGATTATCAATTGGCTGACCGTCCCGACGGCGACGGCCAACCTGATTCACGCGCTCGGCTCGTGGTTTTTCCCGGTCAACTTCTACGCGGTGCTGCACGTCACCCGGATCGCGGGCATCGCGATCATCGCGGTCTCGCTGCCGGCGTTGTGGTGGCGGTTCCGCGGTGACGACCGGGCCGCACTGACGGGGATCGCGTGGGCCATGCTCGTCGTGGTGTTGTTCGTGCCCGCCGCGCTGCCCTGGTACTACAGCTGGCCGCTGGCCGTGGTGGCTCCGCTGGCGCAGTCCCGAGCGGCCCTGGCGGCGATCGCCGCCTTCTCGACGTGGATCATGGTTATTTTCCGGCCTGACGGGGCGCACGGCATGTACTCCTGGTTGCACGTCGGCTTGGCCACCGCGGCGGCGGCCCTGGCGTGGTACACCCTGCACCGCGCGCCCAGCCGGCCGGAAGTCGCGGTCGGAGGAGTCAATACGCCATAGCCTGCGCACGGCGCAGGACTTCGCGCGCCTGGTGGGCGTGCAGCGCGTCAACCGGTCGGGCATTGCTGACCGCGTCGCGGGTTCCGTCCCGGGTGATCGTCAGCGATGGGTCCGGAGTGAATAGCCAGCGCACGATCTCCGTCTCCCGGTATCCGCCGTCGTGGAGGACGACCAGCAAGCCGGGCAGACTCTTGACCACTTCCCCGGAGTCGGTGAAAAAGGCTTGCGGTACAACCACGTCGCCGGCCCGCCGCACCGCCACCAAATGGCCTTCGCGCAGCTGCTGATGCACTTTGGTGACCGGCACACCGAGCAGTTTGGCGACCCGCCGCAGATCGTAGGTGGGCTCGTCGGGATCGAGGACATCGTTGCCGGCCGGGATACTGCTCACCGCGCCAAGTTTAGAACCGCTGACGCGTGGCCAGAGCGGATTGTGCCGTCGCCTGCCGCAGTCCACCTACCATGGCCCCGTGGCGCCGGATCCGTTATCAGGGTTGGTGGGCGCGGTGCTGGACGACCGGTATCGCGTGCTCGCCGCCATCGCCGCCGGCGGGACCTCGACGGTGTACCGGGGTCTCGATATGCGGCTGGACCGGCCGGTGGCCCTAAAGGTGATGGACGTCCGTTACGCCGGTGACCAGCAGTTCCTGACCCGCTTCCAGATGGAAGCCCGTGCGGTGGCGCGGCTCAAAGATCCCGGTCTGGTTGCCGTGTACGACCAAGGGCTCGACGCCCGGCATCCCTACCTGGTGATGGAGCTGGTCGAGGGCGGCACACTGCGCGAGCTGTTGACCGAACGCGGGCCGATGCCGCCGCATGCCGTCGTCGCGGTGCTCCGTCCCGTTCTGGGCGGGCTGGCCGCCGCCCACCGCGCCGGTCTGGTGCACCGAGACGTCAAACCCGAGAACATCCTCATCTCCGACGACGGTGAGGTGAAGATCGCCGACTTCGGCTTGGTTCGCGCAGTGGCCGCGGCCAAGATCACCTCCACCAGCGTCATCCTCGGCACCGCGGCATATCTGTCGCCGGAGCAGGTCCGAGATGGCGACGCCAGCCCCCGCAGCGACGTCTACGCCGTCGGCATACTCGCCTACGAGCTGTTGACCGGCCAGACGCCGTTCTCCGGTGACTCGGCACTGTCGGTCGCCTACCAGCGGCTGGACCATGACGTTCCCCTGCCCGGCAGCGTGATCGCCGGCGTGCCGGCCCAGTTCGACGAGTTGGTCGCGTCCGCAACGGCGCGGGACCCGGCCGACCGCTACGCCGACGCGCTAGACATGCGCGCCGAGCTCGACGCAGCCGCCGAGGAGCTGGCTCTGCCGGATTTCCGGGTGCCGGCGCCGCGGGAATCTGCTCAGCACCGGTCGGCAGCGCAATCTCGCCGCCCACCCGATGACGGTCCGACAGCCGCTCAGCCCAGACCACCGGTCGACGGCCCACCGGTGCGCCACCCGACCCGTCAGCTGTCCCGCCAGTGGACCGCCGAACCGGAACCGGCCCGCGATGACGACCAATACCGGCCGAGGTCGGGCCAATTCGCGGGGATCGACATCACCGAGTTCGTCTTGGCGCGGCAACGCGCTCAGCTCATGGTGGTGGTCTGGGTGGCGGTCGTGCTGGCGTTCACCGGCCTGGTCGCCGCCGCAGCGTGGACCATCGGCAGCAACCTGACCGGACTGCTCTAGCTTTCTCCAGCGGTGTTCGCCGGGCACTGCGCGGTCACCAGACGCAAACTCGCATGGAAGTGGCGAACCACAGATTTCGCGTCGGCTCGCGCCAGGGGCGAAACTCAGTCGCGCAGCATCTCCGCGACCAGGAAGGCCAACTCCAAGGACTGCTGGGTGTTCAGCCGCGGGTCGCACGCCGTCTCATAGCGGCCGGCCAGGTCGGTGTCTGAAATATCCTGCGCTCCACCCAGGCACTCGGTGACGTTCTCACCGGTGATCTCGACGTGGATCCCGCCCGGGTAGGTACCAAGTGCGCGGTGAACCTCGAAGAAGCCCTGCACTTCGTCGACGATGCGGTCGAAGTGACGGGTCTTGTACCCGGTGGACGATTCGTGAGTATTACCGTGCATCGGGTCGCACTGCCAGATCACCTGGTGACCGGCGGCCTGCACCTTCTCGATGATGGGCGGCAACAGATCGCGCACCTTGTTGTTGCCCAGCCGGCTCACCAGCGTCAACCGGCCCGGTTTGTTGTGCGGGTCGAGCCGCTCGACATATTCGACGGCCAGCTCGGGAGTCGTCGACGGACCGATCTTGACGCCGATCGGGTTGGCGATCACTTCGGCCAGCGCGACGTGCGCGCCGTCGAGCTGCCGGGTCCGATCGCCGATCCAAAGATAATGTGCGGACAAGTCGAAGAGTTGCGGCTCACCCTCCTCCGCGTCGGACAACCGCAGCATGGCCCGCTCGTAGTCGAGCACCAGCGCTTCGTGACTGGCGTAGATTTCAGCGGTTTGCAGGTTGCGGTCGGCCACGCCGCAGGCGCTCATGAACTTCAGGCCCCGATCGATCTCACCGGCCAGCGCCTCGTACCGCGCACCGGCGGGCGACGTCCGGACGAATTCGCGGTTCCAATCGTGCACCAGATGCAGCGACGCCAGCCCCGACGACGTCAGCGCCCGCACCAGGTTCATTGCCGCGCTGGCGTTGGCATAAGCGCGCACCAGCCGCGACGGATCATGCCGACGGACGGTGGCATCCGGAGCGAACCCGTTGATCATGTCGCCGCGGTAGGACTGCAGACCCAGCGCGTCGAGGTCGGCCGACCTGGGCTTGGCGTACTGCCCGGCGATGCGGGCCACTTTGACCACCGGCAGACTCGCACCGTAGGTCAGCACCACCGCCATCTGCAGCAGGGTGCGGATGTTGGCCCGGATGTGCGGTTCGGTGTTGTCGACGAATGTCTCGGCACAGTCGCCGCCTTGCAGGAGGAACGCCTCACCCCGGGCCACCTGGGCGAGCTGCTCCTGCAGCCGCACGATTTCCGACGGCACCGTCACCGGCGGCACACTCTCCAGCACGGTGCGGATCGCCTCGGCCTGGTCGGCGGGCCAACTGGGTTGCTGTGCGGCCGGTTTGACCAGCGCGGCATCCAGGCGGGTCCGCAGGTCCGTCGGCAGCGGCGGCAGCGGCGGCAGCTGCTCGATCGGTACGTCGACGGTCCAGTTCACCCGTCCATGGTAACCAAGCGCGCTAGCCGATTGATTCTATGAACGGCTAACCGCGGTCCCCGTTCGTGATCACCCGATAGCGCCGTAACTGGTCGCGGGCGTCGACCAGCGCGTCGTGCGCGTCGTGCGGCCGCGGCGGCAGCTTGGGGCTGCCCCGGTCCTCCCAGAATTGGCGCAGTTCGCGGGTGAACCGCGGCATCGCCGGTGGCAGGTGGGTCATCGGACCCCACAGCTGGCAGAGCACGACGTGGTCGTAGGCGGCAATCCAGGCCCACAACTCGATCGGCTCGTCTCTGTCGACGTCGAAAAACGTCTCGAGGTCCGAACGTATCTGGGCCCGCGATCGCCACAACTGCGAAGCCGGAGGCGGCAACTTGGGCAGCACATGGGCGCGTACCCAGCTGCCGGCCCGTTCGGGATTGAATTCCGAGGACACGCCGTAATATTCGCGACCGTCTTCGGCGACCACCCCGATCGAGATCAGGTCGATGGTTCGGCCATCTTCGATGAACTCGGTGTCATAAAAAAACCGCATGTGCGCCCGGCTATTCACTGCCCACAATCACCGGCTGAGGCGCCGTTGCAGCGTGCACCTCGCGGTCCAGCTCGGCGTCGACGACCCGCTGGTCGGGAAATCTCGGCACCCCCGCGATGGTGTTCTGTAACCACAGTTTGGCTCGCACCACCGGGCGGCGCAGCCTGCGTTCGCGCCGCAACGCCCGGTCCATTTTGTCGAGCTGCGAGGTGTACCACCACCGCGCCCACGGGGCGTGCGGACGCGACAGCCGCACGGCTGCCACGGCCAACAGCACGACGAAGAACATGCCGATCAGGCCAGTCCACACCTTGCCCTTGAGCAGGACCACGATCGCCAGCGGCGGGGTGAGCACCATTCCGGCGACTACGGCGGCCCGCATCATCGGCGAGTGAGTGGTGTCCTGCCAAAGCGCGAGGAAGAACATCAGCGGGTGCAGGCCCAGCACCAGCAGGCCTCCCACCGCGACCGCGGCGAACACCGCATCCACCGAGCTGCGGCCGTCTTCTTCCCAGTAGACGTCGGACAGGTGCAGAATCAGCGCGTATTCGTCGAGCACCAGCGCGGCCCCGATACCGAAGAGGATTGCGGCGCCGGTGACTTCAAGATTGTTGCCGGTTATCGACAGCGCCACCAGCGTCACCCCGGACGCCATCACCAGGACCACTCCGACGACGACGTGGTGGATGTGCTTGGAGCCGATGTGAACGTTGCGCGGTTCCCACCAGCGCGGTGGCCGGGCGACGGCGGAACAGTAGCGGATGTAACGCACGCAGCTGCGGGTGATGGCGAACGTCACGATGAAAGCGATCAGGCACAACAGCAGCGGCAGCCGGCCCCGGCCGATGATGTCTGCCTGTAACCAATGCAGCACAATCCAGAAAGTACGCTCATTGGCGCCCGCCATCGCGCTGGGCGCGCCACGGGCACCGATACTCTGTGACCGACATGGATACCTGGCAGTCGCCCGGCGGGGGCAGTTGGCGCGGGCGGTCAACGGTACGGCAGTGGTTTACCTGGGCGGCGCTTTGGTTGTCGGCCGTCGTGGGCCTGGGGCGAGCCGCTTGGCAGTTGTTTCGGCATATCCCCTACCGCACCGACATCGACGTCTACCAGTTGGGTGCCCAAGCCTGGCTGCACAGTCGGCCGTTGTACGCCGACGGCGTGATGTTCCACACACCGAGCGGGCTGAGGCTGCCGTTCACCTACCCGCCGTTGGCAGCCATCGTGTTCTGCCCCTTCGCCTGGCTGGGTATGCCGACCGCAAGCATCGTGATCACCTGCGTGAACCTGGCCTTGCTTATCGTCTCGGCGTTCCTTCTGCTGGGCAGCCTCGAGGTGCGGCCTTCGACGCGCTGGCTGCCAGGCTCATTGTGGGTGCGGCGGATGTGGCTGGCAGTCGCGGTGTCGGCGGCGTCGACCATCTGGCTGGAACCCATCAAATCCAACTTCGCCTTCGGCCAGATCAACGTGGTGCTGATGACGTTGGTCATCGCCGACTGTCTGCCGCGGCGTACTCCGTGGCCACGCGGTCTGCTGCTGGGCGTAGGGATCGCGGTGAAACTCACACCCGCGGTTTTCCTGCTGTACTTTCTGTTGCGCCGCGAAAGCCGGGCGGCGCTGACCGCGCTGGCTTCATTCGCTGCCGCAACGGCGGCCGGTTTCCTCCTGGCTTGGGGCGACTCCTGGCAATACTGGACGCATACGGTCAGCGAGACCGACCGGATCGGTAAGGCGACGCTGAACACCAACCAGAACCTCGCGGGCGTGCTGGCCCGCCTCGGGCTCGACGGACCCGACCGCTTCCTACTGTGGGTAGTGGGCTGCTTTGCGGTGCTGGCTGTGACGGTATGGGCGGTGCGGCGGGTGCTGAATGCCGGGGAGGTGGAGTTGGCGCTGACGTCGGTGGCATTGTTCGGGCTGGTGGTGTCGCCGGTCTCGTGGTCGCACCACTGGGTGTGGATGCTGCCGGCGGTGCTGGTGCTGGCAGTGCTGGCCTACCGGCGACGCGACGCCGCGTTGGGTTGGATGAGCGCCGCCGGGGTGGCGCTGATGGTGTGGACGCCGATCGACCTCATGGTCAAGCACCACGAAACGTCTGCGACGTTATGGCGTCAGATCGCAGGTGCGTCTTACGTGTGGTGGGCGCTGGCTGCCATCGTCACCGCCGGAGTCGCCGTCGTGGCACGCACCGAGCCGGCGCCGACGACGGTTCCCGACCCGGCGCCGATGTCCCCGGTGGCCTTGGTCTCAGACTGACTGGCTAGCCGGCTGCGGTCTCGGGGATCCGGTCGAGGTCTTCTCGCGGCTGGGCGCTGTTGTCGCGCTGCTTGACGGTGGCCGCGTAGATGTCGACGTACTCCTGACCAGAGAGTCCCATCAGCTCGTAGATCACCTCATCGGTCACGGCCCGCTCGATGAAATGATTGCCGGCCAGACCCTCGAACCGGGAGAAGTCCATTGGCTTGCCGAACCGGACGATGACCCGGCCGAAGCGCAGCGTCTTCTTGCCGGGCGGGTTGACGACGTTGGTACCGATCATCGCAACCGGTATCACCGGAACACCGGTGTGCAGCGCCAGCCGGGCCAAGCCCGTCTTGCCTTTGTAGAGCCGGCCGTCGGGGGAACGGGTGCCTTCGGGGTACATGCCCAAAAGCTTTCCCTCACTCAGGATCCGCTCGGCGGTGTCCAAAGCTGCCTTCGCGCTGTCACCGCTGCTGCGGTCGATCGGAACCTGACCGGTGCTGCTGTAGAACCAGCGCAGAAACGCGCCCTTGAGCCCGGTGCCGGTGAAGTACTCCTGCTTGGCCAGAAAGGTGATCCGCCGCGGCGAAACCAGCGGGAGGTAGAAGCTGTCCGCCACCGCCAAGTGGTTACTGGCCAGAATCGCCGCCCCGGTGCG
The DNA here is from genome assembly GCA_963808375.1 of uncultured Actinomycetota bacterium. GTDB lineage: Bacteria > Actinomycetota > Actinomycetes > Mycobacteriales > Mycobacteriaceae > Mycobacterium. The sequence goes on along the minus strand of CAWEFS010000002.1, from coordinate 48,063 downwards.
CGGAAGGTATTCCACTCCTTCGACTTTCGGTCGGCCGAGCAGGGTGAACAGCCAGCCCATGAAGACGTACTTCATTAGCCAGTACCACATGGGGCCTCCGCTTACCGGTCGGTGTTGAAGGACAACTGTACCGACCAGGTCCGGATGCAACCATACGGTCGCCGGGAAGTAGTTATTCCTCCACGGTGATCGTTATCGGTTGGTAATGGCTTTTGGACACACCGTCGCCGGTCGGCTCGGAAACGTCACTGCCGCCTTCCGGTGGCGCTGATCCCGGGTCGTTTCCGGGCTTTTCTTCGGACCTCTCCCCGGACTTCTCGAGGTCGTCGAGGAGCGCACGGGCCACCGACAGCAGCGAAACGCTGTGATCGGCCATGACGGATAGCAGCGGGTGCTGCTCACCGGTCATCAGCGCGGCCAGCGCGCACACCGGGCACCACACCTGCTGGCAGCGGGCAGGACCGCCGCCCCAGGCCCGGGCCGCCGCCGCACGCACCCCCGGGTCGATTCCGTCGAGGATGGCCTGCGCCAGCTTGCGCAACTCCGGACCGACGTCGCGGTGAGTGGTCACCGTGGCCACACCTCCGGATCGGGTCGAAAACGTACGGTCAGTCGGCTACCCCGCAGGCTTGCGTCTGACACCGTGCAACGCCGCAGGACTGACGCCAACCGCACCCTGCGGCGCATGCCGCCGGCACCGATGACCAAGTCGTCGCCGACGCGGCCCAGGGTGAGCTCACCGGGATCGAGTTGCGGCAACTCTAGCCGCATCCGGTAAACCGAATCCAGACCCGAACCTGACTCCAGGTCCACTACCGGACGCAGCGGCCCCGGCAGGGCTGATCCGTCGCGACGACGCGCCCTGTGCAGCAGTTCGCTCAGCGCCTTGGGTCCGATCGGCTCGCCGGGCAGGTGCGGGGTCATCACCAGTGCGACGTCGCCGACGGCGGCATCGAGTTGTTCAAGCACGATTTGTTGCTCACTGATGCGTTCGGCATACCAGTCGAAGGCCGGGTGCGCGGGCAAGTTCCGGTATTCGTATGAATCGTCCTGCAGCAGAACCTGGTTGACGATCAGCTCCTCGACACGCACGCCCATCAGAACTAGCGAGCCAAGGGTGCGGACCGCCTCGGCAGCCACCACCCGCTCAGGAGTCAGCACCAGATGCGCTCCGACGACCGCATCGTCGGTCAACAACGCGCTGAGCTGCTCCACTCCGGCGGCAATGCGCTCCAGCAGTTGCACCACGGCGGCCGATCGTGTGTCGTCAGCGGCGCTGAGCCGGCGATGCCGCGGCCACGCCCGCTCCGCATACAGCGCGACGGCGGCGGGCAAGGTCAGCATCCGCAACGCGTCGGCGGTCGAAGCGCAGTCCACCACGACGCGGTCCCACTGGCCGGCGGCGGCCAAACGACCGACCTCCTGCAGGCCGAGTACCTCCTGGATCCCGGGCAGTGCCGAAAGCTCTTCGGGTGCAATCGAACTCAGCTCCGACTGCGGGAAGCGGCGGTCCAGCGCGTCGACGACCGCACGCCAGCGCGCCTCGAGCAGCGCGAGGGTGTCCAGTGCCAACGCGTCGAGGAAGCCGCCACCGACTTCAGCTTCTCCAGTCTCCAGGTCGGCAAGCACCCGGACCCGGTCGCCCGGGCCGCTCGCCGGCACCGGGACGCCCAAGACGTCACCGAGCGAGTGTGCCTGGTCGGTGGAGACCAGCAGCACCCGTTGACCGGCCCGCGCGTCACCGACGGCGCTGGCGGCCGCAAGGGTGGACTTTCCTACCCCGCCCTTGCCGACGAACAAACTGATTCGGGCCAGAGCGGGCGTGGCGGGATCACTCAGCCTCGACTCGTTTCTTCAGGTCCTTCAAGGCGGTGTCGGTCAGCCGGCGTTCGGCTTTGCGCTTCAGCAACCCGATCATCGGGATCGCCAGGTCGACTGTGAGCTCGTAGGTGACGTCGGTGCCAGATCCTTTGGCCGCTAACCGGTATACGCCTTCGAGAGATTTCAGCAAGGAACTGGAGACCAGCGACCACCGCACCGACTTGTGGTCTTTCGGCCAGTCGTAGGACAGCACCAACGTGTCTTTGAGGATGCTGGTGTCGAGCACCAACCGGGCCACCTTTGGGTAGCCGTCGCCGTCGGCCTCGAGAACCTCGGCTTCTTTGTACTCCGAGACCCAGTCGGGGTAGGACCCGATGTCGGCGATGACGCCCATCACCGTGCCCGGGTCCGCGTCTATGTAGATGGTCTGCGCTGTCTTCTCCGCCACCTAATCGCTTCCCTCTCCCCCCGCAAGGTCCCCCGCGTGCGGGTCGGGCAGGGAGTGCCCGCTAGCCCTTTCGCAGAAACGGTACTCCCCACGCCCAAGCCGGCCGGCTAAACCACCGGGGAAATCCCGACCGGCCGGGAACGTTCCAGCGAGGTCTTGACTTCGAAAGCCATGTTCTTGCCGGCGACGCGGCGCCGATGGGTCATCTTCGCCAGGTTCATGCGGGCCAGCTGCCAGGCCGAGACACCGGACGGCTCCGCGTGTAGGAAATAGTGCAGCAGCACGCCGTCGAGCATCGGTTCCAGCCAGATCTCCATGGTGCCGGTGAGCGCGCCGGTCACCGACCACCTGACACCCAGGGCGCCGCGGTCCTCTATCACCTGTAGCCGTAGGTCAGGCCACCACCGCAGCCAGCTCGCCCGGTCGGCGACCGCCTTCCCGACGCGTGCCGGGTCAGCGGCGACAAATGTCTCGTCGGCGACCTGAATGCTGTGCACCGGCACAGCTTCACACATTCGCGCGCGGACGCACACCGCGCCCCATACCTGTTTTCCTCCGCATCAGTCACCCGTGGCGACCCGCCGCGCCCGGCTCCGCCGCGCTTGCGATCGCCACTACACCCACCCGTGGCGACCCGCCGCGCCCGGCTCCGCCGCGCTTGCGATCACCACTACCCCCACCCGTGGCGACCCGCCGCGCCCGGCTCCGCCGCGCTTGCGATCGCCACTACGCTTGAGAACCAGCCAACCGGCTGCCCCACACACATCAAGCGAGGTCAAAGCGTGCGTGAGCTCAGCGTTGCCGCCCCATTCACCGTCGGCGAACAAGACAGCGTCGTCACCGCTGTCTTCGAGCACGAGCGCGACGATCCGGACTTCGTGATCTTCCAGCGGCTCATCGACGGCAAGTGGACTGACGTCAGCTGCGCTGCCGCTGCGGCCGAAATCCGGGCCGCCGCACAAGGTTTGATTGCGCTGGGTGTTCAGGCCGGAGACCGGGTCGCGATTCTGTCGGCGACCCGCTACGAGTGGGCGATTCTCGACTTCGCCATCTTGTCGGTGGGTGCGGTGACGGTCCCGATCTACGAGACGTCGTCGGCCGAACAGGTGCGCTGGGTGCTCGAGGACTCCGAGGCGGTGCTGCTATTCGCCGAGACCGACACCCACGCGACGCTGGTGGCCGAACTCGCCGGCCAGTTGCCCGCGTTGCGCCGGGTGCTGCACATCGCCGGCTCGGGCCCCAAAGCGCTCGACGTGCTCGCGCAAGAAGGCGCCTCGGTCGACGCCGATGAAGTGACCGCCCGGCTCGCCGACCTGCGCGCGGCCGACCTGGCCACCTTGATTTACACCTCGGGCACCACCGGGCGGCCGAAGGGCTGCCAACTGACTCATGCCAACCTCGTCTCCGAGACGCGGGGCACCAAAGAGGCGCTGCCCACCCTGTTGGTCAAAGGTGAGCGGCTGCTGGTCTTCCTGCCGCTGGCGCACGTGCTGTCCCGCGCACTGACCATGGCGGCGTTCAGCAACAAGCTCACCGTCGGCTTCACCAGTGACATCAAGAATCTGGTCCCGATGCTGGCGGTGTTCAAACCGACGGTGGTGGTTTCGGTGCCGCGGGTGTTCGAGAAGGTGTACAACACCGCCGCACAGAACGCCGACAACGACGGTAAGGGCCGTATCTTCAAGACCGCCGCAGAAACCGCCGTGGCCTGGAGCGAGGCCCGGGACCGCCGCGGGCCGGGGTTGCGGCTGCGGGCTAAGCACGCAGCATTCGATCGGCTGGTGTACGGCAAGCTGCGCGCCGCGCTGGGCGGCGACTGCAATGCGGCGATCTCCGGCGGCGGCCCCCTGGGCGCCCGGCTGGGCCACTTCTACCGCGGCGTCGGGCTGACCATCTACGAGGGTTACGGACTGACCGAGACCAGCGCAGCGATCACCGTCAACCAGATCGACGGCCTCAAGATCGGGACGGTTGGAAAACTGGTACCGGGCAACAGCATGCGCATCGCCGACGATGGTGAGCTGGAGGTGCGTGGCGGTGTGGTGTTCGGCGGCTACTGGCGCAACGAGCAGGCCACCGACGACGCTTTCGACGACGGCTGGTTCAAGACTGGTGACCTCGGCGCGATCGACGACGACGGCTTCCTCAAGATCACCGGCCGCAAGAAGGAAATCATCGTCACCGCAGGCGGGAAGAACGTCGCGCCCGCCGTGCTCGAGGACCAATTGCGGGCGCATGCGCTGATCAGCCAGGCGATGGTGGTCGGTGACGCCAAGCCGTTCGTCGGAGCGCTGATTACCATCGACCCGGAGGCGTTCGAGGGCTGGAAACAGCGCAACGGCAAGGGCGACGGCACGTCGATCAGCGACCTGGCCACCGATCCCGACCTGTTGGCCGAGGTGGACGCGGCAGTCAAACAGGCCAACTCGTCGGTCTCGCACGCCGAGTCGATCCGCAAATTCCGCATCCTGCCGGTTGACTTCACCGAGGACACCGGCGAACTGACGCCCACCATGAAGCTCAAACGCAAAGTGGTGGCCGAGAAGTTCGCGCCGGACATCGAGGCCATCTACACGACCAACTGAGCCTCAGCGCTCGCCGGTCAGCATCGCGATCGACTGGCGCAGCTGCTGTTCAGGCGGTGCGGGCGGCAAGCAAGAAACCGGAGAAACTGGGTCACCTGGAGTGGCGGCGAACCCGTCGATCATCAGCGCGGCGAATCGACGCCAGGCGTCCGGGGCTGTGTGACCGGTGGCCCGCAGCACGCCCGCGTTGGCCAGCAACATGACCACGATGTCGGCGACCACCACGTCCGGCCGCAGACTGCCCTCGAGCTGAGCCCGTTCGATGAGCACCCTGAGTTTGTCGACGGCCTCGTTCGTCCGCTGCTCGACCACGCTGCTGGCCGGGAATGCCGTCGTCAATAAATCCCGCATGCCCGCGTCGCTTGCCTGCAGCTTGCACAACTCGAAGATCAGCGTCCGGAACCCGTCCCAGGCCCGCGGGTTGGCCAGCGCCAGGTCGACGGCGGTCGTGTAACGGGAGATGTTGCGTTCGAACGCCGCTGTCGCCAGGTCCGCGCGGGTCGGAAAGCGCCGGTACAAGGTCGCCACCCCGACGCCGGCACGGCCCGCGATCTCCTCCAGCGGCACCGACAGGCCACGCTCGGCGAACAACTCGGCGGCCGCGCTCAGTATCCGGTCCCGGTTCAACTGTGCGTCCGCACGAAGTGGCCTGGCTCGCTTGGTGCGCTGCGTTGCGCCTGAAATCACAGCTCGAGCCTAACCACAGAAGTGGAAGAACGCATCCACTTCTGCCTATCGTAGATCCAAGTAAGTGGTAGTTGTCCTCCACATAAGGATCGGAGCAAACACATGGCTGTCACCCTTCCCGCCGCGGCGCCGACGCGCGTCGGGGGACCGGCGCTGGGCCGCAAGACCCAGGGCCACCCCTGGTGGACGCTGGCCGCGGCCTGCGTCGGGGTCATCATGGTAGGTCTCGACGCCTCCGTCGTGGCCATCGCCAACCCACGCATCGCGGCTGACCTGCACGCGTCGCTACCGGACCTGCAGTGGATCACCGACGCCTACATGCTCGCCCTGGCATCGCTGCTGATCTTCGGCGGCAACCTCGGCGACCGGTACGGCCGCCGGTTGATGTTCTTCGTCGGCGTCGCCGGCTTCGCCGCAACGTCGGTGGGCATCGGCCTGATCGGCACGGTCGGCGGCGTCATCACCCTGCGCGCGCTGCAGGGCGTCTTCGGTGCCCTGCTGATGCCGAGCACGCTGGCGATCGTGCGGGCCGCCTTCCCGCGCGAGAAGCTGAACACCGCCGTCGGCATGTGGGCCGGCGCCTCCGGTGTCTCGATTGCCGCCGGTCCGATCGTCGGCGGACTCCTGGTCGAGCACGTCAACTGGCAGTCGGTTTTCTATATAAACGCACCGATCGGAGTCGTCGCGCTACTGCTGGGTGCGCTCGCCGTCGTCGAGAGCCGTAGCGCCGGCGACCGCCCCTTTGACATCCTCGGCATCGCCACCCTGTCGGGCGGATTGTTCCTGATCGTCTTCGGCCTCATCAAAGCCCAGAACTGGGGCTGGCTGACCGGTCGCACGCTAGCATTCCTGCTGGTCGGACTGGGCGTGATCGCGGTGTTCGTCCTGGTCGAGTTGCGCACCTCGGCGCCGTTGCTGCCAATGCGGTTGTTCGCGAACCGGTCGCTGTCGGTGGGCACCGCCGTCGTCGTCGTCAACTTCTTCGCACTGTTCGGTGCGGTGTTCTTCATGTCGCTGTACCTGCAGAACGTGCACGGTTTCAGCCCAGTGACGACCGGTGTCCGCACCCTGCCGCTCAGTGTGGCGCTGATGGTGACGGCACCGCTGAGCGGAGTGCTGACCAACAAGTTCGGCCCCCGCCCGGCCATGGTGATCGGCCTGGCGGCCGTCGCCGCCGGCCTGACCGTGTTGGCCTACCTGCACACCGACTCCGGATACCAGGCCCTGTGGCCGCCGTTCGTGCTGCTCGGTGCCGGTATCGGGCTGGTAATCACAGCCAGCCTGGACGCGATCGTCGGCTCTGCCGAGGTCGACGACGCCGGGGTGGCCGGCGGACTCCAATCCACCGCGCTGCAGTTGGGCGGCGTGCTCGGCACCACGATTCTGGGTTCGGTGGTGTCCAGCCGGGTCGGCTCGGTGCTCGTGGACCGGCTCACCTCCGCCGGCACCCCTGCGCCGGTGGCGGGCAGGCTGGCCGCCGCCAAGGAGTTGGTGGCGCAGGGAGTGGCGCCCACGACACCAGGGATGCCGGCTGCGCTGGCGCGAGCGGTGACGCAGGGCAGCCACGACGCCTTCATGGCCGGGTTGCACACCTCGATGGTCGTGGCCGCCGCGGCGGCTGCTGTCGGGGCGGTGCTGGCGCTGCTGGTACGACGCTCCTGAGCGCCGCGCTACTGATCCAGCAGGTGCCCTAATCGAGTGGCCAGCTTGTCCCACTGCCAGTGCTCGGCGACCCAGTCCCGCCCGGCCGCGCCCATCTCGGCGGCGCGGTCCGGGTGGGACAGCAGGTCGGCGATCGCGTCGGCGACAGACGTCACCGAGCGACCGTCCACCACGACGCCGGTCTTGTTGTGCTGCACGGTCTCCGGTGCACCTCCGGAGCGGCCGGCCACCACCGGGACACCGGTGGCCGAGGCTTCCAGGAAGACGATGCCCAGGCCTTCGACGTCCAACCCGGCGCCGCGGGTGCGGCACGGCATCGCAAAGACGTCGGCCAGGGTGTAGTAGGCGGGCAGCTCGGCAGCGGGTACGCCGCCGATGAACGTGACGTGGTCAGCGACGCCGCAACGGTGGGCCAGGCGGCGCAGCGCTGTCAAGTAGGGGCCACCACCGACGACGACCAGCGTCGCCCCAGCGACCCGGCGACGTATCGACGGAAGCGCCCGAATCAGCACGTCCTGTCCTTTGCGCGGCACCAGCCGGGACACACAGAGCACAACTGGCCGTCGGCCCAAGCGGTAGTGGGCCCGCAACTCGGCGCGGGCAGCCGGATCGGGACGGAACCGGTCAGAGTCCACGCCGGGCGGCAGGTGTTCCAGTACGGCCGCCGGTCCGAAAGCCGACGCGAAGCGGCCCCGGGTGTAGCGGCTGACAAAGGTCACCGCGTCGGTGGAGTCGCCGATACGGCGCAGCACCGACCGCGCCACCGGAAGCATCGACCAGCCCACTTCGTGGCCGTGGGTGCTGGCCAGTACCCGGCCCGCGCCGGCCTGCCGGGCCCGCGGCGCCAGCAAAGCCAGTGGCGCGGCCGCCCCGAACCAGACGGTGTCGATGCCGTGCTCGCTGACCAGCCGGCGCATTCTGGCGTCGACACCGGGTTCGGGCAGCATCAGCGTGCCCGGGTGGCGCACGACTCGGTAGCCGGTCGCGCCCGCGTCGAAGGCTTCAGCACCCTTCCACCGCGGCGCGTACACCGTCACCGAATGCGACCCGCCGGCGGCGAGCCGTTTCACGAACTCGCCGAGGTAGGACTGGATGCCGCCGGGTCGGGGCGGGAAGTCGTTGGTGACGAGGAGGACCCGGGACACCGGGGTAACTTAGCTCGGCGACGATGCGGGCCGCGTGCGGCCCGAAGAGAAGCCGGGCAATCCAGGCCCAGCTCGGCGACGATGCGGGCCGCCTGCGGCCCGAGGAGAAGCCGGGCAATCCAGGCCCAGCTCGGCGACGATGCGGGCCGCGTGCGGCCCGAGGAGAAGCCGGGCAATCCAGCTTCAGCGTGCCAGCCACTGCCGCCAGCGTGCGACGACTTCGCCGGTGTCGGCGCCCAGCACGTCCCGGGTGGCGACCGCCATGTCGGCGCGGCCGACCCCGCAGGCGGTCTGGTAGAGCCGGCGCAGCGTTGCGGCGCCGTAGGTGTCAGCGACGAAGCGGGCGAACCACCATGCCCGGTCGTAGGCCAGCGAACGCTGCGGCCCGGGCGTTTCCAGGTCGGCGTCGGAGGGCAGCGCGGTCGGCAACGGGGTGATCACGGGCAGCGGGGTCTGCGGCCGGGCGACGAAGTCAGCCACCCCTTCGGTCAGCCAACGCGGTGCGTCCAGGGCGGTGACGGCGCGGGTTGCGTAGTGAAACAGCTCGTGGCGCAACACGATTCGCAACGACAGCGCACTCATCCGAACCGCTCCCGGCGCGAACACGATGCGCTGATTGACCGCGACGCGGCGGGCCGGTTCGACTCGGTCGGCGACCGCTACCGCCGCTATGTCGGCCCACTGTGAAGGCGGCCCGCCGCCCGCCTCGGCGCGGAACTGGCTGTCCGAGCCGGTCGCGACAACCGTGACGGTGCGGGGCCAGTCAGTGCCCCAGAATCCGTCCACCGCGTCGACTGCCGGTCTGATTTCGGCGGCCACCCGGTTCAGCAGCGGCCGGCTGGCCGACCCACCCAGGTCGACCAACCGAATGGTGCGGCCGGCAGCGACGATGACCGCCGGCGCGCCAGCAGAAACCACCGTTGGATGGTCGGCCCGCCTGGACGACGCGGCGGCGACAGCGACGCCTGCGATCAGTTCGGCGGCGAAGACGATCGCCAGCAGCGCCGACAGCCACCGGCGACGACGAGCGCGGCGAGCAGACTCAGTACCGGCGGGCGTTGTGAATCGGGCCGGACGAGGACATCGGCACCACCCGCACCGGCTGACCGAAGGTGGACGAGTGGATCATCATCCCGTCGCCGACGTAGATGCCGGTGTGGGATGCGTCGGAATAGAAGGTCAGCACGTCACCGGGCTGCAGGTCCGACAGGGACACCGGTTGGCCACCGTTGGCCAGCGCCTGGCTGGAGTGGGGCAGCGCGATGCCAGCCTGCTGGAACGCCCACATCACCAGCCCGGAGCAGTCGAACGAGCCGGGGGTGGCACCGCCCCACACGTAGGACGAACCGATCTGGGTCAGCGCTGCCTGTACAGCGATCGCACCCTCACCGCTGCCCTCACCTCCTCCGGGTACCGCACCGGGGAATCCGGGCGGAACAGCCTCCGGCGGCCCATCGCCGGCCGGACCTCCGAGGCCGGGAGCCTGAGCGCCCGGCGGCGGCGCGGCAGCGGCGAGCGCGGCCGGCGGAGGCGGGCCGGGGTCGGCCAGGATGGTGCGCTGGGTTGGGGTCAGCGCCGTGTACTGCGATTTCACCACGGCAATTTGCAGCTGGAGTTGACTCTGTTTGGACTGCAGACTCGCCCTGACGGCGGCTGCCTGCTCGGCTGCGGTCCTGGCATCCACGGCTGACTTGGCCGACACCTGCTCTGCCTTCGTCGTCTGCTCGGAGGCAACGCGGAAGTCGGCCATCTGCGATTTGATGTCGCTGGCGATGACGCGCTGCACGGCCAGCTTGCCGATCAACTGTTGCGGTGATTCAGCCGTGAGGATCGCGTTCATCCCGTCGGTGCGGCCGCCCATGTACATCGCGGCGGCGAACCTGTTGACGGCGGACTGGAAGGTCGTCAGACGAGCCTTGGCCGCATCGAGCGCGGCTTGGTCATCAGCGTGCTTCTTCTCCGCCGCGCGCATCGCCGTCAGCTTGTTGGTGAGATCCAGCTGAGCGCTGTGCATCGCCTCGGTGGTCTGCTCGGCCTGCCGGGAAAGCTCGTTGAGCTTCGCCAGCGCGTCCGCGGACGGGTCGGCGAGCGCCTGTGGACCCAGCGCACCGCAGAGGGCGAGGCAACCTGCTGTCACCCCGGCAGCGAATAGCTGAAACCTACGAATTGTCTTCAATGCGCGTTTTTTGCGCAATCTACCGTCAGCACCCGACCCCAAGATTTGTGTCCTTAAACCGTCGACGGAACCGTCCAGCTTGCTCTAGGTCTCAGATAGGTTACGAAACGGCATCGGCAATGTCCAACCGCGAAATATTAAGAAATCCCGAAGATTTGACGCTCGTTGAAAGTCAGGCCACGCCGGGGGATTGCCGGTGGACCGGCACCAGGCGCAACCGGGGAGCCAGGCCGGCGTCGGCCAGATTCGCCAGCGCCGCACACTCGTCGTCGAGCAGAGTCGTTGGCACACCAAGCAATACGCTGACCACGCAGTCGCTGCACGCCGCCCCGCGCACGGCGCAATCGTCGCAGTCGATGACCACCGGCCCCGTCGGCCCCGGCCCCCCGCCGGCCCGCTCCCCGAACTCTGACGTGTTGATTTGTGCCATCTGCCGGGCCCTTTCAGTGCTGTTGAACCGTCTATTTGCACGCTAACCGCTGCCACCGACAAGTCACCGAGCGCTGCGGCATGAGCGAACCCGGCGTGGGAACCGGTGGCTGTCGGTACGGATGCTTAACGTCTTCAGACCGTGAGCGTGACCGGCGCGACGCAGCTCAGCTTCGCCGACGGCAGTTCGGCGTTCGAGGTGTCGTTGCGCGACACCACGTTCGTCGTGGTCGACCTGGAGACCACCGGCGGGCGTATGACGGCTGCGCCCGGCTGCGTCCCCGACGCCATCACCGAGGTCGGCGCGGTGAAAGTGCGCGGTGGCGCGGTGCTCGGCGAGTTCGCCACCCTGGTCGATCCGCAGCGCAGCCTCCCGCCGCAGATCGTCCGGCTCACCGGAATCACCACCGCGATGGTGTCCGACGCCCCCACCATCGACGCGGTGCTGCCAATGTTCCTCGATTTCGCCCACGGCAGCGTGTGGGTGGCCCATAACGCCCGGTTCGACACCGGATTTCTGCGGGCGGCCGCTGAGCGCTGCCAGATTCCCTGGCCGCGACCGAAAGTCCTGTGCACCGTCCAGCTGGCTCGCCGGGTGCTGAGCCGCGACGAAGCCCCCAGCGTCCGGTTGGCCGAGCTGGCCCGGCTGTTCGCCGTCGCCACCCAGCCCACTCACCGCGCTCTCGACGACGCGCGGGCCACCGTGGATGTGCTGCACGCGCTCATCGAGCGGGTGGGCAACCAGGGCGTCCACACCTACGCCGAGCTGCGCGCCTATCTGCCCGGCGTCACCGCAGCTCAGCGGCGCAAGCGGGTACTGGCCGAAAGTCTTCCCCACCGGCCGGGGGTGTATTTGTTCCGCGGCCCCGGCGGTGAGGTGCTCTATGTCGGCACCGCGGTTGATTTGCGGCGTCGGGTCGCGCAGTACTTCAACGGCAACGATCAGCGCACCCGGATGAAGGAAATGGTCGGACTGGCCGAATCCGTCGAGCATGTGGAATGTGCGCACGCTCTGGAGGCCGGTGTCCGCGAGCTTCGGATGCTGGCCGCACACGCCCCGCCCTATAACCGGCGGTCACGGTTTCCGCACCGCTGGTGGTGGGTGGTGCTGACCGACGAGGCGTTTCCGCGCTTGTCGGTGGTGCGCGCCCCGCGGCACGAGCGCACCGTGGGACCGTTCCGCTCCCGCACCGACGCCGCCGACACGGCCGACCTGCTGGCCCGGTTCACCGGTGTGCGGACCTGCACCAACCGGCTGGGGCGTTCGGCGCTGCACGGTCCGGCCTGCCCGCAACGCGAAGTCGCGCCTTGCCCGGCCGCCCGCGACGTTGCGGCCGCCGAATACGCGCCGGCGGCGCAGCGCGCCGCGGAGCTGATCGCCGGCGTCGACAACAGCCCGCTCGCGGCGGCGGTGCACCAGGTCAACGCGCTGTCCGAACGCAGCCGCTACGAGAGCGCCGCGCGGCTGCGAGACCACACCGCGGCCGCCGTCGAGGTGCTGTGGCGCGGCCAGCGGCTCCGGGCGCTGGCCGCGCTGCCCGAGCTGGTGGCCGCTGCGCCGGACGGCGCCGGCGGCTGGCAGCTGGCCGTAATCCGCCACGGCCAACTCGCCGCGGCAGGCACCGCGCGCCGCGGCGTACCACCGATGCCGGTCGTCGACGCGCTGAGCGCAGCTGCTCAGGTCATCCTGGCAGTCCCGGCGCCGCTGGGGGGCGCACTCGTCGAGGAGACCGCGCTGATCGCCCGGTGGCTGGCCACGCCCGGCGTGCGCATCGTGCGCGCCCGCGGCACCGACGATGCAGAGCAAAGCGATGAGGAAGAGCGCCGCCACGCTTTAGCGGGCTGGGCGTCGCCGCTGCGCTCGGCCGGACCGTTTGCCGCGTGGGCAGAGTCGGCGCGCTCGGCCCGGCTGGCCGCCGAACAAGCTGTGCGAGAACATGATTCAGGTCTGTTGGGTGAACCGTGCCCATCGCGCGAGCAACTGTTCGGCCGCCCCGCTGTCGATCGCAGCACCGGCCCGCTGCAGCCCGTCCTCCCAGGCCGGCAGCCATTCGGCGCGACTGGATAGCCCGGCGTGCGCCACCATCGCGCCGGCAGCGTTGAGCACGACAGCGTCGCGGACCGGACTCTTGTCGCCGGCCAGCACCGAACGAGCCTCGGCCGCATTGGCTTCGGCATCGCCCCCGCACAGCTCCGCGAGGTCTGAACGCGAGAAGCCGAACCCCGCGGGGTCAAAAGTCAGCCGGTCCACCGTGCCGGACTGCACCCGCCAGATGGTGCTCGTCGTCGTGGTGGTCAACTCGTCCAGCCCGTCGTCGCCGTGCACCACCAGCACGCTGGACCGGCGCGCCGCGAACACTCCTGCCATCACCTCAGCGAGTTCGGCGAACGCGCAGCCGATGAGCCCGGCGGGCGGCCGGCCCGGATTGGTGAGCGGCCCCAGCAGATTGAACACCGTGGGCACCCCGATCTCGCGTCGCGGTGCCGACGCGTGCCGGTAGGACGGGTGAAACCGGGGTGCGAAGCAGAAGCCGATACCGACTTCGGCGACGCTGCGCGCCACCTGGTCCGGCTCGAGGTCGATGCGCACCCCCAGCGCCTCGAGCGTGTCGGCACCGCCGGAAAGCGACGACGCCGCCCGGTTGCCGTGCTTGACCACTGGGACACCGGCGGCCGCCACCACGATGGCCGCCATCGTGGACAGGTTGACTGTGTTGACGCCGTCGCCGCCGGTGCCCACGATGTCCACGGCTGCGGCGCCCAGGCCGCCCAGCTCCTCGGTGGGCAGTCGGCGTCCGTGGGCGAGCATCACGTCGGCCAGCTCGCCGACCTCGGCCGCGGTCGGTATCTTCATCCGCATCGCGACGCCGAAAGCCGCGATCTGCGCCGCTGTCGCCGCGCCGGTCATGATCTGCGCCATCGCCCAGGCGGCCTGGCCGTGCTCGAGGTCCTGCCCGGCCGTCAAACGGCCCAGAACCAGCGGCCATGACGGAGATGACAGCCCCACGCGCCGATGGTCCCACGCCGCCGGCACCCCCACCACTGTGTGGCCGCACACCGCGGTCGCCGGCCGCGGCGGTTCGGGGCGGCATAAATTGGCGCCCCGGGTGGAGATCATCAACTACAAAGCGTCATACTTGCGGATGTGACCAGCGCTGTGGGGACCTCGGGTACTGCGATCACCTCGCGGGTACATTCGCTCAACCGGCCCAACATGGTCAGTGTGGGCACCATCGTCTGGCTGTCCAGCGAACTGATGTTCTTCGCGGGCCTGTTCGCGTTCTACTTCACCGCCCGCGCCCAGGCCGGCGGAGTCTGGCCGCCGCCGCCGACCGAGCTGAACCTATACCAGGCCGTCCCGGTGACGCTGGTGCTGATCGCCTCGTCGTTCACCTGCCAGATGGGCGTGTTCGCCGCCGAACGCGGGGACGTGTTCGGGCTGCGCCGCTGGTATGTGGTGACCTTCTTGATGGGGCTGTTCTTCGTCCTCGGGCAGGGCTATGAGTACTACCACCTGACCACCCACGGCACCACGATCCCGGGCAGCTCCTATGGCACGGTGTTCTACCTGGCCACCGGCTTCCACGGCCTGCATGTCACGGGCGGGCTGATCGCCTTCATCTTCCTGCTGGCCCGCACCACGATGAGCAAGTTCACCCCGGCGCAGGCCACCGCCAGCATCGTCGTCTCCTACTACTGGCATTTCGTCGACATCGTGTGGATCGCGCTCTTCGCCACGATCTACTTCATTCGATGAGCAGCGCAACGAACAGGAGTGCTCAGTTGAAGAAACTGGGGTTCAGCCGCCGAGCCGATCCGGACGGCTCCACGCCGGACGCCGGGCGCCCGCAGCGGCGCCGGTTGAGCGAACGCTCGCGCCGGCGTTTCCGCCGTCGGCTCTCCGGCGGTCTGCTGCTCGTGGTCGGGCTGACGGTCGCCGGCGGGCTGGCTGCGGTGTTGACCCCGAAACCCCAGCTGGCGGTTGCCGACGAGTCCCAGTCCGCGGTGCTGCGCACCGGCAGGCAGCTGTTCGAGAATTCCTGCATCACCTGTCACGGCGCCAATCTGCAAGGCGTTCAGGACCGCGGCCCGGCCCTGGTGGGCGTCGGTGAGGCGGCGGTGTATTTCCAGGTGTCGACCGGACGCATGCCGGCTGCCCGGGGCGAGGCGCAGGCGCCGCGTAAGCAGCCGATGTTCGACGCCAATCAGATCGACGCGCTGGCGACTTACGTGCAGGCCAACGGCGGCGGCCCCACCCTGGTTCGCGACGCCGACGGCACCATCGCCGAACGGTCGCTGCGGGGTGACGACCTCGGCCGCGGCGGTGACCTGTTCCGGCTGAACTGCTCGTCCTGCCACAACTTCACCGGCCGGGGTGGAGCGCTGTCGTCGGGCAAGTACGCGCCTGCGCTGGATCCGCCGACTGAGCAACAGATTCTGACCGCGATGTTGACCGGGCCGCAGAGCATGCCGAAGTTCTCCGACCGTCAGCTCTCACTCGACCAGAAGAAAGACATCATCGGTTACGTCAAGTCGGTGACCGAGGAGCACCAGCCCGGCGGTTATGGACTGGGCGGGTTCGGCCCGGCACCGGAGGGCATGGCGGCGTGGATCATCGGCATGGTCGCCGTCATCGGCGCCGCGCTCTGGATCGGGGCGCGAACGTGAGGTGCGGGAGGTTCGCCAGCGACGATTCAGAGCGCGGGGGCACCCCAGCGACGATGAGGAGGAGCGGCGCAAATGAGTGACGTCAGCGACCCGGCCGGCGCCGACACCGACGCCGCCCCCGCTAGCACCGAGCCCACCGAGGCTGAGCTCAACGCCATGTCGCACGAGGAGCTCGTCGAGTTGGGCGGCCGGCTGGACGGTGTCGAGATCGTCTACAAGGAGCCGCGCTGGCCGGTCGAAGGCACCCGCGCCGAGAAGCGCGCCGAACGACAGGTGGCGCTGTGGCTGCTACTAGGCGGCTTCTTTGGGGTGGCATTGCTGTTGGTCTTTGCGTTTTGGCCGTGGGAGTACAAGCCGAAAGAGGCCGACGGCAGCTTCCTGTACGCGATGACGACGCCGCTGTACGGGCTGACCTTCGGGCTCTCCATCCTGTCGATCGCCATCGGCGCGGTGCTGTATCAGAAAAAGTTCATCCCCGAGGAGATTTCCATCCAGGAGCGCCACGACGGCCCGTCGCCGGAGATCCACCGCAGGACGGCAGTGGCGAACCTGACCGACGCACTGGAAGGCTCCACGATTCGCCGGCGCAGGTTGATCGGACTGTCGCTGGGCATCGGGCTCGGCGCATTCGGCTTGAGCACACTGGTGGCGTTCATTGGGGGCTTGGTCAAGAACCCGTGGAAACCGGTCGTCCGGACCGCGACCGGCAACAAAGCGGTGCTGTGGACGTCCGGCTGGACTCCGATGTATCCCGGCGAGACGATCTTTTTGGGTAATGCCACCGGCCGCAACGGCGGTCCGCCCTTTGCCAAGATCCGCCCGGAAGACGTCGACTCTGGCGGCATGCTGACTGTGTTTCCCTGGCGGGATTCCGACGGTGACGGCACCACGCCGGAGTCGCACGAGCGGCTATCGGCCACCATGATGGGCGTCCGCAACCCGGTGATGCTCATCCGCCTGCGCCCGAACGACGTCTCCAAGGTCGTCAAACGAAAAGGCCAGGAGAGCTTCAACTTCGGTGGGTTTTTCGCCTACACCAAAGTGTGCTCCCACCTGGGATGCCCGGCATCGCTTTACGAGCAGCAGTCCTACCGCATTCTCTGCCCGTGCCACCAGTCGCAGTTCGATGCGCTGCAGTACGCCAAACCGGTTTTCGGTCCGGCTGCGCGCGCGCTGGCGCAACTGCCGCTGACCATCAACAATGACGGGTATCTGGTCGCCAATGGTGACTTCATCGAACCTGTTGGCCCGGCGTTTTGGGAGCGTACGACATGAGTCCGAAGTTGAGTCCGCCGAAGCTGGACGTAGGTGCGGTGCTGGCCCGTCAGGGCAATGACATCGACTCGCGGTATCACCCGTCGGCGGCGGTGCGGCGGCAGCTCAACAAAGTCTTCCCGACGCACTGGTCGTTCCTGCTCGGTGAGATCGCGCTGTACAGCTTCATCGTCTTGCTGCTCACCGGTGTGTACCTGTCGTTGTTCTTCGATCCGTCGATGACCGAGGTCACGTATAACGGCATCTACCAACCGCTGCGCGGAGTGGAGATGTCGAAGGCTTACGAGTCGGCCCTGAACATCTCGTTCGAGGTGCGCGGTGGCTTGTTCGTGCGCCAGGTACATCACTGGGCGGCGTTGCTGTTCGCCGCGGCGATCATGGTGCACATGGCGCGGATCTTCTTCACCGGTGCGTTTCGCCGTCCCCGCGAGGCCAACTGGGTGATCGGCGCGCTGCTGTTGATCCTGGCGATGTTCGAGGGCTACTTCGGCTACTCCTTGCCCGACGACCTGCTGTCCGGACTCGGGCTGCGCGCCGCGTTGTCGTCGATCACGCTGGGCATGCCAGTGATCGGCACCTGGCTGCACTGGGCGTTGTTCGGCGGCGACTTCCCTTGCGGCGGCGTGGGTTACAACTGTGCCGAGGGTGGCTTCATCATCCCGCGCCTGTACGGGCTGCATATCCTGCTGCTGCCCGGCATCATGCTGGCCCTCATCGGAGCGCACCTGGCGATGGTGTGGTTCCAGAAGCACACCCAGTTCCCCGGACCGGGGCGCACCGAGACCAACGTGGTCGGGGTACGGGTGATGCCGGTGTTCGCGGTCAAGTCGGGGGCGTTCTTCGCGCTGACCGTCGCGGTGCTCGGGTTGATGGGCGGGCTGCTGCAAATCAACCCGATCTGGAACCTCGGCCCGTACAAGCCTTCGCAGGTATCGGCGGGCTCGCAGCCGGACTTTTACATGATGTGGACTGAAGGCCTGGCCCGTGTCTGGCCGCCGTGGGAGTTCTACTTCTTCCACCACACCATCCCGGCGCCGGTGTGGGTCGCCATCATCATGGGTTTGATCTTCGTGCTGCTGATCATCTACCCGTTCTTGGAACCGCGGTTCACCGGGGACAGGGCTCACCACAACCTGCTGCAACGGCCGCGCGACGTGCCGGTGCGCACCGCGGTCGGGTCGATGGCGATCGCCTTCTACATGGTGTTGACCTTGAGCGCGTGCAACGACGTCCTCGCCTTCAAGTTCGACATCTCGCTGAACGCGACTACCTGGATCGGACGGATCGGCATGGTGGTTCTGCCGCCGGTGATCTACTTCGTCGCCTACCGGTGGTGTGTCGGTCTGCAGCGCAGTGACCGGTCGGTGCTCGAGCACGGCATCGAGACCGGCATCATCAAACGACTGCCGCACGGCGCTTACATCGAGCTGCACCAGCCGCTGGGTCCGGTCGACGACCACGGTCACCCGCTGCCGTTGGACTACCAGGGTGCGCCGGTGCCCAGCAAGATGAACCGGCTGGGTTCGGCGGGCTCCCCCGGCTCGGGCAGCCTGCTGCGCGCCGACCCGGCCAGCGAGGACGCCGCACTGCGGGACGCCATGCACAGTGGCGAACAACGGGCGATGACCGCGCTGCGCGAACACCAAGGCCGACGCAACGGGCAGAACGGCCACAACGGCTCAGCCAACGGACACAGCAACGGCTCGAACGGCTCGAGAAACGGCCACTAGCCCGATCAGCTGAACGCAGTCGTCACTCGAATGCTGTGCCGGCGGTGAGCATGCGGTGCATCTGCCGGTCATGCCACCACACGAGTACCGGCATGGCGATTGTGACCGCGGCGGCCAGACCGTAGCTGGTCCACGCCAGACTGTCGCGGCCGATCGCCATCAGGTAGGTGGCCACCGCGACGAAGATCAGCGCGCCGCCCATCACGGCCAACAGCGTGACGGAGCCGCGCAGCCAGATGCGATCAACCTCGGCATCGGAGAGGGCGGCTGCCTGCAGTGTCGGCGTCCGCTCGGTGCCACGCTCAGCCGCCACGGCGGGCGGCGGAAAGTACCCCGGCTCGTTCGTCTGCGTGGCTGAACGCCGCAGCGGGTTGCCCGCCGGGTGGCTGGTGGACCGGGCCTGGCTGATGCGCCGGGCCCGCAGCAGCACCGGAATGGCCCCGGCGATGACCAGTGCGGAGACGATGATGACGGCGAAGAGCGCAGCGGGCGTGTGCTGGCTGCCCGGCGACTTGCTGAAACCGCTACTCAGATCCGTCAGCGCCACGACGGCGGCCACGCTCACACCTACCAGGACCAGCCAGATGGCGGCGCACGTCGCCACCAGGATGCGGTCGGTGGCCACCGGCGATGCGACCGGCCACCCGCGCCGGCCGGCGCTGAACCTGTCGGCCATCAGCAGCTCGTCTGCGGTGCGTTGGCGGCGCTCGAACTCAGCACCGTCCCGTCGTTGGTGGTGATCGAGCAATTCAGCCTGCTGAGCCGGAAAAGGCTGGAAGCCTCGACCGAGCCCACCTCCGACTGTGAGATCGGCGTCACGGTGATCGACCACGGGATGTAGACGTTGTGCTGGGTGCGTCGCCGCCCGCTGGCATCGACGTAGGTCACCGTGATGATGTCGCCGGGTGCCTTGGTGCCGGTCACCGAGTACGTCACCTGACGCGGCCCGGCCGGCGCGCTCGAGGTGGGCGGTGGCGGTGCAGCCGAGCTGGTCGCCGGCGGGGCCGACGGCTCCGGTGCAGGTGCCGGTGGCGCCTCGGTGGTCGGCGGGGGCGGCGGTGGCTCCGGTGCCGGCGGCGGGGCTTCGGTGGTCGGCGGTGGCGGCGGAGGCGGCGGAGGCGGCGGCGGTGTGGTGACGATGATCTCGTCTTGGAACGGCGGCGACGACGGTGCGGTAGTCCTTGGCGTCGCCAGCTTGTTGGTGTCGGTGCGGGCGAACAGCAGCGACACCGACACTACGAGGGCGACGGCCGCCAGGATCGCGGCGACGCCGACCACCCAGGGCCAGCGCGGCGCCCCCTCGGCTTCGTCTTCACCCTCTTGGTAACTGTCGTAGTCGTAGAGGTTCAAGTCGGCAGCTACGTACGGGCCGCTGCTGAAGTGCTCGGACTCCGGAGCCGAGTAGGCCTGCGAGAAGAAGTCGGTTTCGCCGGTGGGCTCCCCGCCTTCCGCGGCCACGTCGTCGCGGTCACCGGACCCGACGCCGAAACCCGGTTCGCCGCCGGGGTGGTTACCGTGGCCCAAGCCTTCGGAATCCGCTCCTGGTGGATTCGGCCCACTCATGTCTGCCTACCCTGTTCAATTCCATCACCAGCGCGCGCGGCATTGCGGCTGGATCGCCACCTCTGCACCGGGACGTTCCGCTTCGTGCTTCGGCAACCCTACCCAACCCGGCGAGGCCGATGGCTGCCGCGAACTCGCCTCAGCTGAACTGGTGCCTTGATTGTGACCTTGTACTTGATGCGGCTAGCGCCGCTCAGTGCTTCTCGGGCCCGACGTAGTACTCGAAGACCAGGCCGGCCGAAGCGCTGAGGATGAACACCACGCCTGCGCCGATCAGCCACGGCAGCCAGAGCGCGATACCCACCGCCGTCACCGAGCCGGACAGCGCCACCAACAGCGGCCACCAGCTGTGCGGGCTGAAGAAACCCAATTCACCGGCGCCGTCGCTGATTTCGGCGCCTTCGTAGTCCTCGGGCCGGGTGTCGAGGCGACGCGCCACGAAACGGAAGAAGGTGGCCACGATCAACGCCATGCCACCGGTGAGCACCAGTGCCGTGGTGCCGGCCCACTCGACCCCGCCGTTGGCGAACACCGCGGTCAGCGCGCCGTACAAGATCGACACGAGGACGAAGAACGCCGCCACGAACTCGAACAACCTCGCTTCGATGTGCATGGGGCCCCTACTTGCTCGCTACCTGGGAGAGCTCGCCGCGCCGCGTGTCGAACGGATGCGTCTTGACCGCCATCGGCGGTTGGTTGATCGCCTGCAACGCCTCGGCGTTGGTCTTGCCACCGATCCGCTGCTGCAGATACGCCTTGAAGTCGTTGGGCGACACCACCCGAACCTCGAAGTTCATCATCGAGTGGTAGGTGCCGCACAATTCGGCGCACCGGCCGACGAAGGCGCCGGTCCGGGTGATTTCGGAGACCTGCAAGACATTCACCGAGTGGTTGGCCTGCGGGTGCGGCAGCACGTCGCGCTTGAAGAGGAATTCCGGCACCCAGAAATCGTGCACGACGTCGGCCGAGGCGAGCTGGAACTCGATGCGCTTCCCGGTCGGCAACACCAGGATCGGAATCTCGTTGCTGGTGCCCACCGTCTCAACTTTGTCGAAGTTCAGATAGCTCCGGTCCTCGGTGTTCACGCCGTGGATCGGTTCGACGAGTTCCTCGCCGCGCAGGTTGACACCTTGCTTCTTGGCGGCCATCGCCTGCTTGCGGATCGGGTCGGCGCCGGTGTAGTTGAAGGTGCCGTCTTTGAACTTGACCTCCTGGTAGCCGAACTTCCAGCCCCACTGGAACGCTGTCACGTCGACGACGACCTCGCGGTCGGGTTTGATCTCCAGCAATTTGTTTTGGACGACGACGGTGAAGTAGAAGAGCACCGAGATGATCAGGAACGGGGTGACGGTGAGCACCAGCTCCAACGGCATGTTGTAGCCGAACTGCCGTGGCAGCTCGTCGTCGCCTGCCCGCTTGCGGTGAAACGCCGAGGACCAGAAGATCAAACCGAAGACGATGGCGCCGACCACCAGGGCGGCGATCGTCGACCCGATCATCAGCTCCCGGTTCACCTGGCCGTCCGGGGTGATGCCCTTGGGCCAGCCCAGGGCCAGCGCGTCCTGCCAGGCACAGCCGCTCGACGTGATCGCCACTGTCCCCAGCATGGCGGACAGCAGCAGGAGCCGGCCCCGGCGGGAACTCGGACCGCACGGTGTCACGGTGGCGCCTCCTGTATTACAAGCTGGGCAGACCGGACTTCCCGCAAGCGGGATCAGATCGGCCGACTCGCTGCAGCAATCGAATACTACGCAGCGTAGACCACGCATCGCCGGTCGGTGCGGCCTGGTGGCGAGCCTGCTGGTCACGGCGCCGCCACGGCGCTCCTCTAGGGCATACTGGGCGCCGATGTGTGGACTGCTGGCCTTCGTGGGCGCCCCTGACGGCCCAGTCACCGGTGCCGTGCCCGCCGTGGCCGACGCTTCCCACCTGATGCGGCACCGCGGCCCCGACGAGCCGGGCACCTGGGCCGACGGGCCGGTGGTGTTCGGGTTCAACCGGTTGTCCATCATCGACATCGCGCACTCCCACCAGCCGCTGCGCTGGGGACCGCCGGAGACGCCCGACCGTTACGTGCTGGTGTTCAACGGCGAGATCTACAACTACGTGGAGCTGCGCGAGGAACTAGCCACGCTGCACGGCGCGGTGTTCGCCACCGACGGTGACGGCGAGTCGATCATCGCCGCCTACCACTATTGGGGCACTGAGGCGCTGAGTCGGCTGCGCGGCATGTTTGCGTTCGCGCTGTGGGACACCGTCACCGGTGAACTGCTGTGCGCGCGCGACCCGTTCGGGATCAAACCGCTGTTCGTGGCCACCGGGCCGGGCGGTACTGCAGTGGCCAGCGAGAAGAAATGCCTGTTGCAGCTGGCCGACCAGCTGGGGTTCGACACCCGCATCGACGACCGGGCAGTACAGCATTACACCGTCCTGCAGTACGTACCCGAACCGGAAACCCTGCATCGCGGCATCCGCCGGCTGGAGTCGGGCTGTTATGCCCGCATCCGCCCGGACCGGCTGGCACCCGCGGTCACCCGCTACTTCGCGCCCCGGTTCGCCGCCGTGCCGATCACTCGGGGAAGCGAGCAGGCCCGCTACGACGAGATCACCGCGGTCCTGGGCGACTCCGTCGCCAAACACATGCGGGCCGACGTCACCGTCGGCGCCTTCCTCTCCGGCGGCATCGACTCCACCGCGATCGCGGCGCTGGCCATCCGCCACAACCCGCGGCTGATCACGTTCACCACCGGCTTCGAACGCGAAGGATTCTCCGAGATCGATGTCGCCGTCGCCTCGGCCGAGGCGATCGGCGCCCGACACGTCGCCAAAGTGGTCAGCCCGTCGGAATTCGTCGCCGCGCTGCCCGAAATCGTGTGGTACCTCGACGAGCCGGTGGCCGACCCGGCGCTGGTGCCGCTGTTCTTCGTGGCCCGCGAGGCCCGCAAACACGTCAAAGTGGTGCTCTCCGGCGAGGGCGCCGACGAACTGTTCGGCGGCTACACCATCTACCGGGAACCGTTGTCCCTCAGACCGTTCAACTATCTGCCGGGGCCGCTGCGCCGGTCCATGGGCAAGGTGTCCAAACCGCTGCCCGAAGGGTTGCGCGGCAAGAGCCTGTTGCACCGGGGCTCGCTGACGCTGGAGCAGCGCTACTACGGCAACGCCCGCAGTTTCTCCGACGAGCAATTGCGCGCGGTGTTGCCCGGGTTCCGGGACGAGTGGACCCATACCGACGTGACCGCGCCGGTCTACGCCGAATCCCAGGGCTGGGACCCGGTGGCGCGGATGCAGCACATCGATCTGTTCACCTGGCTGCGCGGCGACATCCTGGTCAAGGCCGACAAGATGACGATGGCCAACTCACTGGAGTTGCGGGTGCCGTTCTTGGATCCCGAAGTGTTCGCCGTCGCCGCACGCCTGCCGCAGGACGCCAAGATCACCCGCACCACCACCAAGTACGCGCTGCGGCGGGCTCTGGAGCCGATCGTCCCGGCGCACGTGCTCAACCGACCGAAGCTCGGCTTTCCGGTGCCCATTCGGCACTGGCTGCGCGCCGGCGAACTGCTGGAGTGGGCGTATGCGACCGTCGGCTCGTCCGCGGCGGATGAGTTCGTCGACGTCGCCGCGGTGCACCGGATGCTCGACGAACACCGCAGCGGCGTGGCCGATCACAGCCGCCGGCTATGGACGGTGCTGATCTTCATGCTGTGGCACGCGATCTTCGTTGAGCACAGCGTGGTGCCGCAGATCGGTGAGCCGCACTACCCGGTGCAGCTGTAATTGCTTATTCGAGCGTGCGCCTCAGGCACTTGACGGCGACCCGCTTCACCCGGCCTCCAGCCGCGCTCGCGATCGCCTCAGGCACTTGACGGCGACCCGCACTCGCGATCGCCTTAGCCCAAGGCGCCGGCGATCTCCTGCGCGGCGTCGTCGCCGTAGGCGCCGGCCAACCGGCTGACCGCGGTGTCGCGGTCCCACTCCCACTCCTGGGTACCGGTGGACTCCAACACCAGCACCGCCACCAGCGAGCCCAGCTGCGCTGAACGTTCTAGGCTCAGCCCGGCGCTGCGGCCGGTCAGGAACCCGGCGCGGAACGCGTCGCCGACGCCAGTGGGGTCGGTCTGGCTGGTCTCGGGCACCACGTCGACGTGGATGGTGTTGCCGTCGCGCTCGATGATGTCGACGCCCTTGGCTCCCAATGTGGTCACCCGCAGGTCCACCTGCGCCAGCACGTCCGCTTCGGTCCAGCCGGTCTTGGACAGCAGCAAATCCCATTCGTAGTCGTTGGTGAACAGGTAAGTGGCGCCGTCGATGAGCTTGCGGATGTC
Source organism: uncultured Actinomycetota bacterium (assembly GCA_963808375.1). GTDB lineage: Bacteria > Actinomycetota > Actinomycetes > Mycobacteriales > Mycobacteriaceae > Mycobacterium. The sequence goes on along the minus strand of CAWEFS010000002.1, from coordinate 23,546 downwards.
GTCACCGGACAGCCGCGCCAGCTGCTGGGACGGGTCCGCGGCGAAGGGCAGCCCGAGCTTGCGGCACTCCTCGGTGTGCAGGAACATCGCGTCGGGGTCGTTGGCGCCGATGATCACCAGTTCCGGAGTCCCGACGGCCGAGACGACGTCGGCGAGCTTGATGTTGCGGGCCTCCGACATCGCGCCCGGGTAGAACGAGGCGATCTGCGCCATGTCAACGTCGGTGGTGCAGACGAAGCGGGCGGTGTGCGCAGTGCTGGAGATCAGCACGTTGTCGGTGTTGACACCGTGGGACTGCAGCCACTCGCGGTATTCGCCGAAGTCGTCGCCGACCGCGCCGACCAGCACCGCGTCTCCACCGAGCACGCCGATGGCGTATGCGATGTTCCCGGCGACGCCGCCGCGGTGGATCACCAGATCGTCGACGAGGAAGCTGAGCGACACCTTCTGCAGGTGGTCGGCGAGCAGTTGTTCGGAGAACCGGCCGGGAAACCGCATCAGATTGTCAGTTGCAATAGAGCCGGTCACCGCGATCGTCACGAAAAAGCCACCCTTCATTTCCTAAGTTCGTCTAGCTAAGCTTACCCGTCGCCCAGTGCCCGTCGCCCAGGAGCAGGCGGCCCCAGGTGCGCTAGCCTCTGCCTAGACATCGCACCAGGAGCCCGAGTTCTGCGGGCGACCACCAGTCGTCGTCCTGTTCCGTCCTGAACCACCGTAGGAGAATCACCGTATGGCCGGCCCGCATCCCAGGAATTATGGTCTAGCCGCCGACGGACCGATCTACACCGACCCGCACCCGTCTCAGCCGCTTCCCACCCAACCGCTGTTCACCCAGTCCGACTCGGCATCCCTCTCGGCCGCCTATCCGGGACAGTTGCCGCCGCCGGTACAGTACCCGCGAAAGAACCGGCGGCCGCTGTTCCTCGGCGTCGCGGTCGCCCTCGTGCTGGTGGCCGCGCTGATCGGCGCCATCGCGTTGGGCTCGCACCAACAGCAGACCCCTGCCGAGGCGACGCTTTCCGACGCCACGGCAAAGGCGGCCATTCAGCATTATCTGGCCGCGCTGGAGAACCGGGATACCGACACGATCGCGCGAAACATGTTGTGCGGAATCTACGACGCGGTGCGGGACCGGCGTTCCGATCAAGCTCTGGCCAAGCTCAGCAGCGACGCGTTCCGCAAGCAGTTCGCTCAAGCTGAGGTGACCTCGATCGACAAGCTCGTGTATCTGTCCAGCTACCAGACCCAGGCGTTGTTCACCATGCAGGTCAAGCCGGCAGCCGGCGGGCCAGCGCGCCAGCAGGTGCAGGGCCTGGCACAGTTGCTGCTGCAGCGCGACAAGGTTCTGGTGTGCTCGTACATTCTGCGAACCGCAGGCGCGTATTAGCAGCGGTCAGGCATTGCTCGTCAGTTGAACGAATCCCCGCACGCGCAGGAACCGCTGGCGTTGGGGTTGTCGATCGTGAAGCCCTGCTTTTCGATGGTGTCGACGAAGTCAATGGAGGCGCCCTGTACGTAGGGGGCGCTCATCCGGTCCACCGTCAGCGTCACACCGCCGAAATCAGCGGTCAGGTCGCCGTCCAGGTTGCGGTCGTCGAAAAACAAGTTGTACCGCAATCCGGCACATCCACCCGGCTGCACCGCGATGCGCAGCGCCAGGTCATCGCGTCCCTCCTGGTCAAGCAGTGACTTGGCCTTGGCAGCGGCGGCGTCGGTCAAGATCACACCGTGGGTTGTGGTGCTCGACTCGCCTTGAACGGTCATCGCTTCTCCCTATAAGTCCTTGATCGCTCGACGGGCTCCCGCCCGAGAGACGGCCCGGCCGAGCCGGGTTTGAGCCCACTGACTCAACGGTACCTTGTCAACTCGCTATTCCCGACCTGCGCGGCGACCTGATTGGCCAGGCCGGTGAGTTGATTGGCGGCGTCGGTCAGGGCCAACCGCACTGAACCGGCATAGTCGGCCACAGCGTACGCGGCGACGATGCCGGCTTCCCGCAGCGCCGGCCCGTCGAGACCGACCTGACCGGCCAGGACAAGCAGCGGCACCTGCCGCGGGCGTGCCGCGGCGGCCAGCGCGCCGACGACTTTGCCGTGCAGCGATTGCTCGTCAAGTTTGCCTTCACCGCTGACGATCAGATCCGCGGCGGCGATGTCGTCGGCGAGGCCGGTGTGTTCGGCAACGATCGTCGCGCCCGGTTCGCGCCACCCGCCCAGCGCGAGCAGCGCTGCCCCAATCCCGCCGGCGGCGCCGGCGCCGGGCTCGGCGCTGACCGGCCGCCCCGCGGCGGCATCCAGCCGGCCGGCCCACTGGGCAAGGCGCTGCTCGAGCGCCGAGACCGCCGCCGGATCGGCGCCCTTCTGCGGCCCGAACACGCGGGCCGCGCCCGACGGGCCCAGCAGCGGGTGGTCAACATCGCTGGCCGCCACCAAGTCGACCCCGGCCATCCGGCGCCGGCCCTCGTCCAGGCCGCCGAGCTCGTCGACCAGTCCACGACCGCCGTCGGTGCTCGCCGAACCGCCCAGCCCGACCACGATCCGCTGCGCACCTGCCTGCAGCGCCGCCGACATCAGTTGGCCCACTCCCCTGCTGTGGGCTGCCAGTGCGGTCCGGGGCGTGGGCGGGCCGCCCAGCAGGTGCAGGCCGCAGGCTTGCGCGCACTCCAGGTACGCCGTGCCGGAGGGAGAGTCGTAGACCCACTCGGCTCGGGCGCTCGGGACGTCGCGGTCCAGCGGTCCGCACACCGGCGATCGGCGCAGCTCGCCCACCCGGCCGGCCAGCACCGCGACGAAGCCGGGCCCGCCGTCGGACTGCGGCGCGACGACGCACTGGTCGCCGGGGCGGGCGCGGTGCCAACCGGTGGCGATCGCGGCCGCCGCCTGCACCGCGGTCAGGCTGTCACCGAAACTGTCCGGGGCGATCAGCACCCGCAACGTCCGCGCGCCGGTGCCGTCGGGCACAGCCGCCCGACGCCCACGCAAGCCGCCCACCCGCTCAAGCGTAGGGTCCGCCCCGCAGTAACCTGGCGGTTGTGAAACTGCTGGGCCGCAAGAAGGACAACGTGGCGCTGTCCGACGGCGTCCCAGACGACGTGACAAGCGACGGGTCGGATGACGTCGTGGCAGGCGCGACCGCAACGGAGTCCGCCAGCGCCCGCATCCGGACCACCGCGCCCAAAGGGCGGCCCACGCCCAAGCGCAGCAAAGCGGGCAAGTCGAACCGCCGCGGGCCCGTCGCCCCCGCTCCGATGACCGCCGCCGAAGCCCGGGCCCGGCGCAAGTCGCTGAAGACCAAGCTCAGCCGTGATGAGCGCCGCGCCCAAAGTGCGGCCCGACGGGCGCGGTCCACCGAGCGGCGCGAGCGGATGATGGCCGGCGAGGCGGCCTACCTGCTGCCGCGCGACCAAGGGCCGGTGCGCCGATTGGCGCGCGACGTGGTCGACGCCCGCCGCAACGTGCTGGGGTTGTTCATGCCGTCGACGCTGGTGCTGCTGTTCGGTGCATTCGCCGTGCCCCAGCTGCAGTTCTACATGTCCCCGGCGATGCTCGTCTTGATGGTCGTGATGGCCCTCGATGCGGTGCTGTTGGCCCGCAAGGTCGGCAACCTGGTCGACGAAAAGTTTCCCGGCAACACCGAAAGCCGTTGGAAGCTCGGGCTTTACGCTGCCGGAAGGGCCTCGCAACTGCGCCGGATGCGGGCGCCGCGGCCCCAGGTCAGCCGCGGCAGCCGTGTCGACTAGAAGCCGCCCGAAGGTCAGCTGACCCGCCGTGCGGACCTTGGCTCTCGGCGGGATCAGGTCGGGCAAGTCGCAGTGGGCTGAGGCGGCCATCGCCGAGGTGCTGACCCCCGATCAACCGGTGCGCTACCTGGCCACCGGGTCGAGCGCGGGCAACGACGGGAAGGACACCGCCTGGTCGCGGCGGGTGCACGAGCACCGCCGGCGACGGCCCGCGCACTGGTCCACCCATGAAACCGTCGACCTGACGACGGAGTTACGCCGATGCGCCGATGCGCCGACGCTGGTCGACGACATCGGCGGCTGGTTGACCGCCGCCCTGGACCGCCGCGACGGCTGGCAAGGCGGGTCGGTGACTGGCGACGTCGACGAGCTGGTGGATGCGGTTGCCGGGTTCCGCGGGCCGCTGATGCTGGTCAGTCCGGAGGTGGGCCTGACGGTGGTGCCGGCCACCGACGCGGGCCGGCGATTCGCCGACGAACTGGGCTCGCTGAACCAGCGATTGGCCCGGCGGTGCGAGCGGGTGGTGCTGGTCGTGGCCGGACAGCCGGTGCCGATCAAGCCGGGCAACCGCTGATGGCTTTTCCCCCGGTGCCGACACCGGACGCCGAGGCCGCGGCTGCCGCACGCGCCCGGCAGGACATTCTCACCAAGCCGGCGGGTGCGCTGGGCCGGCTCGAGGACCTGTCAGTGTGGCTTGCCGCCTGCCAAGGACGTTGTCCGCCAACCCAACTACACCGCGCCCGCGTGGTGGTGTTCGCCGGTGACCACGGGGTGACCCGACATGAAGTGTCGGCTTATCCGCGGGAGGTGACCGCGCAGATGGTCGCCAACATCGACGCCGGCGGCGCCGCGATCAACGCCGTCGCCGGCATCGCCGGCGCCACGGTGCGGGTCGCGGACCTGGCGGTGGATGCCGATGCGCTCTCGGACCAGATCGGCGCGCACAAGGTGCGGCGCGGCAGCGGCGACATCACCGTCGAGGACGCGTTGTCGGATGCGGAGGTCGCGGCCGCCATCGCGGCCGGGCAGCGGGTCGCCGACGAGGAAGTCGACGCCGGTGCCGACCTCCTGGTCGCCGGTGACATGGGCATTGGGAACAGCACACCAGCAACGGTGCTGGTCGCAGCGTTGACAGGCGCCGAGCCGGTGGTGGCGGTCGGCTATGGGACCGGCATCGACGACGCCGGGTGGGTGCGCAAGACAGCTGCGGTGCGCGACGCGCTGTACCGGGTGAGCGGCCTGCGGTCCGATCCGGTGGCGTTGCTACGCGCTTGCGGCGGAGCCGATTTGGCGGCGCTGACCGGCTTCTGCGCGCAGGCCGCGGTGCGCCGCACACCGCTGTTGCTCGACGGCCTGGCGGTCACTGCGGCGGCGTTGGTCGCCGAGCAGTTGGCGCCGGGCGCACGACAGTGGTGGCAGGCCGGTCACCACTCCCCCGAACCGGCCCACGGGCTGGCACTGGCGCGCCTGGAATTGCAGCCGATCCTGGACCTGGGCATGCGGTTGGGTGAGGGCACCGGCGCCGCGGTGGCCCTTCCGGTGTTGCGTGCGGCCGTAGCCGCGCTGTCGGAGATGGCCACGTTCGCCGCAGCCGGGGTGGCCACCCGGCCCGATGCCGCCAATCCCGCGTGATCCGTTCCCTGGCATCGGCGTTCGCGTTCGGTACGGCGTTGCCCGGGGTCGGCGCGGGTCGGCCACTGGCCCGCGGCACGGTGACCGCGCTGCCGGTGGTGGGTGCGGTGTTGGGCGCGCTGGCGGCCGCGGTGACCCGCGGCGGCGAGGTGGCGTTCGGTGCGGGGAGCCTGCTGCCGGGACTGCTCGCAGTGGCGCTACTGCTGGCCGCGACCCGCGGTCTGCACATCGACGGGCTGGCCGACACCGCCGACGGGCTGGGCTGCTACGGACCCCCGGCCCGGGCGCGGGAGGTGATGCGCGACGGGTCGACCGGACCATTCGGGGTGGTCGCAATCGTATTGGCCATCCTGCTGCAAGGCGTGGCGTATCCGGCGGTGAGCGTCATCGGCATCGTTTCCGCGGTGGTCGCCGGCCGGGTGGCGGCGGTGCTGGCCTGCCGCCGGTCGTTGCCGGCGGCCGAGGGTAGCGCGTTGGGCGCCCGAGTCGCGGGCAGCCAGCCGGCGCTGGCTGTCATCGCCTGGATCCTGGTGCTGCTGGCGGTGTCGGTGTGGGCCGGCCCGCGATTGTGGCAAGGACCGGTGGCGATGGTGGCGGCCCTCGGGTGCGGCGCCGTCCTGGTACGGCATTGTGTGCGCCGCTTCGGCGGCATCACTGGCGACGTGCTGGGCGCGGCGATCGAACTCACCACGACGGCGGCTGCGGTGCTGCTGGCCGCGCTGAGCAGGCTCTAGCCCAGGCGGGCCATCCAGTTGTGGGTGTCGGCGAAAGTGCCACGCTGAATTCCGGTGAGCGTGTCGCGCAACGCCATCGTCACTTCGCCGGGTTGGCCGTCGGCGACGGTGAATTCGCCGTCACCGTACTTGACGTGGGCGATCGGTGTGATGACCGCCGCAGTCCCGCAGGCGAAGACTTCGGTGATCTCTCCGGCAAGAGTCTTCTTCTGCAGCTCGTCGATGTCGATCTTGCGCTCCTCCACACCGATGCCGGCGTCGGTCGCCAACTGCAGCAACGACTCCCGGGTGATGCCCGGCAGCAGCGACCCGGACAGCTCTGGAGTGACGAGCCGCGCGGACGCGCCGCTGCCGAAGACGAAGAAGATGTTCATGCCGCCCATCTCTTCGATGTACCGCCGTTCCACGGCGTCCAGCCACACCACCTGGTCGCAACCCTTTTCGGTGGCTTGGATCTGGGCCACCAGCGATGCGGCATAGTTACCGCCGAACTTCGCCGCACCGGTGCCCCCCGGGCTGGCCCGCACGTACTCCGTCGACACCCACACGCTGACCGGCTTGATACCGCCTTTGAAGTACGCCCCGGCCGGCGACGCCAGCACCAGGTAGCGATACTGCTTGGCCGGCCGCACGCCCAGACCCGGCTCGGTGGCGATGATGAACGGCCGCAGATACAGCGACTCCTCGCCGCCGGCGGGCGGCACCCAATCCTGGTCGACGGCGATCAACTGACGTAGTGACTCGATGAACAATTCTTCGGGCAATTCCGGGATCGCCAGTCGCCGGGCCGACGACCGCATCCGGGCGGCGTTCGCCTGGGCGCGGAAGGACACGATCGCACCGTCCGGCCAGCGGTAGGCTTTGAGTCCTTCGAAGACGCCTTGGGCGTAGTGCAGCATGATCGCGGACGGATCCAGTTCCAGCGGACCGTAAGCGATGACGCGGGCGTCATGCCAACCCCGACCGTCGGTGTAGTCGATCGAGACCATGTGGTCGGTGTGGTAGCTGCCGAAAGTTGGGTCACGCAGGATGGCGGCCCGCGCCTCGTCGCTCGTCGGGTTTGCGGTGCTTTTAACCGTGAACTCGAGGAGGGCGCTGTTCATGGGCGCCGCTCCTCTTCATCGCTTCGCTCTGCATCGTCGCCGGCGCGGGTCATGGGCGCCGCTCCTCTTCATCGCTTCGCTCTGCATCGTCGCCGGCGCGGGTCATGGGCGCCGCTCCTCTTCATCGCTTCGCTCTGCATCGTCGCCGGCGCGGGTCATCCTGCGATTGTATCCGCGGCCTATCTGGTTTTGACCGCGACAAACGGTGGGCGCACCACTTCGCATTCCAGCGCCCGCCCCCGCACGTCGACGTCCACTCGCTGGCCGTCGTCCACCCCGGCGTCGGTATCGATCAATGCCAAGGCGATGCCGACTTTCAGTGTCGGAGAGAACGTTCCCGAGGTGGTGACGCCCACCTGAGCGCCCTCGGCGAGCACCGTCAGTCCGGGCCGCAGCACGCCACGGCCAACCGCGCGCAGCCCGCGCAGCAACCGCCGCGGCCCGTCGGCCTTCTCCGCCAGCAGCGCGTCGCGGCCGAAGAACGCGTCCTTCTTCCAGCCGATCGCCCAGCCGCACCGGGCCTGCAGCGGCGAGATGTCGGCCGACAGCTCATGTCCGTGCAGCGGATAGCCCATCTCGGTGCGCAGCGTGTCGCGTGCCCCCAAACCGGCCGGTTGCCCGCCCGCGCGCTCGACGGCGGCCAGCAGCGCGTCGAACACCGGTCCCGCCGATGTCCACGGCGGCAGCAGCTCGTAGCCGTGTTCGCCGGTGTATCCGGTGCGGCACACCCGGACGGGCACGCCCTGCAACGACGCGTCCGCGTAGGCCATGTAACCCATCCCGGTGGGCAGACCGAGTTCGCCGAGCACTTCACTGGATCGCGGGCCCTGCACCGCCAGCACCGCAAACGAGCGGTGCTCGTCGGTGACGGTGAGCCCGGCCGGTGCGCCGGCCTGCAGTGCCGCGACCACCGCGGCGGTGTTGGCGGCGTTGGGCACCAGGAAGATGTCGTCGTCGGCGACGTAGTAGGCGATCAGGTCGTCGATGACACCACCGGATTCGGTGCAGCACAGCGTGTATTGCGCTCTGCCCGGGCCGATCCGGCCGAGGTCGTTAGTGAGTGCGGAGTTGACGAACTCGGCTGCGCCCGGACCCCGGATCGACGCCTTGCCCAGGTGGCTCACGTCGAACAGGCCGACGGCGGTGCGGGTGGCGTTGTGCTCGCTGACGGTGCCGGCATAGGACACCGGCATCAGCCAGCCGCCGAATTCTGCGAAAGTGGCGGCCAGCTCGCGGTGGCGGTCTTCCAGCGGCCCGTGCTGCACATCATCGCTCACGTCGTCGCTCACGTTGCTCACGCCGACTCACCCTAATCGGCGGTGATTAGGGTGAGTCGAGTGAGCACTCAACCCGGTTATGCCGCCCCTGTCGTGACAACCGTCTCGTCGCTGCCGCGGCGCGGCACCGGATCGGCGGTGCTGGTCGTGCCGGTGGTGTCAACAGGTTCCGATGACGAACAACCGGGCGCCGTGGTCGTCGGGGCCGAGCCGTTCCTTCCGGACGACGCCGTCGCCGAGATTGAGGCGGGGTTGCGTGCGCTGGCCGCGACCGGGAGCAGCGAGCAGGTGCATCGACTGGTGGTGTCGTCGCTGCCGGTGGCCAGCGTGCTCACCGTCGGTCTGGGCAAACGCCGTGACGAGTGGCCAGCGGAAGTGGTGCGCCGGGCCGCCGGCACGGCGGCCCGGTCGCTCGGCAACGCCGAAGCGGTGCTCACCACGCTCAGCGAACTGCCCGGCGCGGGCATCCTCGGCGCTGTGGTGGAGGGCCTGATGCTGGGCGGGTACCGGTTCACCGCGTTTCGGACCGCCAAGACTGTGCCGAAAGATCCGGGGCTGCGCAAGATCACGGTGCTGTCCACCGACAAGAACGCCAAGGCGCAGACGGCAGAGGCCACGGCGGTGGCGACGGCGGTGGCCACCGCCCGCGACCTGGTCAACACTCCGCCCAGTCACCTCTATCCAGCAGAGCTTGCGGCGCGGGCCCGGGCCTTGGGCGAGGCGGTCGGCTTGGCTGTCGAGGTGCTCGACGACAAGGCGTTGCAGAAGGCCGGCTACGGCGGCGTCATCGGGGTGGGCAAGGGCTCGTCGCGCCCGCCGCGGCTGGTGCGGCTGACCTACCGCGGATCGAAGCCGGCCAAGCGCAGCAAGCAGATCAAGAAGGTGGCGCTGGTCGGCAAGGGCGTCACCTTCGACACCGGTGGCATCTCGATCAAGCCGGCAGCGTCGATGCATCACATGACCTCCGATATGGGTGGCGCCGCCGCGGTGATCGCCGCGGTGGCGGTGGCCGCGCAGCTGAAACTGCCGGTCGACGTGACCGCCACCGTGCCGATCGCCGAGAACATGCCGTCGGCGACCGCGCAGCGCCCCGGTGATGTGCTGACCCAGTACGGCGGCACCACCGTCGAGGTGCTCAACACCGACGCCGAAGGCCGGCTGATCCTGGCCGACGCGATTGTGCGGGCGTGCGAGGACAATCCGGACTACCTGGTGGAGACGTCGACGTTGACCGGCGCGCAGACCGTGGCGCTGGGCGCCCGCACCCCCGGCGTCATGGGCAGCGACGACTTCCGCGACCGGGTGGCCGCCATCTCGCAGCGGGTCGGCGAGAACGGCTGGCCGATGCCATTGCCGGACGACCTCAAGGAAGATCTGAAGTCGACGGTGGCCGACTTGGCCAACATCAGCGGACAGCGCTTCGCCGGAATGCTGGTGGCCGGAGTGTTCCTGCGCGAGTTCGTCGCCGACGGGGTTCAGTGGGCGCACATCGACGTGGCCGGCCCGGCCTACAACGCCGGCAGCCCGTGGGGTTACACCCCCAAGGGCGGCACCGGTGTGCCCACCCGCACGATCGTCGCCGTGCTGAAGGACATCGCCGAGAACGGTTGAGAGCCGTCGAACTCGACGGCAACTACGCACCGGTAGCCGACGAGCTGACCGCTGCTCACCCGGCGGCCAACGACGAAAGCGTCGGCTACTTGGTCAGCAGCGAAATGACTCGATGAGTCAGCTTGCGCCGCGGCCAGCGCAGTGCCCCGTCGGCACGCAGAGCCGCGTTGGCCGCGTTGCGGCCGCAGGCGCCGTGCACCGATCCGCCCGGTGTCGCCGACGCGCTACCCAGATACAGCCGCTCGATCGGCGTTTCTGCGCGCCCCATCCCGGGTGCGGGACGAAAGATCAGCATCTGCTGCAGCTGCGAGGTTCCGCCGTTGACCGCACCGTGGTGCAGGTTGGCGTTGTTGGCTTCCAGATCCGACGGTCGCTGCAGGAACCGGCCGATCACCTGCTCGGCAAAACCGGGCGCATGTTCTTCGATGACCCGGTCCATCGAAGCGGCGAGTTTCTCCGCTGAGCCGTTGTCGGAGACGTCGCGCGGCAGGTGGGTGTAAGCCCAGACACTTTCGGTGCCCTCCGGCGACCTGGTGGCGTCCGCCGTCGTGGTCTGGCCCAACAGCATGAACGGACGCTCTGGAACGACCCGGGTGTTCAGATCCGCCATCCAACGGATCAGACCGTCGGCGTCGGCGCCCAGATGCACTGTGCCCACGCCCGTCAGCTTCTGCGCCCGCCAGGGAATCGGTCGGCGCAGCGTGTAATTCACCTTCACCACCGGAGGATCCCAGCTGTAGTGGTCAAGTTCGCGGAGCAGGCCCGCTGGGACCGCGTCGCGCGGCAGCATGTCGCAGAACAACCGCGGCGCGGTGACGTCGGCCACGATTCCCCGCCGGATTCGTACGGTGCGCCCCTGTTCGGTGCTGACCGCGACCGCACGGCCACCTTGCACGTGAACACGCGAGACCGGTTGCCCGCACTCGATCTGTGCACCGGCTGAGTTCGCGCGGTGAACCAGGGCTGCGGTCAGTTGGCCCGAACCGCCGACCGGCACCGGCCAGCCGACGTCTTGGGCCAGCATCATCAGCAGGAAGCCGAACGCCCCACTGCCGGGCGCGTCGGGTGGGGCGTCGGCGTGCATCGCGTTCCCCAGCAACAACAACCGTGCTGCCTCACCTTCGAACAGCCGAGACGCCATTGAGTGTGCCGGTTGCACAACGAGATTCGCCAGCCGCAGCGCTTCGGAGGTGCCAAGCGCCCTGAGCAGTTGGAGCAACGGCCGCACCGGAGGGAAGGGCGCCATGATCGCGTCCATGAAGGGCTTTTTGATGGTCTCCCACAGGTGCACCAACCGCCACCAGTTTTCCCCGTCGGCAGGGTGCTGCCGCTCCAATTCTGCTGCGGTTCGGGCAGGATCGCGGTGGATCCGGGGAATCTCGTCATCCGCGCCGTCGCGGGGATGGGCAACCACCGTCGGGGCATGCGACCACCGCAGACCGTGGTCTTCCAAGTGCAGTGCGGCCATCGCCGGCGAGGCCGCCGTCATCGGATAGAAGGAGCTGTACAAGTCGGTGACGTAGCCGGGGGTCAGTTCGGCACTGCGTACCGCGCCGCCCGGCTCGGGCTGGGCTTCGAGCACCAGCACGTCCCAGCCGGCGTCGGCCAGCATCGACGCGGCGACCAAGCCATTGTGTCCAGCGCCGATGACGACGGCGTCCACCGACTCCTTGGCATCGTTTGCCATCATCTTCCCTTCTTCAGAGATCGGTGCCCCTTCTTTTCCGATACTTGGTGCGGCTCAAGCCGTTCGGCCATCGCGGCGAGTCGCCACAGGCACTCCCGGTTGCGCGGGGCGACGCTGAGGAGCACCAACCGGTCGGGGACAAAACGCAGCAGTCCGCTGGCCGGCACTTCAATCATCTCCACCCGGCATCCATCGGCAGTGTCGTGGAGTCGCAGCGTGATCCACATGGCCCCGAGAGGTCCCAGGCCGGCGTGCAGCACGAGTTCGCGCGACGGCGTGCAGCTTTCCACCACAGTCTGGTCGTTGATCACCATGGGCCAGACCCCGACCGAGTGCCGGATGGCCGCACCGGGATGCGGCCAGTGCGCGTCGACGGCGCGGGTTCGGCTGTTGCCCACCACCCACTGTGTGTACGTCCAGCCGTCGGCGATCACCGCCCAGACCTGTTCACGGGTCGCATCCACCTCTCGGGTGGTGGACATGTCTTGTTTGGCTTTCATCTCCCCGGGCCCTCCGCATTCTGGCGTCGATGCGACGGGTACCCGCATCAGCCGCCATCAGCAACGTTTAATTGCCGATCGCTTCGGTTAACTCCATCGTCCGAACCGGTACCACGAGGAGGTGCACATGTTCACTGGGCGGCGATTGATCCTGCTGGCGGGTGTGGTCCTGCTGATCGCCGGTGTCATCGGCCTGTTCGTGCCGGTCTCGATCTCCGGTGGCGGGAATTCCAGTGGCGGGTCTATCGGCTGCGGCAGCGCAGTGCACTCCGACGTTTCGGCCGCCCGCAGCCAGGACAACCAGAACGCGGGCAACTCACCTCTGGTGCAGCAGATTCCGGTCGTGAACGAGATCGCCCCGCAGAGCCACTATGTCGCCGAATGCAATTCGGCGCTGGCCAACCGGCGGTTGTGGACTATTCCGCTTACGCTGGTCGGGATCGCTGCCATCGCGGCCGCGGTGTTCGTCCAGCGGCCGCGCGGCGCACCCGCCGGCGGACTCTGAGCCGTTACATCACCCGTGCCCGTGCGGTGCTGCGCAACACTTGCGGCAGTCCCCGCGCAAGGCCGTACAGCAGGTAAGCCTCCGGCGTGACCGGCCGAATCGGCTTGTCTTTCCTGACCGCGGACACGATCGCCTTGGCCACCTTCTCTGGCCCGTAGCGTCGCAGGGCGTACAACTTCGCCAGCTGTGCGCGCCGCCCCTCGGCGCGCTCGTCGGTGCCGGGCGGGCCGTCGAACTGGGTGGTGTGCACGATGTTGGTGTTGATGATGCCAGGGCAGATGGTCGTCAGGCCGACACCGGCCGCGGCGAGTTCGGCGCGCAGACAGTCGGAGAACATGTACACCGCCGCCTTGGATGTGCAATAGGCGCTGAGGTTCTGCGATGGCGCGTAGGCGGCCATCGAGGCGACGTTGACGACGTGTCCGCCGGTGCCACGCTCGACAAGACGGCGCCCGAAGGCCCGGCAACCGTTGACCACACCGCCGAGGTTGACGTCCAGCACCCGGTCGAACCGCTCGGGCGGCGTGTCCAGGAATCGGCCTGCGTGCCCGATACCGGCGTTGTTGATGACGACGTCGGGCACACCATGTTCGGTGCTGACCTGGTCGGCGAACGCCTCGACGGCCTCGGCGTCGGTCACGTCGAGCACGTAGGGGTAGGCGATCCCGCCGCGGGCAATGACCTGCGCGGCGGTTTCCTTGGCGGCGGCTTCGTCGATGTCGCTGACGACTATTTCCGCGCCTTCGGCGGCGAACGCCAGCGCCGTTGCACGGCCGATGCCGCTGCCGGCGCCGGTCACCGACACCAGGGTGTCGGAGAACCCCGCACTGGACCGGCCGGCCTGCGCGCGCAGCAGTGCGCGACTCGGCGGGCTGCCCTCGACAAAGTCCGCCAGTTCCCGCACCGCGCCGGCCAGCACGTGCGGATGAGACATCGGTGACCAGTGACCGGCTTTCAGGTCGCGGCGCCACAACCGGGGCACCCACCGGGCGGTGGCGTCGAAACCGGAGGGGCGCACGTACGGGTCAGCCGTGTTGACGACTAGTTGCACGGGCACGTCGACGTAGTGATCGTGCCGGTCGCGCGAGAAGGAACGGAAGTAGTTGGCGGGATAGGTTTTCACCGACCGCGCCGCGTCCTTGGCGAGCGCGGCCGAGTGGTGGATCTGGCTGTCCGGGATGTTGCCGACGAGCAGGCGTCGGATCGGCGCGCTGGACAACGCCACCCGGATCAGCAGCGGCGCCAGCAGTGGCGTGGAGAACGCCACCATGTAGCTCAGCCGCAGCGCCTGGCTCAGCGCTCGCACAAAGGTCCTGGGACGGTAGGGACGGCGCAAGCCACTGAAGATGTAGTCGACGAGGTGGACCTGGCTCGGGCCGGACACCGAGGTGAACGAGGCCACCTGGTCGTGGGCACCGGGCCGGCTCAGGTATTCCCAGATGCCGACCGAACCCCAGTCGTGCGCCAAGACGTGCACCGGCTGACCGGGAGTGAGCGCGCCGGTCACGGCGGCGAAGTCGTCGGCGAAGTGCGCCATGGTGTACGCCGACACCGCTTTGGGCGCGGTCGAGCCACCGACGCCGCGGTTGTCGTAGCGGATCACCCGGAATCGCTCGGCCAGCAGCGGAACGATGCCGTCCCACAGCACATGCGAGTCCGGCCAGCCGTGCACCAGCACGACAGGCGGACCATCAGGGTTGCCCTCTTCGTAGACGGCGATACGGACACCGTCGAGGCTGTCGATCAAGCGGGTGGCCACCGGTGGTATTGCTGGCATCAGACCTCCGCGCCCGCGCACTCGTCCCTGGTAGAAGCGCGTTAGACCTTGCCTGCGTCCCTCCGGAGTGTCAAGCGCCGCCCGGCCCTGACTGTGTCTGAGAGCCCCCGCAGTGACAGGATGGTTTCGGTTTGCCGCGCCGTTCCCGACACGTACACCGGGCTGTGGTAAGCCAGAATTCAGTCGCGCGATCGACCGATCAATCGAGGAGTCAACAGAGATGGCCTTCTCAGTCCAGATGCCGGCACTCGGTGAGAGTGTCACCGAGGGGACCGTCACCCGTTGGCTCAAGCACGAAGGTGACACCGTCGAAGTCGACGAACCGCTGCTCGAGGTGTCCACCGACAAGGTTGACACCGAAATCCCCTCGCCGGCCTCCGGTGTGCTGACCAAGATCATCGCCCAGGAGGACGACACCGTCGAGATCGGCGGCGAGCTGGCCGTCATCGGCGACAGCGCCGATGACGGCGGCGGCGGTGGTCAGCCGGCAGCCGCACCGGAGCCGGCCGCCGCACCCCAACCCGAGCCGCAGCCGGAACCGACGCCGGAGCCCGAGCCCGAGCCCGAGCCTGCACCGCAACCGCAGGCAGCTGCCGCCCCGGCTTCCGGCGGTGACGGCGGCCCGTCGGGATCGTCTCAGCCGGTGCTTATGCCGGAGCTGGGCGAATCGGTGACCGAGGGCACGGTCACCCGCTGGCTGAAGAAGGTCGGCGATTCGGTCGAAGCCGACGAGCCGCTGGTCGAGGTGTCCACCGACAAAGTCGACACGGAGATCCCGTCGCCGTTGACCGGCACATTGCTCAGCATCACTGCCGAGGAGGACACCACCGTCGCAGTCGGCGGTGAGCTGGCCCGCATCGGCAGCGGGGCACCTTCCTCAGCGCCTGCGCCTGCGCCTGCACCGTCCCCGGCTCCCGCCCCCGCCTCCGCAGCGCCGCCCAAACAGACTCCGCCCGCACCGGAACCGGAGGCAGACCGGCAGCCGGCCACGAATGCCGCGCCTGCGCCGGAGCGCCAGCCGATCGCCCAGCCCGCGCCCGCACCGAAACCCACCCCGGCGCCACAGCCGGACCGTCAGCCGGCCGCTCAACCGGAGCCGCAGCCCACTGGTCCCGGCAGCTCCCCCTACGTCACACCGCTGGTGCGGAAACTGGCTGCGGATAACAACGTCGACCTCACCGAAGTCAAGGGAACCGGTGTGGGCGGACGCATCCGCAAGCAGGATGTGCTGGCGGCCGCCGAGCAGAAGAAACAAGCGCAGGCCGCACCCGCACCGCAACCGACCGCGGCTCCCCCAGCGGCCGGGACGGCACCTGCACCGCCGGCGGCGCCTACCCCGGCACCCGCGCTGGCACACCTGCGGGGCACCACCCAGAAGGCCAGCCGGATCCGTCAGATCACCGCGCGCAAGACCCGCGAATCGCTGCATGCCACAGCGCAACTCACCCAGGTGCACGAGGTTGACATGACCCGGATCGTGGCGCTGCGGGCCAGGGCCAAGACCGGCTTCGCCGAACGCGAAGGGGTGAACCTGACCTATCTGCCGTTCATCGCCCGCGCGGTGATCGACGCGCTCAAAGTCCACCCCAACGTCAACGCCAGCTACAACGAAGACACCAAGGAGATCACCTACTACGACGCCGAACACCTTGGCTTCGCCGTCGACACCGAGCAGGGGCTGCTCTCCCCGGTGATCCACAATGCAGGCGACCTGTCGCTGGCCGGGCTGGCCCGTGCGATCGCCGACATCGCTGCGCGGGCGCGGTCAGGTGATCTGAAACCCGACGAGCTGTCCGACGGGACCTTCACAATCACCAACATCGGCAGCCAGGGCGCACTGCTGGACACTCCGATCCTGGTGCCGCCGCAGGCGGCGATGCTGGGCACCGGTGCCATCGTCAAACGGCCGCGGGTGGTGCTCGACGACAGCGGCAACGAGTCGATCGGGGTGCGCTCGGTCTGCTACCTGCCGTTGACGTACGACCACCGCCTGATCGACGGCGCAGACGCCGGGCGTTTCCTGACGACGATCAAGCACCGGCTTGAAGAAGCGTCCTTCGAAGCCGATTTGGGTCTGACGACTTAGCGCGGAAAACATTCGGGTATCCGGTCGGGGTCTTAACCTGTGCGATGAGTAGGAGGCTGCCCGACTGTGCGGACTGGGGCCAGAAGCGTTGTGGCAATCGCGGGGTCGTCGGGACTGATCGGCGCGGCCCTCGTCGCGGCACTGCGCGCCGACGATCACCAGGTGCTGCGCATCGTGCGGCGCACGCCGGCTAACGCTGGTGAACTGCATTGGAATCCCGAGAGCGGCGAATTCGACTCCAGCGCCCTGGACGGCGTGGACGCTGTCGTCAACCTGTGCGGTATCAATGTCGGCCAACGGCGCTGGTCGGGCGCGTTCAAGCAAACCCTGCGGGATAGCCGCATCACGCCGACCGAGGTGCTGTCCGCCGCGGTCGCCGACGCCGGGGTTGGCGTGCTGGTCAGCTCCAGCGCCGTCGGCTACTACGGCAATACCAAGGACCGGACGGTCGACGAAAGCAGCCCCCCGGGTGACGGTTTTCTGGCCCAGCTGTGCCAGGACTGGGAGGCCGCGACGGCGCCCGCCGAACAGGCCGGCAGCCGGGTGGTGCTCGCCCGTTCCGGCGTGGTGCTGTCTCAGTCGGGTGGGGCGCTCGCGCGGCTGCGACCGTTTTTCTCGTTGGGTCTAGGCGCACGGCTGGGCAATGGGCGGCAGTACATGTCTTGGATCAGCCTGGAAGACGAGGTGCGGGCTTTGCAGTTCGCCCTCTTCCGCGACGACGTGTCCGGGCCGGTGAACCTGACCGGACCGGCGCCGGTGACCAACGCCGAGTTCACCATGTCGCTGGGTCATGCCCTGCACCGTCGCGCCCCGCTGATGTTGCCCGGCTTCGCGGTGCGCGTCGCGCTCGGCGAGTTCGCCGAAGAGGGTCTGCTTGACGGCCAGCGCGCCATCCCGACGGCGCTGGAGCGCGCCGGTTTCGAGTTCCATCACAAGACGATCGGTGAAGCGCTGGGCTACGCCACCGCCCGTCGCGGCGCCGCCTGACCGGCGACCGAATGGGCATCACCGCCCCGAGTACCCTCGCTTTCGTGACCTCCATCCGGTCCAGCGGCTTCCCGATCGAGGTTCGTCACCTGGGCAGCGTCGAGTATCTCGCGGCCTGGCAGTCGCAGCGCGAGTTCGCCGACGCGCGAGTGGCCGGTGGCCGCGACACTTTGCTGCTGCTGCAACACCCTTCGGTGTACACCGCGGGGAAACGCACGCAGGCGCACGAGCGGCCGGCTGACGGCACACCCGTCGTCGACGTTGACCGCGGCGGCAAGATCACCTGGCACGGACCGGGGCAACTCGTGGGCTATCCGATCGTCGGGCTCGCTCAGCCGCTGGACGTCGTCAATTACGTTCGCCGCCTTGAACAAGCGCTGATCACGGTGTGTGTCGATATCGGCCTGGTGAACGCGAGCCGCGTCGACGGCAGATCCGGGGTGTGGCTGCCCGCGGACGGCGGACGGCCCGCCCGCAAAGTCGCCGCCATCGGGGTGCGGGTGTCGCGCGCCACGACGTTGCACGGCTTCGCCCTCAACTGCGACTGCGACCTGAGCGCGTTCACGCCGATCGTGCCGTGCGGTATCGCCGACGCCGGTGTGACGTCGCTGTCGGCCGAACTGGGCCGCCGGGTGAGCGTCGACGACGTGCGCGACGCGGTGGCCGAGGCGGTGTGCGACGCGCTGGACGGCCGGCCCGCGCTGCTCGCCCGCGTAGCATCGGCGTCATGACCGTTGCCCCTCGGCCTGATGTCGCCGGCTGGGCGGCTCCGCCAGGCCGCAAACTGCTGCGGCTGGAGGTACGCAACGCGCAGACACCGATCGAACGCAAGCCGCCGTGGATCAAGACCCGGATGCGGATGGGTCCGGAGTACACCGAGCTCAAGAATCTGGTGCGCCGTGAAGGCCTGCACACCGTCTGCGAGGAAGCCGGCTGCCCCAACATCTACGAGTGTTGGGAAGACCGGGAAGCGACGTTTCTGATCGGCGGCGAGCAGTGCACCCGTCGCTGCGACTTCTGCCAGATCGACACCGGCAAGCCCGCCGCGCTGGACCGCGACGAACCGCGCCGCGTCGCCGAAAGCGTGCAGGCAATGGGATTGCGGTACTCCACCGTGACCGGTGTCGCCCGCGACGACCTGCCCGACGGCGGAGCCTGGTTGTACGCCGAAACCGTGCGCGCCATCAAGCGACTCAACCCGTCCACCGGAGTCGAGTTGCTGATCCCGGACTTCAACGGCGACCCGGCCCGGCTGCGGGAAGTGTTCGAGTCCGATCCAGAAGTGTTGGCGCACAACGTCGAGACCGTGCCGCGCATCTTCAAGCGGATCCGCCCGGCGTTCTCCTATCAGCGCAGCCTCGACGTGCTGACCGCCGCGCGCGGGCACGGCCTGGTGACCAAGAGCAACTTGATTCTCGGTTTGGGCGAAACGCCCGACGAGGTCCGCACCGCCTTGGGCGATCTGCACGACGCGGGCTGCGAGGTGGTCACGATCACCCAGTACCTGCGCCCGTCGGTGCGCCACCACCCCGTGCAGCGGTGGGTCAAACCCGAGGAATTCGTCGAGTACTCCCACTACGCCGAGCAACTGGGGTTCGCCGGCGTGCTGGCCGGGCCGCTGGTCCGCTCGTCTTATCGAGCGGGGCGGCTCTACCAGCAAGCTGTCCAGGCGCGCCCGTAGGCTGTCCAGCGCGTCCGTCCGCTCCGTGCGGCCCCGCCGTATTCTGACCGTATGCCGAAATCCCGTAATGCCGAGGCAACCAAGGCCGCCAAAGCCGAGGCGAAGGTCGCCCGCAAAGCTGCCGCCAAGGAGCGTCGTACCCAACTGTGGCAGGCGTTCAACATGCAGCGCAAAGAAGACAACCGCCTGCTGCCCTACATGCTGGCTGCGTTCCTGGTGATCGTCGCCGTATCGGTGGCGACCGGGTTGGCTGTCGGCGGGTTCACCATGATTTTGATGATCCCGCTGGGTGTGCTGCTCGGCGCGCTGGTCGCATTCGTCATCTTCGGCCGCCGTGCGCAGCGGTCGGTCTACCGCAAAGCCGAAGGCCAAACCGGCGCCGCGGCTTGGGCGCTGGACAATATGCGCGGCAAGTGGCGGGTGACGCCGGGCGTGTCGGCGACCGGCCACTTCGACGCCGTGCACCGGGTGATCGGCCGGCCGGGTGTCATCCTGGTGGCCGAGGGCTCGCCGGCCCGGGTCAAGCCGCTGCTCGCGCAGGAGAAGAAGCGCACCGCCCGACTGGTCGGCGAAGTGCCCATCTACGACATCGTCGTCGGCAACGGCGAAGGTGAGGTTCCGCTGGCCAAGCTGGAACGGCACCTGACGAAGTTGCCGGCCAACATCACCGTCAAGCAGCTGGATGCGCTCGAGTCGCGGCTAGCGGCGCTGGGGTCACGGGCCGGGGCGGCGGCAATGCCCAAGGGCCCGATGCCCTCCAGTGCCAAGATGCGTGGCGTCCAGCGCACTGTGCGCCGCCGGTAACAACTCCCGCTTCAGCGCCGGACGACGGCGGACGCGGTTATGCGGTCCTGGATACCGCGGCCGTCGGAATCGACGAACAGCGCGGGTACGACGAACGCGATGAGCAGACCGCGCACGACGGCACGGCCGATGCCGACGTGAACGCGTTGATCCACCGACGTCACCATTAAACGGCACGCGTACTGGCCGGGCGTGAAGCTGAACAGCCGGACGGCGGCGGCGCCCAGCACGAACCAGATGACCAGCACTGCCGTCGACAGCGTGGTGGCTTTGACCAGCCCGAACGTCATGGCCAGCGCTGCCAGGCCGTAGGCGATCAGCCAGTCCAACATCAGCGCGGCCAGCCGGCGTCCCATGCGGGCCAGCGAACCCGGTCCCCGCTCCGGCAAGCCGAGTGATTCACCGGGGTATCCCGGCTGCTGACCAAATTCGCGCGGGCCGGACATCCACGATCCGATGGTGCGGGCCATGAATCCACTGTAAGACGGACCGCGATCTCGCTGGGGACGCTGCAGTCGCGTAACGTCAGCGCAACGTAGGTGTGATTGCTGGGCAACATGATCTTCATAGCGTCGGGACGGGCCGACACGAGACGCGCGGCCAGTAAAGGAGAGCGCTGCACATGACCGCCATAGACTCGAAGCCCTTAACGAAGGAGAGCGCTTCGGTGTCCGAGAAAACCGCGGATGACCTCATCAAGCTGATCAAGGACGAAAAAGTCGAGTTCGTCGACGTCCGGTTCTGCGACCTGCCCGGAGTGATGCAGCACTTCACGATTCCTGCGTCGGCCTTCGACCAGAGCGTTTTCGACGACGGGCTGGCCTTCGACGGGTCGTCGATCCGCGGCTTCCAGTCGATTCACGAGTCGGACATGATGCTGTTGCCTGACCCGGACACGGCCATCATCGACCCGTTCCGCGCCGCCAAGACGCTGAACCTGAACTTCTTTGTTCACGACCCTTTCACCCGTGAGGCCTACTCCCGTGATCCCCGCAATGTGGCGCGCAAGGCCGAGAACTATCTGATCAGCACCGGTGTCGCCGACACCGCCTTCTTCGGGCCGGAAGCCGAGTTCTACATCTTTGACTCGGTGGCGTTCGACTCCCGCACCAACGGGTCGTTCTATGAGGTCGACGCCGTCTCCGGTTGGTGGAACACCGGGAACGCGACGGAAGCCGACGGCACCCCCAACCGTGGTTACAAGGTCCGCCCTAAGGGTGGTTACTTCCCGGTGGCGCCGGCCGACCAGTACGTCGACCTGCGTGATGCGATGCAGACCAATCTGATCAACGCGGGCTTCGTGCTGGAGAAGGGTCACCACGAGGTCGGCACCGGCGGCCAGGCCGAGATCAACTACAGGTTCAACACGCTGCTGCACGCCGCGGACGACCTGCAGCTGTTCAAGTACATCGTCAAGAACACCGCGTGGCAGAACGGCAAGACGGTGACGTTCATGCCCAAGCCGCTGTTCGGCGACAACGGTTCGGGTATGCACGTGCACCAGTCGTTGTGGAAGGAAGGCGGGCCGCTGTTCTACGACGAGATCGGCTATGCCGGTCTGGCCGACATCGCCCGGCACTACATCGGCGGCATCCTGCACCACGCGCCGTCGCTGCTGGCGTTCACCAACCCGACGGTCAACTCCTACAAGCGGTTGGTGCCCGGGTTCGAGGCGCCGATCAACCTGGTGTACAGCCAGCGGAACCGCTCGGCGTGCGTGCGTATCCCGATCACCGGTAACAGCCCGAAGGCCAAGCGGCTGGAGTTCCGTTGCCCGGACTCGTCAGGTAACCCGTACTTCGCGTTCGCGGCCATGTTGATGGCCGGGTTGGACGGCATCCGGAACAAGATCGAGCCGCAGGCGCCGGTCGACAAGGACTTATACGAGCTGCCGCCCGACGAGGCCGCCAACATTCCGCAGGCGCCTGTCCAACTGTCCGCCGTCATCGACCGGCTCGAGGCTGACCACGAATACCTCACCGAGGGCGGTGTTTTCACGCCGGACCTGATCGAGACGTGGATCACCTACAAGCGTGAGGTCGAGATTCTGCCGGTTCAGGTGCGGCCGCACCCGTACGAGTTCGCGCTGTACTACGACGTGTAGGGCAGCAACGCATGGTGACCTGCGTCAACGCTGCCGTTAGGTCGGTTCTGTCCGCAGCGCGTCCGCAGTAGTTTCCGCAAAGCGCATCCGCTCGGCGATCACAGCACCGATCGCGGTGCGCGTGGACTCGTCGGCGTCGGGCCACAAATGCCCGTAGGTGTCGAGCGTCGTTCGTGCGGTGGAATGCCGCATTCGCGCTTGCACCGTCTTGATGTCAGCGCCCGAAGCGATCAGCAGCGACGCCAGATAGTGGCGTAGGTCATGGAAAGTAAAGCCTTCGGGAAGCCCCTCAACCGTTTCACGGACGTCGCGCATTGCCCGCTCGATGAGCCACGGCGGGCAGCAATCCGTGCCAGCCCCGAAAGTGACCATCATGGACGAAGGGAACTTCTGCACCGACGCCGACAACAGCAATGTCAGGTCTCGCGGTATTGGGATCGGCTGAGCACTGCCCGCCGTCTTTAGCGGCTTGTCCGGCCATTGCTGCACCGGGCGCACCACTCCCCTAATGAAATCCACGTCGGAAACCCGCAGCCCGGAAACCTCTGCCACCCGCAGCCCAGCGAATGCTCCCAGGAGAACAGCGACCCGCAGATGATCGGGCATCGCATCGTGAATTGCCCAAACCTGTTCGGTTGTGGCCACATAGACCTTCGGTTTGCCCATTGGTGGTGATGTGCGCCTGGAGCACGGATTGCGACCAAGCACGCCGTCGTGGACCGCATCAGACATGATTTGCGACAGCCGGGAGTGCAGCGCGTAAACGTAGCTTGGCTCCAAGTCCTTGTTCAGCTTCGCCACCCATGCCTTCACGTGTGACGGCCGCACCTCTGACAGGTGCATGCCACCGAACTCGGCACCGATCTGGCGGATATGCGTGCGTGCTTGCCGCACGGTCGACTCCCGGTTGGCCTTGTATCCCTCTAACCACGTGGCACACCACTGTTCGACGCTCATCTGAGCATCACGTGGTGCCACATGGGTCCCGGAAACGATCGCCGCTGTCTGGTTGTCGAGCCAGCGTGCAGCGTCGGCCTTACGGACGAATGCTCTTGCATGCTCCCGGCCGCGCTCATCGACATACCGTGCACGCCAGCGGCTTCCCTTGCCATATGCGGCGCTTGGCACCTTCCGCGTTTTCCCGTCGTCAGCGTGGACGGTTTTGGTCCAGCGATCCTCGACGCCGGCCCTACGATTACGCTTCATCATTGCTAACTCCATGCGTTTGCCGCTCAACTATTTCGCGCGCTTCCTTATGAACAAGATGCTGTGCGACTGTCACCGTTGCATCAGTCGATAGCTCAAATGTCAGAACGTTC
>CAWEFS010000001.1:0-137783 GCA_963808375.1 uncultured Actinomycetota bacterium | reverse complement strand
GGCAGTGACCGAGCACCGCACGACCCGAAAAGTCCCGAAAGGCGTCGGGGCAATGTGTTCGGGCGACCACTCCGTCCGCAGTGCGTCCGCAGTAGTTCCGAAAAGATCTTTGGGTAACCAACGCTGCCAACGCTGCGACCAGCGACTCCCTGACTCCACCAACATAGCTAACGGCTCCAAACGTCCAGCACGTAATTCGCGCTGTACTACGACGTGTAAGGACCTAAGCTCAAGGCATCGCCTCAGCCCAGTCGACGTGGCCTTCGAATCCCAGCGTTTGTCGCCATGTCGCGGTAGCCACAGATGTCGCGTCCAGCGCGACGTCAGTGACTGGGCGGGTTGAGCTGATATCTGCCGATGATGTCCTCCATCCAATCCGGATTCCCGTAGGTCACCCCGTATTTCTCGGCCAGGGTCACAAAGTCGGGTAGCTCGTGAAGAGGATGGCCGGGCGGGTCATCGGAGTGTGCGTCGATCAGTTTCCCTAACTCCCGGAAGTAGTTCTCAAACCCGCCGGGAGTGATGACCTCGATGATGCGGCCGGGCTCGTTACCGGCATTCCACATCGCGTGCATCTCTCCGCGGGGCTTGGTGATGTAGCCACCGGCACCAAGGACCACCTCCGTGTCGTCGGACCGGAATCCGATCTTTCCGGCGATCACAATCGAGTGCTCGTCCTCGCGAGTATGCTTGTGCGCCGGGGTGATTGAGCCGATTTCGAATGGATGCTCGACGATCGCCACCTCGCCGCCGTTATGGAGGCTGGACAACTTGAATACTGCTCCGAATCCAGGCAACTTGACGGTGTCTCCCTCGCCAGGCTGCACCACCGTAACTTTGGTCCGGGTTGCGTTGGTCATTTCACCTACCTCCTCATGTGGTCAGATGCTTCTGTCAGCGACTGCTGCCACGCAGGTACTAGCTTGACCGGCTATCCCACCGCAGTCAGGAGGGTCGCCGTGTCGTCTCGGGGCGGCCACAGCGGCTGCGGGACTTCCACACCGAACGACGCACCCCAGTGGTTGCGGGACGAAACCTCCTGCACAGGACGCCGATTGGTGGCCACACCCCATTTGCCTAACGGGTAGCCGAGGGTGAGCATGGCGGACATCTTCCAGCCCTGGTCAACGGGGACGTCAAGGAGCTCGTTGACTTTGTCCTCGAAATTGCGAAGCACCATTGTCATGACGCCCCCGACGCCCTCGGCACGGGCGGCGAGCAACACACTCCAGATCGCCGGATAGATGTTGGCGCCGCCCAGGTCGTCGATGGCGAAAACGAACAGCAATAGCGGAACTTCGTCGAAATGCTCAGCCAGGTAATCCCCAGAGCCCTTGACTCGGCGCATGGTCTCGGCGTGAGCAGTCGGGTCCGCACCTGGCGCCGGCGCTACCATCGGACCCGTTCCCGCCCTGAACTTCTCGTACTCGAGGGCGCGGGCCTGCCGGAACAGTTGGGCGAACTCACGAATGAGTTTCCGGTCGTCTACGGCCAGGAAGTGCCAGCGTTGGGTGTTGCCCCCGTTGGGCGCGCGAACGGCCGCGTCGAGAATTCGCGCCTGCGTGTCCAGCGGGATGGAATCCGGCCGCAACCGCCGCATCATCCTGGTGGTGTATAGCGCTTCATAGATGTCCACTTGGTCCTTCCTTTCCGCTATTCGGGCCAGCCGTTGTTGAGGATGATCTCGACGAAGTCTTGCCTTCTGAACGTTGGATCGAAGTGCGCCAGCACGTCGTCGTTCATCGTGCCGAAAGTGGTGTCCGGCCGATGCCTCATACCGTCGTTGAAGGCCACCAGAATGCGATTCTTGAAGTCGGGACGCGGGTGGGCGGCAGTGACTGCGTCAATGGCTTCTGACGAGAGCTCATCTCGGCCGATGCCGACCACATCGGTCTCAACCCCGGCGTTGACCAGGGCGATCTCGGGGTCGAGGAACTGCGGCACGCCTGGCGTGGTGTGCAACGCGATGCTCAGCCATACCTTGCGGACGTCGGCGGCATCGATGCTGTGGTTCAGCAGGAAGTCGCGTGCGGCGTTGGCGCCGTCGATTTCGAAGCGCAGTTCGGAGGTACGGTAGCGCTCGGTGAGGCCCAGGTCGTGGAACATCGCCGCGACGTAGAGCAGTTCGAGGTCTGGTTGCAGCCCGAGGCGGCGGCCTTGGAGCGCGCCGAACAGAAACACCCTGCGCGAATGGTCGAAGAGCAGCTCATCCTCGGCGTCGCGAATGAAGTCGGTCGCCTCGCGCACCAGTGCGCTGTCGGGGATTGCTACGCCGGCGATGGTTTGAATTGACTGGGTGGCCATGATCAGTCTCCTCGGTTGGGCAACTTGGGTTAAGTCTGCGCGGGCGCTGCGCAACCCACCTATGGCTATTGAGCCGTTCGGCCCACAGAATGCGACACAATGGCCCTGTGGTAGCGGCCGGTGCTCGCTCGCGGGTGGTGGTGATTATCGTCTTCGACGAAGTGACGCTGCTGGACGTCGCAGGAGCGGCCGAAGTCTTCGCCGAGGCCAACCGCTTCGGCGGGGACTACCACATCAAGATCGCCTCGGTGGATGGGCGCGATGTCGCAACCTCGATTGGCACGCGGTTGGGTGTCACCGACAGCATCTCGTCAATAGACTCCCCCGATACCGTGCTGGTCGCCGGCAGTGACCACCTGCCGGCGCGGGCGATTGACCCCACTCTCGTCGCGGCCGTCAAATCGGTGGCGGGCCGCACGCGGCGTCTGGGGTCCATTTGTACTGGGTCGTTCATTCTCGGGCAGGCCGGCCTGCTCAGCGGCCGGCGCGCCACCACCCACTGGCGAGATACCCGGTCGCTCGCCCGGGCCTTCCCCGACGTCATCGTTGAGCCGGACGCGATTTTCGTGCGTGATGGCGACGTCTTCACCTCGGCCGGGGTGTCGTCGGGCATCGACCTCGCCCTCGCACTAGTCGAACAGGATTACGGCACCGAGCTCGTCCGCGACGTGGCTCGCTGGTTGGTTGTCTATCTCAAACGCGCCGGCGGGCAATCACAATTCTCGGCGTTGGTCGAGGCCAACCCACCGCCGCAGTCCGCACTTCGGGTGGTCACCGATTTCATTGCAGCCAACCCTGGCGCGGACCACAGCGTCAAAAAGCTTGCCGCGCAGGCCTTTTTGAGTACGCGTCAGTTGACGCGCCTGTTTCGATCCGAACTTGGAATGACTCCCGCCGACTACGTCGAAATGGTCCGAATCGACGCCGCGCGTGCCGCGCTTGACGCCGGCCGCACCGTCACCGACACCGCACACCTCGCAGGCTTCGGCAGCGCCGAAACGCTCCGCCGCGCTTTCGTCGACCAGCTCGGCGTCTCCCCGAAGGCCTACCGAGACAGATTCCGCACCGCCATTCGAGACTGAGCCCGACCGGTTGAGCGAGCAGGTGTCGGTGTCGCGACGACGTGAGATTGAGCGTTACCAGCTCCGCGATGACGCCGCCTTCACGATGCTCGTCAAGTTGTCGCAATCATCGAATTTGCTTGTAACGTTACGAATGGCTGCCATCGGCTCAAACCACGCGCCGGGTGCCTGGCGGCGCGACGTTCGAAAGCGACACCCGCTGTGCCCGCCTACGCGCAACTGGCTGGCAGCCCGCCGGGCAGCGACAGGAAAGCCCTCAACCCGTATCGTCAGCGCATGACCAGCAACTTGGAAGCCCGGCTGTCCCGGTATTCGCCGACAGCTCTGGGCGTATTTCGAGTGGTGTTCGGACTGTTGTGGTTGTGCCACGGCCTGTCCAAAGTCATCGGCTGGCCCGTGGGTCCCGCAACCGCAGTGGGTCGATGGCCCGATTTCTACGCGGGTTGGATCGAGCTTGTCACCGGCGTGCTGATCACCGCCGGGTTGTTCACCAGGATCGCCGCGTTCTTCGCAGCCGGCGAAATGGCGTTCGCGTACTTCACCGTGCACCTCCCGCACGGCTTCCTTCCGTTGGTCAACCATGGCGAGGAGGCGGTGATGTTCTGCTTTGCGTTCCTGCTGTTGGTGTTCATCGGCCCCGGTGCCTATGCGTTGGACAATCGCCGCGCCGCCGCAGGTGCCGGCTGGCGCAGCAGACGCTCCCAGAGCGTGTCGCGTGCCGGCGCGCCGTGGTCGAGTTGGTGGCGCAGCCGACGAGCACGGTTTGAGGGCTCCCGACTGCGTTAGCATCTCGGCGCGGCCGGCGATTCAGCAGACGCGGGATGAGCCGCCTCAGTGCAGGATCGGGATCAGCCCGACAGCGAATACCAGATAGAGCACCGCCACGAGACCCAGCCGCATCGGGGTGAGCTTGGCGGTCCGTAACGCGATCATCAGGTAGACGATCGCGGCCATCGTCACCACACCGGACCAGAGCAGGGCGTGATCGAAACGCCAGTCAGTGAACAACAGACCCAAGCCGCTGGGCACCGTCGCCTGGATCATCATCGCACCGGAGATATTGGCCAGCGCCAACCGCGTCTTACCCTGCCGCACCCAGATGATCGCGTTCATGACCTCGGGCAGCTCGGTCGCCAGCGGTGACAACAGCAGAGCGGTGACCGCACCCGACAACCCGAGCATCGGGCCGATGGCGTCGAGTTGATGAACGAAGATCTGCGACGCCACGAAAATGACCGCCAAAGCGGCCGTCGTCTGCACGACTACCGCAATGGTGGCCGGCTCCCTCGCCTTGCGCTGCAGCTTCAGCGGCGCCAAGTCACCCTCGTGACCCGGCAGGTGGCCACTGTTGATCTCGCGCCAGAAGTAAGCCCCGTAGACGGCGAAGAACAGCAACCCTAACAACGGCTTGACGGTGAACGCGACCAAACCCAGAGCGACTTTCACCAGGAACACGGCGAGGAACCAGCGCTGATCCTTCAACAGGCGCGCCGACTCCACCGGCTCGTTGAATACGCCGCCGCGGTCATCGCCGTTGTCTTTGTGCTGATCCCTGCTCCCCGAATCGCCGCCGGCGACGACAAGTTCGCGGCAACGGCCGCGGCGACGAAGAAACAACATTGCACCGGTTATCCCGTACGCGACGGTGGCCAGCACCAGCGGACCACCCATCGCCGCGCCGACACCAATGTTGCGGATCTGTGCGGTGGACCCGGTGGTGACGGCGACGAGGGTGACCACGGACTCCGGCAGAGCCGTGCCGAAGGCGGCCAAGATGGTGCCGACGGCCATCGCGCCGACATTCAGGCGACGGCCCAGCCATTCCACGGCGTTGACGAACCACTCGCACGACAGATAGATCGCCGCCGCACACGCGATCAACAACGCAACATGCACCACGAGGATCTGCCCTTCACACCCGCTCCGATTCAGGTGTCAGGGCCCCCGAATCGGTCGTTGATTCATCGTGCCAGTTGTTTGGCTAGAATTGCAAATAGACAGTTGATTTCGCAGCGGTGAATTTCGTTCTCGCGAACGGCCTTGAAGCTCAAATCGCCGGCGCGAATACCGATTAACGGGTACCCGAAACCGTAAATGAGGCGAACCTCGAGAAGAGGCTTACCGGACCGTCGCAAAGAAGGTCCGGACGTCGTCGACGAAGAGCTCCGGCTGCTCAAGGGCCGCGAAGTGACCGCCGCGCGGCATGTCTGACCAGTGCGTGATGTTGTAGGCGGGCTCGCACCAGCGTCGCGGCGCGGGCAGGACTTCCTTCGGGAAGGAGGCGACGCCGGTCGGCAGCTCCACCCGGGCCGCATTGGCGAACGCGCTCAGCGACTCCCAATACAGCCGAGCCGACGACGCACCCGATCCGGTCACCCAGTACATCATGACGTTGTCGAGCAGTTCATCGCGGCTGAGCACATTCTCCGGATGACCGTTGCAATCCATCCAGTCCCAAAACTTCTCGACGATCCAAGCCAACTGTGCGACCGGGGAATCGACCAACCCGTACCCGACCGTTTGCGGCCGGGTGGACTGCTGCTTGGAATAACCCGTGCCCCAACGACGGTGCTTCGCCAACGCTGCCAGTGCCCGCTGCTCACGATCGGAGAGGTCGTCGCCCAAGTCCTTGGGCGGCATGGCCAGCGGCATATTGAGGTGAATCGCCACGCACCGACCGCCGTTTCGGCCGATCTGAGTCGTCACCGCCGCGCCCCAGTCGCCGCCTTGGGCACCGTAGCGGTCATAACCCAGACGCGTCACCAACGTCTCCCATGCCTGCGCAATCTTCTCGACACCCCATCCGGTGGTAGTGGGCTTACCGGAAAACCCGTAACCGGGCAGAGCAGGACATATCACGTGAAATGCATCTCCGGGGCGCCCCGTCCGCGGATTGACTAGTGGCTCGATTACTTTGTGGAATTCCACGATGGACCCGGGCCAACCATGGGTGATTAGCAGCGGAAAGGCGTCGGCGTGCGGCGAGCGTTGATGAATGAAGTGAATATCCAATCCGTCGATTTCAGCGACGTACTGGTCGAACCGGTTGAGCGCAGCTTCCCTCGATCGCCAGTCGTAGCCCTGAGCCCAGTACTCGGCCAGCTCCCGGGTGTACCCCAGGGGCACGCCTTGACTCCAGTCGTCAACACACTCGGCTTCAGGCCACCGAGTGTGCGACAGCCGAGCGCGCAGATCATCTAGCGCTGCATCAGGAACCTCGATGCGAAACGGCCTGATTCCCGGATCCGGCGTCACGGAGTTCGCCGAGGCGACCTGCCCATGCGATAGCCGGCGGGGAAAGACATCTCAATCACCCGGATCTGATGGTTCGCTTTGGACTCGAGTTCGAGGACGATGCAGCTTTCGCCGAACGCCTTCGACTCCAGCACTACGTAATGCTGGCCGTCACCCTCGATATCGGTGACGAGGTCACCCGAGCGCAGCGTCTCGACGGGCACCAGCTCGAAAATTACGTCCGACTCCACCTTCCCAACGCTAAGTCAACCGGCGCAAAGGCGTACCGCTTTCGCCGGGTCAGTCAGGTGGACTCCGGACGAGACAAGCCGGTGATGATGTCGTCGACCGTGCGGTGGGCAAGCGATTCGACCTCTCGGCGATCAGCGTCGCGGAGCGGCCCGTGCAAAACCAGCTCAGCGAACCCGTGCACCGCCGACCAGCACGGCCATTCCGCTCCGTCACGACGCTGGGGCGCGAGCACGCCCGCGCTGACCATCGCGTCCAACGCCTTGACCAACGCTTGATACGGAGGTGCGGTGCGCGCAGCCGCGTACTCGCCGGACTCGGTGAGGTCTGCGCCGAAGAAAGCCACGGTGAACCATCCCGGTTCGTCCAAGGCGAACTGAATGTAGCCGAGCCCGACCGCGCGCAAGTGGTCAAGCGCCTCTGACTGCGGCGAGTCCTGGTGACGGGTAGCACTGCGCATCCGCGCCGCCATACGGTCCAGGATTGCCAACGCGACCGCCTCCAGCAGCGCCTCACGATCGACGAAGTGACGGTAGGCGGCGTTGGGAGAAACGCCGACGCGCCGAGTCGCTGCTCGGATGGTCAGTGCGTGCGGGCCACCCGCCCGGGTGAGTTCCAGGCCGGCAGCTATCAATGCCGACCTCAGGTCACCGTGGTGATATCCGGTCTTCAGGTCGGCCACCTCTTGACAGCCCCCTCGAATCGAAGTGTACGGTGTACACATTAACAATGTTCACGCCATCAACATATGAAGCGGGAGGTCTTGGTTGTGACGATGTCAGCACTGCCGCCAATCGCGGACCTGCAGACCTGGCAACGCGAACTGCATGCCCTGCGGATTCGGGAGAAAGCAGTGACTCGCGAGCTGGACGCGATCGCCGCGCAACGACGACGACTGCCGATGGTCGCGATGCCCGACTATGCCCTCGAGGGCGAGAACGGGTCGGTGCGTCTGGTCGATGCCTTCGAGGGTGCACTGCAACTGATCGTCTACCACCACATGTGGTCCCCGGGCGAGGAATGGCAATGCCCCGGCTGTACTGGTTTCACCGCTCAATTCACCCGACTGCAATTTCTGGACAACTACGACGCGCGTTTCGTCGTCGTCACCCAGGGGTCCATCGACGAAGCGATCCGCTACAAGCGGCGAGTTGGTAACCAGATGACGTGGTACTCGACTGCCGACAGCCCGTTCGGCACCGATATGGGCGCTCCGCCGGGCGGTCAATTCGCCATCAACGTCTTTCTCCGCCAGGGAAACTCGGTTTATCGCACGTGGTCTACCGATCGACGAGGGTGCGAACAGTTGACTCACGCGTTCGGGTTGATCGACACACTGCCTTACGGACGCCAGGAGGAGTGGCAGGACTCACCTGCTGGCTGGCCACAGCATCCCACCTACAGCCGCTGGGCAACTTCCCAGGAAATCGCGCAAGCTTACGGAGACGGACGATGACCACTACGAAAGCCGTTCTTACTGCAATCAGTCTGGTGTGCCTGCCCACAATCAAGCAGGACGAGGCGATCGCGTTCTACGAGTCGCTCGGATTCGAGAAGCGAACCGATGAGCCGTTCGGCGGCGGCTACCGCTGGATCGAGGTGTACCCACCTGAAGGCGCAACCGGCATTGCCCTTGCCCCACCGCCGCAAGACGTGCCGGTCGAGCCGACCCAGACCGGCATCACGCTGACCACCAGCGACATCGACGCCACTCACCAGCTCATGCAAGAACTTGGCGTCGACGTCGACGCGCAAGTATCGCGGATGGGTGCACCGGTTCCGCCGATGTTCTGGTTTCGCGATCCCAGTGGACACACCTTGATGGTGGTTCAGTCGTAGGTTTCGGACGCGCCGTGCGCGTTCGTCAAGGCTCGTCTCCAGAGTCTTGATTCGTCATCAGCCGCTCCGGGTGATGAAAGATGTTGGTGCGGGGTTGGCCGCGGTCGAGGTGGGGTGGGGGGAGCCATTCGGTTCGGCCGTCCCGATGTGGTCGGGTGGTCCAGCCGCCGGGTTTGATCAACCGGTGATGGGTACCGCAGGTGAAGGTGAGTTGGTCGATGTCGGTGCGCCCGCAGGTGGCGTAGTCGGTGACGTGGTGCACGTCGCAGAGGTAGCCGGGTACGTCGCAGCCCGGGTGCGAACAGCCACGGTCGCGGGCGTAGAGCACGAGGCGTTGTGCGGGTGAGGCCAGCCGTTTGGTGTGATAGAGCCCGAGCGCTTTACCGTGGTCGAAGATCGCCAGGTAGTGATGCGCGTGGCGGGCCATGG
The DNA here is from genome assembly GCA_963808375.1 of uncultured Actinomycetota bacterium. Taxonomy (GTDB): domain Bacteria; phylum Actinomycetota; class Actinomycetes; order Mycobacteriales; family Mycobacteriaceae; genus Mycobacterium. Next base: position 128,646 of record CAWEFS010000001.1, on the reverse strand, counting down.
CGATCACATCCCGCATCGGCAACAGGGTGCCGCCCCCGGTGAGCGCGGTGCCCACCCCGGCCTCCAACTCGTGCAGGGTGGTCGACACGATGATGCTGGCCGGCAGCCCGTTGTGCTGACCCAACTGACCGCAGGCCAGCAGGACGCGGGCGGCGGCGTGTAAGGCGTCGTGGTTGCGTTGGGCTGGGCTGCGGGTGTCGCGTTCGATCACCTTCTGGGTGGGCGCGCCGTCGATGACGGGCTCGGTGTCGTAGGGGTTGGCCATGCCCGGGGCGGCCAGTTTGGCCAGCACCGCTTCTAGGGCTGCGCGTGCGGCCGGGCTCAGCCACCCCCGCAGCGCGGTCATGCCGTCGCGGTCCTGTTGACCCAGGGTTAGCCCGCGGCGCCGGGCCCGGTCTTCGTCGGTGAACTCGCCATCGGGGTTGAGCACCTCGGCGAGTTTGGCGGCCAACCGGGCCACCAGTTCGGGCCGATACTGGGTGGCATAGCCGGCCAGTTGAGCTTCGGCCCGCTCACGGGTCGACCCATCGATCCAGCACGGCAAGTCGTTGAGGAAGCCGCGGATGACCCGGACATGACCTGCTCCCAGCAACCCGTCGCGCTGGGCGGCGGCGGTGGCGGCCAATCGCGGTGGCAACGGCTCACCGGTCAACGCCCGCCGCTGCCCGAGGTCGGCGGCGTCCTCGATGCGCCGGTTGGCTTCGGCGCGGGTGATGTTCAGCCGGTCGGCGAGCGCGTGGGGAAGCTTGCCGCCGATCTCGGCCGGGCTGGCTTGCTGGCGCACCCCGTTGATCAATGCATGACTTACCACCGGCAACCGGCGTGTGTCGTGTTCCAGCCGTTCCAGGAATTCGAGCCGTTCCGGGGTGGTCAATACTTCCAACGACAACCCAGCCACCCCTGAGACCGCGTCGCGCAACGCGTCGAACGCGGCGACGATCTCCTCCCGACTGCTGACTGCCATGCCTGCATGCTATCGACCCCCACCGACAACCAACCCGCGCAGAACACATATGACACAGGTGGTTTGAGCAACTTTTACCCGGTGGGTTATCGCGGTCCAGGAGGTGTGCTTGATCGAGTCGATCGGCAATCTTCGAGCCGCATCTGGTTCGCCAAGAAGGCACCCCGTTCGGCAGCGCCAGAGCCACTTGCACGCGGATGCCGGCCTAGGACCTCACCCGTCGAGCGCCAAGTCTTCCCGGAATCTCCGCATGCCGTCGATCTTTTCGGCCAACGAGGCGTCGGGTCCGGTGTAGAACATCCACGGCATGGTGAGGATCCCGGTGATTCCAGCGGCCTCGGCACGCTGGTAGTCAGAAATAGTGAATGCGTCAGTCAGCGGTGTCAGGATAGTGAAACCTTGCTGCGGCAAACCGTTTTCGGCGCGCAGCTCGCGAAGCCGGCCAGCCGCCTCAATGGCGCGGTCGATCGTGATCAGGTCGCCAATCCAGCCGTCATTGCGAGCGGCGCGGCGCAATGCGATGTCACTCAGACCACCGACGTAGATCGGGATCGGCGGCGGCGTCGGCTGCATTTCCAGTCGCGGCGTGGTGTAGAAATCGCCGTCGAACTCGGTCCACCCCGGTGCCCACAATGCGCGCATCAGGTCGAGCATCTCGTCGGTGCGCCTGCCCCGAGCCTCGAACTGCTCATCCATCAGCTCGAACTCGTCCCGGCACCAGCCCACGCCGATACCCAACTCCACCCGACCGGCCGCCAAAACAGCAGCGGTGCCAACGGCTTTCGCGGCGGCATACGGGTTGCGCATCGCCGGGATGTAGACGGTGGTGACAAACCGCAGCCGGGATGTCGCCTGCGCCAGCGCACCGACAAGCACCCACGGGTCCGGCCACTCGGTGAACGGCTGCCAGCGCCGCTCCCCGTTCTTCGTGTAGGGGTAAGGCGTTCGCAAGGTCTCCAGGTTTACCACGTGATCGGGAATACCGATGCCGTCGTAGCCGAGTTCATCGGCTGCCCTTGCGATATCGACGATCTCGCCGGTCTTCAGGAAGGCGCTGCTGATGTAGTACTTCATCGGGCCCACGCCGGCCGGATGAAGATGCCCTCGGCTTCCGCGGTGACCCCGGCAGCATCCGAGAGGGACCCGCGCACAAACGTTTTGATGTCCTCTGTGCGCTCGATGACAGCTTCGGCGTGCAGCCGGCCCAACGGTGTACCCCGCAGATACCGCACGGTGATGGTGCCGGTGAACAACGGCTTGGTCAGGCCCTTCACTGGCCGCCTCACCCAGAATGTGGTCGAGTATCAAAGCACAGACACCGCCGTGCGCGAGGCCCGGCGGCCCCTCATACGCCGCGCCGAGAGTGAAGTCGCTCCAGCACCTTCCGTCGTCGCCCTGCTCGACGCGCAACGGCGGAGCGATCGGATTGCGCATACCGATGACCGCGTTGCCCCAAGCCAACGGCCGCCCGTCGACGGCATAGCGCACGCCCGCGGAGTCGGCGACCCCCTCAGACCGCAAGGTCTTCGTCACCGCTTCGATCGCGCGCCGGGCAGCGTCAAGTGTCTCGGTGTCAGCGTCGGTGACGATGGTCGCGTCGATGAGTTCCCGTACGGCGTCGGTCAGCGGGCCGTACACCGCCGCCAACCGATGGTGCTGGTCGGCGGTGATGACCTCATAGTCGACGTCCACCGACCAGCGCTCCCCTCAACTGCCGAAGACTCTGCGCACCACAGCTTTTGCCCGCCGTGTCACACGCAGATAATTGTCCAGGAACTCGCTGCCGTCACCGTTGGACCAGCCGGCCGCGACTGCCACGGCGTTGAGCGTCCGGCCCGGCCCCGGTAGTTGATCGGTGGGCTTGCCGCGTACCAGGGTCAGGGCGTTGCGGGCCCGGGTCACCGTCAGCCACGCGTCCCGCAACTGGTCCACGTCCTCCTCGGCGATCAACTCGGCCTCGGCGATCGCGTCCAGCGTCTCCAAGGTGGAGGTGTTGTGCAGCGCGGGAATATCGTGCGCGTGCTGCAGCTGCAGCAACTGGACGGTCCACTCGATGTCCGTCAATCCCCCGCGCCCGAGTTTGGTGTGGGTGTTCGGATCCGCGCCGTGCGGCAACCTTTCCGCGTCGACGCGGGCTTTGATTCGGCGGATTTCCTGCACGGCCTCCGGCGATACCCCGTGGGCGGGATAACGCGTGTCGTCGACCATCAGCACAAACTGCTGACCCAGGTCGTCGTCGCCGGCAACCGGGTGAGCCCGCAGCAGCGCCTGGATCTCCCACGGCTGCGCCCACTGCGCGTAGTAGGCCCGATAGGAGGCCAGTGTGCGCACCAGCGGGCCGTTGCGGCCCTCTGGCCGCAAGTTGGCGTCCAAATGCAGCGGTGGGTCGGCGGTCACCGTCCCCAACAACGCCCGCATCTGGTCGGTGACCAACGTCGCCCACCGCACCGCCACCGCGTCCTCGGTACCGCTCGCGGCATCACAGACGAACATCACGTCGGTGTCCGAGCCGTAGCCCAGCTCGCGACCGCCCAGCCGGCCCATCCCGATGATCGAGATGCGGGCCGGTGGTTCGCCGTCGCAGTGGGCGCGGACCACGGCGTCCAGCGCCGCCTGCAGCACCGCCACCCGAATCGAGGTCAGCCCCTTGCCGACCTGTGGGACGTCGAGCATGCCGAGCAGATCCGCCGAGGCGATGCGGGCCAGTTCCCGCCGGCGCAGCGCGCGTGCGGCGGCGATCGCTCGCACCGGGTCCGCGTGCCGGGCCGCACACGCGAGCAGCGCCGGACCCACCTTTCCCGGTTCCACGTCGAGCAGCTTCGGCCCGGACGGCCCGTCGCCGTATTGCCGGATGACTTGCGGGGCCCGCATCAACAATCCGGGCACGAAGGCCGACGTGCCCATGATGTGCATCAGTCGTTTGGCGACCGCGTTCTCGTCGCGCAACGTGGACAGATACCAGCGCTGATCGGCCAGCGCCTCACTCAGCCGGCGATAGTGCAGCAGTCCGGCATCGGGATCCGGAGTGTCCGACAGCCAATACAACAGCTTGGGCAACAGCACCGACTGCACCCGGCCGCGGCGGCCGCTGTGCTTGGTCAGCGCGGCCAAGTGCGTCAGTGCCGCTTGCGGACTCTCGTAGCCCAGAATCGCCAGCTGGCGCTCGGCCGCCGCTGGCGTGATGCCGTGGGAGAACTCCAGCCCCGCCGGGCTCACCGACTCCAGCAGCGGTTGGTAGAAGAGCTTGGCGTGCAGCCGCGACACCCGCAAGCTCTGGCGCTTGAGCTCCTCGCGCAGCACGCCCAGCGCGTCATGCTGGCCGTCGGGCCGCACGTGCGCCGCTCGCGCCAGCCACCGCAACGCCTCTTCGTCGTCCGGCGCGGGCAGCAGGTGGGTGCGCTTGAGCCGCTGCAACTGCAGCCGGTGCTCGAGCAGCCTCAGGAACTCGTAGGAGGCGGTCAGGTTCGCGGCGTCGTCGCGGCCGATGTAACCGCCGGCGCCCAACGCCGACAGCGCATCCACCGTGGACGCCACATGCAGCGAGTCGTCGCTACGGCCGTGCACCAATTGCAGTAACTGCACGGCGAATTCCACGTCGCGCAGCCCGCCGGTGCCGAGCTTGATTTCGCGGCTGCGAATTTCGGCAGGCACCGTCTGCTCGACGCGGCGGCGCATCGCCCGCACGTCCGGCACGAAGTCGTCGCGCTCGCTGGCCCGCCACACCATGGGCATCACCGCGGCCAAATATGCCTGGCCCAACTCCGCGTCACCGGCAGCCGGCCGGGCCTTGAGCAGGGCCTGAAACTCCCACGTCTTGGCCCACCGTTGGTAATAGGCGGCGTGCGAGTCGACGGTGCGCACCAATTCGCCGCATTTACCTTCCGGCCGTAGCGCCGCATCGACCTCGAAGAACACGTCGGAGGCCAGTCGCATCAGCTCGCCGGCCACCCGGGTGGTGGTCGCGTCGGCGCGCTCACCGACGAAGATGACGTCGACGTCGCTGACGTAATTCAGCTCGCGGCCACCACATTTGCCCATCGCGATGACGGCCAGCCGCGGCGGATCACCGTCTCCGCAGACCGTTTTCTCGGCTACCCGCAGCGCTACCCGCAGCGCCGCGTCAGCCAGGTCGGCGAGGTGTGCGCCGACCGCTGGAAACGGCAGCACCGGCTCGTTCTCCACGGTCGGGGCCAGGTCGAGTGCGGCCAGCACCAGCAACCGGTCCCGGTAGCAGGTGCGTAACTGCGTCCGGAAACTGGGTTCGGCGGCGCACTCCACGAAGGACCGGCGCAGCTCGTCAGCCGACGGCAATGTCACCTTGCCGGCCAACAAGCGCCAGCACCGCGGATTGGCGACCAGGTGGTCGGCCAGCGCCAACGAGGAGCCGAGCACGCCGAACAACCGGCCCCGCAGCCCTCGGTCGGTCAGCAAGGCGGCGTTCAGTTCGTCCCAGTCGCATCCGGGCGCCTCGGCCAGCCGGACCAGCGCGCTCAACGCGGCGTCGGCGTCCGGCGCGCGCGACAACGACCACAGCAGTCCGACGTGCGCTTCGGTCTCATCGCTGAAGTCCCAGCCCAATTGCGCCAGATACGAGGTCGCGCGAGGGTCGACCAGTCCTAGGCGGCCCACGCTGGGCAGCTTCGAACGCTGCACCGCGGGTTTGGTCACGACCTCGACGGTAGCGCAGTCAGCCGCAAGATCCCCGCAAGCCCTTAAAGGCCCCCTCAAAGGCCAAGGTAGGTCTTGAGCTCATAGGGTGTGACTTGGCTGCGGTAGTTGGCCCATTCCCGGCGCTTGTTGCGCAGGAAGAAATCGAAAACGTGCTCCCCCAACGTTTCTGCGACCAGCTCGGAGTTCTCCATCTCCTGCAGCGCACGGTCCAGGCTGCTGGGCAGTTCGCGGTAGCCCATGGCGCGCCGCTCTTCGGAGGTCAGGTCCCACACGTTGTCCTCGGCCTGCGGTCCCAGCGCGTAGTTCTTCTCGACGCCACGCAAACCGGCCGCCAGAATCACGGCGAATGTCAGATAGGGATTGCAGGCTGAGTCGGGGCTGCGTACCTCGATGCGCCGCGACGAGATCTTGCGCGGGCTGTACATCGGCACGCGCACCAGCGCTGAGCGGTTCGCCGCCCCCCAGGACGCCGCGGTGGGCGCCTCACCGCCGTGCACCAGCCGCTTGTAAGAGTTCACCCACTGGTTGGTGATCGCGCTGATCTCGCAAGCGTGCTCGAGGATGCCGGCGATGAACGACTTCGCCACGTCCGACAGCTGCAGCGAGTCGTCGGGGCTGTGGAAGGCATTGACGTCGCCCTCGAACAGGCTGATATGGGTGTGCATCGCCGAGCCGGGATACTGCCCGAACGGCTTGGGCATGAACGTCGCCCGCGCACCCTCCTCCAGAGCGACTTCTTTGATGACGTAGCGGAAGGTCATCACGTTGTCGGCCATCGACAGCGCGTCGGCGTAGCGCAGGTCGATCTCCTGCTGCCCGGGCGCGCCTTCGTGGTGAGTGAACTCCACCGAGATGCCCATCGATTCCAGCGCGTCGATGGCGTGCCGGCGAAAGTTCGAGGCGGAGTCGTGCACCGCCTGGTCGAAGTAGCCGGCGTCGTCGGCGGGCACCGGCTCGTCATGAGAACCAGGCTTGAGCAGGAAGAATTCGATCTCGGGATGCACGTAGCAGGAGAAGCCCAAGTCATTGGCCTTCGCCAGCTGCCGCCGCAGCACGTGCCGGGGGTCGGCCCAGGACGGCGATCCGTCGGGCATCTTGATGTCACAGAACATCCGGGCCGAGTGGTGGTGGCCGGCCTGTGTGGTCCAGGGCAGCACCTGAAAGGTCGACGGGTCGGGGTGTGCGACGGTGTCGGATTCCGAAACCCGGGCAAAGCCCTCGATCGAGGAGCCGTCGAAGCCGATGCCTTCCTCGAAGGCGCCTTCCAGCTCAGCCGGGGCGATAGCAACCGACTTGAGGAACCCCAGCACGTCGGTGAACCACAGCCGGACGAAGCGGATGTCCCGTTCCTCCAGCGTGCGGAGCACGAATTCCTTTTGTCGGTCCATGTCCGTCAAGGGTATGCACTGCCTGTTATTTCCGTGTTACCGGTGCCACGCTAGCAGCGTAAGTTATCCGGCGGGCTGGTCTGCTCGACGAAGTAGCGCGTCACCGCCCCGTCGATGCACTGGTTGCCGGTGAACACCACGGTGTGCTGACTGCCGTCGAAGGTGATCAGCGGCGCGCCCAGCTGCTGGGCCAGGTTGACGCCGGCCTGATACGGAGTGGCGGGGTCGTGGGTGGTGGACACCACGACGACTTTCGCTCCGCACGGCGACGATGCGCGCCCCGCAGGGGCGGGAGGAGGAGCCGGGCAATTGGCTGGCGCGACCGGCGCGGCAGCGTGGGGTTCCGAGGTGGCGGGCACCGGCCACATCGCACACAGGTCACGGGGCGCGTAACCGGTGAACTGCCCGTAGCTGAGGAACGGCGCGGCCTGGCGGATCCGCCGGTCGGCGTCGACCCAGGCCGCCGGGTCAGTCGGCGACGGCGCGTCAACGCAGCGGATCGCGTTGAACGCGTCCTGCCCGTTGTTGTAGTGCCCATTCGGCTCGCGGCCCTGGTAGTCGTCGGCGAGCGTCAGCAGATCGCCGGGGTCGGTGTTGCGGGCCAGCCCGAGCAAACCGCTGGTCAGAAACTTCCAGTACTGCGGGGTGTAGAGCGCGTTGATGGTTCCGGTGGTCGCGTCGGCGTAGCCGAGTCCGCGCGGGTCCTGCGTCCTGGCCGGCGCGGCGACCAGCGGGTCGACTAGTTCGTGGTAACGGCTCACCCACTTGTTCGGGTCGGTACCCAGCGGGCAGTCGGCCGACTGCGCGCAGTCCGCGGCGTAGTCGTTGAAGACGGCCTGGAAGCCGGCCATCTGCCTGACGTTCTCCTCGACCGGATCGACGGTCGGGTCGATGGCACCGTCGAGGACCATGGCGCGTACATGGACACCGAATTGTTCGACGTAGGCGGTGCCCAACTCGGTGCCATAGCTGTAGCCGAGGTAGCTGATCTGCTGGTCGCCCAACGCCTGGCGGACCATGTCCATGTCGCGCGCCGCCGATGCGGTGCCGACGTTTGCCAGGAAACTCAGACCCATCCGGTTGACGCAGCCCTGCGCCAACTGCTGGTACACCCGCTCGATGTGCGCCACCCCGGCGGGGCTGTAGTCCACCATCGGGTCACGGCGGAAAGCGTCGAACTCTGCGTCGGTGCGGCAACGAACCGGCGGGGTGGAGTGACCGACGCCTCTGGGGTCGAAGCCCACCAGGTCGAAGCTGCGGCTGATCGGGCTGTCCGCGAGGACCGGCCCCAGTCCGACGACACTGTCGAGCGCCGACGCGCCGGGGCCGCCGGGGTTGACCAGCAGCGACCCGATTCGCTTGCCGGACGCCGGAATTCGGATGACCGCTAGCTGGAGCTGGCCGGCGCCGGGGTTGTTGTAATCGACCGGGACGGACACCGTGGCGCAGCGCGCGGTGGGCACCTTGCTGGTGTCCTTGACGACTCGGCTGCAACCGTTCCAGGCCAGTGGCGCCGCGGTGGCCGGTTGGGGGGCGGCGGTGGCGGACGGCCCGGCACCGGATTCGGGATTGGCCGACGCCGGCTGCATCGGCACGACGGCCGTCGCGATCAGGACGCCCACTGCGAGCAGCGCTGAGCCCGCCCGTCTCATGCGCCCCATGGCTCACATCGTCGCATGCGCGCTGCGGTCGCGGAGCGGTCGGAGGTCACACCTTGGTCTCGTCTGCGCACCGGCGTTCGTCGACTGCGCCGTGGTCAGCACTTGGCGCCGGTGGGCGGCACAGTGCCATTCACTAAGTAGGCCGTCGCGAAGTTGTCGATACAGCGATTGCCCTCGAAGACAACAGTGTGCTGGGTGCCCTCGAAAGTCAGCAGCGCGCCGCGCATCTGCTTGGCGAGGTTTACCCCCGCCTGGTACGGCGTCGCCGGGTCATGGGTCGTCGACACCACCACGGTCGGCGCCAGACCCGGCGCGGAAATCACGTGCGGTTTGGTCGTCGGGGGCACCGACCAGAAGGCGCACGCCCCCAGCGGGGCATCCCCGGTGAACGTGCCGTAGCTCAGGAATGGAGCGAGTTGGCGGTAACGGCGGTCTTCGTCGACGACCTTCGCGTGACTGGTGACGGGCGGCTCGTCGACGCAGTTGATCGCCACCCGCGCGTCGGTGGCGTTGGTGTAGTGCCCGTGCGGATCGCGGCGCATGTACATGTCGGCCAGGGCCAGCAACGTGTCGCCCCGGTGGTGGGTCAGCTCGGTCAGGCCGTCGGTCAGGTGTCGCCACAACGTCGGCGAGTACAGCGCCATCAACGTGCCCACGATCGCGTCGCTGTAGCTCAGGCCGCGCGGGTCTTCGGTCCGCGTCGGCTTGCCCACCAGAGGATTGTTCTGGTCGACCATCGGGTCGACCAGACTGTGGTAGACGTCGACCTGCTTGGCCAGGTCGGTGCCCAGCGGGCAACTCGGGTCCTTCGCGCAGTCCTTGCCGTAGTCGTTGAACGCGTCCTGAAATCCCTTGGCTTGCCGCAGGTCCGCTTCGACCGGGTCGGCGTTCGGGTCCACCGCGCCGTCGAGGATCATCGCCCGCACGTTGCGCGGGAAGGCTTCGGCGTAGGCCGAGCCGATCCGGGTCCCGTACGAGTAGCCGAGGAAGGTCAGTTTCTGGTCGCCCACCGCCGCGCGGATCGCGTCCAGGTCGCGGGCGACGCTGGCTGTTCCGGCATTCTCGAGGAACGCCTTGCCCAGCTTCTGAAAGCAGCGGCCGACATAGGCCTTGGTTTCGCCCTCGATTGCGGCGACACCTTTGGGGCTGTAGTCGACCTGGGGTTCGGTGCGCTGATGGTCGGTCTCGGCGTCGGAGTTGCACCAGATCGAGGGCCGCGACGACGCCACCCCGCGCGGGTCGAAACCGACCAGGTCGAACTGTTCGCGCACCCGCGGCGGTAAAGCTTCGACGAGGGTGACGGCCGCCTCGATGCCCGACTCGCCAGGGCCACCGGGGTTGATGATCAGCGAAGCGATCTTCTTCTTAGTCGCCGGGAAACGAATCAGCGCCAGCACCGCGGCGTCGCCGCGCGGATACCGGTAGTCGATCGGCACTGCGACCTTGCCGCACTGCACGCCCGCGGGCAGCTTGGGTGTCGCGCCGCTGACCAGCCGGCACGGCGCCCACGACACCGGCGCGCCGATTCGCGGTGTGGCGAGCTTGGCGCGGCCGCTGACCAGCCGGGTACAGCCGGACACCAGCATCGCGGCGACCATCATCAAGATCAGTCCGAACTTGGCTGTCTGCGCGATCTTGTCGCGGCGAGGCAAGCACATGACAACCTATGCTGCCATGTGCCCTTCGGCGGACCCGGTCGCCGGGCGCCGCGCGATGAGGAGGAGCCGGGCGATTCGGGCTAGCGGGCAGCGGCCAGCAGCTCCTGGATTCCCTTCTCGAAGCCGTCGGCGAGGTCCCACACGTCGGGGAGCAGTTCCGGACAGGAGATGATCCCGACGTTGAGCTTGCCGGTCAGCGACAAAACGGTGATGTTGAGGCCCGAACCGTGAAAAACCGGGCCGAGCGGATACATCGCCTTGACCTCGGAGCCCAGAAAATACAACGGCTCCTGCGGACCCGGCACGTTGGAGACCACCAGGTTGTGCACCGGTCGGCTGCGGGTCAGCCGGGTGCTGGCGTAGGCCCGCATCGCCAGCCCGAACACCGCGGGCGCGGCGAACTGCGACCAATCCTGCAGCAGCGTCGCGCCGATCGCCGAACTGTGTTCCTTGGCAGTCGAGTTCGCTGCGGCGATGGCCTCGAGCCGTTCCGCCGGATCGGCGATGCCGGTCTCCAGGCTGGCGAACATACCGGTGACCTGGTTGCGGCTGGGACGGTCGGATTTGCCGTGCGTGGACACCGGCACCATCGCGACGAGCGACGAGTCCGGCAGTTCGCCGCGGTCCAGCAGGTACTGCCGTAACACGCCGGCCACCAGCGCCATCACCACGTCGTTGACCTTGACGTTGAAGTGGTTCTTGACGGTTTTGATGTCCTCCAGATCCAGCTGCGCGAAGGCCATGTTGCGCTGACTGGACACGCTGGCGTTGAACACCGTCGGCGGCGCGGTGAACGGCCGGGCCATCGTCGAACCGCTGCGCGCCCGCGCCAGCGTCTTGACCACCGACGTCACCGTGGTCGGCAGCACATTGGCCAGGTGCAGCGGCCGGCTGGCGAAGCGCACCAGCCCACCCAGCACAATCTCGGCGTGGTTGGCGCCTCCCACGCCGTCAACCGGATCCGGCGGCGGCGCGTCGGGTTCGACGCTGCACAGCTGGGACATCAGGTCCGCGCCGCTCACCCCGTCCACACTGGCGTGATGCACCTTGGTTATCACCGCCAGGCGACCGTCCTTACGCGGGTCGGTGCCGGCGAGTCCCTCGATGACCCACATCTCCCACAGTGGCCGGCTACGGCTCAACGGCAGCGACGCGATGTGGCCGCAGACTTCGGCCAGCTCCGCCTGCCCGCCCGGCGGCGGCAAACCGATGCGATGCAGGTGCCGGTTGATGTCGAAGTCGTCGTCGTCCACCCAGACGGGATGGTCGAGATTGAGGGGGTTGTTGATGAGCTTCTCGCGGAACTGCGGCATCGCCTTCAATCGCAACGACAGGGCGTCGCGCAGCCGGTCGAAGGTGTAGCCCCCCGGCATCGTCGAGCTGTCCAGCTCTTGGACCGCGCACACGTGCAAGTGCTGCGAGGGTGTCTCCAAATACAGGAAACTTGCGTCGAGTCCGCTGAGCCGTTGCATGTACGCCGATGCTACTTCCGGCGCCAGATGCCGGTATCGGATTGCGCCAACCGCCGGGTTCTTGAGGAAGCCAATCGCACCCGCAAAGCCCGGTCACAGCCGCGGGATGGCACAATGGCGCTGTCAACCGAACCCGGGGACCGCACACAACGGCCTCGAGGATCGAACCGACGATCACTAGGGACAACGATGTCTGAACAACATCTCTACGGTCCAGCCGCGAGCGCACCGCGAACCAAGACCCGTGTTCATCATCTGCAGAAGATGAAGGCCGAAGGTCACAAGTGGGCGATGCTCACGGCATACGACTACTCCACCGCCCGTATTTTCGACGACGCCGGGATTCCGGTGCTGTTGGTCGGTGATTCCGCCGCCAATGTCGTCTACGGCTACGACACCACGGTGCCGATCTCCATCGACGAACTGATTCCGCTGGTCCGCGGGGTGGTGCGGGGCGCGCCGCACGCGCTGGTGGTCGCGGACCTGCCGTTCGGCAGCTACGAGGACGGACCGGCGGCCGCGCTGGCTACCGCCACGCGGTTCATGAAAGAGGCCGGTGCGCACGCGGTGAAACTCGAAGGCGGTGAGCGGGTCGCCGAGCAGATCGCCCGCCTGAGCGCCGCCGGCATCCCGGTGATGGCGCACATCGGCTTCACTCCGCAAAGTGTCAATACGCTGGGCGGCTTCCGGGTGCAGGGCCGTGGCGACGCGGCCGAACAGACCGTCGCCGACGCGATAGCGGTCGCCGAGGCGGGCGCGTTCTCGGTGGTAATGGAGATGGTGCCGGCCGACCTGGCCACCCAGATCACCGGCAAGCTGACTATCCCGACCGTCGGTATCGGCGCGGGCCCCAACTGCGACGCCCAGGTGCTGGTCTGGCAGGACATGGCCGGGTTCACCAACGGCAAGACCGCCCGTTTCGTCAAGCGGTTCGGTGACGTCGGCGGCGAATTGCGCAGGGCCGCAACTCAGTACGCCGAGGAAGTGGCCGGAGGCGCTTTCCCCGCCGCCGAGCACTGCTTTTAGACAATCGCTGTCGGAACAGCCGTGCCGCTTGAGGGTATCGGTGCCCCGGTGGCCGGGCACTTATGGCAGGCTGAACAGCTACCACGACCGCAGCGCTGCAGTGCCAACCGGAGGCGGAGATGCTCGTAAAGGCCCCACGAACGTCGCGGCATGCGGAGGTGGAACGCAAGTTCGAGGTGGTGGAATCCACGGTGTCGCCGTCGTTCGAGGGCATCGCTGTGGTCAGCCGGGTGGACAAGCCGCCGGCCCAGGCGCTCGACGCGGTGTACTTCGACACCCCCGGTCGCGACCTGTCGGCTAATCGGGTCACGCTGCGCCGCCGCACCGGTGGCGCCGACGCCGGCTGGCATGTGAAGTTGCCGGCCGGGCCGGACGCCCGCACCGAAGTTCGCGCGCCGCTGGGCGACGGCGACGACGCCGACGCGATCCCGACCGAACTGCTCGACGTGCTGTTGGCCATCGTGCGCGATCGTCCGTTGGCGCCGGTCGCCCGGATCAGCACGACACGCGGATTGCAGATTCTGTACGGCGACGACGGCAGCCTGTTGGCCGAGTTCTGCGACGATCAGGTCACCGCCTGGACGGATGACGGCAGCGACGAATCCGGCTCCGAACAGCGCTGGCGGGAGTGGGAACTCGAGCTCTCCGAGACCTGTGCCGCGACCGGCTCCGACCTCTTGGACCGGCTGAGCAACCGGCTGCTCGATGCCGGCGCGGTGCCCGCGCGACACGGCTCGAAGCTGGCGCGGGTGCTGGGCAAGCTGCCCACCGGGGTGGCCGACCGCCCGGCCGACCCGGTGCACCGGGCGATCGCCGAGCAGGTCGAGCAGCTGCTGGTCTGGGATCGCGCCGTGCGGGCCGACGCGCCCGACTCGGTGCACCAGATGCGGGTGGCGGCGCGCAAGATCCGTAGCCTGCTGCAGGCCGCCGAGCAGCTCGGCGCCCACTACGACGCCTGGCTCCTCGACGAATTACGGGAGCTGGGCCAGGTTTTGGGCATCGCCCGGGATGCCGAAGTGCTGGCCGAACGCTACCGGCACGCGCTCGACGCGTTGCCGCCCGAATTGGTGCGCGGACGCGTGCGCGAGCGTCTCGTGCAGGGAGCCGAGCGCCGCTATCAGACCGGTCTGCGTCGATCGCTGATCGCAATGCGGTCGCAGCGGTACTTCCGGCTGCTGGACGCCCTGGAATCGTTGGTTGCCGAACCGCCACCGGCGGCAGCCGAGCAGACGCCGGTCGAGGTGATCGTCAGCGCCGCCTACAAACGGGTGCGCAAAGCCGCCAAGGCCGCTGCGGCCGCAGCCCTCGCCGACAGCGAAGACCGGGACGAGGCGCTGCACAAAATCCGTAAGCGCGCCAAACGCCTGCGTTACACCGCGGCGGCGGTCGGCGACACGAAGGTGTCCGAACTGGCCAAGACGGTGCAGTCGGTGCTCGGCGACCACCAGGACAGTGCGGTCAGCCGCGAGCACCTGAGCCAGCAGGCCGAAGTCGCACACGCGGCGGGCGAGGATACCTTCAGCTACGGGGTGCTATTCCAACAAGAGCTGGCCCTCGGCGAGGACAGCGAACAACAGGTGGAACCGGCGCTGCGCGAGCTGAAGAAAGCGGTGCGCAAAGCCCGCCTTTAGGCCGCGCCCTGCTGGGGCGGGCGAGTTGGCCTGTAAGCCGGATCCTGTTCCGTGCGCCTCCGGCGACCGGAGACCCACGGTGGCGACCATCCATCTGGACACACCGTCACCGGGTGCCTCGAGCGGCCTACCCGCAGGCTCGGGCGAGCAACCCTCGGACGCCTGCGCGATCGCACCGTGATGCGATCTTCTTGGCCTTGCTTCGGGTGGGGTTTACCAAGCCATCCCGGTCACCCGGAATGCTGGTGCGCTCTTACCGCACCGTTTCACCCTTACCACCGCGAGCGGTGGCGGTCTGTTTTCTGTGGCACTATCCCGCGAGTCACCTCGGATTGCCGTTAGCAATCACCCTGCTCTGTGAAGTCCGGACTTTCCTCGACGCAGGCGCTGGTGCTCTGCAGCAGCAGAGGCCCAGCGCACGCCGCGGCCGCCCGGCCAACTCGTCCGCGAAGAACACCGTACTCGGTCGGGAAGGGTCCGAGCTATGCCCCAGCCGGACGCCGTCGGGTAACTTCCTGCGCGCCGCTGTCGGATTCGAGTCGCGTCATTCGTCGGACAGGTAGAGAGTGGGACACAGGGTTCCACTCGCTACCTGGAGGTGACGACATGCAGTACTTGGCCCTGCTGATCAGCAAGGAGCGCGAATTAGCGCCCGATGAACGCGCCGCCGAAATCGCGGCCTACGAAAGCTTTCACGCGAAGGCCGCCTCGGCGATCCGCGGCGGCGACGCACTGCTGCCGGCGGCGGCCGCCGTGCGCATCAGCGGCGGCCCGGACGCGCCGACCGTCACCGACGGTCCGTTCGCCGAGAGCGCCGAGGTCGCCGGCGGCTACTACGTGTTCGAGGCCGATAACCTCGACGACGCTCTGGCGCTGGCCCGCGATGTCCCGGCTGCCACACATGGCGCGGTGGAAGTCCGGCCGATTTACCACGAATTCGATCCCGCCTGGCCGCGCGACGGCGGCCGGTGGCTGGCGCTGCTGCTGGAACCACCGGCATCTGCGTTTGTCCCGGGCACACCTGAGTGGCAGGAGGAAGCGGCGCGGCACGGCGAATTCGCCTCCGTTGCAGGAGGTCAGATTGTTGGTGGCGCCGCGCTGCATGAGCCGACAACGGCGACGACGGTGCGCGTCCGCGACGGCGAGGTGCTGTTGACCGACGGGCCCTACGTGGAAGGAGCCGAGGTCGCCACCGGCTTCTATGTGCTCGCCGCCACCGACCGCGACGAGGCCGTCAAACTGGCCGCGTTCATCCCAGCCTCGGCCGTGGAGCTACGCCAGTTGGCGGGGGTCTCCGGCCTGTAGAGCATGGCCGACTTGGACGGCGTCTTCCGGCAGGAATGGGGCCCGGCCGTGGCCACGCTGGCCCGCTGGTCGGGCGACTTCACTGTCGCCGAAGATGCCGTCCAGGAGGCCTTCGCCGAGGCGCTGCGAGTGTGGCCGTGCGACGGCGTGCCGCGCAATCCCGGCGGCTGGGTGCTGACAGTGGCGCGCAACCGCGCCCGCGATCGAATGCGCCGCGAATCAGCGCGTCCCGGAAAGGAATTGGCGGCTGTGATCGACACTATCCTGGCACGCACCGATAACAGCGAGCCACACCCTGTTCGCGATGACGAACTGCGGATGATGTTCACCTGTGCACACCCGGCACTCGACCGGCTATCGCAGCTCGCGCTGACGCTGCGGCTGGTTTCCGGGTTGACCGTCCCGGAAATTGCCCGCGCGCTGCTGCAGACCGAAGCCGCGGTCGGTCAACGTATCACCCGCGCCAAGAACAAGATCCGGCACGCTCACATCCCGCTGCGGGTGCCACCGGCAGAGCTGCTGGCCGAGCGCACACCGCATGTGCTCAGCTGCATCTACTCGGTGTTCACCGAGGGGTACTGGTCGACGGCTGGACCGTCGGCGATCCGTGACACATTGTGCGACGAAGGGGTCCGGCTGGCTGGCGAGCTGTGTGCGCTGATGCCGCGCGAGCACGAGGCGCATGCCCTGGCAGCGCTTGTGCTGTTGCATGATTCGCGACGAGCGGCGCGGGTGGACACCGCCGGGGCGCTGGTGTCGCTGGAGGAGCAGGACCGTGGCCTATGGGACCGCGCCCGCATCGCCGGCGGCCTGAATCGACTGCAGTCGGCCGAGGGATCGACCGGACCCTACCTGCCGCAGGCGGTGATCGCCGCACTGCACGCGACGGCCCCGTCATGGGAGCAGACCGACTGGCCCGCCATCTGCGCGGCTTATGACCGGCTGCTGCAAACGACCGACTCGCCGGTGGTGCGGGCCAACCGCGCGCTGGCGGTCGGTTTCCGCGATGGTTTCGATGCCGGCCTGGCTGCGCTGGAGAAGGTGGCGCATGACCCGCGGCTGAGGCGCTTGAACCTGGTCGCGACGGTCCGCGCCGATTTGCTGCGGCGTGCGGGACGTCCAAGCGAAGCTCTTATCTGGTACCGAACAGCACTAAATTCCAACGGTTCTGAAGCGGGCCGCGATTTCCTGCGGCGGCGCATCGCCGAGTGCGGCGGCTAGCTGACGTCGGCTCTGCGCTCTGGGTCCGCCAGCTGGTGACGGTGCTTTGCCGGCCAAAGAGTGCTAGAAGTCGGTCGCCGGGCGTCGCAGTCATCGGTCGCGGGCACGAGGCGGCCTTCACGTCGATGCTGCGGCCGGGTGATTCGGTGGCTGCGTGAATGTCTGCGGGAAGCCGAATTCGGTGACCAGTCGCGGATCGTTGAACGCAACGATTTGGCCGATGCGCCCGCCTCGCAGTGAGAGCACGTCCAAGCCGGCGGCCTGGAAGGAGCCGTCGACTGTGCGTTTGTACATGGCGAACGCGGGGGCACCGTTGGCACGCGTATAGGCCAACCGCCATTGATCCGGGACGGGCAATACCACGTTGGCGATGAAGGAGATCACCGCGTCGCGTCCGATGAACCACGTGGGTATCGGCGGCATTTCGAGTTCAACATCGGCTCGAAGCAACTCGGCGAGCGCCTCGGCGTCGGCGTTCTCGAACGCCGCCATATAGCGGTCCAGCACGTCGCGCACGTGCGGGTCGGAGGGTTCGCTGAGCTCGTCCATGATCGGAGCCGACTGTGACAGTTGCGCGCGGGCGCGCTGCAACGCACTGTTCACCGCCGCTCTCGACGTGTCCAGCATCTCGGCGACTTCTTGAGCGTGCCAGCCCAGAACGTCACGCAGCACCAGCACCGCGCGTTGCAGGGGGGACAAGAGCTGCAGGGCAGCGATGAACGCCAGACGGATGGTGTTGCGTTGCAAAACAACGACCGCCGGGTCGGCGGTGGCGCCGTAGAGCAGATGGTCCGGTGCAGGTTGTAGCCATGGGATATCGGGTTGCGCCGCGGCAAGCCCAACTCCTGCATAGTCGGCCGGTGCGCCTAGTCCGGACGGAAGTGGTCGCCGATGACGCGTCTGCAGCGCCGTAAGACACGTTGTGGTCGCGATTTTATAAAGCCACAACCGTAACGACGATCGGCCTTCAAACCGGTCGTAGGATCGCCACGCGCGCAGGTATGTCTCTTGCACGAGATCTTTGGACTCGTCCACAGATCCGAGCATTCGATAGCAATGGACCAGCAGTTCCTGGCGATACGGTTCGGCAAGCCCCGCGAAATCATCAGTGCTGGTTGACAGCATCGCTCAACTCACCCCTCTCGGCGCCTCAAGAGCCGCCGCCCTTCGGCTTTGTGCGCGGCCGGGGGTCGGCAGGGTCGCGGTCTTGCGCGTCGGTGTCGCTCCACCACTGCGCGTGGGGGGCCTCGACGTACGCGTCATGCCAGTTCCACCACGCGTACGGCGGGGTTTGCGGGTAGCCCTGCGGGGAGTCCTCCCAGTCCTCCTGACGGCCAAGGGCTGTGATGTCCAGGTAACTCCACGTGGAGCCAAGCACCTCGTCACCGCGGTTGTTGATGAAGTAGGTTCGGAACACCTTCGCGCCGTCGCAGATGAACGCATTGGTGCCATGCCACTCGTCCACCCCGAAGTCGACGTCAAAGCTGTCGGTCACGGTGTACCACGGCATCTGCCAGCCCATCCGCTCTTTCACGCGCTGAATGTCGGTTTGCGGCGCACGCGAGACGAACAGCAGCGTGGTGTTGCGGGCATTGAGATGCGCGAGATGACCCACATGGTCGGCGATCATCGAGCAGCCGCGACAAGCATGCTCGGGCCAGCCGTCCACACCGGGCTCGAAGAAGGCCCGGTAGATGATCAGCTGCCGGCGGCCGTGGAACAGGTCGAGCAGGTTCACCCTGCCTTCGGGCCCGTCGAACTCATACCGCTTCTCCACCGCAAGCCAAGGCATCCGGCGACGCGAAGCCGCTAGCGCGTCACGCGCGCGGGAAACCTCCTTTTCCGTGACCAGCAGCTGCTGTCGCGCCGCCTCCCAATCCTGGGCCGACACGATCGGGGGTGTCCGCATTGGCTTCCGCCTTTCGTTTCGGAATGTGAGGTTTCGGGTCAGGCCAGCTTCTTCAGCCCGGCGCCGTCCAGCAGATAGCTGGGAGCGATGGTGGCGGCATCTGCCTGCAGCAGCTCGACCACAGACGCGCCGGCCACTTCAGGGGTGAGCGGCTCGCCGAACTGGCCGACGTAATCCTGTTCGGACAGCCCGCTGCGGGCCGCGTAGGCCTCGACCGCCGGCCGGCCGAGGTCGGTCATCGGGGTGAGCCGGGGCAGCACCGCGGTGAAGGTGATCTTCAGATCAGCGAGGTTCGCTTCGTCTTGGGCATAGCCCGTGATGAACCGCTGGGTGGCTTTGGCGCCGGCGTACCCACCACTCAGTGGTGACCCGGCCAGCGCGGCGCCGCTGCTGATCACAACGACGCGGCTGCCGGGCGGCAGCGGCTTGAGTAAGGTCTCCCGCAACCAGAGAAATGCGATGCGCACATCGGTGTTCCAGTTGACCGAGAACGTCTCCCAGGTCTGCTGCTGCAGCGGACGCATGAGCGGGCTGGCGCCAGCCACCAGAATGAGGGCCTCGGGTTCGTACCGATCGAGTAGGGCGCCTGCAGCCGACGCGTCACTGGCATCGGCGACCACCGGTTTGATGTTGCCGGTGTCATCGGCCGGCTCGGCTTGTGGTGCCGCGCTGCGCGCGACTGCGATCACTGTCGCTCCGGCCGCGGCGACGGCCAAAGCGACCCCGCGGCCGAGACCGCGGCTTGCGCCCACGACAACGGCTGTCTTGCCGTTCATGTTGCTCATGTCGTGCTCCTTCTCAACGTGCCGTCGCGCGTGCTGCTTCGACGAGCAGCTCGGCATACCGACGTTCGAGCGCCTTGGTGGCGCCACTTCGCCAGCCCCGGGCGATCAGCTGCGACATCGGATCGGGGAAGATGTCGTCCTCACCCTCGTCGACTCCGTCGAAAATTCCTTGCGCGACGGAAACCCTCTGGCGGGTCCCGGCGTACACCCGCTTTGCGCGTCGTCTCAGCGCCTCCTCCACCAGCGCCCGACCGATGCCGCGGTTGGTCCCGGTCACCAGGACGGATTTGCCTGCAAAGCTCTTCATTCGGCCGATGTCCTTTCTTGATGGCACCGCTTGGGAGGGTCCGTCCCCGAGCGCGACCAAAGCATCTGCGTAAGCGGCGAACTCAAATAGATGCGGCTGACTGTCTGCAGCGCGAGCAAGTCGGGCTACAGATGTATAGACATCGTCCGGCGCCGAAATTCATCGCTCCGCCTCGACTGAACATCCGTCATCAACGCCTTCGACATCCCCGCAGACGAGATCGACACGTTCATCGCCCAGGGGGTACAGCGCTCTCGCCTGACGAACTCGGCTGAAGGTTTTACCTGCGCCGAACTGCACCAGGCCACCGATTCAGACACCCGATTCCAACTCGTCAACGTCAGCAAATGGTGCAGTCGGGCTAGTCGCGTCATCGTGGGTTAAGACGCGTGTGGTCCCTGGCATACTGCGGGAATGGCCGCGCCCACGCATCAATCCGCGCTGTCCTGATGCCGCGGAGCCGGTGGCAACAACGCGTCGACTCCGGCGACTGGGACGCGATCACCGCGGCCGTCGACGAGCACGGCGGCGCGCTGTTGCCGCAGTTGGTAACCGAACCCGAGGCGCAGCGGTTGCGGGCGCTCTACAACGACGACGAGTTGTTCCGCGCCACCGTCGACATGGCGCCCCGCCGTTATGGGTCCGGTCAGTACCGGTATCTGCGCGCGCCGTATCCGGAGCCGTTGCAGGCACTCAAGCAAGCTTTGTACCCGCGGCTGTTGCCGATCGCGCGGGACTGGTGGGTAAGGCTGGGCCGGGAGGCGCCCTGGCCGGACACCCTCGACGAGTGGCTTCAGACGTGCCACGCCGCCGGGCAGACCAAGCCCACTGCACTGCTGCTCAGATATGGCGCCGGCGACTGGAACGCTCTGCATCGGGACCTCTACGGCGACTTGGTTTTCCCGCTACAGGTGGTGATCAATCTGAGCGACCCGGCCGCCGATTACACCGGCGGTGAATTCCTGCTGGTCGAGCAGCGCCTGCGCGCCCAATCCCGCGGCACCGCAATTCAATTGCCGCAGGGCCACGGCTACGTTTTCACCACCCGGGAACGACCGGTGCGGTCAACGCGCGGATGGTCGGCGGCGCCGGTGCGACACGGCCTATCCGTCGTTCGCTCCGGCGAGCGCTACGCGCTCGGGCTGATCTTTCACGACGCGGCCTGAGCCGGCTCGGGCTGCTCGAGGACCGGTGATTGCGGCGCGGCCCGGCGGGCCCACCACAGCCACCCGGCCGTGCCGAGCACCGCGGCAAGGAACACATAGACGTAGGTGCCGGCGACGACGTCATTCCATGCGCCACCCGGTCGCAGCGACAGCACGCCCGATTCCCGCTGGGCGCCCAACGAGGTGAACCAGCCGCCGAGCAGAACACACAGCGACCACATCGCCCACGCTGAGAACCTGCCCCGCAGTACATAGCCGCGGTAGCCGAGGTGCACGACCAACGGCGCGAACCACACCCAGTGGTGGTCCCAGCTGAACGGCGACGCCACCGCGCACCCCATCCCGACCAGCGCGATGCCCAGCACCTCCTGACCCCGTCGATAAGCGACGGCGGCCACCGCCACCGCGACCGCGGCCAACGCGATCGAGATCAGCGTGATGTCCGCCGCCGGGACGTGCAGACGAAGCAGGATGCCGCTGACGCTGGTGCTGCCCCGTTGGTCAGCTGCGATTCGGTTGACGTCGTTAAAGCCGCGTTGCAGCCAGTAGAACACCGAATCGGTGGGCAGCAGGACGAATCCGATCAGCACGGTGGCGGCGAAGGTGCCGCCGGCCACCGCTGCGGCGCGCAGCCGCCCGATCGCGATCAGATAGAGGATGAACAGCGCCGGCGTCAGTTTGATGCCGGCGGCCAGCCCGATGCCCACTCCGGCCCACCGGCGCTGCGCCGGTCCGAGCAAATCGGCCAGCACGATCGCGAGAATGAACAGGTTGATCTGCCCTAGTTGCACCGAGAGCCGGAACGGTTCCAGCCACGCCACCACACCGAACAGCAACGCGCCCAGACTCCACAGGCCGGCCGGCGCCGTGAGCCGCAAGGCGGTCAGCATCCGCCAGATCGTGTAGCCGATGAGCAGGCAGGCCAGTGAAAGCCATAGCACCTGCACGGTCGGCTCGGTGATGAAGGTCAGCGGCGCGAAACACAGCGCCGCGAACGGCGGATAGATAAACAGCAAGATGTGCCGATTGCCGTTCAGCCCGACGGAGTACAGGTCGAGACCCTCACGCATCCGCATTGCGCCGAAGCGGTAAACCTGAAGGTCGACCTGGGTGGCCAGCGAGGGCCAGTGCACGTAGAACCCGACGTAGAGCACGAGCGCCGCGGCCAGCACCGTCGGGCCGCCACGACGCACCCAGGGGACGACTTCGCGCTGACCCGTCACGAATGACACACGTTAGCGGATGCGCGCGGCCCAGATCGGGCGAAACGTCCCACCGGCGAACCCGCCGGACGCGCCGGTCCCACCCGCCTCATCAGCACCTACGTCAAACCATTAGGGCCGGCTGGAAAGTGACATCGCCGGTGATATCGCTTTCCACCCCGGTACCAACACATGCGTGTGATGCCGGTGTGAGACATGATGTCAAGTCGGCAACCGGTCCAGATAAGCGGTTTGATTCACCAGCCGCACCGAGGAGGCCCCGTCCGGGTAGAACTCGGCGATGCTGAGCGACGCCAGGTCCAGATGCAGCCGGTAGAGGATGCCGGGCCCGGCGTCCAGCGCGACCCGCAGCAGCATCTTGATCGGGGTCACGTGCGACACCACCAGCACCGTCGCGCCGCCGTGTTCGTCGATGATCCGGTCGCGCGCCCGCTGCACCCGGGTGTGCACCGCGGCAAAGCTCTCCCCGCCCGGCGGTGTGGTGCTCGTGTCACGCAGCCACTGACGGTGCAGATCGGGGTCCCGGGCGGCCGCCTCGCTGAACGTCAGTCCCTCCCAGCCGCCGAAGTCGGTTTCGACCAGATCGTCGTCGACGCTGACGTCGAGGCCCAGTGCCTTGGCGGCCGCCGTCGCGGTGTCGTAGGCGCGCTGCAGCGGCGACGCGATCACCGCCCTGATGCCGCCGCGCTGGGCCAGATAGGACGCCGCTGCGTTGGCTTGGCGCCGGCCCAAATCGGTCAGCGCCGGATTGCCGCGTCCGGAGTAGCGGCGCTGCACCGACAGCTCGGTCTGCCCGTGCCGGAGCAGGAGCAGCCGGGTGGGCGCGCCGCGGGCACCGGTCCAGCCCGGTGACGAGTTCTGCTCCGACTGCTGCCTATCGGTGGGCTCAACGGTAGGCTCCGCGGCGGGCTCCGCCACTGAGCGGCCAGCCGCAGCCGCCTCGGCCGCAGCGTCCATCGCTTCGTTGGCCAACCGGTCGGCGTGCGAATTCTGCTCCCGCGGGATCCACGCGTAGCTGACTCGGTCGAACCGCGAGGCAAGCGCACGCGCCTGCGTGTGCAGCGTCGCGAGGTCGGGATGTTTGACCCGCCACCGGCCGGCCATCTGCTCCACGACCAGTTTCGAATCCATCGACACTGCGACCTCGGTCGCGCCCAGCTTGACCGCCTCGTCCAGGCCGGCGATCAGCCCCCGATACTCCGCGACGTTGTTGGTGGCTCGACCGATCGCCTGCTTGCTTTCCGCAAGAACGGTGTGGTGATCTGCGCTCCACACCACCGACCCGAAACCGGCCGGTCCGGGGTTGCCGCGCGACCCGCCATCGGCCTCCACCAGAACTTTCATGCCCCGAAGTCCCGGACCCGCAGCAGGATCGCACCGCACTCCGGGCAGCGCAGGACGTCGTCCTCGGCAGCAGCGGAGATCCGGGCCAGCTCCCCGCGGTCGATCTCGATCCGGCAGGCGCCGCACCGGCGGCCCTGCAGCGGCCCGGCCCCGGCCCCTCCCCCGGCACGCTGGCGTTCGTAGAGGGCAATCAGTTCGGGATTGAGCGACGCGACCAATTCGTTGCGCCGCGACGACCGCTCCCGACGGGTCTCGTCAATCTCGGTGAGCACGGAGTCGAGGGTCTGCCGGGCGTCGGTCAGTTCCGCCCGCAAGGCGTCGATTGTTTCCACTTCCGCATTCTGCTGTGCGAGCACCTCCTCGCGGCGTTCCATCACCTCGAGCAGAGAGTCCTCCAAGCTGCTGCGGCGGCGTTGCAGCGTTTCCAACTCGTGCTGCAACTCGGAGAGTTGCTTGGCGTCGCGCACCGACTGCAGCAAGTCCTGATCCCGCTGCTCGCGGCGCTGTACCGCGTCCACTTCGGCTTCGAAGCGGGACACCTGCGCATCCAGGTCCTCCACCGCTATCTGCAGCGCAGCGAGCCGGTCGTGGGCCGCAGTCTCGTCGACCCGCACCCGTTCGTATTCCTGCCGTTGCGGCAGATGGCTGCTGCGGTGTGCGATGCGCGCCAACTCGGCATCCAGCTCCGCCAACTCCAGCAGCGAACGCTGTTCTTTCACTTCAGCTTTCATCATCAGTTTTCATGCCGGCTGCTGTCATGTTCGCTCCGTCTCGATGTTCCAGGGGTCGGTGCGCACGCTGCTGACCCGGATCGGCAACGCCGTACCGAAAGCCGTTTTCAGCACGTCGGCCGCCTGCTGGCACCAGGGGAACTCGCTGGCCCAGTGCGCCACGTCGATCAGCGCGACATTGGATGCCCGGCGATGTTCGTCGGCCGGATGGTGCCGCAAGTCCGCCGTCAGGTAAGCCTGCACGCCGGCCCCGGCGACGGTGTCGAGCAGCGAGTCACCCGCGCCGCCGCACACCGCCACCCGCGACACCGGCAGATCGGGGCGGCCGGACGCGCGCACACCCCAGGACGTCCGGGGCAGCGCTGCCTCGACCCGGCGTACGAACTCGCGCAACGGCTCCGGGTGCGGCATGGTGCAGATCCGGCCCAGCCCGACGCCGGCCGGCGCCGCCCCCTCGGCTCGCTCCAACACCGCGTCGACGGTCAGCCCCAGCGCTTGCGCCAGTGCGTCGGACACCCCGGGCGACGCGGAGTCGGCGTTGGTGTGCGCGGTGAACAGCGACCTGCCGGAACGGATGAGACGGTGCAGCAGCGCGCCTTTGGGTGTGCTGGCCGCGACGGTGTCGACCCCGCGCAACAGCAGCGGGTGATGCGCCAGCAGCAGGCCGCCGTCGGGTACTTCGTCGATCACCGCGGGCGTCGCGTCGACGGCGATCGTCACCGAGGTCAGCACGTCGCCGGGGTCACCGCAGACCAGCCCCACCGAATCCCACGACTGGGCAAACTGCGGCGGGTAGGCCTCATCGAGCACGGCGATGACCTCCGCGAGCCGCACGCTCACCGGGCCGCCCCGCCCAGCGCCGCCTCGGCGATCGCCTCGACCAGCAGCGGCCACTCCGGGCGTACCGCGGCCCGCAGGTAGCTGCCGTCCAGGCCGACGAAGGTGTCGCAGCGCCGGACCGCAATGTTGTCGGCCAGCAACCGCGCGCGCAGCCACTCGGCACGCGGCGTGCGGAACAGCACGAACGGCGCGTGGCCGGCGACGACCCGGGCACCCGCCGAAACCAGCCCGGCCGTCATCTCGGCCCGCAGCACCGCCAACCGCCGGGCGTCGGCGGCGGCATCGGCGACCGGCACCGGCGCGCAGCACGCCGCTACCGCGGCCATCTGCAGAGTGCCCACCGGCCAGTGCGCGCGCCGAGCGGTCAACTTGGCCAGCAGCGGTGGCGCACCCAGCGCATAGCCGACTCGCAGCCCGGCCAGCGACCAGGTCTTGGTCAAACTGCGCAGCACCAGCACATCGGGCAGCGCGTCACCGGCCACCGATTCGCGTTCCCCGGGCACCGAATCAGCGAACGCCTCGTCGACCACCACGATGCGGCCCGGGCGGCGCAACCGGAGAATCTGTTCGCGGCTGTGCAGCACTGCGGTCGGGTTGGTGGGATTGCCGACCACGACAAGGTCGGCGTTCTCGGGAACCTCCGCACCGCCCAAGCCGAACGGCGGCGCCAGCACGACATGGTGCACCGGGACACCGGCCGCGGCGAGCGCTACCTCCGGTTCGGTGAACGACGGCGCGATCACCGCCGCCCGGGCCGGGCGCAGGTTGGCCAGCAGGGCGAAGCCTTCGGCTGCCCCGGCCAGCAGCAGCACTTCGTCGACGCCTCGACCGTGCCGTGCGGCGACCGCCTCGCGGGCGCTGCGCTCGTCGTCGGCGTCGGGATAGCGAGCCAGGTCCGGCAGTCGGGCGGTCAGCAGGTCCAGCAGCCAGGCCGGCGGCCGGTCGTGGCGGACGTTGACGGCGAAATCCAGCATGCCGGGCGCAGCGGCCTGATCACCGTGATAGCGGGCCGCCGCCAACCGGCCCGGATCCAGACTCACCACGGGTCAACAGTAGTCGGCGGGCTCGCGGCCCCTGTCCGGCAGCGCGACGACAGCAGAGACAATGGGAGGCGTGACGCACACCGTCTCGCAGCAGCTGGTCATCTTCGACCTCGACGGCACGCTGACCGACTCGGCGCACGGAATAGTGTCCAGTTTCTGCCACGCGCTGCGTGCGGTCGGCGCCGACGTGCCCGACGGCGACCTAGTCGACCGGCTCGTCGGCCCACCGATGCAGCACACCTTGGCCGCGCTGGGCCTCGGTGAGCACACCGACGCCGCGATCGCTGCGTACCGCGCCGACTACAGCATCCGGGGGTGGGCGATGAACAGCTTGTTCGACGGCATCGCCGCGCTGCTGGCTGATCTGCGGGCCGCCGGCGTCCGGCTGGCGGTGGCCACCTCGAAAGCCGAACCGATCGCCCGGCGCATCCTCGGCCACTTCGGGCTGGACGGGCATTTCGACGTCATCGCCGGCGCCGGCGTCGACGGCTCGCGCAGCAGCAAGACCGAGGTGTTGGCGCACGCGCTGACCCAGCTGCAGCCGCTGCCCGAACGCGTAGTGATGGTCGGTGACCGCCGGCACGACGTCGAGGGCGCGGCTGCGCATGGCATCGACACGGTAGTGGTCGGCTGGGGTTACGGGAGAGCCGATTTCACCGACGACAGCGCACCGCCGGCCGCCCATGTCGCGAGCGTCGCCGAACTGCGGAGGGCTCTCGGTGTCTGACGGGGTGCCTGACGTGGTTTCTGCTCGGCCGCTGCATGTCACGTTCGTCTGCACGGGCAACATCTGCCGGTCTCCGATGGCCGAGAAGATGTTCGCCCACCAGATCGACAGGCGCGGCCTGGCCGACGCGGTGCGGGTCAGCAGTGCGGGCACCGGCGCCTGGCACGTCGGTGAACGCGCCGACGAACGGGCGTCGCGGGTATTGCGCGCGCACGGCTACCCCGCCGACCACTGCGCGGCGCAGGTCGACGCCGACCATCTCTCCGCCGATCTGGTGGTGGCGTTGGGCCGCGATCACGTCCGCCTCCTCGAACATCTCGGCGTTGACCCGTCGCGCATCCGGATGCTGCGCTCTTTCGACCCGCGCGCACAGGTCCATCCGCTCGACGTCGACGACCCGTACTACGGCGACCACGAAGATTTCGAGGCGGCTTTCACCGTCATCGAAGCCGCGCTGCCCGGCCTGCATGAGTGGGTCGACGCACAGCTGGCACAGAACGGCCGGCACTGATGCGGCGCTGGGCCTTTCTGCTGCGACCGAGCTGGCTGGCGCTGGCGGTCGTGGTCGTCGCGTTCACGTACCTGTGTTTCTCCGTGCTGGCCCCGTGGCAGCTGGGCAAAAACGCCAGGACCTCTCGGGAGAATCGTCAGATTGCGCAATCCCTGACCACCCCGCCGGTTCCCCTCACTGAGTTGCTGCCGGACCAGACTTCGACGGCGCCGGGCGCGCAGTGGCGCCGGGTGACGGCCACCGGGCATTACCGCCCGGACGCTCAGGTGCTAGCCCGGCTGCGGGTGGTTGACGGTGAGCCGGGATTGGAGGTGCTGGCGCCGTTCATCGTCGACGGCGGGCCGACCGTGCTGGTCGACCGCGGCTTCGTTCGGCCCGAACAGGACTCGAAGCTGCCGCAGATTCCGCCGCCGCCCGCCGCAACCGTGACCATCACCGCCCGGCTGCGAGATTCCGAAGCGCCCGCGGCGGGCAAAGAGCCGATCATCGAAGCCGGTGTGCGGCAGGTGTATTCGATCAACACCGACCAGGTGGCGAAGCTGACCGGCGTGGCCTTGGCCCAGTCTTACCTGCAACTGGTCGACAACCAGCCCGGCGGCCTGGGCGTGATCGGGCTTCCGCACCTGGACGCCGGCCCGTTCCTGTCCTATGGCATCCAGTGGATCACCTTCGGCATCGTTGCGCCGATCCTGTTGGGCTATTTCGTGGTCGCCGAGATCCGTGCCCGCCGCGCCGAGGCGGGTCAGTCGACGCAGGCGAAGGCTTTCGGCCTACCCAAACCGATGACGGTCGAGGAGAAGCTCACCGACCGCTACGGCCGGCGGCGGCCATGACCGCGCAGCACGCCACCGCGGCCAGCGCTTGAACAGCTCGGGACAGCAGTACCGCGCGACGCAGGTCGGCCACCGTAGGCGGCCGCCCGTCACCGAGGACCGGCCGGATCTGCAGTTCGTGGCGGTAGTGCGTCGGCCCGCCCAACCGCACGTGCAACGCTCCGGCGAACGCGGCCTCCACCACACCGGCGTTGGGGCTGGGGTGACGGGCCGCATCCCGACGCCACGCCCGCAGGGCACCGGACGGTGATCCGCCGACCAGCGGTGCTGCCGTCACCACCAGTGCTGCGCTCACCCGCGCGGGGACGTAGTTGGCGGCGTCATCCAATCGCGCTGCAGCCCAACCGAATCGGGCGTACCGCGGCGAACGATGGCCGATCATGGCGTCCAGTGTGTTGGCGCCCCGGTAAGCCAGCACTGCGGGCACACCACCGATGGCCGCCCAGATCAGCGGCGCCACCTGCGCGTCGGAAGTGTTCTCGGCGACCGATTCCAGTGCCGCGCGAGTCAGTCCGGGCGCGTCGAGCGCTGACGGGTCGCGGCCGCAGAGCGACGGCAGTAGGCGCCGGGCAGCCTCGGTGTCCCCTTGGCTCAGCAGTCCGGCCATCATTTCCGCCACGCGCAGCAGCGACGTACCGCCCAGCGCTGTCCAGGTCACCGCGCCGATGCAGAAGGCTGACCACAGCGGACCACGCTGTCGGGCCGTCCGCTGCACGCCCGCGCCGAGCAAGCTCAACGTGCCCATCAGCACGCCGGTATGCAGTGTGCCTGCGACCCTGCTGTCGCGGTAGGTGAATTGCTCCAAACCCGCGGCTGCAGCGCCGAAACCGGCGACCGGATGGCCTCGGCGCGGGTCACCGAATACCCGATCCGCCGCACAGCCGGCCAGCACTCCGGCGGTGCGGGTCCGTGTCAGCACCCCCGCAGCGTCTCACACATCCGAGGCGGTAAGCCGATCACGCCGCGGGGGTATCGGTCTTCTCCGATTGCAATTAGACATTTGACTAATTGCAATGGTGTAGCGCTGATTAAAACTCAGCAACTATTCAGGGTAATTGCCGTTTCGCCGCCTGACCACTGGGTTAACCAACGCCTACTCTGGTGTGACAAGCACCACAAATTATTTCGAGGAGGGTGAACGGAATGGGATCTGTCTCTTTCGCTGTCGCCGGAATGGACGTCGACGACCGGGAATACGACAACTGGCTGGCGACGCTGATTCAGGCCTCTGAGCGTCTCGACGCCTTGGAGGCTGCGGTCAACGAACTGAGCCAGGCGTGCCAGACCGAGGACATCCACAGCGAGCAGGTCCTGCAGATGCTGGAGAAGCACGGGGCGATCTCGAAAGCAGCGCAGGCGACGACCGCTGCCTGACGGTTTCGAGGCTCACACACGGCGGTTCATTCACCTCACGACAAATTGGCGACGCCGCACCTGACCGGCCAACCGAATTCCTGATGAGCCTGCAACCTCAGGAACCGCCCGTCTGATTGACGTTCCCACCTGCATGGTCCGTCACATCACCTGAGCACGTGGCGCTCTTCGAAGGTCGCAGCCGATTTCCACGCAGCAGCGAAGACCGGCGGGAGCGGTGGCTTTCGCCGCCGGCGATTAGCCGCGCATCTCGTCGTTGCTCGCAGATCAATTCGGTGTCCAGGCAAGCGAGGTAGCGGTTGCGCGCCAGCAGGGTCAGTTTGAGGTCGTCAATAAGCGGGTCGAGAAACTGGTATCGGTACTCCCCGTCGCCGACAGCTCGCGCGCTGACGTACATGAAGGTGAGAGCCCCCAGAAACAAACTCATCTGAATCAACGCCTGCGGCACCGGGATTGGATGGCCCAGCAGAACGCCATACGTGGGGGTGCGTTGAGTCCAGGTACGCATCAGTTCAGGAGTCACTAGCACGAGACCCATGATGAAGAACGACGCCCACGCGACGGAGGCCACCGTGAAGATACGCGCGAGTTGTGTCGCCGCGAGGACGAAGACCACGTTGACACGCTCACCCCGCGTCAGTGGTCGCACCTCGGCAGGATCCGGCATGTGCTCGAATGGTGTGTCGGCCAGCCGCTCCGCGTGACGGGATGACGCGTTGGCCGCCATGAGCGTCGGCTTAGCATGCTCCATCGTCTCTTGTACGACGAAAGCCGCCGCGATGACGACGAAGATCACCAGCGCCAACCCGAACCGGGCGGTGCTGAGACTCGCTGCCATAGCCCACACGGCGGTATTGAAGAACACCAGTACTGAGAGCAAAACCACCGGCAGAGCACGGATCAGCAGGCCCCACGCGGCGACTACCTGCGTGAGCGCGAGCCGGACCGCCCAGCCGATCACCGAGCCCAGCCCCGAAGCGGTCAACGCGAGCACCAGCACAATCCCGGCAACTCCCGCGATCAACCGCACCATGTGGTGTTCGAACGTCAGCCCCTTCACCGTCGTGCCGGCAACACCGATCACCGCCGATACCGTCGCGGCTATGGCCTGCGAATGGTCGGTGAGCATCCGGGCAACGAACCACCCGATGCCCGCGGCCGCTGGCAAGGCGAATAGGGCCACGGCCAGAGCGATTCGCTGCACCGCGATAGGTGCGCCAATGTAGTACTCGTGCCGACCCGTCAGCTCGTAGGTCGCCGCGGAGAAAGCGCTAAGGGTGGCGTTGAAGGCCAGATAAGGCGCCGAACGGGGCCAGATTGCTTGCAGGCGCGCCCGCTGCGTCAGCACTGAGGGCAGGCCACGGTCGAGAAACCAGCGTTCCTGCGCGCGACTTGCTGCAACTGTCGTAGTCATGACGGCCCTTCTGGGACGGGCATCAGTCGGTCACCGCAGCGGCTCACGGACAGCGAAGAGGACTGGGTGGCGGTGAAACCGAACGATGTCCGAGTCGGTGTGGCCGGATCAAGGCTATGGATCGGTGGGCGAGTGAACCGGCAGGCTTTCAACACGGGCGTTGGGCGGCCGGGCGTCACTCGGCGCTCACCGTCATCGACATAGATTAACGGCATTCCTCGGGGCCCGAACGAAAAGACCGCCGCCGCCAGCCGGAGCAGCGAACCGCCTAGGTGACGCTGACCTGAGTCAACACTGGTGGGCGCGGACGGTATCGAACCGCCGACCGCTGGTGTGTAAATCTATATCGGTATGTCTAGGCCGTATCTTCGCGTGTCGTCTTGTCTACGGAAACCGCGTGCTAGACAACCATTTTCGTTGTTCGTAGTGTCGTCTCGTATTGGCGCATAATCCCGCGTCTTGGCCTATTTTCGGCCTAGCGGGGGGTCGGCTCGTTCGGGTGTTCGATCGTCATCGGGGATCGGCCCTGGCACGCCCTCGGGGTCGAACTCGGTGACGGGCGTCGTTGCCGCTCTCGCCACGCGGTCGTTCATGTACTTGACGTGCCTGGCCGGGGGGATTAGGTAGGGCGTAAACACCGATTTGCCGCGAAGCACCCTCGGCATCGCCGCATTCATCCACGCGAGCGTCCAGGCAAGCGGCGCGTCCGTCTCGACAAAAGCCCAACCAGATACGTCGTCACGCATGTGCCTAGTGCCGTCGGGTTGGTCGATGCCAATTCTGATTCCCATTGGGTTGTCTGGTCGCACGTACAGCCAGATTCCGCGGCCGAGGATGCACACTGCATCTAGCGGCGGTTGAGGCGTGTCGGCGGAGTCTTCCTCGCCCATGGACTTTCCCTCTGGGGGCGGTACCAGACCGGCCTCCTGTAGCCGCTTGCCCAGGGTGTCGTCAGCGACCTGGTTCTCGAACGCGATGACGAAGTAGGGCGGCACCAAGCCGATCTGCTTCATATACGCGGAGTCTTTGACGGTTATCGCATGGTCCGAAGAGTTGATCGTCATGCGAAGCTGCTTGAACGCCCTGCCCTTCTGGATGCAATCGTCGAGCGCGCGTACATCCAGCCGGGCCTTGACCTCCCCAGCTGCGGACACTCCGTCAACGACGTAGGTGCCGGATCTGCCCTCTGGGAACGAGAGTGGGTGGTCCGGGTTGGTGACGACAACGTCGGTTTGTCGCGAGCCGTCGCCGTAGGCGTCGTAGACGTGGCCGAATCCGACTCCATAGCCCGAGGGCAGATACGCGCCCAGGGTCTCCCTCACCGCTGCCTCCGCCTGCTCCCCAACTGTGAGGCTGTGGTCTGATTCGAGCCGCGCCCTGGCTAGCGCCGCCCGTAGTTCTTGCTCGACGTTCATCAGGATTGCGTGGAACCGAAGACCCGCGAGGCTGAGCCCGCGTTGCTGGTTCTGCTGTTCACTCATGGCCGCGAGTATGCCGAAGGGCACCGACAACCCTCGGTCAGCTCACCCGCTGATCCGGCGGCGCAAGTAACCACCCATCGGCGTGATGGCCGGGCGGTCAGTGACTCGCCGCGCCAGGCCCGCCGCCGCCACCTGCCGCCGATCGGCCAGGCGGCGCTCGGTGTCCAGCGGTGAGGCGAACGTCCACTGCTGGCCCGGCCGCGTGCACCAGCACGTCGTGGGCGACGACGAGGGCCGCCAGGGCGTCGGGCTGGTGCTGCCCGGCCTGCCAGGTCACCGCAGCCTCCTCGAAGGCCGGGAAGTGACCCGCCAGGCGGCAGGTGCCGACCTCGAGCCCTTGCAGCAGCGCCGCCGACCGCGCCAGCGCGTCACCGCCGCCACGTCCTGACCCCTTCGGCGGCCAGCTCGTCACCTTCACCGGCCGGTCGATGCGGTAGCGCCGCAGCGCGTCGTTGACGACGCGGACGTAGGTTTCCCGCGCCGCGAAGCCCTCGACGGCGATCTCGCTCGCGCCGACGTCGGCGGCCAGCTCCACCGCAGCCCGCGCCCACTGGTCCGACGTCATCGGTGCAGATTGGTCGGCGATCATGGCGACCACGCCCTCGGCCGTCATCGACGCCGCGACGAGACCGCAGGCGTCGCCTTCGCCGGAGTCGGCCGGGTCGACACCGACGACGGTCAACAGCGGGCGTTGTGGGGCGGCCGGCAGCCGCCAATCATCGAGCCACTGACGTTTGACCAGACCACCCTCGGGTGCGGCGGGCACGCCCTGGAACAGCGCGTACCACGACCGCGAGCCGACCGAGCGGCGCAGATCATCGAACTGGTCAGCGGTGCGTCCGAGGGCACTGGTCATCGCCACACCTGGCTCGCGGCCCAGTGCGTCGGGAATCCCGGCCTCGGCGATGGCGGGAATGTTGATGTGCCGCCAGCGATCTGGCTCGTCGGCCAGCAGCGTGCCGATCAGGTCGGCCTCGTGCCAGCGGGTGCCGATGACGACGACCGACCCGCCAGGATGCAGCCGCGTCATCAGCGTCGAACGGAACTCATAGAGCACCCGGCGGCGGTGCGCGGCGGAGTCGGCCTCCTGCGCATTCTTGATCGGGTCATCAATCAGCAGTAGGTCGGCACCGAATCCCGTGATACCGGAGAGGATTCCGGCGGCGAGCAGGCCGCCGTCGTGTCCGTCGACCCGCCACCGGCCCACCGCCGTCTTGTCGGAGCGGAGCCCAAAGCCGAGCAGGTCACCGTGTTCCGCGACCAGCGCACGGGCGGCGTGGCTGTGCTCCTGGGCCAGGGTGTCGGCGTAGCTGGCCAGGATCACCTTGGCGTCGGGATTGTTGGCCAGCGCGAACAGCACGCCCACCTGCGACGCCAGCACCGACTTGCCGGTACGCGGCGGGGTGGAGATGATCACCCGCTGGTCAGGTTCCGCGACCGCCTCAGCGAGCGCGTCGGAGATCAACGCGATGGTCGGGGTGACCCGATAACCCGGCACGATCCGCGCCGCCAGCTCGGCGGGTGTCTTGGGCCGCCGACCCGCACGCACAGCCCGCCCGGCCCTGGCAGCGGCCAGCGTGGCGACCAGCAGCGTTGGAGCAGCGGCACGACACCAGCGCCCATGAAGTATCCGCCGGAGCGCGACAGCTCGTGATCGTCGCAGCTGTTCCTGTCGAGCGCGGCGTACATCTCCCGTTGGGTCGGCCGCCGCCCGGCGCGAAAGCACGCCTCAGCCCAGGGGCCCGCGTAGAGAACGGATGGCCGCCCACCGCCGGGAACCGCAGAGTAGAGCGTCTTGCCGAGCAGGCCGAAGGTGCGGCCGTCGGAGACCACCGCAACGTTGACACGCCCGCCCAGCAGCGTCGCCGCGACCGCGTGCCCGGCCTCGTGAAAAGCCACCGCCGCGCGTTCGCGTTCGGCGTCGGTGAGATCGGCCAGGGTGAGCGGGCGTTTCTTGGCCTTGTTCGTCACGGTGTTGTGGTGTCCCTTCGCGTTGTGCGAAATCGTGCTAGTCGGAGTGGCATGGGAGATCGGTGTCCAAGCCGAAGCGGCACATAGCGCAGTCCCCTGGCTTGACGCCGATGTCTGGCGTCAGCGTCAAGGCGGTCGAGCGGTCCTCATCGCGTCAATGTCCGTTCTTGGTCAGGGGGCGGTGGTCACGGTGACCGCGCCGATGATCTCTTCGTAGGCCAGCGCCAGGCTGCGCTCGGCAATGGCAATGAACTCGTTGGTCTGGTAGTGCGCCGTGGTGCGGAGCTGCGGCTCGTCGCGCCACCCGAAGATTGGGGCCGATGTCGCCACCAGCGTCAGCCCCAGCCCGTCGACATAGCCACCGCCAAACGCCATGCTGTGCCCGAGCTGGGTCTTGATCACGGTGCCCGAACGCACCCACAGCCCGCCTTGCCCGCCTTGAGCGGCACCGATCGCCGCCCACTGCGGGCTGGCGTGGATGATGCCGACGGTGTTGGTCTCGGCCAGCAGACCCTCCAAGTAGCTAATCGCCGAGGGCAACGTGGCGCGCTCGACGGTCACCGCCCCGCTGTCGGCCAGCAGCCGGATCGAGAAGTCGCGTTCGACGGCGGCCTGTTCGAGCAGCCGCAGATTCTGCTGCGCGCGGGTCATCGCCTCGGACTGGCCGTAGATCGTCATGTCACAGGTGCCCGACGCCCAGACGGTGATCGGCGGGAACGGATCGGTGTCGGGTGGCCGGTCGCCCTCTTTGCGCACTGGCTGGGTCTTGGCTCCGGCGCTCGGGCCGGTCAAGGCGCTGCCATCGACTGACGATTCCGCGCGCACTGTGTGACTGACCAGATAAACCCCCGGAGACGGCGAGCTGACGTGCGCACCGCCGGGCTCGACGTTGCTCAGGCCGTCGATCGCCGCCTGGAAGTCGGCGACGCTGATGTTGCTCGCCAGGCCCGTCGCGGTCTCACCACTCCAGGTGTAGGTCCAGGTGCCGCCCGTGCCGCTGATCGTGATGCGCTCGACCTCGCCGCACCAGGGCGCGTCCCAGACACCGAAAGCGCCAGCGCCGCCGTAGTTGTAGTGGCGCACCCACACGCCTTCACCGAGAAAGCGCGAGGACTGATCGGCGGGGACGTCGGTCCAGTTGACCAGCGGGTAGAGCCCGATCGGCGCTGGGTTGACCAGCGGGGCCATAAACGGAATCGCGGGCAGCACCCCGGGCGGCGCGGGCTCGCGCGTGGTCGGCATCGTCGGGGTCGTCATAGCTCAACTCCCATCGCGGCCAGCTCGGCGCGGGCCTGTGCGGCGCGGTCGGCCTCGGTCGGCCGCAGGCGTGCGGGTGGGGCCGACTCCGCCCAATCAAGGCGGCGTTCGAGCGCCAGAGCGGCACGGTCAACCGTGTTGCGCAGCAGCTCGGTCAACCGCTCCGACCGGCTCCGCTTACCGCGCAGCACCTCGTGGTTCGGCGGCCACGACCGGCTCAACAGGTCGGCCAGCGGGCGGGCAGAGGGGGTGGCCATCGTGATCAGCTGCGCCGCCCACGACCCGTCAGCCAAGGCGGCGTCGGTGATCTCAGGCAGCGCCGGACGCTGCGCCAGGTCGCACAGCCTTCGCACGGCGTAGGTGCGCTTGCCCGGCTCGGCCGCCAAATGCTTCGTCTTCGCGAGGGCATCAGTCTCAGCGCACCAGCCGACGACGGTGCTCACCAGCTCATGGGCGGCGTCGGCCAGCTCGGTCACCCGCGACCGAAATAGGAAGGGCTGCGGGAGGGCAGCGACGCGGGCGGCCAGCGGCTCGACGATCGCGTCGAGCTCGACGGCCAGGTCGAACGCGCCGTCGTAGGCGACGGCCATGCTCGCGCGGCGGTGTCGGCGTTGTTCGGTCTGGTCGGTCGGATCCATCGGGGCGTACCGTCCTCTCGTCTTCTTGGAGGGCTTGGGGGGTGCGAGTTTGGAGGGCCGCTTGATTGGTTGCGGTGTCGCGGGAACACCGCCCTTCTTGCGGCCGAGATTGAGCGCGGGGGGCAGCCTCCATGAGCCCCCCGCGCGGCTTTTGGGCTGGGCGGCGATCATGACGCCGCTCCACGCAGCTGGGTCAAGAGCCTGTCGACACCGGGTCGCGAGAGCTGGCCGGTCTCGGCGTTGATAGCCCGCTGCACCCGGTGATAGGCCAATGCCTGACGGCACTCGATAATTCGCGGGTCATCGTCGGGAACGGCGCGCGACTTGAGCACAGCCAGCCGTCCCGCCCATGACGCCGATGGCCGCGACTCTGGATCGGTGGCGACCTGGAAATTCGTCATGGGCCGATCGTCACAAACGACCGTGCAAAGTAGCGGGGTAGCAATGTGCGCTGAGTCACCCAAAACCAGCATCGAGCGCCGCTGACCTACTCGATGTGAACAAGATCAACCTGAGCGTTTGTAGTGTTACCCCTCACTCCCTTGTCCTACCGAAAAAGAGGACTTTGGGACTGAGCGGTCAACCGCCTTGGGTCGTTGCTCGAAAGAGATGGTTTCAGGGAACCGGCCCGATCACCAGGTGACGGGCAGGCACTCGACTCCGTAGATCTCCTTCTGGGCTTGGAATTGGAGGTCGTCAGGTGAGACGGCGAGTCGTAGTCCAGGCAATCTCCGCACCAGGGTCGCTAGCGCGATCTGTAGCTCGGCGCGGGCTAGGTTCTGTCCAATGCATTGGTGCGCGCCGTAGCCGAATGCCAGGTGTCCGCGAGTATTTCGAGCGATGTCAAATGTTTCGGGACCGCTTGTGTAGGCGGTATCCCAGTTCCCGGCGGGCAGATTCATCAATACGAGGTCACCTGCGCGGATTGGCTGGCCACCGAGTGTGAAATCTTCTTTCGCGACACGCTCGACCAGACTGTGGACGACGGTCAGATAGCGCAGCAACTCGTCGACGATGTTCGCGATCTCGGTGTTGTCTTCGGTCGTGCGCAGGCGGGCAAGGTCGTCGGGATGTTGCATCAGGGCAAGCGCGCCGATTGCGATCATGCTCGCTGTGGTTTCGTGGCCAGCTTGGAGCATGATCATCGCGGTCATGGCCGCCGTTTCTCTGCTGAGTTCACCTGGGACGACGTGGTTAGTGACGAGTCGACTGATCAGGTCGTCGCCCGGTTCTCGTTCTTTGCGGTCAACAAGTTCCAACATGTAGCCGTACATCCCCATGCCTGCGACGAGGCGCTCTTCATCGGAACGACCAGAGTCGAGCACTGTCGTGCTGTTGTGCTGGAAGGACTCAAGATCCGCGTCGGGCACGCCAAGCAGCACCGATATGACCAGCGATGGCACTGGCAGCGCGAAGTCGTGGACGAGATCAGCCGGCGGTCCGTGCTCAACCATCTTGTCGATGTACTGGTCGACCAGCTCCTGGATTCGCGGACGCATTTCGTCTGCTCGCCGAAAAGTGAAGTCACGAGTCATCATTCGTCTGAGTCGATTGTGCTCGGGGTCGTCGATCCGGGCGAAGATGACCGGCATGGCTTCCTCGGAGCTCTGCGCCTCGGCCCACATGCTGTTGGTGTCGGCACTTAGTCGTGAATCGGTCAAGGCCGCGCGTATATC
Organism: uncultured Actinomycetota bacterium; assembly: GCA_963808375.1. Taxonomy (GTDB): domain Bacteria; phylum Actinomycetota; class Actinomycetes; order Mycobacteriales; family Mycobacteriaceae; genus Mycobacterium. The sequence goes on along the minus strand of CAWEFS010000001.1, from coordinate 90,419 downwards.
CTCGTAGCGACTGACTACCCAGACGGGCTTGCCTTGCCACGTTGCGCGTTGAAGCCCAGGGGATCGCCGCCACTGCGTGAACTCCGGGGGCGGCGCCAACGGGCAGCCCGATGCGCGTGGCAGAGGAATGACGGGCAAGTCCGTCCCTCCGTCGGCGATTGAACCCGCCATTGTGTGAACCTCCTGGATGTGGGGCTAGCGCGACCGGAGTCCGTCCAGCAGTGCGTTGAGCGCCTGTACGCTCTCGTCCCGCGCGTCCTGCTGACGGGTGCATTCGCGATGAACATTGCGGCTTCCTCTGCTGCGGCGAGAAGCACATGAGCCAGGACTGCAATAGGCTGGCCGCTGGCTAGGTCGCCTTCCTCGATGGCGCGTTCGAGCATGGCGCGGATGGCTCCCAATCCGTAGACGCTCTCTAGCTCGCGCCATCTCGACCAGCCCAAGACGGCGGTCCGTCGATAAGGAGGATCCGCTGAACTTGGGGCGTCAGGGATGCATCGAGGAAGCCAATCAGCCCCTGTCGCAACTGATTGAATGCGCCGTCTGCTGGATCGGCCAGGTTCTTAGCGGCCTCCATAACAAGACCCTCTTCGACCGCGATGAACACCGCCTCAAAGAGCGCCTGCTTGTCGGCGAAGTGGTGATACAGGGCGCCTCGAGTGCCGACATCGGCCTCTGCAACGACCTCCTCGGTGCCGGTGTGGTGATACCCCTTCTCGACGAACAGTCGCTTCGCGGCATCGACCAATGCAGCGCGGGTGCCCTCTGCTTGTGCGGCACGTCGCGCCTTCGTGTCGAGCCTCTCTTGCCCTTGCTCCTGCGCCATTGCCAAACAGTATTGCATACAGGCTGTAGGTCACATACAGTCGCCATGTCACATACAGGTGCCATGTGGTGTGATGTCGTTGCCCGTCTGAGTTGGAGGTGCGCTGTGTCTATCCCTGTCGATGTGGTCCGCGAGTTCTGCGCCCTGATGGAACGCCGTGATCCCGAAGCCTTGCGCCCTCTATTGGCTGACAACGCCGTGTATCAAAACGTCGGCATGCCAGCCTTCACCGGAGTGGACGCCATCGTGGAGAACATGGCGCACAGTTCTCGATGTTTCCCGACGCCTACGCCTTCGAAATAGTCAACATCGCCAGCGACGGCCCCGTCGTACTGACTGAACGACTCGACTACATCCAGACGCCCGACGGAGCAAAGCCAGCCATTCCGGTGATGGGAACGTTCGTCGTTGGAGACGATGGCAAAATCACCCGATGGACCGACTACTTCGATGTCAACCTGACAATCAAACTCCTGCAAGGCGAAGATATCAGCGCGTTGATTCCAGCCGCCTCCACGCGATGACAGATGAACGCGCGCGAAAGTTGGGACATAACAACTAATCTCGGAGCGACCGCACTAGCTGTGGCCGCCCAGCGTGCCGCTGAAACAGCACAACAGGACCCACTGGTGCGAGACGAGTTCGCCGCGATTCTGGTGGCAGCAGTAGACGAGCCGGGCTGGCAAGCAATGGCGCGAGGCGATCTCTCTTGGATGGGTCCCGAGGACGACCTTGGGCGACGTACCGCAAAAACTGGCCGGGAATACGTCGCGACTAGGACTGTCTTCTTCGACGACTTCTGCGCGTCAGCGACAGAAGCTGGCATCGAACAAGTCGTGATCTTGGCAGCCGGCCTAGATGCAAGGGCGTACAGACTCCCGTGCCTGTCCGGTATCCATGTCTACGAAATCGACCAGCCAGCAGTACAAGTGTTCAAGGAATCCACTCTTACCGCGCACGGCGTAGCCCCAGTCGCTGATATTCACCCAGTTGCCATTGACCTTCGCGACGATCACTGGCCCATCGCCTTAACGGAGGCGGGATGGGACGAGGCGATGCCCACCGCATGGCTCGCAGAGGGACTCCTCCCCTACCTGACCTCCGATGAACACGACCAACTCTTCCGGACGGTGACCAACTTGAGCGCAGCCGACAGTCGATTGGCGGCGGAGGTTTACCACCACGCGACAAATCACTTCGGCGAGGAACGCCTGGAGCGGTGGCGGGTTGGAGCCGCCGAGATAGACGACGCTCTGGGTGTCGATGTGGACGTGACGGCGTTCATCAAACACAAAGACGTCAGCGATACCGCGTCTTGGCTCACCAACCACGGCTGGGCTGCCGAGTCTCTCGACAGTCGCAACGAAATGGCACGTCTCAGTCGCCCTATACCGACCGATCTCATCGACTCAGCACCCGCGAGTTCCCTCGTAACTGCGGTCCTTCGCGGACTACCCCCAGACGACTGAACCTCAGTTGGCCACAGTTTCCGTCGCTAACACGCGATAAACCGTTGCGCGGCTGATGCCGAGCGCCTCGGCGATGGTCGGCACCGGCTCGCCGCTCTCACGCATCCGGTGGGCAAGCGCGGCCTTGCTCGCGTCGAGCTTCTTGGGCCTGCCGATGGGCATGTCGCGGACCTTGCGCGCGGCTCGGGATGCCGCCCGGCGCTCGCGGCCCAGCTCCAGCTCTAGCTCGGCGAGCGAGGCCATGATGCCCAGCACCGCCCTGCCGGTCGGCGTCGAGCTGTCCACGCCCTCGCGCAGCGCGCTGATCACGATGTCGCGGGCCAGCATGTCGCGGATGGTCAGCATGACCTCGGCGGCGCTGCGGCCCAGGCGGTCGATGCCGACGACCATGATGGTGTCGCCTGGCCGCGCGTAGTCGAGCAGCGCAGCCAGGCCGGGCCGCTGCTCGCGGGTCGACGTGCCGGTCAGCTTGTCGGAGTAGAGGCGTTCGGAATCGACCCCGGCGGCGGTGAGCGCATCGGCCTGCGCGTCGAGCGACTGGTGGCCGGTGGAAACGCGGGCATAGCCCAGCAGTGCGCCGGTCGGCGCGGGCGTGGTCGCGGTGATGGTGGCGGTTGTCATGGCCTAAGCCTATCTCAAAAGTCAGCGCGTCGCTATTTTGATACGCGACAACTTTTGAGACTCGCGATCATGAGAAATGCTGTGGGCGTTTGCGCCATCGCATCATGTCGCGAAACTAAGGTTATGAGACTCAGTTTCAGACCTCGGCCTCGGCTTCAACAGCACCGGAATTGGGGCTAGTCGCCTTGCTCGCGGTCGAAACGGCCGGCACTGAGTCATTGGGTGGTCGCGGGTTGCCGATCGGCTCTCCTGCCCGCGAGCGCGCCACGGCCAGCCACTCACTCAGCTCATCAGCCGTCAGGCCACCGACGGCGAGCACCTGGCGGCAAACATCGATGTGAAACGGCCACAGCGTCGGATCGCCGCCTTCGCCGACAACCTCTCCGAACAGCTGGCGGCATTGGTCGGCGACGGCCTGATCGAGCGCGGCCGGGTCAAGCCGACTCTCGGCAACATCCTCGGCGACGCTCATCGCCGCCGCGATCACGTCGCGCTTGGTGCTGGTGGTCATCGTTCGATCTCCTTTGGTATTTCGACAATTTCGGCGTCGACCGCAGCCAGCAGCCGCTCGCGAGTGTCGGCGATGATCGCCGCCGGTGTCTGCGTCACGTTGACGTTGAGTGTGTCGCTCGACAGCCCATAGAGCCGGGCCAGCTCGGCGTCCGCTCGGGTGATGACGTCGACCAGTCGGGCGACCGCCTGGTGGTCACTCGATCGTTGTGCTTCAGCCAGCGACTTGATCGCGGAGCCGATGGTGACTCGTTTGCGCTCAACGATCCCAGCCATCGCCGCGTCGGCGCTTGGCAAGGGGTTGCGCTCGCGGTACCGCTTCACCGCCATCTGCGCCGCGCCGATCGACTTGAACCCGAGCGCGTCCCGAACCTGACGCCAGGACTTCATGCCGATCTCGCGCATGATGAACGCCTGCTCTGCGCGAGCGCGGCTTTCGGCGAGCGGCATGACCGACGGCATACAACAGGGGTACCTCACAACCGTGCAGTTGTGAGGTAGGCGCAATCGTGGACAACACCGACATAGGTCGGGAATGTCGTTGCGGCGGTGATGGTTCGGGTTTGATCGCCGATGGCCGTGCTCGATCTCGGTCGCACCGCCTCCATGCCTGTCAGGTGTCGGGCGGGCTGTGCGTCGGGTGACACAGCCCACCGGGCACCGCTCGCTCAGCCGACCTGCGACGCCACTCTCACAACCGGCCCCGTGACCCTTCACGGTCCTGGTGGCTCATCGGTCGAAAACTAGGTCTTGTCGACCCTTCGGCCGGTATCGGCCCCTTTCCTATAGGGAGGGGCCGATAGCCGATGAGTATGGGCCCCTTATTGACCCCTTTTCGGGGGCCGATAGAAGTCGCAGGTCACGGCCATTTTTGGGGTCTATCGGCCCCTATCGGCCCCTGCGCAGCGGCCGATACAAAATCGGCTATCGACCCCTTCAAAGGGGTCGATACAAAAACGCTGGTCAACGGCCATTTTGGGGCTATCAAGCCCCTATCGGCACCGCAGCGGGGCTAACGCAGATTAATGACCGTCGCGCCGCCGCTTTCGGGGTCGTCGCCCACGTTTAGCGGGTCCATAGCGGTGGGCTTGATCCGGTAGATTTTCGCCCGCCCTTTGCGCCGAAGCGTGACCAGTTCACGCTTTTCAGCGAGCGTGAGGGCTGCCTCGGTGACATGTTTCTTGCCGCCGACGGCGGTCTTGATCTGGGTGACGTTGAGGCCGTCGCCGCCGTCGGCGTGATCGTCGCCCAGCGCGTCGAGGACGTCACTGAGTCGTTTTTCGACGTTCTCGGTCGCCTGGGTCTGCTCGCGGTCTCCACCGACATAGGTCAGGCGGCACGTGGCTGGGTCGAACGACAGCAGACCCTCATGCACCGGCTCGTCGGCGTCGCGCACTTTGTCGGTGGAGAAGAACCGTGGGCGGGCGGGATGATCGTCTTTGCGGACGATCTTCCAGTTGGCGTCGCTCCACCCGAGCGCCGTCGAGTCGCCCCGCGCGCGCTCGGCTTCGTGTCCCATGTGGTGGTGCACCAGCACGTCGGCCACGCCCGCTGCTGCCAGCATGTCGGTCAGCGGATGCAGAAACTTCCCCAGCTCGTTGCTCTCTTTGAGGCCCATCGCGTTTATGACGGGGCTAAGGCAGTCGAATATGACGAAGTCGCAACCGAGGTCCGCCAGTCGCCGGGTCCACATGTCTCGCAGCCGGTCGTTACCGAGGTCGAACAGGCCCGCCTGCCCACGCAGGTTCACCACGTCCACCACCGCAGCGGTGTTGCGCACGCCCTGGCGGCGCAGCCACCGCTTCAACATGCCAGTGGTCATCTCGTTGTCGATGATTGCGATACGGTGGGCCAGCTGGTGAACTTCGAACGCGCCGAGGAACGGATCTCCGTCGGCCAGTGACCGCAGCAGATTGCCGCTCAGGGTGGTCTTGCCCGCGCCCGCCGGAGCCGCGCACAGCACCTTCGCTCCGCCTGACGGCCACAAGTTGGTGATCCGCATCCGCACCGGATCGTCAGGCTCAGCCAGCAAGTCATCCAGGCTCATGATCGGCGGCAACTCGATCGCGGCTGCGTCGGCGGCGGCCAGGCGCTTGCGCGCGTCAACCTGAGCATGCAGGTTCTCCGCCGCCGTCCACTCTTTCAGCAGCCGCAGGCTCGCCAGGCGGGTCTCGGGAGTCATCGGCGGCAGCCCCACCAGATCGGCGACCGCCGCGCCGTGGGCGGTGTTAAGTTCGGCCAGCGTGAATGCGTAGGTCTTGGCCTTCACCGCCATGTCGAGGTTGTCGGCGGCGGCCTTCGCGGCGACGCGCTCTGCCCAGGACACACCCTCGGCGGCGAGCGCGTCGATGGTGGTCAGCGCGATCTTGCGGTTAGCGTCGAGACCTCTGATGGCGGCCTTGAGTCCTGTCCGGTCGACGCTGGCCTTCGTCGGCGGCACCCACGCATGACCCCGGTCGCTGTACCAGCGGGCGACGTCGGCCTTCGAGGGGCTGTGGTCGATTAGCCCGGTGGCCTTGGCGTCGGCCACCAGAACCCCGCCCAGCGCAGCCACAGCGTCGTATCCGCCCTTGCCCTCGGGGAATTTGCCCCTAGCCTTGCCGTGCTCGGCGGCGTACAGGCCGCCCACCAGAGTCGCGGCTGCGGCGGAGCCGTATTGCCCGTCCTCGGTGTGCTTGGCATTGGCGCGCTTGGTGTCGAACGGGTTGTGCCCCTCGTCGCCCGGCTGCCGGCCATTCATGTCCGCCTGGTCGTCGGCGTCGGCGTCGGCTTGGTGCCCGTTGCGGTTTTTGCTGTTCGCCGGTCCCGCGCGATTGCCCGCCTGGGAGGTATTGTGCTTGTGGGTCACTGCTTTTCCTGTCAGGTGAGTAGGTGGTTCGGAGAGATGCCGCTCGGTCGAGGCGAAGTACCGGGCGGCGTCGCCGTCTCTGGGGTCAGCCGCGTTGCGCTGCTGCCGATTCGGGCGTGACGGTGTGCGCCGCCAGCCATGCCTCGATGTCGCAGACCCGGTAGCGCACGCGGTTGCCGAACCGCACATAGGGCGGCCCGATTCCCCTGCGCCGCCAGGCCTTCAGGGTCTGCGGCTCGACCCCGATCATCGGCGCGGCCAGGTTCGATTCGATCGACGCGATAGGCGTCGCAGCCTTGACGGTCATGGCTGTTCCTCTCGGGTTATGAAGGTATAGCGCAAGATACGTGGGAGGCGTGCAGACGCCGCCTGACCGCGGGCCGAGAACGCCGACCTCCGGGGGGCGTTGTCGCTGTGGGTGATTCACGACAGGCCGAGCCCGACCACGGTGTGCGCGCCGATGCAGCACGGGCTGCACGGCGTCAGCTCCGCGAGCGCCTGGCGCGCCTGCTCGCGGCTCGGCCAATACGTCGCCTCGATGCCCCGGCCTTCGTCGTGGTGGCAGATCAGCGCGAACCGGCGTGGGGGTGCACCACCGGCACCGGCGGCCAGCGTGTCGGCTTCGTGGTGGCGCTGGCCGCTCCCGGTGCCGGTGGTGGTCTGGCGGTTGAGGGTCGGCGCGCTCACGCCGCACCGCCGCCCGGGTCGGCCGCAGCTGTGTCCGCTTCGCCTTCCAGCAGCCGCAGCAGTTTTGTGGTGGGCACGCGCATCCGCGCGCTGCTCAACCGAATGACGGCCAGACGGCCGGTTTTGACCATCTGGTAAGCGAATCCCCGTGAAACACCGAGGTATTCGGCGGCGGTATCGATGCTCACTGTCGGCGGCCCCTGACGCAGGCGCTCTAGTGACGGGCAGTTGTTTGTGGTGTCGGTGAAATCAGCCATGCCTTGTAGCGTCCCTCAAATAGTGATAGTCGTCTAGACGGTTAGCTATCGTTAGCGTTATCGTTTTTTCGTGACTTCTGATAACCCGGCATTTACGCCCATCGTCGGCGATGTGATGGCCAGTGACATTCGCCGCGTCAGCGGTAAGCGCGGCAGCGACAACGGGCTGATCGAAATCCCCTTGTTCGGCCACGCTTTCCGCTACCAGGTGCGTATCGATCGCAGCGCAGGAAAGCCGCGCCTGACCGAGCTGCGAATGGTCTGCACCGATGACAGCGGTGACATCGACCCCGCTGCCGTGCGCCAGGTGCCGGTGCGCCGACTGGCCAAGGCGGCGGCTCGGTTCATATCGCTGACCGAGCACGGCGTTATTGACGTTGGTGATCTGTTCGACCCGACCGGCTCGACTCGGCCCGACCTTCCGCCGGGCAGCCGCCGCCGCAACCTCGGTGATGAGCATTATCGCCAGGTCGCCGCGCTGCTCTCTTGGGCGCGGGAGATCGGGGTGCCGCCGAGAGACTACGTGGCCGAGTATTTCGTGGTGGCCAGGCCCACCTTGGACCGCTGGATCGCCGAGGCCAAGAAGCGCAACTTCCTGCGCCGCGATTGGAGCACCACCACCGACACAAAGGAGACCGCCAATGACCACGGAATCACAGCCAGCCCGACGCAGCCGCCGCGCCGAGCCGATCACCAAGCACGTCGCGCGCAACGGCGCGGTGACCTACAGGTTCCGCGTTGATGTGGGAACCCGAGCCGACGGCAGCCGCGAGCGGCAGTGGTTCACCTACGCCACGGCGGCCGAGGCCCGGCGCCAGTACCGGCGGATCACTACCGAGGTCGCGGTCGGCACCTTCGTCAAGCGCGACAAGACCACCGTGGGGGTGTTCTTGGCCGAATGGTTGGACGGTCGCCGTGATGTACGCCCGGTGACCCTGGCCGGATACCGCTTCGCCCTCAAGCCCGTGATCGACCATTTGGGCGCAATCCCTCTGCAGCACCTACGGACTGCCGACATCGATGCCTTGGTCACCCTTCGGATGGCGGGCCAACCCGTCGCGCAACGCGACAAACGCGGGCGGCGCAGCGCCGAGGTGCTGGCTTGGCTGCGAGCGCGGCCCGACGGGGCCAGCTACGGCGAGCTGTACGCCGAGTTCGGCAATCCCGGTGAGAAGGCGCTCGCCCGGCTGATGGCCCTGGGTGAAGTGACGCGGCCCGCGCGCGGACGCTACGCCGCCGCCCGGCCTGCTATTCGCGAGTGCCCGAACGTGCCCGGTGGTGTCAGCGCGAGCACGGTGGTCTCCATGCTGGTCGTGCTGTCCTCCGCGCTCGATGACGCGATGGCGCAGGGTCTGGTCGCCCGTAACGTGGCGCGGCTGGTCAAGCGGCCCAAGGTGGTTGCGACCGAAATGTCCACTTGGACACCGGACCAGGCGGTGACGTTCCGCGCGCACGTGGCCGAAGACCGGTTGGCGGCGTGCTGGCTGCTGACGCTGGCGGGACTACGGCGGTCGGAGGTTTTGGGCCTGCGTTGGGGAGACGTGGATTTCGATGCCGCGACGATCACCGTCGCTCAAGGGCGGGTGGTGATTGGCGGCGGCACGGTGACCGGCGCGCCGAAGTCCACACGTTCGGCGCGGACGCTGCCGATGCCGCCTGACGTTCTGGCGGCGCTGCGGACATTCAAGACGCGGCAAGCCGAGGAGCACTTGGCGCTCGGCGGCGGCTGGCCCGACACCGGGCTGGTAGCCGTCAATGCCGACGGCTCCCCCATCCGGCCCGAGACATACTCCAAGGCGTTCGCCGTTCATTGCGCGGCGGCGGGCGTGCCGCCGATCCGGCTGCACGACGTGCGGCACACCGCCGCCACGATGATGCTCGACGGCGGCACCACACCGTCGGCGACGGCCAAGTGGCTGGGCCACGATCCGGCGATCACTCTGCGGGTGTACGGGCACGTCTACGACGACGCGCTGGCGTCGGCGGGCGAAGCGTTGCTGGGCCGGTCACGGCTTGGAGATTAGTGGACCGGATTCTCCCCAAGACACAGCCGGGGGGGAGCACCGTAACTTTCAAAAGCCCTCTGAGAGAAACAGCAAACCGCCGGCTACGAGAGCGACGATACCCAGGCCGATTACCAGCCCCCCAGCTCCCGCGATGTAGCCAATGATCGCTGTTATCAGGCCCGCCCCGGCAACCAACGGGCCAATGACGTCCGCGTTTTCGAGAATCCAAAAGCCGACCGCCGCGATAGCCAACAACAAGAGGCCACCGCCGACGAGCGCAAGGATGACCATGAATACGTTCCAAGCGCGGTCTCCAGCGGAGTCTTGCGCTGTCACTATCAGTGAGGCCACCACGGCGGGAGCATACCCTCGCGCGGCGACCAGGTCGTGCGCTCGCTACGCGCGCCCGACCGTAGGCCTATCCCTGGCCTAGCGGGGGGTCGGCGAGGCCGAGTCCTGAGCGGGAAAACCAGCCTCTAGCAGGTGTTTAGCTGGTGGGCGCGGACGGTATCGAACCGCCGACCGCTGGTGTGTAAAACCAGAGCTCTACCACTGAGCTACGCGCCCGTGCCTCGCGCAGGCTACCCGCTAGGGGAGTCAGTGCCCAAACTCCGGCGCATCACGCTTTCAGCGCCGCCAGCGCGTCGATCCACACCTGCTGATCGCGAGCTTCACCCGGCTCCTTCATTTCCGCGAAACGAATGACGCCGGCCCAGTCGATGACAAAGGTGCCGCGATTGGGAAATCCGGCCGCAGAGTTGAACACGCCGTAGGCCTGGCTCACCGCGCCGTGCGGCCAGAAGTCGGACAGCACCGGAAAAAGGAAACCGTTTTCGACCGACCAGATCTTATGCGTCGGCGGCGGACCCACCGAAACCGTCAGCGCCACACTGTCGTCGTTCTCGTAGTCGGGCAGGTGATCGCGCAGCTGGTCGAGCTCGCCCTGGCAGATCCCGGTGAAGGCCAACGGAAAAAACACCAGCAGCACGTTGCGCGCGCCGCGGAACGCGCTCAAGGTGACGGGCTGCTGATTCTGGTCTCGCAAAGTGAAGTCCGGAGCGGTGGTGCCCACCGAAAGCATCAGCGGCGCCCGGCTCGCGACTTCGGTTGGACCAACCGGCTCGCACTCCAGTCACCCAGGTTCACCGACGACGTCGGCATCAGACCGGCCGTGGGCGCCGACTCCGCGATCTCCGCGGGCAGCACATGGCCGGGTTTGCCGGTCTTGGGTGTCAGCACCCAAATCACACCGTCGTCCGCAAGCGAGGTGATCGCATCCATCAGCGTGTCGACCAGGTCGCCGTCGCCGTCGCGCCACCACAGCAGGACCACGTCAACGACTTCGTCGGTGTCCTCGTCGAGCAATTCGCCACCGCAGGTATCCTCCACGTCGGCGCGCACGTCGTCGTCGGTGTCTTCATCCCAACCCCACTCCTGGACAACCTGCCCCCGTTGGATGCCCAGTTTGTGGGCGTAGTTTCGGCCGTCATCCGCCGCGACCACCGTGCGACCTCCTTAACCGCGCGCCGTGCGATGCGCACTATCGTCGCACAGCACAGCTGCCGCCACACCGCTGACTCAGCAGGAGATAGCCACCAGCGGGCCGGGAAAGAGTCAGGAAGCAGCGATGCAGAGCTGCACCGCTTTGGTCTTGGTGTCGTTGAGCTGATCGACCTGCCGGTTGAATTCCGAGATCGGGGCGTGCGAGGAGATGGCGTTGGCCACGCCGCGAGCCGAGTCGACGTAGGCGTTCAGGGAGTTGCGCAAATCCGGGGAAAGCGGGTCGCTGATACTGCCGGAGACGGCGTCGGCACTGTGGTTGAGCGCGTCGATAGCCGGACCTTCGGTGGGTCCGGTGCTGCGGCCCTGATTGAAGGCGGCCACGAACATGTTGACCTTCTCGATCGCGTCCTTGCTGGTGGTCGCGAGCGCGCCGCAGGAATTGTGTACCGCCCGCGTCGTCAACGACTGCTGGCGCTGGGTTTCCCGGATGCGTGAGGTGACCGACGAAGCAGAGACTGACACGGACACCGATGCGCGGTACGCCGGTGCGATCGCCGTATCCGGTGTTCCCATGCCCTCGGTGACGGTGGTACAGCCGACGATCGCCATCAGTGCCGTCGCGACTCCGCCGAGCATCAAGCCGCCGAATCGCAGGCGACGAGTCACCGGGTGCCCCGGTGCGCCTGGATCTCGTCTTCGGTTCAGCACAGCCCGTGACGTTACAGCCTCCACCGCCCCGGCGTTCCGGACGCGCCGGATTCCGCGCCGGTGCGGCACGATAGGAGGACCATGAGAAAGACACCACAGTTCTGACCGGAAGCGGCGTCGAGCAGACCGAGCGCCAACTACAGGAGTAGTGCATTGACTACCGAGTTCGTCCGCCACGACCCGGCGCAAAACCCCAGCGGTGTAAGCGAACCCGATCGCGTCCGGGTGATTCGGGAAGGAGTGGCCGCCTATCTGCCCGACATCGACCCCGAGGAAACCTCGGAGTGGCTGGAGTCTTTCGACCAGCTGCTGGAACGCTCCGGGTCGTCGCGGGCGCGCTACCTGATGCTGCGGCTGCTGGAGCGGGCCGGCGAGCAGCGGGTCTCCATCCCGGCGCTGACGTCGACTGACTACGTCAACACCATCCCGACCGAACTCGAGCCGTGGTTTCCCGGTGATGAGGACGTCGAGCGCCGCTACCGGGCGTGGATCCGGTGGAACGCGGCGATCATGGTGCATCGCGCCCAGCGGCCCGGCGTCGGTGTGGGCGGCCACATTTCGACTTACGCGTCCTCGGCCGCGCTTTATGAAGTCGGCTTCAACCACTTCTTCCGGGGCAAGTCGCACCCCGGCGGCGGGGACCAGGTCTTCATCCAGGGCCACGCCTCCCCCGGCATCTACGCGCGCGCGTTCCTAGAAGGACGACTCAGCGCCGATCAACTTGATGGGTTCCGCCAGGAACACAGCCATCCTGGCGGCGGACTGCCGTCCTACCCGCATCCGCGGCTGATGCCTTACTTCTGGGAGTTTCCGACGGTGTCGATGGGCCTGGGCCCGATCAACGCGATCTACCAGGCGCGGTTCAACCATTACCTGCACGACCGGGGCATCAAGGACACCTCCGACCAGCATGTCTGGTGCTTTTTAGGCGACGGCGAGATGGACGAGCCGGAAAGCCGCGGCCTGGCACACGTCGGGGCGCTGGAGGGTCTGGACAACCTGACTTTCGTCGTCAACTGCAACCTGCAGCGCCTGGACGGCCCGGTGCGGGGCAACGGCAAGATCATTCAGGAACTTGAGTCGTTTTTCCGCGGCGCCGGGTGGAACGTCATCAAGGTGGTGTGGGGCCGCGAATGGGACGCCCTGCTGCACGCCGACCGGGACGGTGCCCTGGTGAACCTGATGAACACCACCCCCGACGGTGACTACCAGACCTACAAGGCCAACGACGGCGGCTACGTTCGCGACCACTTCTTCGGGCGCGACCCGCGCACCAAGGCGCTGGTGGAGAACCTCTCCGACCAGGAGATCTGGAACCTCAAGCGCGGCGGCCACGACTACCGCAAGGTGTACGCCGCCTACCGCGCCGCCGTTGAGCACAAAGGTCAGCCGACGGTCATCCTGGCCAAGACCATTAAGGGCTACACCCTGGGCAAACACTTCGAGGGCCGCAACGCCACGCATCAGATGAAGAAACTGACACTGGAGGATCTCAAAGACTTCCGGGACCGCGAGCGCATCCCGCTCAGCGACGCACAGCTCGAGGAGAACCCGTACCTGCCGCCGTACTACCACCCCGGCGAGGAAGCCCCCGAAATCCGCTACCTACTCGACCGGCGGCGCGCGCTGGGCGGCTTCGTGCCGGAGCGGCGCACCAAATCGAAGGTGCTGACACTGCCGGGCCGGGACGCCTACGCCGCGCTGAAGAAGGGGTCGGGCAGCCAGGCGGTGGCCACCACCATGGCATGCGTGCGCACTTTCAAAGAAGTGCTGCGCGACAAGAACATCGGGCCGCGGCTGGTGCCGATCATTCCCGACGAAGCGCGCACGTTCGGCATGGACTCCTGGTTCCCGAGCCTGAAGATCTACAACCGCAACGGCCAGCTCTACACCTCCGTCGACGCCGAACTCATGTTGGCGTACAAGGAAAGTCAAGTCGGGCAGATTTTGCACGAGGGCATCAACGAGGCCGGCTCGACCGCGTCGTTCACCGCTGCGGGCACCGCATATGCCACGCACGACGAGCCGATGATCCCGATCTACATCTTCTATTCGATGTTCGGGTTTCAGCGCACCGGCGACGGCCTGTGGGCCGCCGCCGACCAGATGACCCGGGGCTTCCTGCTCGGCGCCACCGCCGGACGCACCACGCTGACCGGTGAAGGTCTGCAGCACGCCGACGGTCACTCGCTGCTGCTGGCCGCCACCAACCCCGCCGTCGTGTCCTACGACCCGGCGTTCGCCTACGAGATCGCCTACATCATCGAGTCGGGACTGGCTCGCATGTTCGGCGAGAACCCTGAGAATGTCTTCTTCTACCTCACCGTCTACAACGAGCCCTACAACCAGCCGCCCGAGCCGGCCAACTTCGATCCTGAAGGTTTGCTGCGCGGCATCTACCGGTATCGGAAGGCCGCGGCGCCCCGGTCTCATACCGCTCAGATCCTGGCGTCGGGGGTGGCGATGCCGTCGGCGCTGGCAGCCGCCGACATGCTGGCCGCCGAATGGGATGTCGCCGCCGACGTGTGGTCGGTCACGAGTTGGAACGAGCTCAACCGCAACGGGATCGCCGTGCAGAAGGAGCAGTTGCGCCATCCTGACAGGCCGGCCGGCGAGGCGTATGTGACCAAGGCGCTGGCCGGCTCGGCCGGCCCGGTCGTCGCGGTGTCGGATTGGATGCGCGCGGTGCCCGAGCAGATCCGGCCCTGGGTGCCCGGCACCTACGTCACGCTGGGTACCGACGGGTTCGGCTTCTCCGACACCCGGCCCGCCGCGCGCCGGTACTTCAACACCGACGCCGAATCGCAGGTCGTGGCGGTGCTCGAGGCGCTGGCCCGCGACGGCGAGATCGACCCGTCGCTGGCGATCGCCGCGGCCCGCCAGTACAAGATCGACGACGTACAAGCCGCGCCGGAGCAGACGTCTGATCCCGGACCCGGCGCCTGAGTGCCGAGCCGCCCAGCGTGCCACCACAGCCAAGCGCGTGCTGGGTTCGTTGCTCGTCCTTAGCGGGTCCGGCCAGAAAAGCGGCGTAGTTTTTAGGGATGGTCGACAAGCAGTTCGTGTTGTCAAGGTCGACGCTGGAGTTGCTGGACAGCGTTCCGGAGTCGCTGCTGCGGCGACTCAAGCAGTATTCCGGCCGGTTGGCCACCGAGGCGGTGACGGCCATGGGAGAGCGGTTGCCGTTCTTCGCCGACCTCGAAGCGTCCCAGCGCGCCAGTGTGGCCCTGGTGGTGCAGACCGCCGTCGTCAACTTCGTCGAGTGGATGCAGGACCCGCGCAGCAACGTCAGTTACACGGCGCGCGCGTTCGAGCTGGTGCCGCAGGATCTGACACGTCGTATCGCGTTGCGCCACTCCGTCGACATGGTGCGGGTCACCATGGAGTTCTTCGAAGAAGTCGTGCCGCTGCTGGCCCGCGACGACGAGCAGCTGACCGCCCTGACCGTGGGAATACTCAAATACAGCCGCGATCTGGCGTTCACTGCCGCCACGGCCTACGCCGACGCCGCCGAAGCCCGCGGCAGCTGGGACAGCCGGATGGAGGCCAGCGTGGTGGACGCGGTGGTGCGCGGCGACAGCGGCGCCGAACTGCTGTCCCGGGCCGCCGCGCTGAACTGGGACACCACCGCCCCGGCCACCGTTGTGGTGGGCACCCCGGCGCGCGGGCAGGAGGGCAGCGAGGGCCCAGAGGACGCGCGCCGGCTGGCCAGCCAGGGCGTGCGCGACGTCGCCGCCCGGCACGGCCGCGGCGCGCTGACCGACGTGCACGGCACCTGGCTGGTGGCGATCGTGTCCGGGCATTTGTCGCCGACCGATAAATTCTTCAACGACCTAATGAACACCTTCTCCGACGGTCCGGTGGTGATCGGGCCGACGGCGCCGATGCTGACCGCGGCTTATCGCAGCGCCAGCGAGGCGATTTCCGGTATGAACGCCGTCGGTGGGTGGCGCGGGGCGCCGCGACCGGTGCTGGCACGTGAACTGCTGCCCGAGCGGGCGCTGATGGGCGACGCCTCGGCGCTGGCGGCTCTGCACACCGATGTGATGCGGCCGTTGGCCGATGCCGGGCCCACGCTGACCGAGACGTTGGACGCTTACCTGGACTGCGGCGGCGCCATCGAAGCGTGCGCGCGCCAATTGTTCGTTCATCCAAACACGGTGCGTTACCGGCTGCGCCGCATCGCCGACTTCACCGGCCGAGATCCCACGCAGCCGCGGGACGCCTACGTCTTGCGGGTAGCCGCCACCGTGGGTCAACTCGCCTACCAGATGCACCACTCCAGCATCGGAAACCCTCGCGACCTGCAGCCCAGCACCCATACGCTGATGCCGTCGGACCTGCAGCGGTCCGGGCGACAGGTCGCGAGGTGATATCGAACACGTCGCATCCCCACCGCGTTTTGTAGGGGTTCCACAAAAACCTAAGACAACATTCATATTGGCTTACACCGCGCAAAACCGTTTTCACAGTGTTCCCTTAAACACGTGATTGCTTTACTTGCGCCCGGACAGGGATCGCAGACACCCGGGATGCTCTCGCCGTGGCTGGAATTGCCCGGCGCGGGCGACCAGCTGGCGGCTTGGTCCGCGGCCAGTGGACTGGACCTGATCCGGCTGGGCACCACCGCCTCGGCCGAGGAGATCACCGACACCGCGATCACCCAGCCGCTGGTGGTGGCGGCGACCCTGCTCGCGCACCGGGAGCTGGTCAAGCAAGGCTTGCTCGACGGAGCAGAGCTGATTGTCGCGGGTCACTCGGTCGGTGAAATCGCTGCGTGCGCGATCGCCGGCATCATTTCGCCCGACGACGCGGTCGCGCTGGCCGCCACCCGGGGCGCGGAAATGGCCAAAGCGTGCGCTCACGAGCCGACCGGCATGTCAGCGGTGCTCGGCGGCGACGAGGCCGAGGTACTGACCCGGCTCGAGCAACTCGACCTGGTGCCGGCCAACCGCAATGCCGCCGGGCAGATCGTCGCCGCGGGTCGCCTGGATGCCCTGGACAAGCTCGCCGAGGACCCGCCGGCCCGAGCGCGTGTGCGCGCGCTCGGGGTCGCCGGGGCGTTCCACACCGAGTTCATGGCCTCCGCGCTGGATGGCTACGCCGCTGCGGTGGCCAAGGTGCAAATCGCCGAGCCCACCGCCACGCTGCTGTCGAATTACGACGGGGAGCCGGTATCGTCGGGCGCAGAGGCGATCGAGAAGCTGGTCGCTCAGTTGACCCGGCCGGTGCGGTGGGATCTGTGCACCGCGACCCTGCGCCAGCACGACGTCACGGCGATCGTGGAGTTCCCGCCGGCGGGAACGTTGGCCGGCATTGCCAAGCGCGAAGTCAAGGGTGTGCCCGGCCACGCCATCAAGTCCCCGGCGGACCTGGCGCAACTGCGCTAACCCGTCACCGATTCACAACCACATAGCTTGCCACCAGATACGAAACGCACCCACACCGCACGCAACGCAGACATATCGCACGTAACCAGTAACAAAACACATCACGAAGGGAAATAGCTGTGCCTGTCAGTCAGCAAGAAATCATCGCCGGTCTCGCCGAGATCATCGAAGAGGTCACCGGTATCGAGCCGTCCGAGGTGACGCCGGAGAAGTCGTTCGTCGACGACCTGGACATCGACTCGCTGTCGATGGTGGAGATTGCCGTGCAGACCGAGGACAAGTACGGCGTCAAGATTCCGGACGAGGACCTCGCCGGTCTGCGCACCGTCGGTGACGTCGTCGAGTACATCCAGAAGCTCGAGGAAGAGAACCCCGAGGCCGCGCAGGCACTGCGTGCCAAGCTCGAGTCGGAGAACCCGGAGAAGGCCGAAGCCGTCCGCGCCAGGATTGATTCGGAGAGCAAGTGACCAAACCTTCCACTGCTAACGGTGAGTTCCGCGGCGCTCCTTTCAAGGACGTGGTGGTAACCGCCGTCTCAGCGACGACGTCGGTAGCGGCGGACATCGAGGGCACGTGGAAGGCGTTACTGGCCGGTGAAAGCGGCATCCGCGTCCTCGAAGACGAGTTCGTCACCAAGTGGGACCTGCCGGTGAAAATCGGTGGCCACCTCAAGGAGGCCGTCGACGACCACATGGGCCGGCTCGACATGCGACGCATGTCGTATGTCCAGCGGATGGCCAAGCTGCTCAGCGGCAAGTTGTGGGACAGCGCCGGCACTCCGGAGGTCGACCCGGACCGGTTCGCCGTCGTGGTGGGCACGGGTCTGGGCGGCGCGGAGCGGATCGTCGAGAGCTACGACCTGATGAACGAGGGCGGGCCCCGCAAGGTGTCCCCGCTCGCGGTTCAGATGATCATGCCCAACGGCGCCGCGGCCGTCGTCGGTTTGCAATTGGGTGCCCGGGCCGGGGTGATGACCCCGGTTTCGGCGTGCTCGTCCGGGTCGGAGGCGATCGCTCACGCGTGGCGTCAGATCGTCCTGGGTGACGCTGACATCGCGGTGTGTGGTGGTGTCGAGGGCGGCATCGAGGCGCTGCCCATCGCGGCGTTCTCGATGATGCGCGCCATGTCGACCCGCAACGACGACCCGGAAGGGGCGTCGCGGCCGTTCGACAAGAACCGGGACGGGTTCGTGTTCGGCGAAGCCGGCGCGATGATGGTCATCGAAACCGAGGAGCACGCGAAGGCCCGCGGCGCCAAGCCGCTGGCCCGTTTGATGGGTGCCGGCATCACCTCTGACGCCTTCCACATGGTCGCGCCGGCGCCGGACGGTATCCGCGCCGGTCAGGCAATGAAGCGTGCGCTGGAGTTGGCGGGATTGTCGCCCAGCGACATCGACCACATCAACGCCCACGCGACGGCAACGTCGATCGGTGATGCGGCCGAGGCCAACGCCATCCGGGTCGCCGGTTGTGAGCAGGCTGCGGTGTACGCGCCGAAGGGCGCGCTGGGCCACTCCATCGGCGCCGTGGGCGCACTGGAGTCGGCGCTCACCGTGCTCACCCTGCGCGACGGCGTGATTCCACCCACGCTGAATTACGAGACACCAGATCCCGAGATCGGTCTGGACGTGGTCGCGGGTGAACCCCGCTATGGCGAATACCGTTACGCGATCAACAACTCGTTCGGCTTCGGTGGGCACAACGTCGCCCTCGCCTTCGGGCGTTACTAGAAGTCACGAAAGGAACGTTCGCGGCACCGATGAATAGTTCGACAGGACTTGTTACGGGGAGGGGTTTCCCCAACGTGGTCGTCACTGGCTTCGCCATGACGACCGCCCTGGCAACCGACGCGGAAACCACGTGGAAGTTGCTGCTGGACGGCCAAAGCGGCATCCGCAAGCTCGACGACCCGTTCGTCGAGGAGTTCGACCTCCCGGTGCGCATCGGCGGGCACATCCTCGAGGAGTTCGACAGCCAGCTGACACGGATCGAAAACCGCCGGTTGGGCTACCTGCAGAAGATGGCGACCATCCTCGGTCGACGGGTGTGGGACAGCGCCGGTGCGCCCGAGGTCGACACCCGCCGGCTGGCGGTGTCCATCGGCACCGGCCTGGGTTCCACCGAGGAACTGATCTTCGGCTACGACGACATGCGCTCACGCGGCATGAAGTCGGTCCACCCGCTGGTCGTACAGATGTACATGCCGAACGGCGCGGCGGCCGCAGTGGGGCTCGAGCGCCACGCCAAATCCGGGGTAATGACCCCGGTGTCGGCGTGTGCGTCCGGTTCGGAGGGCATCGCCCGGGCGTGGCAGCAGATCGTGCTTGGCGAGGCGGACATGGCGATCTGCGGCGGCGTCGAGACCAGGATCGAGGCGGTGCCGATCGCTGCGTTCGCCTCGATGCGCATTGTGCTGTCGAAGAACAATGACGACCCGGCCGGTGCCTGCCGCCCGTTCGACCGCGACCGCGACGGGTTCGTCTTCGGCGAGGCCGGCGCCCTGATGGTCATCGAGACCGAAGAGCACGCCAAAGCTCGCGGGGCCAACATTCTGGCCCGGCTGATGGGGGCCAGCGTCACCTCCGACGGCTTCCACATGGTGGCCCCGGATCCCAACGGGGAACGCGCCGGGCACGCGATCACCCGGGCGATTCAGCTCGCCGACCTGACGCCGACCGACATCGACCACATCAATGCGCACGCCACCGGCACCTCGGTCGGCGACCTCGCGGAGAGCAAAGCCATCAACAACGCCCTGGGCGGCGACCACCACCCGGCGGTGTATGCGCCCAAGTCCGCGTTGGGCCACTCGGTCGGCGCGGTCGGCGCCGTCGAGTCGATTCTCACGGTGCTGACGCTGCGCGACCAGATCGTGCCGCCGACGTTGAACCTGGTCAACCTGGACCCGGAGATCGACCTGGACGTGGTTGCCGGACAACCGCGCCCGGGCAAGTACGAATACGCCATCAACAATTCGTTCGGCTTCGGCGGACACAACGTCGCGTTGGCTTTCGGCAAATACTGACGCTGCACTTACCGACAGGAGAACAGCGATGACGATCGTGGCGCCAGAGGCGATCAGCGAGTCGCTCGACCCGCGTGATCCCTTGCTGCGACTGAGCGCGTTCTTCGACGACGACAGCGTCGAGCTGTTGCACGAGCGGGACCGCTCCGGGGTGTTGGCGGCCGCGGGCACGGTCAACGGCGTGCGGACCGTCGCGTTCTGCACCGATGGAACGGTGATGGGCGGCGCGATGGGCACCGAAGGCTGCTCGCACATCGTCAACGCCTACGACACCGCCATCGCGGAGCAGAGCCCCATCGTCGGGATCTGGCACTCCGGCGGCGCCCGGCTGGCCGAAGGCGTGCGTGCCCTGCACGCGGTCGGGACGGTGTTCGAGGCGATGATCCGGGCCTCCGGTTACGTCCCGCAGATCTCGGTGGTCGTCGGGTTCGCCGCCGGTGGCGCCGCCTACGGGCCGGCGCTGACCGACGTAGTGATCATGGCGCCGGAGGGTCGGGTGTTCGTCACCGGTCCGGACGTGGTGCGCAGCGTCACCGGTGAAGACGTCGACATGGCGTCACTGGGCGGGCCGGAAACCCACCACAAGAAGTCCGGGGTGTGCCACATCGTCGCCGACGACGAGCTCGACGCCTACGCTCGCGGGCGCCGGTTGGTCGGACTGTTCGCGCAACAAGGGCATTTCGACCGGGGCAAAGCCGAAGCCGGCGACACCGACATCCGGGCGCTGCTGCCCGAATCTTCCCGGCGCGCCTACGACGTGCATCCGATCGTCACCGCGATCCTGGACTCGGGAGAAGATGGGGCTGCGTCCTTCGACGAATTCCAGGCCAAGTGGGCGCCGTCGATGGTGGTCGGGTTGGGCCGGCTCTCCGGCCGCACTGTGGGCGTGCTGGCCAACAACCCGCTGCGCTTGGGTGGCTGCCTGAACTCCGAGAGTGCGGAGAAAGCAGCACGTTTCGTGCGGCTGTGCGACGCGTTCGGCATTCCGTTGGTCGTCGTGGTCGATGTGCCCGGGTACCTGCCGGGTGTCGACCAGGAGTGGGGTGGCGTGGTGCGCCGCGGCGCCAAGCTGCTGCACGCGTTCGGCGAGAGCACGGTGCCGCGGGTCACGTTGGTCACCCGCAAGATTTACGGCGGGGCCTACATCGCAATGAACTCACGGTCGTTGGGCGCCACCAAGGTGTTCGCCTGGCCGGACGCCGAGGTCGCGGTGATGGGCGCGAAGGCTGCGGTGGGAATCCTGCACAAGCGCAAGCTGGCTGCCGCGCCGGAGCACGAGCGCGAAGCGCTGCACGACGAGCTCGCCGAAGAGCACGAGCGGATCGCCGGCGGAGTGGACAGTGCCATCGATATCGGCGTGGTCGACGAGAAAATCGACCCGGCACACACCCGCAGCAAGCTGACCGAAGCGCTGGCCGAGGCACCGGCGCGCCGCGGGCGGCACAAGAACATTCCGCTGTAGAAGGCTGTAACCGCTGTAGCCACCCGCGACAACTGTCACGTTTCGTTGCGGCGAGGGAATTACCGTTGTGCCCGCCTCTGAGCGACTCCGGTGTCGCGTGCGGCAAGAAGTCGCTCGAAGGCGGGCAGAGAGCCACATCCTGTCCGCCGATCACTCGTGCGGCGTACGTGCTTGACGGTACGGCTCAGTTGCGGCAGAGGATCGCCGAAAGCGCCTCTCGCAGCTCGTCTTCGGTGTTCTCGGGTCGCTTGTCGGCCCGCCAGCCGATGAAGTCGTCCGGACGCACCAGCATCGCTCCGGTAGGCCCGAGACCGGTGACCGCGGCCCAGGCGCCGTTCGGGTCGGCGACGTCCCCGTCCGTCCCGATGCGGTGAACATCGACGGCCACGCCGAGGGCCGCCGATGCCGATGCTGCGGCGTCGAACCATTCGGTCCCCTGTTCGCCGGTCAACAGTGTGAACCCGGAGCCGAGTAAGTCCAGCGTCGATACCCGTATGCCGTCAACGAATACCCACGCGTGCGGGACCCGGGTGCCGGGCTGTCCGTGCAATTCGTCGACCAGCAGTCCGCTGCCGGCGGCTCCGTCGGAGATCACCGCCGCTGAGCCGTACCGATATCCGATCAGAAGGTGGAACATCGGTGCTTCTTCCTCGGGCGGCAGTTGCGGCCTGTTGTCGTTCACCGGCAGGAAGGCCAGCGCCGGTCCCGAAAGCGACTGACGCGCGTTGAAGCGCCCGACCGGGTGTCGCTCGGTGTGGTAGGTGGCCAGCAACGCGGAATCGGCTGTCCCGTTCAAGACGGCGGCCAGCTTCCAGGCCAGGTTGTGCGCACTCTGGATGGCGGTGTTGGCGCCGCCAGCCTTGAACGGGGGCATGGTGTGGGCCGAGTCACCGACGAGAAACACTCGGCCGCATTGGAATTGGTCGGCTACCCGCTCGTAGGGCTGCCAGGACGCGACGTCGAGAATTTCCATGTCAATCGGCTCACCAATCGCTGCTGTCAGCACCTCGCGGCAGCGCTCCGCAGTGAATTGAGCGGCGGCGTCGCCCATATCGGGGCAGTAGGTGGTTATGAACATGCCGAAGTCCGCCCGGACCGGCAGGAAGATGCCGTCCACATCGGCGTTGCTGACTTGCAGAGCGGCGCCGTCACCGAGCTTGGGGACGAATGTCCGCCACGGCGCCCGGAAGTAGATGAATACGACATAGATCGGCAGCGGCCCATAGCCGGAGGTCGGCACAGCAAGCGCGTCGCGGATCGGGCTGTGCACCCCGTCGGCGGCGATGAGATAGTCGGCGCGTACAACCTCGGTGGTGCCCGAATTCCGGTCGCGCACCAGGGCTGTGACGCAGGTGTCGTCCTGCTCGAACGAGCAGAAATCGGTCCCGTAGCGCACCTGGTTGCCTTGGTGGCGGATGTAGGTCAGCAGCAGCGGTTCGAATGCGCTCTGCGGGCAGTATTGCCCAGCAGGCTCAGGGCTCAGCGATTCGAAGGGTGCGAAAATCGCGTCGGCATCGAACCCCTGCTTCTCTTCGGCGCTGTTTAGCGTCGGCTTGGCGAGCATGTCCGAAACGCCGTCGGCGATCGCGTGGACTTCATCGGCGAGGCCCAGACCACGCAGGATCTCCAAGGAGCGGAAGCTCAGGTTTCGCGCTTTCGGATAGAGGAAGACCTCACGGCGCTTCTCGACCAGCAGCGAGCGAATGCCGTGTTTGGCGAGCAGCGCCGAGGTCGTCAGGCCGCCTGCGCCTGCGCCGACGATGAGCACCGGAACATTCTCCACAGCTATCACCGGCTCCCAGCAAAGCGGAACGCTATAGTTCCGTCCACAGACCTAGGTTGGCACTTTCCGCTGCGTCGCGCAACTGCTACGGGGCTGGCGCCGTGGCGAGCGGCAAGATCAACTCTTCGAGAATGCGTCGAATAAAGACGCGATCGATCGGCCGTCCTGTCATCACCCGCAGTACGTTGAGGCCCATCGCGGCGTCCGGAATCAAGGTCAGGTCCCGGTCGGCGGGTATCTCCCCCCGGGCGACGGCATGGTCCAGCACTACCCGCAGGATGTGACGCGGGCGGGCTAGGACGAGGTCGTCCAAGGCGGCGGCCAATACGGGATTGCGCATGGCCGCCGTCGCCACCCCAATGATGACTTGTATCGTGCTCAGATCAGCATCATCGAGGTCAGGGGCCGCAGCGATCAACGCGTCGATGTCGCCGCGCAGGCTGCCGGTGTTCGGTGGGTCGACCGGCCCCAGTCCTCGTCGCCAATGGGCGATGGCATCGGCGACCACCTCTGCCTTCGACGGCCAGCGACGGTATATCGCCGCCTTGCCGACGCGGGCGCGGGCGGCGATGTCGTCCATGCTCAACCGCTCGTAACCGTGCTCGGCGATACCCGTCAGGGCCGCTTCCAGAATGGCTGCGTCCAAGGATCGATCGAGGCGTCTGGGGTTCCGTGCCGGGCGTGTAGTACGCGTCGTCTGGCGACTTTCCAGCTCCATGGTCCATCCTAGTCGATACGGGGTAGTTCCGTCCTATCGTATCGGTCCGCGCCGAATGCCAGGCACCCGCTAGCCGAACTGAGCCATGAACTCGGTGGCCACGTCGACAACGCGGTCCCGGTCGGGTTGCACCAGACCGATGCGGGTGCGGCGGTCCACGATGTCGCTGACCTCCAGTGCGCCCTCGTGGGTGATGGCGTACTCGAACTCGGCGCGGATGACGTCGATCCCGTCCGCGACCGGTTCTCGGGCCCGCTCGCACGTGGCGACCGCGACTACGTTGGCCGCTTCCGCCCCGTACCGGGCGACCAGCGATGCGGGCAGGTCGGTGGTCAGCGCCACTTCCGAACCCGGATTGGTGAGCGCGCCGACCAGCGGAAGGTCGCGGGTCCGGCACGGGCTGCCGGTCAGTCCCCGCAAGCCGACCGCGTGGTCGAGCACGTCCTGGGCCATGTGGCGGTACTCGGTCAGTTTGCCCCCGATGACACTGACCACACCCTCGGGCGATTCGACGACGGCGTGATCCCGTGACACGTCGGCGGTGCGGCCTTCGCCGGCATCGATCAGCGGCCGCAGCCCGGCGTAAGCACCGATGACATCACCGGCATCCAGGGCGATGCCCAGCGCGGTGTTGACGGTGTCCAGCAGGAAGGTGATCTCTTCGGAAGTCGGTTGCGGGACATCGGGGATGGGTCCGGGCGCATCTTCGTCGGTCAAGCCGAGATAGATCCGGCCGAGCTGCTCGGGCATGGCGAACACAAAACGATTGAGCTCGCCGGGGATCGGTATGGTCAGCGTGGCGACCGGGTTGCCCAACGTCTCGGCGGGCAGCACCAGATGCGTTCCGCGGCTGGGCCGCAACTTCAGTGACGGGTCGATTCCCTGCGCCCACACACCAGTGGCGCTGATGACGGCGCGGGCGGACACGTCGAAAGACTCCCCGGTGCGCTGATCAGCCAGGTGCGCCGAGCATCCGGTGGCCTGGGTGGCGGCGGCATAGGTGAGGATCCGGGCGCCGTACTGGGCGGCGGTGCGTGCGACCGCGGTGACCAGCCGGGCGTCGTCAATCAATTGACCGTCGTATGCCAGCAGGCCGCCGTCGAGCCCGCTACAGCGCACCGCCGGTGCCATGTCGAGCACTCGCTGCGCCGAAATCCGTTGAGAGCGCGGCAGTATCGCCGTCGGCGTGCCGGCCAGCCAGCGCAAGGTGTCCCCGGCCAGAAATCCGGCGCGCACCAGCGTCCGTTCGGTTCGGCCCATCGATCCCAGCAGCGGAACCAACTGCGGCATGGCGCGCACCAGGTGTGGAGCGTTGCGGGTCATCAGGATTCCGCGTTCGATGGCGCTGCGGCGGGCGATACCGATGTTGCCGGTGGCTAAGTAGCGCAAGCCCCCGTGCACCAGCTTGGAGCTCCATCGGCTGGTGCCGAACGCCAGGTCGTGCTTTTCCACCAGCGCCACCCGCAGCCCCCGGGTGGCGGCATCCAACGCTATCCCGGCGCCGGTGATGCCGCCGCCGATGACCAGCACGTCGAGCGGTTCGCCGTCCGCGAGTGCGGTCAGTTCCGCGCTGCGGCGCGCCGCGTTGAGCGCGGACGGGTTGTGCATCAGGCCAGATACAGTAACGCATGGCCGAACCCGAGGCACTGCTGCCGCCGATGAAGTGGAACGCCTGGGGAGATCCCGCAGCGGCGAAGCCGCTTTCGGAGGGCATTCGCTCCCTGCTGCAGCAGGCCCTCGGCGTGGCCGACTCGGACAGTCCCCGACTCGAGTCCAACCAAGTGCGGCTGCGCCGCTCGGCGTTGACCGACGCCGACCGCGACGGACTGACCGCGGTCGTCGGCGCCCGCTACTGCCGGCTGAGCGACCAGGACCGGTTGCTGCACGCAGGCGGCAAGTCGACTTTGGATTTGTTGCGGCGCAACAGCTCCGACGTTCAGGATGCGCCCGACGCGGTGGTGCTGCCCGGCGAGGACGACGTCGCGGCGGTGTTGCGCTACTGCTCGCAGCACGGCATCGCCGTCGTCCCGTTCGGCGGCGGTACCAGCGTGGTCGGCGGACTCGATCCGGTTCGCGGCCGGTTCAGCACGGTCATCGCGCTCGACCTGCGTCGGATCGACCAACTGTTCGCACTCGACCCGGTGTCCGGTGAGGCGGTATTGGGCGCCGGTGTGACGGGCCCGCAGGCAGAACAACTGCTGGGCGAGCACGGCTTTTCGCTCGGGCACTTTCCGCAGAGCTTCGAGTTCGCCACCATCGGCGGCTTCGCCGCCACCCGGTCGTCGGGCCAGGACTCCGCCGGTTACGGCCGGTTCAACGACATGGTCCGGGGGCTGCGGGTGATCACGCCGGTGGGCGAGCTGGAGTTGGGCCGCGCCCCGGAATCGGCCGCCGGTCCTGACCTGCGCCAGCTGCTGATCGGCTCCGAGGGCGTGTTCGGCGTTATCACGCGCGTGCGGCTGCGGGTGCACCGCATCCCCGCGGCTGTTCGCTACGAGGCGTGGTCGTTTCCCGACTTCACCGCCGGCACCGCCGCTCTCCGGGAGGTCACCCAGACGGGCGCCGGACCTACAGTCATCCGGCTGTCCGACGAAGCCGAGACCGGCGCCAATCTCGCCACCACCGAGTCGATCGGCGAAGGTCAGCTGACCGGCGGCTGCCTGGCCATCACAGTGTTCGAGGGCACCCAAGCGCACGTCGAGAGCACGTACGACGAGGCGCGGGCGGTGCTGGCAGCGCACGACGGCACGTCGCTGGGTGAGGCGCCGGCCCGGGCCTGGGAACACGGCAGGTTCGGCGCGCCTTACCTGCGGGACGCGCTGCTGGCCGCGGGCGCACTGTGCGAGACGCTGGAGACGGCCACCGTCTGGTCGAACCTGCCGACGCTGAAGACCGCGGTCACCGAGGCGCTGACCGCCGCGCTGGCCGCATCCGGCACACCGGCGCTGGTGCTCTGCCACATCTCGCACGTGTATGCCACCGGCGCGTCGCTGTACTTCACCGTCGTCGCCGGGCAACGGGGCAATCCGATCGAGCAATGGCGCGCGGCCAAGTCGGCTGCCACCGACGCGATCGTCGCGGCCGGCGGAACCGTCACGCATCACCATGCGGTGGGTGCAGATCACCGGCCCTGGATGACCGAAGAGGTCGGCGAACTCGGGGTTCAGCTGCTGCGGGCCGTCAAAGCGACGCTCGACCCCGCCGGGATTCTCAACCCGGGCAAGCTGATTCCGTGACCGGGCGGCTGCACCGGCGAGAAATCGGCCAGGTGACCGTGCTGACCAACCCGGCCTCCGGCCACGGCAATGCCCCGCTCGCCGCCCAGCAGGCGATCGCCCGGTGGCAGCAGCGCGGTGTCGACGCCGTCGAGATCGTCGGCACCGACGCCGCCCACGCCCGCCGCCTGATCGATGCGGCCGTCGAACACGGCACCGACGCGCTTGTCGTCGCCGGCGGTGACGGCGTGATCTCGCTGGCGCTGCAGGCACTGGCGGGCAGCGACATTCCGCTGGGCATCATCCCGGCCGGGACGGGTAACGACCACGCCCGCGAATACGGGTTGCCCACCCGCAATCCGGCGGCCGCCGCCGACGTGGTCGCCGACGGCTGGGCGGAAACCACCGATCTGGGCCGGATTACGGCAGCCGACGGCAGCACGAAGTGGTTCGGCACTGTCGCCGCCACGGGATTCGACTCGTTGGTGAGCGACCGGACCAACCGCATGCGCTGGCCGCGCGGCCGCATGCGCTACAACCTGGCGATGCTCGCCGAGATCTCCCAGCTGCGGCTGTTGCCGTTTCGGCTGGTGCTCGACGGAGCACGAGAAATCCACACCGCGCTCACGCTGGCCGCGTTCGGCAACACCCGCAGCTACGGCGGCGGCATGTTGATCTGCCCGTGCGCAGACCATGCCGACGGTCAACTCGACATCACCATGGTGCACACCGCGTCGCGGGGCCGGCTGATCCGCCTGTTCCCCACCGTCTTCAAGGGCACCCACATCCACCTCGACGACGTGACGACAGCGCGCGCCACGTCAGTCCGGGTCGAGTCGCCCGGTATCAACGCCTACGCCGACGGTGACTACGCCTGCGCGCTGCCGGCCGAGATCTCTGTAGTCTCCGGGCGCACTGCAGATCCTGCGTCGGTGGAGCTAGCCCACTCCCCGGCTGAGCCAGCTCACTTCCCCGACTTCGCCGCCGTCGCGGTAGGCCTCCAGCGCTTCGTCCCAGGCGGTGCCCAGCGCCGAGTCTAGATCGGCGGCCAACGCGTCGGCGCCGGAGGCCATCATCGACCGCAGCCGCAGCTCCCCGACCACGATGTCGCCGTTGGCACTCGTCGTGCCACTCCACAGGCCCAGCTGCGGCGTGTGGCTGAACCGCTGTCCGTCGACTCCGGGACTGGGATCCTCGGTCACCTCGAAACGCAGCACCGACCAGGAGCGCAGCGCGTTGGCCAGGCGTGCGCCGGTGCCGACCGGGCCCACCCAGTTGGTCACCGCACGCAGCTGACCCGGCATGGCCGGCTGCGGCGTCCACTTCAGGTTCGCCTTGGCTTCTAAAGTCGAGGTCAGCGCCCACTCGACATGCGGGCACACCGCGGCGGGCGAGGCGTGGATGTACACCACACCGGTCGTCGCCTCGGCGAACTGGTTCGACGTGCGCATCTGCTGCTCCTTCGGCTTCACGAGGGACGTCTTCCCCAACGACCTGGTAAGCGCGAACGAGCAGATTTCTGGTATTGATGTGTCCTGCGTGTCTATTGTGCCTTGTGATACCCCTGTTGCGCTAGTGCGCACGGAATTCGGCGATGACCCGGTCGGACAGCGCGGGCCACAGCGGCAACGACCACGCGCCGAAATCGCGGTCCGTCAACACCACGAGGGCGAGCCCCGCGGCCGGGTCCGCCCAGATGAAGGTGCCCGACTGACCGAAGTGGCCATAGGTGTACGGGGAGTTCGACGCGCCGGTCCAGTGCGGCGACTTGGTGCCTTTGATCTCGAAGCCGAGCCCCCAGTCGTTGGGCCGCTGCACGCCGTATCCGGGCAGCACGCCGTCCAGTCCGGGGAACTGCACGGCGGTCGCCTCGGCGTGCGTCTGCGCCGACACGGTCGACGGTGCCAGCAGATCGGCGGCGAACAGGGCCAGGTCCGCCACGGTCGAGACCGCGCCGAAGCCCGCGGCCCACGCGCCCTCGTCCAGCCGGGTGTCAGCCATGGCCAGCGGTTCTGACACCGCCTCGGTCAGGTAGCGGCTGAACTCGATGCCCGACTCGCGCTGGATCGTCTCGGCCAGCACGGTGAACCCGTAGTTGGAGTAGATCCGCCGGACGCCCGGTGCGGCCAGCCTGTTGTCGGAGTGCATCGACAACCCCGACGCGTGGGCCAGCAGGTGGCGCACCGTGGCGCCCGGCGGCCCGGCCGGGCTGTCGAGCTCGACGACGCCTTCTTCGACGGCGATGTGTGCGGCGCGGGCCACCAGCGGCTTGGTCACCGATGCGAGCGGGAAGACGCGTCCGCTGTCCCCGTGGCCGGCCAGCATGCCCGACGGACCGATCACGGCCGCGGCGGCCGCCGTGACCGGCCAGTCGGCCAAGACGTCGAGGGCAGCCATCGCGGGGAAGCCTAGCCGGGCGACGATGCAGAGCGCGGAGCGCGATGAGGAGGAGCCGGCGCTCAGCTCAGCCGGGCGACGATGCAGAGCGCGGAGCGCGATGAGGAGGAGCCGGCGCTCAGCTTAGCCGGGCGACGATGCAGAGCGCGGAGCGCGATGAGGAGGAGCCGGCGCTAGCAGGACGATGCAGAGCGCGGAGCGCGTCGAGCTCAGCCACTCACCACTAAATTGAAGGCCATGAGTCAGACAGTGCGCGGCGTGATCTCCCGCCAGAAGGGCGAGCCGGTCGAGCTGGTGGACATCGTCATCCCCGACCCGGGCCCCGGCGAAGTGGTCGTCGACGTCACCGCGTGCGGGGTGTGCCACACCGACCTGACCTATCGCGAGGGCGGTATCAACGACGACTACCCGTTCCTGCTCGGCCATGAAGCCGCCGGCACGGTCGAGTCGGTGGGGGCCGGAGTCACCGTCGTCGAGCCTGGTGACTTCGTCATTCTCAACTGGCGGGCGGTGTGTGGTGTGTGCCGCGCCTGCAAGCGCGGCCGCCCGCAGTACTGCTTCGACACCTTCAACGCAGCGCAGAAGATGACGTTGACCGACGGCACCGAGCTGAGCCCGGCGCTGGGCATCGGCGCATTCGCCGACAAGACTTTGGTGCACGCCGGCCAGTGCACCAAAGTCGATCCTGAAGCCGACCCGGCGGTGGCCGGCCTGCTCGGCTGCGGAGTGATGGCCGGATTGGGCGCCGCTATCAACACCGGTGGCGTCACCCGCGACGACACCGTCGCGGTCATCGGGTGCGGCGGCGTGGGTGACGCCGCGATCGCCGGGGCAGCGCTGGTCGGCGCCAAGCGGATCATCGCCGTGGACACCGACAACACCAAACTGCAGTGGGCCCGCAAGTTCGGCGCCACGCACACCGTCAACAGCGCCGAGCTCCCCGCCGAGAAGGACCTCGTCACGACGATTCAGGATCTCACCGACGGCTTCGGCGCCAACGTTGTGATCGACGCGGTCGGTCGCCCGGAAACCTGGAAGCAGGCTTTCTACGCCCGCGACCTCGCGGGAACGGTTGTGCTGGTGGGAGTTCCGACGCCCGACATGCGCATCGACATGCCGTTGCTGGACTTTTTCTCGCACGGCGGCTCGCTCAAGTCCTCCTGGTACGGCGACTGCCTGCCCGAGCGCGATTTCCCCACCCTAATCGACCTGTACTTGCAGGGCCGGCTGCCGCTGGCAGAGTTCGTCTCCGAACGCATCGGCCTGGGCGACGTGGAAGAGGCCTTCCACAAAATGCATGAGGGCCAGGTGCTGCGCTCGGTGGTGATCCTCTGATGAACAGGATCGAGCATTACATAAAGAGGGTTGTCACCCACGGCACCTTCGAACTCGACGGCGGCAGTTGGGAAGTCGACAACAACATCTGGATCGTCGGCGACGGCTCCGACGTCGTCGTCTTCGACGCCGCCCACTCCGCGGAGCCCATCGTGGCCGCCGTCGGCGGGCGCAACGTGGTCGCCGTCGTGTGCACCCACGGGCACAACGACCACGTGACGGTGGCGCCCGAGTTGGGCAAGACGCTGGACGCCCCGGTGCTGCTGCACCCGGCCGACGACGTGTTGTGGCGAATGACGCACCCGGACAGGGACTTTCGATCAGTCTCCGACGGTGACAAGGTACAAGTCGCGGGCACCGAACTGCGGGCGCTGCACACGCCGGGCCACTCCCCCGGATCGGTGTGCTGGTATGCCCCCGAGCTGGGCGCGGTGTTCAGCGGTGACACGTTGTTCTCCGGCGGCCCCGGCGCGACCGGACGCTCGTTCTCGGACTTCCCGACAATCCTGGAGTCGATCTCGGGACGGCTTGGCACGCTGCCGCCCGACACCGTCGTCTACACCGGACACGGCGACACCACCACCGTCGGTGACGAGATCGTGCACTACGACGACTGGGTGGCCAGGGGCCACTAAGACGACCGGGTGGCCAGGGGCCACTAAGACGACCGGGTGGCCAGGGGCCACTAAGACGACCGGGTGGCCAAGGGCCACTAAGAACTCGGCGGCAGGCAGTTCGCCACAACCGCCACTTCCGCCTCTAGCCGAGGAGGTGCCCGTGGTGTCCACCTCAGCGCGACAACGATCGGTATGTCGTCGCCCAACACTCACGCTGAGGGAAACTTTCGAACTGCTTTCCGGCACAACACCAGCGGGTAGGGTCGGGAAGCGCCGGGCAACGGGCCGCAACTCGAGGGATGGGATGGGAGAGGCTATGAGCGGGCAGGACAGCGAACAGACCGAAGACGACCAGGACACCAAGAGCAGCGACGAACACAACGGCGGCGACTCTCACGACTCCGGCGACAAGCAGGACAGCGGCGACTCTCACGACTCCGGGGACAAGCAGGACAGCGACGACAAGCACGACTCCGGCGACAGCCAGGACAGCGACGACAAACACGGCTCCGGCGACAGCCAGGACAGCGGCGACAAGAACGACGGTGACGACGAGGACAAATTCACCGGTGAGCACGGCGAGGACATGAGCGAAATCGGCCAAGTTGCCGAAGACAAAGTCGCAGACGAGCCGAGCGAAGAAGGCAAAGAAGAAGTCAAGAAGATCGCCGAGGCGTATTCGGACAAGAAGACCGCGGTGATGCCGGGCACCAGCCGGACCATCACCGGCACCGCGGTCAACGAGTGGCTCGACGACGAGGGCAACCCCAAGTTCGGTGACCCCGACGAGCATCCCTTCGCCAAAGACGAGGGTGACGACGGCGGTGACGGAGAGTCGAAGGATGCCTCCGACGAATCGAAAGAGTCAAAGGACAGCTCCGACCAGTCCAAGGAGTCAGAGGACGACTCCGACGAATCGAAGGAGTCAAAGGACAGCTCCGACCAGTCCAAGGAGTCAGAGGACGACTCCGAGGAGTCGAAGGAATCCGCGGACTCCGCAAGCAAGGACTGATTCCGCGCCCTAGCGGCCGCCCTGCCCCGGCTCCTGGACGCCCGGCCCCTGTCCCGGTTGGGGATATTCGGGGCCGCGCGGAAATTCCGGACCGAAAGGTCGATTCGGCGGGAACTGCGGCGCCTGTGTCGTCGTGACCTGAGTTGTCGAGGTCTGCGTCGACGGCTCGGTGGTCGTGGTCGTGGTCGTCGTCGACGACGTGGACGACGGCGCTTGGCTGGTCGTTGACGACGGTTGACTGGTGTCCGACGGCTGGGTCTCGGTTGAGTTCTGGGAGGCGGTGCTTTGCGGCGCCGACGTCGTCACGCCCGGCCCGGCGGTGGTGCTGGGTGCCGGCGTCACCGGTGCGGTGGCTGAGGTGTTGCGCAGCGCGAGCATGATCGCACCCGCAATGGCCGCCAACACCACGGCCGCAGCGATGATCAGCACCACTGTCCGCCGATACCACGGAACCCTGCCCGATCTGATCGGGATCCCAGTCCCGGTCCTCCTCGAAGCGCTCGGCCGGGGCCTGGGCAGCCACCACGCCCTCCGCTGGATACTCACCGCTGAGCAGCGGCGAGACGCCGGTGTCGTCGGCGGCTTCCGACCATGCCAGCGCTGGTCCGCCGCTGGTCGCCGGTGCCTGACCCAGCACCGTCGTCTCCCCAGCCGGCGGTCCAACCGCATCGACCGCCGGAGCCAGCGCGGTAGCGCCCGGGTCAGCCGGACCGCGAGCAGCCCACAGCGCGGCGCCGATGGCGGGGATCAACTGCGGCCGCGGCGCAGTGATCACCGGCGTCCGCAGCTGATCCGACAGCGTCGCGGCGACCACCGGAATATTCGCCCCGCCGCCCACCGCGGCGACCGCGACGACGTTCGATGGTTGGATGACCGTTGAGCTGCAACACGTCTCGAATCGCAGAGACAAACGCGGCCAACGGCTGGCGGATGGCTTCGTCGAGTTCGGCCCGAGTCAGATGCAGATCGCCGCGGTACCCCGGCAGGTCGGCGGTCAGCGTGGTCACCGTGCTCAATGAGAGCTGCTCCTTGGCGTGCCGGCAGTCCGCCCGCAGCCGGGTCAGTGATCCGATCGCCGACGTGGCGGAGGTGTCGAACGAACCCGCAGCCGACAGGTCGGCGACGACGTGGTTCAGCACAGCCTGGTCAACCAGGTCACCGGAGAAGTCGGTGTGCCGCACGGTTGCGCCGATGCGTTGATAACCGTTAGCGGCGTCGACCAGGCTCAGATTGGTGCCGCTGCCGCCGAAGTCGCACACCGCGATGACGCCGCTGCCCGGCAGACCGGGATTGGTCTGCAGCGCATTGACCGCCGCTGCGGCGTCGTCCAGCAGCACCGGTTCCTCGGCGCTGAGCCACCCCGAGCCCGGGGCAAGCGCACCCCGCAACGCGGCTACCGCCGCGGGCTGCCAGTGCGCCGGATAGGTCACCACTATCTCTTTCGGTGCCTCCGGCTGACCGGCACCGTCAGTCACCGCATACACCAGGGCGCGTAACGCATCAGCGACCAGCACCTCACTGCGGTGCGTCGAACCGTCAGGGGCAACCACCCCGGCCGCAGAGCCCACTTTGTTCACGAAATCGGTGATCACCAGGCCCGACTCGTCGAGGCGCGGGTTCTCCGACGGCAATCCCACTTCGGGCGGCCGCTGCCCGTACAAAGTGAGCACCGATTTGCGGCTCACGGAACGATCGGCAGTCACTGCCGCCAAGTTGGTCGCCCCAATGGAAAGACCGATCGCCGGCCTCGTCGCGTCTGCCATTTCGTCCCATCGACCTGCTGAATCTGATTATCCGCGCATTAACTTATCGGTAATTGCTTGGTTCGTTGTCGGGGCTTGTCTAAGCGCCCGATCAGCGGATGGTGCCGGCGCCGGCGATCAGCGGCAGGTCGAGCGGTGTCACCCAGCCCGGCGACAATGCGTTGACGGCCGGCACGGCATTGAGGGCGCGCATCCCGGTCGCCAAGCATCCGGCCGCGGCGGCGTCGCGCCCCGAACCGTCGGTGAACCGGAACGCGGTCTCCTGGGAGATGCTCGGTGTCCCGTCGATGTCCACCCGGTAGACGTCGTCTTGGCTGCCAGACGGCCATTCCGGTGCGGCGTCGTGCCCGATCCGGTTGACGTGTTCGAGCTGGATGCGAGTCCGGCCTCGGTAGACGCCGTTGATGGTGAACCGCACGGCGGCGATGTGGCCCGGCTGGATCACGCCTTTTGCGGTTCGGCGCTCGGTAGGTGTCACCCACTTGTCCCAGGTGGTGGTGATCTCGTCGAGCATGATGCCGGCGGCATGGGCGATCATCGGGACGGTGCCGCCCCACGCGAAGATCAGCACGTCGCGGTTTTCCAGCACCGGCCGGAAGTCAGGCGGGCGGCCGATCCCCATTTCGTCCTCGTAATCGCCGGTGTAGTTGGTGTAGTCGAGCAGCTCGGAGGCTCGCACCGTGCGCACTTCGGAGCACACGCCCATCAGGGTCATCGGAAACAGGTCGTTGGCGAAGCCCGGGTCGATGCCGGTGGTGAAGCACGACGACTCGCCGAGTTCGCAGGCTTCGGTGATCGGCTGGATCCAGTTCGGGGGGTTCAGATGCATCGTCGGCCAAACCCAGGGCGTCATCGCGGTTGAGCAGACGTCGATGCCGGCGCGCAGGAACCGAACCATCAACGCGATGTTGGCTTCGGCGTGCGCAGCGGTCGGACCGTAATGCACCAGTGCGTCGGGTTTCAGCGCGATCAACGCATCGACGTCATCGGTGGCTGCGATCCCTAAACGCTCTGGAAAGCCGCAGATTTCGCCGACATCGCGGCCGACCTTCGCCGGGTTGCTGACGCCGACGCCGACCAACTCGAACAGCGGGTGTTCAACGATTTCGGCGATCACCAGCTTGCCGACGAAGCCGGTGCCCCACACCACAATGCGTTTGGCGTCGTTTCGTTTGATGCCGGTTCGCGCCATCAGCCGCCTTCCGCTCCGATACCGGACTTCACCCTAGGCTGATCACCGCGGGCTTAGGGCGGCGACCTTGCCCGCGCGGCATTGCTGGGGCGGCGGCAGCCGAATGCCTGCGAAAGCGCCCGCGAACGGTCACTGCGGTGCACGATGAACAACCATGACCAGACCTGCGCTTCGCATCATGCTCACCGGGCTGGCGGCCATCCTGGCGTTCAGCAGCGTTCCGGGAACGGCCCACGCGGGTGACCCGCTGATCCGCTACGAAGTGACCGGCGCACCGGGCATGGCGGAGTACCTGACCTACGAGATCGACTACAACCAGGCGCATGAGACGAATGTCGGCCTGCCGTGGTCCAAGCAGTTCT
Source organism: uncultured Actinomycetota bacterium (assembly GCA_963808375.1). Taxonomy (GTDB): domain Bacteria; phylum Actinomycetota; class Actinomycetes; order Mycobacteriales; family Mycobacteriaceae; genus Mycobacterium. The sequence goes on along the minus strand of CAWEFS010000001.1, from coordinate 54,714 downwards.
CCGCCGGACCAGGTCATACTTTCCTGCTCAGCGCGCAGGGCCACGGCACGGGATCGGTGACCTGCCGGATCCTGGTCAACGGCAAGGTGATCAGCCAAGCGACCGCTTCGGGGCAGCCGGCCCGAACGATGTGCGCGCCGAGTGGAGGCTGAAGCAGTCGCCTGCGCGACCGGTCCAGCGGGCGTCGGCCATACTCGCGGGCATGGCTTTCAAAGTGTGGCTCGGCGGCGAGGACAACCCCGGGGATTGCGGGGACGGCGACATGTTCGAGTTCCAACCCGGCGGCGCCCTCGCGATTCACTACGCCAGTCCGGGCCGCTGGTCGGATTTCTACCCACCCGGCGTGTGGATACGCGTCTCTGCCCAGCCCAACCACCGGCCGGGTGAACCGGCCAACCGGTCCATCGGACCCGACTTCGAGGACTGAGCGCGACCGACGCTGTGCATCGGTAGCCTTAGTCGCCATGAATTCCCGTCGGATTGCTTACGCGCTCGGTGTGGCAGCGGCGACGAGTTGGGCGCTGCCGCCCGCGCTCGTCCCGTCGGTGACCGCGCAGCCCTGCCCCGACGTGGATCTGATGTTTGCTCGCGGCACCAGCGAGGCGCCCGGTGTCGGCGCCACCGGGCAGGCGTTGGTCGACGCCCTGGGTCCGCGGCTGGGCGGGCGGTCGATGGACGTTTATGCGATCAACTACCCCGCCACCAATGATTTCGCCACCGGCTACCACGGTCTCTTCGACGAGAAAGCCCACATCGAATCCGAGATCGCCAACTGCCCGAGGACCCAGATCGTGCTCGGCGGGTTCTCTCAGGGCGCAGCGATCGCCGGATTCGCCACCTCAGCGAACATACCGGCGGGCGTCGATCCCGCCGAAGTGCCCAAACCGTTGGCGCCGGACGCGGCCAACCACATCGCCGCGGTCACTTTGTTCGGCACGCCGTCGAACAATTTCATGGACCAGATCAGTCAGCCGCATGTCGTCATCGGTCCCGCCTACGTTGCCAAGACGCTCGAGCTGTGTGCGCCCGGCGACCCGGTGTGCGCCGATGGAAACGACTGGGCCGCCCACGTCGGCTATGCAATGAACGGAACCGCAGTTCAGGCAGCGGACTTCGTGGTGAGCCACCTCGGGCCGCCGCCCGCCGGCGCGCCCGTTCCCCCGCCCGGTGAGCCGGAACCGGACGGCGGACTTCGCGGCTGACCGGATCGGGGCCCGCCCCGGCGCAGTCACTGAGTTTCCTCTCTACGCCCCGACGCACCGGGTACACCCACGGCGGCGCCGTCAAGCGGTCCCGTGCCTCGCCCGGCGCCGTAAACATCCGTGCGAGAGGATGTGCTGGTGTTCGCCCTCGTCGTGATCGTCGCGCTGTTCTCCACCGTCGTGGTGGGGACGGTGCTGGGCAAGCGCTATCGCGTTGGGCCTCCCGTTCTGCTGATCTTTCTCGGCACGATGCTGGGCTTGATCCCGCGCTTCGGCGGGATTCACCTGCACGGCGAGATCGTGCTGCTGCTGTTCTTGCCGGCCATTCTGTATTGGGAAAGCCTGAACATCAGCTTCCGCGAGATCCGGGCCAATCTGCGGGTGATCGTGTTGTTCAGCGTTGGGCTGGTGATCGCTACCGCGGTCGCGGTGTCCTGGGCGGCGCGAGCGCTGGGCATGGAGTCGCACGCCGCGGCGGTGCTGGGCGCGGTGCTGTCCCCGACCGACGCGGCCGCCGTAGCCGGGTTGGCCAAGCGGCTGCCCCGCCGGGCGCTGACCGTGTTGCGCGCCGAAAGCGTCATCAACGACGGGACGGCGTTGGTGCTCTTCGCTGTCAGCGTCGCGGTGGCAACCGGTGCGCCCTCGATCGGTCCGCTCGCCGTCGTCGGCCGCTTCGTCGCCTCCTACTTCGGCGGGATAGCCGCCGGATTGCTGGTCGGCGCAGCCGCGACGTTGTTGCGGATGCGAATCGACGCACCGCTGGAAGAAGGTGCGTTGAGTGTGCTGACGCCGTTCGCGGCGTTCCTGCTCGCTCAGTCCGTTGACTGCAGCGGGGTGGTCGCGGTGATGGTGGCCGCGCTGGTGATCACCTACGTGGGGCCCCGGGTGATTCGGGCTCGCTCCCGATTGCAAGCTTTCGCGTTCTGGGACATCTCGACGTTCCTGATCAACGGATCGTTGTGGGTGTTCATCGGAGTGCAGCTGCCCGGTGCGGTGCGGGCCGTCTCCCATGTCGACGGCGGACTGGGCCACGCCCTGCTGCTGGCCGTCGCGGTCACCGGTGTCGTCATCGCCACCCGGATCGGCTGGGTCGAACTCACCACCGCAGCCGTCCGCGTAGTGGACCGCCGAGAGGCGCAGCGCACCCGCCGGGTCGACTTCCGTCAGCGCGCCGTGAGCAGCTGGGCCGGCTTTCGCGGCGCGGTGTCGCTGGCCGCGGCGCTGGCGGTGCCGATGACCACTCTCAACGGTGCCGCGTTTCCCGACCGCAGCCTGATCATCTTCATCGTGTCCGTGGTGATCTTGGTGACCGTTCTCGTGCAGGGCAGCACGTTGCCCGCGGTCGTCCGTTGGGCCAACATGCCAGAAGACGTCGCCCGCGCTGACGAACTGCGCCTGGCGCGCAAGCGCGGCGCCCAAGCCGCCCTGGAGGCCTTGCCATTGGTTGCCGGCCGGCTGGGTGCCGAAGACGACGTAGTGCGCCGGCTGCAGCAGCAGTACGAGAAGCAGGTGCAGTTCATCGCCGCCGACGGCGATACCTCGGTACCCAACGACCTCACCGAGACGTACGACCTCATCCGGCAGATACGGCTGGGTGTGCTCGAGCACAAGCGCCGGGCCGTCACCGAGCTGCGCGACCAGAACCGCATCGACGACATCGTGTTACGAGAATTGCAAGCGGAGATGGACTTCGAGGAGGTACGCCTCCTCGAACCTGCCGACAGCGAATAGGGGCGGCGCAGGCTACGTTTCCAGGGCCTTCGCGCAGCCGGCGAGGATCGACTGGAAGCTGGCGCTGAGCAGCCGTCGGGTCGCCCGTTCCAGCAGCCTGCCGCCGGCAACAGGGGGATGGGTATAGCGGCTCACCCAGTCGACGTGAGTGCCCTCGGCGGTCGGGGTGAAAGTCAGCGTGCCGCCTTCGTGGTTGAACGGCGGGAACGAATTCACGATGTAGTAGGAGTAAGCCCGCGGCCGGTCGTAGGCGGTGATCTCTTCCCGGAACCACGTGCCCAGCCCGACGACCTGGCGTACCGCGCCCTTGCCAGGGCCGGGAGCCGACTTGCGGTAAGCGCTGCGGAGCACCAACGGAGCAGCGGTCAGGCCGGCCGGGTCGGCCAACCAGTCGAAGACTTGTTCTGGAGACGCGGCAATCGTCCGCTCCACGTGCAACTCGACCATCACACTCCGTCCTTCGCAGTGGCCGCTCGTCAGTGCCCATGCTAGAACTTGTTACAGTTTGCCGACCCGCCCACCGGGCCCGGCGCGGCGCCGGAGGATGCCCGCCGCTGATCACCGTTCTTTGGCAGCCCGGCGCTGAAATGCGTAGATTGGTCAGCGGTTGAGATTGCAGCCGAAACCGCCCGCCACGAATAGCGCAGACTCCGTATTCGAACGCGATGCCCGCCAGGGCGGGAAGTGTGGTGCTGTGGGTTTGAACCCTGCCTCGGTCCGGAAGCCGACTATTGGAGTCGAGCCTGTTGCGGCGCTGTCACCGGCTGACTGCAACGAGCTGGTTGAAAAGGTTGCCCATGCACTTGCCGGCTCGCTGAATTTGCGCCGTACGGCGCTGCTGCTGTTGACGATGATCCGTCCCAAGCTGGCCGACTGGTCCGTGCTGGTGTTGCCGGATACCCGCACCGGTGGGTTGCTGCTGGTCGGCGGCGACGACACCGCCTTCCACGAGGTGATCTCCCCGCGTGCCGTCGACCCGAATGGGCTGGGCCGGGTGCTGCGGACCGGTCGAACCGAACTTGTGCATGTCGCACTCGGCGATGGCGCCGAAAACAGCCTGTACACCATGATCCCGCACCCGCGGCTGGTTGAGGAGGCCGCCACCTTGCGGCCGGCCGACGTGCTGGGCGTCGGCCTGACCGCCCGCGGTGCGACGTTCGGGGCGCTGGTGATGGTGCGCGGCGGACCCCGTCCGTTCGACGCCGACATCGATGTCATCCAGCGCGTCGGGGAACGTGCCGCGCTGGCTTTGGATAGTGCTCGCTTGTACGAGGAACGCGCCAAGGTCGCCACCGTGCTGCAGGACAGCCTGCGCCCGCCGTCGCTGCCCGACATCGACGGCGTCCAGCTGGCCGCGCGTTACCGGCCGGCGGCCGAACACCTGGAGATCGGCGGCGACTTCTACGACGTCCAAGGTCGCGACGGCGATTGGCTGCTCTGCCTCGGCGACGTCTGCGGCAAGGGGGTGGAAGCGGCGGCGCTCAACGGCCGGGCCCGGCAGAGCATCCGCACCGCCCGGCATTTCGATCCGCGCCCGGAAGCCGTGCTGGGCGCGCTGAACAGCGTGCTGCACGACGAGGGCACCGTGCAATTCGTCACGGTGGTGTGCGCCCGGATGCGACCGAACGACAGTGACAGCAAGGGCGGCCTGCAGCTGGACCTGGCGTCGGCCGGCCACCCGGCGCCCATTGTGGTGCGCGCGGACGGCCGGGTAGAGCAACCCGAGGTCGGCGGCACCGCGGCCGGCATGCTCCCGCACATCACCTACCGCCCGGTGACGGTCCGGCTGGACCGGGGCGACACGATGCTGATGTTCACCGACGGCATCGACGAATCCTTCGGCGACGAAGGACAGTACGGGGTGGACCGGTTGATGGCGCTGCTGCCGCCGTACGCGGGCGCCGGACCGGAAGTGATCTGCGAGGTCGTCGAACAGAACGTCCTGGAATACCTCGACGGCCGAGCCCACGACGATATGGCGTTGCTTGCGGTGACATGCCGGAGCTGAGCTCCCCGGCCGACCCACTGCTGATCTACGATCTCGCTCTGTCCAGAAGCGACACCGCGGCCGTCATCGAGCTGGTGCAGGAGCTGTTGGCCGCCGGCGCCGAACCGGTGTCGGTGCTGGTGGATGTCATCGCCGCAGCGCAGCGCGAGGTCGGCCGGCGTTGGCAGCGCGGCGAATGGACGGTCGCGCAAGAGCATGCCGCCACCGCCATCGCGGTCGCCGCCACCAAGGTCGTCGCCGACCACGTTCAGCGGTACCCGGTCCGCTACGGCAGAGTCCTCGTCGCCTGCGCCGAGCGGGAATGGCATGCGCTGCCGGCGATGATCATCGACTGCGCACTGCGCGCGGCGGGCTGGGACACCACCCTGCTGGGCGCGTCGACCAATCCGCTGCGACTCAACCAGCATCTGCAAGACATCGGTCCGGATGCCGTCGCGGTGAGCTGCTCCGTGCTCGGGTCACTGCCGACTTGCCGCCGTTTTATCGAGGCGAGCACCGCCGTCGGCGTCCCCGTCGTGGTCGGCGGTCCCGCATTCGGACCCGACGACGTGCGTGCCCGCGGGCTCGGTGCCACCGCATGGGCCCCGGACGCGCACACTGCGATCACCGTGATGCACGACCTTCCCGCCGTCGTGCAGCCGGCCGCACCGCTGGTCGCCGAGGCGGCCGCCGAACAGGCCGTGCTGGAAGAAGACCACCGCCGGCTAGTTGCCCTGATGCGCGAGCAGTGGTCGTTGGTGGCCGCGGTGACCACCGCCGAGGCCGACAGTCTGCACAGCGTGATGGACATCGCCGACGACACCTTGCACCAGATCCTGCACGCCATTTCCGCGGTGCTGTTGACCGGTGACCGTCGCCCGATCGCCGAGACCGCCGTCTGGGTCGCCGACCTGATCCGCAGCCGCGGCGGTGACGAAATGATGCTCAGCGAACTGACCGGCGTGCTCGGCGTGGCACTGCGCGAGCATCCGCTGGCCAATCAGCTCATCATCGAGCACTTCACCTTTTAACCGACCCGGTGCCGGCCCGCGTGACTCAACTACGGTGGTGGTCATGAAATACCTTGACGTCAACGGAGTAGGCCGGGTCAGTCGGATCGGGCTCGGCACCTGGCAGTTCGGCTCGCGCGAATGGGGCTATGGCGATCAGTACGCATCAGGGCCGGCACGGGAGATCGTGCAACGCGCCCTCGCTCTGGGCGTGACGCTGTTCGACACCGCCGAGGTTTACGGGTTCGGCAAGAGCGAACGCATCCTCGGCGAAGCACTCGGCGACAAGCGCGCCGACGTCGCGGTGGCCAGCAAGATCATGCCGGTCGCGCCGATCGCGCCGGTGGTCAAGCAGCGCGAGCGCGCCAGCGCGCAGCGTTTGCAGCTGAAGCGCATCCCGCTCTACCAGGTGCATCAGCCCAATCCGGTCGTTCCGGATTCGGTGATCATGCCGGGGCTGCGCAGCCTGCTCGACAGCGGTGACATCGGTGCGGCGGGCGTGTCCAACTACTCGCTGGAGCGCTGGAAGAAGGCGGACGCCGCGCTGGGAAGGCCGGTGATCAGCAACCAGGTGCACTTCTCGCTCGCGCATCCGCAGGCGCTCGACGACATGGTGCCGTTCGCCGAGCAGGAGAACCGCGTGGTGATCGCCTACAGTCCGCTGGCACAGGGACTGCTGGGCGGTAAGTACAGCGTCGACAACCGGCCCGGCGGGGTGCGGGCGGTGAACCCGTTGTTCGGCACCGAGAACCTGCGTCGGGTCGAGCCGCTGCTGCAGACCCTGCGCGATGTCGCGACCGAAGTCGACGCCAAGCCGGCGCAGGTGGCGCTGGCGTGGCTGATCCACCTGCCCGGCGTGGTCGCCATTCCGGGGGCGTCCAGTGTGGAGCAGCTCGAGTTCAATGTCGCTGCGGCCGACATCGAGTTGAGCGCCGAGTCGCGCGACGCCCTCACCCAAGCCGCGCGGGCGTTCCGGCCGGTTTCCGCCAGGCGTTTCCTCGTCGACACGGTTCGCGAACGGGTGCTGAAGCGCTGATCACGTCGGCGCCGGCCCGGTCAGCAGCTGCCGGAACACCGGGCCGGCCCATCGGCTGAGTTCTTCGCGGCTGAGGTTGGCCACCGGCGGGTTGGCGAGTACGGACCTGGTGGTAGCCAGCCCGATCACGAACGCGTCAGTCAGTGCGATTCGCTCGAGGTGATGGTCGGGCGTGGCTGCCCGCAGTGTCGGCGCGACATGGGTGGCCAGCGTCCGGTTCAAGGTGTCCGCGGCCACCCGGCTCGTCATGGCGGCCCGCAGCAGCGCCAGGAAAGTGTGGTCTTCTTCCCATACTGCGAAATAGCGCGGCAACAACATGTCTGGGATGTCGTCGCGGTCGGCGTGGGACAGGTCGGGCAGATCGATCCTGAAATCGGTTGCCGTCGCGAACAAATCTTGCTTGCTGCCGAAGTACCGGATTACCAGGGCGGCATCCACCCCGACGTCGGCTGCGATCGCGCGCAGGGTGGTCCGCTCGTAGCCCTCGGCGGCGAATCGACGCCGCGCCGCGGTCAGAATGTCAGCGCGCGTCTGGGCGGCATTGCGCGGTCGTGAACCAGAACGCTCGGAAAACCGTGGTGTGGGCATAACCGAATCGTATGTCAGCCGTCGTTGACTTCAGCCGTAACCGGGCCTACGGCCCAAGTCATCCGTTGTTGACAAAAGTCATCCGTTGTTGATTAGACCTCGGCAGGCAACGTCGCCGGCGAGTCACTGCGCTTCCGGAAGGGCAAACACCATGACCCGCAACACTTTCCAATCCAGCAACACAGGCAGCGTGGTAGCCGGTGTGCAGGGCGCGCTGCCAGAGCACTGCTACTCGCAGAGCGAGATCACCGACTCGCTGGCTCACTACCCGGCTTTCCATGGTTTCGAGGACCTGCTGCGCAAACTGCACGCCAGTTCCAAGGTCAACAGTCGCTACCTGGCGCTCCCGCTCGAGCGGTACCCGTCTTTGACCGACTTCGGCGAAGCCAATGAAATCTTCCTTGAGCACGCGGTGGACCTCGGTTGTGCCGCGCTGACGTCCGCGCTGGACGAGGCCGGACTGCAGCCGCAGGATGTTGACGCGATCTTCTCGACGACCGTCACCGGGATCGCGGTGCCCTCGCTGGACGCCCGGATCGCGGGGCGTCTGGGACTGCGCGAGGACGTGCGGCGCGTTCCGCTGTTCGGGCTGGGTTGCATGGCCGGTGCCGCCGGGGTGGCCCGGCTCAACGACTACTTGCGGGGGGCACCTGACGAGGTCGCGGTGTTGGTGTCCGTGGAGCTGTGCTCGCTCACCTTCCCCGGGGCCGGGCCCTCGATGGGCAGCCTGGTCGGCACCGCGCTCTTCGGTGACGGCGCCGCCGCGGTGGTCGCGGTCGGCGAACGCCGCGCTGAAGTGATCAGCGCCGCCGGGCCCGAAGTCCTTGATTCCCGTAGTCATCTGCACCCCGACTCGCTGGGCACCATGGGCTGGAATGTCGGCCCGTCCGGACTCGACCTATTCCTCGCCCCGGATGTCGCAAACACCGTCGAACGGCATCTGCCCGACGGCATGAACAATTTCTTGGCGGCGTACGGCCTGGACGTCCGCGACGTGTCAACCTGGGTAGTCCATCCCGGCGGCCCGAAGATCATCGAGTCAATCGTCGAATCGTTGGGACTGCCCGACGATGCACTGGAATTGACGTGGCGCTCACTCAGCGAAGTCGGCAACATCTCATCGGCATCGGTCCTGCACGTGCTGCGCGACACCATCGCCAAGCGCCCGCCCGTCGGCAGTCCGGGAGTGATGATGGCGATGGGTCCCGGCTTCAGCTCCGAACTCGTCCTGCTGCGCTGGCGGTGATCCGTCATGACCTGGTATTCGGTCCTGATCTTGGCCGTCGCCGTCGAGCGGCTGGCCGAGCTAGTCGTCACCAGGAGCAACCGCGTCTGGAGCCGGGCACACGGCGGGCTCGAGTTCGGTGCCGGCCACTACCCGGTGATGGTGGTGTTGCACGCCGCGTTGCTGGTGGGCTGCCTGGTCGAGCCGATCGCCCTGCATCGCCCGTTCGCGGCGGCGTTGGGTTGGCCGATGCTCGGAATCGCGCTGGCGGCGCAGGGTTTGCGGTGGTGGTGCATCGCGACTTTGAATCGCCAGTGGAACGCCCGGGTGATCGTCATCCCGGGCGCGGCGCGAATCACCGGTGGACCTTATCGATTCATGCCGCACCCGAACTACGTCGCGGTCATCACCGAGGGCTTCGCATTGCCGTTGGTGCACACCGCGTGGATCACCGCGCTGGTTTTCTCGATTCTCAACGCAGTCCTGCTGAGAACGCGGATCCGCGTGGAAAACGCCGCGCTGGCGAGTCTGTCGTGATCGACCTGCTCGTCGTCGGAGGCGGCCCGGCCGGCTTGGCGACTGCACTGTATGGCGCCCGGGCCGGCCTGCAGGTGGTGGTCGTCGAGCGGCGCACCGGAGTGATCGATAAGGCCTGCGGCGAGGGGTTGATGCCGCACACATTGCGGTATCTGGACGGCCTGGGGGTGCACCCGCACGGACGTCCGGTGCGGGGCATCACCTACCTGGACGCCACCCGGCGCGTCGACGCACCGTTCAAGCGCGGCAGCGGGCGCGGCGTACGCCGAACGGTGTTGCACGCTGCGCTGCTCGACGCGGCGCTGGCCGCCGGTGTGCAGATCGAGCAGTACGACATCGGGCCGGTGACCCAGGATGCAAGTTCAGTGCGAGCCGGCCAATGGCGCGCACGCTATCTCGCTGCCGCGGACGGATTGCACTCCCCCATCCGTCGGGCCCTCGGGTTGGAGCTGCCCAGTTCGGGTCCGCGCCGCTGGGGCATCCGCCGACACGTGCGGATCGCGCCGTGGTCGGACTACGTCGAAGTGCATTGGGCGCCCGGCGCCGAGGCGTATGTGACGCCGATTGCCGACGATTGTGTGGGGGTGGCGTTGTTGACATCACGCCGCGGCGGATTCGATGGCCGTCTCGAAGAGTTCCCGGCTCTGCAGGAGCGAATTGTCGGCCGACCGCACGAGCCGGACCGGGCGGCCGGTCCGCTGCGGCAACGGGTTTCACGGCGGTCGGCCGGACGGGTGTTGCTGGTCGGTGACGCGGCCGGTTACATCGACGCGTTGACCGGCGAGGGCTTGGGCCTAGCGTTCGGCGCCGCGCAACTGCTGGTCAAATGTGTTGTTGCACAACAACCGGCCGGCTATGACCGGCAGTGGCGCCAGCTGACCTGGCGGTACCGGCTGCTGACTGCGGCGCTGCTGCAGGCAAGTGCACATCCGCCGTTGCGGGCAGGCATCGTTCCGGCCGCGCGGGCGTTGCCCTCGGTCTTCACGACGGCGGTCAATCTGCTCGCTCAGTGAGGGATAGCGGCCTGACGGGCCAGCCGTTCGTCGTGGATCCGCACCAGCTCACGAAACCCCAGGCGGTGATACTTCGGCACCGGTTGGATGCCCCACTGATCTTTCGCGGAGGGTTTTCCGGCGACACCCTCGGGCGGCCCAAACGGTGGATAGGGGTACTGGCACTCCAGGGTGTCGTTGGAGTAGCGGACTTTCATTAGTTCGCTGCAGATCTGGGTGAGGCTGAGCGTCGGATACCCGTAGTAGACGGCCATGAACGGCAGGGTGAATGCTCCTTCGATGACCAGGGCGACGAGGCAGATCAGGACTGCGCGCTTGATCCATTTGTGCATCCGCGCGTAGTAGGGCGTGGTTCCCTGGGGCAGGTCGTCGACCGGCGTCTGTTGTTCCATTGCTCCTCGAATTGTTCAGTCGGAGAAGATTTCGCGGTTCACGGTGTGCAGGTACGGGATGGCGAGGAACGGAGAGATGTAGAAGATGTCATAGAGCCACCAGCCGACGACTGGGAACACCACACCGGCGTAGCGCACATCGGCGAACATCGTCATGTTGAACACGTAGCCGATCCATATCACCACACCCATCCAGCAGGTGATCACCATCCACTGATGACCCCACCGTTTCATCTGCAAAAACCCGATCGCCGCGGCGACCCGCATGGAGAAGACGGTGAGAATCAACCCGGCTACCCAGGCTTTCTCGCCCGGGCCGGCCGCGCCCCCGACCCACAGTTCGTTGTAGTGCCAGAAGTAACCACCGTCGAACATGTTGCCCCACCCCACCATCAACACGCGATTGATCAAGGTGTGGTTGGCGACCAGATCTAAGGCCCAGCCAAGGCTGTTGAGGCAACCGTCGATCAGCACGAGGTAACCGATCAAGGTCACTATCATCGGCCGAACGGACAAGCCGGTGCGTAATGCCTGACGCTGGAGCCAAACCCCGCGCATGAAGATCGGGAACCCGATCACCCCCGGCACCCACATCCCCATCAGCGCGGCGCCGGTGATCATCCACTTGTCGGCTCTGCGCTGCGCCTGTCGAGACTGCTCGTGGTGATCATCCAGTGCCGAATGCCTCTTCAGCAATGGCACATTCACAGATCCCACCACCCGCGGGCGAAAGACATGTAGAGCTGGACGAGGAACATCGTGAGCAGGTAGCCGTAGATGAGGATCTGCAGCACGATGAGTGCCCGTTTGCGTTTCTGTTCCTTCTGGTCCATCGGTGCTGCTTCCTTCCTAGGTCGGCGTGTCGACTGCGGCCAGGGTGGCTATGGCGATCTCCCGAAGACCCTCGTTGAGGGCACCGTCGGCGCTCAGCGACGCGATGATGCAGACTTCGGCCGCATCCATTACGGTTGCGCCGGCTGCGATCAACTGCGCGGCAGTGACCAGCACCCGGGTTGATGGCGGCTCAAAGTGGAAGGCCTCGTTGGCGGCGCGAATCGCTGTTGCGCAATCCACCAGTCGCCGGGCGGTCGTGAGCGGAACAGCTGCTTCGGCGACGACGATCTCGGCTTCGCGGCTGGCGGACAGATACGTCATCGGCAACGTCACGAATCGTTGCCGGAAGGACGGCTTGAGCTCTTTGAGCGAGCTGCGGTAGGCCGGGTTGTAGGAGCAGACCAGCATGAAATCGGCTGGTGCCCGGACGGTTTCGCCAGCACGATCTAGATACAGCGAGCGGCGGTGGTCGGTCAGTGAATGCAGTATTGCTAACGAATCGTGGCGCGCCTCCACCACCTCGTCGAGGTAACAGATCGCCCCGGCCTTGACCGCCCGGGTCAGCGGGCCGTCCGTCCAGATCACGTCGCCACCACTCACCAGGAACCGGCCGACGAGATCTGAGCTGGTGAGATCGTCGTGACAGCTAATGGTGACCACCGGGCGCTGCAGCAGTACTCCCATGTGTTCAACCAATCGTGTCTTGCCGCAGCCGGTAGGGCCGGTGAGCATCACGGGGAGGTGGCGACGGAAGGCCTGCTCGAACAGTTTCACTTCATTGCCGTTCGCGAAGTAGGTGATCATGCGGTGACCAGTTCCCGATGGACGTGGGCCAGCACCGAGGGCAGCTCCTCCACTCGTCGGATTCGTTGAGCTCGGTTTGTTCCGAACACTTCCGGCAGCGGATCGACCCGGGTGGGTCCGACGCCGATGTAGTAGATGGAAACACCAGCGTCCCGAGCTTCCTCGACGGCGTGTGCAGTGTCTGCCCACCCATAACGGCCTTCGTAGCCCTCGTCAGAGATGAGGCCGTCACCGACGACGATCAGCAGTCGCCGCTCCGAGGGCTGCCGTAACAGCCGGCTGGTCAAATGTCGAAGCGGCGCACCGAGCCTGGTGTACCCAGCAGTGCAAAGCCGTTGGCCGCCCGGCAGCAGGAATCGGCGGTCCCCGAAGTCTTTCAAACACCGCACTTCGACCCGGTGCCGGGTGTTGCCGGTGAACGTGAAGATGCCGTGGCGTTCGCGGGCCAGCGTCATCGCCCGAGAAAGCGCGTCTGCACAAGCTAATTCCAACCGGAAGATTCGGCCGCCGTGCACTCCGAGTGAGGAGCTGGCGTCCAGGAGCAGAGCGGTGGTGACGTTTCGGCTGCCGGGCAGCAGTTCGCGGAATATCTTCGGCTCGTCAGCTTGCCCGGTCGTCACATCGACGTAGTGGCGAACGTATTGTTCGACGTCCAGGTCGGAGCCGTCTTCCAGGCCATTAGTCATGAACCGATGGGTGTGTTGCTCGAACCAGCTGCGCAGGTCGGCGGACAGCGGCGCTGAATGCGGGGTGCTTTGGTTATCGGTGTGCTCCACGACGGCGACGTGATCAGGCAGGAACCGTTGTGTCCACATGTTCCATTCGGGATAGGGGATCCCCGGCCGGTGGTCCGGCGTGACGTCGAAGTCGTTGTCCGATGGCCGATTAGGGGGCGGAAGGTTCGGGTTGCGGACACCGCCGTCACCACCAACTGGCACGGAATACGGGCGCGGCAAGCGCTTTTGGGTGGTGGCCCATGGCATCCTACCGAAGCTGCGCCGTAATTTGTCGGTCAAGCTCTGCGGCCTCGTGTAGGCCAACGGCAAGTTACCCAGCAGCGGGTGCACCTCCAGTAACTTCCCGGTGGCAGCCAGCGCGAGCGCCCGATTCAGCATCTCGTGAGCCTCGACGTCCCCGGGTGCGGCCTGAAGGCCAGGCAACGTTCGGCGCAGTTCCGGTAGTAGACCCGGCCAGCGCGAGGCGATCCAGCCCAGCGCGACACCGGCTTCCACGAGCGTCAGCGCTCGCAGTTCACGAGCCGCCAACTCATTGAGCCGGTACTGCGTCAGACGCTCCTTCGACGGCGAACATTGCAGGGCGGTGCCACAAGTCAACGTTGTGCGCGTCCACGCGTTCACCGCCGGGAAGGGGACGTAGACGAAGCTCAGAGCGGAATTCAAACCGAACGCGCGGTGTTCACCCGTGACCAGGCGCACCCCTTCGCGGCGTTGCTCACTCAGCGCGACTGCCGTCAAGGCGCAACTGCGCTCTAGCTCGACGGCGCGGCCATCCCACTGCTCAGCCACTTACGACGCTCAGAACGTCCCGATATTAGAGAACATCCAATACCAGAACCAGATGATCAAGCCGGTGCCGCCCCACGCGGCGACATAGCGCAGGATCTCCCAGACATAGTTCATGAGCATGCGACTTTCAGGCGCAGGTTTCGCTGACTCGGGTCAACGATAGTCGGGCGGCGTCCACGGTGTCTACACCCCTCACTTTGTTAGCGCGACGGGGACCACTTCATGCCAGCACAACCAACGCTTTTTCCTTCAGAAACTGATGTGACTGCGCGACGACGAGGTCGCTGCCGGTCAATCGGAGAAGATCTCGCGGTTCACGGTGTGCAGGTACGGGATGGCGAGGAACGGAGAGATGTAGAAGATGTCATAGAGCCACCAGCCGACGACTGGGAACACCACACCGGCGTAGCGCACATCGGCGAACATCGTCATGTTGAACACGTAGCCGATCCATATCACCACACCCATCCAGCAGGTGATCACCATCCACTGATGACCCCACCGTTTCATCTGCAAAAACCCGATCGCCGCGGCGATGCGCATTGTGAACACCGTCAGAATCAACCCGGCTTCCCAGGCCTTTTCGCCCGGCCCGGCCGCGCCCCCGACCCACAGTTCGTTGTAGTGCCAGAAGTATCCGGCGTCGAACATGTTGCCCCACCCGTTGAGCAGGACGCGGGCAAGCAGCGTATGGTTGGCGACCAAATCGAGCGCCCAACCCACGGTGTTGATGGCGGCGTCGATGATGACCAGGTAGCCGAGCAGCGTGACCAGAGTCGGCCGGACGGACAATCCGTCGCGATGCGCCCGGCGCAGCAGCCAGACCCCGCGCAGGAACAGTGGCAGCCCGAATACTCCTAATGCTGCGGTGCCGATCAGTAAGCTACCGGAGATGAGCCATTTGTCAGCCTGACGCTGGGCGAGCCGCGACTGCTCCAAATGCTCTTCGAATGACAACGTCCGATTGTCGACAGCGCTGCGCTGACTCACCGGCTAACCGTATCAACACTGACTGAAGTCACCAAGGATTAGTTCAACATCGGGCCTCTATGCTCCGCAAACTCCTCACCACATAATCGTCGAGCAGCGTCTGCCTCGTCGGCCAGTCATTGGTGGTGACCAACAGAGCGTAGAGACCCAGCAGAAAGAACACCGCGCTGTTCGCTGGGTTGACTTTCGGGTCGGTCCGGCCGCGCTGGCGGGCGTTGTCGATCTCTTGCGCCACCAGAACGATGACGGGGTGATCCTCGACGCCTTCCACCGGTGGGCGGGTTGGCGAGAAGTGAAGCGCCAGAAAGTCGTTGAACAGCAGGTCGCCCAATCGGCGTTCCAGTCCCACTACCAACCGGACTGCCTCGTTCAGCACGGCGGAAAGTTCCTGCTTTGACTCGACGAATTGCGCCAACCGCTTGGTGATCCGTTCTTCTTCCCGCCGTTCGAGTTCGAGCAACACATGCTGTTTGGTCGGGAAGTGAAAGAAGAACGTGCCGTGCGCAACTCCCGCGGCTGCCACGATCGCACTGACGTCGGCCTCGGCCATTCCGGTCCGCTTGAACTCCGCGATGGCCGCACCCATCAATCGTTCCTTCGTCTGCAACCGTTTTGCCTCGCGTGCAGACAGCCGCTCTGCCATGAAACCAAACCCTAGTCAGACCTGCACGGTAACTCGACGTAGTCTCGGACGCCAGACACGGCTCGGCAGCGTCCGTTGCGCCCACCTTCGAAAACAACTGACGGGTCGGGGGCGAATTGTCGCTACGAGCTGGGCACAACGACACCTCCCGCCGCCAGTGACAGCTGTGACCGATGTGACCGGTGCTCGTCCGGGTTGACCGCGTCCACCGCCGCTGGCCTGCCTAGTATTCGGGGTGCATATGTCGTCCAGCATCGAGGAAGCCACCGTGAGTCACATCAGCCGACCGCGCGTCGGCGACGTCGAAAGCCCTATCGAGGACGAGCTGGAGGACGCCTTCACCAGGTTGGTGCACCAGGGCACGCAGCGCTTGCAGCGCAGTTGGCATGGCGTTCTGGTGACCGGCTTCTTCGGCGGCACCGAGGTCGCAATGGGCATTCTTGCCTACCTGTCGGTCCTGCATCAGACACACAACGTCCTGCTGGGCGGCTTGGCGTTCTCGATCGGGTTTCTTGCTCTGCTGCTCGGCCGCAGCGAACTTTTCACCGAGGGCTTCCTGGTTCCGGTGGCCGCAGTGGCCGCCAAGCGGGCGACCATCGCTCAGCTGATCAAGTCGTGGGGCGGCACCATGGTCGCCAACCTGGTCGGCGGCTGGCTGCTCATGTGGCTGATCATGGTCGCCTTCCCCGAGCTGCACACTCAAGCGGTGGAGACCGCCGGCCGGTTCGCTACAGCACCGCTGTCCGCGCAGAGCTTCGCGCTGGCGATCCTCGCCGGGATGGTCATCACGTTGATGACCCGGATGCAGCACGGCACCGAATCGGTGTTCGGCAAGATCGCGGCAGCCGCCGCCGGGGCGTTCCTGCTCGCCGGACTGCAACTGTTCCACTCGATCCTCGACTCACTGATCATCTTCGGTGCCCTGGTCACCAACCACGCACCATTCGGCTACCTGGACTGGCTGTACTGGTTCGGCTACACCGTCGTGGGCAACATGGTCGGAGGGCTGGTGCTGGTTTCGCTGCTGCGCATGCTGCGCAGCAAAGATCGGCTGATGATCGAGCGCCGCAACGCCGAAGCTGGTCTGACGCAGGCGCCGAACCCGTCGTGAGCCGTTCAACAGACTTCAGCGCACCGCCTGGGCGCCGAGTACTGTGCCTACTTGTAGCCGCGCTTCAGTAGATGCCGGGCACCGGCGTCCATCGCGGCTGCGCTGGGTATGGCGAAGTCGAAAGCGTTGGCCAGTCGGGCGGTGATGCCGAACACCAGGCCGACGGCCAGGGCGTCTTCTATCTCGCGTTTGGAAACGCCCGCGTCGAGCACGGCGTCGATGTCCTCGACGCCGATTCGGTCCTCCCGAGCCAGCTTGTTCAGCAGCCGCAGCGTCGCGCGCAGCGGCTCGCTGATGGGTGCGGTGTCCAGGTCGGCAAGGGCCGCGGTCACTTTCGCGGTGTCGCGGTACCACCGGCTCGACGTGCTGGTGTGCGCGGCGACGCAGAACGGCGACCGAGTGGCCTGGGAGACGATCGCCGCCATCAATTCGCGATCACCTATCGACCAGGCCGACGGACCGCGCATCGCCTCGTGGGTCAGCGGACCGCCACCGTAGAACTCCGGGCGGTAGAACGCCAGCTTGACGGCGTCGACCACCGGTTGGCGCGAGACGAGCCGGATCACTGCCAGCAACGCCTTGACGTGCCGGCGATGACCTCGGTCCAGGACGTCTAGCCTCATGGAATCGATCCTGCTTCGCCGGTCGCGTCGGCCAGCACAGCGAGCGCATTGGTGTACTGGCGGTTGGCCTCTCCGACGGCTGCGCACACCACCACCTCGAAGATCTGGTCTTCGGTCAAACCCGCGGCGCGGGCAGCGGCGACGTCCTCGTCGGTCACCTGGTCGGAGTGGTGGGCGACCTTCTCGACCAAGGTGCGCAGCGGTTCGTTCAGACCGCCCGACGCCCCACCGTCGAACGCGGACCTACGCAGGGTGCGCGGCGCCTTGGCCTTATCGCCGAGCAGGCGAAGCACCAGGGCGCTATGGAGCTGCCTGATGTCGGTCATGTCGATATGCTCGTTGCTTCTGACGCCGCAGACAAGGAGCGCCGAGCCGGTGGTGACACGAGCCCAGGTGCTGATCACCGCGGGTGAGCTTGCCGAGTTGATCCGGTCCGGCCGCCCGGTGACAGTTCTGGACGTGCGGTGGAAGCTCGGTGAGCCTGACGGCTATCCGGCATACCTGCAGGATCACCTGCCGGGTGCGACATATGTGTCCCTCGAGGACGAACTGAGCGATCACAGCGTCGCCGGCCGCGGACGCCATCCGTTGCCGTCGGGCCGGCGCGTCGAGGCCGCCGCCCGCCGCTGGGGCATCCGGCGGGACGTGCCGATCGTGGTGTACGACGACTGGAATCGGGCCGGGTCGGCCCGGGCGTGGTGGGTGTTGACCGCAGCGGGAATCCCGGGTGTGCGCATTTTGGACGGCGGCCTGTCCGCCTGGCGGGCAGCCGGCGAAGCGGTGGAAACCGGCCCGGTGCACCCGAACCCGGGCGACGTCGTTGTGCCGCACGATGATCTGTATTCCGGTGGCCTGCCGGCCTTGACGGCGCAACAGGTGAGCACGGGCGGCCGCAAACTGCTCGACGCCCGCGCGCCGGAACGCTTCCGCGGTGACGTCGAGCCGGTCGATCCGGTTGCCGGTCACATTCCGGGCGCCGACAACCTGCCCAGTACCGCAGTGTTGGCCGACGATGGAACGTTCCTGGACGGCACCACATTGGCCGAGTTGCTGGCCGACCGCGGTATCGCTTCCGCAGACGAAGTCGGCGTCTACTGCGGCTCAGGCGTCACCGCAAGCGTCCTGACCGCCGCACTTGCCGCCGTCGGCGTGCAGGCCGCGTTGTTTCCCGGATCCTGGTCGGAGTGGAGTTCCGATCCGGCCCGTCCCGTCGCCCGAGGCGCCGATTCGGACTACTCGCACGGCGTCTGATCGTCAGCCTGCCGTCAGCCCGCCTCGTCAGCCGGCACGGCCTGCAGCACCACGGTGGCGCGGGCGTCGACGGTGAAGGTCGACGCGGCGCCGATTTCGACGGCCGGCTTGGTGGTGTCCGCGGACGTGGACACCACAGTCCGCCAGTGAGCGCCGAAATCATCAGGCGGCGTGGTGAATTCGAGTGGCTCGTGGTGGGCGTTGAAGCACAACAGGAACGAGTCGTCGATGATCAGCTGGCCGCGGGGGTCGCGATCTGGAATACCGTGACCGTTGAGGAACACCGCGACCGACTTGGCGAAGCCCGCGCCCCAGTCCTCTCCGCCCATCTCGTCGCCGTCGGGCGTGAACCAGGCGATGTCAGGCAGCCCAGCCACCCCGCGGCGGCCCACCGGCTCGCCGCTGAAGAACCGCCGCCGGCGAAACACCGGATGCTTGGCGCGCAGCTCGGACACCGTGCGGGTGAATTCCAGCAGTTCGGCGTCCGCCTTGGACCAGTCGATCCAAGTGATCTCGTTGTCCTGGCAGAAGCCGTTGTTGTTGCCGCCCTGGGAGCGGCCGAGCTCGTCGCCGTGGCAGATCATCGGCACACCCTGCGACAGCAGCAGCGTGGCGATGAAGTTGCGCTGCTGGCGGCCACGCAACTCGTTGATTTCCGGGTCTTCGGTCGGCCCTTCCTCGCCGCAGTTCCAGGACCGGTTGTGGCTCTCGCCGTCGTTGTTGTCCTCGCCGTTGGCTTCGTTGTGCTTCTCGTTGTAAGAAACCAGGTCGCGCAGCGTGAACCCGTCGTGGGCGGTGACGAAGTTGATCGACGCGACCGGCCGGCGTCCGGTGTGCTCGTAGAGGTCAGCCGATCCGGTCAGCCGGTAGGCGAATTCGTCGAGCGTGGCGGGCTCGCCGCGCCAGAAGTCGCGCACGGTGTCGCGGTACTTGCCGTTCCACTCGGTCCACTGGGGCGGGAAGTTGCCGACCTGGTAGCCGCCCGGACCGACGTCCCACGGCTCGGCGATCAGCTTGACCTGGCTGACCACCGGGTCCTGCTGCACGAGCTCGAAAAACGCCGCCAGCCGGTCCACGTCGTAGAACTCCCGCGCCAGTGTGGAAGCAAGGTCGAAACGGAAGCCGTCGACGTGCATCTCGGTCACCCAGTACCGCAGTGAATCCATGATCAGCTGCAGCGCGTGCGGGTGTCCGACGTTGAGGCTGTTGCCGGTGCCGGTGTAGTCCATGTAGTAGCGCTTATCGTCGTCGACCAGCCGGTAATAGGCGGCGTTGTCGATCCCGCGCATCGACAGCGTCGGGCCCATGTGGTTGCCCTCGGCGGTGTGGTTGTAGACGACGTCGAGGATGACCTCGATGCCGGCCTCGTGCAGGGTGCGCACCATCGCCTTGAACTCCTGCACCTGCCCGCCCGCGATGGTGGCGCTGGAGTACTTCGAGTCCGGCGCCAGAAAGCCGACGGTGTTGTAGCCCCAGTAGTTGGACAGGCCCTTGTCGACCAAGGTGGAGTCGTTGGCGAAGTGGTGCACCGGCATCAACTCGATCGCGTTGATGCCCAGGCTCTGCAGGTGCTCAATGATCGCCGGATGCGCGACTGCGGCGTAGGTGCCGCGGATCTGCTCCGGAATGTCCGGGTGCGTCTGGGTCAAGCCTTTGACGTGCGCCTCGTAGATGACGGTGTCGGCGTACTCGTGGCCCGGCGGGCGGTCGGTGCCCCAGTCGAAGTAGGGGTTGATCACCACCGACTTGGGCATGTTGGCCGCGGAGTCTTCCTCGTTGTGACTGTCCGGGTCGCCGAAGTTGTAGCTGAACAGCGACTGGTCCCAGCCGAACGTGCCGTCGATGGCCTTCGAGTACGGGTCCACCAGCAGCTTGTTCGGGTTGCACCGCAGCCCATTGGACGGGTCGTAGGGTCCGTGGACGCGATACCCGTAGCGGTGACCGGGCTGGATGTTCGGGATGTAGCCGTGCCAGACGTAGTAGTCGACCTCAGGCAGCGGAATCCGCGATTCGTTGCCCTCCTCATCGAACAGGCACAGTTCGACAAGGTCGGCGACCTCGCTGAACACCGCGAAGTTGGTGCCGGCGCCGTCGTAGGTTGCGCCGAGCGGGTAAGCGCGTCCCCTCCAGACTTCACCGGTGGGTGTGGGTGCTAACCCTTCTGCGGGGTCTGCGCTGGTCATGGCGCTCACCGTACCCGAGGGGCAGGACCGCCAAACTGTGATCCTTTTCGTGGCAAGCTTGCGGCCGGGATGCCGCCGGGAGAGGAGCTTGATGCCCGACAATGCCGGGCGACGCCGCCCGACGATGAGCGCTGCGACGGCGTGGCTTGTCGCAGCAGCGGGTTACCTGGCCCTGGAAGCCGTTGCCGCGTACGGAGCCCGGCCGCATTACAGCTACACGCGCAACTACATCAGCGATCTCGGCCTGCTATCCGTATCTCCGTTGGCGGGTCTGATGAACACCGCCTTCTGTTTGCAGGGAACGCTGTTCCTGCTCGGTGCGATCCTCGCCGTCACTGCCGCCGGCCAACCCGCCCGCTGCTTTGTTGCTTTGGCGGCGGCGAACGCCGTCGGCAACATCGCGGTGGCTGT
The DNA here is from genome assembly GCA_963808375.1 of uncultured Actinomycetota bacterium. Taxonomy (GTDB): domain Bacteria; phylum Actinomycetota; class Actinomycetes; order Mycobacteriales; family Mycobacteriaceae; genus Mycobacterium. Next base: position 33,617 of record CAWEFS010000001.1, on the reverse strand, counting down.
CGTGCACAGCGGACCCGCCGCGCACGCCGATGGCGCCATCTGGGTGCACGAGGCCGGTGCGGTGCTGGCAATCGTCGGTGGCAACGCGGCGATTGTGGCCGGCTCTGCTGTCATCGGAAGACACGGACCGCGTTGGTATCGCACGGTCTCGGTCGGCTTCGGCGTGCTGGGCCTGCTCAGCTTCGTAGTTCTCGTGCTCGACATGACGATCAAGGCGATTCGTGTGCTGCCGCCGGCGGTGTGGGAACGAGCCAGCGTCTACACAATCATCACGTGGCAGCTATTCAGCGCCGCTTACCTGCTGACGCGAGCACTCAGGGTCCGCCGCGCCAGTGTTCGATGCGGTGATGGTCCGGGGTGAAGCCGTGCTCCACACCCCAGAGCACTGCCTGAGTTCGGCTGCCGGCGTTGATCTTTCGGTAGATGCTGCGAATGTAGGACTTCACCGTGTTCGGGCTGAGGTAGGTCAGTCGGGCCACGTCGGCGTTGCTCTTGCCCTGGGTGATCAGCGCCAGGATCTCCGACTCGCGGTCGCTGAGGCCTTCGCCGCGGCCCGGCCAGTCGAGCCCCGGAGCGCTGCGCGTGCGCGGCGGGACGTCGCTGATGACGTTTTCACCGGCGTGCACCGCCTCTAACGCGGCGACCAGTTCCCGCGCCGGCAGCGTCTTGGACAGGTAGCCGTGTGCTCCTTGCTGCCGGGCACTGGCGACCAGGTCGGGGTGAAAGTTCCACGTGTACACCACCACTCGGTGCGCCCGCGGGTTGGCGACCAGGACGGCGATCTCTTCGTGATCGGATTCCGGCTGGGCGAACGAGTCGTACAAGACGATGTCGACGGTGTCTGCCACCGGCATCGAGGAGTCGAGTTCGGCGATGACGATCCGGTCGCGGTACCGGTCGAGCATCTTGGCCACGCCCATCACCACCACGTCGTAGTCGTCGACCAGCGCCACCGTGATGGGACGGCCGTTGGTAGTGGGCATGATCCGGAAGATTACCTCCTTAGGGGTGTATTGCCACCCCCCTCAGGGGTGGTCAACTGAGTCAACGTCGAGCAACCGCCCGGCCTGATCAGAAAGGCTCCGCCATGATCGTTCTCGGCATCGTCCTGATCGTTTTGGGACTCGTGCTGCCCAGCCTGGTTCCCACCTTCGCTTTCGCGCACCTCCTGGTGGTTTTCGGCGTCGTCCTGCTCATCATCGGCCTGCTGCTGGCGATCCTGGGCGCAACGGGACGCGCTGTCGGCGGGCGCCGCCACTACTACTGATCGACACCCACCCCGGGGCAGCCGGCCCCGACCATTGACACCGCTCGGACGCCAGGCTGAGGATGAGGACGAAGGGAGCGCAAAATGCCTATTTGGGGTTGGATTTTGATCGCGGCGAGTGTCCTTGTCGTCGCCGTGTTGATCGCCGCAATCTCGGCGAGCCGTCGCAAGAGAACAAAGCGCCTGCAGGAGCGATTCGGTCCTGAGTACGAGCGGACCGTCTCCGAGGCCGGCGATCAGAGAGCAGCAGAGAAAGAACTGGCCGCCCGCGAACGGAAACGAGGCAAGCTCGACATACGCCCGTTGTCGCCGAAGGCATTAGAGCAATACTCGATCCGCTGGCAGACGGTGCAGACAGCTTTCGTCGACAATCCGTCGAACGCAGTGGGCGACGCGGACCGGCTCGTGACAGAACTGATGCGCGAGCGTGGTTACCCCGTCGACGACTTCGAACAGCAGGCCGCCGATATTTCGGTCGACCATCCGACGGTCGTCGAGAACTACCGAGCCGGCCACGGCATTCACCTCTCGCAGCAGAACGGTGACGTCGGCACCGAGCGTCAGCGTCAAGCGTTCGTCCACTACCGCACGCTTTTCGAAAAGTTGCTCGAGACAACGACAGACAACACCCCGTCACAGGAGACAAGGCCATGACGACTCACGATTCTCCCGCTCAGTCCGCACAACCGCCGGAGGGTACTGCGCCGGCGCGAACCGAAGATTTGTCCGAGCAGCCGCCGACGTCTGCGGTGAGCGCGGACCCATCGACGGCACCCACCGAATCGACCATTCCCGAGGCCCGACACTCGACTGATGCTCTCGACGCGGCGCCAAACCAAGAACCACCACCGGTAGCGCACTCCGAACCGTCGAATACGCAAGCACCGGCTGAAGTACCGCGCGGTGCGGGGGCAGTCGGCGAATCATCTACCGAGCAGGCCTTATTCGCCGACGATGAGCTCGCCGGCCTTCGTGCGCGTTGGGACAGTGTGCAGGCGGCGTTCGTCGACGACCCCGAAGAGTGCGTCCACAAAGCGGACGGGCTGGTGTCCGATGTGGTCGACCAGCTCACAAAAAGCTTCGCCGAGACACGTTCACGACTCGAAGGACACTGGGCCCGTGGCGAAGACGCTTCCACCGAAGACCTTCGTCTGGCCCTGAAACGCTACCGCGACTTCTTCGACCGGCTGCTCGCCGTCTAAGACAGCGACGCCTGCCGGCTTGCACAACCACGGATGTGCCGATCGCAGTCGATCGGCACATCCACTCATAAACCGCGGCGAGTCATTCCGGTACGGACAATCGAATAGCGCGCCGCACAGAACTCTGCCGGTATATAACAGCCTCCATGAGCGAGCGCAGTGAAGCAGACGGGCCGATCGACGCGTGGGCATCTGAATTAGTGGCCCGCAATAGCAGCGCGCGGTCGATATGACTGCAACCGTGAGCCCTTCGGAGCCCAGTCCGGCTGACAGTTCGCCGCCGTCGGCGGAGCTGCGGCTGGCAGTTGTCTTCACCGGTGGTGTGAGCCTGGCAGTCTGGATGGGCGGCATGGCCCGGGAGATGAATTTGCTTCTGGCGGCCAGTAAGACTCGCCGCAAAGCAGCTGACCTGAAGACTCGCGAGGGTAGCCGCGCGGAGGTAGTGAAGCGGTATGCGGCGCTGCTGAATATCCTCGACATGGATTGCAGTATCGATGTCTTATCCGGCACCAGCGCTGGCGGAATCAACGCCGTCATTCTCGGGTTGGCCTGCGTTCAAGGTTTCGACCTTGACGGGCTCCGGGATTTGTGGTTCGGAGAAGGCTCTCTTGCTGATCTGTTGCGCGATCCAGCAGATAAGCAAGCAGCTTCGTTGCTTTATGGCGACAAGGTGCTGCTGCAACGCCTTCGCGCCGGTCTAGAAGAACTTGCGGGGTCGTCGCGCAGCACAGCTATCCGAGACGACGACCCAACGCGCGTGTTCGTCACCACCACCCTCCTCACCGGTGAGACCGGCACCTTCACCGACGAGTACAACACGCTCGTTCCGGACACCGATCATCACGGATTGTTTAGCTTCAAAGCCGCGCATCTGACGCCAGATAACGTGCCGGCGCTCGCGTTGGCCGCACGTTGCAGCGCTTCTTTTCCGCTGGCGTTCGAACCCGGCTTCATCCCGGTCGGCACGAAAGCTGACGACAGCCACCCCGACATGACCGAGTACATCGACGTCAAGACTTCGCAATTCGCCGCAGACGGCGGCCTGCTCGCCAACCGGCCGCTCGGCCCGGCGCTACAGGCGATTTTCGACCGGGCGGCCAACCGCGAGGTGCGGCGGGTGCTCGCGTTCGTTGTACCGGAAGTCGGCAGCGCCAAGCGGCCTGCGACGAACCTCACGTTGGCTAATGCGCCGAGCCTGCTCGCGGCTGTGGCCGCAGATGTGGGCGCGGTGCTGGAGCAGACCATCTCTGCGGACTTGACCGCGATTGCGGCGCACAACCGACAGGTGCGGGCACGGAACGACGCGAGGCAGCAGCTCGCTGTTCTGGGCGCGCAAATGAACGAACGTCTGGGCACGCTGTTCTATGACAGTTACCGAGCGCGGCGCGCCGACAGCATCGCCCGGTCGGCGTCGAATTCGGCAATGAGCCAGCTGGCGGTCGGGTTCGGCGTCGACTCGAAAAGTGTGCGGGACACCGCTTACCAGGCAGCGGCAGATGCATTGCCTCTCGAGCTGCCGAAGAAGGGTGACTATGCGGGCCTGAACAAGGCGGGCCGAGAAGCTCTCGATGAGGGAAAAGCCACCGTCCTCGCGTTGATCAGATCTGCCTACCGGATCTGCTCATCCCAGTCGGACAAGGAGACGCTAGGCAAACTGAGGGAACAAGCAACTAAGGCGGTGCCCGAACGGGGAGAACCGGCAGAAGCAAACGCCCCCGCCGCTGAACCTACAGCTGAGCTGCCCGAAGTTCAGGCGGCCGCGAAAACCGTTGCTAAGCAACTTCTTAGGGCCGACATGCCACCTGAGGACGAGTCCGGGCCGTGGCGCGCTCTCGGCACCGTAGTCATCCGCCTACGCAAGCTGCTGCTCCCACCAGCAGACCCGCCCGGCGAGGCACCGTCGAACGGCGCGGCCGAGACTGCGTCCGCTTCGGATCGAAGGTTTGTTTCAGACTTGCTCGCTTATTTGACCAAGCCGATCGAAGGCGACTCGACCGAACGAGACTCGGCAAAGGGTAATCTGGCCGACGCGGTGGCAGCCAGGCTGTTCGATCTGCAGGTCGCGCGGTACGCCCTTCAGCCGGACGAGGTCCTCGCCGATCAAGCCGCTGAATTGGTGCAGATGAGTTCAGACACCCGGACTAACCTGAACCCCACCAGAAGGTTGGCTAGCGAGAAGCTCACCGGCCTTCAGCTGCGCCATTTCGGCGCTTTCTACAAGGCGTCGTGGCGCGCGAACGACTGGATGTGGGGCCGACTCGACGGCTCGGGTTGGCTCGTGCACTTGCTACTTGATCCGAAGCGGCTGTATCAGCTTGCCGTCGAAGCCGAAAATCGGAAAGCCTTCTTGACGGAGCTGCGGGAAAAGCTGGAGGCGATCGCGGGTGATGCGCCGCCACCCGGGATTTGGGGGCGGGAAGCAAGCGCTGAGATGGCTTTCCTCACCGCCGCCACCCCGCCACCACCGGAAACCAGCCTGCCGACAACGGCGAGGTGGGTCGCCGCCGGCCTCCAGCGGTTCATCGCAGGTGAGGAACTGAGCCACGTCGCAGAGCAGATCGACGAAGACCGCCGCAACGGCGCCGACGAAGGCAGCACAGGCGCTTTCATGTCTGCTTACCGCAAACTTACCGGCGCGGGGAACGGCTCCTACCCACCGGTGCCGCCGGAGCAGGCCGCTGAGATGCTGAAGGTGTGCAGGGTATCGGCGGAGAAGCTCACCGGTGAGGTCGGCAGCGCACTGTTCACCCGAACCGTCACCCGCGCAGCCGCTGTGGCTACGAAAATGGTCGACTCGGGTGGCGCCACGCCAACTTTTCTCCGCCCCTTGGTCGCCACGTCCCGGACCGTCACCAGACTGGCATACCAGATTGTTCGCGCCGGCCCAGCGGCCCGGCGCGCGTCAATCGCTGGGCTTGTTCTCATCGCGCTTGGTGTGCTCGCGAGCACCAGTGTCATCAGCTGGTTCAGCACCGCCGGGCCGGTGTCAGTGCTGGTTGGGCTGTTCCTTCTCATAGTGGGCGTCGCCCGACCCTTGATGCTGGCTCTGGGCGTCGCCACCGTGGTCGCGGGCGCAGCTCTCGCCTTCGCCGGCTATTGCAAGCTGGGACGCAATTACCTATTCCCTCGGTTACAAAGCAGTGTCATCCCCTATCTTGCGAGCCACCCGGCGCAGTGGATGATGCTGACGATCTTCGTCCTGCTGCCACCGATATGGACCAGCGTCGCCATCGCCCAGACGCTTCTCCGTAAGCGGAGGCGCCGCCGCACTAGATCGTCCGCGCCAGCCGATCGGTGACCAACTCGGCGAAGCGCGCCGGATCGTCGGGTGCGCCACCCTCTGCTAAAAGCGCAGCGCCGTAGAGCAACTCGGCCGTCTCAGCGACGTCCTGATCGTCTTTGCGGTCGGCGTGTGCCTGACGCAGGCCGATGACCAGTGGATGGGTTGGGTTCAGCTCCAGGATGCGCTTGCTGGCCGGGATGTCCTGACCGGACGCCCGGTAGATTGCGGCCAGCGCCGGGGTGATGCCGAAGGTGTCGGTGATCAGGCAGGCCGGTGACTCGGTCAGCCGAGTGGAGAGCCGCACCTCCTTGACGTGCTCGGTCAAGGTCTCCTTGAGCCAGGTGAGCAGGTCGGCGAACTCTTTCTCCTGCTCCTGACGTTCGGCCTCGTGCGCGGACTTCTCCTCCTCGGAGTCTAGGTCCACCTCGCCCTTTGCGACAGACTGCAGCGGCTTGCCGTCGAACTCGGTCACCTGCTGCACCCAGATCTCGTCGACCGGGTCGGTGAACAGCAGCACCTCATAGCCCTTGGCCTTGAACGCCTCCAGGTGCGGCGAGCTGAGGATCTGCTGCCGCGTGCCGCCGGTGGCGTAGAAGATCTGCTCTTGGCCCTCTTTCATGCGCTCGACGTACTGCGCGAGCGTGGTGGGCTCCTCCTCGCTGTGCGTCGAGGCGAACGACGAGACTTGCAGCAGCGTCTCGCGGTTCTCGAAGTCGGACAGCAGGCCCTCTTTGAGAACCTTGCCGAACTGCGTCCAAAACGTGCGGTAGTCCTCGGCCCGCTCGCTCTGCAGTTCCTTGATGGTGGACAGCACCTTCTTGGTCAGCCGGCGACGAATCGCGTTGATCTGCCGGTCCTGCTGCAGCATCTCGCGAGAGACGTTGAGCGACAGATCTTGTGCGTCGACGACACCCTTGATGAACCGCAGATAGGTGGGCAGGAGCTGATCGCAGTCGCCCATGATGAACACCCGTTTGACGTACAGCTGGATGCCGATGGGGCTGTCGCGGTTGAACAGGTCGAACGGGGCCTGCGACGGGATGAACAGCAGCGCCTGGTATTCGAAGGTGCCCTCGGCGCGCAGCGTGATGACCTCGAGCGGGTCGTCCCAGGCGTGCGCGATGTGTTTGTAGAACTCCTTGTATTCCTCGTCGGACACCTCGTCTTTGGGCCGGGCCCACAGCGCCTTCATCGAATTGAGGGTTTCGGTCTCGACGGTGACGGTCTCTTCGCCACCCGCCCCTTCTTCGTCCGAAGCAGCCGGTTGATGACGCTCAACCTGCATCCGGATCGGCCAGGCGATGAAGTCGGAGTACTGCTTGACCAGGCCGCGGATCTTCCACTCCGAGGTGTAATCGTGCAGCTCGTTGTCGATGTCCTCGGGCTTGAGGTGCAGGGTGATCGACGTCCCCTGCGGGGCGTCGTCAACCGATTGAATGGTGTAGGTGCCCTCGCCGCTGGACTCCCACTTGGTGGCTTCGCTCTCGCCGGCCTTGCGGGTGAGCAGCTCGACCTTGTCGGCCACCATGAACACCGAATAGAAGCCGATGCCGAATTGGCCGATCAGCTCCTCGGAGGTGTCGGTGTTGGCTTCGCGCAGCTTGGTGCGCAGTTCGGCGGTGCCGGACTTGGCCAATGTGCCGATGAGGTCGACGACCTCGGCGCGGGTCATGCCGATGCCGTTGTCGCGGATGGTCAGGGTGCGGGCGTCGGTGTCGGCGGCGATCTCGATGTGCAGATCGGAGGTGTCGACGTCGAGGTCTTTGTTGCGGAAAGCCTCGATGCGCAGCTTGTCCAGCGCGTCGGAAGCGTTGGAGATCAGCTCCCGCAGAAACGAGTCCTTGTTGGAGTAGACGGAGTGGACCATCAGGTCCAGCAGCTGGCGCGCCTCAGCCTGAAACTCCAGTTGCTCGACACCCGCGTTCATCAGATTCCGTTCCTCGATATCGCAGTTCGATTTGACGGTTGACGATCATACGTTCACCAGTTCCGTCGCGGGCGGCCTGCCGGGAGCACGGGTCGTCCCGGTCGACGAGGGTAGGGTGAACGACATCGGCGGTTCTTCGCGCGCGACCGGTCTGGCCGCGTCGCCGCCGATCGAAATGAGCTCGCATGTGCGGAATCGGGCGCTAATGCTGGATCGCCTCTCGGCGGTGGATGCGTTGTCGCTGCACCGGCAAACATCGACCATGCCGGCACAAACAGTCGCGCTGATCGTCATCGAACCGTCTGAGCAGCTCAACCACGAGCGGTTGCACCGGCTGGTCGCCTCGTCGCTACCGCAGTTGGCGCACTTCCGCAGCCGACTGGTGGGCAAGCCGTTGGGCATCGGTCAGCCGGTGTGGGCCGAGATCGACGACTACGACCCGACCCCGCAGATCCATCGCGCCACTCTCCGCTCGCCGGGCGGCTGGTGTGAGTTGGCCGAAGTGATCGGTGCGCTGAGCGCCCAGCGGCAGCGCCGACGGCAACCGCTGTGGCAGGCCTGGAGCATCGATGGGCTGGCCGGCGGATATTGGGGTTTGGCGGTGACGACCTCGCCGCTGCTGAGACCGCCGGATTATGGTGCCGCGTCGTTCTGGTCGCGTCTGTTGACTGACGATCCGAAGGACGACCCGGCCGACAATCTGCCCAGCGAAGTCAGCCTCGGCGCTGCCCCCAGCCTCGGGGAGCTGGCCACTGAAGCGGTGACGGAAATGGTCGAGAACCAAGCCGCCGGCATGTGGCTGATGGCTGAGACTGTCACTGGCGCGATGCAGACCCTGCGCCGTCGTCTGCGCGGCACCAACAAATCTGATTCCGTTGCGCCCGCTGCGTCCTCAACTCGGAATCCGGCGCTGCAAAGCATGTTCAACGCACCGATCACCCGGCGCCGGGCGGTGGCTTTCGCCGCTGTACCGTGCACCGACATCGAGACGATCAGCGCCGCGTTCGGCGGTAACACGGCCACTGTGTTTCTGGCCGCCTGCACGATTTCGCTGCGCAACTGGCTGCAGCGCTACGACGCCGTGCCCGACGAGCCCGTGCTGATGCGGGTGCCGCTCTCCGATCCGGCCCGAGACCCTGCGGTCCGGGGAAACCCCCTCAAAGCAGGGGTGGTTCGGCTGCCGGTCCATATCGACGATCCGGTGGCAATACTGACGAACCTGCATACCGCTACCGAGCGGCTCTCCCAAGCAAGCAGAGACGACGACGAAACAACGAATGCCGATTTCGCGGCCCTTGCATCCTTGTTTCCACCTGCGGTCACTCACCGCAGCATGCAGATCTATGAGCGGCTGCGGCCGGCGGCCCGACGGTTCGCACCGATCTGCCTGGGCAGTGTCTCCTATCTGTCGGAAACCGCCGCACCGGCTTACTGTGCCGGAGCGAAGGTCGTGGGCATGCACACCGCTGCGCCACTCGAGGACGGCTGCGGGATACAAATCACGCTGACCTCACACGGCGACGTGATGGACCTGTGCGTCTGCGTTTGCCCGGACAATGTGCCCGGGGTGGATGCCATCGCCACCGGCATCGCCGAGTCGGTCGGTGTTTTGGTAACCGCCGCGCGCAAGTCTCCTCGCGGAAGTGGCCGTTCCGTCGTCACTGAGATGACGTCGCACGTCGAGAAGCGCTGGCAGGCCCGACGCGGTGAACGGCACTTTTAGCCAAATCGCGCCACGCGGAGAGGTTTGGCTACACGCTGTTAGGTGCAAGTCACTAGCTCGCGACGGTTTTGGTTCCCGGCCGGAGTAGGCCGGCGATCGTCGAGGCGTCATCTCGAGTCGCCGCAGCCATCATGGCGTCGTGAGCGAGCCTTGGTTCGGTTTCAGCGGGTATTACGAGCAGGGCGATTTTGTTGCGGTCGGCGCCACTTACTTCAATAGTGTTCACCGGCTGTCGGCGGTAGCCGGCCAGTCGCACGACCCGGTTGCCTAGCACTGTTTTTCCAGGGGCCGGCGCCCATTCGGCGAGGTTATATATCACCCGATCGATCGGGCCGAGTCGCACCGACAACACCGCCAATAAGTCCGGTAGCTCGGTCAACAAGTCATTGCTGTGCGGCCACCAAGCCCCATCGACAAACCCGGTGGTGGGCGCCTTCGGCTTGAGGCGGAGGCGCGGGGTGTTCTCGGGTGCAGTCTGCTTCCATTCGGCGGCTGTTTTAGCTGGTTGTGGCGTCATCCGACGCTCCTGTCTTCAGTCGCGAACCGACCAAATCCATTCGAATCGGCGATGACGCAATCTCGTATCGGTTGCGCGCGACGTAACACCAATGTGAGTTGATGCTACGCGCAACTGAGGAAGCAGGGCCGCACGTCAGCCACCTGAGCGATTGCGAGCTATCTGACCCGTTGCGATGTCGGGAGATTCGTTCATTACCGTCGGCGCGCTTCACCGGCTTTTTGCGTTGTAGTAGCTACAGTCAGGGCGTTCTTGACCAGTTGAGGAATTAACCGAGGGGAGTGCCACTTTTTTAGGCCGAACCCTGTCTTTCGTTGAGACGGTCGGCAGCCGAACCTCAGCGGCTATCATCAGCACCCATTCGACTATCAGTCTGCTCGCGCAAGCCTACGAGCGGAGTCCAGCCCGTGGCTCAGTCGCGCTTGATCGAGAGGAACACTCGTGAGCAGATTCACCACGACGATGTTCGACAACGCCCAACACAGCCCGAAGGGCATGAACACCGGTGAACCCGGCGCACCCGTGCGGCATACCTGGGCGCAGGTGCACCAGCGGGCCCGGCGAATCGCGGGCGGGTTGGCCCAAGCGGGTGTCGCCCACGGTGACGCCGTCGCGGTGCTGGCCGGCGCACCGGTCGAGATCGCACCTACGGCGCAGGCCATTTGGATGCGGGGCGCCAGCCTGACCATGCTGCACCAGCCGACCCCGCGAACCGATCTGCTGCGCTGGGGCGAGGAGACGACCGCCGTCGTGCAGATGATTGGCGCTCGAGCCGTCGTCGTCTCCGACCCCTTCATGGCTGCGGCGCCGCTGCTGTCGCAACTGGGCATGCATGTTCTGACCGTTGCGCAACTGCTCGATGGGCAACCGATCGACCCGGTCGACACCGACGAACAGGACTTGGCGTTCCTGCAATTGACGTCCGGCTCCACCGGATCGCCCAAGGCGGTTCACATCACCCATGCCAATGTCGTCGCCAACGCCGAAGCGATGTTCGCCGGCGCGCACGTCGACCCCGACACCGACGTGATCGTCAGCTGGCTGCCCTGTTTCCACGACATGGGCATGACCGGCTACCTGACCGTGCCGATGTATTACGCCGTCGAGCTCGTCAAGGTCACACCGATGGACTTCCTGACCGATATCCTGTTGTGGGCCAGACTGATTGACAAGTACAAGGGCACCATGACCGCGGCGCCCAACTTTGCCTACAAGCTGTTCGCCAAACGGTTGCGCAGGCAAGCTGTGCCCGGCCAATTCGACCTGTCATCGCTGCGCTGGGCACTGTCCGGCGCGGAGACCGTCGAACCCGCCGACGTGGAAGACCTCTGCGCGGCCGGGGCACCGTTCGGGCTGAAGCCGCAGGCCATCGTCCCGGCCTACGGGATGGCCGAAACGACAGTGGCCGTTTCGTTCTCCGACTGTGGGGGCGGCATGGCGGTTGACGAGGTAGACGCCCAGCTGATGGCCGTCTTGCACCGTGCGGTGCCGGCCGGCCGGGGCCGCACCCGGCGGCTGGTGCGGCTCGGTCGCCCGTTGCAGGGGATGGCGGCGCGCGTCATCGACGAGGACGGCAACGTGCTGGCAGCGCGCGGCATCGGCGTCATCCAGGTCCGTGGCGGCGCGGTGACCCGCGGCTACACCACCCCGGCCGGTTTCATGGCAGCGCAAGACGCGCACGGTTGGCTGGACACCGGCGACCTGGGATACCTGACTTCGGCCGGTGAGATCGTGGTGTGCGGTCGAGTGAAAGACATCATCATCATGGCCGGACGCAACATCTATCCGACCGACATCGAACGCGCCGCCGCCCGCGTCGACGGGGTTCGCCCCGGTTGTGCGGTGGCGGTGCGCTTGGACGCCGGGCTGCAGCGGGAGTCCTTCGCGGTGGCGGTGGAGTCGAATGCATGGCAGTCGAGCGACGAGGTGCGTCGCATTGAGCACCAGGTGGCGCATGAGGTGTTCGCGGAGGTCGACGTCCGGCCCCGCAACGTTGTAGTGCTCGAGCCCGGGATGATTCCGAAGACTCCGTCGGGCAAGCTGCGACGCGGATACGCGCTGGCCCTGGTCAGCTGATCAGCCGTTGGCGTCGCGGAGCCCCCCACAAGCCGCGATACCGCCGAATTCCCGTGTTAGGCTTCCCGCGGATGTTTTGGGTACATCCTTTAAGAAAATGAAAGAAGTAGTAAATGGCACAGGGAACTGTGAAATGGTTCAACGGCGAGAAGGGCTTCGGCTTCATCGCCCCTGACGACGGCACAAAAGACGTGTTCGTCCACTATTCGGAAATCCGCGGCAGCGGATTTCGCACGCTGGAGGAAAATCAGCGTGTCCAATTCGACATCGAGCAGGGCCAGAAGGGTCCCCAGGCAGTCGGGGTGACCGCGGTCTAGCTGACACACCTACCGTGGGCTGGTGCACTCGCACCAGCCCATTGGTGTCTAAGCGTCGTCCAAAGCTTCCTGGCGCTGAGTTCCGGGCATGACCTGGGCCTCGGCGACTGCGCCGTCCGGCGGCGGATGAATCCAGCATGCACTTTCCGCGCGCGCTGCACGTAGGACACAGTCGGCCGTTTTGAAAATCGTGCTGGCGTACTGTTCGTTCGGGATGCGCAGCGCCGCCGCCCGGCGCAACACCATCAGGCTCAGCGCCGATGATGTCAGATGCGGCACGACCAGCAGTTTCGCGCAGGCTCGGCGCCCCGTGATCAGCATCAGCCGCTGACGGCCATGCCGCCAGCCAGGGATCGACATGGCGTAGGGAGTCATCGCGCTCAAGTCGGGTGTCCGCTCGGTGATCGACCAGTTGACGCGGATATCGACGATCTCACCCAGCGAACGATGCAACGCCTCGACCAATTCGGGCAGCTCGGCGGCTACCGAGCCGCCGCGCGGCCACCACGCGCCATCGATGTCGCCGCCCAGCGAGGAGGCAAGCGTCATCCGCACCGGAGATGCGGAGCGCCGCGCTCCTGTCATGCCGTTCACGGCGACAGCGCTGTCACGTCAGGTTTCGCTTAGGCTGATCCGAAAATGTCGGGTGCTCCACCGGTTCGGTCGAGGACTCGCCCGAGCGGACGAATTCCGGCGCCTCGGGATGAGAAAATAAATTCGAAGATTCCATGCAGGTCTTTCTTTCTGAGCTTGCCGAGCCGACCCGTACGCGTTCTGAATGACTCAGTTGTTTTTCGACGACGACGGGTCGCGGTCACCGCGGAGAAAATTGAGTTCGCTTTCGACGGTACACCAACAGCAAGTGCATTCCGCCGAGGCCTGCCACGTCAGTCGGATGTCGTGGGTGAGGGTGCACGGAAGCCCTTGTGCGCAACCGCGATCGAGATGCCCGTTCCGATTGGGCCGGTCTGGTCGACGAGGACAGCCGAGCCGGTGGCCACCCCGTCGTGGCTGGAATGGGTCAGCGAGGCCAGCCCGAGGTAGGGTCCGTCGGGCAGCCGGCTCAGCGTCAGGGTGTAGTCGACGTTGATGAACTGCAGCCCTTCGGTGCCCCAGTTGGCGATCGCGGCGGTGACGTCACCGGCCATGGCCGCGCGGTTGAAGGCGGTCAGCGGTTCGCCGCCGACCAGCGGTCGGGTTTCCTGCAGCCAGGTGTATTTCTCGCCGAAGTTGTTGTCCCACTGCGGGTCCGGGTTCTGCAGATCGATGCCCCAGCCGTAGGTCCGGATGAACAGCGTTTGGTTGTCTTCGATCTCGGTCGGCAGTTGCGGCATCTGCACGGGTGGTGACCACACCTTTCCGTCCGGTTGCGGCCCACGCCGCAGGAACAGCGCGGTGGCCCGTGCGACGGTGTCGCCGTGCTGGAGGAGGCTGGCTTCGACGAGTTTGAGGCGTCGTCGCTCATGCTGCACCCGGGTGCGCACTTCGAGGGGCTCGAGCGGCACTGGTGCGGGCAGGTCGACGGTGAGCCGCGCCGGCTGAAGGTCCGGGTCTTCGACGGTCTGCTCGGCCGCCCAGCTCAACAGTCCGCCGGTGACGTGACCGCTCAGCGTCGGGCCCCAGCCGCCGCGAGCGATCTCGTTCGGAACGAACTGGTTGCCGTCGCGTCGGAAATACGACGTGGCTGGTTCGTCGTCAGCGTCCGCGGTGCTTGAAGGCATCGTTGCTCTCCCTTTTGCAATGTCTGACCGTCAGACCATCACATTTCCGACGCGTCTCGGTGAAGGACCCCACACAAAACATCTGCATGGCGGTGGTACAGCTGATCCCTAGCGAAGCTAGTTAATTTCCAGGGAGAACGGGTCCGCTAGTAGATAGGTAGAGAACCATGAAACTGAAGCAACTCGTCGGAGGAGTGACCATCGCCAGCGCGCTGAGCGCCGCGGCGTTCGGCGTCGGCACCGGTGCCGCCTACGCAGACCCGGGACATCCCGGTGATCCGGGCGGCGGCCACGGCGCACCGGCTAATCCCGGCGGCGGCGGTGCCCCCGGGGGCGGCGGTCCGGGCGGAGCTCCCGGCGGTGATCATGGTGCCCCACTTGGGGCTCCGGCCGGTGGACATCCGGGTGGCGGACCTGGTGGTCTCGGTGGCGGGCCCGGCGCTCCCCCGCCCGGTGGGCATCCCGGCGATCCTGGGCCCGGAGACTACGGCCGCGGCGGTCCGGGCGGTCCTGCAGACCACGGCCCGGGCGGTCCCGGCGACCACGCCCCCGGCGGGCCGGGAGATCGCGGCCCCGGCGGTCCGGCGCCTTGGCATGGCGACGCGCAGCGCGGCTACTTCCACGACGCCCCCTGGGGTGACGGGCCCGCGCCGTGGGGACCCGGTGAGCCCCCGCGGCCCGATTGGGGCCGGCCGTTGCCTCCCCCGGGCGGCGAATGGCGCGACGGTCCGATCAACTACTACGGCTACCAGGAAAAGCCGGTCTGGAACCCGCAGTTCAACCAGTGGGGCTTCGACTTCTTCGGAGTCTGGGTTCCGCTGTGAAGACTCGCATCGAGCGGCGGCCGCTTTGCCTACGGGTGAAGCGGCCGTCGTGCTTTTCGAGTTGGTTCTTTTGCCGGGCGATCGCAAGAGATTCGATGTCGGGCCCCTATGTCACAGTGAAGTTGACAGAACAACGTGAGGAGGTTCATGCCGGCAACGACAGATTCCCCGCGGCTGACAAGCAGGTTCGACGATGCGTTGACCTACGCCGCTCAGCTGCACCGGACCCAGAGCCGCAAAGGCAGCCGTGTCCCTTACTTGGGCCACTTGTTGTCAGCGACGAGTCTGGTGATTGAAGCGGGCGGCAGTGAGACGCAGGCGATTGCGGCGCTGCTACACGATGCCGCTGAAGATCAAGGCGGTGAACCGACCTTGGCCGAAATCCGCGAGAAGTTCGGCGAAAAGGTGGCATCGATCGTCGCGGAATGCAGCGATACTTTCGAAGACCCCAAACCGCCGTGGCGAGAACGTAAGCAGCGCTATATCGATCACCTTGCGCACGCCTCTGACGACGCCGTGCTGGTGTCGTTGGCCGACAAGCTCGACAATGCGCGGGCGATCTTGCGGGACTACCGGCGGATCGGCGACGACTTGTGGCAGCGTTTCAGTGTGCACGACCCGCACGAGCACCTGTGGTACTACCGGTCGTTGCTCGAAGTCTTCAAGCGTCGCAATGGGACTTGGCTGGTCGACGAGCTGCAGCGTGTATTTGACACGCTCGAGGAGTTGGTCACACAGGCGGTTGATGCGCGGTGAAGGATCTATGGGCGGAGCGGATTTCTCCCGCGCGATAAACGCATTTCCCTGGCGATAGCATAAATCGCCAGAACGTCAAACAATATGGTCGCAGAATTGAACCAAGGGTACTTGGCCACCCATATGGCCGAGATTACTAGTGACGCCAACGCTGCTACGACGGCAGGCACGACTACCCAGGACACTCGGAAGAGGAGCATCAAACCGGTTGCCACGACAATGATTCCGACGCCAACGAAGAGCCATCCCCGCCAGGAACTGAAGGTGTACAGGCCCAGTACCAAAGTGAGCAGGCCCGAAATCCCAAGCACAACCCCCGCCATGAACGGTAGGCGTGACACGTCGGTTCCCCGTATTCGGTGGTCACTGCTTTGCGAATCTTCAGTCATCTCCAGCCCATGCCGTTCAAAGCGCTACAGCCGCGAGAGCGGTTCGACGTTGGGCCCAACCAATGAACGGACAACGTCGAATACCTTCGCTTTGCCGCGCCACCTACTTTAAAACCATCGTGGAGCTACTACCCTCGTCACCCGACGACTAAACTGGTGAATTGTGATTATTCACGTCATCATCTTCGTGCGGCCGTCACTAGGTCGATGCGAGTGCTCTGCGCTTCGACATACTTAGCAGAGCCGTGAGTAACGGTTTCTATTTCGTCACGGGTTCCTAGGCACACCCGAGCATGGCGAGATCGTCAGTTCACCTCAGTCTGGCGCCGCACACGGGCCACGCGCCCCAACCCTGCCGTCCCCGGGTCGCCATGGCGATCGCGATCTGCTCTTCTCGGGTGGCCAGGTCCGCACGCGGCGCGTAGCGCAGTCCACCGTATGCCTCCCAAGTGCTTTGGTTGAATTGCACGCCGCCGTAGAAACCATTGCCAGTGTTGATGTCCCAGTTGCCGGTCGATTCGCAAGATGCCAGTGCGTCCCACGTCTCGCCGTCGCTCACCAGCGGCACCTCAGTACCCTCCTTGGCGCCGATGCGCTGAACCGACGGGCGCGCGGGTGTCACAATGTCATGGGCCAAGAGTTGCTGATCGGTTACGGCGCCGTTGACGGTCCAGACGGCGAACGTGACGTCCTGCGTGCCGGGAGTGCCGGGGGCCTCCATGATTTGGCGACTTATGTTCATCGTCGGGTCCTCGATGCGCCACGTCGAAGGCGGCAGCGGCATGCGCGTGGTAATGGTCTGCATCCGGATGCGGGTGACCTCTATCTGCATGCCCTCGGTGACCGGCGTCGACGCCGGCGGCACCACCTTGTCCTGCTGGTCCAGCGGCGCGCCGGCCGCGGCCAGCAGCACCCCTACGTTGGGTGCCGCCAGGCGCGCGGTCCTGGCCACACCGCCATCGTCGATGTCAACCTGCTTAGGGCTCACCAGCGGTAACGCCATGCCCGCCAGCGGTAATCGGCTGGCACGAGACGCCGCAACGGGGGCGTCGTCGCTCATCGACAGCTGCATGAGGGCCTCATCGACCGTCGTGGCGGTTGTCCACACCTGCCTACTCGGCTGGCCGTCGATCGACACCTGCAGCGGCCGGCCGCGTCGCAGCACGATGGTGTCGGACCGGCGGACCGGCAGATCGGCGGCCGGAGCGAGCTCGTCGTGGTCACCGACGGTTAAGCCGTTCTCCCGCAATACATCGATGACCCGCGCCTTCATCGTCGCCACGGTCTTCGGTGAGCCGTCAACAGAGAGCGTGACTTCCTTGTGCACTGCGACGCAGTAGCTGCCGGCGACGGTCAGCGCCACCAAGACCGCAGCGACCAGCGCACGCGGCATCTTGGTGTTTCGGAGGACGGCGGCCGCGTGGATTTTGGCCGGCCCAGTCTCGTTTCGACGCAACCGCTGTGGCAACTCGCCACCGAAATAGTGTGTGCCAAATGTCGCATCTTCGACCTTATCGATCTCTTCGGCATCGGCCAGCATCGCAGCCGCGGCAGCCTCAGGAACAATATTGACCCGCGCCCTCCGCCCGTCCTGCGCGACTCGCACCAGAGTGACCATGTCCGCCGCCTGGCACAATGCCAAAGCCTGCACAAAGAGGTGCCACAGCGCAGCCAGATGCGCCCTGCGGAATTGCATGATCGCTCGATATTCCGGGACCGCTCCAGCGGCGAGCCACCGAAAAGGTGGGTCTCCAACGCATTTGCGTTCGATGACCCGCGACGATCGCACGCCGGTGATGTAGCCGTACAAGAGGATGCGCACCATCGGCCGTGGATCATACGACGGCGCGCCGGACAATTCGGTGCATGAGTACCAGATCGGGGCGAGGTCCAAATGCTCGTCGACCAACTCGGCAACACATCGGGCGAGGCGCTCGGCCGTCAGGTGGTCATCAAGTGACGGCGCCAACCGGAAAGCCTTGCCCGCCGGACGACTCGAGGTCGTCATTTGGGCTTGTGCACGTCGTCCAAGATCAACCTCGAATCCACCATCACTGGGCTCATCGGCCCACCCATCGTCGCGCGCGCCGGGACAGTTAGCCGATAACCCGCCCGGCGTGTCGCCATCCAACTTCCACGCGAACTGTTATGGCGTTGGGCTGTCGGCTCACCAAATCGGCGCTCGCCCCGCCCGAATCCTCTCCACCTCACCCCGCGCGAACCGCACCCGCCCGTCTTCAGCACCACGCGAAGCAGCCAACTCCCGCGCAAGGTCATAAGCAGCATGCAGAACATAGCGAGCACGACGACGCTCCGGCCGCGTCCGCCCGGCTGCCTTCCGGTACCGTTTGCGCGTCTTGCGATTTCCGACCATCGCGTCCAGCTCAGCGGAGGTAATCACGTCCCGCGCCTGTTCCGGCGCCATCACGTCGCGCAGGAACTCACGTTCCCGCGTCACCGTCACCTTGTACACCCGCGACGCGATGAACAGCGCCGCGACGATGACCGCAACCAACAGCCCTAGCGTGCCAAGCACACTGCGGCCGGCAACGGCTGTCGCGGTGTCCCACGCCCCGTGCAACAGCATCGCCGTCACCACCAGCAGCAGCCCCCGGCCGAGCCGCCGCGGCTCGGCCGGCCGGCCGAGCAAGTAGATCAGCCCGGCCCCAAAGATCGCGCTGTACACGATGTGCGCACCCACCCCGCTGACCATCCGCAGCACGATGGTGCCCAGCGACGCCCCGATCTGGTTGGCGCCGAATTCCGATCCGGCCGACGTGAGCGCATAGGCGATGTCTTCGATGATCTGAAAACCCAGACCGATGAACGCGCCGAGGATGAACCCGTCGAACGCGGTGCGAACTTCCCGCGGCGCCAGCGCGATTAGCAGCAGCAGCCCGAAACCCTTGGCCCATTCTTCGGTGAACATCGCCGACAGGCCCGCACCCCAGTCCAGCGCCCATGCTTGGCCAAAAGACTTGGCGTACAACGCCAGAATCGCGTCGTTGGCGTTGGCGGCCATGTTCCACGTCGCCGCAAAACCGCCGTACAAGAACGCGACGACCATCAGCTTGGCGGGCAGTTTGGCGTAGCGGTCGATGTGCACGGTGAACCACCAGAGGAAGAAGGCGTAGATCCCGAATAGCGTCACCGCCAGCCCGATCGCCGCGCCGTAGGCGTTGTACTCGCGGGCCAGCTTGGCCAGGAACCCGAAGAAACCCGTCACCACCAGCAGCAGGTATCCCCAGAACGCGAAGTTGCGCGGCTGGTAGAAGCTGAACTTCCTGCCCCAACCGGAAAGGTCCAGCGCGGTGTCTCGCGCCCGGTCCAGATCAGCCAACGTCACGACTTCCCCTGTCCCCCGTTGCGGATGCTGCGGATCATCCCGATCACCGCCGACGCCGGCTCGGCGGCCACCTCAGTCGGCCCCGTCGCTTCGGCTTCCACGCCGTGTCCGTCGAACACGAAAGCGGCGATGACACCGCCGATCTGCGGGCCGGTGACCTGTGCGGTGGCACCCTGCCGGCCCTGCTCGGTGACGATCGTGGTGTGCAGGCTGGTCACGTGTACGCCGCGGCCGCGGTTGAGCGCATCGGAGGTCTTCTCGATCTGGTCGAGCAGCGCATCGGCGTCGCCGTGAAACGGCGCCGTGCGCACCGTGAAGGTCACGTTGGCTTTCACCACGGTCGCGCTGTCGGGATACGCCCCGGACAACGGCGCCTGCCCGGCGCGCACCCCAGAGGTGATCCCCCAACCGGCGGCCGGGACGAATGTCACGTCGCCGCGCAGCTCCATGACGTCGCCGGCCTTGACGGTGTCGCGGTAGGGCACGGCGGCGTTGATCAGCGGCAACACCACCGACATGACTATTACCAACGCAAATACCGCCAGCGTGGGCGCGATCGTGCGCCGGTCCAGGCCGAACAGCCGCTGATCAGCGGGCACCCAGCGGTCGCCGGGTTCGAACCTCGTTGCTGAGGACTCGTCGGTCGCGACATCCGACATACCTGTCTTTACCTTTCTGCCCACCACCCGAACGCCTAAGTTGCGTCTGGGTAGACACTAGCGACGGCAAGGCGTCCCCAATCACATCGGACATCAACGGCTCAGCCCGCTCAAACGTCGACTTCTGTTCAGCACCGCGTCAACATAGAGAGGTCGCAATGTCATCGGAAGGCCTGAAACTCCCGGAAATGAGCACTTCAGTAAGCACTTCCTCCCCCGGGCCGGGCTGGTGGCAGGCGTCAGACGGCCAATGGCACCCACAGCGCTGGGAAACGACCTTCACTTACAACACCCACGAGTCACTGCAAGCGGTGATCGAGGAAGCCAGCCGTCAGACTCACGAGTACGGACAGCAGGGCTGGGAGATCGTGGGCTCCTCGGTTCAGCGTGTTCAGGTGGCTCACCATTTCCGAGGCTATGACAAGGGCGGCGATCTGTATTTCGAGTGGAGCATCGTCTCCACCATGAAACGGCCCCTTCCGCCCGGATAACTAATGCTCACGCAACGCCAAATTTCTCGGTCGGTGTATCGAGACATGCAAACCGTGTGCCTGCTCTCACGGCCCGAGTCGTTCGAATTCCCCACTGGGACCGTCACTTCACCGTCACCGGGCACCTTATGTCCGCAACGTTGACGCGCCGCGTACCGCGGTGTCTACTGGAGATCTATCCCCCGAATCAGAGCCGCCGGCATGCATGTCGCAGTACTCCGATTTCTCGCTTCATTAAGGACCTGTCATGAAAGCTCTGATCGTTGTCGCTGTGGCGCTGTTCGTTATCGGCCTGTTCGTTCTGTCGCTCTCGCTCAAGGTGGTTACCCAGTACGAAAAGGGTGTGCTGTTCCGGCTCGGGCGAGTCGTGGGTGTCAAGGTGCCCGGCCTGAACCTGATTATCCCGGGGATCGATCGGCTGCTGCGGGTGTCGTTGCGGATCGTGACGATGCCAATCCAGTCTCAGGGCATCATCACTCGCGACAACGTCAGCGTTGACATCTCCGCGGTTGCCTACTTCCGGGTGGTCGACGCGGTGAAATCGGTGGTCGCCATCGAAAATGTCGGCGCCGCCATCAATCAAATCGCCCAGACCACGCTCCGTAAGGTCGTCGGCCAACACACCCTCGACGAGGCGCTGTCCGAAACGGACAAGATCAACGCCAGCATTCAGACGATTCTCGACGGAGCCACCCTCGAGTGGGGCGTCGAAGTCAATTTGGTTGAACTCAAGGACATTCAGCTGCCCGAGAGCATGAAGCGCGCAATGGCCCGGCAAGCCGAGGCAGAACGGGAGAAGCGCGCCAAGATCATCGCCGCGGAGGGTGAATCGATGGCCGCAGCTGCCCTCGGAAACGCCTCGGACACGATGATGGCGCATCCGCTCGCCCTGCAGCTGCGGAATCTGCAGACGCTGGCCGAACTCGGCGTGGAGAAGAACACGACGGTGGTGTTCCCTGCGCCGATCATGAGCGCGATCGGCGAACTCGGCAGCTTCCTGGCGCGCGAAACCGCTGCCGCGCAGGCGACTACACCTCTGCCAGCCGCCCAGAATGGTGCAGCGGCCAACCCAGAGCACACTGCTGTCTGAATCGCTACCGAACGACCGGCGCCTCCGAAGCAATGGGGGGTCACGTGGATAGCCCACCCATAGGGAATCGCCGATCCCAGAACCGATCTCACCGGATTCTTACTACGTAAGAGTACTGTGGAAGACGTCGGCGGTACTTCGCACATGGCCGCTCTGAGGTTGTGTCATCGCCGATCGAATGAAGTTTGGCCACTCGCGGCCAAGACGGGAGCGTCGCCATGACGCCACAAGAAGCCCAACTCCAAACCGGTAGACAACACACACCACCGGATCACACGCCGCGCTTACGGTTGAAGCCGAAGGCGCCCGCATCTGGGTATGTCGACGGAGCGTGGTGGCCGCATTCTGATGACCTCACCAAAGAGCTGCCTGATTTGCTCGCGGTGCTGTCGGTCCGGCTCGGCGCCATTGATCGCGTAATATATCGCCTCAGCGACTGGGCTACGGCCCCAGCGAAATTGGCGACCGGCGGGCGCCGGGTGCGACTCGATGGATACCGACGTCAGCCGATCAACACCCTCGAGGTGGTCGGCGTCCAACCCAAGACGGTCCTGCTGTTGGTAGTTCCGCCATACACAGATCCAGACCATGCGCATAGCACCTTGATGGCGGCGGCGGCTCCAGACAACGTCTCGACCGTCGATGACCTGCTCATGATCAGCGTGTGAGGTAGGACAGCGCGTACGAAACCGGCTGCATGGGGAATCCCACGCAGCCGGTCTCGGTTGGATCGCGCTAGGTCAACGTACCGGTTGGCCGCCGGTTTGCCGGCCACGTGCAAAGCGACCGAACAGCCCACCACCGTTACGGCGTGTCGTGTTCGTCGCCCGGTCCGCGTGCGTGATCCCAGTGGCGGCCCCGCCGCCACTCTGATGGTGTTCGAGCAGACGGTCGCGGTCTTGAGCCAAATACGAGTTCTCGCGTTGGTAGCTTTGCAGATCGCGTCGCGCACTGCGGCCTCGTCGCGCAGTCCGGCGGGCGCCGGCCAGCAGTACGCTAAGCCCCAACAGTGCCGCCGCGCCGACGACGATCCCGAATAAGAACAAGGTCCCGGTTGATCCGGTGACGTGATAACCCAACACTGAGAAATTCTCAGTCAATGGGTGCGCGGCGCCTGCATTGCCGAGCACCCCTACCAACCCGACGATCGTCGCGATGGTCAGAAGTACTAATCCTCCGATGACAAGCATGTCGATACCCTCCGTAATTCGTGATATCTCCAGTACACACCGCCTTAAACGATCTGTCAACGCTGTTGCGCCACACTGATGACCTACAATGGTCAACATGAGTGAGCGCCAGGAAATCCGTGTTCGGGCACGAAGTTCGGGCACGATCAGCGAGGCAGCGGGCGACGTGGTCTACTGCTCCGGAGAGGAAGTTGTGCCGTGAGGACGAAAAGGACGACCGCTGGGCCCAGCGCGGACGTCGACGGTGATGTCGCATTGGCGCGGGCCGACGGTGCAACTGACGGACAGATCAGCCGCCCACTGATACTGCAAACCGCATTGGGAATCATCGACCGCGACGGCGTAGACGGGTTGTCAATGCGCCGACTTAGCGACGCGGTTGGCCGAGATCCCACGGTGCTTTACCGCCACCTACCCAATAAGGCTGCGGTACTCGACGGCGTCGCCGAAATCGTGCTCAGTAAACTTTCGGTGGACACCGCCGACTCCGACTGGGCCGCCCAACTGCGCGCAGTAGCTCATGATTTCCGCCGGCTGGCCATCACGCACCCAAACGTGGTGCCATTGCTGGTCACTCGGCCCCTGTCCACCCCCCTCGGGCAACGACCGCCGGGCATGCTGCGTCCCCTCGAAGACGTCGTCACGTTGCTTATCGGCGCCGGGTTCAGCGGAGTCGATGCGCTGCATATCTACCGGCTGTTGTTCGGATTCCTTTACGGCCACATCCTCAACGAACTGCAGGAGGTCGTCGAACGACCCGAGGAGACCGATGATGTTCTGCGTTTGGGTCTGCACCGGCTGCCAATCACCGAATTTCCCCAGGTGCGTGCGCTGGCACCGGCTTTGGCCTGCTACGACGGCGCGGCCGAACTCGACCGCGGGCTGGACCTCCTGCTCACCGGGCTCACCGACAGAACAGCCCGGGAAGGCGCGTCCGTCCAATTAAGTCGGATAACGGCCGGCCGTCCCCTGGACTGCGTCTGTCAACATTGTGGGCCCACAGCGGCTGCCCAGGTGTAGTGTAGGCGCAAGCGCCACGACCAGCTGACGAAAATAGCCAGCTGGAAACGCGAAACATGTTGGTATCTCGACATTTGGCTGGTTGGCGTCCTTTGCGGAAACGCACCACAGCTGCGGCGGGCGAGCCGTAGCCGACGCGGGCGGAAGCTTAGTTAGCGAATGGAGCAACTGATGAATCGGTTAACCGGTCTGGATGGACTTTCGCTGCACGGTGAAACGTCGGTGATGCCCACCCACGTGCTGGCGGTGCTGTTCTGCGATGCGGCAGCTGACGGCGAATTGACCGCCGGGGCAATCCTGCGGCTATTGGGTGAGCGCACTGCCGCAATGCCGGCTTTCCGGCAGCGTCTGCTCACCAAACCCTTTGGATTGGGCCAACCGGTGTGGATCGAGGACCCCGCATTCAACGTCAGCGACCACCTGCATTGTGTGCGGCTGCCCAAGCCCGGCACGATGCTGGAACTGGCCACAATGGTCGGCCACCTGCACGCACAACGCCTTCGCCGGGACCGCCCGTTATGGGAGGCTTGGGTTCTGCATGGCCTCACCGACGGCCGTCTGGTCGTCGTAATGAAGTTCTCCCACGCCCTCACCGATGGCGTGGGTGCGGTGACCTCGCTGCTGCCCAAACTGATGACCACCGATCGAGACGGGGAAGTTGCCGGGACGCCGCAGCGGGCCGCATCCAAACTGCCCGTTGCATTGGACATGGCGATGGACGTCGTCGACGAAATCGCCGCCAACACCGTCGTCGGGGCACGGATCGCGGTGAAGCTTGCCCCTGTCGCGGTGAAATCCCTGGCGGGCATCGCGCTGCGGGAGGTCCGCCGACTCGTTTCGCGTGACGGCCCACAACGACGGGATGGCCAGGCGCCCGTCAAGGACGAGAGCTCGCCGCGGACATTACTGAATACTCCGATCACCGCGCGACGCAGTGTCGCATTCGCCGCGGTCGCTATGGATGATCTGCAAGCCATCACTGACGCGTTCGGCGTCACCGTCAACGATGTATTCCTCACCGCAGCGACCTCGGCGATGCGTCGCTGGCTGCAAGTAAACGACACAGTTCCGGAACAGCCGCTGCGCACCCTGATGCCGATCTCAACCCGCAGCGCCGGCGACGTGACGTCAAACAGCTGGTCTCCGGCCGTGGTGAAATTACCGGTTGATGTAGCCGACCCGGTGGCGCAACTGGCCAGCATTCGCGCCGAGACGTCGCAGATTAAGGGCCGACGACGCGCGACGCCGCCCGTCAACCTCGCCGACGTCATCGATTTGGTTCCGCCGGCCATCATCGGGCAGGTAATGGGGCTGTACACCGACCTGAAGTTGTCGCGGTTCCACTCGCCCGTGGCTCACGTGATCACCTCTAATGTTCCGGGCCCACCCGAGACCATTTACTGCGCCGGCTCACGCGTCCTCAGCATCCATGCTCTGGCACCGTTGCTCGAGGGCACCAACCTCAACATCACTGCCGTGTCGTATGAAGACACCCTTACCGTGAGCATCGTCGCCTGCCCCGACAACGTCGAGGACGTAGCATCCCTCGCCCAGAGCATCGAAGATGTGTTGGGCGAGCTGAAGAAGGCTGCCGGCGAAACGACCGTTCAGAGCTTGGAAGTGGCCCGCACCGGATTGCGGGTTCCCGCCGCGAGTCCAAAGTCGCAACGCAAATCTGGCACCGGCGCGAAGAAGTCGACTCCCAACAGGCGACAGCCAGCTTAGTTGACGTCGGTCGACCTATCAGCTCAAGAGTGCCTGGGCATATTCGGCTGTGTCGGCGCCGCGCGCCGGCCTATTCGCTGACTCAAAACGGCGAAACTGTCGTGGGTGCCGGCCCTGTCAATCAATGTGGTGAGCGCACACGTCACGAAGACGAGTAGTACGAGCAATCCAACGATGACAACCATGTCGATACCTCTAACTCAGGCCTTTCCCTCAGTAGACGCCGCGTTCGGGGGCGTGTCAACAATGTTGGCCTACAGCGTTCCCGCGACTGGATGCAGCTGGCTGCTACATTTGTAGCAGAGTGCTACAGGAGGGTTGTCATGGCCACTACCTCTGACCGCGTGACCCGCGTCGCCGCCGATCTACTGGACAGCGCCGCGGCCGAGGGCGCACGGCAGAGCCGCTCAGCCAAGCAGCAGCTCGATCATTGGGCGCGGGTGGGGCGCGCGGTGTCGAGTCAGCAGACGGCTGCTCGGCGACGGGTGGAGTCCGCGCTGGCCGGCGACCTCGACCTTGGTGAATTGAGCGCTGAAGAGGGCGTGGTGTTCAACGCCGAGATCGCCGCGGCGATCCAGGAGAACCTGGCGCAGTCGAATTACGGTCAGACACTGGCCGGCCGTGGCATCACCACCGTCGCGCTCAACGACGACGGTGACATCGTCGAGCACCGGCCCGACGGGACCTCGGAGGTACTCCGAACGAAGCGACGCCGGAAGGCTACCGCCCGAAGCCGATGAAGCGGCTCGACCTCGTCGTCGGGCCCAACGGTGCCGGCAAGTCGACGTTCATCGAATTCACGCTGGCGCCGCTGCTGCCGGGCAGCGTCTTCGTCAACGCCGACGAGATCGCTAAGCAGCGCTGGCCGAAAGACCCTGCCTCGCACGCCTACGAAGCCGCCCGGGTATCAGCAGACACCCGGTTGAAGCTGATCAAGCTGGGCAAGTCGTTCATCGCCGAAACCGTGTTCTCTCATCCGTCCAAACTCGAACTGATCGACGCCGCCCACGCCGCGCAGTTCACGATCGTCTTGCACCTGCTGCTCATCCCCGAAGAACTGGCCGTTCAACGGGTCCGTCAGCGCGTCAACGCCGGCGGACATGACGTGCCCGAGAACAAGATTCGTCTACGCTACCAACGGCTTTGGCCGCTGGCCGCCACGGCGATCACCCGATGCGATTCGGCGACGGTGTACGACAACAGCGGACGCACGGGTCCGCGCATCGTCGCGCAATTCAACGACGGCTTCGTCATCGGCTCCTCGGCCTGGCCGGTGTGGACGCCGAAAGTGCTGCGCGCCCGGCAGATCACGACGTGACTCAGGGTCCGTAACGGTTGCACAACCAACTCACGCGTCAATCTAGCGAAGGTCTAATAGACAGAGGTACATTTCTGCCGCAACCTTCGCTGGGGGACATACTGCAAAAAGGGGAGTTAGCGGTGAGAATCGCTGTGTTCGGCGTCGCAGCAGCCGGTGCTGGGCTGTGTTGTGCTGCGGTGGCATTCAGCCCTCACGCGGCAGCGACCCCGCTCCGCACGGGCGGCCCCGCCTGCACAAACCAGCTCTCGGGCCTCGATGGGCCCGCGGCCGTCACAGCGCCCGCGGCGGGCAGCCCCACATGTGCGCAGACAGGGCTCGCCGCGCCAGCGGCCGCCGCACCGCCGGTACCGATGGCCCTTCCGGGTCCACTACCTGCCGCGGGGGGTCCTCCGGTGCCGCCTGGCGCTCCGGTGCCGGCTGCCCCAGTAGTGCCCGCCGCCGGAGCGCCAGCGGGTGCTCCGGCGGCGGCAGGAGCGCCGCTGCTGCAGATGACGGGCGCGGGTAAGGGAGTGCCGACCGATCCAGGCCCGGCGCTCACGGCGTTTCCGGTAATTCTGCCGGGTCCGCCGCCGGTGCCGGCGTCGTAAGCGCCGTAATCAGCCGGTTGTCTGCGAAACCCCTTACTGCACGATGACCGGGTCGCCGACCTTGACATTGTTGAAGTACCACTCTGCGTCCGCGGGAGCCAGGCTGATGCAGCCGTGGCTGACGTTTTCGATGCCCATCGACAGGACCGCCCACGGAGCTGCGTGCACGTAGAGCCCCCGGCTGCTGATCCGCACCGCGTCATTTACTTTGAGTCGGTATCCCTCGGGATCGGTGACGGGAATACCGACCGAGCTCGAATCCATAGTCACGGAGCGGTCTTTGGACATGACGGCGTA
Source organism: uncultured Actinomycetota bacterium (assembly GCA_963808375.1). Taxonomy (GTDB): domain Bacteria; phylum Actinomycetota; class Actinomycetes; order Mycobacteriales; family Mycobacteriaceae; genus Mycobacterium. Next base: position 5,889 of record CAWEFS010000001.1, on the reverse strand, counting down.
CCGACCGACGGGGGTGGAGAATTCCGGCTTTCCCATCGACGCCGGTAACACGCCTTCTTCTCCCCAGTGCGGCCGGTGATGCGGCGCCGGTAGCCGAGGCGGCGTGTCAGCGGGCACCCCGTCGATGCTCACGGTGAATGTGCGGTTCGCGATGTCAGCTACGCCAAGGAGTTTGGCGCCCGTGTCGAAATTCGACGACTGGTCACCCACCGATAGTGCCACCGTGGTGTGCGCTGGCCAATATTGGTCTGGAACCCATTGCACGACATTGGGTCGCAGCCATTCGAAGTGACCGGTCATCGCGGGTGTCGATTTGACCGCTATAGCGCGTTCGGCTGCACGCCGGTTTGCGACGGGCGTGCGGAACGTCACGACGACGGGATGCGCGACACCCACCAGTTGCCCTTGCGTGGGAAGTACCGATGCGACGGCGAATTCGTCCTGCCAAGACCCTGTTGCGGCGAGACGCACACCGGCGGGATCGGCGACTATTGCCGCAGCGATCCCGATCATCACCATCACCGACCGAATGCCAGCCCGCATCAGTTCTTCACCCTTTTGAAGATGTTCGTTGTCGATCGGTGATGCTAGGGGCGTCGACAACCGGCACGCGCTGAACACGCGCCAGTTACTTGGTCAAGTCTTCGAAACGATTCGATTACGGGTGTCAGTTGAGTAGCTCCGGGCCGCAGAACGCAGAAACCGGCGCGGCAACGCTATTTGCCGGCTTTAGCCGCAATCTGATGCGCAATGTTGATTGCGGTGCCGGCCGCGTTAGTGTGGCTACAGGTCGAGATGTCGACCGCCACGTTGTTGCTGACCGTCACCGCCCGTTCGCAGACTTCACCGCTGCCACCCCGTTCGGTGATGGTGTTGCTCAACGTGCCGTTGGCGTTGGAGATCGGCCCCACCGCCCACTGCTGGGCGGCCACGCCGGCCGGGGTACGGGTGAACTGGCGGTTGGAGCAGGCCGGCCATCGTTGCGTTGTAGTGGTGTAGAAGGCAGCCGCTTTGTCCGCGGAGGGAAACAACACCACGGCTTGATCGGCGTAATGAGCAGCGTGGTGGCCGCGTTCGCGAAGTGACTGCTCACGCACAGCGGTCCAGCCGCTGTCGGCATAGCTGTCGGTGTCTGCGTCGATCGCGGTGACCCGGCAGGCCTTGTCCGCAACGACCTTGCTGTCGTCCACGAACGTGTTGTACGTGCCGGAGACGGTCATGTCGGTGGCGCCCATCGCGGTGTTGATCTCGGCGGGACTCAGCAGCAGCCCGTCCAGTGCCGCCTCGGCGACCGGTGGCTTCGACGACGATGTCGTCGTGGTCGCGGGGCCGGCCTGCTTACCGGTGTGACACCCCGCGAGCAGCAGAACTGCGCCGATAGCGACGATGGACGCGGCTCTTGACTGACGCACGGGTCGGATTCCTTCCGTTCCTTCGAGCGGTGAGCCCACACTGGATCAGCCCGGCCTGCCGATTGCCTCACCAGTTCCGATTTCCGTGGTGAGCGTAACTGCGCGCGAATGGGCAGCCCGGCCGATTTTCTTGTTCGTGGCCTGTTGTTTCCCCGGCGGACAAGTCACCGACGCGAGGTTAGTCCGCAGCTGACCTCGGGAACAGGTCAACTCAAGGGAAGAAGAGGAGTCGCCGACGTGAAAACCATTGGATTAGAAGAGCACTTCCTGACCGCTGCTGTGAAACAGGCGTGGAGTCGTCTGGAGCCGCAGTGGCAGAATCCACCGGGACTCAACGCCCCCGAGGATCTGGCACACCGCCTCGTCGACCTGGACGCGGAACGCTTTGCGGCGATGGAGGACTCCGGGCTCGACGTTCAAGTTCTCTCCCTGACCAGCCCGGGCGTGCAGAACCTGGTCGCCGGCGACGCCGTGGCGCTGCAGACCGAGTGCAACGACCTGGTCGCAGACGCGGTGCGCGCGCATCCTGAGCGTCTGCAGGGCTTCGCGACGCTGGCCACCACCGATCCGGCCAAAGCCGCCGGCGAGTTGCAGCGGGCGGTCAGCACCTTGGGACTCAACGGCGCCCTGATCTTTCCCCGCAGTCGGGGGCACAGCCTGGACGAGCGCGAGTTCTGGCCGATCTTCGAGGCGGCCACTGCGCTCAACGCTCCGCTGTACCTGCACCCGCAAGTGCCCGCACCGCCGGTACGGGAGGCCTATTACAGCGGGTTCGACGACGCGGTCAACGCCAGCTTGGCCACCTACGGTGTCGGCTGGCACTACGACGTCGGCGTCGCGCTGCTGCGCTTGATTCTCGCCGGCGTCTTCGACGAGTTCCCGGACCTTCAGGTGATCGTCGGCCATTGGGGCGAAGTGGTGCTGTTCTATCTCGACAGGATCGACGACCTGACCGCCGCCGCCCAACTGAAACGCCCGGTATCCGACTACTTCCGCACCAACGTGCTTGTCACGCCCAGCGGCGTCTTCAGTCAGCGATACCTGCGTTGGGCTATTGAGGTCCTCGGAATCGACCGCATCCTGTTCTCCACCGACTACCCCTACCGCATAGCGCCGGATGGCGGCGCGCGACGCTTCCTGGAGGAGGCGGAGCTGACCGCCGCCGACCGGGACAAGATCGGGATGGCCAACTGGGACCGAGTGTGCGCCGGAATCCGCCGCTGACCGCACCCCGCCTCGAAAAGTTTCAGGCGGCCCTTCCGGGGTAACGCCTGCCTGGGGTCAACGCGCAGGAGGCTGCAGTGGCAATCGACGTCAAGCCCGGGACAGTGACGGTGTTCACCGATGTCGTTTGCGCCTGGTCCACCATCGCGTTTCACCGCTTCTACCAGGCCCGGCGTCGCGCTGGGCTCGACGAAGACGTGCACCTGGACCCTCAACTGTTCCTTCTGGAAGACGTCAACCGAATTCCTCTCCCCAAGCGCTACCTCGATGCGGAACTGCCGGTGATCAGCGCGCTGGCTCCAGAGTTGCAGTGGAAGCCGTGGCAGGGTGACGCCTCCGCCTGGCCCATCACGTCCTTGTTGCCGAATGAGGCTGTCCATGCGGCCAAACGACAGTCTGCCTTGGCCGCCGAACAGCTCGATATGGGTCTGCGGCAGGCCTTCTTCCGGGACAGCAAACCCATCGCGCTGCTGCACGAGATCCTGGCTGTCGCCGACCAGTGCGACGCCGTGGACAGTGCTGCACTGCGTCGCGATTTGGATAACGGCACCGCACGCGGTGCCATGATGGCCACCTATCGCAATCACGTCGACGAAGTGCAGGGCAGCCCGCACTTCTTTTTCGCCGACGGCTCCGATGTGCATAATCCCGGCATCACGGCAGGCCCCCTGGGCGAAACGGGCTATCCCGCCGTCGAACACGACGATCCATCGGTTTATGACGAACTCGTTCGCCGCGCCGCAAGCGCGGGGTAACTGTCGGGCAACAGCCCGAGGCGTCGGTGACGCGGCGAGCGCATACTGAATGCCGTGATGACCTCAGGTCACGAGACGGTGCCGATGCGTGTCGCCACTCTGCGGCGTTACCCGGTCAAGTCGATGCTCGGTGAAGTCCTCACCACCATGTATGTCGACCAGCGAGGCGCCGACGGAGACCGGCGACTAGCGCTCGTCGACGCGGTCACCGGGCGGGTGGCCAGCGCCAAGCAGCCACGGTTATGGCGCGAGCTGTTGCATTTCACTGCGCGTGTGGACGCGGGGAAGGTCCGCATCGAAACACCCGACGGCAGAACCGTATCCGCTGATGAGCCGGGTATCGGCGATTTACTGTCCCAACTGCTGGGGCGGCCGGTACAACTGATCAGCCAGCGCCCGCAGGGCGCCACGCTGGAACGGCCGGACCCGGAGAGGGTGCTGGAGTTGGGGCTGGACGCCGAAGTCGAAGGTGAGCTCCTCGAGATCGCTCAGGCAACGCCCGGCGATTCGTTCACTGACCTTGCTCCGCTGCATGCCATTACGACGGCGACTGTGCAGCACGTTGGCACCGAGGCGTTGCGCTACCGGCCAAACCTGGTCATTGCCACACCGCCCGACTACCCGCCGTATGCGGAAAACGATTGGGTGGGCGGGCAGTTGCTCGTCGGTGAAACACGGCTGCGAATACTGAAGCCGACATCGCGGTGTGCCGTCCCCACCCTCGAACACGGCGCGCTGCCGCAAGCCCCGCATGCCCTGCGCACGTTGGTGGCCGAAAACCGGCTGCGGGCGCCAGGATCGGGGAGGGTGCCGTGTGCCGGGGTGTACCTCGAGGTACTGACCGCGGGCACCATCAACGCCGGCGATCCCGTCCGCTTGACTGAACTGCCGCTGCGACCGGTGCAGGCAGGTCGCTAACGGGGCACCACGGTGATGGAGCATCGAACTCCTGTCGAGCGACCCGGTGAGTTTTCCGGCGCCACAGCCGCCCAAGTTCCCAGAACTCTGGGTCGTGGCCGCTACGCTTAAAAAGGTATTCATCGATACCTCGCATCGGTTGCGGACGAGTCTGAAGGGCCCGGCCAGTAAGTACTTTGTGTTGAAGGCAGTCGCTGTTTCCACTGTCGTGCTGGCGCTCACTGCGGCTTCATCGTGCCCCCGGACATCGCAGACGCCGATCATGGCTCCCACACCCGACTTCGCGACAATCTCGAAGCTGATGAACGATGCGATAGCCGCGCATAGGTTGCCGGGTGCTGTGGTTATGGTCGGACACGATGGCACGCTCGTCTTTCATCGGGCTTACGGCTTGCGCAAACTGGCCGGCGAACCAGGGCTCGATGGATCGCCCGCACCAGCTGAGCCGATGACCGAGGACACCGTCTTCGACATGGCGTCGTTGACGAAGTGCCTCGCAACGGCCACTGCAATCATGCAGCTCTACGAACAAGGCAGACTGCGGTTCGACGATCCCGTGCAGAGGTATTTGCCCGACTTCAACGCGGCCAACGATCCACAGCGCGCCAAGGTGACGGTTCGCATGTTGCTCACCCACACTTCAGGTGAAGCGACAGACGTAAGCCTGAAAGACCCGTGGGGACTGGACCGACCCGACAAAGCAGAAGGCATTCATCGCGCGCTGACCATGCGGCTGAAGTCGGGCCCCGGTGAGCTATTCCGCTACGCGGACATCAACTTCATCCTGCTCGGCGCGCTGATCGAAAAAGTCACCGGCGAGGCAGAAGACGTGTACGTGCAGCAGAACATCTTTGCGCCGCTGGGAATGCAAGATACCGGCTATCTTCCAATGGCCAAAGCTTGCGGATTCAGCGAATGTCTTGCAGGCGCTGGAAGTGTCGACGTTCTGTCGCGCATCGCACCGACAACACACGACGACGAAAGTCGCAACGATCCGAGCAAGAACCCCGATTACGGTCGCCTGCTCCGGGGCGTCGCGCACGACCCGACAGCGCGCCGCATGGGTGGCGTCGCGGGGCATGCCGGTGTGTTCTCGACGGCGCTGGATATCAGCATCTATGCGCAGGCGTTGCTTGATCGGCTTGCCGGCCGCCCGAGCAACTTTCCGCTGAAGCAAGCGACTCTGAAGTTGATGACAACTCCTCAGCAGCCCGGGCACACCACTCGGCAACTCGAAGCAGCCAACCGCGCCACCCGAGAGGCCATCGCGAAGACACCGAACGAGGCTTATCCACTGCTCGCCCCGTCCTATCCGGCCATCAGAGGACAGAACCTGCGCGGCTTCGGCTGGGACATCGATACGGATCACTCCGTGCCGCGCGGCAGAATATTTCCCATCGGTAGCTTCGGGCACACCGGCTTCACCGGAACCACGCTTTGGATCGACCCGAGTTCGGATACCTACGTGATCCTGCTTTCGAACGCCGTCCATCCGCGCGGAAATCCCCCGATCTCGGATCTGCGGGGTGAGGTGGCCACAGCGGCAGCCCAGGCCCTGCGTCTCTAGACCGGTAGGACAT